>CAISRB010000001.1 GCA_903887775.1 uncultured Bacteroidales bacterium
AGGCTTGCATTCCCTGATACGAGATTCTGAAGCGCTGTATTGCCTCCATACCCAAGTGGAATCGGGCCGCTGCCGATGGCAGAAATGCCAATTGAATTTATTGCTGACAGTTGTGTGGCAGGCAGAATTGCATTCAATTGATTGGCTGAGATGAATCCCTCGAAAACCTTGGACTGGAGTATGCTGCCAAACACGAGGGCATTCATGACAACGCCAATATGATCTTTAGCACATAATTCTAAAATCCCAATCTGGGGATTACTCCCGACCAACACACCCTGCAGGTTGCCGACGCCACAAACCACCTGTAATTGTACTCCCGAGCACACAAATATCTGCAGACTGGCTTTATCATAAACGACATAACTTAATTCAGGAGAGGAATTCACCTTCGAGCCAAACTGTGCTTGTACCTCCGTAGCGCTGAAAGCAGAGGAAATGTTTGAAGAATTGAATCTTGCAGCAACAATTTCCTCAATTCCGAGATCTGACTGAACTACTTTGCTCCCTGCCGTGGAAACCTGCAGCGCTCCTATCCCCGAATACTGTCCCTGTGATTGTATAGCAAAGCTTAGCATGTTCCCCAGTCCCTGCTTGTTGCCTGTAAGGGCCATAAACTGTGTTGACTTGATCACCAGCTGGTCGCGGATGGCTTTGAGGTTCCTGATCTCCTCGGTTTTCTTCTGAAGGGTCTTGTTGCCGATCAGGTAAGCGTCGACTTTATTCAGGGCCAGCATCAGCACCGAATCCTTCTGGTTCACCTGGTTCACGTAATTGGCGAAATCCCTGATCGTTCTCTCAACATCCGACGAACCTGAAGCGGTATCATGCAGCATGAAACCGGCCAGCATCCTTGTGGTGCCGGCAAGGGTCTTTGTATTGTTTTTCAGGAAGCTGTTATAATCCTGCAGCAAGGCAATGGCCTGGGTATTGGCAGGATCCTTATCAAAACCCTGCAGCTTATAACTTACCAGGCAGGTATCGATCGTCATCGAAAGATTATCGGTGAACAGGGCGAAATAAATCAGCCCGGTCACCATCTGCCTCAGCTGGGCCGTATCTTTTGTAAAATCACTCCGAAGCTGGACGTCATTCTCGGTCATCTGCTCCTGGTGGTATTTATCAGCTTTCCCAAAGGATCCCGAAGTGAGCCCTTTATACACTGACGGGAAGAAAAAGGAAACGGCAAGAATGGCCAAAGCAACGCCAACGATCAGGCCGATGATGAGTTTATTTTGCTTTTTCATGGTGGTAGGTCTTATACTTTTTTTTATTACTCGTGTTAACTATATCCCGTGCCGCGGCTATTCTTTATTTACTGTCACGGCGTTCTGATAAATGGGAATATCATTCTGTATGATTTTAATATTGATCTGGTGGGGAAGGTTGTTCTTGTTCAGCAGCTGCACAATGTACTGGTTGTTCCCCGAATTATTGATCTGAACATAGTTCGGTGAGGCCGAGATGCTCGATTGGTCATTCACGCTGACATTCACGACATTCATCGCCTGCAGGCTGTTGTAATCAAAGGTGATCACCCCCTGCACCGGGTAAAGGGAAGACAGGGTGATCCTTGCTTCCACGATGCTTGACGAATACCTCACATCAAACGAAGCTTTCACCATGGCGTTCTCAAAGATCAGGTTATCGGCTGTCGACATCTGGTCAAAAGACCGTGAATCATACATGGCGCCCTTCATCTGAAAAGAAGGGGCTTTTGTATTCGTTGTTCCCGGCATAAGAAAACTGAATGCAATAAAACCGAGAAAAACACCGGCAACAAGAACGATTGAATATCTGAATGCCGGCTTGTTCCAGAAACTGGTCCGGATGAGCGGTTCGGGTCTTTTTGACAGCTGTGGTTCCATCGGTAAACGGTTTAAAATTTCCTGCCTCAGTTCGACATCGGGAGTCTGCACCCTGGTCTGTTCCATCGTATGACTTATCTTTTCCCAGTCCCGGTAATAACTTCCTGCTTCCG
>CAISRB010000002.1 GCA_903887775.1 uncultured Bacteroidales bacterium
AGATAAAAATCATAACAGAATGGCTACCAGTAATAAAAAAGTATTTCGCAGGTTCAGGATCAAGCACAGGATACGTAAAATCGTACAAGGGACACCTGACAGGCCTCGCATGACGGTATTCAGAAGCAGTAAATCGATTTATGTTCAGCTCATTGATGATCTGGCGAATAAAACATTGCTTTCTGCATCATCAGCCGAAAAGGATTTGAAGGATGCCAAGGGTACCAAATCGGAGATTGCCAAATTGGTCGGCAAAAGTATTGCCGCAAAAGCCCAGCAGGCTGGGATCTCCTCGGTGGTTTTTGACAGAAACGGATATTTATATCATGGCAGGGTTAAAGCTTTGGCTGATTCAGCCAGAGAAGGCGGCCTTAAATTTTAATCAGGTATGACAAACGTTAACGTAAAAAGAGTAAAATCAAGCGAAATTGAATTCAAAGACCGCCTGGTCAGCATCCAAAGGGTGACAAAAGTGACCAAGGGCGGGCGTACATTCAGTTTTTCGGCCATCGTAGTGGTGGGTAATGAAAATGGAGTGGTCGGTTACGGGCTTGGAAAAGCAAAAGAAGTAACAGCAGCAATCGCCAAAGGTATCGATGATGCAAAGAAGAACCTGATTAAAGTCCCCGTTCTTAAAAATACTATTCCTCACGAACAGCTTGGAAAGTATAGCGGTGCCCTGGTTTTTCTTAAACCTGCAGCTCCTGGTACCGGAGTTATCGCCGGTGGTGCTATGCGTGCCGTGCTGGAAAGTGTCGGTATCAAGGATGTGCTGGCAAAGTCAAAGGGTTCCTCAAATCCCCATAGTGTTGTGAAAGCCACGATCAATGCACTGATCAAGATGCGTGATCCATACACAATAGCACAGTTGCGGGGTATCGATATGAATAAAGTATTTAACGGTTAAGAAATTGCAAAGCATTACGGCAATGAAAAAGATAAAAATAACTCAGGTTCGCAGTGGTATCGGACATCCGCAGCGCCAGAAACGTACGCTGGAAGCCTTAGGGCTGAAACGTATCCGCCATACTGTTGAACACGATGCAACCCCCCAGATTCTGGGTATGGTTGAAAAAGTGAAACATCTGGTAAAGTTTGAAGAAGTTTAATCTTTGATAAGAATAACGACATGGATTTAAGTAATCTTAAACCGGCAAAAGGTTCAATAAAAAAAGAAAAGCGTATCGGAAGAGGTACCGGCTCCGGCCATGGAGGTACATCCACCCGCGGCCATAAAGGTGCCAAATCACGTTCCGGTTACTCGAAAAAACTTGGTTATGAAGGTGGGCAGATGTCACTCGTACGCCGCGTTCCCAAGTTCGGTTTTAAAAATTTCAACCGCGTTGAGTACAAGGGGATAAATCTGGATACTATCCAGCAGCTTAGTGAAAAGAAAAATCTTCAGGTCATTGGCATTGAAACCCTTATTGAAGCAGGGTTCATCTCAAAGCGAGATAAAGTAAAGATACTTGGACGCGGAGAACTGAAAAGCAAGCTCGAAGTTACCGCTCATGCTTTCTCGGCATCGGCCAGGAAAGCTATTGAAGATTTAGGTGGAATGGCAAACACAATTTAAACCTGTTTGAATGAAAAAACTGATTCAAACCATCAGGAACATCTGGAAGATTGACGATCTCAGGAAGAGGATTATATATACTATTGGGATCCTTCTTATATACCGTTTTGGAGCTTATGTGGTAATTCCCGGTGTGGATCCAAACATGTTGCACAACCTTCAGAACCAGTCGAAGCAGGGTTTGCTTGGGCTTTTGAATATGTTCTCGGGTGGCGCCTTTGCAAATGCATCCATCTTCGCCCTTGGAATCATGCCGTACATCTCAGCATCGATTGTAATGCAGTTGTTAGGTATGGCAATACCATATTTCCAGAAACTTCAAAAAGAAGGTGAAAGCGGCAGGAAAAAAATAAACCAGATCACCCGGTACCTTACCGTGGTAATCCTGATACTTCAATCCCCTGCTTACATTGCAAATCTTGTTTCCCAGCTTCCACCTGAAGCTGTTTATCCGTTCAACCCGAACATCACTCACCATTCGGTCATCTCCTTTTTCGGAATCATGTCGGTAGTGATACTTACTGCCGGTTCAATGTTTATTATGTGGCTGGGCGAAAGAATCACCGATAAAGGAATAGGAAATGGGATCTCACTGATCATCATGATCGGTATCATAGCAAGGCTGCCCTTTTCACTGCTTGGGGAACTGGTATCCAGAATGGAACAAAAAGGAGGCGGATTGGTGTTCTTTGTCATAGAACTTGCAGTTTTGGTCCTCGTAATTCTTGTCACGATACTTCTTGTGCAGGGTACCCGCAAAATTCCGGTGCAATATGCAAAACGGATTGTCGGTAACAAGCAGTACGGGGGCGTAAGACAGTACATCCCGTTAAAAGTCAATGCTGCGGGCGTCATGCCTATCATTTTTGCCCAGGCCATTATGTTCCTGCCACTGACCATTGCCGGTTTTGCGAGTAATGAAACACTGTCCGGCTTTGCAAGAGTATTTACCGACTACAACAGCTTATTATATAATTTAACTTACTTTATCCTGATCATCTTCTTCACATACTTCTATACGGCCATCACCATCAATCCAAACCAGATGGCCGAGGACATGAAGAAGAACGGTGGTTTTATCCCCGGTGTAAAACCCGGAAAGAGAACTGCAGAGTTCATCGACAACGTGATGTCAAGGATTACCCTTCCGGGTTCAATCTTCCTTGGTTTTGTCGCCATCATGCCGGCTTTTGTAAGGCTCGTGGGAGTTACCGGCCAGTTCGCCCAGTTTTATGGCGGGACTTCGCTCCTGATCCTTGTGGGTGTCGTACTTGACACCCTGCAGCAGATTGAGAGCCACCTCCTGATGCGTCATTATGATGGTCTTACCAAATCGGGCCGTATAAAGGGCAGGTCGTCATACGGTGTCGGGAACTGAAGAAACTAAATTGAAACTGAATGATAATAAAGACTGCGGAAGAAATAGAGTTACTAAGGGAAAATGCCCTGATTGTTAGCAGGACTCTGGCTGCAGTTGCAAAAGAAATAAAACCAGGTGTCCAAACGAAGACACTTGATAAAATAGCCGAAGAGTTTATTCGGTCTGAAGGGGCGGTACCAGGTTTTAAAGGGTACCGGGGGTTTCCGGCAACCCTGTGCATATCCCTGAATGAAGAAGTAGTGCACGGAATACCTGGAGAGAGAGTTCTTTTAAATGGTGATATTGTTTCGATCGACTGCGGATGTTTAAAGCACGGTTTCTATGGCGATTCTGCCTATACTTTTATGGTTGGAGAGGTAAAGCCTGAAGTGAAACTGTTGCTGAAAAGGACAAAGGAATCTCTTTTCAAAGCTATGGCAGTTGCTGTGGCAGGGAAACGGACAGGGGATATTGGCGCTGCTGTCCAGGATTATGTGGAGAGTTTCGGATATTCGGTTGTGAGAGAACTTGTTGGCCATGGAATAGGGAAGACCCTGCACGAAAAGCCGGATATTCCCAATTACGGGAAACGAGGTTCCGGGCAGAAACTCCCTGAAGGACTGGTTATATGTATTGAGCCTATGATAAACATGGGTACAAAAAATGTGGTCCAGGCAAACGATGGATGGACGATCCGGACTGCCGACCGTATGCCTTCAGCACATTTTGAACTGACAGGCGTAATAGGGAAGGATAAGGCAGATGTTCTTTCCACCTTTAAATATATTGAAGAAGTTCTCGGACCTCAACTTATATAATATGTCAAAACAAGCGTCAATTCAGCAGGACGGCACCGTAGTCGAATCACTGGGCAATGCAATGTTCAGGGTCGAACTGGAGAATGGCCATGTAATTACTGCGCATATTTCCGGAAAAATGAGGATGCATTATATTAAGATCCTCCCGGGGGACAAGGTAAGGATCGAAATGTCACCTTATGATTTGACAAAAGGAAGAATTACATTCCGTTATCAATAGAAATAAAGAAACGAAAAATGAAAGTCAGAACATCAATTAAGAAAAGATCGGCCGACTGCAAGATCGTCCGCAGAAAAGGGGTCTTGTACGTGATCAACAAGAAGAACCCCAAGTTCAAGCAAAGACAAGGATAATTAATATTAAACAACACTTATATGGCCAGAATTGCAGGTATTGATTTACCCAAACAAAAAAGGGGAGAGATTGGTCTAACCTATATTTATGGTATCGGCAGAAGTAATGCCCAGAAGATCCTGACAGAAGCAGGAGTAGACTGGAACAAGAAGGTTCAGGACTGGACTGATGATGAGCAGAATAAGATCCGTACGATCATCAATGAAAAATTCAAGATCGAAGGTGCGCTGCGTTCTGAGGTCCAGATGAACATTAAACGCCTGATGGATATTGGCAGCTACCGTGGAATCCGCCATCGTATCGGACTGCCTTTACGGGGTCAGAGTACAAAGAATAATGCCCGTACACGCAAAGGCCGTAAAAAGACTGTAGCGAACAAGAAGAAAGCAACCAAAGGTTAAAACAGGTAGCGAAGTAACGAAAAAAAAGTAGCGAAAAGCGAAAAGCGAAAGGCGAAAAGCGAAAGGCGAAAGGCGAAAAGCGAAAGGCGAAAAGCGAAAAGCGAAAGGCGAAAAGCGAAAGGCGAAAAAAAAGTAGCGAAAGGCGAAAGGCGAAAGGCGAAAGGCGAAAGGCGAAAGGCGAAAAGCGAAATAGCGAAGTAGCGAAAAAAAAGTAGCGAAACAAAGAATTAATAAATAATATGGCAAAGTCTGAAAAAAGTTCAAAGAAAAGGGTTGTCAAAGTGGATGCAATAGGCAGGGCCTATGTTAATGCCTCCTTTAATAACCTCATCATTTCATTAACGAATAATGCCGGCCAGGTGATCTCATGGTCTTCTGCCGGTAAAATGGGTTTCAAAGGTTCGAAGAAGAACACTCCATACGCTGCCCAGATGGCTGCGACGGATGCAGCAAAGACCGCTTATGACCTGGGTCTGCGCAAGGTTAAGGTGTTTATAAAAGGACCCGGCGCCGGGCGCGAATCAGCCATGCGTACCATTCATGCAGCCGGCATTGAGGTTACGGAGATCATGGATATTACCCCACTTCCTCACAACGGATGCCGTCCTCCGAAACGCAGGCGTGTATAATCACAAATAATAAATAAACATTCTATACCATGGCAAGATACATTGGGCCGAAATCAAGAATTGCAAGAAGATTCAGAGATCCGATCTACGGACCTGATAAAAATTACGAGAAGAAAAATTACCCTCCGGGTATGCACGGTCAAACCAAACGACGCGCAAAAGCTTCGGAATACGGTACGCAGTTGATGGAAAAACAGAAAGCCAAATATACTTATGGTATTCTGGAAAGGCAGTTCAGGAATATCTTCAATAAAGCATCGCATAAAGGAGGTATCACAGGCGAAGTATTGCTTCAGCTTATTGAAGCACGTCTCGACAACACCGTTTTCCGTCTTGGCATTGCACCCACAAGGGACGGGGCACGCCAGCTTATCGGCCACCGGCATATCATGGTCAATGGTAAAGTAGTGAATATTCCTTCTTTTGAACTCCGCCCCGGCGATCTTATCTCGGTGCGCGAACGTTCAAAATCACTTGAGGTCATTACCGACTCCGTCAGCGGAAGGGGAAGCCAGTATCCTTGGCTGGAATGGGATTCCAACATGCTGACCGGGAAATTCATGAATTATCCCGAAAGGTCACAGATCCCCGAAAACATCAAGGAACAACTGATCGTTGAATTGTACTCGAAATAACGGGTATTCATTTTGATATAAACCTTTTAAACATCATATTATGGCTATTTTACCGTTCCAGAAACCTGATAAGGTGATCATGCTTGAATCGGATGATCGTCGCGGAATATTTGAATTTCGTCCGCTTGAGCCTGGTTTTGGTATTACCATCGGAAATGCCCTGAGAAGAATTCTTCTGTCGTCACTTGAAGGATTTGCCATTACTTCATTAAAGATTGAAGGTGTGGACCAGGAATTTTCAACCGTCAAAGGTGTCATTGAAGATGTCACCGAGATCATTCTTAACCTCAAACAGATCCGTTTCAAAAGGCTTATTGAGACCGAGAATTCTGAAAAGGTAACGGTGATCATTGCTCAGCAGAAAGAATTCAAAGCCGGAGACATCAACAAGTTCCTGTCTGTTTTCCAGGTTTTAAATCCTGAAGTCGTGATTTGTCATATGGAGCCTTCGGTTAAACTTACTGTTGAGCTTTCTGTTGATAAAGGAAGAGGGTATATTCCCGCCGATGAGAACAAAGCGCTGACAACCTCACTCGGGCGGATTGCAATTGACTCCATTCATACGCCCATCAAGAATGTTACCTACAACATCGAAAACTACCGTGTTGAGCAGAAGACCGACTATGAAAAGCTGATCATGGAAATTGTTACCGACGGCTCAGTTGCACCGAAGAATGCCTTAAAGGAATCCGCCAGGATACTGATCCATCATTTCATGTTGTTCTCCGATGAAAAGATTACCCTCGATACTGCAGAAAAGACCGTTACTGAAGAATTCGACGAGACTTCACTGCACATTCGTCAACTGTTAAAAACGAAGCTGGTTGACCTTGATCTTTCGGTTCGTGCGTTGAACTGCCTTAAAGCTGCCGACGTTGAAACCCTGGGAGACCTGGTTGCATTTAATAAGAACGATCTTTTGAAGTTTAGGAACTTTGGGAAGAAATCCCTTACTGAACTTGAGGAACTTGTAAAATCAAAAGGCCTTGAGTTCGGCATGAATACAGCAAAATATAAATTAGATAAGGATTAATAGCGATGAGACACCAAAAGAGAATCAATCATTTAGGCAGGACCAGTGCGCACAGGAAAGCCATGCTCTCAAATATGGCATCCTCACTTATTCTGCATAAACGTATAACTACCACGCTGGCAAAGGCAAAAGCGCTCCGATCCTATGTCGAGCCATTGATCACAAGGTCAAAAGATGATTCAACACATTCGCGCAGGGTCGTATTCAGCTACCTTCAGAATAAGGAAGCTGTTTCAGAACTGTTCCGCGAAGTATCAAAGAAGATCATGGAAAGACCAGGTGGTTATACCCGTATCCTGAAAACAGGAATGAGGGCAGGTGATAATGCTGATATGTGTTTTATCGAGCTTGTCGACTACAACGAAGCAATGCTTGGCAAGAAAGAAGAAGTGAAGGCAAAGACAACTCGCAGAAGCCGCAAGAAGAAAGAGGAAGAAGAAACAGCAGAAGCAAAGACCCCGGCTCCGAAAGAAGAGAAGGAAGTAAAAAAATCAAAGAAAGCTGCGAAACCAGCTGAAGAAGAAGATAGCTCAACAGAAGAAAACCCGGTTATATGAGCACGATATTATCAGTCCGCGCCAGACAGATTCTGGATTCAAGGGGAAACCCTACCATCGAGGTCGATGTGATCACCGATAGCGGCATTCTTGGCCGTGCAGCAATTCCTTCAGGAGCTTCAACAGGAGTTCATGAAGCAGTTGAACTTCGCGACAACGACAAAAAATTATACATGGGTAAGGGTGTTCTTACCGCTGTAAATAATGTAAACAAGATCATTGCTGAAGAAGTGATCGGAATGTACGTGACGGATCAGATCGAGATAGACAACAGGTTAATCGAGCTCGACGGCACGCCAAATAAAGCTAAACTTGGCGCGAACGCTATTTTGGGTGTTTCCCTGGCAGCTGCACATGCAGCAGCTCAGGTAACCGGCCAGGAGCTGTACAGGTATATCGGCGGCACAGCAGCCAATACTTTGCCTATTCCGATGATGAACATCATCAACGGCGGATCGCATGCCGATAACTCGATAGATTTCCAGGAGTTTATGATCATGCCGGTTGGAGCTGGTTCATTTACTGAAGCCATTCGGATGGGAGCCGAAGTGTTTCACAACCTTAAGGCAGTCCTGAAAAAAGGAAAATATTCCACAAATGTGGGCGATGAAGGCGGTTTTGCTCCCAACCTGAAGTCGAACGAGGAAGCATTGAAATTTATTATTAAGGCTATCGAAGCTGCAGGATACGAACCGGGGAAAGATATCTATATAGCCCTTGACCCGGCTTCTTCAGAGTATTATATTCCTGAGGAGAACGTTTACCACCTGAAAAAATCGACAGGAGAGAAACTCAGCCCGGCCGACATGGTGTCGTTCTGGAAAGACTGGGTGAAACGTTATCCCATCATTTCGATTGAAGACGGCATGGCTGAAGATGACTGGAGTGGATGGAAACTGATGACAAAAGAACTTGGAAACAAGATCCAGCTTGTTGGCGATGATATTTTTGTTACCAATGTAGAGCGGTTATCAGAAGGCATCAGAAAAGGTGTCGCTAATTCTATCCTTGTCAAGGTAAACCAGATCGGTACTCTTACCGAAACCATCAATGCGGTCAATCTTGCATACCGTAACAGTTATACTGCCGTGATCAGCCACCGTTCGGGGGAAACTGAGGACGTTACCATCGCAGACCTTGCCGTAGCCCTGAATACCGGATTGATCAAAACAGGTTCTGCCTGCCGTACCGACAGGATCGCGAAGTATAACCAGTTGCTCAGAATTGAGGAGCAACTTGGCATTACCGGGAGGTACCTGGGTAAGGATTTCAAATACGCCCGCTAGTTTTTGTTAACAAATCGTAGAAAGTAAGCTCTCCGGACTGCACCTGAGAAACAGAGGCTTTCATATATTTGAAGCTACTAATTTAGGCTATGCAGTTTTTTTTCCGATATTCAGCCTTTGTGCTTGTATTGGCCTTCATCCAAGTTACTTTATATGCACAATCTCTTAGCTCCTATGGGGGATCGGCCATCGAAAGCAGTTCGGAAAAAGCTGTGGTCGGGACTTCGTTTGCCGGTAGCTGGGAAGCCGGTGCCATGCTTGGCCCTGATTTTTATTACGGTGACCTGAATGTAAAAAAGTTCCTGCCCTCCAGGAGTGTGAGTTTTGCAGGAGGGGTCTATATAACCAGGCAATTTACGAATGTGATCGGTGTAAAGGGGGAGCTTCTTGTTGGCGGACTTAATGGCAACAGGGATTATCCTGATAATACATCCCCCTATACAGTATCGTTCAAAGGTGCTTTCTTTGACTTTTCCGTTCATGGAGTTTTAAATATATCAAACCTTCTTTCTCCATATCATGAGGGCAGGAAGCTTTTTGTTTATGCCAGCCTGGGCCTGGGAATAGACGTCTGGAATTCCCATCGCTCAGTAACGATTAACGGTGAATCGTTCCTGGTGGATACAAACACAGCCACCCGGGCTGCACTTGTCATTCCTGTATGTTTAGGGCTTCAGTATGCCATCACGAGCAGGATCAGCGCGGGCGTTGAATATACTGTTCGTCCTGTCTTTTCAGACTTTGTCGACCAGACTCAGGGAGGATTTAAAAGTGATTTTGTAAACCTGTTGTCATTCACAGCCTCCTACAGGTTTGGATCTTCAAAAAAGAAACTCAACGTTCAGGAGTATCCCTATACGACCCCGGTAAGCTATCAGCCTCAGCCGAAGGCTCCTGAACCTATACCTGCACCTGTAAAACCCAGAATTGAAATACCATCGGCCTCAGAAGTTTATGACTATGTAGTGCAGATCTGTGCCTATTCAAAGCATGATTACACGGTGGAATGGGTGAAGAAGCATTATCATGTTGATCTGCCTGTCATAAAGGAAAGTGAAAACGGTCTTAACCGTTACATCATCGGGCAATATTATAAGGATATTAATGTTGCAAAAGAGCTTTGTGACCGGTTCAGGAAGGATGGGATACATGATGCCTGGGTGATTGCCTATCAGCACGGTGTAAGGCACCATGTCGTGGTATACTGAAATGCAAAGTAAGGGAACTGCGAATAACCTACCTGCAAACCTGTTTGATGAAATCCACAGATTCCGGAGTTGTGAGCCCGGCAGTCACGGCTTTCTGGAAGTCGCTGCAAGCCATAGGGTAATTTCCCAGCATGTAATTTGCCATGCCATGGTTATAGTAAACCAATTTCATCATTGAAGGGTCTCCCTGGCTGCCACTGTTGAATGAAAGTGAAATATTAAGGTCGCTCAGCGCTCCGTTAAAATCTGAGATCTTCAGTTTGCAGCTGCCCCTGTAGTAATATACCATAAAGGCTTTGTCCTGTGGCCTTAATTCAATTGCACGGTTAAAGTACCTGAGCGCATCCTGGAAGTTCCCATGTTCGTATTTCCACACACCTTCCCAGTAAACTTTAAAGTAATCAGTCATCGATTCCGGGCCGCTCATATCCGAAAAATTTGTCACAACACTTTGCGTCATGGATACAGAAGGCCCTGTATAGCGGTAACCACGGCAGTGCTCTTTAATGGCCTTGTCATTGGCAATATCTTTTAGCCCGAACTGTAAGGCGGTATTCCAGTCTGCACAGGCACCATCCCTGTCTTTATTATTGAACCTGGCTACACCCCTGTTGTAAATTACAGTAAGCCATGCCGAGTAATAATTCTGTTCAGCAGGTTTTAGCGAAATGGCCTTGTCAAAATCCATCATGGCTGCGGCATTATCACCCACCTTCTGATGGGCATTTGCCCTGTAGGCATAAGTAAGGAAGAAAGTCGAATAAGGTTGGTATTTCGAGGCTTCAGTAAGGTTTGAGATAGCCTGGGAGTAATTGCCTGATGCGTAGTCCGACAAACCCCGTTTATAATATTCATCTGCTGATTTCGGGGCTCCGGTAAAAGACTGGATATAAGCTCCTCCTCCGTAGTTGACAAAGGAACGGAAACTGCCGAAATCACATTCATAATAAGACCCTTTGAAAAGCTTGTCCCTGTTTTTCAGATCAAGATAGGGAAGGTAAAACTTTTCCTTATTCATGACCTGGATAATTCTGAACCTTGCTGTTGTTTGTCCTCCGGCCTGGACTGGCAGAAACGCGATAATCAGATTATGAGGTGTGATTGTTTTAAGAGTAAGTATCTGGTGAATATTATATGCGATCGTGGAATTCAGGTAACGCTCGTCAAAATCCATCAGGGTATTATCACAGAGGACATCCAGATTCTGAACATAGGGTTTGTTAAATTCCATTTTCTCGGGTATTATCCCCTGGAATTTGGAAAGTTTGCATACGAAATAGGATACGCCTGTTTGTTTATGCCATGATTCCATCAGCATTGGAAACTCATACCAGCCGCTTTTAAAGCGAATTATAATAACGGCATACATTTCATTGTTGACGAGGACATCGCGTACCTCCAGGTTGATGAAGTTCTCCTTTCCAAGCTTGAATGATGGTTTTGATGACCTGTTCAGATCGGGGTCTTTCCAGGGTATCTGATTCTGACTTGAGATCCATTCACCGTTATCCTGAAGCATCCAGCCTGATGCAAGCTCAAGCAATGACCGGGTCTCGCTGATCATTGGCAAATTAGCCATCGACCTGCTCAGGTCATCTGAGTTTTGTTTGTCATAACCAGGCTGAACCGGAAACTGGGCAAAGACGCAGCTTCCAATGAGCAATCCCATTAACAGAAAAATGTATTGCTTCATCCGCAACAATTTATGCTGTAAAATCTTCTAAAACATTAACAAGTAATGCTGTCACATGTTTGACATTTTCTTCAAAAACTCTCAGAATCTCATCCCAGGTTACCGGTTTTTCATCAAGTTTCCAGGCATCATAATCGGTAGAAAGCGCAATGGCCGCATAGGCTATTCCGGCTTCGTTGGCCAGGGCAGCTTCCGGGGCAATACTCATATTTATAATATCGGCGCCTATAGTTCTGAACATATTGGACTCTGCCCTCGTTGAAAAGCGCGGACCTTCTATCGTAACGATGGTCCCCTTCGGATGATATGATAATTTCAGGGCCTCAGCGCTGCGTATCAGCTTCTTCCTGAGTTCTTCTGAAAAAGGGTCAGCCATGGCAACATGTCCGGTGACACCCGGCTCAAAATGATCATGAAATGTATTGATCCTTTTCCTCGTAAAGTCAAGAAACTGATCGGGAAATACAATATCGCCCCTGCGTATTTTATCTCTCAGGCTCCCGCAAGCGGTGGTTGCAATGATAAAGCTGCAACCGATTTCCTTTAATGCATGGATGTTTGCACGATAGTTAACATGGGAAGGTGTGATGGAATGGTCCCTGGCATGCCTTGAAAGAATATATACCTCATTATCAGCAACCCTGCCATAATAAAATGACGAACTTGGAGCACCGAAAGGAGTATCAGCAACAACTTCTCTGGTATCCTTGAGAAGGTTCAATTTCTCAAGTCCGGAACCTCCGATGAGTCCTATTTTGGCCACAAAATAAATTTAAGCGAATTTAATAGAAATAGCAGCCTGATGCAATGGCATTAAATTTTGTTAATAACAAATTGTTGGGAGTTTTCAACATTGTATCTTTGCCGATTCAATCAAAGACCCATTTTACATGAATTTTATAGGAGAACATTTAATATACGGGGTACTGGGGAAATCATTTGTATGGATAAGTTTTGCTGCATCTCTGATCTCCACCGTGCTGTTCCTGTTTCATTTTTCCCGGAAAGAAAATCCGCTCGGCATGATCCGCGGTATTGCAAGGAGTTTTTACCTCCTGCATGTTGTTTCAATCTTTGCTGTAATCGTAGTGCTGTACTTGTTAATCTTCAGACATTATTTTGAATATACTTATGTATGGCAATATTCCTCAAGTACTCTTCCCATTAAATATATCATTTCGTGTTTCTGGGCAGGGCAGGAGGGAAGTTTCCTGGTTTGGGGAGTTTGCCAGGCTGTTCTGGGCTTGTTTCTCATCAGAAAGGCCGGGGAGTGGGAATCACCTGTCATGGGCATTGTTTCCCTGTCACAGGTCTTTGTAACTTCCATGTTGCTTGGAGTAAGTATTTTTGGCTACCAGATTGGCAGCAGCCCGTTTACCCTTTTGCGTGAAACATACGCAGGCCAGCCTGGATCAATTTTCGGGCATCCCGATTATCTTCAGTACCTGAACGATGGCAATGGCCTTAATCCCCTGCTTGAGAATATATGGATGACCATTCATCCGCCTATACTTTTTATTGGGTATGCACTGGCCCTCGTACCCTTCGCATATGCGATAGCTGCCTTAATGAAAAAGGATTATCAGGGGTGGATACGTCCTTCTATGCCCTGGGTTCTGCTTTCACTGACCTTTCTTGGCGCAGGGATTTTACTCGGTGGCGCCTGGGCTTATGTTTCTCTAACATTCGGGGGGTTCTGGGCCTGGGACCCGGTTGAGAATTCTTCCCTGGTGCCCTGGCTGACCCTGGTTGCTGCTCTGCATTTCATCATCATTTCAAGACGGCAGCATTTTGGATTACTTTTTGCATTCCTTTTCAGCCTCCTTTCATATATCCTCGTGCTTTACGCGACATTCCTGACCCGAAGCGGAGTGTTGTCGGAAACTTCGGCGCATTCATTCGGAGACAACGGGCTCACAGCACAGTTGCTGGTCTATTTACTGTTTTTTTTAACGCTTGTGATCGTGCTTTTTGGAATGAACATCACAAAAATCATAGATCGTAAAAAAGATGAAATCCTTTCGAAGGAATTCTGGATGTTCATTGGTTCCCTTATTATCGCCCTTGCTGCATTCCAGATCATTTTTACAACTTCCATCCCCGTGTTTAACAAGGTGTTAGGGACACACCTTGCTCCCCCCACCGATAATGTTGCCTTCTATAACCGCTGGCAAATGCCGTATGCTCTCCTGGTCGCAGTATTCATTGGGTTCAGCCAGTTCCTGAACTATTCATCGAACCGGTTGAAAGAGGCCCTGAAAAAGCTGGCCCTGCCTGCAATCCTTGCCTTGCTGGCCTCCCTGCCATTCCTGATCTCAGGAATAGTGACCCAGCCTGCCTTTGTCCTTTTCCTTTACTTTATACTGTTGGGATTCTTTGCCATTATAGCTAATATTATATTCAAAACGTCATTCCCCGGTAATACAGGAGCATTAATTGCCCATCTTGGTTTTATTATTTTTTTGCTCGGGACCCTGATCACATTCTCCAATTCAAGGGTTATCTCGACCAACACATCCAGGTATGATATGGGCAATGAGAAATCCAATGCCGAGAACCTGATGCTGGTCAAAAACGATACCCTTTACATGGCAGGTTTTTATGTTACTTACGTGAACAAGTCGAGGTCAGGCAACACTACCTTTTACCGTGTTGATTTCCTTCGGATGAAGGAGGGCAAGTTAAAACAACAATTCAGCCTGTATCCCTCGGTGAATGTTCATCCCAGGATGGGAGCGGTATATAATCCTGCAACAAGGCATTACCCCTTGATCGATTATTATACCTATATCGCACAAGTCGGGGAGGGGCCTGATTATATTGTTATCAAGGCGATCATGAATCCTTTTATCAACGTTTTATGGGCAGGCGCCCTGCTGCTGGTGTTCGGGCTTACATACTCAACCCTGAGAAGGCTACGCCTGCGAAGAGCATCTGTTTGATATCTTGACATCCCTCATTCCCTAATGATCCCTGGCTTTATCCTCCAGCATTGGTACAAACCTGAAGTGCCCGTGCTCCTCTTTCCGGATCTCTGTTTCGGAGATTTTATGGATTGTGGTCATGATCTGGATGTCATCGCCTACAGGGATAACAAGAATACCACCTGGTTTCATCTGGCGGATCAGGGCTTCAGGAATTCGAGGCGCGGCTGCAGTAACCAGGACTTTATCAAAGGGTGCATATGAAAGAAGCCCTTTATAGCCATCCCCGTAAAAAAGTTTTATCCTCTGGTATCCCATCTCTGCAAGAAGGCTGCTCGTTTTTTCGTAAAGTGTTTTCTGACGTTCAATGCTGAAGACTTTGGCTCCGAGTTCTGCGAGAATGCAGGCCTGGTAACCACTGCCCGTCCCTATCTCAAGAATTTTTTCTCCTTTGGATATCATTAACAGGGAGGTCTGAAAGGCAACAGTATAGGGTTGCGAAATCGTTTGACCGGCTCCGATGGGGAAAGGCTGGTCCTCATAGGCATATTCAAGAAAGGATGAATCGAAGAAAAAGTGCCTTGGAACTTTCTGCATTGCAGCAAGAACAGCAGGATCCGAAATTCCTTTCTTTTGGATAGTCCTTATCAGCTGATTTCTAAGTCCCTGGTGACGATAAGTGTCTTGTCTGATAGAGGCTTTCATAGTTATTTGCCCGGTAAATTTTTCACGAAAATAGTGATTTCAAAATCTTAATAGACTAACTTTGTAAAAAATTTACCGGTATGCTGAAAATTGGAGTCCTGGGAGCTGGACATCTGGGCAAAATCCATCTTAAATGCATAAAGGAAATCAAGGAGTTCAACCTCTGCGGATTTTATGATCCGGATCGGAATATTGCGCAAAGGGTGGAGGAGGAATTTGGTGTCAGGCAGTTTGCTTCACTCGATGAACTGGTTGATGCTGTTGATGTTGTAGATATAGTAACTCCGACAATTTCTCACTTTGATTGTGCCTCGAAGTCCCTTTTGAAAAGCCGCCATGTTTTTATCGAGAAGCCGGTCGTGACAACGCTGGAGCAGGCCCGGGAACTGATCAAGATCGCCACGGAAGCTAAGGTTAAGGTGCAGGTGGGCCATGTTGAACGGTTCAATCCCGCCTTTCTGGCTGCAGAGCCTTTCTTTGCCGGCCCTATGTTCATTGAAGGCCACCGTCTGTCGCAATTCAATCCGCGGGGTACTGATGTTCCCGTGATCCTTGACCTGATGATCCATGACATTGATATTATTCTTTCTGTAGTTAAAAGCGGAATAAAGAATATCAGTGCATCGGGAGTTGCGGTTGTAAGTGATACACCTGATATTGCGAACGCCCGCATCGAATTTGAGAATGGTTGCGTGGCAAACCTGACAGCCAGCAGGATATCCGTAAAGAATATGCGTAAATCACGTTTCTTTCAAAGGGATGCTTATATTTCGATAGATTTTCTGAAGAAAGAAGTGGAAGTAATACGGATTCAGGAACAGGGAAAAGCCGGTTCGGAATTCGGGATCCCACTGGACCTGGGGCCGGGTAAAGGGATAAAACAGATATCCTTTATCAGGCCGGAAGTCAAAACCAATAACGCTATAAAAACAGAGTTGGAAAGTTTCTGTTCGGCAATCATTAATAATACAGTTCCCCCGGTTACTATTGAGGATGGTTATCATGCACTTGAAGTGGCTTATATGATCATTAATGAAATAAACCACTCATTAAAAAGGCTTGTTTAATCACATCTGAATGTTAGTTTCTTTTTTAAGAATTTTTGACAATATAAATGCGGAACAGGCGTTTTGAAACCAGAGTTATTTTAATGCTCATGCCGGATACCAGGTTTGTTCGAATTTTATTCCTGTTTGTTCTTGGTATAGCTGTTCTGACCTCTTGTCAGAAATTCAAGGGAGGTCAGGAGGTCCCGGCCTATCTGAGTATTGACTCTGTGTACATTTATACTGATTATGCCATTCAGGGGTCGGCCTCACATAACATTACCGATGCCTGGGTATATGTTGACGGACAGCTGATTGGCGCCTTTGAGATGCCTGCTAAATTTCCTGTTCTTCAGAGTGGCACTCATAAAGTAGCGATCATGGCAGGTATTAAAAATAATGGTATCTCAAGTACAAGGGTCATCTATAATTTTTACACCCCTATAAATTTTAATGTAAAGTTCGGGGTAGATAGTGTGACCAAACTGAAGACCCAGAAAACCACCTATGCCTCAAATTCCAATTTCTTATGGAAAGAGGATTTTGAAGGGACCTCTATCAGGCTTGATACCACAAACAGAAGCACAGTCCCAATAACAGTGACTAGTACAGGTTCACCTCTTACCATTGAGGGACTGCATTCGGGTATCATGGTCACCGATTCAGTGAATGATTTTGCTGAGGCCGAGTCGCATGATGCGTTTGTGATCCCATATGCACCGGTATACCTGGAACTTAATTATAACGTGAATACGACTCTCACCGTTGGTGTTATCATGACCGGACCATCCGCGTTTATACAGATGCCTGTTTTAAACCTGAATGTTACAAACAACAAATCAAAAAAGATTTACATAGAATTAACGCCTGCTCTTAATTCACAATCAGGAATCGATCATTTCAGGGTCTATTTCGGGGCGTTTAAGGATGCGGGCCTCAAACAGGGGATCATGGTTCTTGATAATATCAAAGTATTGACCACCAAATAATTAAACGATGAATAAACGCGTTCAGGTAATTAAATATATAACAGCTGATTTTCTTGCTGCCATCCTTGCCTGGACATTATTTTTCATATACAGAAAGTACAGGGTCGACAATTTAATGGTGGACCATTTACGCGTGGTATTTGACGACCCGAAATTGTATTATGGGGTCTTCGTTATCGGACTTTTCTGGCTTGCCCTGTACTCACTTATCGGAACCTACAGGCAGATATACCGCAAAGCCCGTTTACGAGAATTTGCCCAGACATTTCTGATAAGTTTTATTGGCGTAACCATTATTTTCTTTGCACTTATCCTGGATGATATGATCATCACGCAGAGAACTTATATAGAATTCTTCTTTGTGCTTTTCCTGCTGCATGTCTTTTTTACTTCGATATTCCGGTTCATTCTCACATCCCGTACGGCATACAGGATCCATAATAAAATTATAGGGTTCAATACAATTATCGTAGGAAGTAATGGAAACGCTTTATCGATCTACAAAGAGATCGAGAATCAGGAAAAATCTTCAGGAAACAAGTTTGTAGGCTTTGTGAATGTAGAAGGGTATACGAATTACAAGCTTGCAGAGTTCCTGCCGCATATAGGCGAAACGAAAGACCTCAACGTGGTCGTCAAGCAATACAGCATTGAAGAAGTTATTATTGCAATTGAGCATTCAGAGAATCACACGATTGAAAATATTATCACCCAGCTTGAAGACACTGATGTCGTCATTAAAATAATTCCTGCGATGCAGGATATTATAATGGGCTCTGTTAAAACCACCTCTATCTTTCATGCCCCGCTCATCCAGATCTATCCTGACCTGATGCCTGACTGGCAATTGTCTTTAAAACGTGTTTTTGATGTTGTGTTTTCCTTTATTGCGCTGATCCTGCTCTTACCTGTCATGATAATAACCGCAATCATCGTTAAATTGACATCTTCGGGCCCTGCATTTTTTAAACAGGAGAGAGTGGGGTTGCATGGAAAATCCTTTATCATGTATAAATTCAGGACCATGGTTCAGGATGCAGAGAAAAACGGTCCTCAACTTTCCTCAAAGGATGATCCGAGGATTACACGTGTAGGCAAAGTGTTGCGGCAGTTCCGTATCGACGAGATCCCCCAGTTTTACACTGTGTTTAAAGGCGAAATGAGTATAGTTGGCCCCCGGCCGGAACGTCAGTATTATATTAACCTGGTCACCCAGAGAGCCCCGCATTACAAGCTTTTGCACAAAGTTAAACCAGGAATCACTTCATGGGGCCAGGTTAAATACGGTTATGCAGAGAATCTTGAGCAGATGATCGAGCGTCTTAAGTTCGACCTGCTTTATATTGAAAACATGTCACTGGCCATGGATTTCAAGATCCTGATCTATACAATCCTTATCATTATCCAGGGACGCGGCAAATAGAATTCCAGGCCGCCTGTAACCCATTCTCGTTTCTTCCTTTGCGGATCCTTCATGAATTATTTCAGCCAGCGGTCAAGCCAGTTATAGAAAGTCCGTTGCCAGAGAATACCGTTCTGGGGTTTCAATACCCAATGGTTTTCGTTCGGGAAAAAGAGAAACTCTGCAGGGATACCTTTTAACAAGGCTGCATCAAATGCCTGCATCCCCTGTGTATAGGAGATCCTGAAGTCAAGGCCTCCATGAATTACAAGGATCGGAGCATCCCAGTTCTGAACGAATTTATGAGGAGATGTGGCATAAGAACGCTGTGCGACCTTGTTGTTTTTATCCCAGAAAGACCCACCCAGGTCCCAGTTTGCGAACCACATTTCTTCTGTTTCAAGATATTGAGCTTCGAGGTTGAACATGCCGTCATGGGCAATAAAGGCTTTAAACCGTTTGTTATGGTTACCGGCAAGCCAGTATACCGAAAATCCCCCATAGCTTGCTCCGATACAACCCAGTTTGTTTTTATTAACATATTTTTCTTTACACATTTCATCGATTGCACTTAGATAATCCTTCATGTTTTGCCCTCCGTAATCCCCGCTGATCTGTTCATTCCATTCTTTTCCGAAGCCAGGCAATCCACGGCGGTTGGGAGCGACAATAATGTATCCGCTGGCAGCCATCATCTGGAAGTTCCAGCGATACGACCAGAACTGGCTGACCGTGCTCTGCGGTCCGCCTTCGCAATAAAGAAGAGTAGGATATACCTTTGTCGAATCAAAATGCGGGGGATAAATGACCCAGGTGAGCATCATCTTATTATCAGTAGTCCTCATCCATCTCTGTTTGACCTTACCCAGGGCAAGCTGATCAAGAATATCCTTGTCCTCAAAGGTCAGCTGTGTGTCCTTGCCACTTATCGGATCCACCGAAAATATCTCGGCAGGCGATGACATCGAAACCCTCGTCGCGATCAGGTTATTGCCTGCAGAAATCACACCGGTGTAATTGTGAATACCTTCAGTTATTTTACGGATCCTGCCATCAGACAGGGTAAGCTGGTAAATCTCATCCGTTGCATGAAAATCGCTGATGAAGAAAATTGATTTATTGTCTTCACTCCAAATAAGGCCTTCTGCACTCTGGTCAAAATTTTTCGAAAAATCGGTCCTGGCTTTGCTGTTGAAATCATAAACGAACAAGCGGTTCTTATCTGATTCATATCCGTCGCGTTCCATGCTCTGCCAGGCCAGTTTCGTGCCATCAGGAGAATAGACCGGAGCAACATCATATCCCATCATGCCCTCGGTAAGGTTGGTCGTAATTCCGTTTTCAAGCTGGTATAAGTAAATATCGGAATTTGTCGACAGGGTATAAGCGAGGCCTTTCTTCTTGCGGCAGGTGTAAGCAATGGTCTTGCTGTCGGGGCTCCAGGTGATCTGTTCCATACCTCCGAAAGGCTGCAGCGGGCATTCGTAAGCCTCCCCTTTAAGAATATCAGTCCCGCCTTTGATCATTTGCCCGTTGACATCGGTCACAAATACATGACTGTAAGACTCTACCCAGGTATCCCAGTGCCTGTACATATAATCATTAAAGATTTTTCCCGTGGCCTTCGGCAGGTCCTTGTAAAGATCCTGTAATGGCTTGTCGGCAGCTACATCCGCAGTGTACAGTAATTTTTTTTCATCGCGTGAAAAACGGTAACCAGAGATGCCGTCAGTTATATCGGTGAGTTGTATCCTGTTGCTCCCGTCAGAAGCCATTTCCCAAAGCTGCATTGAACCGCTTTCAGTGCTCATGAAACGTATCTTGTTACCGTCGGCTGACCATTCAGCCTGGTTTTCGCTGAAGGGAGTATGAGTTATCTGCCTGCAATTTTTCCCGTCGGTATCAATCAGGAACAGTTCCCGGTTCCCTTTGTTTTGTTCAATGCTGTACCATGTTACACCGTAGAGGATTGTCTTTTTATCAGGAGAGACAGCAGGTTCTGATAGTCTTCCGAATGACCACAAAACTTCAGGTGTCATAAGATCTCCCTGTACTTTTATTACGTTTTTCGTAACTAGAGGAGCTTTTACCTCGGAAGCTTTATTCTCTCTTTTACAGGCCCATGCGGTCAACAGGACCATGATAAGTATTAAACATGCAAATTTATTCATACGTATCTGTTTATGTATTTTGTAAAGACTGATGTTATTCTTCGTGGGAGCCCGCATATTATCTTTCGGGTTTGATGGACCTGATAATTGTTTCAAGAAGTTCCTTCGGATCAATAGGCTTTGAAATATACCCGTCGCATCCGGCCGCTATGCTCCTTTCCTTTTCACCTTTCAGGGCATAGGCTGTTTGAGCAATAATGGGGATTGTTTTATTGAATTTCCTGATCTCCTCGGTTGCTTCATAGCCATCCATAACCGGCATCCTGATGTCCATGAGGATCAGGTCGATTTCACCCTTCGCGGTGATATCTACGGCTTCAATACCATTTTTAGCCCAAACGACCTTCGCATTGGTACGTTTAAGTATTCTTTCAAGCAGGAAATAATTCGATTCTTCATCCTCAACAACCAGTAATACCTTATCGCTTAACATTTCAGAAAATTCGGATACTCGTTTTGGAGCAGGTTTTTGAACCTGGGAACCTGAAATCGTGGTCAGGGGAAGGGTGACGTAGAATGCTGCGCCTTTACCAGGTTCCGATTCAAGCCTGATATCCCCTTTCAGAAGAGTCATCAGGTTTTTACAGATTGTAAGGCCAAGACCGGTGCCGCCGTATTTTCTTGTACTCGAGTCATCGACCTGCCTGAACCTTTCGAAAACAAGATGCTGCTTGTCTTTTGGGATTCCGATCCCGGTATCCCTGACAAAGAACTCAATGAGCGGTTCTGGTTTTTCATCAGGTTTGATCTCATATCCGAATTCAACGAAACCCTGGTCGGTGAATTTATAGGCATTCTCAATGAGGTTTGTCATGACCTGGCGTAAACGGTTGCCATCAGTCAACATAGTGAATTCATTGTCGGTAGGAAAAGGCTTAAGGATGAGGTTAAGGTGAGTTTTAAGATATTTTTTCCTGACTTCGCTCATGGTCACATAGATGGAGGAAAAAAGCGCATTGATTTTGCATTCCTTGATCTCAATTTTGATCTGACCGGCTTCAATCTTCGCAATATCGATAATATCATCTATAATTCTCATCAGATCATTGCCTCTCTCCTTGATGATCCTGATAAATTCCTGTCGTTCCTGTTCTGTCACGGAGGAATCGGAAAGCAGGGTGGAAAAACCAAGGATAGCATTCATCGGAGTTCTGATCTCATGCGACATATTCGACAGAAATGCTGATTTCAGGAGATCTGATTCTTCGGCTTTTTCTTTTGCAGCAATCAGGTTCTTTTCAGTTTTTTTTCTGTCAGTAATATCACGGTAAATTCCATATACACCAACGACTTCTCCGTTTAACCTGATAGGGGTGACGATAATTGAAACATCAATAACGTGACCATCTTTATGTACCCGTTTTGTTTCCGAATCTGAAACGCTTCCGACCATTGCGAGGCGGGTGATTGAAAGTGCTTCATCCATGATGTCCTGGTTGGTGATCTTTTCATCTATATTACAACCCAGGATTTCGTTGGGAAGATATCCGAACAAATGGGTAAATTCGGAATTCACTGTAAGTACGGAACCGTTATTGTCGATCATGACGATCGCCTCCATACTGGCTTCAAAAAGCTGTTCAAGAAAGGCTTTCTGCCTGGCTGCATCATCTTCGGCCACCCTGCGTGAGATCATCGTTGAAATTTGTCCCGCGATAATATTCAGGAGTTCAAGTTCCCTTTCATCGTACTGTTTAGGGTCAGTATAGCTTTGAACAGCCATAACACCGAAAACGTTTTCATTAACAATCATGGGCACGCCCAGCCAGACCTTTGCAGGTGTTCCAATGATTTCAATCTCTCCACTGGCATTCAGATCGGCAATCTTGCTTTCCGTTGCCAGTAATGGTTTCCTGGTCCGGATCACATATCCTGTAAGGCCACTGCCTAAAGGCTCCGAAGTGAACTGGTCTTTGTAATCAACATGGTAAGGGAAAGATAATGTATTTGATTCTGCGTCATAAATTGCAATATAAAAATTCTGAACATCGAGAACATTACTTAATTCGTGATGAAGTATTGCGTAAATACTGTCAATCGAAGAAGCGTTCAGGGTTGCTTTCGAGATCTCGATTACTACATGCTGAACCAGTTCCGAATGCTTCTGCTCGGTAATATCATAAATGAATCCTTCAAGGAATTGTAATTCTCCGTTCTCAGAATAAATAGCTTTGCCTTTCTCCAAAACCCATTTAATTTTCCCGCCGGCTGTCCTGATCCGATACTCTAAAGTATAGGATTGCCGGGACTCAATTTCTTTTTCCGCTTTCTTTGAAACACTTTCCCGATCCTCCGGAATGATGAGGTCATTGTAATAAAGCTTTGCATTATTTTGCAGGTCGCTTACCTGGTAGCCTGTAAGTTCAAAGCAACCATCGCTGATGAATTCCATCGTCCATTTGAGGTCGTGGCTGCATCTGTAAACAATTCCCGGCAGATTATCTAACAGCCTGGTTAATTCCATATACGTTCTGATTGAGTGAGAATAGCAAATGTAAAGTTAAAAAAACAATGTATGCACCGTTAAGAAACTCTGAATTTTATTAATTTTGCGCCACCAAACCGCGGTAATAGCTCAGTTGGTAGAGCACTAGCTTCCCAAGCTGGGGGTCGTGGGTTCGAGTCCCATTTACCGCTCACAGCAGATTGTGCCCATCTGATTTCCTGTCCCACGCTGGTCATTGATTCCGATGCAGAACAGTTTTTTGGCGGACAGCCAAAACAACTTTATG
>CAISRB010000003.1 GCA_903887775.1 uncultured Bacteroidales bacterium
CATAAAGTTGTTTTGGCTGTCCGCCAAAAAACTGTTCTGCATCGGAATCAATGACCAGCGTGGGACAGGAAATCAGATGGGCACAATCTGCTGTGAGCGGTAAATGGGACTCGAACCCACGACCCCCAGCTTGGGAAGCTAATCTGCATGTTCTGTATCATCTGTATTTACTGATGTTTTAAAGATTCATCTTACTTTGCGCATAACTGTGCGCATAACATATATTTATTCAGTCTTTCCTGGTTTGCTTCGGATTGCTTAGTAAAATCAAGTGTTTCAAGAAAAATGAGGCCTCTGGTTCAAAGGGCCAAAGGCCCCATTTACTGCTACCCCCAGATTTGATAACGGGGAATATCGTTTAACAGGATGAAGTTGCGAAGTTCCCGGGCGGTGGCAAACTTATACATGGCTGCAGTTTTGCCGTTGGGTGCATAGATGTTGAGTTTGAAGATGGCGCTGGGCTTTTCGCCTGGGCCGAATGAGTTGATGGCCTGTTCCATGGCCAGGCTGGCCTCATTGGTTTCAAATGCCGGCCGGTATTGGCGATTGATTGGGTAATGCTTGCCTGATTTGGCGTTTTTGCTTGAATTTGTTTTTGATTTCATGTGAACCTCCGCTTTTAAGTTTTACAAATGGTTTAATGCATAAAATGCAAATCGTAAGCAACTAAACAGCGGAGTAAATTTTAAAGCGGAGCGCTTATCAAGGCTGCCGGTCATTTTTTTACCCATAAAAAATAAGAGAGTAAAAAAAATGACGGCACCCGAAGGGCATGGCCTTGAGAATTAAAATTTATGAAGCTAGCTTGCGTAAGATTTGCATTGAAGCACTGGCAGAAGCAATACTATTTACTAATTTCGCATAGGACTAAATCATAGCCATTGATGAAGGAAAAACCAAACATAGAAATAACTGAGAATGATGTCCAGACCATTCTACAGACCAATTACCAGGATTTCAGAGGAATCGTGGCCACTGGCGTTTATTGCTCGCATTGTAAACGTGAGCATTTGAATGTTGGCATAAAGGAATACACCATTACGCTGAATGACCTGAATGATGTTCATTTAAAGGGAAAATGTACTATCTGCGGAAGGGATGTAGGGCGATATATTGCGTATGGAGAGATGGAGAAAGTGTATCAACGGGCGGAGGAGTTTAGAAATGCTTATAAAAGCCGGGTGAATATGAAGATTGTGAAGAAAGATTAAGAATTTACAGTCACATATATTTACTATATTTGTGACCAGAATATTTAATATACTGAATCTTGAAGATTGAAGAACAGATACTTAAAAGGATGAAACGGGCAGAACCCGGGACATTATTCTTTCCTGAACAATTCAGAGACCTTGGGGAAAGTACAGCAATACGCAAGGCATTTCAACGTCTTTCACAGAATGGGAAAATAACACGGGTGACCCAGGGCATGTATGTGATCCCAAAAGAAAGCTTGCTGTTGGGTAAAATCTTGCCAGGAGCCGAAGAAGTAGCGGAGGCAATAGCCAAGAGGGATAGGGCACGGATTATACCTACCGGTGCACAAGCGCTTAATCTTTTGGGATTAAGCACTCAAGTACCTATGAAGATTGTATACCTTACCGATGGAGCAGCCAGAATTGTAAAAGTCGGGAAACAAACCATCAAATTCAAAAAGGCCGCACCCAAAAACCTGACGACAATAGGGCCGATCAGCAGTTTAATCATTCAGGCACTCAAAATGATTGGGAAAGGGAAAGTAAGCGAAATCGAATTGAATAAAATAATTGAACATCTGCAGAAGGAAAAACGTAAAAACATTTTGCATGATATGCAACTTGCCCCATTATGGATTGCTGAAATTATGAAAATGGCAATAAAGACAAAGGAATGAAGGGTTTATTAAGCTTATCAAAAGAAGACCAGTTATTAGTTTTTGAGCAGATTCGTTCGGCAACAGGAATGAGTGTGGCTGTTATCGAAAAAGACTGGTGGGTAACACAAACCCTCAGAATTATATTTGCCATGGACGTCGCGAAGTCTCTGGTATTTAAAGGTGGAACCTCATTAAGTAAAGCATGGGGACTGATAGAACGATTTTCGGAAGATATTGACCTGGCGTTGGACCGTACCTTTCTTGGCTTTGATTCGGAAATGACGCAATCACAAGTTAGGAAACTCCGGGAAAAATCATTCAGTTATATTTCAGAAGGTTTCTACCCACAACTCACATCGGAGTTTACAAAAACCGGACTTAAGGGTGCAAGCCTCACACTTGGGGAAATCAAAGATCACGACCAGGATCCTTTAATGATTGAAATTTATTATCCTTCGATAGTAAAACCAGACCAATACGTTCAGCCCAGAGTTTTGGTGGAGATTGGCAGCCGGTCGTTACGTGAGCCATTCACATTACGAAGCATATGCTCAATAATAGGTGAACATTCAAAAGGAAAGCCTTTTGCAGATGAACCCATTGAAATACCGACAGTAAATCCGGAAAGGACTTTTTTAGAAAAAGTGTTTTTATTACACGAAGAATTCCAGAAACCTGTGGAAAAAATCAGAGTAGTCCGCCTTAGCCGGCATTTGTATGATCTGGAAAAGATAATGGATACTCCCTATGGGAAAGTCGTAATGGAAGACAAACAGCTATACCATACCATTGTTGAACACCGGAAAACAATAACCCGCATCAGAGGGATTGATTATGACAACCACAGCCCTGATAAAATTGATTTTCTTCCTCCAAAAGAATTAATGAACGACTGGAAGAAGGATTATGAAACCATGCAGGAGAGCATGATCTATGGAAAATCTCTTCAATTTGAGAAACTGATTGAACGGATGGAAGAACTAAAAAACCGGTTCAGGAAAATCGTTTGACCTGATAACACTTATTAGTGATTCGCAGGGCCAAAGGATATGTGCCGTCGTTCTTTGCACGGCGTTTATCCAGGATGATTTTTGTTGTTGTTTTCATGGGTTATTTGCCTAACGATTTGCCTAACAAATATAGCATTTTCTTTCTTTTTTTTGCTTTTGATTGCAAAATATATTTTCAGGATAGGGCATTTAAGGGCATCATAAAGTTGTTTTGGCTGTCCGCCAAAAAACTGTTCTGCATCGGAATCAATGACCAGCGTGGGACAGGAAATCAGATGGGCACAATCTGCTGTGAGCGGTAAATGGGACTCGAACCCACGAC
>CAISRB010000004.1 GCA_903887775.1 uncultured Bacteroidales bacterium
AAATACTCCTTGTTCTGGACATCAACCCCCAGCGATACCATGAGCTGGTACCGTTGTTTCAATTTCAACGAAAGGGGCGTGTACCGAATGACAACCCTGTGGAGCCAGGGATTATCGGTCAGATGTGTCAAAGACTGAGTGCGCCCTTCAGGTATCCTTTATATCTTCAATAAAATCAACCACTTTGAGGTAATCTGGAATGATTCTAAGGTTAGATATTTCGTCAGAGTAGTGTACGATTTAGCACTTGAAACCCACGTCAATCGTGGGTTTCTGCTTTTTGAGTACCCAAATAAGTACCTAAAACTTTTTTTAATGAAATTGAATATTAATTCCTATCCTAGAAGAAACGCTGACTTTGACCAGCCTTTGCCGGAACGACTTGACCATCTCATTTTATTGATTGCTAACATTGTAATGCGGTCAATATAAATCGGCATAAGGTGGACACTAATGCCGGCAGGTCAAACAGATTTCATTATTTACAAATATCCTTAAAAATTGAAATGGATCATGGCCTGCAGCTGTGTCCAGGGCTGAGAGACAGGATCGGGCAGGGTGGTTGCGAACCCTTTTCCCGGCCATAACGCTGAAGCCGTAAACCGCAGAAAGATATACTTCGAAACAAAACGCTCGGCAACCATGAGCAGTTCCTTGCCGATCTGTTTATCCGAAAAGTTACCGGAAGGTGGCATAGGTACGGATGTCAGCTGGTTTGCCATGATGAAGATATATTGGGTTGTCACACGCCAGCGATTGGGAAAAAGCTGTAGCTGAAAACGGTGCACCTCCATATTGGAATTGAAAAGAACATTCTTCATCAGGACACCCTGGACCCAGGTGAAGATATCGTCGCCCGAGTAAAAGAAATCCCAGCGTTCCAGCTGGTGTGTTGCCGGGTTGTCTCCTGATAGCAAAGAATAACGGTAACTTACTGCCGGCCGTAATTTCACGTCCCCGAACGACCACCCCCCCTCGGCTGCCATGCCCCAGGCAAGCATTGGAATCCGGTTGTTCACCTCGAGTCCGCCCTCTGCCTTTGCAAAAAAGAAAGACTGGTCGGGACGGGGCATCCATTGAAATCGAAGATTCATGGCATTTGTTCCCTGCCGGGTGGTCTGGGAATAATCGGGGAAGAAATAGGGAAAGTCCGACTTCAGGGCATTCAGGTAGGTAAATCCGCCGCTGAGACCCCAGGCACGGTTGTATTCGAGATTAAAACCAGCCATCTGTGTATGGCTTTCGTTAGCCGGGTAATCATTTGGCTGGATGTAAAATCCCTCGAGCTTCCAACGGTCATATGCCAGTTTGACCAGCCCCACCAATCTGCCGCTGAACCTCGGCCAAGCGTTCATTCCTCCCCAGGTTCCTCCGTTTCCACCAATCTGGCAGATCAGCATACCGGTACCTATGCGGTAAGGCTGCTTTCCGAACGATGCAGTATACCTGAAAAGGTGACCGTTTTTCAGCGTCACGACGCCGAGGATACCGGCATATGCTTCCTCGATTTGAAGGGCGAACGTACTGCTGTTGGCGTTATACAACTCACTCCCGAGGGTGGTTACCCCAAGGCCGTTGACCGCAGCATAAAGGTATACTGGGTTCTCACTATGGTTTATTTTAACGATACCTGCCAATCCAGCCTTCAGGTAAGCCTCGAAATCGAGAGCCGGAGCAGTGCCCGGTGGATTTTTCCCAAACGGGTTATATTTTGTAAAGACATTGCCGTTTCCCCACCATGTATTCGTGCTCAGGGTTGGCATCATGGCTCCCACCAGGTTAATTTTAACCATGCTGTTCTTATTCTGGAAAAGAAGCGGAAAATCAGAAGTTTTACCTGAAACGGCCATACCTTGTCTGCTGGCTGCTTTAAATCCTTTGGTTGAAAGCCTCACATGCAGGATCAGAATGACAGCATTACCTGTGCTCAGATCGGCATTCCAGTTGATTGTCCCGATTTCTGGGATCTGAAGTGCATTTCTTACGGCCATGTCAAGTTCATTGGGAGAGACCGTGTTCCCAGGATAGACATTCACAGCACGGATGATTTCCTGTGTAAGCGAAGTTTCGATCCCCTTGTCGGGCTGAACAGAATCCCATACAATCCTGACCTCTGAAATGATCATTGCCTGAATAGCTCCTGGCGCTCCGGTACTTGGAGCCCCGCCTTGCGCGAATACGTGGTTACTTGCTGCCAGCAATAAAAAAAGGATCAGATATCTCCTGATCCTTAGCTTTCTTTTAATCTTCATTACGATAGCCGATGTTAAATAAACAATATCAGTCTTTACCTGGCATTTTGCTCTTATAGCTCCCACCTCCATCGATCCTCAGGTCGATGCCGGTAATCCACTGTGCAGCAATACTCATCAGGAACATCATGCCATAAGCGATCTCCATGGGCATACCCCTGCGTTTCATGACAAACATTTCGGCAAGTCTTCTCAGCATTTCCGGATCATAGCCGGCAGCCAGGGTGGAATCCCCGTTATCGACAGAGCCGATCAGCACCGTATTGAAGCGCACCTTGGGTCCAGACACCACAGCCATGCTTCTGACCATGTTCATCAGTCCGGCCTTGGCAGTACTATACTCAATAAATTCAGGTGATGGAGTTACACCCACCATTGATCCACTGAAAACAACAGATGCATTGGGTTCCTTTTCAAGATAGGGCATGCACAGTTTTGTGAGATTATAGGCACCAACTGTATTGAGGAGATACGACTTCACCATTTTATCGCTGTCGGATTCCCAGATTGGGGTTGAAGCACCCCAGCCGACATTGTTAATCAGTCCTGATATCTTGCCGAACTTGCCAATGGTCATCTTGATCAGTTCCCCGAGATCACTTTCGACGGTTGCATTTGTCTTTATCCCAAGGGCTTCTTTTCCTGATTCTTTGGTTATCTCAGCCGCGACTTTTTTTGCTCCCTCTTCATTGAGGTCGGAAATTACGACATTCGCTCCCAGGGAGGCAAAAAGGTGACCTGCTGCACTCCCGATGGCGCCTGCTGCGCCGGTGATAATTATAACTTTTCCTTCAAATGAAAAAAGCTTCTCAATATTAGTTTTCATATTCATTGTGTTTAAAATGGTAAATAAATTATTAATCTAAAGTCTGTACTCCTCCGCCATTGACGAAGATTACCTGTCCGCTCACCCATTCAGAGACCGGGGCGGCAAAGTACAATACTGCGCCTGCAATATCATCCACCTCCCCCAACCGTTTTATCGGGGTGTTTTCAAGCATCTTTGCCTCGATTTCAGGCGTGAGCACGGAAGCAAGAGCGGCCGTTTTCGTTGCCCCTGGCCCAACGGCATTGACCCGGATTTTATCCACTCCGTAATCCATTGCAAGGTTTGCGGTCATATGGTTCATCGCTGCCTTGGAGGAAGCATAGGCACTCATGTTCGGACTCCTGTTTATGCTGCTCATGGAGGTAATATTAATAATGGATCCATAACCAGTATCCTTCATATAGGGTGCACAAAGTTGTGAGAGTCTCCACGCAGAGAATACATTTAACTGAAACACCCAGGCAAATTTATCGACCGTGATCTTGTATGGGTTTTCACGGCCACCACCGCCGCCGCCGGCATTGTTAACCAGTACATGTACACCACCTAATTCTTTTATAGTGGTTTCCACCAGGTTTACAAGGTCAGCATCAATGGTAACATTACAGGCAATTCCAATTGCTTTTCCTCCGGCTGCATTGATTTCTTCGGCTACTTTGAGGGCATCCTCATGTTTAAGGTCGCTAACAGCTATCGCTGCACCAGCTTTTGATAACATCAGACAGCAGGCTTTACCTATTCCATTGCCACCTCCGGTAACAATAGCTATCTTCCCTTTCAGGTCAAATAAATTATTGATTTTCATGATTTTAATTATTTTAATTTCTATTTGTGAGAAAATGAGTTAGTTAATAAGTTCAGTTTTTGTCATGTAATCAACCACACTTGCTACAACTCCGGCAATTAGTCCGGTGACAATTACCGCCACCAGTGGAGTAACTGAAACCGCTCCTGCCATACGCTGCAAAATGATGGAAAGAGTAACCATTACTCCAAATGCAAAAAAAGCATTACGGATAGTGAGCCACAATCCTCTGGGATAAAATGCGGGTTTATTAGCTACCTTTAAAGTGAAATATGTAATTATTGTAAGTATAGCAGCTAATGATGATGCCAGAATAACCGCTCCTCCAAGCACAGTATGCTCAGTAGTTGATATTGAATCAACTGTGAGAAAAATCTCATTCTTTCCTCTCATCTGAAACCAGTTGATCAGGCCATTAATTACAGCATTAATACCACCACTCATCAAAGCTGCCTTAACTAAATCTGCATTCGTAAGTTTCGTTGTCATACTATTTATTGTTTGTCAGTGATTCAATTTTCGCAAGCTCGTTTACCCTGCCTGCAATAGGGGATTATAAAACTCAGCAAAAATATATTGCTATTTCCCGATACGAAATAGGTTAAGTTCTATTTATTACCTAGGAATTTATCTTAGGTATTATCCATCCTTCTTTTTCAAGGTACCCGCTTACAAATACAATATTTAGTCTGGGAATTATTCTTTGACAGCCAGGCAGAATGTGCTTTTGGGAATGAAATGTCCTCCTGCCAATGTGAAATAGTAATACATTTGTGATATAACTCAAATGGAAATTATTATGAATCCTGAACCAGATAGGGATAGTGTCAGCATAAGCCTTAAAGAATACGAACAGTTAAAATCTACTGCGGATTTTTTTCATGCTATTTTCGAAGAAAGCCCCTTTGTGCTGGTTATTAATGATCTTGAAAGTAATAAATATGTTAATGGAAACCATTGGTTTTGCGATTTAATGAGTGATCCGGGGAAAAACTTTATCGGAAAACCAATTATGGATCTTGGTCTTGGGGTTAGTATGGAAAGTCATGAGGAGATGATCAGACTTATTCAGCAAAATGGTTATCTTAATAGTTATGAACTATCCTCCTATCGTCAACAAAATGGTGAGATTCATGATTTCCTTGTGTGGACCAGAATGATAAAAATAAAAGAAAAAAAGTATGCTTTCTCTACCATGCAGGATGTTACAGAAGGCAACAAGCACAGAAAAGAGCTGATAGCATCTGAAAAAAAATACAGGGGACTCTACCAGCAAATGCTCGACGCTTTTGTTCGTACCGACATGAATGGTACCATCATAGAAGCAAACGAAGCTTTTCTTACGCTTACAGGCTATATGATGCATGAATTAAATAAAATGAATTTCCGCGACCTGACTCCTTTAAGCTTCCTTGTTGTTGAACAGGAGATATTAGAAACACAAATACTTAAAAGAGGTTACTCTGATCTATACCAAAAGGAGTATATCAGGAAGGATGGTGTTGTAATTCCTGTTGAACTCCGTACCCGCCTGGAAGTAGATTCACAAGGTCTTCCTTTATCAATGTGGGCCATTATAAGGGATATCAGCGAAAGACAAAAATCTTTTGCAGAGTTAAAAGAATCTCAGGTACAGCTTCGGGCATTGGCATCGCATATTCAGGATATACGCGAAGAAGAAAAGATCAGCATAGCGCGAGAAATTCATGATGAGCTTGGGCATTTGCTTACTGCCGTTAAGCTTGATCTCGAAGAAATTGGCGCAAGTCCGGCAACTGACAATAGTATTCAGGAAAAACTAAATCCTATAATTAGTCTTGTTGACTCTTGTATTGATACATCTCGTAAAATTTCCTACGATCTTCATCCTGGCATCCTCGATCACTTCGGGCTTATTCCCGCACTCGAATGGATGATAGATCAGTTCATCATCCGAATAAAAATAAAATGCGCATTCAGCCTTCCCAAGATCCTTCCCGAATTTAACAAAACGGAATCCACTGTTGTTTTCAGAATATTCCAGGAAATCTTTACAAACATCACCAGGCATTCCAAAGCCACTGAAATTGAGATTGTATTGAATCAAAGTCCCGGCAAAATCATGTTTGTGATTACGGATAACGGGATAGGATTCGACACCGGCACAACAAAGAAAAACGCTTCGCTTGGCCTGCTCAGCATGAAAGAAAGAGCTTTGTCAATAGATGCGGAGTTAAGTATTGAAAGTGAGCCTGGTAAGGGGACAACCATTAAACTTCAAATCGAACAACCGGATTCAGCAATTAAAATATCCTAAGCTATGGAGAAACCGATAAAAATACTTATTGCCGACGACCATAACCTGATCCGGGACGGACTTATAAATACGATCTCCAAAAGGATGGCAGCTGTCACATTTGGTGAAGCCAGTTCGGCTGCCGAAGTTTTAAAAGAAATATTTCATCAGAAATGGGACTTGCTTATTCTCGATATCAATATGCCGGGCCGTGACGGTCTGGATGTTCTCAAGGAACTTAAAACACTGCAGCCTGAACTTCCTGTAATTATCCTGAGTATGTACCCTGAAGATCAATATGCTGTGCGAACCCTCAGGATAGGAGCATCCGCCTACCTTACAAAAGAAACATCATCGAAGGAACTCATCAAAGCCATTCAGACCGTACTGGCAGGTCAAAAATATATAACGGCATCCATTACTCGGATTTTAACTGAAGAAATTATTGGTAAATCAGCTAATCCGACACATGAAACATTGTCGAACCGCGAATTCCAGGTTTTTAAGCTGATAGCTTCCGGCAAAAACATTTCTGGTATTGCTCTCGAACTTTCCCTCAGCGTTAAAACAATCAGTGTTTACCGCGCAAATATTCTTGAAAAATTAGCATTGAAAAACAATGCTGAAATAACGAATTACGCCTTCAGGAACAATCTTACAGATTAGTTTTCCTGCCTCCCTTCTTTTTTTCTTTCTATAGGAAAAATTCCTATGCAATAATTGGATTTTCACCTAATCCACATCAGAATACCCTGGACTACTTTTGCGGGCAATAGCGTATCAGTTTAGTGTGAACCCTGCTCATGACAATTCTGATTATTGATAACTCTGTATTTCTACGTGAAAAGCTGGTTAAAGCTTTTTACGAAATTGATAATACTTTGTTGATCAGGGAAGAATCGACATTTGATTCCGGAGAGTCCGCATTTAACTCATACAATCCTGACCTGGTTATTCTGGAGATTGACCTCAAATCACATGGAGGGATTGCTCTGCTGAGAAAAATGAAAAGAACTTCCCCGGCTTCTGTGGTGATCATCTTTACCGATTATTCAACCGAAGAATTCAAATTAAAATACCTGCAAGCCGGCGCTGATTATTTTTTCGATAAATGCAAAGAGTACCGTGAGATATTAGAAGTCGTAAGAAACCTTGTAATTCACAAAAAACTGAACAAGTAATGTACATCAAATGATGAAAAAACTTTTAGTCAACCTGCTTTCGGCAAATATTGGTTTGAATGATATCAAAAAAATAAAAAAACCGTATTCCAAAAAGCGTTTTTCTCAATCCATTATTAAAATTCAGCTTATGAAATCATCAATACTTTTTCTCGCACTTTTTGTTGTTTCATCCTATGCCATGGCTCAATCCGATTCAGCCAGTATGGCAAAAATGGTGAAGGAGTCGGGAATTGACCCGACTAAAGTTCAATCGCGGGGTTCCTATTCATTTATTATCTCTGATCCCTCGGGGTCCTCTATCTCAATCTTCAACAAACTGTCATTTAACCTTGGCATCAACCGCTGGAGTTTCAACGGGAAGTATGAGCTCACTTCTCGTTATACAAATAATGCTGAGGGGGCCTTTTCAACCGGTTCCGGTGATTTAAAGTTCAGCGCGTTGAATGCCTTCTTTGTAAAGGGGAAACATGCCCTGGCAGCATCTGCTGAACTGACTTTTCCTTTAGGTAAGCCCGGGTATGGCCTTCAGTATTTTGCACTGATGCCGGCACTCACCTACTCATTTACAATAAATCCAAGCCTGATCTTCGCTGTACAGCCTCAGTACTTGTTTAACCTTGTTAAGGGGGACAACTATCCACAGTTGAGCATTCTGACCACGAGAATTTTCATCGCCAAATTCACAAAATCGGGTTATTTCTTCGTTTTCGAGCCGAGGCCCATATACAACTTCACAACAAACCAGTTCGACCTAATCCTCGCTCCTATCATTGGTAAGGCTTTGGGAAAAGGGTTTAACCTGGTATTTTTCGCAGAATTTCCCACGACGAAACGGTTTTGGGATCAAACAGGTCCTCTGTACACGGCTGGGATCAGCAAGAGTTTTTAAGGAGGGCAAATTTCAATGAGACAGATCTTTTTAATTTTTTGCGTTTTAGGTCTGTTGGGATTGCCATGCAGTCCTGTCAATGCCCAAGGTAAAACGCATATGGCAAAAGATGATTCATCCCGAATGCAGATGCTGGGTTCCCAGTCGCAGATCATCGGGGAGATCCAGGCTATCAGGATCGCTGACTCGGTAAAAATGGCAACCCTGGAAAGGGAAATAAGAGAATTAAAATCGTATGAACAAGCCAAAAAAAAGGCGTTGCAGCGCGAGATTGACAATACCAGGCTGCAGGATTCAATCCGGTCATTGGATCAGCGAAAAAGAATAGATTCACTGCGTCAGATTGAACATGGTTATCCGGTGGTGCTATTTCCTCATGATACAATATACACCATATACAGCAACATTGGCGCTTTTACCCCAAAGGAGCGGGCTGCAAGCCAGGAAAAGAGAATTCAGGAACTCGCGACTGATTATCAATTTAATCCTGATTCACTTGTTGTAAGGCCTTCAGAAACAACTTCCGACATTTGTTACAAAGACAGGATCATTTTTGGAGTAACTGATGTTGATGCACTATGGGAAGCGACGGACAGAAACTCGCTGGCCTTGCGAAACAAGGCGAAAATAGCTGCGGCAATTATAATTTACAGGGAGGAAACAAATTGGAGGACCATTCTGAAAAATGCAGGAATTGCATTGGCGATTCTCATTCTATTCGGAACATTCCTCCATTTTATGAACAGACTATTCAGGTTGATCCGACGGAAAATCGAATCGTACGGAGCAACAAGAATGAAAGGGTTCAATATAAAAGGTTACGCATTGCTCGATACGAACAGAGAAATTAAAATCGCAGTATTTATCACCACAATACTGAAATGGGTTATGATACTCATCGTGGTCTATTTTACCTTATTGATCCTATTCGGTTTGTTTCCGTGGACCAGGCACATATCCGATACCTTGCTCGGTTTTTTTCTTAATCCTTTGGTTGCGATGTTCAGGGCTTTGGTCATTTACCTGCCCAATCTTTTTACCATCGTGGTGATTGTGTTTGTGTTTCGATTGGTTATAAAGGGAATCCGGTTTCTGAAAAGTGAAATTGAAAATGAATCACTCAAAATACCCGGTTTTCATCCCGACTTGGCGAATCCTACATTTCAGATCATCCGCGTGCTGACCTATTCATTCATGTTCGTGGTAATTTTCCCCTATCTTCCGGGTTCTGAAAGTCCTGTTTTTAAAGGAGTTTCCGTATTTCTCGGTGTTATATTAACATTCGGATCTTCCGGATCACTGAGCAATCTTGTCGCCGGTTTGGTGCTCACCTATATGCGGTCATTCAGAATCGGTGACAGGATAAGGATCGGCCAGGATACCGGGGATGTTATCGAGAAGGGATTGTTGGTGACCAGGATCAGAACACCTAAAAATGAGATCATCTCTATTCCGAATTCCAATGCGCTTAACACGAATCTTGTCAACTACAGCAGCGACACAACTGAGCGGGGCCTGATCATTCATTCAGCTATTTCTATCGGCTATGAGGCCGAATGGAGGTTGGTGTACAAATTGCTGCTTGAGGCTGCCCGTGAAACAGAATATATTGAAAAAGAGCCGACACCATTTGTGCTGCAGACCGCCCTTGATGATTTTTATGTGAGCTACCAGATCAATGCCTATTTGAAAAATGCCAACATCCAGGCATTTGTTTATTCTCATCTGTACGAAAAGATCCAGGATAAATTCAACGAGGCCGGGGTCCAGATAATGTCACCGCATTATGAAAGGGATAAGGAAATAGTTGTTATACCAGAAAAATATCGTAAAAAGCATAAATAATGAGCTATATATTAATCACAGGATCACTGGGTAATATGGGGCTGCATTATGGAAGGCTGTTCCGGCGAAGACGGGTAATTACAAGCGATTTTTCAAATTGGTAATTAAACAAAAAAAATAATGCTCTCATTGATTTTTCATTTCCTCAACAAAATCAACCACTTTCGCAAAATCGAGTATGAATTGACGGTTAGATATTTCGTCAGAGTAGTGTACTGACAACACTGATTAGTAAATTGAAGATCAGTAATTTACAGAATCTCAGAAAGGTTTATGTAAGAATAAATGTAAGAATTTTTGGCAGAAGGCTGGTGAAAACCGGCCTTTTGTGTTTTCTGTATAAACCTATATTATTAATCAAATTTTCCTTGGCTATGATGCAAAGTTGCACATAAATATTTTAGCATACTTTGTTCAGAAGTCCAATTTTATTGTGTTGAAAAGTCCAAATTTAGGATTGTCATGTTTGCAAAGTCATGCTGCTATACTTGCGTAAGAGATCAGTAAAGTACACCATTCTCCATAAAAAAAATTGGAGCCTGCTTTTATTGTAAGTCATCGAAATCCTTACTTTTGATCAATTTTAAATTCAATGCCACCGAAAATGGACATTCAAAATTTCAACAATGGATTTTGCTATCCTTACGATCTCATAGATAACCTTCCCGTATTCCCATCACTACATGCAATTCCATGTTCGGTGCTTTACAACAATGATCCCAAAGGTGCTATCCTTTTACTATGTCCATCATCTGATCTGAAGTTCTTCGGTATAAATCCATCAAACCAACCCGAACCATATCTCAGGTTCAGGATGCTCAATATCGCCCAGAAAGCATTTGCCATAGAAATACATCTGGGGTTTGATCATAATAGAATCCTGAAAATTCATCTAAATCCAGCGGTTCCCCAGACCATTGAGTTTCTAAAACTCTGTTCTAAAACCAAAATGATTTCATTTCATTATTACAATAAATCAAAGAACTTCTTTGCTTCATCAATAACTGGTTTGGATGATGAACATGTTGAATGGTTCAAAAGAAACGATGAAATTGTGAAGAAAATCTCTCCGGCAAATGATTACTTATCGGTTTGTACTGCATTGTTTCTTGAAATGAAACGTAGCCAACGACTGTATCATTATTTCGAGAAGGATGGGATCGATTGTTTTATCAGAAAAGGATCGTTAGTGGCAAAATTTGATGTCACCTCACAATCAGTTCCATTAGACTGGGAGAAGAAGATGTGGAATTGAAATTTGGTGAAAAACAAATGCATAATGTCTTGGAAGTCACAGTTAATCAAAGAGAATTTGAATTTTAAAATATCATCCATGGATATCAAAGAACAATATGAGGAGTTGACGAAAAAATTACAACAATCCTTACCCATAAAGGCTTATCCAACAAGAGAACTTGTTCATTCATTAAGAGATAAAGAGAATCCAATAACTCTAAAAAGTGAATTGACAATTACAACCGTTCACAACAGTGGCGATATTTCGGGAATAATGTGTGTTATTGAACAAAAAAACAAGAACGTAATTGCTTGTGGTTTGGTACATTTGATCTTTATGGCTAATTGTCCGCTGTACAAGGAGATTGTAGATTATCAAAAAAAACGCAATAAACGAATTAGGCAATTAGGAATGAATTAATCTACTTTTCACCCATACAAGAATTTTATTTTTCTTTCTGAAAACCAGTATTTTAGCACCTTGTATGGACGAAACGGATAATCCGACCACCCTCTGCCGGTTATGGTTGGCCAACTTATATCATTAGTAATCAATTAAATGAGATGGTTAGGCTATTCCGGCGAAAGCTGGTCAGTCTGAGTGTTTCTTTCAGCCCTGGGTCTGTCGACCTGGTAAAGCTTCATGAAAAAGCTGACAATGTTACCACCTTCGCCTGTTCCGAAATCGAACCAGACATTGCGGTTAATATGAACTTTGAAACTTGGCTGGTTTTCCTGTCTAAAGGGACTGTGGTACCAGGCGCTACCATGGCGGCATTTAGCCGCTTTATAGCCATTCGCTAGTAGAAGGCGTAAAATATTGCTGAACATATTCATATTCCATGGTTACGGCTTGATATTGTTCATTCCTTGATTCGTTTTCCTTTAACTCATCCGCAGTCAACTGAAATCTGAAACCTGATTTATAAAGGGCATAGGCCTGGCTCCATACGTTATCAATGCCGATGGGTTCATAGTTAAACTCTATCGAATCAATTTCAAAGCATAACCAGCGGACGCTTCCCGTGGTATCGGTCAGGAAGGATTGTTCGTTGGTGGAACCAATGAAGGATGCCCGGCGGGGAGCTGATCATCCCGTCCTTATCCTGTGGGATTGTATCAACCCTGTAGTTTGCAAGAGCATTTGGGCACAGAAACCGGCAGAAAGTGCTTTTCCCGGTATGCTGGGCGGAGCCAACCAGGATAAAGGCATGCTTATTATACAAATGGTCATCCACGGCACAGGCCACGGTACGGACCATCATCTTTTTAAAGTGATGGTTGAATTGCTGCTGATCGATGGCTTTAACATGGTTTGCCAGCTCGGTAATATAATCCCTGTTGCCTTCGTCCCAGGGAGGGAGGGATTCGAAATACTTCAGTATAGGATTATAGGAGGGTACAAAATCGGAATTGAGCAGGGCCTTGAGGGTTGACTGTGAAATCTGGTATCCATTGCTGAGCAGTTGGATCAACAGATTGTTATCCTTCATTTCATTAAAGCAACCTTCCCCCTTTTTGCGGCCCTCGACCACATGCTTGACTTCGTTATATTGAAGATCATACCACTGATGGAGAACCTCCTGAACCTCGACAATTGCCAAAGGCTTCCTTACGATAGCATCCCCGGTATCTTTTTTCTTTTGAGAATTCATTATTGTTTCTTTTTACATTGAATATCAGCTCCTTTGCTTCATCCCAGATCATGGCATGATGGTCAACACGGGATAAACCCGGTTTCAGATACCAATGCCACATCAGGGAACTATATGACGGAATTCTTCATGGCTTCAAGGATTTCGGATTTCTTGAACAGGATTTTCCGGCCATGCTGGTAGAAAGGAATTTTCCTGGATTTCTTCCAAGCAATAAGTGTAGGGAGGGTAATTCTAAGAAACCTGGCAGCTTCCCTTTGGGTGAAGTAAATTTCCTCGGGATCTTTAATCTCATTTTTCTTAATTGAAACTTTGGACGCTTCCCATTCATTGAGTACATCGAATAGTTCTTTTTTGTCTTTGATAATGATCATCAGACTTTCCATTTTTTATCGTATTAAAATTTTGCGCCAAATCTAAGGTCGTAAGTCGAAAAAATAAAGGACAAGAACGATTCTAAATAATACTAATTGATTTAAAGGGAGTTAAGCATAATTCATTATGAAAATATTTTTTTGGCCATGTTCATCAATTAAGTTTCGGTGTCATTTTTCTCTTGAAAAGAGTTAAGAAAATCGGAGTGCCAGGCACTGGAAATCCATAAAAATTTTGCTTGAAATGGTAAAAGGATGGGGGAGCATTTTGGAGCGAAGTGGGTCATTGGTTAACGAACCCTTCAGAACCCTACAAGACCCTACGGAAACTTACGCTTACAAAACCTGGAGAACCCTACAAGACCCTACAGAACCCTACAAAGTGAAACGCATTGGTAATCGACGGACTAAAACCGCCTTAAACTGACAAGATTTTTATTCTTGTTGCAGGTGGTCAATATGCGTCGGCAAAGATTGATCATCTGATCGGTGTTTAATTACTTGGGTGAGCCTCTCCGCAATGATTAATCAACTGGTAATGATTCAATAGAAATCCAAAACTCTGGCAAAATCGATTTAAAATGCCGTAATTTTGATCAGTTAACCGTAAACCTTAAAGCTTAAATAGTATGGAAAATCCATTTGAAATCATCGACAAGAGATTGACTGCGATTTATGGAAAGCTGGAAGAATAGATTCAGAGAATTGACAATTAGGCCTCTGAATCCCCCATTGTGGAAAGTTAGCAACTTGATTTTTCCACAATAATAAATTTCATATAAATCAGAAAAACAGGTACTTGCAATTGTGCCTTTTACTTATTGTGGACTGATTGTTGAATTTATTGTGGGATTTCAAAGTGATGACTTTTTTTGAAAAAACAGATATCACCTAAAAATGATTATTTTTGATTATTCAATTCTGCTTTGTAACTGTCAACCTACAAACCCTTTATATACTATCTCCTGGTATCGCTCTTATTATGCTAAAAATAACCGATAAGGATTACTTTCTGCCGATAATTGAAGCATTGTACGGTATTAAGTCTTATGATACAGGCACAACTCAACCCATGCAAATCGCTGGAGTTTGCACAAAAACAGGAGTCAAGGACACTTATGTAGTGAAATATCTCAATTCCCCCAGGATGTCGATTAAAGCCTCAACAAGTGAATTAGTTGCCGCATTTATTGCGAGGCAGCTTGATTTACATGTTGTTGAACCAGCAATTATTAATGTCAGTGAATTATTTGTAGACACCCTTCGGGGCAAGGATGGGTTTAAATTTGCAAGTAATAGTATTGGGTTAAACTATGGGTGTAAATATGTACCTGGTTATTTTGAATTCGTTAGAAATCAGGAACTCAATGATGCTCAATTTGCAGCAGCTGAACATATATTCGCTTTCGACGTCTTTATCTCAAATCCTGACAGAGGACCCCAAGGAAAGCAGAACATGTTGACTAATGGCAAAAAAATCCTTATCTTTGATCATGAATTGGCTTTTAGTTTCTTATATGATATTTTCGTAAAAAATCCGACACCTTGGCTAATCGGAGAAAATGATAGAGCAGTAATCCAAAAACATTTTTTCTATCATACGCTAAAAGAAAAGGATCATAAATTCGATGAGTTTGTTGAGCGTCTAACAATCATTGATGAAACTTTCTGGGAAAGAGTAACCTCATTAATTCCACCTGAATGGCAATCGGATCAAATTAATGAAATAAAAACCAACTTAGCATCGTTAATCGAACACAGATCGATATTTTTACAGGAATTATATAAAGTGCTGTCATGAAAAAATTTCAATATCAAATTATTAGGTATGTCCACGATCAAGTGACGTCCGAATTTGTAAACGTTGGAATTGTAGTTTACCAGCCTGATATTAAGTTTCTACAATGTAAAGTCATTACTAGATTTGGTCGTATATCTAATTTTTTTAATGATTTAAATGGACAATATTTATTGTCAACACTCAAACAAATTGAAAAAGAAGTCTGCAGAACCTCTAAACAACTTACGGAACTGTTTTTTGATTGTTCTTCTCTTGAAGAAATCACAAATTCAATCCTACCAAAGGATAACAGCGCATTAGAATTCTCGGAGCTGAGGTTTGGAATTGACATAGATTTCAAAAGCGCAGTCAGTGATCTTTTTAATAATATGGTAGATAAATACAGCACGGATTTCGAAAAGGATCCTCATGATGATTTGTTTGCCTGGCGCCGGGTGTATAAGCAGTATTTTGACAAATATGGGATAACAGGGAAATTGAAGTCCCATACTGTTAAAACTGAAAATGATGATATTGAGTTCACAAGGGCATGGAAAAATGGTGTATGGAATTGCTACCAACCACTTTCATTCGATCTTAAAAGAAAGGACTCGATTAAAAATAAAGTCTATAAATGGAGTGGGATTATCAATGCAATTGAACAATCCAATCAACAGATGCATCTTTATTTCCTCACAGTTAATGGAACTAAGGATTTTCATGTTAAATCGTTTATTGAACAAACATTGACTCAACGTCCCAACAAATCCATCACTGTAACACTTGTAAATGAACAACAAGCTGATTCATTTGTTGCAAACCTAAAACAAGAAATCGAATCCCACGTTTAGGATCTTTCCTATTACAGATTACATCAAACCAGAGTTTCCTCAAGAAGGTCTTTCCAAAGAACAAACCCTTTCTGATCTTCTGAATAATCATGTAAAATGCGGTTGAAATTCACGGGTTGTGATTCCAGAAAGGCCTGACGCCCATCATTGCGGATTATGTTCAGTTGTTTATCAATCGCATGTAATTGGTTCCTGAGTTCCTGCCGGTCTTTCTCAATATGCCAGATGTAAGTTGCTTCCCTGGTTTCGAGGGTTTCCATTACCAAATGGTATTGTTCGTTGCCCGATAGCAGAAAAACAAACGAAAAGGGATTTAAAACGAATCGAAGTTTAAGAATATCGCTTTCATGTTTTTCGGCCAGATACCGGAGTTGTCTGTAATGGATGACCGTTTTGTGTTTTAAAAGGTCCTCAAGCAGTTTCTCACCGGTATCATATAATGACAATTCTGTATTCTCCTGGGCCTGAAGCTGATTTACATCCATCAAGTTTAGATTGTACTTCTTTGTATTATTTCCCAGAAAGAATTTTGACACAAACCTGAACCGGGCCACATCAATGATTTCATTATTTATTTTTTCCAGGTCAGAAGAGGTGGCCAATTGGGAGATCAATGTTCTTTCCTGAAATTCAGCCTGAATAAAAATATTGACGTTCTTTTTTTTCAGAATTTTTGAAAAATACGGTTTTAAAACCTCAAACTCCGGGCGGATATGGTCATTTTCAATTTCAAATTCCAGCTCATGGTTTAGTTTGGATACAAAATACTTAAAAGAAATTGTTCCATACCTGAACTCAAGATCATCAATCGAGACGGTGATAGATTCTTCAATGGATAATTTATTTTCAACTGATTGAACATCATTTTCCGGTTCGTCAAATAAAAAAGCTTGTTTCTCAAGCTTCCGGTAATAGGTATTTCTTTTCAGGAATAATTTGTTCAGGTAATCGATCTTATAATCTCTATAATCATAAATGACCGGGGCGATCTCCGACCTTTGTACCCTTCCAATATACTGGATCAACTTCCCATGGAAGGAAAAGGGGTAGACAAGAAATAGCCGGTCCACATTTTGAATATCAATGCCTTCCCCAAAGAATTGACCTGTTGTGATCAGTACCTGAAAATTACCATCTTTAAGGACATTCCATTTCAACGCCCTGCTGCTTTCAGGATCATCTCCGGAAAGAACAATCGTTTCATAGGATTGCTTGAGATATTGGTTCAACGAATCGATATGCTCTTTTCGTTCAGTAATTATAATGACCTTTTTACCGGTGACCAGTTCTGCGATCACGTCTTTTAAAATAAGCCTGTTCCTTGCAGAATCATGGACCAGTACTTTTGACAATGTCTCGAATTTATCGGTTTTCGAATTGAAGGGAACATCAAGCTCTGTATTGCGGATAATGATTTTTGCAGTCCTAAGGGTAGAAATATCCGGTGCTTTGATTTCAGATATTATTTCTCCCAGGTGGATAAAAATAAGTTTCCCATCATTATACTTCCGAAAAGGTGTTGCGGTTAACCCATATAAATAGAAGGAAGATAATTTCCCGATGGTATTTCTATAAGATTCTGCAGGTATGTGATGGCATTCGTCGACAATGATGGTCCCGAATTTGTTTTTAAGATTTTCAGGATCGGAACTCTCAAGCATCTTTGACAGACTTTGGATCAGAGCAACTGTAATTTTCTGACCGGCTTTGCCTTTTCCCTGTCCAATACTTCCAATTTCATTTTTAGGGATACCCAGGAATGATTGGATTCTTTCAATCCATTGATCAGCCAGTTGTTTCCTATGGACAATGATTAACGCCGGCTGTTGCTTTTCAGCAATGATCTTCAACCCGACAATGGTTTTTCCCGTTCCCGGTGGAGCTACAATAACCCCCATGTCTTTCTTTTCTGCAGCTTCAACTGCCGATTTCTGATATTCTCTGAGCTGAGCATCCATTAAAAAGTGAACTGGTTCAACTTTTAATCTTTCGTCATGGAACTCATAGTCAATTCTATTATCCCTGCAAAAGCGAATCAGGCGGCCGGCCATTCCTCTGGGGATGATAACGAGATCCTCTTGTTCTTCGATGAACCGGAAATATCTTTCAGATCCCCAGGTGCTCTTGCCAAGTTTCTTTTTAATGATAAATTCACTGCTCAGGAAATTCAGCTCTTCTTTCAGAAAATTAATTAACGGAAGGGGAAGACCAGCCCTTGTTATTTTAATTGCCTCATCAAGTTCTATTTTGATTTTCCCGGTTCCAAGTGCAGGTTGATTTTCACTTTCTTTCGTTACAACCGTTGGTTTAATGAATTTTACATAAAGTTGATCGAGGACGGATAAAGGCACTCTCTGAATTTCCTGAAGAAACTTCCACTGATCCTGGCAGGGCTCAACTGTAACTGGATTGACAAAGCAGTTATTCCCATGTTCCAAACAGGTTTTATTTAGAGGCAAAGCAATCAGGTTCCCGAATCCCTTTCCCGATAAGGCATCCTGGTTGGGGAATAACCTATCGAAGCTTGAATTTTTATCGAACGTAGATATTACACCTATCTGTTCCAGCATCCGGATGACAATTTTCCTGCTCCTGGAGGCCGGATAAGGACGTTCAAAAAAGATCCATACATGACCACCCTTTCCTGACCGGGATCTTTCCAGGTATGAATTTAACCCGTTCTCTTTACAAACTGCAAGAAACAACCGGCACTCCTTTATCCAGTCAGCCTTGTCAAAATCAGCTGCAATAAACCAGGAGGTATTATCTTTTAGCAAAGGGTAAATACCAATGAAATGGTCCCCGTTAAAATGTTTGATTATTTGCTCATCTGTAAGCGGGCTCAGTGTTTTGCTTGGATAAGTATTGATAGTCCCACCTTTCATTTTATGAAGGCGGAAATGGTAGGGGTCAAAATCGTATGAAGGGAAATAAGCAGATTTACCATCCTTCTCTCGACGAAAGGCAAAGAGATCTTCCCTGCCGTGGAATAAGGATTTGAATAAAGAAATATTTACCTGGGACATTATTGATTATCAATCACTTTCCAATATCCACCTTTATCAGGACCGATGCGTTCAATTTTTCCTTCCAGCTTAAGTTTTGCAATATTCCATTCAACGCCTCTACGGCTAAGTCCGGTCTTCATTTGCAATTCTTTTATTGTAACATTCGGGTTGATTTTTATTTGATCTAAAATTTCTTCCACAGTTTTCTCCACAGTTTTCTCCACAGTTTTCTCCACAGTTTTACCTTCAGACTGTGGTGATACTTCAGATTCAACATTATATTTGAAAAATACCACCCGAAACCCCATTCCTGGTTCTTTCCACTCAAATCCTATTTCAGGAAATTTTTTGAGTTCGTCTGCAATAAGTTTTAATCCATTGCCCCATTGTTCAATTATCCCCAAACGTTTGAATACTGGAGCTAATATTTTATTGCGTATGCTGGATTGCCCGGATAACATATCACTAAAATCAACACTGGGGGGCAATTTCCCAGGGCTGGTTATCTCAATTTTATCATCAAATACGGCAACTTTAATATCCATTCCATCTAGGGAATAGTCACGATGAATGACTGCATTACGAATGGCCTCGCGAATTGCAATAACCGGATATTCCCATCGATCGTTACGGTAAACGCCGGTATAGTCCGTAGTTCCTTGTGAAATGTGGCGCAAAACAAATTGATACGCTTCTTCAGGTTGGGTGAGAATGCTGCTTTCAAAGGTTTTTTGGTCAATAAAATTGCCAGGAACTTTTCCTTTGAACCGTGCACATTCGATTTTAGCGTAAGGGAATAGCTTCTTTTTTAATTCATCCTCTGAGAGGAGAACCAGCGCATTAGTCGGATAAGATATTCCGTGATCCGACTTTATCAGCTCAAGTTTTTTCAAGGTTGCAGATGTCAGAGCCTCATCCGTTTTTTCATGAAAATGTGCTTCGAATAGCAGAAATTCAAGATCATCAGCAGGTTTCCCATGCGATATTTCGCTGTCAAAAGAAATGCTGTGTTGCTGACGTTTCATTTCAGCAATAATTTCTGGTGATGCTATACGATTTGAAGACCCAACACGAATAAATGTACCTTCTTCAAAGCCTTTATTTTTAATGTAATATGGAGGATTGCTCCCTTTAAAAATTTGAACTTTGATGATATGTTTACCTTCCAAATTTAAAAATGTTATTTCTGGAAGTACAATGGGATGACATTGATCATGGATGATATTTGTAATTTTTTCTTCGATCCCAATGAGCTTTTTTTCATCCAATCCAACTATTTCACGGGGATCATCTTTGACGCCAAGGTAAAGCTCTCCGCCAGCATCATTAGCAAAAGCAATGATGGTTTTTGCCAAATCGGCATTCGAAGGAAGCATTTCTTTGAATTCGAGCCTCCTTCCTTCGGGTTGGCTGAGTATTTCTGATTGTTTGTTCATTGTGTTAGTAGGATTATCATTATCCAAATTTATGAATTGTAGGTAATTGATCCCCTTCTATGCGAAAAGACAATTATTATTTGGGTTCCCGAGTTTTTTTCTTCAGATCCGGAATATTATCCCAGGTCCTCTCCATTTCCAGCTTTTTAAAATCCTCGGAGATCTTGACATACTTGTTAAAAACGGCGTCCTTCTTATGACCGGTGATTTCCTTAATGGTCTTAGTGTTCATCCCAAGCATGATACTATTTGTGATAAAGGTCTTCCTGGCAGTATGGTTGGTGATCAGTTTATATTTAGGTTCGCGATGCTCCCTTGCCTTGCCCCCGGAATAATCGACGTAGTTGACCAGTTCAGTGATCCCTGCTTCTTCGCAGCACTCCTTGATATGATCGTTGATCTTCTGTGCAGAGAGTTTAGGAAGCGGTTTGTTCTCCAAATCCTCATACTTAGCAAGGATGGCCCTGGCATATTGGTTCAAGGGAATAACTTCGGTTTTATGTGTTTTCACGATGGTTTTAAAGATCTGCCCATCCCTGATTTGTTCTCTTTTAAGGTTTTGGAGATCCGAAACACGCATTCCGGTAAAACACATGAAGCAGAAAAGATCTCTGGCTCTGGCTCTTTTATAAGAGGTGAACTGGAAATTATTAAGGGTCATTAGTTCTTCCAGGGTGAGATAAATAACATCCTTCTCCCGTTCAGTTGCTTTAAATTCTTTGAAAGTTAAATCCTTTACATAACCTCGTTTCTTACACCAGGTAAGGAATGCTTTCAGGTTACTTATGATCTTAGCAAAATAATTATCCTTGGCTTTCCTCTTAACAAAGGCATAGGTCTGGAGATTGTCAAAGAATTTGAAATTGATTGAGTGGAGGTCAACCTTATATTTTGTGTCTTTTTCAAAATCCTGAAGAAAGTTTTTAAAGGTCCCGTAGCAGACAATGGTCCTGTTAGCCCGGATTGCTTTGCTGCTTTCGATATACTCATCAAGCACATCGTAGAATGACCTGTTGGTTTTTCGTTGTTTCCCTGCAGGGTTTGCAATTGCATTTTTCAAATAAGCTTCTGTGATTGGAATATCCTCCCTCAAGGCATTATTGATTGCTTTTTCGGCAAGTTCCTTGAACAGACTTATTCTTTCGTTGATGGCGATGTAATTATTGTCAGTTTCATCCTCCTTTTGTTTTTTGACTTTCTCATTTGTTTGGCTCCAGTGATTTGATTTACAAACATATCCAATAAAAAACACAGGTCGGATATACTGGTGAGTAATCCTCATTACGATGGGTTGTTCACCATTTTTATTAATTTTGCCCGATTGAAGGTAGAAATGAATGTTGGCCATTTTTTATGAAACGCTTGATTGGTGCGAATTTACGAAAAAAAAGTGGGTACCCAAAACGGGTACCCAAAAAACTCAGAAAATTGGGTAAAATAGGATCTATTTAGAAAAAGTCTAAAAAATAAAGCACTGATAAACAGTTGATACAGAAAAGTATAGTTAAATTCAGTTAAAAAACCAATCCCCCGGCTCCGGGTACATTCGATTTTATTTAGTTGATTAACAATCAGCTAAGTACATAAAGTCGAGAAGTTAGATGTAAGAATTTCTGTAATAAAATTTAAAAAGACAGGTGTTTGCCTGTCTTTTTGGCTTTAAAACGCTCATAATAAGCTGATTCAGGGGCAAAACAAGTTTCATCATTAACTTCCCAAAGGAAATTGCCAAAAAAGTGTCTTGCTATCTGCTCACGAGCCCAAAGTCTTGATGCCAGATAATTTTTTCACTACCTTTGTACAAAGGTTCAACGGTGACTTGCAACAACATCCTTTTCAGCGATCATATTATTTCTCAGATGTTCAGGAGAAACATATCTTTGGAGGAAGTGAAATTCATTTTGAATGCTGGTGAAGTTATCCGCGAATATGCAGATGATAAACCATATCCAAGTTTCCTGCTGCTGGGATTTATTGATCGCCGCCCGTTGCATCTTCTCGTTGCCGAAGATTCTGAGACGGGAAATTGTATCATGGTCACCGCCTATGAACCTGATAAAAATTTATGGTCACCTGATTTTAAAACCAAAAATCGATAATATGGAATGCGTCATTTGTAAAGCAGGAAATATGTACGAGGGAAAGGTAATGGTTACCCTTGAAAAAAATGGATCCATTATTCTGATCAAAGAGGTTCCGGCACATATTTGTGATGTATGTGAACATTATTATCTGGATGAAAAAACCACTGAAGAAGTTCTGAAAAGAGGCTCGGAAGGCCTGTTAAAAGGTGCTGAACTGGAAGTGATGAAATTAAAAGTGGCCTGACCTCGATTATAGTTCCTTCTCAATAAAATCAACCACTTTGAGGTAATCTGGAATGATTCTAAAGTTAGATAATTGGTCAGGGTAGTGTGCAGCTACGGCAATTTAGATGGCTCTTTTACTGCATGTTACAGAAAATCAGGGTGCTGAGTAAGGGTTGTCATCCCTGTGGATAAGGTTCTAACCTTGTCATTTTTCTGACAAACTTAATCTCAAACCTACCATAAAATCTTATTTCTGATTGGTAATCTTCTTCCTTTGTTCAACACACCATTTGTGCATTGCAATGGCAATTTCGGCGGATGCGTCAATGAACAAATTCTTTACCCCATTTATATAATTCAGCCAGAATAGGCTCCAGTTTCTTGCCTTTCTCTGTTAAAGTGTATTCAACTGTTGGTGGAATGGTCGCAAAAGCCTCTCTTATCAAAATCTTGTTTTCTTCCATACATTTTAATTCTTTAACGAGCATTCTTGTGTTAATACCCTCAATACTTCGTTCCAGTTCCTTGAAGCGTTTTTTACCGTCTAAAAGAGAATAAACAATGGAAAAAGCCCATTTTCCACCCAAAATATCCAGTACTTCTCTTATTGGACAATTATTATTATTTATTTTCAATTGAGCTTTATCAATATTTTCCATATTACTTTATACTTTGTTACTACTATACATTGATGTAACTACTTGCAAAAGTAAAGTAATTGATTTTACTTTGCAACTTAATTTAAAAATAAGCAAAATGGAAAATAACAAAAATATTTACAAAAATGATATCGGCATGGCAGCGAAAGCCGGAGCAATTCTATTCGTCTTATGGGGAATATTACACCTTTGGGTGGGTTTTGAAGGCATCCATCAGTATTTGTCAGGTGGAGCTTCAGAACTCTGGAATATGTTGATTGGGGGAAGCAATGCACCCCGAGCAGGATTCCAACACACGACTGATGCCATGACAGCTAATGCCCAAGCACATTTGATATTAAATTTCTGTATTGATGTAGCCGGGTATGGTATACTGGGACTGGTTGTGGCGTGGTTAATCTGGACAAGGGGTTCATGGGTGGCTTACTTTTTAGGTGTTTTCATTATTGGTGTTGCCGACCTTGGATTCTTGTTCTCATTGGTTACACCCGGTATTATCGAGTTAAATGCCGGCAGTGTAAGCGGTCCTGCTATCTGGTTTATTGCCTGTGCAATAACTCCTTTCGGGTTGCCCAGAATTTGGAAAAAGAATAACTGACAAACAATGATATTATGCGTCATGCTTGGGCGACCTGAAAATGAAACTGACTACAAAAAAATCAACTTTGACAAAATAAAAAACGGGGAACGCTGAAAAACGAATAGAGTAGGCAAGAAAAACAACAATAACAATGAATAAATTTATGATTGATATCCTTTTACAAGGATTAGACAATGAAACAAGAATGAAATTATTACCAAAAGAACAAGAAATAATAAAAGAGTGGGAAGACAATGGGATACTTTTGGCTTCCTATATAAAAGCTGACTCTGCTGGAATCTACTTGGTGTTAATGGCTAATGATAAATCGGATGTAGATAAAAGACTTTCAACTCTGCCATACTACCCATATATGAAAATTGAAATAATGACATTGAGATAGTAAGAAATAAAGAATTTGGTTTGGAAATTCAGATATGAATAGGAGTTTAACTTGAATTTAAAAATAGGGGAAAAAATTATGCCAATCGTACAAATCACAATTTTACCACAATCAGCTGAAAAGAAAGCAGAAATGTCAAAAGTTATAACTGATGAAATCCATCGTATCACAGGGATTCGGAAAGAAGCAATGGTAATTTTGTTTTATGAATTACCAGCAGAGAATTGTGCTGACGGTGGAGAAATGCTTTCTGAAAAATTTAAACGGATGCATTCAAATGAATAAAACCATCCATTTCTTCAATAAAATCAACCACTTTGAGATAATCTGGAATGATTCTAAAGTTCGATAATTGGTCAGAGTAGTGTACCCGTTCAAATGCAAAGTGCAAGGTGCAAAGTGTAATAATTTGCACTTTGCACTTTTCGTTTTACACCTTGCACCTGCTATTTACAATTTATGGAGTTCCATTTTACTCTGTTTGATCTCCCAATCCATCAGTATTTACTGACTTCCCGGGTTCCATTGTGGGTTTCCTTTAGGCAAAAAGCAAGGTTAGATATTGTATTCAGTTATAAAACTAAATTGCGGATAGCAATTTCTCAGCAACAATTTCTTAAAACCATTCAGTGACAAATGTCAATAATTGAGTGACACAACCATACTATCTGGTGATCCCATTTTTTGAAAGATTTCCTGCCTGATACTTTTGCTCTCACAAGAAGAAAAAATTTTGCCATGAAAAAATCATCAAACAAATCCTTCACAGTCAATGTTATTGCAACCATTTGCATCGTAACAATGATAAATATTATTGGATATAGCCAAACCAATACTTATCCAATTGTCGGAACAGGTCAGACAATATCTTACGACACAGTGGTTGCCATAACGATGCCCACTGCAGGGCAGGCATTCTTCGGACAGAATTCAAATCATCCCGGAAACATGCGATCATATACCAACAATGGAAATGGCACTGTAACCGATAATTTAACCGGGCTGATGTGGCAGCAAACCGAGGACAGAAACGGTGATGGAGCAATTAATTTCTATGATAAACTGACCTATGCTGAGGCAATGGCAAGCGCTGCAACATGTAACACGGGCGGTTATAATGATTGGCGTTTACCTACTATTAAAGAGCTATATTCCATTGCCATGTTTTTTGGAGCAGAACCAGGCCCACCACCGTCTACTTGTATAAAATATATTGATACGACATATTTCTCTGTCGGTTTCGGTGACGTAAACTCACTGGCACACGGCGACCTTGGAACTGAAAGGATCATTGATGGTCAAATTGCATCCTCTACGAAATATGTTAGCACAACCATGAATGGGCAGGAAACTTTGTTCGGGTTCAATTTTATTGATGGACGTATTAAAGGATATCCAACCACTTCCCCCGTTCCGGAAGACGGACAATCAAAGCATTTCTATGTATTATATGTTCGCGGCAATACAGCATATGGAACAAATCAATTCGTTGACAACGGAAACGGAACAATTACCGATAGCGCTACCGGGCTGATGTGGATGCAAAACGATAACGGGACAGGTGTTTTATGGAAGGACGCATTAAGTTATGCTGAAAATTTAACCTATGCAGGATATTCTGATTGGCGATTACCCGATGTCAAAGAATTACAAAGCATAGTTGATTATACCCGTTCTCCGGCAACAACCGGTTCTGCTGCAATAGACCCGATATTCAACTGCACCCGGATTACCAATGAAGGAGGTATCGCAGATTATCCATGGTACTGGAGCAGCACTACGTTTTCTTCGCAAGCGCAGACAAAAGGTGCAAGCGCCTGCTATGTGTGCTTCGGAAGAGCCATGGGCTATTTCCCCGGTTTAGGGTGGACTGATATACATGGTGCCGGATGTCAGCGAAGCGATCCTAAACCCAGAAGTTTTACCGGATACACACATAATGGAAATGGATATTACAATGCTAATGCTCCTCAGGGCGATGCCGTCAGGATATACAATTATGTGCGTTTGGTAAGAAATGGATCTTCAACCGGAATAAATGAAAACAAAGACAATCATCTGTTTAATTTTTATCCAAACCCCGTTTCCGACGAACTTACGATCGAAATGAGAGGAGACAGAGAAAAGGTAAGCTTTGAGCTCTTAAATTCCATCGGCCAAACTGTGCAAAACGGCAGTTTTATTGAAAAAACCGTTATACAAATGACTAGCCTTGTACACGGGGTTTATTTGTTAAAACTTCAAAATTGTAATACTTTTGAAGTTAAAAAGTTAATAAAAGAATAGGCATCTGTTTAAACCGGTTGGTGAGAAACCACCATGTTCAAATGGATATTCCATGCGACCATTGAAATCAAATTATTGTCAGATGAAAAGCGAAACAAGATTAATTATTGTTATCCTCGCATTGGTTACTGTTATCAATTACGGGAATGCACAAACTAATGCCGCCATTGCCAGCAAGAATGGCGTAATAAGCAGTCGGGAAAAAGTAGAAATGCTTTTCCCCGGAGGCAAAACAAAGGCACTGATTTTGAGCTTCGACGATGGGATGGTCGCTGACAGAAGGCTTGTAAGACTGATGAACGAATACGGCCTGATCGGAACTTTTCATCTCAATTCAAATAAACTTGGCACCAAAGATTATCTCACAAAGGAAGAAATTAAAGTTGTTTATAAAGGTCACGAAGTATCTGCACATACTGCTAATCACCCCAATCTTCCTGATATTTCCAGGGAAGAGGTTCTATACGAGGTGGGTGAAGACCGGAGAGAACTGGAACGCTTATCGGGTAATCTTGTAAGGGGAATGGCATACCCTTTTGGCAATTACAATGATTCAGTAATCGAAATAATCAACGGTCTTGGCATCGAGTATGCAAGGACCGTTAAAGACACTTATTCGTTTGGAATACCCAATGAATTTCTTAAATGGCACCCTACCATTCATCAATTTGGCAAGGCTTATTTTACTCCCGATAACCCGGAAAATGATAAAAAAGAATTAGCGGGTTTCTACCAGGTCGTAAATCATTTTCTTAAAACAGATAGTTTAGCGCTGCTGGATGTTTGGGGACATAGCTGGGAGAACGACGGTGCAGGAGACAGATGGACTGAAATGGAGAAATTCTTCAAAATGGTTTCTAGGAATCCTGAAATATATTACACCACACAAATAGGCCTGGTCGACTATATCAATGCTTTTAAAAACCTGAAATTCAGCGTTGATAAAAGCTTTGTAACAAATCTGAGTTCGATCAATGTCTTCATCAAGATGAAAGGCGAAGCGTTCAATATTGAACCAGGGAGCACCAGGCTCTTGGATTGATAAGAAAATCCATACTCAATTCTTCTGCTTTTCAGGGTGTCATCCAAAGGCACCCATTTTCCAAAACCATTCAGTGACAATAAACCATTATTGGGTGACACAACCATCCTGTCTGGTGATTCCATTTCCTCAAAGATTTCCCGCACAATACTTTTGCTCCATAATAAATAAAAAAAAAGCAATGAAAAAATCGAAATCGTTTCCCGGTTTTACCACCATAATCATGATCGCCGGAATTATTTTCACCTCCTGCGGGTGTAAAAAAGATAAAACAACCGTTAGCGGAGATTTGCAGGTCGTACCGCGTGAACCGGCCTATGCGGGCTGTTACCCGGTTGTCGGTACAAGTCAAACCAGATGCTGGGACAGCGCCGGCAACCTCATCACCCCTGTTTTGGGAGAAGCATTTTTCGGACAGGATTCCCAGTTTGAACATATAACTCCCGTTTACACTAAAAGCAGTGATGGGCTTACTGTTAAAGATGAAGTTACTGGTTTAACATGGCAAAAAACCTATGAAAAACCAACTTCCGGAGGCATGTATTACTGGGCCGAAACTCAAACTGAGGTTGACAATCTGAACAATCAAAACTACGGCGGTTACAACGATTGGCGCGTGCCGACCATCAAGGAACTATACTCTTTATGGAATGCAAGTGTAGGTTGGCCTTATATTAATACAAACTATTTTGACATTAAATATACAGATGAACAAGACCTTAGTCACGCTATATTCTGGAGCAGCGACAAATATACCGGTGTTTTGGGCAATGTATCTGAAGGTACGGCCGGCGCAGAACTTGCCTTTGGTGTGAATTTTGGCACCGGACATATAAAAGCTTACAGTATTGCTGAAGGGCCAATGCACTTTGTTCGTTGTGTGCGTGGCAATCTTGCGTATGGCATCAATTTATTTCAAAACAATGGCGACGGAACCATTTCCGATCTGGCTACCGGCCTCATGTGGCAACAGACCGACAACGGTTCGGGTATGGATTGGGAACACGCACTGGCTTATGCTCAAACGCAGAATAACGCAAATTACCTGGGGCACAACGATTGGCGGTTACCTAACTCGAAAGAACTTCAAAGTTTGGTCGATTACACGCGTTCGCCGTATGCAACTAACCCGGCTAATGTTGGTCCCGCAATAAATGCCATGTTCAGTTGTACCAGTATTATAAACGGTGGCGGAAAAGCTGACTATCCTTTTTACTGGACAGGTACATCGGCAATTCCAAATGCAAATGGTACGTATGCTTACGCCTGGCATGTGGCTTTTGGACTGGCAGATAATGGAAGCGGCGAAGACCTTCACGGCGCAGGTGCAGTGCGTTTCGATACTAAGACCGTAGGAACTATTGGTGGATTAAACTATGTGCGATTGGTAAGAAATATTAAATAATGAGAATATTGATGGTAAAGTGTTTACTGTTGAAGCCGGTAGCACAAAACAGTTAAATTAACTAACCCAAAAATAAATATGAAAAAATACCTCTTTATAATTTCCCTTTTCTTAACCCAAATCTCATATGCTCAGAACAACAGGCAAAAAATAAGGGGTGTCGTTATTGATAAGCTTTCTCAAACAACCCTTCCCGGGGCCACTGTTCAAATAATGAATGAAGCCGATAAAAGGGGAGCGGTAACCAATGGAAAGGGGATTTATGTTATTCCCGATGTATTGCCCGGCAGGTATGAACTGAAAATTTCGTATGTCGGCTACAAGGATGTATTTGCATCCAGCGTTGTCGTGACTTCGGGAAAAGAGACCATCCTTGATATTGCGATGGAAGAGGATATAAAATCCCTGAACGAGGTGGTGATCACAGCCAACAGCAAAGACAAAACCATCAACAGTTTATCCACCATCAGCGGCCGCACGTTTTCCATGGAAGAGGTGAACCGGTTTGCCGGCGGGCGAAGCGATCCTGCCCGGCTGGCTGCGAATTTTGCCGGCGTAAGCGCCACCGACGACAGCAGGAATGACATCGTGATCCGCGGTAATTCCCCGGTAGGGGTTTTATGGCGCATCGATGGCATGGATGCAACCAATCCCAACCATTTTGCATCCGTAGGCACCACAGGCGGTGCGGTGAGCGCTTTGAACACCAACATGCTGAAGAGCTCCGATTTCTTCACCTCGGCCTGGCCGGCAGAATATGGAAATGCGATTTCCGGCGTTTTCGACATCGGCTTCAGAAACGGGAATACACAAAAACGGGAAACCACTGTCCAGCTTGGGGTAACAACCGGAATTGAGGCCATGACGGAGGGGCCCATCAGCAAATCGAACGGTTCATCGTATTTAATTGGTTACCGTTATTCGCTTGCCGGTATTGCCCAGGCCATGGGAATAAACATAGGCACTACTTCTACGCCCACCTACCAGGATCTTTCATTCAAAATAAACAGCGGGGATACAAAACTTGGCCGTTTCACCCTGTTTGGCATCCTGGCTGCCAGCAGCATTTCAATAGAGGGTGGCAGTTCGAATGAATTATATGGCGGCGGACAACAATCAGATTTCAAGAGTAAGATTGCCATCGGTGGATTGAAACACTTCAAGCAGATCAACAGCAAATCATATATCAGTTCTACGATCGGCATCAATTATTCGGGGACCAACCAATTGAACTACGGGTTGGATTCATTAAGGAATTCATACAGCAAAGAGGAAAATAAGGTTGCCAGAACAGGCTATGAATTCATTACCAGCTACAATCTGAAAATCAATTCCAGGCTTTTTTTTAAGGCCGGAATGCAGGCTGAATATATGAATCTTGACCTTTTCAACAGGTTCAGAAGGCGTGAAGGTGAAGAATGGAGCCAGATCTGGGATTACAACAGCTACACCACGCTGGCCCAGGTTTATGCACATCTTAAATACAACATCAGCGAAAAACTCACGCTGAATGCAGGCCTCCATGCCCAGCAGTTCTTCCTGAACAATTCATTCTCCCTGGAACCCCGGATCGGGTTAAAGTTCGAGTTGAATAATAAGAACAGCTTCAGCTTTGGCTATGGATTGCATTCACAAACACAACCATTGAACGTCTATTTTTTACAAACGCCCAATCCAGATGGTTCATACAATTATGATAACCTGGAGCTGGGTTTTACGAAAAGCCATCATTTTGTCCTGGGATATGATGTGCAACCCTTCAAAGACTGGCGTATGAAAATTGAAGCCTATTATCAGTATCTCGTGAATGTGCCTGTCAATACATATTCAAGCAGTTACTCCATGCTGAATACCGGGGCAAGTTTTCAAACCGACCTCGAAGACAGCCTGGCGAACACCGGCACCGGGAGAAACTACGGAATTGAACTTACTGTTGAGAAGTTCTTTAGCAGGGGGTATTATGGCTTATTAACAACTTCGCTTTACCAGTCAAAATACACCGCCAGCGACGGAATAGAAAGGAATACGGCGTTTAACGGAAGATATGTGGCCAACCTCCTGGCCGGGAAAGAATGGAAACTCGGCAAGGAAAAAAGAAATGCCATCACAACCGATATCAAAGTTACCTATGCTGGCGGACGATATTATACACCGATAGATTTAGCTGCGTCTCAGGCCAGGGGCAGGGAGGTCCTGAAAGGGGATGAATATGCCTATACCAGCACTTATCCAGATTATTTCAGGCTGGATTTCAAGGTTGGATATACCCTGAACAGCCGCACGAAAAAATTATCGCAATCGATATCCCTGGATCTGCAAAATGTAACGAACAATAAAAACGTATTCTCACAGAGTTACGATGACAGAAGCAAGTCTATCAGTACGACATACCAGCTGGGTTTTTTCCCGAATTTTATTTACAAAATACAATTTTAAAGAACTTAAATAACTTTGTGAAATGAAAGCACTTTCGCTAAGCAGCAGGAAAATTGAAGTTTTGTTTTACGTTTTAATATGGGCGCTCGTTTTCTCGGTGCCTTTTTTTAGTGAACGCGGCTCCGGACACCTCAACTGGAACAACATTGCAGGACATTGGGTAAACCTTTGCGGATATCTCATTGTTTTCCTGACGAATGTTTATTTACTGGTGCCGCGTTTACTGTTGAAAAAGAGATACCTGATTTATTTTGTTCTGATAATGGTTTTGATTTTGCTGGTGATTGCGGTTAATATTATCACCCATCCGGTTTTTTTGCAGAATGCTGGTCCGGGAATGAATGTTACACCCGATGGATTCAGACCCCCCGACCTCAATTCCCCAAATCCAAAACCGCCTTTCATGGTTTTTTTTGATACGCTTATCATTTGTATTCTAACCGTGGGAGCCGGTACAACGATCAAACTGATGTCAAAATGGCTAAGCGAGGAGAAACTGAGGAAGGATGTCGAGAAAGAACAACTTAAAACCAATCTTGCCTTATTAAGGCATCAGGTAAGCCCGCATTTTTTCATGAATACCCTGAATAACATCCATTCGCTTATTGAAATAGATTCGGAAAAGGCCCAGGATGCGGTCGTACGGCTTTCAACACTCATGCGCTATTTGCTTTATGACTCGGCTCAAAGCACGATCGAACTGAAAAAGGAAATCGAATTCATCAACAGTTTTATTTCGCTAATGCAACTCAGGCATTCCGATGAAGTAGAAGTTAATGTAGTGATTCCTGAGCAGGTTCCTGATACTAAAATACCCCCGATGCTTTTTATTTCATTGCTTGAAAATGCATTTAAACATGGCGTGAGCTATCCGCTGAAGTCGTATATTTATTTTGAACTCCGGATGAGCGACGCTTTCCTGACATGCATCATCAAAAACAGCAAACATAAAGTTGCAGCAAATTACCAGGGGGAATATTCTGGAATAGGGCTTGATAACATTAAAGACAGTTTAAAGTTATTATACGGGGATGCTTTCCAGTTGAATATTCTTGATAAGGAGAGTGAATTTGAAGTTGACCTGAAAATTCCATTATGAAGATCACATGCATTGCCATTGACGATGAACCCCTGGCTGTAAAAAAAATATCAGCCTATATTCAGAAAACACCATTCCTGGAACTGGTGGCTGAATGCCGGAGTGCATTCGAAGCGATGGAAATTATCAACAACCGTACGATCCAGCTCATATTCATTGATATCAATATGCCTGACCTGAGCGGACTGGAGTTTGTAAAATCACTGGCCGACAAACCATATATCGTATTTACAACCGCCTATAGTGAATATGCTGTGGAAGGTTTCCAGGTAGATGCAGCAGACTATTTATTAAAACCCGTCACCTACAGCAGTTTCCTGAAAGCGGCCAACAAGGTGAAAAACCTTATTGAGTTAAATGCGAACAGACAAAAGGAAAGCATCAGGGCAACAACCAATCATTTGTTTGTCAAATCAGATTACAAACTCATCCGCATCGAACTGGATGACATAAAATATATTGAAAGCCAGCACGAATATATCAAGATTCACTTGATCAACAGTGCCCCAGTGATGACGCAATTGAGTATGAAAGCCATCGAAGAGCAACTTCCATCCGATCGGTTTATGAGAGTTCATCGGTCATATATCGTTAATCTTAAAAAGATTTCAGTAGTAGAAAGGAACAGAATAGTTTTCGATGGCAAAGTTTATCTTCCCGTCAGCGACCAGTATAAAGAAATATTTCAGGAGTACATAGATGGAAATTTTGTTTAGCAGTTTCAAATTCTGTTGAATCAAAAAGGCGTCAGCCGACATTCGGAGAATAGTTAATTTCCTCAACAAAATCAACCACTTTGTGGTAATTTGGAATGATTCTAATTTAGATAATTGGTCACTTAAGTGTACTCTAAAAGCTCTCAAATCCAGGTGGAATGAGAGCTTTTGTTTGTAAGGGTAACTAATCAAAATGTTATTGCCAATCGTATTGGTTTCTGCAGTCCCGAACCAACCAATTAATCCCTACCTCGAAACTGTTGGATTAATCATAGCTACACCAATTCTTTCTCCTTCTTTGATCACAGTTTCATAACCCTTTAAAGTATGAATCAATAAATCTTTATCGATGCGAATTTTGTTTTTTTCAAACAGCAGCACTACCGTGGAACCCCCAAATTTGAAATACCCTTTCTCTTCCCCTTTGTTTACAACATTCCCTCTATAAGTCTGTACGATACTTCCTACCATGGTTGCACCTACTTCAGTCATCACAACATCTCCAAACAAGGGGTTTGACAGGATGGTAAATTCCCTTTTGTTCAGGCAGAATATTTCAGTCATTTTGCGCAAAGCAAGGGGGTTAACTGAATAATAATCACCGTCAATCCGTATGATGGGTGATACACTTCCGCTAATGGGAAAATGGAAACGGTGGTAATCGAAAGGGGCAAGCCGGATGATCACCAGGGTGCCATCAAGGTATTTTCGGGCAAGGCGGGCATGATTCAAAAACGAAAAAATATTGAAGCGGTATCCTTTGATGATAAAATCGCTGTTGCTGATATTGGCATATGCCAGTATTTTTCCATCGGCAGGCGACACTGTAATGTTTGAGTTGGTATCCAGCGGCCTGGCATTATTCTTTAGTTTCCGGGTAAAGAAATCGTTGAAAGAACTGAACTCCTGTTTTTGGGCGGTGCTCATGTCGATATCAAATTCTTCAACAAAGGCTTGTATTTTTTTCGTCGATGAAGGATGATCCATGCTGTTGCCATAAACAGACGAAACCACCTTTCTTTTGGCCAGCGCCCACAATGTTGCTTCGCCAACCGGATTATTATACAGCCACACCAACCACTTTTGGCCAGCCACTTTTTCCGTTTTTAATAAGCCACTTTGCCTGTCGTAATATTGGATGGGAGCTTGTGGCGGCAACGGATATAAAGCAAGTATGGCAATGGCAGCAAGCAATAACAAAATGAGGCCCCATCTCTTGTTGGTTTTTGAAATGTTCATCTGTTATTGTTTGTTTTTTATGTTTACGATCATGTCAATTTTTCACCAGCGAAAAATACAGCCTGTCCTGGGGTGTTACCCTGACCTTCTGCCTGTCCCCATTATGCTTGATCATAAAGGAAACAGTTTTCAGATCTTTCTGCATATAGGGTTTGTACTTGAGGTTCGACATGATGAATAAATACCGCAATCCGTTGTTGTTGCCAGATGTCACGTAGGACCACTGGTCCTTGCCTGCATCGGAGTATTTATCCGGGACCCTGGAATTGAATATGTTTATGATTTCATCCCCTTTCTGTATACCTGCAGTCGCAGCAGGCGAGCCTGGAATTACGTCAGCAACCGTCCTCATGTCATTCAGGTCATAGATGATCCCGGTATATGTGTAATGCAGCAGCAAATAATATTCCGAATTAGGGATCCACACGGTCGGAAACTGGTAAAGCAGAAGAGTGAACAGGTCGCCGCTTTTGTCGACCAGGTTGCTTTTTATATTCGAAGCCTGGGAAACGGAGCCCGACCAGATCACCGGCGGGAGCTTGCTGTGCCCGATCTTATGGGCATCCAGGAATTTCAGGGAGATTGAGTAGAGATAGGTTACCTCGGTATACCCTCCCTGGGTGGTCGATTCAGTGATCGGTATGGGCACAAAGCCCCAATACCAGTCATAAGCCGTACTGATCCGGGTGCTGATGATCTGCTGGGGTGGATTGTAATGCTCTTTTGAACCTGAATAGGAGCTCATCAAGATCAGCATATCCGGGTTGTTCTGGGATCTTTTCAATCCCATGGTATTTAACTGGTCTGCTACTTCCTTGAAAAGTTCCTTTTCGAGCAAGGGATCCTGGGCAGAGGTGTACTCAAAATCATACGACCTGTAGTTGAATATATTGACATCTTCATCATCGAGGACCGCCATTGACGATTGCACCATTTGTCTGTGCTCGGAAAAGTCATTTGTATAGATCCTTGTTGCCAGGTCTCCTTCGGTAACATACCTTCTTTCATCGGATAAGGGGACTGAAATCCGGGGGACATTCCCCTCCAAAATACCAGCTTTTCCATATCGGCCGATGGCAAGTTTAACGAAAGTCCCGGGAGTTCCTTTTATATGATTGATGGGATTTTTGATCTCCCTCACACTCACACCGTCGATGCCGATGATATGGTCACCGGCTTTTAATCCTTCCATGTCTGCAGGCGAACCCTGGATAACCATGTTAACCTTAATAAACTGGTTGTCGCTGCTCACCTGGAGTTTGCAACCGATACTGCCGGAAGACAATCCTACTTCCTGAGAAATACAAACTGTAATACTGAGCAGATGAGCCAACATTACAAGAAGCAAATTTTTCATACTGTTTGTTTCTATTTTATCTCCGAAAAGAAAGGAGTCAACTCCGTTATTTTTCGAATCATTTAAAATTAGAAAATATTCTTGCTCACTCTGCATGACTGAAACATATTTATTATAGTCATTTTGGAGCGGGATGACGATAATCTTTTTTTCCCGGTATATACTTGCCGGATAGTGGTGAATTAATACAGTTAGAGCATTGTAAGATGTTCTTATTTATGCACATGACCTAATATAAATCTAACAAGCTATTGACATTTATCCTTTTTTGCTTAAATTTGATGTATATTGATGTTCAATGTTTTCAATAGATGAGAATGAACAAAACCCTGTAGATATTTATAATGAACTGTTAGTGCTCATTGGCAAAAAACAAAACAACAATCAATAAAATAAGATGGTTAAGCCGTTCCGGCGAAAGCTGGTCAAAGCCGTCGTTTCTTCCACTTAATTGTCAGGTACAATAAAATAAATACTATGAGACTTTTTTGCTTTATATTTCTTTTTCTGTTTTCTCTTGATTGTTTTTCACAGGACACGATTAATATTACTCTTCATCCAACTGAAATAAGAAAAACGATCCCTTCCGATTTTGCCGGTTTGTCGTTCGAGAAGAACAGCCTGAATAAAGGTTTTTTTAGCCCGCACCGTGATACGTTGATACGGCTGTTTCAAACATGTGGGATTAAGTCGCTGCGTGTGGGAGGAAATTCAGTTGATAGAGACACTTTAACCATGGATACTATAGGCACGGATACTACATTCACAACAGCAGAATTAGACAGTTTGTTTCGTTTTGCACAGCAAGCCGGTTGCAAGATTTTTATGGGTATAAATTTAAAAGATTCTAATGCTTCACTTGCCGCAACCGAAGCAAGTTATGTTATCCAAAAATACAATAATGCGCTGTTTGGATTTGAAGTGGGCAACGAGCCCGACCTCTATGATTCTAACGGTTACCGTCATCCATCATATACGGTTATCGATTATGAAAGGGAATATATGCGTTATTATGATACAATCAAGCATTATAATTCTACAGCTGTTTTCACGGGACCAGCTTGTGCCAGTCATTACGAAGATTTCACGGAGCCATTCTGCAGTTTTATGGGTAACAAGATATCTATGCTTACCCAACATTACTATGGAGGAGTAGCATATGCAACAACAGTTCATAATCAGATCGATACCTTGATGGATAGGGAAAAACTTTATTCAGTATCTGCTGAGGTAAAGAGATTGGTAGCGTGTGCCGTCGGTAGCGGGATCCCTTTTCGCATGAGTGAATGCAATTCATTTGATAAGGGAGGACAATGGGGCGTGAGTGATGCTTTTGCTTCAGCCCTGTGGGCTTTGGACTACATGTATAAGTTGGCTGATGACGGATGTGCAGGAGTTAATTTTCATGGAGGACTTAATGGACCGTATACTGTTTTTTCGAAGAAAGATAATATTTATAGTGCACGCCCAATTGCCTATGGAATTCTTGCTTTCCAAATCGGAAGCAAAGGCAAGTTCATTTCTTCTGTGGTAACTGACGATATTATAAACCTTGATAGTTATAATGTTATTGACAGCTTGGGAAATATATACACAACTGCCATTAATAAAGACACATTGCAAAATGCATTGATAAATTTAACAGTGACAGATACCGGAAACAGCAACTATCTTAGTGCAGAATACGTCAGGCTAAGTTCCCCGTCTTTGGCAGATACAATAACAGATACACTTGGCGGGCAGGTGATAAATTCATATGGAACAATTCCTGCTTATAATTGGCTGCCGTTGACAGTTTTCTCGCATCAGACACAAATTCATGTTCCTGCCGGATCAGCGGTTGTGGTAAAGTTTAATTATCAAAATGTGACTTCGGTCAATGATCATTCTAAAAAAAATAAACACTTTCTTAATCTATACCCCAATCCTGCATCAGAAAAAGTGACTATTATAACAGACATGACTGAGCCTTCTGTTATTTCCATTTACAATCTGCAGGGACAAATCCTTATGCAACAGAAGATACAACAAGGTAAAACAGACATTGACATAAGTGAACTTGCAAAAGGAGTTTATATATTGAGATTATATAGCAACGCCAGGACAGAAGCAGGAAGGATAATAAAAGAATGAAATTTAAAGCACCTGATAAATAAGGCTTCACTCATCCAGGTCCTGCCCCCAGTTAACCAAAACAATCAAACGCCATCAAATCCAAGGGGGAATAAGGAAAATAAACTCGTCCAAAATAAAGTACTTCTAAATAATCCAGGGTAGAACCTCCCAACATAAGTTCTATATTTGCGAAAGGTTTAATCACCTAAAGATCACAAACAAGAAATGGTATCACTATGTAGCAGCATTTTTCGCCGGAATATTTTTGGTAAATGCACTTCCCCATTTTTTTCATGGCATTTCAGGAGACCCATTTCCGACTCCTTTTTCACATCCTCCCGGTAAAGGACTTTCTTCTCCATGGGTAAATGTTTTATGGGGTTGCTTTAACCTTCTCGTTGGATATATATTACTATCAGTAAGTAAAACATCTGCCAAAAACAAACTTTCGATGCTCGTTTTGTTTTTGGCAATTTTGGCAATCTCATTACAAATGAGTTTTGCTTTTATGGATAAGGTTAAATTCTAAAACCCAATCCCATGCTTCAGCGATGGGACGGCAAATAGTGATCACTGATGCCGGCCTGTCAAACATGATGTCCCATTTTAGCCTCAAGATATTAATACAATCCTTTTAACTTCTGAAAAAAGAATAAAGTATCGAATGAAGTTATTCACTAAAGTAACAGACCTGCTTTTTCGTAAACAAAAAGTTCTTGAACTGATAGCTGTTTTTCTTTTCTTTTCATTAATTGCATTCAAGTTTGATAGCAGGAATATAAAATTGCTTTGGAGCGATTATCCTTCTATTGCTATTATTTTAGCATTTATTATTTCATTAATAGCCATAATATGGATAAAGATTGAGAGACAAAAAACAAGCTTACTCATTACAAATCTTAAAGAAAGAGTTGAGGAAAAATCAGATAGCATTGAAACAAAACTCAAGGAGTTAAGCCCCAGGCAGAAAGAAGTTCTAAGTCTTATTGTAAAAGGAAAATCGAATAAAGAAATAATGGCAGAACTCAATATTGAATTGAGTACCCTGAAAACACACATTAATCAAGTTTATAAAATTCTTGGGATAAAAAACCGTAGAGAAATACAACAACTTGATAATCTTTTCAATTCAAAACAATAAACCTTTTTTCAACCCCTTTCTCAACCCTTTCTCAACCCCTGTTTTTTTGCAAACAAGTGTTTTGGCAGCATACTTTTGTGCCGTCAATAATTTGTTTAACAAAAAAATCAATTATATGAAAACGAGAAATCTTTTTATGAGCCTGACCCTGATGTGTGGTTTATTTTGCATCGCATTTACTTTTGATAAATCCGGGATGTACTGGTTCTGGTCGGAATCAAAACCGGTTGTTTTTATCTTAGCCCCGGCAACTATCATTTTCGGATTACTTTGGTTCCGTGCGGCAAGGATATTGAAAAAGGTCAATAACCGACATGGTTTTTATTTAGCTTTCTGTTATTTTCTTCCTGTGCTTCAATCCCCAGTTCCGTAACTCGGCGACTACTTTTTCAAGAGATTTTCCGTGTTCTGTTATGGAGTACTCTACTGTTGGCGGAAAAGTATCGTAAACGGTTCTCTTCACAAGATGATTTACTTCAAGCTCCTTCAACTCTTTTGACAGCATTTTGTCAGTGATAGTGCTTAACTCCTTCGAGATTTGCTTGAATCGTTTTGTTCCAAATGAAAGTGAAATAATAATAGGGAGCTTCCAGTTGCCACTTTTATTTGTTGGGGAAGATGGAAGAAACTACCCATAAAGGCAAAAAGTTGAAAAAGAGGGAAAATACAATTTTCCATCAATTTCTCATTCTCTCAATAAAATCAACCCCTTTGAGATAATCTGGAATGATTCCAATTTAGATAATAGGTCTGTTAAGTGTATGATAAAAGCTCTCAAACCCTGGTGGAATGAGAGCTTTTGTTTTTTCGGGCAACAAAATAATAATAAAAATATATTTTATTCGCTTCTCAGGAAAAAATTTACTCTGTACAATTTAAAAGACAAAGGATCAGCACCTTGTTTTCCTGTTTGTAGGTTTTCCACTTGATAACTATTAGATATAGTGTGTGATGATTGAAAAACGACTACAACCAGGGTTCAGCATTTCAATAACTGTGCTAACCTGCTGCTTTGGTCAATCACGTATAATAAAAGGTGATTTCACTCCCTTCTTCGCTTTCCACCCATAATTTTCCACCCTGCTTTTCAGAGAAATCTTTGCCAAGGAATAATCCCAAACCGCTGCCGGGATCATTTTCTGTGCCTCTGCCTGGATTATTTTTTGACTTGTTTCAATAAATCCTCAAGGCTTGAAGAAATTCCAACTCCTGGTAGCTTAACAGGTGCCCCGACCTGTGCCAGGAAACTACCCTGAACTTCACCGGTTTTATACGTTGTGAAGCCAATACGATACAAACCAACCACCAATGCCTTTAAAGGATTATTTACTTCGCTGGTTATACGCATCAGGGAATTGTATTTACTACCTGAAGGCTGAGCAGGTAACTCACCCGAATCATCGTTGGATTCATAGGTGTTCCAGGTAGCAGATTTGCCTTTCAATATATCATCCACGCTTACAATACCATCCGCCCTTTCAAAGGTGATCCAGGTATCAAAATAATCTTTTGAATTGCCTTCATTGTCTTTGTAATCAGCGCCCACAAAGTCAGTTTCTGACGGTTTCATTCCTTCTGGAATTGGAGAGATCATTCTGACGCCAATTTCCGGAGCCACCGAGGGTATCCATACGTAGAGATAGTAGAATTTTTTACCATTTCTGGTTTCATCAGGAACAGCACCCTGCTTTATAAACCCAAAATAGCTTGTCAGACTTGTGTAGGGGACACGGATTTCTTTGCCCATCACACTCTTTTTGCCCATGTCTGCACCAAATTTATCTAATTTTTGTGCATTAATGATTATTCCGATTCCGAAACAAATCAAACATGTGAGAATAATTTTTTTTGTCATAGCTTTTATTGTTTATTTCCTACTCGTTTGGCTTTTCGGTGACGCCCCGTTTTATAAAGTGGTCCCTGGACTCCACTTTTAAAATCCTAACATATTTATGGCTAATAGATCGAAATCCAAAACATTACTCTTTTCAGACCATAGCATTAACCTTATATAATTTTATGAAAGTAATGAAATACAGGTCGTAAGTCAAGTATTATTGAAAAATATTTCTCTTTTCAACCCACGCAACCTTCCCCGCCCTGCGGTAAAAGATCCTGCATTGTAAAACTTAAGCAAGGGGCCTGCCTCGACGAGCCAGAGCAACTGACTATAGTACGCCGATTTATGGTGACCACTAATAAAACATCTGAACTGTCGTGGAATATTCGGCTGCCGTTAACATCTCTCAATGATATGCAAATAAAAGGACCGGGGGAATCAGCAGGAGACATCCAAGTATCAGGAAAATAAGTGACAAAGGCAGCATAAACCTGACCCATTTATCATAAGGAATTTTCCCAATGGCCAGGATTCCCATGGTAACACCGCTGGTCGGAAAAACGCTGGTGAAGAGCCCGTCTCCCAGCTGGAAAGCCAACACGGCCGTCTGGCGGGTGATACCGATCAGATCGGCAAGGGGTGACATCAGGGGCATGGTCAGGGCAGCCTGGCCCGAACCTGAAGGAACAAAGAAATTCATAAAGCCCTGGAATACGAACATCATTTGAACAGAAATAATTTTGGGGAACTGCCCCATGGTTCCGGCAATGCCTGCAAGAATGGTGTCAATAATCTTTCCATCAGTGGCAATGATCAGCATCCCGCGGGTAAGCCCGATGACGAAAGCTGCAGTCATCATGTCGCGGGCACCTTCAAGAAAAGACCCAACTGCAGTATCCGGGTTAAGCCGGTAAACCAAGGCAGTAAGGACTCCCATAAACACGAACAATCCGGCAATTTCATTGATATACCAATCCCAGAGATTGACCCCGACAATGAGCATAACGATGGAGGAAGAGAAGATGATCAGTACCAGCTTTCTTTTCAGTGTTAAGGCAAGGTCTTCGGCAGAATGATAGGATGTAAGATCTCTTTTTTTGTCAATCTCGTAAACCAGGCTTCGTTCCGGGTTCTTTTCTATCCTCCTTGCATATAGCATGACAAAAATAATAGCGGTGGTCATAAGCACAAGCCAGACCACGATCCGGTATTCCCACCCACTGAATATCGGGATCTCCGAGATGCCCTGGGCGATACCGATGGTGAACGGGTTGCTGAATGCCCCTGCAAAACCTGATGCAGCCCCGAGAAAGGGCATAGCGATCCCTGTGAGTGAATCATACCCCATGGCCATTGCCAGGGGGATGGTGATCAGAACAAAGACCATAACCTCTTCGGCCATGCCAAATGAAGCGCCGCCCAATGAAAAAAGGAACATGATAATGGGAATGATGAATCTCTTGATCTTCGGATTTTTACGCGTAGCCTCAAGAACACGCGCCAGCCCGGAATTGATTGCTCCCGTTTTGCTGACGATCCCAAATGCACCTCCAATCAGCAATACAAGGGCAATGATCTGTGAAGCCGACATCATGCCTTTAATTGGTGCGGTGAACAGCTCCATAAACCCTTGTGGATGCGGATCAACCTTGTGGTAGGTTCCCGGAACCACAACCAGCCGGCCGTGATAATCATGACGATCAAACTGCCCTGACGGGATGATCCAGGTCAGAATAAGAAAAAGGATCAGGATAACTGAAATAATAATCAAGGTGTGCGGCATCTTTTTCTTTTCCATGTTCCGGTTTGCTAAAAGGGTGAAGGAAGCTGGTACAAATATATCTTATTTTCTCATTTTTGCCTTCAATGTCCAGAGTTTAAAATTTTTATCAGGATATAGTTATATTTGCATTAACGGAAGTCAGAGCCAACAATTAAATACGGTCATTCAGGTCATGTCATCCATTCAGATCAACGAAGTAGTTGCCGACACAATGGAGGGCTATCAGCAGTTCGTCCCGGCACAGTGCAACCGGAATTCTTGCATTTTACGATTTACGATTCACAATACATCATACATTATGTGCAGATCCTACCTCTTTTTGCTGTTTATGTGGTTCTCCGCGCTGACCCTCCGGGCACAGACCACTTCCAGTCCTGTTCCTACTCCTGTAAAGCATGATTTTGAAGGAATCCTGTCATTCTTATCTTCCGACTGGATGGAAGGTCGTGAAACGGGCACTCGGGGCGCCTTAATGGCCGCAGACTATATTGCCTCCATGATGCAGCTCAATGGTTTGATGCCATACGGTGACACTGAAATAAAGAGCAGCCCGGGATCACCGGTAAACTCCGGCCAGACCTTTTTTCAGAATTTTAAAATGATCCGATGCCATGTTGAGAAATCTTCCCTTGAATTAATCCGGAATTCTGTAGAGGGAGAACCAGTGGTCAAGTTCGCACCAGGTACCGATTTTATCGTGGACCCTGTTCCGTTTGGTAGGGAAACCGAGGCCCCTGTTATATTTATCGGCTATGGTATTGAAGCCCCGGGCAAGGGTTACAATGATTACACTAATACAGATGTCAGAAACAAGGTGGTCGTGGTTGTCGACGGGTATCCAGGCCATGCGGATACCACTTCCCTGGCTTCAAAAAAGTTGGGCAGATCATTTGAAGATGACTTTGCGACCGTAAGAAAGAAACTAAAACTTGCTGAAAGACATGGAGCGGCAGCTGTGGTTTTTATCGACCCCCATCTTTTGAACAGCAAAATAAATGTACCCACATCCGGAGACGGGGATAATGAAAATTTCCGTCATTATTTACCTGGCGATTCAGGAAAGCTGAAGATACCTTGCTTCACCTTGGGAACAGATGCAATTTTGCAGCTCCTGGATGGTACCGGGATCGACCTGCCTCGATTTGAAAAAAAGGCAGCCAGCGAACTGTTAACTGCCTCCGGTCCGATGCAGGGCAAAAAACTCAGGTTTTCGGTTACTGTCAGATCCGAAGAGGTGATGATCCGGAATGTCATAGGAATGATCCAGGGTATCGACACAACGAGGAACATCATCATCGGGGGGCATTATGATCATTTGGGTGTAAGGAATGGCCAGGTCTTTAACGGTGCTGATGACAACGCGTCCGGTGTGGCGGGAATGCTCGCCCTGGCAAAGGCATGGTCTTCAAATCCCATGAAACCCCCGTGTAATATCATATTTGCCGCCTGGGTCGGGGAGGAGAGGGGAAAATTGGGGAGCACCTACTTCGCGATGCATTCACGGCTGGTTCCCCGGCAGGTTTCCCTGGTTCTCAACATGGACATGATCTCACGGAGTGCACCGGAAGACACTGGCAGGATAGGACTAAGCATCGGAACCATGACCCTAAATGAAGATCTAAGATCCCTGGCAAAAAATATCAATTCCAAACTTGAGCATCCGTTTGTACTTGAACTCTGGGATGTGACCGGCGCTTCAGGAAGTGATTACAGGCCATTTTCCGACCGGAAAGTCCCAATCCTTACCTTTCATGCCGGTTTTCCGGTTGAATACCATACACCCCTGGATGATTTCGCCAGGGTTGATCTTCATAAGATGGAGCAGATCCTGAAAATAGTGAACGATTGCCTCTGGGAAACATTGAAAAATCCACCATTGAGAGATAAACACTGAATATAAAACCACAGATTTCAGCCTCATGAAAAATACTTTTGTATCTTGCCCTTCGATACCTCATTTTAAATCGGTTTTGAAAGATAATCATTGCAGCCTGCATCTATGGCCTTTTCCCTTTCGCCCGAAAGACCGTAAGCTGTCTGGGCAATAATGACGGAGGTTTTCTCAAACCACACCGACGTACAGATGATATTGTTATTAAATATCTCTTCCTGGCAGATCTCCCCCGAAGTCGAACAACCCACAACCTGCGCCAGGCTTCCCAGGTCGTTTTCGCTTCTGTTCACCCAGCCACCAGATTCGGAGAATACACTTTATTCTGTTATCAAATATGAGAAATTGGTTAAGATGGCATGCAATTATCATCTTAACAAAAGTTAGTAACTAATCAGTCCTATTTATAATGAGCGATTACATTGAGGGCTTGCAGCACATCTTGTTTGTTTTTGATGGCTGTTTCGATAATGGATCTCAGGATGGCAAAGTTTTCGGCAGCAAACATAGTCTTGAACTGGCCGGAG
>CAISRB010000005.1 GCA_903887775.1 uncultured Bacteroidales bacterium
GGAGTTTGCACAATCAGATTTTATACAAACATACACTGTCATCCCATTATTTCAAAGAACGCAACCGCTTGTTTATCAACTTTTAAAATAATAAATGTTAGTGTGTATAAGATTTCTAAAAGCCAAATTATTTTCAAAAACAAACCTGTTCATTACAACTAAATCTTGTTAACAACCCTTATTTTTTAATCACTGATTAGTTACAGAGTTTTATCTTCCAAAATTGTCCTTGTTATAAACAGGATGATCAATATACATATTGGTATTATGCTCCAATCTGAACCAAAGAGCAACGGAAAGCCTATTGATTGAATGATCGAGCCAAGGTAAGCAGGATGTCTGACTATTTTATATAACCCGGTATCACAAACAATATGTTCTCTGTTGGTTTGAATTCGGACCGTACTTGAAAAAAACTTATTTTGCTTTTGACCAATGAGAAAAATAAGTTGTCCTGCAATGGTTAGTATTATCCCTAAGAGATACATGCTCCAATGAAATTCAGGAGACCAATGATAACGGCCAGAATCAAATCCTGCGACCATATACATTGAGATTGTTGCGATAAAAGATAATCCCAATATTGCCTTATCCCATTTCTTTGTGCCTTCTCCCGGTGATGAACGTTCGCTTAACAAGTCATTGTCTGCCCGAAGAACAGTGTAATTTAATAAAAACATGACCAGACCAATTATCAAATAAATCAGTCCCTGCCAATAATCTAATCGCCCTGCACTAATAAACAGGATTGCAAAAAATACCAACGTGCCAATAAAATGTTTCATCAGATATTTTACCTTCATGGCTGGATAATGAAATTTCGTGTTAATGTTGTTTCCCTTTGCAAAGTTGCTGATGTTGTGCAGCTATAAGAAGTTGTCGATTTCGAAGCACAAAACTGTCTGCCAGCACCGAACTTGATACGAAGCACAAAGCTTCATTTAACCACTGAACTGCCAATTTCCTGCAGGTGCTGTTAGCGGTAGTATTTCTATCCACAGCCTTCTTTCAATTTATCTATATCAAAGTCTTTGGGAACAGGAATGGTTTTGATGAAGTCAAGCCAATCTGTTTCCAATTGTTTGATTGAAAAACCATAGATTGAATTGAAGTTTTCAAATCCGCCTGTCCATAGTAGTTTTATTTTATCTACACCGTATTTTTCATAGAGGTATTTGAATATCCCCGCACTTTCGATATAGGCGATCACATCATCCTTTTTTTGCTGGTTATTAAAATTCATAATCAGGCTGTCCAGGGGGAATAATTTCTTTTGTTGAAGAAAATAGGCATTAATTGAATACATGGGATTGTCATAAAAACAAAAGTTATCGGTATAGGTTGCTCCTCCTTCATCAAGTAATCTGTATTTGGTATGACCCCAAACCTCATATGAAATGAGATGAAAAATTTCGTGCTTGAATTGTGGACGGATATTCTGGTTGTAAACAAAAAACACCATATCATGTCCTTGCGCGGCACTACCTTTTGCTTTGTAACCAATCACTTTTTGCATTTCCTCCTTGCTGTCAACTGCAAGCAAATAGATGCCATTCGTATAGGCTGAAACATTCAATACAGACAGTATCCGGCTGTATGCAAGGTTTAATTCCTTCTTTATATTTTCAATATGTGAGGAAGCATAGGAGCTGTCTTTAAAATAAATCCGAAACGATTTGTAATTAACAGACGACAACGAGATAGTATCATTGGCTATAAATCTTTTAACATAAGATGAGGGTTGCCTGAATATAATTTGTTGGCTAAAACAACTGGCAATTGACACAAGTATCAAAAATAATGTCACTTTTAATGTTTTCATACTTGTTTATTTTATTAAAATTACCACTAATGTCGATCGCTGGTCGCAGGAAAGGCAAAGCCTTTAAAAAGGGGTAAAACCCTTGTCTTGTTGCGGTCAGCGAATTGTTGGCAGTAGTACCTTATTACAATGTGCATTTGGCAAGTTTCCAATTTTCATCTTTACCTCTATTAAGAAAATATACCTCACCATCATAGATTTCCATCTTTTCAGGAAACAGAATTGGTATCACAGTTCCCCGCATTATTTTGCCGGTCTCAAGATTAATCCGGTTAATCCTGATCATCCCGTTTTTAGAGTAGGTTGCATAAACATTATGGTTAAATTCATCTTCAAGAATTGCATTGCCCCATCGCCAGCCTGAATCTGACAGGCGGACAGAACTCAGAGTGTCGAATTTTGGTACAGACTCCTTGTGAAAGGTAATTGGAATAATCTTCCTGGTTTTGCCATTGATATCCATCATTTCAAGAACATCGTCACCAAAATTGAAGAAGGCTATCTTGTCATCAGCTACTTTTATAACCGGAAATCTCATGTTATAGAATTCAAACTGATAGGCCCTTTCGTCAAAGTTATTCATGTACTGTCCCAATTTAGGGCTTTTACCAACATCTGCTGCAGCGAGATCCCCGTTTTCATCCCCTGAAGGAATCTGACTCCCAATTAAACCATTCCACTTATCGTAGAAAATCTGATCATCCATTTTTTCACTGGATTTCTTTTCGTTAAAGTATTTCCTGATATATTTTTTACCAATGCCCTTCTGATAAAATCCAATTGCCATTCCCAATCCGTTTACCTGTATCTCCTGAAAATAAAGACGATTTGATATTTGAAAAATAAACGGCTTGACAATTCTTTCCAATGAATCGATAGTGGTCCTGTAAGGAATATCAAGTGTTTTATCATTCATGTTATAAACAACCTGGTAGGCATAATCAGTTTTTGAGATATAATGGATATTTGACAGGAAATCCTTATACAGCCTGGAGGGGGGGACATCAGGCATGGATGAAACAACTAAGGTATCTCCCGACCTGTTAAGAAGAACCATTTCAGATTTTGTTAAACGAGCGCGAAAGATCAGTAAAAGTACATTGTCGCCCATAAGCTCGTAATCCAGTACAGAATAATCCTGATTTTTAAAAAGGAAAGAGTAATTCTGTGAAGTGACATTAACTTCTTTAAGGGGATATGACCTGGACCTTAACAGAAATTCAAGCTGATTTTTAGGAAGTTCCGTTATTTTATAATTTTCCTCTTCGTACGCGATGCATGAAAATATAAGGATTGTCGGAAATTTATCAAATTTTATCGAGAACCGGCCATTATTATCTGTTGCAGTTCCAATAGTTGTCCCAAAGATTTTAATATTTACATCCGGGATTGGTTTTAAAGTCTGTTCATCTTTAACAACCCCTTTAATAATAATTGTCTGAGAGGAAAGGGTAGGCTGGAAGAATAAAAGGAAAATAGCAGTAAACGCATTTAATCCCTTAAAAGTAATACTAAGGTTCATTTTATTTTTCAAAGCATTTTTTCCAGGTTGTTCGTTTTAGCATGGGCATTACTGCCGGGTGCTGGCTTTATTGATTTATTCCTTATGCAGCAGAAGATATTCTCTTTTTAAAATATTGTCGTTTTTTTGTAATCTATATAAGAAGAAAACCTTTCCAGCAATTCTTTTTCTTCTAAGTATCTCCAGAATAAAACATTTGCAATAAAGACAAATGCAAGAATGAAAGCATAAACAGCTCCGAAGTAAATCGGCAGACCGATTAGCCAAAGAATGAAACCTAAATACATCGGATGCCTGATTTTTGAGAAAATTCCTTTGGTTATCAAATCCCCTTCATAGCTTTCAAAAGTTTTAATGAGGAATAAAGCCATTAAAAATATAATCAATCCTATACCTACAAATGAAATACCTATATACCTGATAATATTGGTAAGCTCAATCCTGTGGATATCATTAGCGCATAATAAAACCCACGATACCCATAATAATGCCATATTGGTAAAAATGACCACAAGAGTGAATTGATTTGCTTTTATAATCTTTTTATGTTTTAAAATCTCATAAATAAATCTTATAATGTTGCAGATGATGCAAACTATAACTGCAATCAGAAATATTTTTTCCGCCATAATTCTATTTATTAAAGGTTTGTTTAACAAATATATAGTTAATTATTAGCTCTATTACTGCCATGCGCCCAGGATAAAACCCGACACAGCAATAGCTATAAGTTGATTTCCGGTTCGAAGCAGAAATAATCTGAAAGGGATTTTCTCCCAAACCAATTCGCCGCTTTCCATTGGCACTACGAAACCAATCCAGGTGAGAAGACCGATAAAGAGGCCACTAAAACCAGTGTTTGAGTCAGTAAGTTTGATAAGAATGACCAATGCAAAAACCATCAGCAGATGACCTATTAAACCTGGTATAAGCCATTTTTTTGCAGGTTTAAGTTCTTTGCCGGTTATCCTGGACCATTCTTTTCCAAACAATTCAGGGCGAAACCAGATTAGTCCTATCACTATGTGAACTATCCATACAACAAGAATTGCTAAGTAGTTGATGTCGGAAAATTGAAATTTACTCATAGTTATTTTCCCCCATTATTTAATAAGCAAATTACTTGACCTTTACTTTTGAAAAAGGAATTAACATAGGAACTTCCTCTTGATATTTGACGTAGGTATCGCCGAATTCCAGAACAAGTTTTTTTTCTTCAAGTATGGCTCCTATAATAATATAAATAGTAAGTATTGAGTTCACAATTATATTGGATAATGTATGAATTTGACACCACAGATAAACGATTAATGCGAAGTACATTGGATGCCTCATAATTCCTAATAATCCATTTTTTTTAATTACATCCGATGGGTTTATAGTTTTTGTCTTTCTGATGTTTAAGATTTGTCGAATCCCAAAGAAAGATAATGAATCATAGTTAAAGAAGAATGCCCAAAAGAACATTATTAATGAACAATAAATAAGTACATTCCGGATAACGTTAAAGAGAAATCCATAATTTATGATTATTTTATTATCCAGTTGTGCTGTATAATTGATTAACGGAATGAGTAAAACCAATGAAATAAGTACATAAAAGAGCCGGTAGAAGGCATAATATTTTTTTAATAATTGAACCATTAGATTTGTAAATCCGATACTTATCAGGTAGCTATGAAGTGCGCAATATGCGGTCCACATTAATGCTATTAACAAATATTTCATTTTAAAGCCCTCCTTTGTTGTTTTTTTACTTGCCACCAACTTGCCTCTGGAAGCTATTATGCGGGCATTAGTAGCCGTTATATATTAATTTTTCACTCATTTGACCTGGCGATAACCAGTTCATTTATCCTGGATGCACCTTATTGCTCGGCTGCCGGCTCGTTAAGGGCGGGAAAATATTCGCTTTCTCCTGAAAACATGGGAATTAGATAATAATTTTAATAATTTATTGTTTCCAACTATTTCGATTCCAATTAATGATTAACTACGAATTTTTTTATTGAAAAAGATTTTTCGTCTGAATATTTTAGCAAATAGATTCCATTGCTCAATTGACGAGTGTCAATTGTTTCCCCGTGGAAAGTTGAATTATTATATATAAGCAGGCCTGTGTTTTTGAATATTTGAATAATTTGAGTATTGCTTTTATTTGTACTGTTTATTGTTATATCATATGAAGTTGGGTTGGGAAAAAGGGAAATAAGTCCGTCGTTTTGTATTTCCTGGATCCCTTCCCAATAATCATGGAATGTAAAGTCATCCATCATCCAACCTTCTTTGTTTGTTTGAGTACCATCGCTTATGAAAGTGAACCTGTAAAGAAGTGTGTCAGAATAGCCAACAAGGTATGTAAGGGTCATAAGTTCTTCTGAAAAATGGACCCAGCCATTTGTATTGCCGGTCAAGACAGGTTTTGGTTCGTACCAATGAAACCCATATATTGTGTCTTGGGTCAACAGGTTTATCCAGGTTAATCCATTGTCTATTGAAACTTCAATTGTTCCATAATCGGTGATAGGGTCCGTGTTAAGTTTGAAATAGAAGTCCAAAAGAAGTGATTCATTTCCACCAAACGGACCTTGTCTTATATGCGTAATAATGAACCTTGAAGTATCATTTGAAGGATAATAATTCATTGTATCTGTCACAATGGCGTGAGTCGGTGAATGGGCGCTGTTGAATATGATTTTATTTGGAGTTCCGATTTGCCAAATATTATTTGAATTGGAAATAGTGTCAATGAACACTCGATTGTAATAAGATGGATCCTCAAAATTGAGATTCCAGTCCCATTGTCCAAATGAAGTCGCAACAGTAAATGTAAGCAACAGTAAAAGGAAAATTTTTTTCATATCAAAGCCCACTTTGATTTGAAGCAATCAGACTATTAGTTTGCGCGTCGTTATGTAAACACTATTGCCAGCCAAAATTACTATTTTGTCTAACGCCTGGCTCGCAAACGCAGCAAAGACAGCGCTTTTGCTAAGCAATTTTGCGTTAATATTGTTGAGGTTGACGGGCATGTTTTGGCCAGTTAAATTTATTGAATTATCTTTTGATAAGTTATAACATCAAGGATTTTATTGAATTTTTCTCCTATTTCCTTTAAATGACCACACTTTTGATACGCACTCTTTTCAAACAATTTCAGGCTGTTTTCATTATCACCTGATATAATTGCAATTAACACCGAAATTCCATTTTCCTTCGCCACTCTTTCCAGGTGATTTAGTGCTGTTTTCCCTATCCCTTTTCCAGTGCAATCAGGTTTTAGGTATAATGAAACCTCAGCTGCTCTATCGTATGCCTGGCGTTTTTTATATTGTGATATGTAACAGAATCCGCAACATTCGTTATCTATATTAATCAGGAAAGATTTGTACTTATCGTGATTTACCGGAATAAAACTTTTAAGTTCGGATTCCGATACTTTTTCTGTATAATAAGTAGCAGTTGAATTTTCGACATAATAGTCATAGATTTCCTTGACTAATTTAAAATCGGATTCCTTTAAATTAACAAAATCAATGTTCATTTGCTCATTTTGATATTCAGGTACAATTCTTAAAATTTATTTGGCCATAACGTTCCGCCAGCAGTCGCAGTGCGGGATTTGCTTTTTGTTGCTTTTATTTTCCTTTACCGATTGCAGGTTGAGTGATTGCCAACCTCGGGAAACCGCCCTTATTGTTAGCTGCCGGCTGGTTGGGGAAATTATTATTTTATAATTTTCCATCTGATTAGGTCCCATTCCTGGCTATTCTGGCCTTTGATGATTTTTTTAACAATACCGATTCCCTTTGCCGTAAATGCTTTTATGTTGGAAGGATTCCATTTCCCTTTAGAGTCTGACTCGAAAACGGTATAAAACATATGAGATCCAACTTGCAACGAATCGATATAGTAATTCCAGGGTGGAATAGCTTTCACAAACAACACCCATTCATCCCAGGAATAATAATGACTGGGAAAGAAATTCCTCATCATACAGGATTGTTCAAGTACATCGCAATACTTGTTTTCTGAAGGGTAGCAGATGTAATACATGCAATAATATTTTCCCTGACGTTTGTCTATACCGTGTGTTGTGTGCCGGTTTTCTTATTTATCAATCCATATCTGTATTCATCACAAATCTTGTTGTTTTTAAACACCGAATTCTCAAATATACATTCTAATTTAAATCCCGCTTTTTCAAGGACTCTTTGCGAAGCTTTATTGAAATCAAATACTCCCGTGTAAATCCTTACTAATCGAAGATTATTAAATCCGTATTTTGTAATCAACTGAACTGCTCTAGCTGTTATTCCCATACCCCAAAATGGCTCTCCAAGCCAATAACCAATCTCTGCAGTCAGCTTATATATATCAGTTTGTCTTACCAGTCCGATACTGCCGGCAAATTCTCCATTAAACTCTATTGCAAATGATACTTGTGGGTTCTCTGTCTGACAATATTTAATAAAGTCAATGGCATTGTTTTCTGAGTAAGGAAATGGAATATAATCCCGTAAGTTGTCCCAAATCTTTTTGTTGTTGCATAGTTCCGCAAGTTTTTTCGAGTCAGAATCCGTGAATGGCCTGAGTTTTAATTCTTTGTCAATCAATTCCATTTTCTGTTCCTTTTTTCTGTTTCTTTAAATCTCAATCTTGTTGTAATGTCTTTTTAAATCGGCACACAACTTTCGATCCTTAACACAGCAAAGGCAGTGCCTTTGATAAGCAACATCGCGTTAGCTTTGTTTCGGTTAGCGGCTCGTTAGCGGTATGACTTTCTTTATTGGCGTTTTAATTTAGCTAAGCGGCTTCTCGTTTTAATGGCCAATAATCCACATATTACTGCCCCTAGAATAATAGAAAAAATCCAATCGTACCAATGAAAGAATTGCAGGGCTGAAATGAATGTTATTGTGCCGAGCGGCAGAAGTAAAACAGAATTTGTAATCAAACCGGGATTATAAACAGGCTTATCGGGTTGAAAAATTATTGTATGCATTAGATTGTTAATCGTTAATTCAAATAGAATCATCGAAAAACCCACCCAGGGTGCAATATTGGCAAGAATAGCGCCGATTATTACCGCCGGCCATGCGATAACAATGTTTACCTGAAATACATAGCCTTCATCAAGTGGGTAGTTGGGATCGGTTTTGGAACCAAAAGGAGTTTTTAAATTGAAAAATTCCTTAAAACTTAAAGGCGATAAAACATATTCTTCACATTCGTGAATCATTAAAAACGGCAAATGAAGCCATAAAAGAAATTGATAGTAAGACATAGCATTTCTAAAATAAATTAGAATAACCAACAATACCGGAGCAATAAACAAGTTTGCGCTTTGCCAGAATCGATTAACTTTTTGAATATTCATAAAACCTCCTTTTAAGAATTTGAAATTATAAAGATGATTTGTAAAATGACAGTCATTTCACCTGACGTGTGGCAATTAAAAGCAGCATAGACAGGTCTTTTACTCGAATTAAATCTAACTATCAATAATGCGAATAAATCATTCAAATTACAGACGAGATGAGACCTCCTAATATGCTACCTCCCATTACATAAATTATATTAATCAAAACATGAATACTGCTATTATTTATTTTTTTTCGAAATTTAACCGAGCTTTCTAAAATCATTAACAGCCAAAAACAAAAAAATATTAATGTTACTGGGAATAAAACGATCTTATGTAACAAAATGTAAAAGAGAGGTATTATCCATAGATCATGCAAAATTAAACCGCTGAACAGAAATGTAAATAAAGACGAAATCACACCATTAAGTTTCCTTGAAACCGGCCTATTAACATATTTTGATAAAAAATATCCAAATAATGGATTCCAATTCCTCCAAAATAACTTAAAAGATGCTGATCGAAATGATTTAATGATTGATGATTGGAGTTGCCCCAAAGCATCTGATGTCCCAACGGTCCTTTGAATATAATCTTCAACGTTCATTAAAATATTCAATTTTGCAACAATTCCCCTGAGGTTTCTCTGATAATAAAACCTACATTATGCCCCGCCGGCAGCCGCAGAAAAAGTAGAATGAATGTATCCCATTTCATTGGTTTAATTTTTGCGGTTGCTGGCATGTTGTGCCCCGTTGTTCTTTATTTTATCTTAATTAATTCATTTACTCCAATCACAATTAGGATTGCCATTGTTCCCAAAACGGTAAAATAGCCAATTGCTTTCATATTTAGTTTCATAATCCGGTTGCATCTCCACAAAATCAAAAACAGTATTGTTAGCACAATCGCTGCAATTATATACTTGTTTACATTCAACATTGAAGCTATCCTCGCTTCATCCTGCAAATTGATATCGCCGAAAACAATTGAGAAAAACCTTGAAAATACTGCAAAAAATGTAATTGAATATGCATAAATTGATCTAGTTATCCAGGTAATTAATAAAAACGCAAGCGCTTGAATCATTGTAAAAACAGGTCCTCCCAATGCAGACCATAAAGCAATGGATTCATCAGTAAAATAGCCACTTTTCGGAGCTGAATTATTTAAACTCAGCACCATATCATTTCCGAATAGTTCTCCCAAAGTCCAGTGTCCGAACTCATGGAAGAAATACGTGATAAACGCAATTGGTATAAATAAAATGACGACTATCCAACTGATCTGACTTTCTTTTAAATCATTGCTTATTCTTTGACTAAAAGTCTCTTTCATTTTTATAGTCTTAAATTGGTTAACGATTTGTTAGCAGAGGTTTAGTGTTCATAATTCTTAACAATTTTCATCAGGATAAATTTTGGGAAATAGATGGTCTGATTTTCTATCAACTCACCAATGTCAAAACTGTTGACATTGTATGTAATGTAAATTCCATTACCGGGTAATTCGGGATGAGCTTTTGCAGCATACATGAATGGTTTTTTTACACCCGGGTATTCAGGTGTATAAAACATAAAGGGTTCTGTCCATTTACCCTGCAAACTATCTGACATTCTTATACCAATCTTCCCCTCGCTAAATCCGAAAGATTGAATCTGAATAAATTTTTTAAGTGATTTGTCATAATGAACTGAATACTCTGTGCCCCCGATAAATAAAGGTTCAGGAACAGGACTCCTTGTTTTTCTCTCCGCCCATTTTCCATTTATCCACCATTCAGGGTTTGCTATATTTCCTGTGTATGCTTCGTCTAATTTCCATCGCAATAAATATACTTCGTGAGTAGCAGGTTCAACGGCTCCGTATGCATAAAGATATTTTTCGTCTTTAAGAACTGCGGCTGAACCGACAATATAACCGTAAGTTTCATGACCTTCGATGTATTGCATTTTCCATTTCGATGGTTCTTCTTCTGGATTTGAAATAAGAACTGCATACCAGCCAAAAGCTTCAAAACCAATTCCTGTTTTTATGCCATGTTCTTTCAATAAGAAAATTATCAACTTATCCTTTACCATTACTCCATGCCCTGTCCAGAACCAGAATTTGCCAGGTATATGAAAAAATGCCTGTGGCTTTTTTTTAGATTTATCCCAATAAAATTTGATCGGAGCAGTCTTCAAATCATAACCATCCTGAATGGCAATGCTGTTTCTGATCATCTTTGAATTTTTTCTTGACATGGATGAATCACTGCAAATAAAGCCATCGCTGAAAAGCCATAATACTTTTCCGTTTTCAAGGTCAACGGAAGAAGCACCATCAGCACCACGCCAAACAAAATCATTTGTAAAATACTTATCGGTCTCTGTGGACAATTCAATTTTAATACTATACTTAGTTGTATCAAACGGTTGGCCAATACAGAGGTTATAAAACAAAAGAAAAATGACAAGAGTCGAAGACTTCATCTTAGTTGCCGTGTTTAAATTTTTCAATTAAATTGTCAACTCCCTCAATATCACTTTTGTAAACCATATACATTCCATTCTTAATTATTATTGTGACCGGAACGCTTGAGACTTTAAATTTTTTAAGGAGTGTATCATCATCAACAACCATTACAGGAAAAGTATATTGCAACCTTCTTAATGTGTTAACAGCTTGGTTTAAAGTATCCCTTTTGATATGAATATTTACAGCACAAAATTCAATCTCTTCAATGTTTTTGTATTTGCCATATTTCTTTTGTAATACCGGAAATTCTCTAAAGCAAACTCCACAGGCAGTATGCCAAAAATCAAAAATAACCAATTTGTTTTTTATTGATTCATTGAAATACTCAATACAAGTTTAAACCAAGTTTACTTCCCATTGCAACAAGTTCAAGTTTTGCTAAGTCTTTTGAGTTAAATTTTTTAATTGGCATAATTTCTTTATTCACTGAATCAAATAGAATTATTCTATAGTCCTTACTTTCTATATCAAGAGGTCTATTCCCTTGACTATACGAACGCCAGGTTAAATTTAATTCCTTGATACCGATTTTCATAGTTGGTTCAATCTTATACCATTGGCCAATTCTAATAATACCAAATAAGTTATTTGAAAATTTAACACGTTTCTTTTCATAATCAATTAAGGTACTTGTGTTAGAAAAGCCAACAAATGCACCGATAATAATTAAAATTAATCCTGTAACCTGAAAATATGTTAAAATTAATCCTGCAACAAATAATACTACTCCTGCAGATGTTCCAACTGGTCCAAATGATTTTTCGAATTTATTATTTTCAACCATAAATTTGAATTTCCAGGAGTGAGAATAGATTTACCCGTTTTTCCAATTGCAGCCAATACGCCACCGCTAAAAGCAGCAAAGGTAGAACAGTTTCTAAGCAACATTGCGTTAGCTTTGTTGCGGTTGCAGGCTCGTAAGTGGCAGCCTTAATATTAATTATCAATTTGTTAAAGCCAATAATTCTTCATTAAATCAGTAACCCATAATGGTTGCCTGATTTCTTTTTTGGTTGAAACTTTGTAAATACCGGATAAGTTATGTTTCCTCTTCGTTGCAACACTAAGTATTTTATTGTTTCAGCAATAATAAATGTCATGAATTTTTTCTTTTCCCTGAAAGAAAATATAAGACTCCCATCCCACAAAGGGCAGAAAGTGTTGAACCGGCAAGTATTGAAAGTTTTGAAATATCAAGCAACGCAGGTTCTTTATAAGATAAACCGGCGATAAAGATCGACATCGTAAACCCAATACCTGCAAGTAAACCCGTTCCTGCCAGCTGCCTCCAGTTTGTTTGATCGGGCAGGGCAGAGATCCTGGTCTTCACTCCGATCCAGGAAAACAAAATGATCCCTAAAGGTTTGCCGATAAGAAGGCCCAATGTGATCCCGGCTGTGAGGCCGCTGAGAAGGCCCGATGGATCAAAGGTGAGCGGGATGGCCGTATTGGCAAGGGCGAAAAGGGGAAGTATCCAGTAATTTACAGGCCTGTGAAGGCTGAGTTCTAGCTTTTTCGACATTTCCTTTGGGATAAACAGTGCAGCGACCACTCCTGCAATAGTGGGATGAACTCCGGACTTCAGTATAAAGTACCATAAAGCCAGCGCGGGAATCAGGTAAAAAATGAAGTACCTCACTTTAAACCGGTTCAGGAGAAATAAAACAACGATGAAAAGAAATGCGTAAAGAAGCATTAACAGGTGAAGTGTACTGGTGTAAAACGTTGCAATAATCACGATAGCCCCGAGGTCGTCAATGATGGCCAGGGCCGTCAGGAAAATTTTAAGGGATACCGGGGCTCGTTTTCCAAGCAGGGAAAGTATCCCAAGCGAAAAGGCGATGTCAGTTGCCGTGGGAATGGCCCATCCGTTCAGATGTTCCTTTGATCCGGTATTAAAAAAGAAAAAGATAAGGGCAGGGAACAGCATGCCGCCAATTGCTGCCAATACAGGCAGAATGGCCTTTTCTTTAACAGCCAGCTCCCCATCTTGCAGCTCCTGTTTAATTTCCAGGCCGATAAGGAAGAAAAATACAGCCATCAGGCCGTCGTTGATCCAGTGCAGCACGCTCTCATGAAGAAAATCAAAACCAACCTCAATATGCCAGATGCCAAGATAGGAGGCAGCTCTTCCTGAATTACTGAGAGCCAGGGAGATTACCGTTGCAAGGATTAACAACAACCCTGCAAGTTTGCCGCTTTCGGCAAGGTCTTTAATAGGATCCGTAATTCTTTTTCCAGCCCTCATTTTAATTATCATCCTTTGATGGAGAAAATTTAACAAAAGCAGATCTCACAGGCCCGGGGTAAGGTATATCAGGCCCTTTGACAGCAAACCAAAGTACCTTGTTGAGAAGATCTTCGGGTGCCCGGTCCTCCTTGCTGAAATCAAATCCTTCGCTCATCCTCTGCCATTGATTGTACGCAATATTCCTTTCGTTCAGGTCGATGAAGGGTCCGAGAATTTGCATATGGAAGGGACTGGGGCTGTTTGTGAAGCATCGCCACAGTGGTGTGGCCGCAGCATCGTACTGGCTCATAGGCGGGAGACCGAGAATAAGTTCAATTGTCCGAAGCACCGAAGTGGTCGTATAGGGCGTGTGATCCACAAAATTACGTTTTACGTAACCTCCGGCAACATAAGCTGTGCTTCGATGAGCATCCACATGATCGGGTCCGTTTTGGGCATCATCCTCCAAAATAAAAATTACACATTCATCCCAGATCCGGGATATGGAAAGGTGTTCGACGAGCCTTCCCACTGCAAAATCATTATCTGCCGCCTGTGCAAAGGGAGTAGGCTTCCCTGCTTTTAATCCCTGTGTATGGTCGTTGATAAAGCGGATCGTGTTAAGCTGTGGGACCTGGTCAATATTAAGAAGAGAATCGAAATCCTTCTTCCACTGCCTGTAACGGATCGTATCGAGCACATCCTGGTCCCAGCTTGTGAAAAATCTGCAATAATGATCCTTCAGGACCGGGATATTTGGTTTATAGTCATCGGCAAATTCTCCGTAAGTGCGATAGGAAACACCTTTACGGGCACAGAAATTCCAGAGGAAGCCATTTTTGTTGTTGGCGATATTACGGTTGCCTTCTGCGTCATAATCACCTCCTCTTCCACCGTAGCTGGATGGCCAGGTCTTTTCAAGGTAATCGGTCGCGTATGCCCCCATACTCCAGTTGTGCCCGTCGGCACTTACTTCCCCGTCGACATAAAAATTATCAAGCAACACAAATTCCCTCGCCAGCCTGTGCTGGTTTGGAGTGATCTTCTCGCCGAAAAGAACCAGGGAAGTGTCGCCGTTCCCTTCGGGGATATCGCCAAGGATCTGGTCGTACGTCCTGTTTTCCTTGATCACATAGAACACGTATTTGACTGGAGATTTGCGGCCGGCCTCATCCGGAATAGCTGTCCCTGCAGCCTCCGGTATGCTGTTCACTTTTTCCCGATGATAAGGGGTATTCCTGAATACCATAGCTGAAAATAAAGCCAGGTTTTTCTCATCCGGTTCGGGAATGATGCTCATGGTTCCCCTGAACAGGCCGCCGATATACTGGACCTTGTGAGGTTTGCGGGTGTCTGCTTTCCGGGAGCTGACTTTCTCCTTTCTCTCAGCCGGGTTTGGGCCTGAGGGATTTGGCATCGAAGTGTACCCTTTGCCGTTTGCGATCCATAGCTGTTTGTTGACCACACGAACGCAGGTTGGATACCAGCCCGTGGGGATAAACCCTTTGCTGAAACTTTTCCCCGGCTTCGAAACGTCGAATACGGCAAGGCAGTTATTGTCGGCATTGGCGATGTAAAGGGTCTTATTATCTTCGCTCAGGGCGACACTGTTTGTTGTACTGCCGGCAGGGGAATCAGGGAACAATGCGGAATTCAGGGTTTCAATGACTTTACTGCCGGGCAAATCAATGCATGATACTGAATTATCGTTGGCATTCGCCACATACAGGTATTTCCCATTTGTGCTCAGGCAAAGATCATTCGGGTTACTGCCCACTTTGATGGAAGCGGTAAATTTCAGGGTCTCTGTGTTGAAAACCTGGACTTTTCCGCAACCCCAGCAGCTTATATACAGTTGTCGGCTGTCGCCGGATAACAGACAGGTATAACCTTCACCTTCGAGACTGAACCGGAGGGGGGCCTGTTTTTTCTTCAGGTCGAGGACGTACAGGGAATTGTTTTCTTTCGTGACGGTATACAAGCGTTTATTCTTCCCGTCAAGGGCAATACCGGTCGGGGAGATCTTTTCGGGCCAGGGCTTTCCAAGGACCAGGCTGTCGGTAATGGCCAGTTTGTTGTTTGTAAGGGAATACTTTAGGATGATGTTCTGATTCCCTCCTGAGGCGTAAAGGGTATGCTCGTCTTTTGAGAACGCAAGTCCCAGCCAGGCAGCCTTCACTATGATTGTGTCTAGAACTTTTCGCTGTAAAGCATCAATGAGGTAGACCGACTGGTCGCTTTGCCCGTTGTTTGTGACTGCCAGTAAACGGCCTGATGCTGAGACTGCAATGTTCAATGGGAGATCGCCGAGCTGAATGTTTTCTCCCACCCGGCTTATACCCCAGCCGTTGGGCAGAGTAATATGTTTGTACTCCGGTCCAACCTGGCCGTAAACCCGGAATAAGGCCAGGATCAATAGAAATGACAGGAACGATCTGATATGCTTCATAATATAAACAGCCTTTTTAAGTGATCAAAAATACGATTTTCGGGGAGAAAAATGATCTGCTTTTGTTATACGGTCAATTTCTCTCATTTTCGTATCTTTGCACTTTTATTTTGAGGCCTATGTTCACAGATTCAAATAAATTCCTGGGAGAAGGTTTAACATACGATGATGTGCTCCTTATCCCTGCTTATTCAGAGGTGCTTCCACGCGATGTCGACATCTCAACTCTGTTGTCCAGAAATATCCGTTTGAATATTCCAATTGTTTCAGCTGCAATGGATACAGTGACCGAGTCACATATGGCCATTGCAATGGCCCAGGAAGGTGGCATCGGGGTTCTTCATAAAAATATGTCGATCGGGGCACAGGCACTGCAGGTAAGGAAAGTGAAAAGGGCTGAGAACGGGATGATACTCGACCCCGTTACTCTGCATGAATCAGCCCTGGTCGGCGATGCACTGGCTATGATGAAAGAACATTCGATAGGGGGTATACCGGTTGTCAATGAGCGAGAGGAATTAGTAGGTATTGTAACCAACCGCGACCTTCGTTTTGAACGGGAGATGTCGCGACCGGTTGCCGAGGTAATGACACGCAAAGTGATAACCATCACTGAGTTCATGGATTTTGAAAAAGCAGAGCAGATCCTTCAGGAATATAAGATTGAAAAACTCCCTGTAATTGATAAGAACAACAGGCTGGTAGGCCTCATCACTTATAAAGATATCATCAAGATTAAAGCCAGGCCGAACGCCTGCAAGGACAGCCTCGGGCGGCTGCGCGTTGCTGCCGCCATTGGCATCGCTGCAGACACCCTTGAACGCGCAGCCGCCCTCGTTAAGGAAGGCGTCGATGCAATTGTGATCGACACCGCCCATGGCCATACAAAAAACGTGATCGACATTGCAAAAAACTTCAAAGCCGCTTACCCCAATATCGATATGGTCGTGGGAAATATAGGTACAGCCGAAGCCGCAAAAGACCTGGCAAAAGCAGGAGCAGATGCAGTGAAAGTCGGCATAGGACCAGGCTCCATCTGCACGACTCGGATTATTGCGGGTATCGGGATACCCCAGCTTTCAGCTGTTTATGATGTCGCAAAAGCCCTCAAAGGAACCGGAATACCTGTGATTGCCGATGGCGGGATCCGTTATACCGGCGACATCGTCAAGGCCCTGGCAGCAGGAGCCCACTCCATCATGGCCGGCTCTCTCTTTGCAGGAGTCGATGAATCCCCCGGCGAAACCATCATCTTCGAAGGCCGCAAATTTAAAACATACCGTGGCATGGGCTCGATAGAAGCCATGCAGCTGGGTTCCAGGGACCGCTATTTCCAGGATATGGAAGATGATATCAAGAAACTCGTTCCAGAAGGTATTGTCGGCCGCGTGCCCTATAAAGGTTCCCTCTCTGAAGTGATTTACCAGATGGTCGGTGGCCTCCGCTCAGGCATGGGATACACCGGCTCAACCAATATGGCGGCTCTGCAGAAAGCAAGATTTATTAAAATCACAACAGCCGGTGTTACCGAAAGCCACCCCCATGACGTTACTATCATCAGTGAAGCTCCAAATTACAGCCGTTGATAATGTTTTCCTAATTTTTACGTTATATAAAAGAACAAATTAATTATGAACACTATGAGCTTGAAATTATCAGGATTAATGCTTTTTCTTGTTTTGTTTTTTACTGCATCTGCCCAGGTCAATAACAATGCCACCCTGATGACCATTGCAGGGAACCCCGTAACGGTAGGCGAATTCATGGCCATCTACCAGAAAAATAATGTTAAAGGCGAAGCTATTGACAAAAAATCGATGGACGAATACCTTGAACTCTTTATTAATTTCAAACTTAAAGTCCTGCAGGCAGAAAAGCTTGGCCTGGATACTGCCTCATCTTTTATAAAAGAACTCGACGGATACCGTGAACAACTTGCCAAACCTTATTTTACTGATGAGGCTACACTGAACCACCTGATCCAGGAGGCCTACGACCGTAAAAAACTTGATCTCAGGGCAAGCCATATTTATTTCAGGGTAAAACCTGATGCCACACCCCAGGATACTCTCAACGCTTATAACAAGGCATTGGAAGCCAGGGAAAAAATACTTAAAGGCGAACGCTTCGACAATGTCGTCATGGAATATTCAGAGGATCCTTCCGCTAAAGACAGGGAAGCTACCGCTCAGCATCCTTTCACAAAAGGAAACAGGGGAGATCTGGGTTACTTTACTGTATTCGATATGGTTTATCCTTTTGAATCAGCTGCATACAACACTGAAACAGGCCAGATCTCAAAACCTATCCGTACCGATTACGGTTTCCATATTATCAAAGTCACCGACAGGATTACCTCCCTGGGTGAATTTGTTGTTGCCCATCTCTTTCTTGGCATTCCAAAAGGCGCCACTGCTGCTGATTCAGCCAGGGTAAAATCAAAGATCGATTCATTATATGCTCAGCTGAAAGCCGGTGCGAAATTTGAAGACCTGGTCAAAATGTTCTCCGAAGATAAAGGATCCTCCTCAAAAGGAGGAGTCCTGCCAAAACGCGGAGTCAACCGCCTGATGCCCGAATTTATCGCCGCTATTTCAACAATCCAGAATGTTGGCGATTATTCAGTACCGGTCCTTACAGCTGGCTATGGCTGGCATATCGTTAAACTGGTTGAACGTAAACCTGTCGGCACTTTCGATGAAGAAAAAGCAGACCTGAAGCAAAGGATCATGAGAGACAGCCGCGCCCAGCAAATCACCGATGTAGTCCTTGCACGTATTAAAAAAGAATATGGCTTTACCGAAAATCCCCAGGAAAAAGATGACTTTTATACGCTGGTAACCGACAGCATCTTTAATGGTAAATGGAATCCTTCGAAAGCCCTGGATAAACACGAGACAATGTTCATGATTGGGAAATCAACCTATACACAGAGGGAATTTGCCGGGTACCTTTTTATGAAACAGAAAAGAAGCGACAAAAAAGATATCCGCACATACGTGAATACTATGTATGATGAATTTCTCAGTGAAAGCCTTCTGAAATATGAAGATGGTTTCCTTGAAGAAAAATATCCCGATTTCAAAGCCCTTATGAGAGAGTACCGTGATGGAATCCTGCTCTTCGACCTGACCGATCAGAAAGTATGGTCAAAAGCTGTGAAAGATACCATTGGACTTCAGGAGTTCTATACGAAAAATAAGCTTAACTACATGTGGGGCCAACGGGTTGAAGCCAGTATTTTTACGCTTAAAAATCCATCCCTGTCCCAAAAAGTTAAGAACTTCATTAAGAGTGGACTCAAAGATGATGATATTCTGAAAGAAATTAATTCTGATAGTGTCAGGGTCCTCTCTGCCGAAGCAGGCAAATTCCAGAAGAAAGATAACCCTTATATCGATTCGGTTGCATGGACGCCTGGAATTTCAAAGGATATCAAAGTAAAAGACGGTATCGTTTTTGTCAACATCAAACGTGTCCTCAAACCTGAACCCAAAACAATGAACGAAGCACGCGGACTTATCACTGCCGATTATCAGAATTACCTGGAAAAGGATTGGATCCGCGAATTAAGGGCAAAATACCCTGTGGTCGTGAACCGTGAAGTTCTTGCAAAAATTAAATAACCCATTATCGGACCATGCGCTGGCGCCCTTTATTGTTTGCTCTTATCTTACTCACTTCCTGTTCAGGCTTCTTTAAAAAGAAAACCGAAAGGACACTTGCTAAGGTTTATGATGAATACCTTTTTGAGTCTGACCTGAAAGGTGTAGTGCCTAAGGGTATCCCTGCGAATGACAGTATCATGATGGTAAAATCATTTGTAGATAACTGGGTACGGCAACGCCTGATCCTGCACCAGGCAGAAAAGAACCTGGAGAGTTCACAACTCGATTTTTCGAAACAGCTTGAAAACTACAAGAACTCCCTGATCATTTTTGCCTATGAGAACCAACTGATACGTCAGAAACTGGATACCGTGGTAACGGATGAGGAGATCAGTAATTATTACAATACCAACCAGAATGCTTTTCTTGTGAGAGATGATATTATCAGGGTGCAATACGCAAAACTTCCTTTGAAATCTAAATTCATCCCGCAGGCACGTATGTTGCTGCTGTCTGATAAACCGGATAACAGGAATAAACTTGCCGATCTCTGTGAACAGCAGTCGTTCGGATATTTTATTGATGACCAGAAATGGATCTACTTAACCGACCTTATGAACGTTATTCCATTAAGACCTGCTGACCCTGAAGAATTTCTCAAAAAGAACCACCAGGTGGAAGTGAGCGATAATGCTTTTACTTACCTGATCAGGTTTACCGATTACAAACTCCGGGACAGCAATTCGCCTCTTGAACTGGAAACACAAAAGATTCATGACATCATTCTGAACAAGAGGAAAATGGAACTCCTGGGCAAGATGCATGATTATATCTATCAGCTTGCCCAGAAACAAAATGATTTTGAAATTTTTAATCACTAAGGAATCACTCCCATGCAGCTATACCGAAGCCTTTTTGTGATCATGCTGATCAGCCTTTCACCTTTAATAAAAGGATATTCGCAGCAACCTCAGGATACGATTATCGACGGGGTTGTTGCTGTGGTTGGCGGGAATATGGTCCTGAAATCCGATATTGAGGGCCAGTATATACAGTTACGCAGCCAGGGCGTCATTAAGGGCAGTCCGTCAAGAGTGAGGTGCCAGATACTCGACAAACTTCTTTATATGAAATTGCTTTTGCACCAGGCTCAGGTCGACAGTATCAAAGTTACTGATGCCCAGGTGGAAGCTGAAATGGACAGGAGAATGAGGTATTTCATTTCACAAGCCGGTTCGCCTGAAAAACTGGAAGAGTATTATGGGAAAACATTGCTCGAAATTAAAAATGAACTGAAAGAAATTATTCGTGAGCAGATGCTGACCGAACAGGAAGAGGCGAAAATAACGAAAGACATTACGATCACACCTTCTGAGGTTAAAAGTTTTTATAAAAAAATTGATAAAGACAGCATTCCTTTGATCAATGCTGAATTTGAGATAGGTTTGATTCTTAAACAACCTGTCATTGGCCAGGAAGAAAAACAGATTGTGATCAATAAACTTAAGGGGTTCAAGGAGAGGATTGCGAAAGGGGATGAGTTTTCAACACTTGCTGTTCTATACTCCGAAGACCCCGGATCGGCAAAGCAGGGAGGAGAACTTGGCATGTTCAAGCGGGGTGACATGAGGCCGGAATTCGAAGCTGCTTCCTTTAAACTAAAAACCCCGGGTGAAGTTTCTGATATCGTTGAAACCGAAGATGGGTTCCATATTATTCAGCTGATCGAGAGGAGGGGGGAATATATAAATGTAAGGCATATCCTTCTGCAGCCCCAGGTTTCTTTAGCGAATCTGAATAAAGCTAAGGTTTCCCTCGACAGTGTTGTGCATCTGCTTAGTACAAAAAAAATGAAATTCGACGAAGCAGTTATAAGATACTCAGATGATCCTTCAAAAAATAACGGTGGATTGCTGGTTAATAATGCCAACGGTACCACCCGGTTTGAAGCAAGTCAGCTTTCACAGCTTGACCCTAAGGTATTTTTTATTGTCGATAAACTGAAGGTCGGGGAGATAAGCACGCCGGTGCTGATGAAAACCGAACGAGGTAAGCAGGAATACAGGATCTATTACCTGAAGGACAGGACTAACCCACATCGCGCAAACCTGGAAAATGATTATGCACGCATTCAGCAAATAGCGCTTGATAAGAAGAAGGATAAGGTTATTAGCGATTGGGTGAGCCTGAAAATGACAGGCACCTATATCAATATCTCGGATCAGTATAAAAATTGCGAATTTACAAGGAAATGGATACGCTAAACACGCAACCCCTTCACTTTAAATCTGACGTTGAAGCTGTTGATGCCCTGGTTGAAAAATATATCCGGCTGAAACAGGAAATAGCCAAAGTCATTGAAGGACAGAAAGAAGTGATCGACGGTTTGCTGATTTCCGTATTCAGCAGGGGGCATTGTTTGCTGGTTGGCGTGCCCGGACTTGCGAAAACCCTGATGGTTCATACCATCTCAAACGTTCTTGGCCTGAAGTTTAACCGTATTCAGTTCACCCCCGACCTCATGCCTTCAGATATCATCGGCACAGAGATTCTGGATGAATCAAGACATTTCAGGTTCATTAAAGGACCTGTTTTTGCCAATATTATTCTGGCGGATGAAATTAACCGTACCCCGCCGAAGACCCAAAGCGCTCTCCTTGAAGCCATGCAGGAAAAGGCAGTCACTGTAGCCGGACAAACATACCACCTGGATGAACCTTTTTTTGTGCTTGCCACCCAGAACCCGATAGAACAGGAGGGTACATATCCTCTGCCCGAAGCCCAGCTTGACAGGTTCATGTTCAATATCTGGCTCGATTATCCCTCCCGTGAAGAAGAGATCAGTATCATGAAGATGACTACCTCTGATCAGGTAGCAAAACCGGAGGTTGTCCTTACGGCAGCTGAAATTCTTTATTTTCAAAACCTGGTCCGCAAGGTTCCGGTTCCTGAGAATGTTTATAATTACGCAGTCAGCCTTGCCTCGAAAACCAGGCCGGGAACTCAGAATGCTCATACCTGGGCAAAGGAATACCTCACCTGGGGCGCAGGCCCGAGAGCTTCTCAGTACCTTGTCATCGGTGCTAAATGCCATTCAGTTCTCCATGGTAAATACTCTCCTGATATCGAGGATGTCAAAGCGGTAGCCATTCCTGTTCTCAGGCACAGGATCGTCAGGAATTATAAAGCTGAAGCCGAGGGCATTCGCGAAGAAGCTATTATAAATCATCTTTTATAGTGAAATATTTCACCTTTTCAGGATTCTCCTTCGGGCTTGAATTCTTTTGAAATAATTTCGCAAAAATTTCCACTAAGCATGAATCTGAAAAGCTCTTCTCAACTACTTGTAATTTTAATGCTTGCCTGTTTGCCTGGCATATTCGTCTCATGCAATCATAACGATAAACCTTCTGCCTCGAAAGATACTCTCAAAGGAAAGCTTACCATTTCAGGGGCATTTGCCCTGTATCCTCTGACCATACGATGGGCTGAGGAATTCCGTAAGATACATCCCGGTGTTACGATCAACATCTCTGCTGGTGGAGCCGGTAAAGGCATGGCCGATGCTTTGTCAAAGATGGTCGACCTTGGAATGTATTCAAAGGAAGTAAGCCCCGAGGAAAAGGCAAAAGGCGCCTGGTGGCTGGCATGTGCGAAGGACGCTGTTTTACCCGTGATGAATGCATCTAACCCGCTGGTGAAGACGATCCAGGCAGCAGGGGTGACAAAGGATAAGTTTTACGGGATATTTATTTCGGGGAAAATTAAAACCTGGGGCCAGCTCATCGGCATTAATGATGCAAATACGATGGATGTATTTACCCGCTCAGATGCCTGCGGGGCTGCCGATATGTGGGCAAAATTCATGATGAATAAAAAGCAGGAGGACCTGCAGGGTATCGGTGTGAACGGCGACCCGGGTGTTGCCGATGCAGTGAGGAAGACTCTTTACGGCATAGGGTACAACAACCTGAATTTTGTATTTGATGTGCAGAGCCGCAAACCTTATCAGGGTCTTGCAATTGTTCCCATCGACATCAACGGTAACGGGAAGATCGATAAGGAAGAGGATTTTTACCATTCGATGGATGAGGTCATGACCGCTATTAACGACGGGAAGTATCCTTCACCACCTGCCCGCCAGCTTTATTTTGTGTCGGGAGGCAAACCTTTGAACAAACTTGTGCTGACTTTTCTTAATTTTATCCTTTCCGACGGTCAGAAATATGTGAACGAAGCAGGATATGTCCGCCTGAAGGATGAGATCATCAAGGGAGAGCTGAACAAATTACTGTGATATGTACCTACTGAACAGGCATCAAAGGCATGTGGTGAATTACAGCTGGATGCTTTTCAGCCTGCTCATCATTGCCTTCCTGCCATTCATGCTGTTCGGGGGGCTTTATTTTAAATCCTTCCTCCTTCTTAAGACTCACACTCTCAAGGACCTGGTCTTTTCGCATTCATGGCATCCTTCACGCGGAGAGTTCGGGTTTTACCCATTCATCGTAGGTTCAGTCTGGGTCACCCTCCTTGCCATCTTTATCTCGACGCCTATCTGCCTGTTAACCGCCATCAATGTTACCCAGTACGCGAAAAAACGCTTCCTGAGGATAATGCACCCCGTTATCGATATCCTTGCCGGCATCCCTTCGGTGGTTTACGGGGTTTGGGGTATACTGGTCATCGTTCCTTTCATTTCACGTTACCTTGGTCCCTGGTTCGGTGTCCAGACCATGGGCTATAGCATACTTGCGGGCGCATTCGTCCTCAGTATCATGATCATCCCTTTTATCCTGAATATCATGATCGAGATATTCAGGGCCATACCTACGGAACTCAAGGAAGCAACACTTTCGCTTGGCACGACCAAATGGCAAATGGTCAAGCATGTGCTGTTGCGCAAAGCCCTGCCTGGCATCATTGCCTCCGTGGGTTTCGGCCTTGCCAGGGCTTTCGGCGAAACGATGGCCGTTCTGATGGTCGTGGGAAATGTTATTAAAGTTCCTCATTCGGTGTTTGATCCCGGATACACACTTCCTGCACTCATCGCCAATAACTACGGAGAGGTGCTTTCGATACCACAGTATGATTCAGCCCTGATGTTTGCAGCGCTGATCCTTCTTGCGGTCTCTCTGTTCTTTAACCTCCTCATGCATTTCTTTATTGCCAGGTATAATAAGTACTGAGATGAAACGGACACTGAAAGCTGAAGAAACATTTTTCCGGGTACTGATGAACCTGACCACAGCCTTCATCCTTATCATACTTGGAATAATCATTTACAGTGTCTTTGAGAAAGGGATGAAAGCCATGTCGTGGGAGATGCTGACTTCGGTGCCCAGCGGGGGGTATTATTACGGTAAGGGAGGGGGCATCCTCAATGCTATCGTGGGTTCCCTTGTTCTTGCTTTCGGTGCTACGATATTGGCCTTCCTGATCGGCTTGCCGGTTGCCCTTTACATGAATGTTTTCCTGGTAAGGCGCAAAAGACTGGTCAACCTCATCCGTTTCATCCTTGACCTGATCTGGGGAGTACCCTCTATTGTATACGGGGCTTTCGGCTTTACGCTGATGGTCCTGGTAGGCTTGCAGACTTCCCTTCTTGCTGGTATCATTACCGTGACCCTGTTCATACTTCCTATCATGATACGTTCGATGGACGAGATCCTGAGGACTGTTCCCATGGGGCTTTCCGAAGCCACCTATTCACTGGGTAGTAACAAATCGGAACTTGCTTTTAAAATTTTTACAAGGCAATCGGTCTCTGGCATTATCACGGCGGTTCTGTTATCCTTCGGAAGGGCCATTGGTGATGCTGCCTCGGTGCTGTTCACCGCGGGATATACCGATAACCTGCCCAACTCCCTGATGGAACCGGTGGCTACGCTTCCGCTTTCGATATTTTTCCAGCTTGCATCCCCCGTCCCTGAAGTTCAGGCCAGGGCTTATGCATCAGCTCTGGTGCTTACTGTTATCATTCTCATAGTCAGCTTGTTTTCTCGCGGACTTGGGAAACGTTATCATAAAACCAAAATAAATTTTTGATCTTCGCACTATGGAGACTGCCATCAGAATAAAAGATCTTAATGTTTTTGCCGGGAAGACGCAAATCCTGAATGATATCAATGTCGAGATCCCGAAAAACGAGATCACGGTGATCCTTGGTCCCTCCGGCTGCGGCAAGACCACCCTCCTCAAATGCATGAACCGCCTCACCGACCTGTATCCTGAGCTTAAAGTCAGTGGTGAGATCCTGATCAACGACAAGAATATTTTTGCTCCCGGCGCAGATATCAGCAAACTCAGGCAGAGCATGGGGCTTCTTTCACAGAGGCCATACCCCCTGCCAATGACCATTTACAATAACATTGCTTATGCTCTCAAACTGAGGGGGGTGAGGGGAAGGCGTAAGCTTCACCTCCTGGTCATGGATTACCTGAAACAAGCCAACCTTTATGAAGAAGTGAGGCAAAGACTGAGGGAACCTGCTTCAAGACTTTCAATAGGGCAGCAGCAAAGACTTTGCCTTGCCCGCGGATTGGCTGTGAACCCCGACATTATTCTTGCCGATGAACCCACCTCAGCCCTTGACCCGATCTCAAGCCGCTTTATTGATGAGAAATTCCAGGAGATCAAACCCCACTTCACAATAGTCGTGGTTACCCACGTCCTCCGCCAGGCCCGCCGCATCGCCGACAACGTCATCTTCATGTACATGGGCGAAGTCGTCGAACAGGGCCCCGCGAAAGAATTCTTCGAAAACCCCCGGGAAGAGAAGACCAAATCTTACCTGGAGGGGATGTTCAATTAAAAATCATTTCGCTCATATATTCGCACCAATTACGTATTTCATTTGCGTGCTCATTTACTCATGTCATCTTCTATTTTTTTGGGGTATTCGTGATTGCTTCGCAATATGACTTCGCCAAACGCTTTTCGCCTTTCACTACTTCGCTACTTTCTTCCCCTGCCACGTTCCGCGTTTCTCCAGCTCCTTTTCAATCCTTCTCAGCACTTCGTCATATCGCAGCAATCCCCAGTTATGGTCTTTAATATAACGTGGCGGGACTTCTCCTGCAAAGCGCTCGATCGAGATCAGCGGGCTAAGCTCTTCCAGAAAACTGATAATGAAATCAATATATGATTCCAGTGTGAACTGGTGAAAATCACCAGGCTTTTCAATGAATTCCTTCTCCATCACAGTTCCCTTGATGAACTGCAACTGGTGAAACTTTACACTGTCGAGGGGCAGGGCTGAAATGAAATCAGCATATTTATGCATCATTTCAGAAGTTTCGCCGGGAAGGCCGAAAATGAAATGGGCCCCTGTGCTGATCCCCATCGCATGGGTCTTTTTTATTGCATCCACGCCTTCTTCCACAGTATGGCAACGGTTGATCCGTTCAAGGCTGCGTTCATAAATGGATTCCAGCCCGAATTCCACCTGCACGAAATAATCCCTGGCAAGGGCCGAAAGATAATCCAATGTCTCATCTTCAAGGCAATCAGGCCTTGTTCCTAATACAAGCCCCACGACGCCAGGGTAGGAGAGCGCTTCACTGTATCTTTCCTTCAGCACTTCAAGAGGAGCATAGGTATTGGAATAGGGCTGGAAATAAGCCAGGAATTTGTTTGCCCGCCTGTACCTTACCGAATGAAACTCGATACCCAGCCTGATCTGTTCGGTGATTGAAGATGTGCTTTCGCAGTATGATGGGTTGAAAGCTTCATTAACGCAGTAAGTGCATCCCCCGCTTCCCCTGCTGCCGTCCCGGTTAGGACAGCTGAAGCCTGCATCAATGGCAAGCTTTTGCAGGCGTTCCCCGAAAAGGGCTTTCATTTTCCAGGTGTAGGAGTTGTACCTGTGAGGCCCCCAATTATATATTTCCGGATCCAAGGTGTGTTAGCTGGTTGTTGCGCGTTCCAGCTTTTTAAGTATTGAGAAGATAAAAATGGCTGATAACAAGGTAAGGCAAACAAGCAATAAAAAGAACTGCCAGATCTGCCATTTATCCCAGAAAGGACCTATGAAACCGGCCATAATATTGCCAATGGCCGTAGCTCCGAACCAGCCTCCCTGCGCCAGTCCTTTGTGTTGGGGAGGGGCGACCTTCGAAACAAAGGATATGCCGATGGGGCTGAGGAAAAGTTCTGCAACAGTGAGGGTGAAGTACATGCTGATGAGCCAGTAAGGAGAACGCAGGGTGTCTGAAACGCCCCCTTTGACAGCAAGATCCGCAGGGCTCATCAATCCCTGCGAAGCAATGATCATGATAATGAATCCGACTGCGGTGATCAGCATACCGAACCCGATCTTCTTCGGTGAGGATGGTTCCTTACCTCTCTTGTTGAGATATGAAAAGTACCCGATCACGATAGGAGTGAGGAAAACGATGAAAATGGGATTGAACTGCTGGAAGATCTCCGGCGATATCTTGTTGCCTTCGGGCTGCAGCATGTTTATGGTGAAATAAGCCAGGATTAGAGATCCGAGGGCAACAACCCCGCCGATGATCTTTGTCTTCTTTGAATTCGCCTTGCCTAAAAGAAGTACGAATCCCATAATGGCGATCAATAATGGGAGTAAGGTTGACAGGTTAAAGATTATAGCAGAACCTTTTGATATTGACGAAACCGTATAATCCCTTGCAAAGATGGTAAGTGTAAATCCGTTTTGCTGGAAGGCCATCCAGAAGAACATAACCACAAAGAATACCAGGCCGAGAGCGACAAACCGGTCCTTGATCTGGCTTTTGGTAAGCACCACCAGGTTTGGATCCTTTGCCGCTTTCTGCTGCTTGTGGGTAACATCGGCGGTTTTGTAATATTTCCTGAAGCCGATAAAGATGAGCAGGGAGGCGATCATGCTTAAGGCTGCAACACCAAAACCTGCATTGTAAGCCTGTCCTATGCTGTCGATATACTGGTGGCAGAATACCCCGAGGTCGGTGATCTTCCCTCCTGCCTGTGTATGCATGAACTGCTCAAGTTGTGCGGTATTCTGAAGGGTGTGGTCCAGGTATTTGTGGGCCAGGCTGGGAATAGCCGAATCATAGGTGAAACCCGAACGTGCAAGGATCCAGTTACGCATCCCGCCGGCGGCGCTGGGGGCGAAAAACGCACCTATGTTGATCCCCATGTAGAAGAGGTTGAAGGCAGAATCCCTGAGGTGGCTGTATTTGGCTTCATCATACATGTTCCCTACCAGTGCCTGCAGGTTGCCTTTGAACAAGCCTGTGCCCAATGCAATGACGGCAAGGGCAAAATACATGAAAAACACTCCGTTACCCGGGACTGCCAGCAGCCCGTATCCCAGGAACATGACTATGATACCAACGATAATGGTTTTTCCGTATCCTAAAATATTATCGGAAATATACCCTCCGAGCAAGGGCAGAAAATAAACGCCGAAGAGGAAAAACCCGTAAACCCGCCCTGCTTCAGAAGTGGTCCATCCGAATTTCGACTGGAGATATAATAAAAAGATTGCAAGCATGGTATAATAGCCGAATCGCTCGCCCATGTTGGCAAAAAAGGCCACGAAAAGCCCTTTTGGATGTCCTTTGAACATAATCTTAGATTGTTTTGTAAATACTAAATCGGTTCACTTCCTTTAATACAAAAGTAAAGAATTTTTCATGCGGACAATAGCCTGTAATGCGTATTGCCGGATTTGTTTCAAATTAATGTAATAATTTTAACCAACTTTCGTCTTGACTTCAGATGAACCTACAGGACTTCAATACAAAAGTCTATCCTTTAAAGGACAAGATATTCAGGTTTGCAAAGCGTATGCTTGATCAAACAGAGGAAGCCGAGGACCTTGTGCAGGAAGTGTTCATCAGGATGTGGAAAATACGTGAGAAGCTCGATGAATACAGGAGCCTCGAAGCGCTGGCAATGGTCACAACGAAAAACCTTTGTCTCGATAAACTGAAAGCCCGGAAGTTCCCTGTGGAAAGCTTTAACGACCAACGTCAGTTCATAGAAAGGATTGCGGAAGAACCCCGGTCTGATCATTCCGACCTCATAACAGGAGTCAAAGAGGCGATGAATAGCTTGCCTGAACAATCGAGGTTGATCGTCCACCTTCGGGATATTGAAGGATATGAATTTGGGGAGATCTCAGAGATACTGGGAATGCAGGAAAATGCAATACGCGTTGCACTTTCAAGAGCACGCCAGCGTATCCGCGAGATACTCGTAAATAGCAGGAACCATGAATATCAAAGAAATTGAACAACTCATCGAAAGGTACTACGAGGGTGAAACAACTCTTGCAGAGGAAACGCTTCTGAAAGAGTTTTTCTCAGGTGATGATGTGCCTGAGTATCTCAGGCAGCATCAGCCGATTTTCAGGTATTTCGCTGATGAGGTATCCCGAACGCTTAATAATGAGGAACAGGAAAAAGTCCTGTTGCGCAGGATTGGTCAGTTCGAAAAGGAGGTATCCGGATCAGGGATGCAGCCGGTACAGAAAAGGATGTATTACCTGAGCGGAATAGCTGCAGGCCTGCTAATACTTTTCGGCCTTGTGTTTACCTTTAAAAATGAGCTTTCCAAAAGGAATCATGCCGGGCTGGTAAATCCTTCAACCGAGGTGGCGTATACACAAACAAAACAGGCTTTATTGCTGGTCTCTGTCGGTCTGAACACCGGCTTTGATGCAGTACAGCGCCTGAATACACTGAATAATGCAATGGGACAAATTCAAAAGATCAATAAATTTTATAATTATCAAAATCAATTTATTAACCCGGAACGGATGCAAGATCCTTCCACAAACAAATAGAACCATGAAAACAAGAATCATCACATTGCTGTTTGCTGCATTCCTTATGCCTTTATTGATGCATGCACAAAGTCCGCTGGATAAAGTTTTTGCGAAATATGCAGACCAGGATAAGTTTACCACAGTGAGTATCTCAAAGGAAATGTTTACCAATATTCTGGCTATGGCAGCCAGTTCGAATGACTCATCTTCCAGGGAAATAAAAGGGATTATGGACAAGCTTACAGGCCTGAAAGTAATAACATATAATATTGATACCACCGATTACGCGAAAGCAGTTTCCATTTACAACGAATGGGCAGGCCTTTTCCCTGCTTCTACCTATAAAGAGCTGATGGCTGTTACCGAAGGCCGGGATAATTATAAATTCATGACGAAACAGGATGCTGAAGGCAAGATCAGCGAAATGGTCATGCTGATGAAAGGCAAGAAAGAGCTTCTTGTGCTCAGCCTCACCGGTGTCATCGACATTTCGAATGTTTCGAAGATTTCGCGTTCGATGGGCATCCATGGTATGGAGGGATTCCAGCATATGCATAAGAACAACCAGGCACCTCCTCCTGCAAAAAAATAAGGACTGAGCAATCAGCCTGAACACAAACCGGCGGCCCTGCAGAAAAACAGGGCCGTTTTTCTTAAATCCTGATCCGGAGCTGAGCGGTAAGATCCAGTTTCCAGTTTGCATCGATCTGGTCAGGGCCGCTGCTGATGACATTTCTATCATTATACCTTGTAAGGCCGGCTTTTAGGCTGAAAACAAAATGGCGGCCTGCGGCATACCTAACCATTGCAGCCGTTCTGATTCCCTGCCCGTAATATGCAGGCATCGAATACCCGTATGCCACATCCGGTTCATAAGCCCATATCCTTGAGGCATAATAAGGGCAGTCGAAAACTGAATACCTGAGGACAACCTTCAGAGGGAACTTCAGGGGCCTCAGGCTGATGTCCTGGAATAACAACCAGCCTGTCGTTTCCTGCTGCTGACCCGGCCTTGCTCGTTTTACTTCGATGCGGCTTTCGAGAGTAATGGCCTGGGAAACTGCCCAGTTTAGCTGAAGCCGGATATCATCCGACCATTCTTTTCCGGTCTTATGAATTATTTCACCCTCTTTGACAATATTTGTTTCTGCACTGAAATAAATATACCGTAATATAATATTCAGGCTTTTATTCAGCTGAGAGCTCATTAAAATACCTATATCATTCTCTGCAGATGGCATGCCCACCGTATATTTTGCCCAAGGGAAGCTGCAGAAGTCGGCAAAAAGACCGAGGTTCACATGCCATGGCAGGTTTGCCGAAAGGCTGAGAAACCATGCTGTTTCATTTGATGTAAAGGTGTTTTGCCTGAAACAGTTTGAATACAGGTTCTGGAAATCAGGGGGATAGTTGCGGTACAGAATTACCGCGCTGAACCTCGGGTCCGGGTTCAGGTTAAGACCTGCTATCCATGCAATACTCCCATTTGCGCTTCGGCTCACCTCTCCCGATATCCTTACAAACCTGTAAAACAGGTTGAAGTCGGCGCCAGTGACAAAATTATTTGTGCCGCTGAAGGCAAAACGGTTGTATAGCTCAGAACGCGGCTGAAACCTGGCGCTTAGTGAAACAGAATAAGCTGTTACACCAAGGCTGAAAAAATTACCCCTGAAATTGAGATTGCCTCCGAAGATAAGCTCCGACACATTATCTTTTTTGCTGATCTCAGATATTGTCCGGTGATAACCTGTTTCGATGAAAGAGCTGAATGCCTGAGCATTACCTGTCAGAGAATCTTTTTCAACAGGCGTTGCATCTCTTTTCAGGTAGGAACATATCCCGCTTAAAGTCAGGCGTTTGATCCCAAGACATACAGCTACTCCGCGTAAAACACTGCCTTCAGAAACAGACTGGGTGGGACGAATTCCGTTCCCGGCATAGAATTCCTGAGTAAATCCCGGGTAGATCCCAAGCGAACTGCCCGTATTAAACGTTAAGCCAAGCCCCCAGCCGGCACGATAGTTCCCGATAATAAGGCGTTTCAGCAGCTTTCCTGGTGAAATACTGATATAACCCGAATAATAGTCCATGCCATATTTCTGTTCTCCTGCAAAAAATTGCTCCCCCGGATCTTTATCCCCTGAAAAACCAATAGCAAGCAGATCAGCAAACGAGTATGTGTAACGAAAGCTCATTTGATAAGGACTGCCAGGGTAGTAGTTTGTACTGCCGGTTTCTTTCCCGGAGGCCTGACCTGTATACCCCCTGGATCCCGGAAAGCATGAACCTCCCTGGATCAGCACTTCATTTTTACCGTATTTGAACAGGTTTTTGAAAGTCAGGGATGGGGAATGAGAAAGCGGGATAAAGTTTACATAAGGTGAAATCTTATGAACCAGGCAGGAATCAAAACCATTGATTGCAAGCAACTCATAAATTGAAAACACCTCTCCGTAATCCTTCAGATATTCAAACAATTTCATGCGTTGCGATGCATTCAGGCATGGTATTCTTAACAGATCTTCTTCTGAGGCCGAATTCAGATCAAGAGGCCTGGACCTCATTTCATCCATCTCTTCCACAATTATCCTGTAAGAGTTTTCGCTTTCATCCTTCCAATTCATATCATCCAACCCGTCCCCGGTAAGCTGCGTGAGCTCTGACTGGGCATAAACCTGACTGGAACAAAACAATGATAACCATAGCAGGCAGTACCATTTTAAAGGAAATTTATGTGGATATCTTTTCATGTTATGCGAAAGGGGAGGGTTTATTTCCTGAACTGGTACTGAACTGAGACTGCAGGACTGAAGCCAAGCACCTGGCTGTATTCCGATGCAAAGTCAACAGAGAAACGGCTGATCACAATGCCTGCTCCTATGCTTAGCCGGAAAGGGCTGGTAGCAAAACCTGCCCTGGCCGAAAGAATTCTTGCAAACCTGCACTCTGCACCCAATCTTGCACAGGCTTTGCCAGCAGGACATTTCTCAATCTCAGCCGACAAAAAAAGCTCTTCCGTAAAATAATAGCTCAACCCGATCTGAATGAGGGTCGGCAGTGACTCCCCGGATGCGGTGGATAATTTCACCGGCACGGGATTGACACAATGAAATCCTACCAGTACCTGCTTCACTGGTCTGAACAGCAAACCTGCCTCGCAGTTAAAAACATTTGTTGAACTATAGTCATCAGAAATCTGAAACCTGTAATAATTTAACTGAACACCAGCTGAGAATCTTTTTCCGAATTTTCTGGCATATGCGATACCGGTTTTCAGTTCGCTGTAAATGCTTGTCCCGAAATGATTGCAGATAAATGAAAACGCGCCGGGTCTTACACAGGCTGAGAACACGATTGACTCATACGATAGCTCCCTGACCATATACCTGTTTTCAAAAAATATTCCACAGAATATTCCTTCGTTCCATGCATTCGAGGCCTGGTTGTTGGCAGCAGACCATTGATCATAAACTGCTACGGCGATCCCCGACATCCCGGCAGAGCGGCCTCCTAAAGACTTGAATTCACCCGATGCCTTTACATTGACTGAAAAAGCCAATATGACAGGCAAAAGAAATACACAGGCTCCCTTCCTCACGATCTTTTTTCCTTAATCCGCCATCCTGTAAAAAGTAATATGGTACAAGCCTGGATTTTGCGAAAATTTGCACCAATTCAGTAAATTTGACTAATTTTCAAAACCTGATCCGGAACAGCCGATATCAGCCATCGATGAACATTGTCGTAAGAAAAGCCGCTGAAAACGATCTGCCTGCCATTGTTGAGATTCTGAACCATGGAATCAAAACAAGGCATTCCGTGGGATACTTTGTAAGCCAGTCAGCTGCTGAAATGAAAGAATGGTTTGATGAACATATCCTTAGTGAAAGATACCCTGTAATGGTCGCAGAAGAAGATGGTCATATACTTGGTTGGATCAGCCTGAGCCCTTACCGCAAAGGGAGGGAAGCATTTAACAGGACCGGTGAAATCAGTGCATATATTCATGAAGACCACCACAGGAAAGGTATCGGACAGAAACTTCTTGACCATATGTTACTTTTTGCTTCAGGATCGGGCTTCAGGATCATTTTTGCGATAGTTCTCGATAAAAATGATCCCAGCATTAAAATACTCGAAAAAAATAATTTTGAGCGATGGGCGTTTCTTCCTGAAGTTGCAGAGATAGACGGTGTCACCTTAAATCACTTATATTTCGGTAAAAGATTGGCATAAATAATATGTGGGATGTTGATTGGGAAAAAACAAAAACCAGGTTCCGGCTTGCAGAACCTGGCTCGATCCCGAAGGAGGATTTCGATGATGCATGAAGCTGGCAGTAATACGGAAACACCTGAAATAGCCGGGTCATTAACCTTTGAACCTCTATCCACTTCTAACTGGGATAAGTTTGTTCATCTTTTCGGTGACAGGGGAGCCTGCGGGAATTGCTGGTGCATGTCATTCCGTCTGAAAAAAGCCGAGTTTGAAGCCGGCAAGATTAATAATGGCAATAAAAACCGGATGAAGAAACTGGTGGAAAATAATCAACCTGCCGGGATCCTGGGCATATACAAGTCTAAAGCGATTTCATGGTGTGCATTAGCTCCCCGCGAAGCATTTCCGAAGATAGAGAATTCGAGAATACATAAACGGATAGATGATCAGCAGGTCTGGTCAATTCCCTGTTTTTTCATTGATAAACAATACCGAAAAAAAGGACTTTCAATGGATATCCTGAAAGGGGTCATCAATTATGCCAGGGAGAAAAAAATCGGGATTCTTGAAGCTTACCCGTTGATCCCGTCTACAGCCAGGCTTCCCGATCCTTTTGTATGGACAGGTCTTTTCCAATCATTCGAGCAGGCAGGATTCACGGTAGTCAGCCGCATTTCGCCCAACAGGCCCATGGTAAGGTACTACGTGTCAGGTTTGAACAGGTATGTTGCTTTCCTCAGGGGTGTCAATGTCGGAGGAAAGAAGGTCATTAAAATGGAAGAACTCAACAGGATTTTCATTGGCGCGGGGTACACAGGGATTAAGACACTTATTCAAAGCGGGAATGTATTATTTAATGCAAACACAAATAACCATGCCACTCTGAAATCCGAATTGGAAAACATCCTCAGGAAAGAACTTGGTTACAAGATTGAAGTATTTCTTCTTCCTTTTAATGATGTTATTGACATTTTCAATTCTGACCCCTTTCGGAAAGTAAACAAGGATGAAAAGAAAAAATTCTATATCAGCCTGTTTTCAGGGAACCCCGGGAAACAAACCGAATTACCTGTATTCTCTGAAAAGGGGGACCTTGAAGTATTAAAGATTGAAAAGAACAGGGCTTTTATCCTGAGCCGGGAAATAGATGGAAAATTCGGATTCCCGAATGCTTTTAAAGAGGATATAACCGGCTCGGCGGCAACTACGAGAAACTGGAATACAATTGCAAAACTGGTAAAGGAGTGATCCGTTTTATTAACTAAAAAAATATAATATGAACTCAGTCATTCTTGATTTCCTTAAACAATTAAAGGAAAATAATAACCGCGAATGGTTTCAGAAGAATAAAAAAATATATGAAACTGCCAAAGCGGAAATGGAAGCTTTTGTTGATATCCTGATACCACAGATAGCAGTTTTTGAACCTTCCGTGAAATATGTGAATGCGAAAGATTGCATGTTCAGGATCTTCAGGGATGTGAGGTTTGCAAAGGACAAGTCGCCTTATAAAACCAATATGGGAGCATGGATTTCAAAGGGAGGCCGTAAAAGTGCCGGACCAGGTTATTACCTGCATATTCAACCCGGAGAATCGATGCTGGCAGGAGGCGTATATATGCCTGAACCGGATCAGCTGAAAAAAATCAGGCAGGAAATTTATTATAATGCAGGGGAATTTAAGGCCATACTTGAAAGTAAGAACGCGAAGAAATACTTCAACGGTTTATCTGAATGGGATAAACAGAAGTTGCCCCCACGTGATTTCCCAAAGGATTTTCCGGATATCGACCTGCTGAAATACAGACATTACACTGTTGCACATATGCTCGACGACAAGCATGTGATTGAAAAGGATTTTTCGAAACTTGTGATTAAGGTATTCGGGCTGATGCAACCCCTCAATGCTTTCCTCGAAAGGGCGCTCAACGGATAATTAATCGAAGTGGCCGATAATGGTCTGCTTACCGGTTACCTGCTGTCCGAGTTTTACATCAAGCCTTGTCCCGACAGGCAGCAGGAGATCCACCCTTGAACCGAATTTAATAAAACCAAGCTCTTCTCCCTGGTTCACCGGTTCGCCTACCCTTGGGTAACATTTGATCCTGCGGGCCATAGCGCCGGCTATCTGGCGTATGAGAACCTTTTGCTTCACCCCGGTCTCGATGACAGTCGTGGCCCTCTCATTTTCAAGGGATGCTTTTGGATTGAAGGCAACCATATGCTTACCGGGATGGTAAAAATAATATTTTATTTCACCATCAACAGGAAACCAGTTCACGTGCACATTTGTTGCCGACATGAAAATAGAAACCTGTATCCTTTCGTCCTTAAAATATTCCGGTTCAATAGTTCTTTCTATGACAACGACTTTTCCGTCGGCCGGAGCAAGAATGTGATTTTTACCTGTATTGGTATCCCTGGAAGGTGAGCGGAAAAAACGAACTATCATGAGAAAGAACCATAGTCCAAGGGCGTACAGAGTATAATGGAACCACGTCTGCTCCGGAAAAATATGGTTCAGTCCAAGGAGTAATGCAACAACAAAAAGAAATACGATAATGATGGTTTTGTATCCTTCGCGGTGTATTGTCATCCTGGGTTAAAAATTTCTGAAAACAAAATACAAAAATACAAAAGGCGCTGACATAAAGATAGTATCAAAGCGATCCAATATTCCACCATGTCCCGGCAAAATATTTCCAGAGTCTTTAATATGCAGGCTTCGCTTGAAAAGTGATTCGATAAGATCCCCGAAAGTTCCGAAAATGACCACCAGTAATGCCAGGACCAACCAGTCAGCCATCGAAATATCAGGGATAATAAATGCAAATCCGGCAGCAGAAAATACCGCCAATAATGCTCCGGCGATAGTCCCTTCCCATGTTTTTTTAGGAGAGATCCTTTCGAAAAATTTATGTTTTCCGAATTCTTTTCCATAAAGATAAGCCCCGGTATCATAAACCCAGGTGAAGATAAAATACCCAAGGAGATATGCCGGAAAGCCAAGAAAGCGAACAGAATCCGGGGAATACAGCAGGTTCAGGAGGGCCAGGGGCAGAGCTACATACAACACCCCTGAGCTTGTGATTGCAATATTTTCAAAAGGCCTGGACTTCTTCCTGTAGATCTCTATTATAAAGGAAAAAAAGAACATTGACATGGCTGCAAAGACAGGGAAATAATACCAGCTGTGCCAAAACAATGCCGGTTCTGTCTGGTTAAAGAAAAATATAAGCAGGTATAATATACTTCCGCATATTGTTCCATATGCTTTCTGTGGATAAATGTCGGTGGTTGAGAACAGGGAGTAAAATTCCCGTAAGCCAAGAATGGTAACCAGCAGGAATATCCCTGAAAAAAGCCAGTGATCATACCATAATGAAAACAATAGCAGAAATACCATGCTGAGTCCGGTGATCGTGCGTGCCCGGAAATTACTCATCAGCAACAGCCCTTTCCATGATTTGCTTGGTAGTCAGAATCTTGATTCTCAGGAAGCATGAACATTCTGGTCGTCTATTAGAAAAATATAAAGTTCACGTGGGCCATGTGCCCCAAGAACCAGGGTTTTTTCAATATCTGCTGTCCTGCTTGGACCGGTTATCAAAGAGATCATTGAAGGATAATTGTGGTTGTATCTTTTACGGATCGCAGCCAGTGCATGTTTCAGGTCGGGTACCAGTTGCGAGGTGTATCCAAGCACCAGGTGGACTTCTGGGTACACATTGATCCTTCTTCCGGGACTTTGATGCGATGAAACCATTACTGATCCCAGCCTTGCAATCAAATATTCACAACGAGTGATACCGATCTTCGATTCAAGGAATTCTTCCTGTTTCGAGCCGTAAGGTATGCCAGCTTCTTTAAGGAGCTTTTGAACAACAGGATCAAGGCAGAACAGGACCGGCCAGTCTTTCTCAAGAATGAATTGTTTCAGGAGAGTGGTAAATTCATCCTCGCTTTCACAGTAAACAAATTTTCCTGAAACTTTAACCAGTTCCTGTGCAAAATTCACGTCGAGCGGTTCTGTAATCTCCTTGAAGACAGGTGATTCCTGGTCTATGATAGGGTAGGGGGGCTCTGTTTTTTCTATCAGGGCGTGCCTTACCTTTTTAAGTACCTTTTCACGTGACGTGGATTCTTCCATTGATTTTAATTCTTATGTTTTCTGCTCATCTCCGGCGCCAGAGGGAGCTTCGGTACCCGGCTGTTGCGGAGGCTGAACATCAGTAACAGGAACTTCAGTATTCCCGGCAAGGGATAAAGGGTTTTCAGATGCCGGGTTCTTTGTCGGAAGGAATCTCTCTTCTTCCCTATCAAATGGCCGCTTTCCGAAGATATGTTCCAGGTCTTCCCTGAAAATGACTTCTTTCTCGAGTAAAAGATTAGCCAGAGCAGAAACTTTTTCTTTATTATCGACGATGAGTTGTTTTGCTGTGGCGTATGCAGCATCAATAATTTTTTTGACCTCGAAGTCAATGACTTCCGCGGTTTTCTCGCTGTATGGCTTCTGGAATGCGAATTCATTCTGTCCACTGGAATCATAGAAACTGATGTTGCCTATTGCTTCATTAAGGCCGAAATAAACAACCATGGCATAAGTCTGCTTCGTGACTTTCTCAAGGTCGTTCAGGGCACCGGTTGAGATCTTTCCGAAAAATACGTCTTCCGAAACTCTTCCACCAAGCGCCGCCGCAAGTTCGTGGAACATCTGTTCATAGGTCGTGATCTGCCGTTCTTCAGGCAGGTACCAGGCTGCCCCAAGGGCTTTTCCGCGGGGTACAATGGTCACCTTAACCAGGGGGTGGGCATATTCAAGCAGCCAGCTTACCGCAGCATGTCCGGATTCATGGAATGCAATGACTTTCTTCTCATGCTGGCTTATGATCTTGTTCTTCTTCTCAAGTCCGCCCACTATACGGTCTATAGCATCTAAAAAGTCCTGTTTTTCAATAAAATTCTTATTCTTTCGCGCTGCAATAAGTGCCGATTCATTGCATACGTTGGCAATATCTGCTCCCGAGAAACCGGGGGTCTGGCGGGCAAGAAAATCAACATCGAGATTCTGGTCCAGTTTCAGGGGTTTCAGATGTACCTTGAATATCGCTCTCCTTTCTTCGAGGTCGGGAAGCTCAATATAGATCTGCCTGTCGAACCGGCCGGCACGCATCAGTGCACGGTCGAGAATATCAGCCCGGTTTGTGGCTGCAAGGATAATAACTCCTGTATTGGTCGCAAAACCATCCATCTCTGTAAGTAGCTGGTTCAGGGTGTTTTCCCTCTCGTCATTACCGCCGGTGATAGCATTCCTTCCGCGGGCACGACCGATTGCGTCAATCTCATCGATAAATATGATACAGGGTGCCTTCTCCTTGGCTTGTTTGAAAAGGTCACGTACCCTTGAAGCTCCGACACCTACAAACATTTCAACGAAGTCTGAACCTGAGAGACTAAAGAAAGGTACCTTGGCTTCACCTGCGACGGCTTTAGCCAGTAAGGTCTTTCCTGTTCCCGGAGGGCCGACAAGCAATGCACCTTTGGGGATTTTGCCTCCAAGCTGGGTGTATTTCGTGGGGTTCTTCAGAAAGTCGACGATCTCCATGATCTCCACCTTCGCTTCTTCAAGACCGGCCACATCGTTGAAGTTGATGTTGACCATCGTGTCTTTGTCAAACAAAGTGGCTTTTGACTTGCCTATGTTAAAGATCTGGGCGCCTCCTCCACCTCCGCCTCCCCTGCTCATAAAGCGCATGATAAGGAACCATGCACCCACCAGGATGAGGATTGGCAGAAGGTATCCCAGGACATCACCAAAAATATCTTTACGTGATTCTGTCCCCGGAGGATAGGGAAACTGTTTCTTGAATTCCGCGATCTTCGCGGCAGGAACGCTGTCGCGCCTCATATGAGCAGCGATAGTGTCACGGCAGTCCTTAAGCAGTCTGTCTAAAATATCAACGCTGTTGATCTCATAATAAAACTGAGGATTTGAACCGTTAAAGGCGGAGCTCAGGCTTTTTTTATTGAATTGCTTATAGGCGGTGTCGTTCTGTATCCTGTCTTTCTTGATATAGATCTCCGCTTTTTCTTTATTAACAACAACGATCTTCTCTACATCCTGTTTGAGCAGCATTTCTTCAAGCTTGCCGTATTCAACAGGTTTGACCGGGTTATTATAGTTAAAGAATTGTAAAGCGAGAAATCCAATGAGCAGGATAAAATAAATCCAGTAAAAACTGAACCTCGGTTTTTTTCCTTTGGGAGCAAGGAAATTTGGCTTAAAATTATCTTTCGGTTTGTTATCTTTTTCTGCCATTCTGTCGTTTACCTTCGGTGAATTTTAATATAAGAGTCTCAGTCTTCAATTTTAACGACCTTTGCATCGGCCCATAACTGCTCAAGATTGAAGAACTTACGCTGTGTTTCCTGGAAAATGTGAACCACAATGTCAATATAATCTATCAAAATCCATTCCGCATTCTCAACGCCTTCCTTATGCCAGGGATTTAATCCGGTTTGTTTTTTGACCCGGTGAATAACTTCATCGGCAAGAGCTTCTGCCTGTGTCCTCGAATTACCGTGGGCGATCACAAATGCATCGCATACCGAATGGCCTGTTCCTTTAAAATTCAGAATAACGGGATCTTTTGCCTTTTTCTCCAGCAATGCCTCTGAGATGGCATCCATAAGCAGTTCCTCAGCGTTTTTCTTCTTCTTTACGGGCATTTGCTATACTATTACTGAGACAAAGGTAAGCAATTAAAAATTAGGTTTCAAAGCGTATGTTTCGTAGAATTCAGTTATGTATTTTACCGCCTCCTCTGCAGTATCGACCACGGTGAACAAGGCAAGGTCATTATCCGAGATCATGCTTTCCGGTAAAACCTTTTTCGTTATCCAGTCTGTGAACCCCTGCCAGTACTCCCTGGATATAAGAACAATCGGAAATCGTACAAGCTTGTGCGTCTGTATCAGTGTAATAGCTTCCGTAAGCTCATCCATGGTTCCGAATCCTCCGGGGAGAGCGATAAACCCCATCGAATATCTCATGAACATCGTTTTTCTGACATAAAAGAAGTCGAAGTTAAGAAGCCTTGTGCGGTCGATAAAAGGATTTGGCTTTTGTTCGAACGGCAGGGATATGTTCAGTCCCACCGATTTACCTCCTGCGAAATGAGCGCCTTTGTTCGCTGCTTCCATAATACCAGGCCCTCCTCCGGTGATTACCCCGAAACCATTCTTCGTGAGGAGGTAAGCTATTTCCTCGGCAAGGCGGTAATATTTATTGCTTTCGGGAGTACGGGCCGATCCGAAAATAGAAACGCAGGGGCCAATCTTACTTAATTTGTCAAAGCCTTCAACCATTTCTGACATCACTTTGAATATCTCCCAGGTGTCGACCGAGATCGTCTCCGTCCAGCTCTTCGGCTGAAAAGATTCCCTTAATTTTTCAATGTCTTTGTTTTCCATAATCTATGATTAAAAGCGAAAAGTGAAAAGCGAAAGGCGAAAAGCGAAAGGCGAAATATTTCGCCTTTCGCTTTTCACTTATTCAATTCCTTCCTCAAATGTAACCCGGTATAACTAAAGTCATAGCCCGCAATTTCCTCCGGGGTTCCTTTGCAAACTATCGTTCCTCCCCGTTCCCCGCCCTCGGGGCCGAGGTCAATAATATGGTCGGCCACCTTGATCACTTCCATATTATGTTCAATTACTAGGACGGTATTTCCTTTCGCGACAAGTTTATTGAGAACACAGAGAAGTACCTTCACATCTTCAAAATGCAGCCCGGTCGTAGGTTCATCCAGAATATACAGGGTGTTACCGGTATCTGCCTTACTTAGTTCAGAGGCAAGTTTAACCCTCTGGGCTTCTCCGCCCGAGAGTGTGGTTGATTGCTGCCCGAGGGTGATATACCCCAAGCCGACCTCATAAAGCGTACTGATCTTATTCAGTATCATCGGTATGTTCTCGAAAAACTCCACCGCCTGTTCAATGGTCATATTAAGGACATCGTTGATGGATTTTCCTTTAAATCGTACTTCAAGCGTTTCCCTGTTATACCTGTGTCCCTGGCAGGTTTCGCAAAGGACGTAGACATCAGGAAGGAAATTCATTTCGATGACCTTTAATCCGCCTCCTTTGCAGGTTTCGCACCTTCCTCCCCTGACATTGAAAGAGAATCTTCCCGGTTGGTAGCCCCTGATCTTCGACTCAGGCAGAGACGCAAACAGCTTTCGGATCTCATCAAATACCTTTGTATACGTTGCAGGATTGGAGCGGGGAGTCCGGCCTATCGGAGACTGGTCGATCTCGATCACTTTATCAATGTTTTTAATACCCTCGATCCTGTCGTATGCAAGAGGTTTATTATCGGACTTATAGAAATGCCTGCTGAGAATCGGATACAGCGTTTCATTGATCAGGCTTGATTTCCCGCTTCCCGACAAACCGGTAATGCAGATGAATTTGCCCAGTGGGATCTCAAGGTCCACTGTTTTCAGGTTATTGCCTTTTGCACCATAAAGTACAAGTGTGTTACCGTTGCCTTTCCTTCTCGTATCCGGAACCCTGATCTCCTTCTTTCCGCTAAGGTATTGCCCGGTCAGATGCCCGTTTTTCATAATCTCCTCAGGGGTTCCGTGAGCAACGATAAGGCCGCCGTGTACCCCGGCGCCAGGTCCGATATCGATAACATAGTCTGATGCAAGAATGGTTTCTTTATCATGTTCCACCACGATCACCGAATTCCCTGCATCACGCAGATTCTTCAGTGCCCTGATCAGTTTAAGGTTGTCATGCTGGTGAAGCCCTATGCTTGGTTCATCTAGGATATAAAGCACACCGACCAGCTGCGACCCAATCTGGGTCGCCAGGCGTATGCGCTGGCTCTCCCCGCCGGATAATGACCTTGCAGGGCGGTTCAGGGTCAGGTAACCGATCCCGACATCCAGCAGAAATCTGATACGGCTCTGGATTTCTCTTACGATCTCATAGGCTATCACACGCTTTCGTTCATCCAGGTGAGCGTTGATACCGCTCATCCATTCCTGGAGGCTGAGCATGTCCATACCGGCCAGATCAGCGATATTCTTCCCGTCTATCCTGAATTGCAGGGATTCTTTTTTAAGCCTTGAACCCTGGCATTCAGGGCAGCGCATTTTATTCATGAAGCTGCTGACCCATTTCATAATGCCGGCCGGGGCGGTTTCGGCAGTCTGGGAATTGATAAAGCTTACAATACCCTCAAAATTCAATGAATAGGAGGATGTGATCCCCAGGTAATCATTCTTTACCCTGATCACCTCATCGGAACCATAAAGAATAGTATTGACAGCCTGTTCGGGGATATCCCTTATAGGTGTGTTCAGGTCAAAACCATGTTTCTCCCCGATTGCTTCAATTTGCTTGAATATCCAGGTATTCTTGTATTCGCCCAGGGGAACGATCCCGCCTTTCCTGATGCTTTTACCGTTATCAGGTATGATTTTATGGATATCGATCTCTGATATCGTTCCCAGGCCGTTGCAACGGGGACAAGCGCCATAGGGGGAATTAAAGGAAAATGTATTGGGTTCGGGTTCATCATAAGAAATTCCGCTCGTCGGACACATAAGCAGGCGGCTGAAATGCCTTGCCTGGTCTGTTGACAGGTCAAGAACGCTGAGAGAATCCTTGCCCTGTTTCATGGCCGTATTGACTGAACCTGCAAGCCGTTTCACAGATCCGGGTGTTATGTGAACGTGGTCAATAACAATTTCAATATCATGGATCTTGTAACGATCGAGTTGCAGTCCATGCGAGATCTCGCGTACATCCCCATCAATCCTTACGCTGATAAATCCCTGCTTCCTGATCTGCTCAAACAACTCACGATAATGACCTTTACGACCTTTAACAACCGGTGAGAGTATCACGACCTGCTTACCGTCGTATTCCGACATGATCAGCTCAACGATCTGCTGTTCGGAATATCTTACCATCTTTTCACCCGTAATATAGGAGTAAGCATCGGCTGCCCTGGCATACAGAAGGCGGAGAAAATCATAGATCTCGGTGATTGTACCAACTGTTGAACGGGGATTACGGCTTGCCGATTTCTGTTCTATCGAGATGACCGGGTTAAGGCCTGTGACCCGGTCCACATCAGGTCTTTCCAGACTGCCGATAAACTGTCTTGCATAGGCTGAAAAGGTTTCCATATACCTTCTCTGGCCTTCAGCATAAATGGTATCGAATGCCAGGGACGATTTGCCGCTGCCGCTTAATCCTGTAAACACAACAAGCTTGTTCCTGGGAATGCTCAAGTCAATATTCCTGAGGTTGTGAACCCTGGCACCGGATATTTCTAACTGGTCTTCCAAAATCAGCTGAGAGCTTAATGAATCTCGTTAATTTTCAAGGTGTCGTGGAAGTATGTGTCGGAATTAATCAGGTTCTTCTGAAGGTACTCTGTATGTATAGCCCCCTCTTTTGGCAGAACAATCTGATATTTTTTGTTAAGCTTGTTCGTGAGTGTATATTTCCTCAGCCAGGGATTAAAGTCGCGGAAAACCTTTACACTTAAATTGTTCTTCAGGGCAAACTCGGGAAGGTCCCTGATCGGAGTATTAATTTCGATTGTGTATGTTGGAATAACAGGGTAAAAATCACTGGCCCTCAGATACAATCCGTATTGTACGGGATTCCCATAGATCTCTTTAATGGCAACTATCCTGTAAATATACCGTGAAGTCTCCTCGTTAAGGTACAGATCGTAAAAATTTTTTGCTTTCTGGTTTTCAAGTGCATCGCTAATGCCATCCTGACCGCGGTTAAAAGAAGCAGCCACCAGGGTCCAGTTGCCATATTTTTCATACGATTCAAGAAAGTATTTGCAGGCAGCTTCAGTTGCTTTTGATACATTGTATCTTTCATCTACCTCTTCATTCACTTCCAGACCGTAGTGGATGGCAGTTGGCTTCAGGAACTGCCAGAAACCTTCAGCTTTGGATGGGGAAACGACATTGTAGAAGTTGCTTTCGGCAAGCGCCAGGAACTTGAAATCATCAGGCACCTTATTTTTTTTCAGTATAGGCTCGATCAGGGGAAACCAGCGGTTCGCCCGTTTGAACATCAGTATCGTAGATGCATGCATGAAAGTATTGATCATGATCTCCCGGTCAAGGCTCTCATGCACATAGAACAGATCAAGCGGCATTTTCTCACCGGCAAAATCGGCTTTCAGGGGGCATGCAGGTGAGAAAATACGATAAGAACGCTGGGCCACTTCACGGTAATCTTTATCGGAGTTCTTCTGGTATAACACAGCGAAAATAAACACGGTAACCACGGCGAACAGGGCCGGAATCAAAAAAATGTATTTCAGGTTTCTTTTCATCATCAGAAAGGACTGGTAAATTCAGTAAACTTCGGAGAAATCTTGTCTTTGTCGGAGATCACCGGGCTCTCTAAGCCCCAGTTGATATTCAGGTCAGAATCGTTCCACAGAATACTCCCCTCAGATGCTTTGTTGTAAATGTTTGTGCATTTATAGAAGAAGATCGTATCATCTTCAAGCGTGGCAAAACCATGGGCAAATCCCTCGGGAACCCAGTACATCCATTTATTCTGTCCTGACAGGACGATGGATTCCCATTTCCCGTAGGTTGGTGAATCCCGGCGAATATCCACGGCAACATCAAGAACCGATCCCCTCATCACACGTACAAGTTTTCCCTGGGCAAAAGGAGGAGCCTGGAAATGCAGCCCTCTTAACACTCCTTTCTTCGACTTGGATTCATTGTCTTGCATGAACTTCAGGTCGAGCCCGAGTTTCAGGAACTTCCCGTGGTTGAAGGATTCAAAAAAATATCCCCGTTCATCTTCAAACACATCGGGTTTGATGATAAGCAGTCCTTCGAGCGGAGTCTTTATGATTTCCATAATGATTGATTTATTTTCGCCACCTCGCTATTTATTCGCACCAATTGTTTATTTTATTTGTGTGCTCATTTTGGCTTCGCCAAACGCTACCTCGCTATTTATAAATGCACACATTCCCCATAGGCCTGAGCCACTGCTTCCATGATGGCTTCGCTCATGGTCGGATGAGGGTGGACCGCTTCAATGATCTCCCTGCCCGTAGTTTCCAGCTTCCTGGCAGTGACCACTTCAGCGATCATTTCAGTCACATTCTCACCAATCATATGAGCCCCCAGCCATTCACCGTATTTCGAGTCAAAGATCACTTTGACAAATCCTTCCCGGGCCCCTGCAGCAGTAGCTTTACCTGAAGCAGTGAAAGGAAATTTTCCAACCAGGATCTCATAACCTGCTTCTTTCGCGGCTTTCTCGGTCAGGCCAACCGAGGCGATCTCGGGATGGGTGTATGTACATCCGGGAATGTTACCGTAATCGAGAGGTTCAACATGCTTCCCTGCAATCTTTTCAACACAGATAATGCCTTCGTGGGAAGCTACATGTGCAAGGGCAGGTCCCTTCACAATGTCGCCAATAGCATAGTACCCGTCGACACCGGTCCTGTAAAAATCATCCACCAGCACTTTACCGCGCTCGGTTGCAATCCCCGTTTCTTCAAGGCCTATGCCTTCTATATTTGTTGTAACGCCTACGGCGGAAAGCACAATGTCGCATTCGATCAATTCGTCTCCTTTTTTTGTCTTTACCGTGACCTTGCAACCTGCTCCTGTTGTGTCGACAGATTCAACGGAAACCCCGGTGAGCACTTTCATGCCGGCTTTCTTAAAGGAACGCTCCAGGGTTTTCGACACTTCTTCATCTTCAAGCGGGACAATATTGGGAAGGACTTCGATAAGTGTCACTTTTGTGCCAATGGAATGATAGAAATAAGCGAACTCCGAACCTATTGCCCCGGAACCCACTACAACCATCGACTTCGGCTGGGCCTGCAAAGTCATGGCTTCGCGGTACCCTATGATCTTTTTCCCATCCTGTTTTAGGTTTGGAAGTTCTTTCGAACGGGCACCCGTAGCCAGGATGATATTGTCGGCAGTATACTCAGTGGTTTTTCCGCTTTCATCGGCCACTTCCACTATTTTTCCGGGTTTGACTTTCCCGAACCCCTTAAGATGCTCTATTTTATTTTTCTTCAGAAGGAACTGTATTCCTTTGCTCATTGTTTCAGCCACTTCACGGCTGCGTTTTATGATCGCCGGGAAATCGGCTTTAAGGTCTGAAACAGAAAGGCCATATTCAGGAGCATGCTGAATGTACTGGAACACAGCTGCACTTTTTAACAATGCTTTTGTAGGAATGCATCCCCAGTTCAGGCAGATGCCGCCGAGCTCGGCTCTCTCGACAACAGCGACTTTAAATCCCAGCTGAGCTGCGCGTATAGCTGCAACGTACCCGCCGGGACCGCTGCCTACGACAATGATATCGAACTTCATAAGCTTATCAATTAGCAATCCGCGAAAGTACTAAAAATTGAGCTGTTAACCAAGAGACCCGAGGGCCAAAATTTCTGTTCAAAGATGTTAATAATTGCCCGTTGTCTGATATTTTTTTATTTTTGTTTATTGCACCTTCAAAAAGACAGACAAGTATCACCTAAAATAAAGACCTATGTCAAAAAAAGGATTTAGTACGAAAGCTATTCATGCCGGTCATGTTGATTTCCAGCCCGGTTCGATGATTACTCCAATTTATCAGTCGGTCGCGTACCCTTATGCGGATGCTAAAGAAGCTGCGGCCATCTTTACAGGTGAAAAGCCTGGATATACATACGGCCGTTGGGACAATCCCACTGTTGATCTTTTTGAGCAGAGGATGGCAGCCCTCGAAGGCACCGACGGGGCAATCGCAACTGCTTCAGGGATGTCGGCCATATTTCTTTTATCACATCACTTGCTTTCACCAGGGGATGAGGTCGTTTCCTCGAACCGGGTATACGGGGGCACTTTTGGCCTTTTCGATACGGGGCTTAAAAAGATGGGGTCAAAGGTCAACTGGGTGACAAAACCGGAAGACATTAATGAATGGAAGAATGCCATCACGCCGAAGACAAAGTTTTTATTTGTCGAGACCCCAAGTAACCCGGCGCTTTTCATAGCCGACATTCCGGCCCTGGCGAAGTTGGCCAGATCGAAAAAGCTGCCGCTGGTTGTCGATAACACCATCGCCACGCCGGCCCTTCAGCAACCGATTGCACTGGGCGCGGATGTTATAGTGCATTCCACTACCAAGTACATTTGCGGAAACGGTACCAGCCTGGGAGGCATCATTTGCGGGTCAAAAACACTAATCGATGGGATCCGCCAGACTTCTATCCGCTACCTTGGTCCGGCGATGGCCCCGTTCAATGCATGGCTTAACCTCCTTGGTCTGGAGACCCTTTCATTGAGAATGGAAAAGCATTGTGCGAATGCGATGGCAGTAGCTACTTTGCTTGAAAACCATCCGAAGGTGAAACAGGTAAATTACCCCGGCCTGGACTCGAACCCCTATCACAAAATGATCAAAGGTCAAATGAAAGGTTGCAGTTCCCTTCTTTCTTTCGAATTAAAAGGGAACTATAAAGATGCAACAAAATTCATTGATTCGCTGAGGGTTATAACGCATGCAACCCATCTGGGGACCTGCCGTTCCATCGTGACCCATCCTGCTTCCACCACTCATTCGGCCCTGGGAGAAAAGGAGATGAAAAAAGCGGGAATTTCTCCTTCAATGATCAGGTTTTCGATAGGCATCGAGGACGAGAAGGACCTTCTGGACGATCTTGCACAGGCTTTCAGGGAGGTTGGCAAGCAGGGGAAACGTAAAAAATGAACAAACCGCTTCAATTTTATTCCACAAACCTGAAAGCCGGTACCCTGAGCTTTCATGAAGCCCTGCTGCAGGGACAAGCCCCTGATAAGGGTTTGTATATGCCGGTGAGTATACCACTGATTCCGATCGAAGCTATCAGGGAATTCAGGCAAATGGAATACCCGGAGATCGCATATCATGTGACAAAACCTTGGCTGGCAGGAGAGATCCCTGATAAGGACCTTAAGGCGATCATTAATGATTCATATGACTATGAGATCCCGCTGGAACAGGTATTTGAAAGGAAATATGTTATGCGCCTTGACCGTGGTCCTACCGCCTCGTTCAAGGATTTTGCAGCCCGGATGATGGGACGGCTCATGCAGTATTACCTTAAAGCGGAAAACAGGCGCCTGCTTATTCTTACTGCTACTTCGGGTGATACAGGCAGCGCGGTGGCAAATGCTTTTTACGGACTTGATGATATCGATATAGTGGTTCTTTTTCCAAGGGATGAAGTCACCGACCGGCAGAGAAAACAGATGACTACCCTGGGAAAGAATGTCAAAGTCCTTGCCCTGGATGCCAAATTCGATGATTGCCAGGCATTGGTAAAACGGGCATTTGCAGATCCTGAGCTGGCTTCTTTTCATCTGTCTTCAGCTAATTCAATTAATATCGGAAGACTTGTACCTCAGATCGTTTATTATTTCTATGCCTATGCTAAACTGTCAAGACCCGGGGAACAAATAATATTTTCAGTTCCTTCAGGTAACTTCGGCGATATGATGGGAGGAGTGCTTGCAATGAAAATGGGGCTCCCTGTCAGGAAATTCATTATTGCTACCAATGAAAATGATGAGTTCCCCAATTATCTTTTCAGCGGAACGTATGAGAAGTTAGAACCTTCGCGCAACTGTATCTCCAGTGCGATGAACGTCGGCCATCCAAGTAACCTGGCCCGCCTGCTGGCTTTGTACGGAGGTGTCATGGATGAGAAAGGCATAATCCATCACGCTTCTGACATCGAACAGATGAGAAAGGAACTTTGGGCGGTCAGCATTACCGACGAGGAAACCCGCAGAACAATAAAGGAAGCCTGGAATACATGGAAGCTTCTTCTTGAACCTCACGGTTCAGTTGGCTGGGCAGGCCTTCTGAGATATCTGCAGGAGCATGAAAAACAGCTTGCCGGGGATCAGCTCTGTGTTTCCCTGGAGACTGCACATCCGGCTAAATTCCCTGAAGAAATACAGAAGATCACCGGCATTAATCCGCCCCTTCCAAAAAGCCTTCAGGGAATTGATGCCAAACCCGAATACCTGGACGATATTAAAAACAATTATGCGGACTTTAAAACCTGGTTAAAATCTAAATTCAAACTCTAACCCCTAATCTCTAACCCCTAACCCCTAACCCCTAATCCCTAACCCCCAACCCCTATGTACATTGTTTGCACTGACCTCGAAGGCGTCCTGACTCCGGAAGTATGGATCAATGTTGCCGAAAAGATTGGTATCCCCGAACTCCGCCGCACAACCCGTGATGAACCCGATTATCCGAAGCTGATGAGATGGAGGATACGGATACTTGATGAACACGGACTGAAGTTGCACGATATCCAGAACGTGATCTCACAGATAGAACCCCTTCCGGGAGCCTTTGAATTATTGCAGTGGATAAAGGAGAGGACACAGCTGATCGTAGTCTCCGACACCTTTATCCAGTTTGCCGACCCGATCATGAAGCAGTTGGGAAGACCCACTTTATTCTGCCATTCTCTGGTAATGGACGAAACAAACCGCATAATTGATTTTAAAATGCGCCAGCCTGACCCTAAACGCAGGACTGTCGAGGCATTGCAGGGACTGAAATACCAGGTCGTTGCAATCGGAGATTCCTACAATGATATTTCGATGTTAAGGCAGGCAGAAGAAGGGATCCTCTTCCGACCTCCCCAGAATGTTATCGATGATCATCCGCATTTTCGAGTTACTCATGATTATGAAACGATAAAAAAGATCCTTGAGAGTTATATTGGATAATCTGAACCCGAACCTGAGCCCGCAGGGGGCATAAGGCATCAGCATTATTTTTCTCCTGAATTGCAAGTACCTTCTTAACTTTATGAAAATTTTCCGGAACTATGAAAAAAACCAATGATCCATCGACCCGCATATTCGACCTTTTACAATTCGGCGAATACGGGGATGTGAATCCATCGATCACGGATTCAGCCACCTACACTTTCATGCAGGCCATCACTATGAGCGAAACTTTCGCCGGCCAGCAGGAAGGCTGTTACCTGTATTCACGCCACTGGAATCCCACGAACAAATACCTTGCCGATGCACTTGCAGCCCTTGAAGGCACTGAATCTGCCTGGGTCACCGCATCCGGAATGGCGGCAATTACGTGTGCAATACTACAGCTTGTAAAGAGCGGGGACCATGTCGTTTGCGCAATGACAATCTATGGAGGCACCTTCGCTTTCCTCTACAACTACATTAAAAAGTTCAATATCGATGTCACTTTTGTCGATATCCGCAAGCTGGATGATGTGCGTAAAGCGATAAGGCCGAACACAAAGATCATCTATACCGAATCGATGACGAACCCCCTGCTTCAGATCAGCGACATTCCCGAACTGGCTAAGATCGCCAACGAACATGGGATCAAACTGATGGTTGACAATACGTTCACTCCGATGATGATTTCTCCGGCCCTGCATGGGGCTCATATCGTGGTGCACAGCATGACGAAATTCATCAACGGGAAGAATGACTGCGTGGCAGGAGCAATATGCGGAGACAAGGACTTTATCGATGCCCTTTGCGATGTCAATAACGGCACAGCCATGTTGCTTGGCCCTTCGCTCGAACCCCTGCGCTCATCCAGCATATTAAAGAACCTGCACACTCTTCATATCAGGATGAAGCAGCACAGCAAAAACGCAATGTACCTTGCTGAACGGTTTAAGGAATATGGAGCAAAAATAATCTACCCCGGCCTTCCCGAGCATAAGGGGCATGAAGTCATGAAAAAGATCATGAATCCTGAGTTCGGTTTCGGCGCCATGATCGCGATCGATATGGGGACTGCAGCCCGTGCATCGAAGCTGATGGAAGCCATGGAACTTGAGGGTGTTGGCTACCTGGCCGTAAGTCTGGGGTACTTTAAAACCCTGTTCAGCAATTCGGGCAAGAGCACTTCTTCGGAAGTCCCCGAAGAAATACAAAGGGAGATGGGATTATCAGAAGGACTGATCCGTTTTTCGGTGGGCCTTGATAATGATATCGACCGCAGCTGGGAAAAGATCAGGCATTGCCTTGACCAGATGGGTTAAACCCCCTAAGACTGGCAGGTCGACACCAGGTTCCTGTCTCCGTAAGCATCGTCGATACGTGTAACTGTTGGCCAGTATTTGTCGTCGGCCGACCAGGGCATCGGATAAGCGGCTTTCTGCCTGGAATAGGGCAGGGTCCACTCATCGGCCGAAACCATGGCTGCAGTGTGGGGCGCTTTCATGATCACATTCACAAGCTTGTCGGCTTTGCCCGATGCAATCTCATCAATCTCGCCCCTGATGGATATCATAGCCTCGATAAATCGGTTCAGTTCATAATAAGGCTCGCTTTCGGTAGGCTCTACCATCAATGTGCCATGTACGGGGAAAGCAACGGTAGGAGCATGGAAACCGTAATCCATAAGCCTCTTTGCTATATCAATAGCCCCGATGTTGGTCTGGCGTGTAATCCCGTTGCAATCAACTATCATTTCATGCGCGCAGCGGCCGTTCTTCCCTGAATACAAAATCGGGTAATAGGGCTCCAGGCAGGATTTGAGATAATTGGCGTTTAAAATAGCCATCTTCGTAGCTTCAGTCAATCCTTCCCCTCCCATCAGCTTGATATAGGCATAGGAGATCGTGAGGATCAGGGCGCTGCCGTATGGTCCTGAAGCAACGGCCGTGGTCCCGGTCTTCCCGCCGGTCTCAACCTGGGTATGGCGCGGCAGGAAAGGTGAGAGGTGCTTCGCAGCTGCAATCGGGCCTTCTCCGGGTCCGCCGCCCCCGTGAGGAATTGCGAAGGTCTTGTGAAGGTTGAGGTGGCATATATCGGCCCCGATCATTCCCGGGTTCGTGAGCCCGACCTGGGCATTCATATTGGCCCCGTCCATATAAACCTGGCCGCCGTTTTCATGAATGATTTTCACGATCTCAAGTATGTTTTCTTCAAACACCCCGTGAGTGGAGGGATAGGTTACCATCAGCGCCGAAAGTTTGTCCTTATGCTGGACTGCCTTCTCACGAAGGTCGGCAGTGTCGATGTTGCCGTGATCATCGCATTTCACAACAACTACCTGCATCCCGGCCATCGCGGCACTTGCAGGATTTGTGCCGTGGGCCGAAGACGGGATGAGGCAAACGTTCCTGTGCCCATCGCCCCGGCTTATATGATACTGCCTTATCACCATCAGCCCGGCATATTCTCCTGCCGCGCCTGAATTGGGCATGAATGAAACAGAATCGAACCCGGTGATCTCGCAAAGGTCTTTTTCAAGCTCCTTGATCAGGTATTGGAAGCCTTCGGCCTGGTCGAGGGGCACGAAAGGATGAACCCCTCCGAATTCGGGATAACTCAGTGCGAACAGCTCTGATGCGGCATTCAGCTTCATCGTGCAGGAACCCAGGGGGATCATCGAACGGTTGAGCGAAAGGTCCTTGATCTCAAGTTTCTTGAGGTAACGCATCATTTCGGTCTCGGAATGATATGAGTTGAAGACCTTTTGTGTCATGAATGCGGATGTCCTTGTAAGTTCAGCCGGCACAGTGGTGATCATCTCACATTCCTTCGGGTTGCAGATGAACTCTGTAAACATTTTCCCGTTGGCTTCGGCAAACAGTTTAAGGATTATGTTGATGTCGGAGAGTCCAGTGGTCTCGTCAAAGCTGATGCCGACATGTTTTTCGCTGATGTACCTGAAATTCATGCCCAGCCCGATAGCCCTGGACCTTATTTTTTCGCTGGTAACCCCTTCGGGCAGTTCAATGCATAAGGTGTCGAAGAAATGACTGTTAAGCTGCCTGTACCCGTATTTCACGATTTCCTGTGAAAGTACGCCGGTGAGTATGTTGATGTGACGGGCAATCTGTTTTATTCCTTTCGGCCCGTGGTATACACCGTACATCCCTGCCATAACGGCCAGCAAAACCTGAGATGTGCATATGTTTGATGTCGCACGTTCACGTTTTATGTGCTGTTCGCGGGTCTGCAATGCCATTCTCAATGCCCTGTTGCCATTGGCATCCACTGAGATCCCGATGATACGCCCGGGCATCTGCCTCTTGAATTCCTCCCTTGTGGCAAAGAATGCTGCATGGGGTCCTCCGTATCCCATCGGGATACCGAACCTCTGGGATGAACCGAATACAACGTCGGCTCCCCATTCGCCCGGGGGGGTAAGCAAGGCCAGGCTCAGGAGGTCGCTTGCAACGGCAACGCCTATCTTAAACGCATGGGCTTTTGTGATAAAGGAACGGTAATCAGTAATTTCGCCATACTGGTCGGGATACTGGACAACGGATCCGAAGAATGTATTATCCGGGGCAAACTCTGGAGGTTTTCCGAAAACAAGTTCTATCCCGAGTGGAACTGCCCTTGTGCGTATTACATCGGCGGTTTGAGGGAAAATGTTATCCGCCACAAAAAATTTATTCGCTCCCCGTTTAACAGTCTCCCTGTCGCGTGAATTGAAAAGCATGATCATGGCTTCGGATGCGGCCGTGCCTTCGTCAAGAAGGGAGGCATTGGCAACAGGCATGCCGGTAAGGTCACTGATCATGGTCTGGAAATCGAGCAATGCTTCGAGCCGGCCCTGGGATATCTCCGCCTGGTAAGGTGTATAGGCCGTATACCAGCCGGGGTTCTCTAAAATATTCCGGAGTATTACGGCCGGGGTGATCGTATTGTAATATCCCTGCCCTATATATGTTTTGAAAAGCTTGTTTTTGGCTGCAATACCCTTGATATGATTCAGGTACTGGTACTCATTCATCCCTTTCGGAAGGTTCAGGTTTGATTTCAGGCGGATGGCCGAAGGCACAGTCTCTTCGATTAACTTTTCAAGGGTTTTAACGCCTATCTTTTCAAGCATGATGTCAATTTCGGCGCCGGACGGGCCGTTATGTCTTCTAGCAAAATTGTCAGTGATCATATTTTAAGTTTTTGATGGCAGATTGAGATTCGCAAAAATACCAAGAATCGTTTACAAAGTAAAATGAAATCAGCCAGCATAAAAAAAGAAACCCCAGGAATCAACCGGGGGTTTCTTCAACAGCAGGATTAACCCTGGCTAGCTTTTCCTGATCCTCATGTTATAGAAGGAACGGTAAACAAAATATAAGGCAACAGCGAAGAAGCAAACTCCAATATAAGGGGCTATGCTGTAAAAATGTTCCGAAATCGCTATTTCCATTGCAAGGAGCCCGAATAAAGTCGTGAACTTGATGATGGGGTTCAGGGCAACCGAAGAGGTGTCCTTGAAAGGATCGCCTACGGTGTCGCCAACAACGGCGGCATCATGCAGTGCAGTGCCTTTTTCCTTAAGGTCAACTTCAACTACCTTCTTTGCATTGTCCCATGCCCCCCCCGCATTAGCCATGAATATGGCCTGGAATAAACCGAAGAAAGCAATGGATATAAGGTAGCTTACAAAGAAGGAAGCTGCTGCATACCTGAGCGGATCGGTCTTGGCCAGCAACACATCCTGGTAACCCGAAAGGAATGCTATGGCCAGAGCGAAAGAAAAAATAGCGACGAAAATGTTGAACATCCCGGTTTGTGCGTATTGTGTACAGATCTTGACAACCTCTTTAGATGTTTCGACGGATGCTTTTTTATCGGCATGTTCATCAAGGCGGATGTTCTTTTTGATGTATTCAACGGCCCTGTATGCGCCTGTGGTAACAGCCTGGATGGAAGCACCGGTAAACCAGTAAATTACTGCTCCGCCCATGAGGAACCCAAGGATGCTGTATGGGTTCAGGATGTTGAGGATCTGCTCGGGGCTGATGCCGAACTTGTTTTGGATTACAAGGATCAATGAGAAAATCATGGTTGTAGCGCCGACAACCGCAGTGCCGATGAGAACGGGTTTTGCAGTGGCTTTGAATGTATTCCCTGCTCCGTCGTTGGCTTCAAGGTAATGTTTGGCTTTTTCAAAATCAGGTTTGAAACCGAATTCTTTCTCAATTTCCCTTGATGCCTTTTCCTTATCTTCTTCGATAAGTGAAAGTTCATATACTGACTGGGCATTGTCGGTAACGGGGCCGTAACTGTCTACCGCGATGGTAACAGGTCCCATTCCAAGGAATCCGAAAGCAACAAGGCCGAAAGCAAAAATGGAAGGATAGGTCATATAGGCATCCAGGCCGTTCTTGCTGGCAATATATGCGACGAACATGAGCACGAGGAATACCATGCCCTGCCAGAATGCGCTGAAGTTACCTGCAACGAGGCCCGAAAGGATGTTGAGGGAGGCGCCGCCTTCGCGTGAGGCAGTAACGACTTCATTCACATGCCTTGATTTGGGGCTGGTGAAGATCTTCGTGAATTCAGGGATCAAAGCAGCGCCCAGGGTTCCGCAGCTGATGATGATGGAAAGGGTGAGCCAGAGGTTGTTTGCCAGGTCGCCGATCATCACCTTGCTGGCGATGAAAGTGACGATGATTGACAAAATCGAGGTGATCCATACCAGGTTGGTCAGAGGGCGCTCAAAATCGATGTCGTCTTGTTTGCTGTAAAGAGCCTGGCTGAGGGCTTTGTTGATGTAAAATGCGGTGATTGAAGTGATGACCATCAGAACGCGCATGACGAATATCCAGGTCAATAATTCCTTTTGGTGATCGAGGAAATCGCCGCCTTTAACAACGGCGAGTACGATGAAACTGATAAGGGCAACTCCCGTTACACCGTAGGTTTCAAAACCGTCGGCTGTGGGGCCTACGCTATCGCCTGCATTGTCGCCTGTACAATCTGCGATAACACCGGGATTCCTGGGATCATCTTCCTTGATCTTGAAAACCACCTTCATGAGGTCGGAACCGATATCGGCGATCTTTGTGAAGATACCGCCTGCGATACGCAGGGCGGATGCGCCAAGAGATTCACCTATAGCGAAACCGATAAAACTGGCCCCTGCAAATTCCCTGGGAACAAATAATAAGATGATAAGCATCATGATCAGCTCAACACAGATGAGCATGACCCCAATACTCATCCCTGAATCCAGGGGGATGTTCAATAATTTTATAGGCTTGCGCTCCAGGGAGGCAAAAGCCATCCTGCTGTTGGCAAGTGTGTTCATCCTGATTCCAAACCAGGCAACACCGTATGATCCGAGGATCCCGACAACTGTCCACGAAAGGATCAGTATCACTCCGCCGAATGGCATGGCCTGGAGAAAGCCGAAATAAAACGCAATGCAAAGACCGATGATGACAAACAACATCACCAGGAATTTACCCTGCTGGATCAGGTAAGTCTTGCAGGTTTCAAAAATGATCTTGGCGACATCCAACATCGACTGGTGTGCACCTAATTTCCTGACTTTCTGGAACTGGTAGTATCCAAATAGCATTCCCAGCAGGCAAATCAGGAACCCGAACATCAGCAGATTGTTCTGCGAGGAAGTCAGGGCAGGAATTTTAAGGTCTGCCTCCGAGGCAAACATTGACAATGGCAGCATCATGGCTGCAAAAAGTATAGCCAGTTTCTTCATAAAAAAAATTTACTTGTTAGGACGCCAAATTTATGAAGGATTTTGAAACATTCCAATTAAAAGACATTTTTTCGTCACGAGTTTATTCAGAATCCGGAAGAATAGTGGTAAATTTGTTCTGCCAATCGAAATTTGCCTGATGGAGAAGATCCGCCTCGAAATCATTGGAATGTCATACAGCCAATCCCAGACCGGTGCCTATGCCCTGATATTAGGCGAGAAGAATGGAAAACGCAGGCTCCCCATAATTATAGGAGGTTTTGAAGCCCAGGCTATTGCCATCGAATTGGAGAAAATAAAAACACCAAGGCCCCTGACGCATGATTTATTTAAATGTTTTGCAGATGCCTTTAATGTTGAAGTAACGGAGATCCTGATCAATAAATTCCAGGAAGGTGTTTTTTATGCCCAGCTTGTATGCAGCGATGGAAACAAGGTGGAGGAAGTAGATTCACGTACTTCGGATGCCATTGCGATTGCACTTAGGTTTAACTGCCCTATTTTTACTTATGAGGATATTATGAAGGCAGCTTCCATCATGGTGGAGGAGGATGAAGATAAACCGATAACCATGAACACGGAATCGAAACCTAAAACTTCGACCAAACAGGAGTTCACCGGTCAATCAGTGGCCGAGCTCAATGAAATGCTTCAGGCTGCCATCGAAAATGAAGAATATGAAAAAGCATCCCGCATCAGGGATGAATTGAACCGCCGTAACCGGATCAGGAAATAATACATGCAACAATATCTCAGCCTGCTTGATTTTGTACTGAAGAATGGTGTCAGAAAGGAAGACCGGACTGGAACCGGTACGATAAGTATTTTCGGTTATCAGATGCGGTTCAATCTGGCCGATGGCTTCCCTGTGATGACAACGAAGAAACTGCATCTCCGTTCAATAATCCATGAGCTCCTTTGGTTCCTTCAGGGGGCGACGAATGTGAAGTACCTGCACGAGAATAAGGTGACGATATGGGACGAATGGGCAAAAGCAGATGGTGAACTTGGGCATATTTATGGCTACCAGTGGAGATTCTGGCCCGGGCATGACGGAACCCATATCGACCAGATAAAACTGGTTGTTGACTCAATCAGGAAGAATCCGGATTCACGCAGGCATATTGTAAGTGCCTGGAATGTCGGAGAACTTGACCTTATGGCCCTGCCTCCCTGCCACCTTATGTTCCAGTTCTATGTCGCCAACGGAAAGCTTTCCTGCCAGATGTACCAGAGATCCTGTGATATCTTTCTCGGAGTCCCGTTTAACATTGCTTCTTATGCTTTGCTTCTCATGATGATGGCTCAGGTAACCGGACTTCAACCCGGTGAATTTGTTCACACCCTCGGAGATGCCCATATTTACCTTAACCATATGGAGCAGGTAAAGTTACAGCTTACAAGGACCCCATTCCCCTTGCCGGAAATGACGCTCAATCCTGAGGTAAACGATATTTTTAAATTCAAATTTGAGGATTTTACCCTGAGTGGTTATCAGTCGCACCCGCATATCAAAGGTGAAATTTCTGTTTAACTTTGTACTATGCTTTCAATCATTGTTGCAATAGCCGAAAACCTGGCCATAGGAAAGGATAATGACCTTTTGTGGCATATCCCCGAAGACCTGAAGCGCTTTAAGAAAATAACGGTTGGTCACACCATTATCATGGGCAAACGAACCTGGTATTCCCTTCCGAAACGCCCCCTCCCTGACCGCAGAAGCGTTGTGATCAGTGATATTCCCGGTGAGATCATCGAAGGCTGCGTCATGGCTTATTCCATAGAAGATGCTGTGACAAAATGTGACCCTGCTGAGGAGAATTTTGTGATCGGGGGTGCTTCGGTCTACAGGCAGTTCCTGCCTCTCGCCGGCCGGCTGTATCTTACCCGGGTACATAAGCCCTTTGAAGGAGACGTATTCTTTCCGGCTATCAATTTGAAAGAGTGGGATCTTATATCCCGGGAAGATTTCCCAGAAGATAAAAATCTTGGGTTCTCCTATTCGTACGAGAACCTTCAGCGCAAACCATGATAAAACCCGTACATAAAGGTTTCAGAGCAGCATGGCTGTCGCTGGCTGCAGTAATAATGATTTCGGCTGCCGCCGGATGCAGGAAAAACACCTCAAAAGACCTTCGCCCCGATTATAACGTTGCAAATGATATCGTGTTTATCGAAAGGGGACTGTTCCATACATTCAACCTTCTTCTCAAAGCAAACCTCGATTCCAATATCATGCATGGGGATTTGGGAGTTATAGACAATGCAGTCGTTTCCTACAGCAGGTCTTCAGGGAAGTTCACCTTTAATTATCAGGATAAATTATGCGCCGACAGTGCAACCAGGAACGGAAGGATAGTAGCCAGTCTCACGGGTGATTTCTTTACCTCCGGGACAGGGGTCACTGTTGAATTTCAAAATTATTCGGAGGATTCACGGCAATTTACCGGCAGCGACAACCTGGTCAATAATATAATGTCTCTGGGGGGCAACGGAGGCTATTATTCCACGATCGTCAACCTCACGGTCGCGAAGGATCCGGCTCATTCGACCCTGTGGAATTCATTACTGACTTATCATATTCCTGTTGTGATCAAGATGAACCCCGACAGCCTTGTCCCGTTTACCATCAGCGGAACAGGGAACGGGACTTCATCAGGCACTTATGCATTTTCATTTGAGGTAAGCACCCCTCTGCTGAATGATATTTATTGCCCATGGATCCGGAAGGGGATCATGCAAGTCTCAGTTCCCTCAGCGGATGCCCCCGGCGGGACCATTGAATATGCCAACAACCAAAAGTGCGATAACAGGGTCACTTACAATTTTGAAGGCTCTGTATTTAAGGGGTGGATCATCAGTAAACAATTAAATTACTGAGGGATATCAGGTTTTTCTTTTCTCTTTTTTTGCAGCCGGGAACAACACATTATTTAAAATAAGCCGGTATCCGGGAGAATTGGGATGCAGGTTCAGGTCGGTTGGCGGATCTCCCACAAGGTGCTGGTAATCTTCCGGGTCATGGCCGCCAAGGAAGGTCCAGGTGCCTTTCCCGAAATCTCCGTGAATATACCTTGCTTCACCCAAAGATTTGTTCTCTCCAAGTATCAGCACGCTGGACCTGACAAATTTTTCGTTGAATGCGGTGGTCTGTCCCATGAATCCGTGTATGAGCGTCACATGGTTCTGGCATAACATCGTGGGTACGGGATCCCATTTTGCCGAGAATTCAAATAAGGAGAAAAAGTCGTTATTCCAGTTCAGTGTCTTGGGCCTTGAATCAGTGACGTCTATCGATGATATTTCATATTCATAGGGATTGTGAACCAGGCTGAAGCCCTGGAAAGCGAAACATTTCGAGTAATCCAGCTTGGAATCAGCCTGGGGGTCCATAGGATCCCCGTCGAACATGACATCGCAGATGTCCACGCCTTCGGCCGATAAAGCTACGTCGTAGCTGTCAGGCGCTGAACACATTGAAAAAAGATACCCGCCTCCTGCGACAAAGTCCTTTATCTTCTTTGCCACTGCCAGTTTCATCTGGGAAACTTTGGCATAGCCCAGTTTGCGGGCCGATTCCTCCTGCAACTGAACATCTTCCTGGTACCAGGGAAAGCTTTTGTAGGCTGCCCAAAATTTGCCGTATTGCCCGGTAAAATCTTCATGGTGCATATGCAGCCAGTCGTAGAGTGGAAGGAGGCCCATAAGTACTTCCTCGTCATATACGACTGTATAAGGGATTTCGGCATAGGCAAGTACGAGGGTAACAGCATCATCCCAGGGCCTTTTATTCTTTGGTGAATAAACAGCAATCTTTGGTGCCTTATGCAGCTTGATCTTTTCCATATTCACCTGGGGGTCTGCGATCTCCTGCAATATAGCATCAACCTGCGCATCAGCCAGGGCCTGAAAGCTTACGCCTCGTATGTTGCATTCACTTTCGACCGGTTTGCTGTATGGAATCAGGAAACTTCCCCCACGGTAATTCAGAAGCCAGTCCACTTCAACTTCTTTCTGTAATACCCAGTAAGCAATTCCGTAAGCCTTAAGATGGTTCTTCTGAGTCTCGTCCATCGGCAAAAGCAGATAAGCTGCCTTTGCAGGGGTGTGAAAAATAAATAACAATGCGAGTAATATCAGCCCGCTCTTAAAACGGCATATCCGGCTGGTCATTTTCATCCATTTTCGACATGATGGTGCGCGTCCGCACTGAACCATCAAATGATGTATTAGCTGAAATAGTATTCGCCGGAGTGTATTCCTGCTCGATGTCAGTAAACTTGGCGTATTTCGAGATGAACCTGACCTGAATATCTTTCAGGGGGCCGTTACGGTTCTTCGCAATGCTAACTTCGGCTGCGCCGGATGTCGATTCCCCATGCTCATCAACATCGATTTTATAATATTCAGGACGGTAAATGAACATGACCATATCTGCATCCTGCTCGATAGAGCCTGATTCACGGAGGTCGGAAAGAATGGGTTTGGCTGCAGCAGAACGTTTTTCAGGAGCACGGCTCAACTGGGAAAGTGCAATCACGGGAATATCGAGTTCCTTTGCAAGACTCTTTAAGCCCCTGGAAATACTGCTGATTTCCTGCTCCCTGTTTCCCTTTGTGTCATGACTTCCCTGCATAAGCTGCAGATAATCAACAATGATCAGCTGGATGTCGTGTCTTGCCTTCAGCCTTCTTGACTTGGCACGAAGGTCAAAAATTGACAACGCAGCAGTATCATCAAGGTACATCGGCGCGTCGAGAAGGTTACCGATCCTGACGTTAAGCTGCTTCCATTCGTATTCTTCCATGGTCCCCTTACGGAGTTTTTCCTGGGGAATTTCAGTCTCAGAGGAGATCAGACGAGTAACCAGTTGAACTGCAGACATTTCAAGCGAAAATACAGCTACTGGTCTTTTGAAATCCACAGCTGCATTCCTGGCCATAGTTAAGGCGAATGCGGTTTTACCCATACCCGGACGGGAGGCAATAATGATAAGGTCTGATTTCTGCCAGCCTGAAGTAATACGGTCAAGTTCAGTGAAACCGGAACCAACCCCGCGCAAAGAGCCTTCGTGGCCACGGGCGGCGGTGATCTCAAGGATAGCTTCTTTGATGATGGATTGCATGTCCATGTATGTCTTACCGATACTGCTTTCGCTGATTGAAAACAAACCGGTCTCGGCCTTGTCGAGCAGATCGAAGACATCGGTGGAGTCTTCATAGGCGTCTTTGATGATCTCCGAGGATATCCTGATTAACTCCCTCTGTATGTATTTCTGCAAAATGATCCTTGCATGAAACTCAATATTTGCAGCAGAAGCAACCCTGTTCGTGAGGTTAGTGATATAATAAGCCCCTCCCACAATATCAAGATCCCCTGACTGCCTCAGGTCTTCGGTCACAGTGAGGATGTCAACCGGCTGGTTGCTGCCATAGAGCCTGTGTATTGCAGCATATATCTTCTGGTGCTGCTCCTTGTAAAAAACCTCCGGCTTGAGAATCTCAATAACTTCCGCAAGCTTGTCGTTTTCGAGCATCATGGCCCCTAATACTGCTTCCTCGAGGTCCACCGCCTGGGGCGGTACTTTCCCGTGTTCGTAAAACGCTTCTGAAACCATTGGAGGGCTGTTCCTTCTCCTTAAAGCTCTTGCCTGGTCCTTATTCGCCGTTCCTTCTGCCATATTTCCCTTATTCTGATTTCTCCCTCTTTCTTCCATCAGCCAAAAATACTATGAAAGTCAAAGACCTTCGCCGATTCCCTGAGAATTAGTTTTCAACAATCATAAAGCAAACAGCAGCCCGATATGACCCCATGCATGCCACCACTTATTGCTGAACTCCGGGCTCAGGACAAACTGTTCCAGTTCAAGCCCGATGCCGCCAAAAGTCAAAGTCAGTCCCACCGAGGTCTGCGTGATCATTCTCGATACTGCTGAAGGGGCAATTGTATAAGGACTGCTTACATTGATCATGCCCCCCTCCAGGGTGGCATCATAAGCGATCAGCCTGGCTTCACTTTTAATGGAAAAAAAATACTGGTTGACTTTTAATCCCCTGGATTTTAAAACAGATTTTTTTCTTATCCCCAAGTCTGAAAAATAATCGTTGAACCATCCAAGCCTCAGCTTGAATCCACCTCCAATATTAGTGTAAAGAGTGCCTAATGCCCCTGTCCCGCCAAGTATCAGTTGCAGATGATCTGTGTTAATTACACCTTTCTCGAGAGAAAAATTATAATTGACCACAGCATCAGTTTTTACCTGGTACTCCCATCCCAGCGGCTCGTTATTGGAGGGAACATATTTATGAAACAGATCCTGAACGGCGCTTCCCATCGAAGGAGGGCCTATGATACCCAGGTCCAGTTCGGACGTCTGACGGTAATGATGTCTTTCATCGTTCGTGATCTTAAAACTTCCAATAAACAGGTATGAGGAATAAGGCCTGTCGCCATATAAAATTCCGTCTTTCTTCGTAGTCGAGGGAGTGTATAAATTCTGGACCAGTGAAAGACCGTAGGAGTTTGTTGCCCGGGACCAATATGGCAACAGGATATATTTTACCGGATTATCGCTTAGGGAAGGAGCTGCATAAGTAAAGCGAATACCATTTGTAAAAAACTGGTCGGTATAATCGAAAATATCATTGTCTAATGCTATCTGTAAAACTCTGTCCTGCCCCAGGCTGATTGCTGACTGAAGCAGGGTGTCAGCGTTCCGGTCAAGAAGTAACCCCCTGTTAACCGGTTCTGAAAGATCAGCGTGTATTCCCGAAGCTCTTAACATTTCAATCTTATTCAGCCTGATTGAATCGAGCTGAGTGTTATGAGTTATAATCAGCACAATTTCAGGCTTTTGGCTGTTTCTTTTTTGTTTCTTCCTGTGGATGAATATGGGGTTCTGAACCAAACCCCGGTTCAGTTCATGTTGGGCATTGTTTTTTTTACTTTGCTGCACGATGGCTTTAAGTCTTGCCGGAGGAAGGACCTGGTTGTTAACCTTAGGCTCCTCAGAAGAACAGGCAATAAAAAACAGAAACAGTATTATACTGATAAAAAGCCTCATAGAGGCCACAAAGTTAGATAATTCAAAGGCTTGTTTTATGACGGTTGACAAAGCTCAGGACCTGATTGTCGAAAAGCTCTTTGTCCCTGGCATGAAATTCAATGCTTATCGGAAAATAGAATACCGGAAGGTGTTTAATAACAGGAAAAAGTTCATTGGTCCTTAAGCGCATCGCATCCTTTTCGGTGGTTACTATGATCTTTTTCTGTGTGGGGATATCGTTGAAACGGGTTTCAATCTGCGCAATATCCTTCGCAGTGTAGCTATGATGGTCGCGGAATTTCATCACAGTCACATCAGAGCATAAGCGTTCAATATGTTCCTTCAGAAAACTGTGGTCAGCAATGCCTGTGAGCAGGAGAACGCTGACCAGTTTTGCCGGGAGTTTGCCAGGGTCAGATTCAAGCAGGGGAACAGGCTCGCTGTATTTAATATAGGAAAACAAGACTTGCTGATTCTTCTTTGGGGAAATGTTTTCAATGATTCTTCTTCTTGAAATCGGAGAAAATATTTTCGGGGTTTTTGTGACGACGATGATATCCGCCCTGTCAGCTCCTTTGCGAAATTCCCTTAGTGTTCCTGAAGGTACAACATGGTCTTCACAATATAGTTTTGCATGTGAGGTGAGCAGGATTGATAACCCGGGCCTGACATACCTGTGCTGGAAAGCATCGTCAAGCAGCACTGCATCCAGATCCGGGTATTTATTGAAAAGCATGGTCAGTCCCCGTCTCCGGTTCTCATCAACAGCAACCTTAATGTTGTTGAACTTCCTTATCAGCTGAAGGGGTTCGTCGCCCATATATTTCACGCTCGATCGTTTCGAACCTATTATAAAACCCTTGCTCTCCCGGCCATACCCCCGGCTTAATGTTGCCACAAAACAGGATGGTGAAAGAAGGCGAATGAGATATTCAATATGAGGGGTCTTGCCGGTGCCTCCCATCGAAAGGTTACCCACTGAGATAACCGCCTTGTCGAACCGGACCGATGGCAGGATTCTCAGATCAAACAACAGGTTCCTCAACTGCATTACGAATCCGTATAGCAGGGAAAAAGGATATACTATGTACTGAAGCAAATGCATGTCTTTCAGCCCGGAAAGTTAAGAAAAAAGGGAATAATAAGGCAGTAAAGGCGTTAAAATTGATCGGCCTCTTTAAGAATATACCTGATGTTTTTAAGCAGTTCAGATATCCCGGTCTCCAGTTTACTTGTTTTTACAATGAAATCTGAAGCCCCGGCTTCAAGTAATTTCATGGCCAGGACGGGATCTGCCAGGGATGAGAAATAGATTACCCGTACTTCCGGGTATTCGTCACAAACCTTTCTCAGGAAGTCAAACCCGGTATAATTGCCAATATCATAATCGGTAATAATAAAATCGGGGATGGAGTTTTTTTCCAGCCTGTATAGACATTCCTGCCCGCTGGGGAAGTTGAATACCTGGACGAATTTATTGATATTTAAGTGGTATTTGATCAGGCTGTTATGAATCGGATTCCTGTCAACAACAAAAATTTTAGATGTTTGCATGATAACCTGACCGCTTTTTATCGCAGTTCAAATATTCAAAATAAAGATGCTTTCTATTCCAGCCTTTTTGAAAAACTTTTAAACAACTTACTAACATGAAACCCCTTGCAAATCCTTCAATTTCTTATTTTTGAGCTCCGAAAAATATGAACACATGAAATACCCATACTAAAGCGTTCATGCAAACCGGAAATGATAATATGGGTATTCCATCTGACCAATTTGTAAAAAGTAAATATTAACAGATGAAAATTAAAGAACTGACCAATTTTCTTGAGAGCTTTGCGCCCCTTACCTTCCAGGAAGAGTATGATAATTCCGGGCTGCTTGCCGGTAAGCCTGAACAGGAAATCACTGCAGCTCTTGTTTGTCTGGATATAACTCCCGCAACTATTGATGAGGCAATCAGCAGGAATTGCAACCTTATTATTTCCCATCATCCTTTTATTTTTCACGGACTGAAGAGAATTGAACCAGGGAAAATGGAATCCGATATTCTTGTGGGAGTTATTAAACATGATATTGCAGTATATGCCATCCATACAAACCTTGATAATGCCTTCAGCGGGTTAAACGGGTTTCTTTGCAGGAAACTGGGGCTTTCAAATTGCAGAATACTGAGTGAAAGAAAGGGAATGCTCTCCAAACTGGTAACATTTTGTCCCCTGGACTTCACTGATAAAATAAGACAGGCGATGTTTGATGCAGGTGCCGGGACAATAGGGAAATATGATTTTTGCAGCTATACTGTCAGCGGACAAGGAACCTTCAGGGCTTCATCTGAAGCGAACCCATTCGTAGGGCTAAAAAATTCCCTTCATTTTGAAGATGAATCACGAATTGAGGTCATTTTTCCTGATCATCTCAGAAGCAAACTGCTGGAAGGATTATTGGCATTCCATCCTTACGAGGAAGTAGCTTATGATATCTATCCTTTATCCAACACATTTCCTGGTTGCGGGGCAGGAATGACAGGCGAACTCAATAAACCGGCAAAGGCAGGTGACTTTCTCGAGCTTGTTAAACACAAACTGAATATCAAAGCGATTCGACATACCAGGCTGCCGGAGAAGAAAATAAAACAGGTTGCAATATGCAGTGGATCAGGAAGCTACCTGATCCAGGATGCTGTTGCAGCTGGCGCCGATGTATTCCTGACGGCAGATATCAGGTACCATGATTTTTTCGACGTAAATGGGCGTATACTGCTGGCCGATATAGGACATTATGAAAGTGAACAATGGATAAAAGACCTGCTGACGGAACGACTGATGGAAAAATTTCCTACCTTTGCAGTCCTTTCTTCGGGACTGAATACAAATCCTGTTTATTATTTATAAAGATCGATATGGCAAAGACAAAAGGAGAACCAATAGCAACTTCAAAGCCTTCAAAGATGGCTAAAAAGCCGGCCGTTAAGGAAACGACAGAAAACAAAGAGGCAAAAGAAACAAAAGAAGCAAAAGAACCTAAAAAGAAGGTTGCCGCGGTAAAAGAGGACAAACGTGTTGAGAAGGTTCAGCCTAAAGCTAAAGCCGAAGGTGGCGATGATAAGGTGGAAGTGTCGATCGAGAAAAAACTCATTGCATTATATAGCCTTCAGCAGCTTGATTCCCAAGTTGATAAAATCAGGATCATCAGAGGTGAACTCCCGCTGGAAGTTCAGGATCTCGAAGATGAAATTGCAGGTTTGGAGACCCGGGTTGAGAATTATATACAGGAAACTGTTGAAGTTGAGAAATCAATTACTGAGAAAAAAACGTTTATCAAGGATTGTCTTGCACTCATCAAGAAATACGAAGATCAGCAGATGAATGTCAGGAATAACCGTGAATATGATTCCCTTACGAAAGAGATCGAGTTCCAGAATCTTGAGATCCAGCTAGCAGAAAAGCGTATAAAGGAATTCCTTCTTTCTTTCGATATCAAGAAAGAAGAGATAGACCGTTTTCAGAAACTATTGGCTGACCGCAAGAACGACCTTGACATAAAGAAGAATGAACTGGATGACATCATTGCTGAAACCGAAAAGGAAGAGCAGGATCTGATCACCAATACTGAAAAGAACCGTAAGTTCATCGAAGAAAGGCTTTTGACTGCATACACAAGGATACGAAAAAATGCAAGGAACGGGCTGGCTGTGGTTCAGATCGAACGTGATGCCTGTGGCGGATGCTTCAATAAGATACCCCCCCAGCATCAACTCGATATCCGTATGCATAAGAAAATTATCGTTTGTGAATATTGCGGAAGAATATTAGTCGACAATGAAATAGTGAAAAGTGTGCACTGATGTGCCCTTATTATAAAAGACCAAAGGCCCGGTTAAGCATATTGTTCCTGCTGAGCTGGGCTTTTCTGTTTCCCGCATACGCTTCCGATTTTCAATTTTCGTATACCCCTGCCTGCCAGAAAGCATATCAGGCAATTATGAATTTGCATTTCCAGGAAGCCCGCCGGATAATAGCTTCCGAGAAATCTTCCGGGCCTGGAAATCTGATCCCGTTGTATCTTGAAAATTATATTGATTACCTGACTCTTTTCATAGGGGAGGAGCAAGGCCAGTACGATAAGATAAAACCCGTATTTCAGGCCCGGATTGATGCTATTGAAAAAGGTAACAGGTTTTCGCCTTATTACAATTTCTGCCTTGGAGAGTCCCATCTTCAATGGGCTTTTGTGCATCTGAAATTCAGGGAATATACACAGGCCGCCCTTAGTGTGCGTAAGGCATATCAGTACTTTAGTGCAAATGCAACTGCCTTTCCTGATTTCATTCCAAACAACATAGGGCTCGGGACTACTCATTTCCTGGGCGGTATTGTTCCCGACAGTTACAAATGGATAGCCGGCCTGATGGGTATTGAGGGTACGGTCAGCCAGGGTTTGCAGGAACTAAGATCCGTGGCGGATTACAACGGCAGTAACGATTTTTATAACCAGTTTAAACCTCAGGCCCTGGTATACATTGCCATGGTCAGCGTTAACCTGGGAAAGAATAAAAGCGATGCCCTGAAAATTGTATCACTTTTTGAGAATGGCAACATAAGTCAGAGCCCGCTCATCATTTTTGCGAGGGCCAATATCATGATGAAGAACGGATTGAACGTGCAGGCGCTCGATCTGCTCAGGCAAAGGTCCCATGATGCAGCGTCCTATCCGTTTTATTTTCTCGATTTTATGGAAGGGAATGCGAAGCTAAATAGCCTGGACACTAGCGCCATGACGGATTACAGGTTTTTTCTTGATCATTTCAGGGGGATAAATTACATCAAATCGGCCTGGCAGAAAGTCGGTTGGCTGCAGTTCATAAAAGGTGACACCCTCGGTTACCGTAAGGCCATGGCGAAAGTTCTGGACAGCGGGATTGCCAATGGCGAGGAAGACAGGCAAGCGGTTAAGGAAGCAGAGTCTAAACAAATCCCAAATCTTGTTCTTCTGAAAGCCCGCCTTCTTTTCGATGGCGGGTATTATGATAAAGCTCTTAATGAACTGTTGAACAGCCCGACAAAATCATTTTTATTTACCCGGAAAGACCTTGTTGAGTATTCCTACCGTCTTGGCAGGATTTACCACGAATCGGGTAATCCTGACAAAGCCCTTTCATTTTACAGGCTTACAATTCAAAGAGGTAAAAATGGTCCCTGGTATTTCGCAGCCGCTTCAGCCTTGCAGATGGGCCTCATATATGAGAGCAGGGGGGACTTTTCAAGAGCTGATAGTGCCTACAATGTATGCCTTGAATGTAAACCGGCGGAATATAAAAACAGCCTCAGCCAGAAGGCCAAGGCTGGAATTTCACGAATCAAATCGAATCGTCATTAAAACCTGAAGCCAATTGTTGTCAGGACTGTGCTGGTTGTATAGGTGTTTGTTGAGGGCAACATCCCAGGGTAATTATAGAGGTAGTATTGCTCTTTCGACTGTGCCCATTGGTAGGTTACATCGGCATAAAAATATTTCATCCTGTAACCAACACCTCCCGAAATGGTATACCTGGCTCCGTTGATACCTGGAGTAGTGTATGGATTGCTGTAATAAGCGCCTCCTGCCCTAAGTCTGAAATCAGCGATCCTCCATTCAGTTCCCAGCCTGATGTTCCCCCAGGACTGAAAATTACTTTTTACTTCATCGTTTTCCTTCGTGAATGAATAACCAGAAGCATTAAGCTTACCCTGGGAATAGTTGACGTATTCGTATTCGGCGCTGACCAGTCCGTATTTCCCGATGATAAAAGCCAGGCTTCCTATAGCTCTGAAAGGAGTACGCATGTAATAGTTGTAATCCCCGACGGGGGAGTTCTGTGTATTATCCAATAATATGGAATCGTAATGGGCTGAAGTGCTTGAATACCAATGATCATGCATGCTTGGATACCAAGTGGGAGAATGGATCGCAACGCCGATTCGAACCCAGTTGACAGGTCGGTAGATTACGCCGCCCTTAATGACAAAACCTGTTCCATGGGTTTCAAGGTGATAATCATAATACATCGATTTAAAATACGGGATGGAATCGCCATAATCTTTTTCAGAATAGGTGGAATTCTCATAATACCGGATAAACGGTACCCCGAATGTTATCCCGAAATAAAGCTTATCGCTGATATTTCCGCCCAGAGTGATGTCGAACTCATTAATGGATCCGTATGTGTTTACCTGCTTCGATTGCCATGCACCTCCGTGAGGCTGGTCGCTGGTGTATTTTCTTGCCACACTGTCGTAATAGATCAATGATGCATCATATGCCGGGCCTATGTCAAACGGATAATCTGACGGAAGAGCCCCCTGATTGTTATTGAGTTTGTCGTTGTAAACATTTAAAAGCGAACTCGAATGATTAGGGCCTGAAACCGAAAATGATGAGTTGAAATCGTTCTGACGGTTCATTCCGAAAGCCACGTTGAAGTTGCGAAATGGCCCGGTTGTGCCTGACTGGGGTTTTACGGTGAAAACAAAACCCATGTTGCCCATGCCTACATTTACCTGGTTGTTCGAAACCATCTGGCCAAGGTAATCGGTCCTGACCCCTTCAACCGAAGGGGCGATGGTCATTGAGAATTCAGAACCCTGGTAAAGTCCTATCCCGGCAGGGTTCACGGCCAGGGCCGAAAAATCAGCGCCTAATGCGCCAAATGCTCCCCCGATCCCGACGAATCTCGCCGTTCCACTATAGTATATCCTTGAGTACCTTAATACATCTGATGATGACTGGGTAAAGGCAGCCTGGCTTAAGAGTAGGATAATGAAAATGACTGTCAGCTTTTTCATGGTCGTAGTTTTTATAGCAAAAGGAAAATAATATTGTTATCGTCTGGGACTTCCACCTCCGCCTCCGCCTCCGCTGCTCCCGCCGGAACGCCCGCCTCCACTGCTTCCCCCGCTGAATCCACCGCCACCTGAACGGCTGCCGCCTGATGGGGCAGAATAACCGGGAGAATAGCTTCTTGAGGGGGAAGAGTTGCCCGGTGAATAATTCCTGGGCGAACTATTATACTGGTTTCCCGGCCCGGAAACACTTCTCCTTGAACCTGCAGAATTACCGGGTGAAGAATATCCCCTCTGGTTAACGGATGAACCGCCACGGTTCCCGGAGGTTGCTGCTGCGCCTGCTGAATTTTGTGCCTGAACCCTGGGATTGATGTATTCCTGGCTTGAGCGTGCCTGCCTGTAATTGCCGGGAGTGTAATTCTGGACTTGACCCTGGCGCTGTACCGGTGCGGTTCCGGGTTGAGTATATTTTGGGGAGGGCTGCTGCCGGGTGTCCCTGGAAACGGTTCCCTGTCCCGTGTTCCTGCTGCTGGTCCCCTGTCGGTCGCTTGCAGGCCTCGTATAATGATAGCGCTCAGGTGAGGCTGATGGTCTGCCCTGGATTGCGCCGGAATTAGTACTGCGGGTAACCGGAACAGTTTGTGTGCCGCTGCGCGAAGGAGTACCATTTTGAGTGGTTGAACGAACTGATGATGTTGATGACGGACGTTCGTTCCCTGTCACAGGAGTACGGTCGTTCCTGGATGCTGCAGCCGTATTTGCCGCATCACTGCGATTGTTGCGGGAATAAGCTGTATTTGTTGCGGTACTGTGTCTCGGCCCGTAATAAGAGTTGTAATATCCGCCTTCCCAGTAAGGATTATAACAGCAATAGCAATAAGGATTGTAATATGACCAGTAGGGGTAATCCCAATAATAAGGATATCCCCAGCCATAATAAGGCCAGCCCCAGCCATATCCCATCCCGAAACCCATCGAGAATGAAGATCCCCAGTCGTCATACCCGCCACCATAACCAAGGTTAACGGAAATGTTCGGGTTGTTGCTGTATATGTAAGTGGTATCGGTAGTTGTATTGTTAAAATAACTTGTTTTATCCTGAGGATGCTGGAATTTCTTTATCCTGTCGGCATAGGATAAATCACTGTAATCCAGTGTTGCAGCTTTTGCCTTCAGGCTGTCATGGGCAATGGCCGTTTGATCCGAAGCCAGGGCTGAAGTCAGATCCTGGTCAAATTTAGGCGATGCATTCGTCTTAACCTGAGGTCTTGAGGGTGTGGAATATACATCGTCGTTGTTTAAGGAAACCGCTTGCTGCTGTGTTTTGCATGCGCTCATCAGAAGGCTGATGACCACTGCGATAAAAGCTGCTCTTTTCATGACTTTAGCTTCTTTATGTTTCAATTTTTATTACTTTTGCCGGACTGATTACAGTCCCTGAAAAACAGCAAATATCATACCAAAGTATCAAATGGCTAAAGATTTTCCAACCCGCTCAGAGAATTATTCACAATGGTATAATGATCTGGTAATCAAGGCCGATCTGGCTGAGAACTCTGCTGTCAGAGGTTGTATGGTAATAAAACCTTATGGTTACGCCATTTGGGAGAAAATACAAGCCGTATTGGATAAAAAATTCAAAGACACAGGCCATTCAAATGTTTACTTCCCGATCTTCATTCCCAAATCATTCTTCAGTAAAGAAGCGAGCCATGTTGAAGGATTTGCAAAGGAATGTGCTGTTGTAACCCATTACAGGCTTAAGAATTCTCCTGACGGCAAAGGTATCATCGTTGATGAGGATGCCAGACTGGAAGAGGAGCTGATCATACGCCCGACTTCTGAAACGATCATTTGGGATACATACAGGAACTGGATAAAATCATACCGGGATCTTCCGCTTTTATATAACCAATGGGCCAATGTGGTGCGATGGGAGATGCGCACCCGCCTTTTTTTAAGGACTGCGGAATTTCTCTGGCAGGAAGGACATACAGCTCATGCAAGCAGGGAAGAGGCGGTCAAAGAAGCTGAAACGATGCTGGGAGTCTATGCTGATTTTGCCGAGAACTGGATGGCAATACCTGTTCTGAAGGGTGTTAAGTCGGCAGGCGAACGATTTGCAGGTGCATTGGAAACTTATGCAATTGAAGCGCTTATGCAGGACGGGAAGGCACTTCAGGCCGGAACATCCCATTTCCTCGGGCAGAATTTTGCGAAGGCTTTTGATGTCAAATTCCTGAACCGTGAAAACCAGCTTGAATATGTGTGGGCATCGTCCTGGGGAGTTTCGACACGACTCATGGGCGCCCTCGTCATGGCTCATTCTGATGACAACGGGCTTGTTCTGCCGCCAAAACTGGCCCCGATTCAGGTTGCAATCGTACCTGTTTTTAAAAACGAAGAGCAGCTGAATCTCATTTCAAGAGTTGTTGAGCCTATCAAAAAGGCTCTTGAAAGCCGCGGTGTTACCGTGAAATATGACGACAGGGATACCCATAAGCCAGGCTGGAAGTTTGCCGAATATGAGTTTAAAGGCGTGCCTTTAAGAATAACTATCGGCCCACGCGATGTTGAAAGCAATACTGTTGAGGTTGCCCGGCGCGATACTCTCGAAAAAGAAACCCTTCAGATCACCGATATTGAGGAAAAAGTGGTTCATCTGCTCGACCAGATCCAGAAAAACCTCTATGACAGGGCTCTCTCGTTCAGGGAACAGAATACTTTCTCAGTGAATACCTGGGATGAGTTTGTGGATACAATTGAAAATAAAGGAGGTTTTATCTATGCCCACTGGGACGGCACAGCAGAAACCGAAGAAAAGATCAAGGAAGCCACGAAAGCAACGATCAGAATCATCCCGTTAAATAATATGAAGGAAGCCGGGCGATGTGTTTTCTCAGGCAAACCCTCCGAACAAAGGGTTATTTTTGCCCGTGCATACTAAGGGTTAAAGGGCTCCAGCACCCCGCTGCCCGTGATTTTTCCACCGACACCCGAAGGGTTCCCCGTATAATACACACTGCCTATATTCTCTATTACAGCATAGAGTGTAACACTCACATTGACATAGCAGTTGTTTGAGCCACGGCTTGTTACTGAACAAAATCTGGTTGCAAGTTCAGTCGCCCTGACCAACCCTAAATCATTGATATAAAAGTCGGCAATATCGCATTTCCCGTGCAACTGGTAATCGGCTGTCCCCATATTCATGACAAACCAGCCTTTACCCTGATTCAGGGTAAGATCGATCGTTCCGCAGCCTCCCCAAATCTCAACCCTGATTGAATCTCCTTTGAGTGTGTTTGTCGAACTGACGTTGCCTGCAGCGTTGTAGTATATTTTCCAGAGCTTTCTAACAGAAACGTATACATTCAAGGGCTTATCATAGCTTCTCAGCCAGTTACAGGTGTTTAAATTGCGAATAAACAGCTGGTGGTCGATTATCTCGGTGGTGATACCAGAGATGATGTTGCTGCCTGCCTCCACAGTGACCTTCTCAACACTGTCCTGCGTAAGTATCAGATTTACGTTATCGGCAAGGTCAATACTGTCAAAAGGGGATACAGGCCTTTCCTGCCTTATGATGCTCCCGGAGTTGCTGAAGCATTTACCTGATTTGCTGCAGGCAGACATCATGCAGCAACCTGCCATGGCCGCAATCAGTATGATCAGGTTATGGGTAATTCCTTTATTTAATAGTCTTCCTGCCATAAAACACATTAAATTTATAACCGATTCCCCAGCCGATATAATCAGCTTTTCCAAAATGGACTTTCAATAGCACATGAGCAAAAAGGTTTTTCGAAAATCCATATTGGAAGCAAAGTTTCTCATAAAGAGGGCCGTTACTTTTTTCCTTGCCTGAAAGATAAATGCCCAGGTTCATAATAAAGCCCAGCTTGCCCAGCATCAGTTCATAAGCAGCGTTTACGCCCGGCCTTATAATATCCATAGGGCTTGTTGTTGTGATACCCGCCATCTCGAGGATTTTCTTGTGCGATTCGTCATAGGTCAGGTCAATGCCCATACCTAATTTGCTTTTCCTGCTAACATCGAAAAAAGTATTCTCAAAAAAATGGTATACAAAATAGTTATGTCCGAATTCCGAGGTCATGTTCTTGTAGCCGAGTGCACCGCCGATGTTAAATTCAACCGATTTTCTGATGGTGGTCGAGAAAGGTTCGGTCGGTGCAATATAGCGGTCCCCGATATCATTATTATCCCTGACCGGTTTGTAGGCAAGGCCGATATTAACCAAAGGGGCATTGAGGCCGTAATTCGGAGTTTTAAGCGAGCCATTCGAGAAGTGCTGAAGGCTGATACCCCCGGTGAGGGTTAAGTGTTCGCTAAGCCTGATCCGGGCTTCAAACATCAGGTTGATTGCCGCATTAATATGAGATCCGATGGCAATGTCTTTATAATTGTTAATCCTGTCGAACTTATTTGTAAGATACCCAAGGCCAAGGGCAAAGCGAAACCCGAAAGAAAAAGTTTTTGTCTTGTATAAAGGAAAATTAACAAAGGGCATCAGGGCAAAAGCACTTCCCAGCATCGGATTACTGCCCAGCGGACTGTAAAAGAAAGTCATTCCAAGAATCGGGTAAGCGTATGCCCGTTCCCAGCTCTGCCTTCCGAAGGTGAGTTTTTCAATAGTGAATTCAAACGCCGGGAAATGTGAGTTGAACAGCTGCAGCTCCAGATGCTGGGCATAGAGGAAGCCGTAATGGACCTTAGTCTCAATGATTATATTTGATGTGAACAGTTTATGCTCGAACTGGGCCTTCGGTTTAAGCGGGAATGCGAATATAATGAGGACTGTTATTACCATCATCATGCTTTTCCGTACAAAAGAGGGCTTGTCAGACCTGGGCATAGTCATTTTTACTTATGTGCAAAATTAGGGAACATTGGAATTCAGCAGCTAATGCGGAATTGCTTATTTTTGCCAAAATAACTATAATGCAGGAAAAGACAGCAGCTTTCGGGCGATTATTGGAAATTATGGACGAACTCAGGGCAAAATGCCCCTGGGATAAAAAACAGACCATCGACAGCCTCAGATACCTCACCATTGAGGAAACATACGAATTATCCGATTCAATCATTGAAAAAGATCTTGATGCCGTTAAGAAAGAACTGGGTGACCTCATGCTCCATCTTGTATTTTATTCAAAGATTGCATCCGAAACAGGGGCTTTCGATATCACGGATGTGTTAAATAATATTATCGAAAAGCTGATTAACCGCCATCCTCATATTTTCGGTGATGTCGTGGTGAAAGATGCAAAGGAAGTCCACGATAACTGGGAAAAAATAAAACTCAGGGAAAAGGGGAACAAATCGGTGCTCTCGGGGGTCCCGAAGTCCCTGCCTGCCGTCGTGAAGGCATACAGGATTCAGGAAAAGGCCAGCGGCGTCGGGTTTGACTGGGAACACCCTGAACAGGTTTGGGAGAAGGTCCAGGAAGAGCTGCAGGAGCTCCGTGAGAATGTGCAGAAAAAGGCAAGCCATGCCAAACAGGAGGACGAACTGGGAGACCTGTTATTTGCCCTTGTAAATTATGCCCGGTTCATCGATGTAAACCCGGAAGATGCACTTGAAAGGACAAATAGGAAGTTCATTCGGCGTTTCCAGTATCTTGAGGAAAGTGCAAAGAAATTAGGAAAATCGCTCCATGAAATGAGCCTTGCCGAGATGGATGTCTACTGGAACCAGGCTAAGGAAATGGAACAGCCATTATAAGGGCCAGGGCATTGTTCCGTCAGGTCCAATGGGCCCCGGCCTTACGCTTGTTTACCGCCCGGTGATCAATGTCTTGAAAGGTAATCGGCAACCCCTTCTGAAGTTCCCTTCATACCTTCATCACCTTTATGCCAGTTGGCCGGGCAAACTTCACCGTTCTCTTCGAAAAACTGCAAAGCATCGACCATGCGGATGGCTTCATCAACACTGCGACCGAGAGGCAGATCATTGACCAGCTGGTGACGCACAATACCCTCCTTGTCGATCAGGAAAAGACCGCGGAATGCGACTGGACCGCCTTCAAATTCCATGATTCCGTCTTCGGTATACAGGTATTCTCCGGCAAGAACATCATAGTTTGCCGAAATAGTCTTAGAAAGATCTGAAACAAGAGGAAACTTCACACCCTTGATCCCGCCATTTTTCTTATCGGTATTCAGCCATGCCCAATGTGAGAACTTGGAGTCGACTGAACAACCAACGACAGCAACATTGCGTTTCTCAAATTCAGCAAGTTTCTCCTGGAAAGCCAGGATTTCTGTGGGACATACAAATGTAAAATCGAGGGGATAGAAGAAGAACACAACGTGCTTCTTTCCCAAAAACTGGTCAAGAGAGAAATTTTCTACAAATTCGCCGCCATTTACAACGGCATCAGCTACAAAATGAGGAGCTTTTTTTCCTACTAATACTGACATAATACTTCTTTTTAAATTAATTACTGTTTTATTGCCGCAAAGATACGACAATTATTTAGAAACATTATGAATAAATGGTTAAATTTTTCAGGTCTGCGGATGGCAGCTCCCGCTAATTTAATGGACCCAATCCCCAATCCCCAATCCCTATTCCCCAATCCCTATTCCCCAATCCCTAAAGTTTGATATCCTTAATGCTGAACTGAAGAAGTTCATTCTTGCGGAAGTCAAAGAGAGTAAGCTTTCTTATCTCGTAAAAACTCTGCCAGTATGTTTGCAGAGCATTGTAATAGTTTTTCTGGGCGTTGTCGGTTTCGATCTGGGCGTTATTCAGGTCGAGGATGCTGTTGATCTTCCCGATGAGGTACCTGCCTTTTGTAACGTCATAGCTTTTGCTGGCAACCGTATCGGATTTTGCAGCTATCATCAGCTGTCGTTCCTGCATGTTAAACTGGACTACTTTGAGGTAAATGTTTCTCTGGAAGTCAACGAGTTCCTGTTCAACAGAGTTTTTTACGATCTCTTGCTGGGACTGTGCCATTTTGATCTTCCCCCTGGCCACTCCCCAATCGACGATAGGCACCGTAAATTGCAGGCCAACCTGTTGCTGGTCAAGGGGTTTGTAATAAGCATCTGGAATGTTGTCCCCGCTTTGGGTTAAACCGAAAACAGCAGTCAGGTTTGCATCGAACCTCCCTTCGGTTTTTGCTTTGTTGACATCCCTGGCCGCTTCAAGTAAGCGTCTCTGAAAGTCAAGGGCGGTTGAAGTATTATGGACCGCCTGCTGAACGGCATTCACCGGGTCGATGCGGAAGAAGCTGATATCGGCCGGCGGGGTCAGGGAGATACTGCTGGTATCTTTGATACGCAGGTAGGATTTCAGCCGGAACATGGCATTATCCACTGCCAGGTTTGCATTATCAATGGCGGCCTGGGCTTTCAGGTAATTGAGTTCGAGCTGTAAAAGATCATTTTCGGCTATTTTTCCGAGCTGGTACCTGCCTTTTGCTATACGGTAAAGGGTGTCGGAGTTTTTCAGGTTGGTCAAAGCTATCTTTCTGTCTATTTGAGCCTGAAGTAATCCAAAAAAGTAAGATGTAGTTGTCATTGACAGCTGTTCAACATCTTCGAGGTAGCGTTTTTTTGCCTGGTCGAATTTTAGCGGTTGTATCTTCCGGTCCCAGCGGTATGTGTTATACTGGAAAAGGGGTTGTGTGTAGCCAATGTTGACGGGAGTCGACAAATAAGAAGTGATGGTTGAGTCGGTATGGTTATCGAGTCTTTGTAAACCGCTTCTGAGAAATACGTTACCTCCGGTGATACCTATTTTCTGGTTCAGGTACGCATTTGCAGTGTAGGTTGTATTCTGCTGATGAACATAACTCACAGAACCGTCGGGATAAACATATTTCTGAAATCCGCTCTGTATTTCAGGTATAGTCCCGTCGACATATAAGTTTGGGAGGTAGGTTGCACGGAAAGTCCTGTATTCCCAAAAGCTGGAGCGAAAGATTTGTTTCGCGTTAAGCGCATCGGCCGATTGTTGTTTGGCAATATTAAGAGCTTCCTGAAGTGTAAGTGAGTGACTCATCGTTTGAGCGCCTGCCATTTTGGGTGAAAATGTATTCAGGGAAAGCGATATCAGGAGAATCGGAAGCAAAGCCTTCATAGTAATACGGGTTTTATTCATGTCTCAATGATTCCACAGGATCTGCAGAAGAAGCTTGTTTTGCAGGCATATAACCAAAAATTATCCCTACCGAGGCCGAGACTCCGAAGGAAATAATGATTGATAAGGGAGAAATTATAGTGAGGATGCTTGTAAACTGCATGATCAGCTTCGAGAAGATGATCCCAAGGATGATCCCGATGAGCCCGCCGGTAATGCTAAGGAGGGTGGCTTCCATAAGGAATTGTAAGGCAATATCGCGTTTTGTCGCGCCTATAGCGCGCCGTATCCCGATCTCCTTTATCCTTTCCATGACTGATGCAAGCATGATGTTCATAATTCCGATTCCGCCAACGAGCAGGGAGATGCCCGCAATACAACCCAGGACTATATTGAAAATATCTTTGGTCCGTTGTTCCTGTTTGAGCAACAGTTCAGGGACCTTGATCTCGAAATCTTCAAGTTTCTGATGCCTTCTTAAAATCATTCTTTTCAGCAATGCGGTTGTAGGGGTGATCTGGTTGCTCTCTTTGACCTGGACGACGATCTTGTCGACCTGGTTCTTTGCCATGTCGTCTCCGTCACGTGAGCCGGAGATCACCATATCTCCATAGTCTATTTCATAACTTGAGCCGTGAAGAGAGGAGGCAGTGACCATTGTGCGGTCTTTCACCCTTCTCATCATGGTCTGGATAGGGGCAAACACTGAGTTATTGTAATCGGAGATCCCAAGGTTTTCCATTGTTGACTGGTTCACCTCTTTTTTCCTTAATACGCCAATTACCTTCAGCCAAAGCCTGCCACATTTTATTTCCTGACCGATGGCGCTTCCGTTCGGGAAAAATTTCGACTGGATGGTTGATCCGATGATGCAAACGGCTTTCCCGTCCTTCAGCTCTTCTGTATTGAACATTTCGCCCTGCTGAAGGTCTATGTTAAAAAGATCAAAAAAGTCAGGAGTTACACCGCTGATTTTCGTGGAATACCTGACTGCCTCCCTGATCACATCGGCTTCATAAATAACGACAGGGCTTACCCTCTGCACTGTAGGGATCATTTCCCTGATACTTTCGGCATCTTTTAATGAAAGCCCCGGGGAGAACTTACCCTTGTTTTTATCGGAAGAAGAAGAGCTTGAGCTGCTTTGGTCATTGCTCTGGCTGGAACTTCCCTTATTTTTTTCAATTTTTGGCGTGATGATGATATTATTCACGCCAACCAGTTTCATCTGGTCGAGGATTTCTTTCTGGGCCCCGTTGCCAATTGCCATCATCGAGATAACCGCGGCCACACCAAAGATTATTCCCAGGGCAGTAAGCATTGAGCGGAACTTGTTCAGAAAAACCGCTTCAAGTGCTATATTGAAGATATACTGATAGCGTTCAAACACGGCTTTACAATTAGTTTTTTATCAAAATAGAGGGAGAGCCGGAGGCTGCTGCACCGGGTGCGGATGTTTTTTTGGAGCTGTCGTTCTTTGGCTGGGCCGGTTTATTCGGTTTTGGCTTGTACTTATCGAGTGTCTTTTTATCGAGGAGGACCAGTTTTAACTTCTCGGCTTTATCGGGAGGGACCAGCATGACCTCATCGTTTTCCTTCATCCCCTCACGTATAATTATCTCGTTTTCATTGCTTTCCCCTGCGATCACTTGCTGACGTATCGCTGAACCGCCATCTTTTTTATAAACAAATGTGATGCTGTCGGTATTAAAAATCGACTCGATAGGAGCATAGAGGACGCTGTCAATAATGTTTGTCTGGATTGTATTTTTCGTAGTCATGGCAGGCCTGAGTATCGAATCAAACTCGTTGACAATGATCCTCACCTCATAAACCTTTGCATTGCTGTTCTGGAGTTGTTCGCCGATATTAGCTACTTCCAAAACCTTACCGGTGAATTTCTTTTCGGGGAAAGCATCGATGCCGATTTTAACTTTTTGCCCCACTTTGACTTTACTGATATCGATCTCATTCACATAGGTTTTTGAGATCATTTCCTTAAGGTTGGGCAATTCGGCAACCACGTTGTCCCAGGCATTGATCATACCGCCAACGCCAAGTTTACTGCCGTCCCAGTTCCTCTTGTAGATCACCATGCCGGCTTTGGGAGCCTTTACGGTAAACTGTTTAAGGCCTTCCAGCATATCATCCAGTTTCCTTTTAGCCTGGCTGTAGGAAGCATTGACTTCCTGCATATTGGCAACGGCCTTCTGGTACCTCAGCTTATAATTTTTTTCAGCCTGGTCGAGGGCCCGTGTGGCTTTATCGAGTTCAATCTCAACCTGGCGGATCGTTGCAGGGGGTTCGTACTTGGATTGTTCGAGCGTGATCTTTTTTTCCTCCAGTGAGAACTTCAGGTTGATCAGTTCATCCCTTGCGTTTCTGAGTTCCAGAGAGGTGTCGAGCCGGGTTTTGGTCATCTGGGATTCCAGCTTCTCGGTATTTGTTTCCTCGTCCTTGATTTTTCCTGCGATCTCCGTCCTGTCCAGGGCGGCGACATACTGGCCTGAATCCACTACTGTGCCGTCGGGGATAATATCCTGCATCTTAACCTGCCAGATACCGATCTGCCTCAGGCATGAAGGCCCGAAAATCTTTTCGGAGCTTTTAGCGATCAGCTCTCCCGTAACAGAAACCTCGATCGGAAAATTCCCTTTTTTGACTTTGGCGATGATTTGCTGTTCCTTATTTCCCTTAGGAATGATAAGGTAAACAACGATTGCGGCAATAAGAATACCCGCGAAAATGAGTAAATACTTCCGTGAAGCCATAAACGAAGCAATATTTGGTCCAGGTATAAAACCTGTTTGTTTAACAACGCTAAGAAATTACCGATAAGCTATGCGTCGATGTTGGCATACCTGGCATTCTTCTCAATAAATTCGCGTCTTGGAGGAACGTCATCTCCCATGAGCATCGAAAAGATACGGTCAGCTTCGGTGCCATTTTCAATCGTTACCTGCCTGAGAGTCCTGAATTGCGGGTCCATGGTAGTCTGCCATAGCTGTTCGGCATTCATTTCCCCCAAACCTTTGTATCGCTGAAGATGTACACCGGAATCCTTGCCGCTACCTGAATATTCTGCAATAATCCTGATACGTTCTTCTTCGGTCCAGCAATACTCCTGTTTACTCCCTTTTTTAATCAGGTAAAGAGGGGGAGTTGCAATGTAAACATATCCGTTTTCGATTAATTCCTTCATATATCTGAAGAAGAAGGTGAGTATAAGGGTTGCAATATGGCTTCCGTCAACATCGGCATCCGTCATAATGATTATTTTATGATAACGGAGTTTTTCGAGATTTAGTGCTTTGCTGTCCTCTTCCGTGCCGATTGTGACCCCCAAAGCTGTGAACATGTTCTTGATTTCCTCGCTGTCGAAGATTTTATAGGCCATTGCTTTTTCAACATTAAGGATCTTTCCCCTCAGGGGCAGGATCGCCTGGAAACGCCTGTCACGGCCCTGCTTGGCAGTTCCACCGGCAGAATCACCCTCAACGAGGTAGATCTCACACTGGGCCGGATCGCTTTCGGAACAGTCGGCCAGTTTTCCCGGCAGCCCTGCGCCTCCCAGCACCCCTTTTCTTTGTACAAGTTCCCTGGCCTTGCGGGCAGCATGCCTTGCAGTGGCAGCAAGAATTACTTTGTTAACGATAGTCCTGGCTTCCTTCGGATGTTCTTCAAGGTAATATGAGAGCAGTTCGCTGGCAAGCTGGTCCACTACGCCCATCACTTCGTTGTTCCCCAGTTTGGTTTTGGTCTGCCCTTCAAACTGGGGCTCCTGGACCTTTACAGAAATAATGCAGGTAAGCCCTTCCCGGAAGTCGTCCCCGTTGATATCGAATTTGAGTTTTGCCAGCATGCCGGTCTTTTCGGCATAGGACTTCAGTGTACGTGTAAGCGCCCTGCGAAAACCGGAAAGGTGGGTGCCTCCTTCATGGGTGTTGATATTGTTGACGTAGGAATGGATGTTTTCGGCAAATGAAGTGTTGTACTGCATCGCAATCTCAATAGGGATGCCAGAACGTTCTCCTTCCATCGAAATGGGTTCAGGGATCAGTTTTTCGCGGTTTGCATCAAGGTAATTGATGAAGTCGGTAAGGCCGGTGCTTGAAAAGAAAACATCCTCGAGATGGTTACCCGAATCATCCTTTTCACGTTCGTCGTGGATCGTAAGTGTGATCCCCTTGTTCAGGTAGGCCAGTTCCCTTAAACGGGAAGCAAGGATGGCATAATCGTACCTGCTGGTGATGAAAATGGAAGAATCCGGTAAAAAGGTCACAATTGTCCCGGTGCGTTCAGTCTCACCATTGACTTTTACCGGGTAAAGGGGTTTCCCATATTCATATTCCTGTTCAAATATCTGCCCGTTCCTGAGAATGGTAACTTTCAGTTTTGAGGAGAGTGCGTTTACGACGGAAACTCCCACACCATGCAGACCACCTGAGACTTTATATGAATCCTTGTCAAATTTACCACCTGCATGAAGCACTGTCATTACGACTTCAAGGGCCGACTTTTGCTCCTTCTCATGGAAGTCAGTCGGGATACCGCGACCATTATCAATGACGGTTATGGAGTTATCGGGATGTATAATCACGTCGATCTTGTTGCAATAGCCGGCCAGGGCTTCGTCAATAGAGTTGTCAACAACCTCATATACAAGGTGATGAAGCCCTCTTATATTCACGTCCCCGATGTACATTGCAGGACGCTTACGAACCGCTTCCAGGCCTTCCAGCACGGTGATGTTTTCGGCAGTATAATTCTGGCTGGCGGTTTCTTTTTCTAAATCAGTCATAATCAGTTACTTATATTAAAATAATAGACTACACAAAGATACGAAAAAATATCACATAAAACTTCGTGAAAACATCAATAAAATCAAGGTTTTTATTAACAATTTATGGTGAAAAATTTTGCATAGCATGAATATTCCTGTTCCTGCTTACGAAAACCGTCTAAAAATCTGCATTCTTCGCCTATGATTTCATCAGGGCCTTCGCGATGACCGAGGCGCTATGTCCGTCGCCAAAATCATTCCTGCGGGGGGCAGTTGGCTGGGGTGTGTGAACAGCATTCAGTATTTTTTCAGGATCAGTGCCTGTGACGATGTTCCAGTTGTCGTGAAGGGTTTCGACCCATTCGGTTTCGGTGCGCATCGTGATGCATTGCCTGCCGAGGAAATAAGCTTCTTTCTGGAGCCCGCCCGAGTCGGTCAGGACTTTACCGGCATGCATAGTAAGCCGGAGCATTTCGAGATAACCTACAGGCTCAATGATAATGACATTTGAAGGGACGCTGACGAGGGTTTTCAGGAGTCCGGCGGTACGGGGGTGGACCGGCAGCACCACCGGGGAATCTATCCTTGAAAAAGCACTGAAAATATTTTTCAGGTTTTCAGGATTGTCGGTGTTCTCGGCCCTGTGGATGGTTGCAAGTAAATAGGAGCCAGGGATACCTGGAGTTTTATATTCATCCCCTCCCGATACCAGTATTTTGCTATAAAACGACACCGAATCATACATCACATCGCCGGAGAACACGGTCTGGGCTTCCAATCCCTCCTGCTTAAGATTTGCTATTGCCGTCGGGGTGGGGGCGAACAGAAGGTCAGATATCCTGTCGGTGACGATGCGGTTGATCTCTTCTGGCATCAGCCTGTTGAACGAACGCAACCCTGCTTCGACATGGGCCACGGGGATGTGCAGTTTGGTGGCTGCCAGGGCCCCGGCAATGGTCGAATTCGTATCACCGTAAACCAGGACATAATCAGGTTTCTCCAGAAAAAGAACCTTTTCAACTCCTTCCAGCATCAACCCGGTCTGGTGGGCATGGGTTCCTGAACCCACTTCCAGGTTATAATCCGGTTCCGGGATCGAGAGCTGGCGGAAAAAGATTTCCGACATGTTCTCATCATAATGCTGGCCGGTATGTATGAGGATCTCCTGCAGGCCGGGAGTGGCACGCAGTACCCTGGAAACGGCGGCTGCCTTGATAAACTGCGGCCTTGCGCCGATGACGGAAACAATTTTCATACTCTCAGGATGACATCCACAAACAATAAAAATAAAAAAGCAACAGTCCTGTAAGCAGGATCCTGTTCCGGCAAGCCGGATTCTGTCATTTATCTAATCCGGAAGTCACCTTCCGGCTTCAGCGGCCTACCCCCCGGTATCAAACGAGCAGTCCTTCGCAACCGGTATACATGGCCTTTCAACACATGGGGTTTACCCTCCGTTGCAATCACTTGCCCCGGACGTGAGCTCTTACCTCACATTTTCACCCTTACCTTTCGGCGGTTTTTTTCTGTGGCACTTTCCGTCACCGGCATTAATCCGGTGCCTTCCCGTTAGGAAGCATGTTGCTCTCTGTTGTCCCGACTTTCCTCTGCATTACTGCAGCGACAGAACGAACTGTTGCCCTGCAAAGGTACAAATTATCGGGATATTCTGTCTACCTTTGCAGCCCCCAAATATCAACTGATTGAAAGACTTAAGTATAGGCAACGAAGGAAAACTGATACTTAAATTTGCGCTGCCGATGCTGCTTGGCAATGTGTTCCAGCAATTTTACAGCCTTATTGACAGTATCATCGTGGGTAAATTTATCGGGAAAGGAGCCCTGGCCGCTGTTGGAACATCAATGCCCATCAGCTTTCTGCTGATCTCGCTGTTTATCGGAATCACTATGGGATTCACCATTATTGTTGCCCAGTACTTCGGGGCAAAGGACATAACGAGGGTGAAAAAAGCCATCAACACACTCTATATCTTTATTTTCTTTACATCCATTGTGATGAGCGTTGTGGGAATCCTGATCTCGGGCTGGATCTTTCGCATCATCGGCATGGATCCCGCTATTATACCCCAGGCAAAACTCTTCCTCGACATATTCATGGCCGGCTTACTTTTCCTTTTCGGATATAACGGCACGAGCGCAATTCTCCGGGGACTTGGTGATTCGAAGACACCCCTGTATTTTCTTATTGGCTCAGTGGCGCTTAACATCATACTCGATATCCTCTTCGTCCCGGTTCTTGGCTGGGGTGTCTGGAGCGTGGCCGTTGCCACGGTAATTTCAGAAGGCGCAGCATTTATCTCACAGATCATTTACCTGAACCGCTACCATAAGGTGATCAATTTTTCCTTCGCCGAACTGAAATTCGACAGGGAGATCTTCAATAAAGGCATCAGGATAGGACTGCCCACCGGCCTGCAACAAACCTTTGTCGCAGCAGGAATGGTCACCTTATACGGTATAGTGAATAAATTCGGGGTCGATGCCAATGCTGCATACAGCGTTGCAGGAAGGATAGATAATTTTGCAGCCATGCCGGCCATGAGCTTTTCGATGGCACTGAGCACCTTCGTAGGACAGAACCTGGGAGCCAACAAACCTGAAAGGGTGGTTGCGGGTTTGAGGTCCACCCTCGCCATCACTGCCGTGATCTCAGTCGCGGTTTCCTTCGTCACAGTGATCTTCGGTAAATTCCTGATGAGGATGTTCACCGATGACCCTGCGGTAATTGAACTGGGCAGGGGTTACCTCGCAGTCATAGGTTCCTTTTACATACTTTTCTCAACAATGTTCGTCCTGAACGGGATCATGAGAGGGGCGGGCGATACGCTGATCCCGATGTTCATTTCCCTGATCGCCCTGTGGGTCATCAGGATCCCGATAGCCACGATGCTGTCATCCCATCATGAGATCGGGATCTACGGGGTGTACTGGTCAATGCCCATCGGCTGGTTCGTGGGAGCATCCCTGTCGTTCATCTATTTCCTGACCGGAAGATGGAAAAAGAAAACAGTGGTAAAATATTCGGCGAGCGGGGAGAGGGTTGAGTAATGAAAAGTGAAAAGCGAAAAACGAAAGGCGAAAGGCGAAAGGCGAAACCCCTAACCCCCCGTCATCCCTTCAAGTACTGCCGCGAGCTGCCGGGTCAGTTCAAGCCTTGAGTAGCGCCCGATGTTGATGCTTTTCGTGCCCTGAAATCCGCTTACATAATCATTATAAAGACTGCGGATATGATCCTTCATCGTTGAAACATCCCCGAACCCGGCAAGGAGACCGGCCTGGGTCTCAGCCAGGATAGCCGCGGCATCTCCGTCGGCAGGCCCGAGGCAGAGGATAGGACGGCGGGCGGCAAGGTATTCAAAAAACTTGCCGGTAAGTATCATTTTCGCATTGGGGGTATTGTTGATGATAAGCAGGAGAACCGCCGACTGCTGCTGGCATTTCACCACTTCATCATGGGGCATGTAATCAATCTTATTCACAAAGGATTTCAATCCGTACCGCTCTATCGATTCCATCACCTTATAATCGGCCTTGCCAACAAGCTTGATCTCAAGGTCAGCAGCAAATTGCGGATCTCCGGCAATGATCTCCTGCAAAGCGATCCAGAGCGTTTCAGGATTTCGCGTGCTCACCAGGGTCCCGATATGAGCAATCGAAAATTTCTTATCGATAACGGGCGGATGACTGAAACCGGTATCCCCGGGGTCGTACCCGTTTGTGATCACTTCGTACTTCCTGTTATACAGTTTAATGCAGTCCTCTGCCATGCTGCGGCTGATGACAGTAACTACGCCGGCCCTGCCCAGGACCTGCTTTTCAAGCTTCCTGTGAAGGGCGTCAGCACGGGAACTGAGTTTCAGCTCCCTGTAAAAATCAATGTTTGTCCAGGGATCCCTGAAATCGGCCAGCCAGGGAACTTCCATTCTTTGCGATAATTCCATGGCTATAAGATGCATGCTGTGGGGCGGACCTGTAGATATCACAACACTTACGGGTTTCTTTTCAAGGTATTTAAGAAGGAATTTAACCGATGGCCTGATCCAGAATTTCCGGGCATCCGGAATGAAAAAGTTTCCACGCATCCATACCGAGAAGTTCTCGAGCATCGAATTCTTTTTCTTTTCCGAAAGGAAAGCGGCATTGATCTTGTCTTCCTTCTTCTGGCCCAGCAACCTTTTATATGTGCCGTAAGGCTCCCAGATGGGTTGTTTGATCACTTCGAGATTTTCCGGAACATCTTTTTCCAGGGAATAATCGGTCTCGGGGAACTCCGGATTTTCAGGTGTGTAAACCACTGGCTCCCATCCGAAGTTGCGGAGGTATTTGACAAATTTAAGCCAGCGCTGAACACCGGCTCCTCCGCTGGGAGGCCAATAATAAGTTATGACCAGGACGCGTTTCATGCCTTTCTGGCAAACATCTCTTTAACTCCGAAGGCAATTCCGGCAACCACGAGAAGAATGAGGATGATTGAAGAGATCAGGCTGATTTTCTCACCTAAATAATACGCCCTGGGCTCGAATTTGAATTCCACCGAATGCTCGCCTGCCGGAAGGATCATAGCCCTTAAAACATAATTTGCGCGGAAATGCGGAGCAGGGATGCCGTCAACATAAGCATTCCATCCTTTGGGATAGTAGATCTCGGAAAATACCGCAAGCCCTGAATTTTTACTTTTGTATTTATATTTCAGGTCATTGGGCAGGTAATCGGTAAGCCTGATGTAATCAAGGGTATCTTTGGCCGGGACCCAGGACTTAAGCTCTTCCCGGAACTTCTTATCCACGACAGCTGTTCTCGATGGGTCAAAACCGTTGAGGGCAGCGAGTTCCTGGTCGGCATTCTCTACAAATTTATACTCGTTGACGAACCAAGCGTTTCCCATTGCCTGCGGGTTCTGCTGGGCCATGGGCTGTTTGTTCTGATCCGGGATAATGACATACCTCGTATTCAGCATGTTGAGTACGGCCATGTTGTTTTTTTCAACGTGGGTTTCAAACAGTTCCTGGTAGCGCCTGAGTTTTGCACCATGATATCCGCCCAGTGACTTATGGAAATAGGAAGTACTGGCATCCATCATCGGACTGACGGTAAGATTAAGTACCCGGTAGTCCGGATCTTTATCAGCAAGTATCTGGAGATCGGCCGGTGAAGGTTCATATGGTGTTTCAACCCTGGATTTGGACGTAAAGCTGTCATTGTTCAGGTATCTTTTAGCGATTGTAAACATGTCGCCCAGGATAAATACAATTAAACCGATATACGCGTATTCCTTCTTCAGTTTCTTGTTGATGACCAGCCAAAGAGTGGCTGCAGTCAGGGAGATGTATATCAGTGATCGGAAGGCATCGGCCCTGCAAACGGCTTTGCGGTCATCGCGGATGGCCTGCATCAGCCAATCGGGGAATGATTTTGCAAAAGAGGAGTCATTGGGCGAGGTAAAGCTCAGGAACATATCAGGTACCACCGCAAAGACCAGGGCAAGTCCGCCGGCAATACCAAAGGCAATGTACAGCGCCTTATTGAGTTTACCGGCAGTGGCCATCTCATCGAAGATCACTTTAATGGCAAGGAATCCGAGCAGGGGAATTGTCAATTCGGCAATAATCAGGATCATAGTTACCGCCCTGAATTTATTATACCCCGGGAAGTAATTCAGGAAGAAGTCGGTTAACCACATAAAGTTGTGTCCCCACGAAAGCATTATCGATAGTAAGGTGGCAGCCAGCAACCACCACTTGAGCGGGCCTTTTACGATAATCAGCCCAAGAAAGAAAAGAAAAATAATGATCGCTCCTATATAAACAGGCGATGTCCAGGGCTGGTTACCCCAGTACATCAGACCTCCCTGTCCTGCGAATTGCCGAATGTTATCTTCCGGGATGTTATTTGTTCGCAGCGTTTTAGCAATATTGGAGTTCATGCCGGGGGATTCGTTCGAAGAGCCGCCGTAAAAATCAGGTATCAGCAGGGTCATCGTTTCACCCACACCGTAACTCCATTGGGTGGCGTAATTTTTATCAAGGCCCGTCGTACGGTTCCCTTGCTGGGTGGTCAGGTCCGACTTGCCCCGGATCGTATAATTGCCGTATTCATAGGTGGTCCAGAGGAGAGAAAGGTTCGTGAGAACGGCAAATACAAGGGCAACAACCAGTAAAGAAACCGATTTGAGATAAGCGGTAAAAGTTTTATTCCTCAGGGAATAGGCCAGTTCGACTATTCCCAGGATGATAGCAGTAAGGGCTAGGTAATAGGTGATCTGGAGATGGTTCTGTTTCACTTCGAGGGACAGGAAAACAGCTGTAAGGATAAATCCCCAAAGATATTTTTTTCTCAGGGTAAGGATCATCCCCGCCAGTACCGGCGCGATATAACCTATTGCATGGGCCTGTGAGTTATGCCCTGCCTCTATGATAATGAAGAAGTATGATGAAAATGCGTAAGCAATGGCGCCGGCCACCGACAGCCATGGATTAAGACCAAGTACAAGAAGCAGGATGAAAAACCCGACAAAATACAGGAATACCATATTCGCGGGATGTGGAAGGCCAAGTGTAAGGATCTTATCGGCAAAATCGAGAAGGTTCCCGGTATAACGGGTTGAAATCTGGTATGCCGGCATTCCTCCAAACATCGAATTGGTCCACAGCGGTTCCTGCCCGGTTTTGGCCCTGAAGTCACCAATTTCCTTAGCAGCTCCTTTCCAGTGGACAATGTCGCTCTGGAGGATCTGTTTTCCTTCGATGAGTGGTGAAAGGAAAATCATTGTAACAGCGAGGAAAATAACAACGGCGACCAGGTAGGGCCATGCTGACTTAAAAAAGTTCAGGTTTTTCATGCTTTGATTTTTAACGAATTGAATGTCAAAAATAAAAAAAGAAGATAATGTGAAATTATCTTCTTTTTATAACGTCAGAACCGTGTTAACGGTATTTCCAAAACGGGAAAATTATTTCTTGTCTTTATATTCGTCGGAAACGGTTAGTTTTTTCCTGCCTGTTGCCCTTCTGTTTGCCAGAACCCTGCGTCCGTTTGCAGTAGACATTCTTTCGCGGAAACCATGCTTGTTCTTCCTTTTCGTGTTCGACGGGTGAAATGTTGGTGCTGCCATTGTATTCTTATTTTAGGGCTGCAAAGTTAAGATTTTTTTTGAAATCCAAAAGGAAATTATTTCTGAGGAATGTTTTTTAGTGTTTCGACGAGGTAATCCCAGAATTTTCTAACCGATTCAATTTCGGTTTTTTCATCCGGGGAATGAGGAGAAACTATCGTAGGGCCAACAGAGATCATGTCCCAGTTCGGATAGGGGCCGCCAAGAATTCCACACTCAAGCCCTGCATGGATCGCTTTTACCATAGGTTCTTTTCCGAACATTTTTTTATACAGATCAAGCATAAGTTTAAGGATGGCAGAATCGGGGTCAGGTTTCCAGCCTGGATACTCTCCGTCCATTGTGATGTCAGCCCCGGCCATTGTAAACACTGCATCTACCATATTTTGAAGGTCAAGCTTTGCCGAGTCGACAGAACTGCGAAGAAGGGTCTGCCCGAGCACCATGTTGTTCTCGGTCTTGAGGACGCCAATATTAATTGAAGTCTCGACAAGCCCCGGCATTTCATTGCTCCTACGGATAACCCCGTTCGGGCAGGCATACAAGGCATTAATGATATTTCGCTGGCTGACTTCGTCGATCAGGGAGTCCGGTTTTTGAGCCGGGGTCAGAAAGATTTTCATTGTGGGTTCCACAGCCGACAACTCTTTCCGGATAATTTTTTCGAGATCAGCAACTGCTGCAATAAAGGCATCCTTAAATTCGACCGGGATTACGATTAACGCGCTGCCTTCCCTGGGGATGGCGTTTCTGAGACTTCCACCTTCCAGTGACGCCAGCCTGAGACCAAAATGTTTGCTGCCTTCCCAAAGGACACGGGTAAGGACTTTAATGGAGTTTCCCCGTTCAAGATGGATGTCAACACCGCTATGCCCGCCTTTCAGTCCGGTGATGGTAAGCCTGAAAGCTTCAACTGCAGCAGGAACCCCGGCTGGCTTGAAAGTGAAAGAGAAGTTGCCGTTTGTACCGCCGGCACAGCCTATATACAGTTCTCCTTCTTCCTCGGTGTCGAGATTCAGCAGGATGTCTCCTTTGAGAACTCCGGGCTTGATCCCCATTGCTCCGGTCATGCCTGTTTCTTCATCAGTGGTAATAAAGGCTTCAACGGGACCATGCTGAATATCTTTAGATTCAAGCACAGCCATTGCAGCTGCCACACCAAGTCCGTTATCGGCCCCGAGAGTTGTGCCTCTGGCTTTAACCCAGCCATTGTCAATATAAGTCACAATGGGATCTTTTTCAAAATCATGCTGTGTGTCATTGTTCTTTTGTGGAACCATATCCATATGGCCCTGCAGGACAACTCCTTTGCGGTTTTCCATACCCGGCGTTGCAGGTTTGCGGATTATGACATTGCCAACTTCATCTTTGATGGTCTCAAGGCCCAGGTTCTTGCCAAACTGAACAAGAAAATCCTGAACCTTGTCTTCATGTTTTGAAGGCCGGGGGATCTGTGTAAGATTGTAAAAATTTTTCCACAATAAAGCGGGTTTAAGGTTCAGTATATCTTTACTCATAATAGGTAGATTTTAATGTGAATTTATGAACAACAAACTTAATAAATATCTCAGTTGTAAAGCTAAAAATTCAGGAAAATAAAGGCAACCTGATCGTAAACCGGCTTCCCTTTCCTGGTTCGCTGGATACTTCGATGGTCCCGTCATTCATTTCAATATAATCTTTCGAAAGGATCAACCCAAGCCCGGTTCCTGATTCCCCCGCGGTCCCTTTCGAGGAATAGTTCTCTTCAAGCCTGAATAATTTTTGAAGCAAGTTGGCCGGCATCCCGATACCACTGTCCTGGACAACTACCATAATGGACCGGTTCGCAATATGTGTCGAGATGTGGATCTCCCCGCCCGGATGCGTAAATTTCACTGCATTCGATATGATATTCCTGAGAGCGGTAGAGATCATGTTAGGGTCGGAGAAAACCTGTGGCGACTGGTCAAAACTGTGTTCGATCAATATGTTTTTTAATCGGGCAGCATGCTCTACAAGCGAAATAGCTTCACTGACAAGTTCATTCAGGTCACACTGCCGTTTTATTGGTTTAACAGATCCTGACTCTAACTTGGACCACTCCAGCAAACGTTCAAGTAGCCTGAATGTTGACTGGCTTGATGAATATAAATTGTTAATTGCCATTGTTCGCTCTTCTTCTGTCAGAAACGGATCATTTTTCAGCATGTCACAGAAACCAAGGATGGAGTTAAAGGGTGAACGCAAGTCATGTGCCAGGATTGAAATAAATCGCTTGAGCACTTTATTGGACTGGTCGAGTTCTGATATAATTTGTCTTTTTTTCTTTTTCTGTCGCTGCTGGTAGATGATAAATGCAACGGATGACAGTAAAATAACTGAAAGGAACATGGTGATGATAATAGTCAGATTCAGATTGCTTTTAGTGATTGTTTGCTGATATTCAAGGCTCCTGTTTTCGTCTTCTTTTTTATCAAGCTCGACCATATAGTTGAAGTCCTGCACCTGGACCTGTATCCTCTGGCTTATAATTTTTTGCTCAATTGTATGAGATTCTTCGAGGTAATCCAGGGATTTTTTGTATTCCCCTACAGACTTATATAAAAGATACAGATTCTGACATGATAATTTGACATATTGGGGAATGTTATATTTCGTAGCCAGTTCCAAAGCCTTCAGGTTGAGAGCCTCGGCTTTGCTGTTCTGATTCATGCTCTTATATGTATTTGCAAGGTTAGTCAGGATCAATGCTTCGTCCCCTTTCGCAGTGATCATGGCAATGGGAAGAGCTTGTTCGAAATACTTAACTGCCTGTGAATAATTTGAACGTTTTGTTTCAATTCCGGCGAGAATGTTCAGGTTTGAATAAATATTATACTGCAACCGGAGTTTTTGAGAAATGGCAAGAGATTTTTTTGCATAATTCCAGGAACTGTCAAGTGGATATTGTGAATCCTCAAAATAAGTTGCGGCAATTTGATTATAAATTGTCGCATAAAGTGAGCTGTCACCTACCTGAGACAGCAGATCCAAAGCCTTTGTAAAATATTTGTAACTCTCATCATAAACCTCGTTCCCGCGCAAAATGTCACCAATCCGGCCTAACATTTCGATCGATTTCTTTTTTTGCCCTTTTACATCATAGTATTTTAACGCTTTTAACGCATATTTGATAGCCGAATCAACTTCTCCCCTGTAAATAAGATAATCACAAACTGATACCTGGGCAGCGACGACCATGTCATCCTGGTAGTTATTTGATTCAGCAATCAAGATGGCATGCTGAAAAAGCGAGATCTTTTTTTGCTCGTTTTCCGATTGGGCTTTTACCCCTTCACGGATCAAACTATGGATTGCGGCAGTATCGTTTGGTTTATCATTTGTTCTGGCCGGTATGACACAAAATATAAAGGCAGAACAAAGAATGGCCTTAATGAATTGTACAGGGTAACGGAAAAAATCACTTCTCATAAGTTGCATGATTGTTTTGCAATTCTGTGAAACTTATGAACCTTTGCTGGTAAAGCAGTGAAAGGAATTTGCTGACTCTCTCCTCGGTTTCTTCCAGCAGGCCTTGTTTTTCAGGAAATCTTTCCTTCAGCATGTCACATATATCAGCCGTCGTCAGATGGCCGTCGATAAGCTCCCATACAGCCGAACCGAAGTTGTCGAGTTTGATCCTGATGAATTCACCTTTCCAGCTGGGCTGAAGAAGTTTAAAAGCCAGTTTGTTTTTAAAACGGGGCAGCAGTATATTAAGGTTGTCTGTATCCCGTTTCTCCGATTCCATCAGCCGGATGGGATGAAGATCAAGTGAATTTGTTTGTTTAAGGATCTTTCTCCTTTTAAAAAACGATTTTTCCATGGTGCATAAAGAGGCTGTCACTACTAATGTGGCAGCCTCATAATGATAATATATTGATTACATCCCTGATGCAGGGGGAGCCGGTTCGTCGGGCTTGCCTGCATTTTTCAGAGGTATCTGGATCAGAACGAAAGCAATGATTGCAAGGATGACCAGGCTGATGATGTAAGTCGGATTTCTGAAGAACACGAAATGATCGTAGAGGAAGAACTCGAATGCCGCGAGGATGGCAATAACAAGTCCCATAAGGGCCTCACCTGCTATCATCCCTGATGCCAGCAGTACCCCGGTATTATCAACCCGTATCTTTTGTGCTTCATTAAGCTTGCGTTTGCCTGCAAAATAATCCACGCCTCCCTTGATAAGTCCACCTGCAAAAATTGCAAAGGTCGTTTCAAGTGGCAGGTACATACCAACGCTCACGAGCATCGGGCTGCGGACCTGCATCAGGATGAAAGCAACGCCCATGAGCATTCCCGAGATGATGAGTGGCCATGCCATTGCGCCTTCTACAATACCGCGTGAGAGGATCGCCATAAGGCCTGCCTGGGGAGCCGATAGGTTACGGCTGCCGAACCCTCCCTGGTAACCCAGGTTCTTGCCTGAAGCAATGTCGCCTTCATTGAGATAGGCAAGCACTACAAACATAACTGCGCCTGCCAGGATAACGCCGATGATATCACCAATCTGCATCCTCCAGGGTGTACCGCCGAGAATATGACCTGCTTTAAGGTCCTGGAGCATTTCGCCCGCTACAGCTGCTGAAACACAAACGATGGCAGCAACCCCGAGCACCGTTGCAACGCCTGCATTACCCTGTACGCCAAGGCCTACAAGGATAAGGGCTGTTACCACAAGCGCAGTCAGTGTAAGTCCGCTGATAGGGTTATTGCTGGATCCCATGATCCCAACCAGGTAACCCGAAACGGCTGCAAAGAAAAAAGCCAGGATGATCATAACCGTTGAAGCCACTACGGCGATCAGCAGGTTGGTCTCGAAAATGAAATATGTGATGGAGAAGGTAAGAAGTGCGACTGCAAGAATACCTATGATAATAGCTCCAAAGCTGAGGTCTTTCTCGGTGCGGGGAGCAGCATGTCCCATGCCCTGTGCAGCTTTCTTGACATCGGTTATTGACCTGCCCACGCCTGTGATCAGGCTCTTTCTCATTTTATAAAGTGTAAAGGCTGCGCTGACAAGCATACCTCCGATGGCTATAGGCCTCACAATGAATTTCCAGATCTGAAGCATCTGGTAGGCGGGATCATTAACCTTCGTCATGGCCTGTTCCAGGGTAAGGGTTGCATCCTTGCTCATCAGGAAGGATGCCCATGCCTGGAAATCCATGCCCGGTAAGATAAAATACATGATCATAGGGACCATAAGTCCCCAGGCCAGCAGGCCGCCGCTGAAGTTAAGGGCTCCGAGTTTCGGGCCGATGATATATCCGACGCCCATATATGCAGGGCTTACGCCGGGAGAGCTCAGCATCATGCCTCCCTTGCCTGTGAATACAGTTCCTGAAATGGTCTGTTTTCCCCAGAAGATAAATTTTTCCCAGAGGTATAGAAAGAATTTAAGTTCACCAAGAAGTTTTACAAGAGCTCCAAGGCCCATGGCCCAGAACAGGAATTGGGAACCACCTGAACCGCTTTGTCCTGCTTTGTGGATCTCGGCAGCAGCCACAGATTCGGGGAAAGGCAATTCTGCATCTTCAACCATGACACGGCGAAGCAGTGCCACGAACATGATACCCAGGATACCTCCTGCAATCAGGATAAGCGATGAGGTAATATAATGACCAAACGTGAAAAAATCCGGCCAAATTCCTGATACGAAAAACGCTGGTAGCGTGAAAATAGCACCGGCAGCTACGGATTCACCAATGGAACCAACAGTACGGGTGAAATTCTCTTCCAAAATAGTTCCGCGCATTAAGCGGAGGATTGCCATTCCGAGAACAGCTGCGGGATATGTTGCTGCAATAGTCATCCCTGCCTTTAATCCCAGGTACGCATTTGCAGCTCCCAGGATAACGGCAAAAAACAAGCCTACGATCAGCGCCCGCACTGTAAATTCCTTCATATGCGTTTCAGCGGAGACGAAGGGTAAATACTTTTTAGCTTCAGCCATGATTGTGATTTTTTAATTTTTTGCTAAATAACGAAAATTCGGGCAACCTAACAAGGATTTACGAATTACTTCTAGTACAGGTGCAGCAGTTTTTTGGTCAGGAAATACTCTTCCGTGAACAATTCTGAAAGATTAAAAATACGCCATTTTGCCTTTATACCTTCAAGTTCTTCTTCGAAATCTCCTCCTTTCAGATACAGGAAACCGTTTTCAAGGCTGTTTTCATTCTTCCTGCTGACCAGCTTTGCAAGCCCGGAAGTGAAACCGGCAATGTTTGTAACTGCACGTCCCAGGATGAAGTCGAATTGCCGTTCCAGGATTTCATACCTGCAGTTGATTGCGGTTGCATTGGTCAGGCCCAGTTCCTGCATGATTGCCTTCGCCACCAGTATCTTTTTACCTATTGAATCAACGAGTAAAAACTCCGACTCCGGGAAAAGTATAGCCAGGGGTATCCCGGGTAAACCTCCTCCGGTTCCGGCATCCATTATCCGGGTGCCGGGCCTGAATTGAATTATCCTGGCCGGACTCATTGAATGAAGCAGGTGCCTTTCTTCAAGATGTTCTATGTCTTTACGGCTGATGACGTTTATCCTGCTGTTCCATTCAGGATATAATTCAAGCAACCGGGCGAACTGGGAGAATTTTCTCCCGTCCAGAGCAGGGAAATATTTCCGGATAAGTTCCATATAAAAAATCCGGGTGTTTTTCAGTACCCGGACAAAGTTATCAGAAAGTATCAGGTGTGAAACCCGACTGCAGGCCTTGCTACTCTTTCACTGCCTTCGGATGGGTTTCGCCAGCTGCCTCTTTAGGTTCGGCTTTTTTCTTTGCTTTTACTGCCTTGGGTTTGCTTTCGCCTTCCTCGGTTTTTTCAGCAGCCTTCTTCGTTGAGGCTTTCTTTGCAACTTTCTTTTCTGCTATTGCAGCCTCGGCAGCAACAGTCTTCAAAGGTTCTTCCGCTGCTTTTGCTGTTACTTTTATTTCCTTTGGTTTAGGGGGAGAGACAATTCCTTTTTTCTTTTTACGGGGCCGTCTTACGCCAAAAGATCCTATAATGATCTTCCCTCTTCTTGATTTTTTATCACCTTTTCCCATATGCACTCATTTTAGTTTCCAGAAAAAGCAAAGGTAAAGAAATGATTTGTTAAAATATGATCATACCGGATTTTTCTTCAGAAAATCACGAATCATGATGTCAGATTTCCTGATGGAACCGGCTGCCCAATTCAGAAGGACATCAGTTTTCTCATCTTCCCCCAGAGCCCAGGATACTTCTGAATTCCTGAGGCGGTTTGTAAGAGTATGAAGAAAAATAGCCGCTGAAACGCTGATATTAAGGCTTTCGGTAAACCCGAACATGGGTATCCTGACGAACTGGTCGGCAAGGCCGATGGCTTCTTCCGACAGGCCATTCAGCTCGGTTCCGAAGAGAAGTGCGAACTTGCTGCCGAGGGGCAGGTTGCCGGGAGTAAAATCATTCTTATGCGGCATGGTGGCCACTATCCTGTACCCTTTTTCTTTCAGGGCCCGGATGCAAAGAGAAGTATTTGAAGCAGTTCTGTTATATTTGTATAAAGTGAGCCATTTGGCAGAACCCAGCGCGACATCAGGGTTCACTTCATATTTATTCCTGTTCTCGATGATATGCACATCCTGCAGGCCAAAACAATCGCAGGTGCGTAACACTGCGCTTGCATTATGCGGCTGGTAAATGTCTTCAAGTATAATTGTCAGGTGGCGTGTCCGTAAGGAGATGATCTCCGAGAACCTGGCTTTCCTTTCACCGGAAACAAATCCGAGGAGGTGGTCAAGAAGTTTGTTTTTCGTGTCAGTATCAAGTTTATCAATATCTGTATTCATCCGTCATAACAGCTAAAATATTCATTCAAAGGTAAAAAAATGAATCAGTAGTGGGGAGTAAAGGGAAAAAATGTAACTTTGCAAACTCAAATTTTTCAAAAAAATGGCACAAAAGCTTGATAAACAAGTAGACAAGACTGAAGAACGAATTGTTGCGGTAGAAGAAGCATTCGGGAAAACTGAGCAGTTTCTTGAGAAAAACCAGCAGCTGATCCTTATTTTTCTCGGGGTCATCATCGTTGTAGTACTGGGTTTCTTTGGATTTAAAAGGTTTTACCTCGCTCCAAGGGAGAAAGAAGCAGAGAGCCAGATGTTCATGGCCCAGAAATACTTTGAGCAGGACTCACTGAAGAAAGCGCTGAACGGAGACGGGCAATACCTGGGATTCCTTTCCATAATCGATGAATACGGCATGACCAAATCGGCAAACCTTTCACATTATTATGCCGGTGTATCTTACCTCAAACTGGGGCAGTTCGATAACGCCATCTCACAGCTTAAGAAATTCAGTGCCGGCGACCAGGTCATCGGTCCTCTTGCAAAAGGAGCTTTAGGCGATGCCTATGTGGAAACAAATGATATACAGAAAGGTATCGGATGTTATATTGAAGCTGCAGAGAAAGGGAAAAATGAATTCATATCTCCTTATTTCTATATGAAGGCAGCTATGGGTTATACCGAGCTTTCGGATTTTCAAAACGCTTTGAAGATGTATAAAAAGATCAAGGACGAGTATCCCCGTTCGAATGAAGGCAGGGACATTGAGAGATATATCGCCTTTGCCGAAGGGAAGATCGGGGAAAAGAAATAAACCTGAAGATTCCGTTTTTTTAACTTATTTTGCCTGAGGAATCAGGCATTTTTTTTTATTGATGAAGTCATCAGCCCGCATCGTTTTTTTCGGGACTCCGGAGATTGCCCTTGAGTCTTTAAAGGCTTTGTTTGAAGGCGGATATCAAGTCGTCGGGGTCGTGACTGCTCCCGATAAGCCCGCGGGTCGCGGCATGAAGCTGAGGGCTTCAGCCGTCAAACAGTACGCCCTTGAGCAGGGTTTGGAGATACTTCAGCCCGAACGCTTATCGGATCCCGCATTTGTTGACCGCCTGCAATCCCTTGAACCGGAGATCCAGGTGGTGGTGGCGTTCAGGATGCTGCCGAAAGCTGTATGGGCTTTGCCTGTAAAAGGAACTTTCAACCTTCATGCCTCCCTGTTGCCGCAATACCGTGGCGCTGCCCCGATCAACTGGGCCATCATCAACGGTGAGACGGAGACAGGGCTTACAACCTTTTTCCTGAAGGAGAAGGTCGATACCGGCGACATCATCTTCAGGGAAAGCATGAATATCGGCCCTGAAGAGACTGCAGGCGAGCTTCATGACCGCATGAAGGTCAAAGGGGCTCAGCTGGTAGTAAGGACAGTGCAAAGCATTGTTGCCGGAAATGTAACGGCCTGCGACCAGTCGCTGTTCACCGATCAACAGTCACCTTTAAAGCCCGCACCCAAAATATTTACCCAAACCTGCCGGATAGACTGGACGATGCCATCCGCAGTCATATATAATATAATAAGGGGATTAAGCCCGGTGCCTGCAGCATATACGGAGATCCTGCTGAAAGACGGGACAAAGGCAGGCATGAAGATTTTCAGGGCAGGCCTTAAAAACCAGGGGCCTTCTGCAGCCCCGGGAACCATCATTAGCGATGGCCGGAGTTTTCTTAAAATCGCGGCTTCAGATGGAGACCTGGATATATATGAGCTGCAGCTTGCAGGCCGAAAACCTATGAAAACAGAAGTGTTCCTGAGAGGGTTTGGCCGGAATATCATCTGAAATCCCCGCTAATCATACGTTTCCTTGCTGGAGTTATTAACAAAAACTTCATTTTTTCAACATTTTCAATGGTTTTGGATAAAAAACTCTTGACAAATTCCACAGACGCCTTATATTTGCAGGGATTATCAAAATGGAGTATTAATTTAAAACCCGAAAAAATGAACAAAGCTCAGTTAATCGAAGCAGTTGCAAAGGATGCAAAAATTACGAAGGCAGAAGCAAAAAGGGCACTGGAAGCTGTTATCACTTCCACAACGAAGGCTCTTGGCAAAGGTGAAAGAGTTGCTTTAGTAGGATTTGGCTCATTTGCCGTTTCAAAGCGTGCTGCCCGTAAAGGCCGTAACCCCCAGAATGGCAAAGAAATCAAGATCCCTGCAAAAAAAGTCGTAAAATTCAAGGCTGGAGCAGAACTTGTAAAGAAAGTTAAGTAAACAGCTCATGCAATTACTTCACGAAAAAAACCACCTTCCCGGTGGTTTTTTTTTATTTTTACCTATCCTCTGAATATGAACAAAAAGAATCAGAATATAATCTGGATTGCCGTTCTCATGGCCGGACTGGCGCTAACCGGTTTTTTTGGTTTCAGGATTTATTTACATTCATTTCGCAATGAATGGGAGTTAAAGTGCCAGCAGGTATCACTGAGACTTAATACCAGTTTAAGCTCCAACCGTGAAAAACTGCTGATGTTCCAGAAAGAAATGGACCGTTACCTGCAGTCACATCCGAAAGCCATCCGCCTGCCTTTAAACATTGCCGAGAAGCGCATACGATATATATACAGGGACAGGACAACCGACAGCATGTTTATTTTGTCCCCGGTGGAACTGATGAAGGATCAGTTGAATTCAATGAAATTAGTACTCCAGGAGATGTATCCCTATACGAGGTTGCTGACAGGTGGTTCAGTTAATGTTGCTCGCCTGTATCTGCGACTGAAGTCAGGACAGGTACTGGAATACTATAACGGGAAAGCGCTTGAAGATTCGTTAATAATAAGTGGTTTCAACAATACACCCGAAAGAATGGCCCCGATCAGGGGGAAACAAGGGGAAGTTGACCTGACCAGGGACTTTTTTGGACAAGTGATAAAACAGAAGATCCTTACATTTTACACCGCTCTTGTTCTAAACGACACTGTCATAGGAGAAATCTGCATTGATTACAGGATGGAGTATTTCAGGAAAGTCCTTGACATCGATCTCGACAAGGCAAGATTGTCATTGTATGATACCACCGGATACATTTTTTCAACGAGCGATGAACGGTTAAACGGCTTCCATGAGGTTAAGAACATTTACAGCTTCATTCCTGAACTGAAGCTCAGCGAGGAGTTCCGTAACAGCCAAAACACGGGATTTATTACTGCATCCATGGAAGGCAGATATTACAAATATTTTTACAGGATAGGCAAGGTCATTTTGGCAATGTATGCAAAGAAAACTGATGTATGGATGAGCATTTTCCTGGGACTGCTGCCTTTTTTCATTGTATTCATTGCCCTCTGGACAGCTTCCCTGGCGTATTACAAACAAAGACAGACAACGCTGAAGCTCAGGTTGCTTTCAGCTGAGCTGGACGCAGCCAGGAAAGAGGCCGATTCGGCAAACCAGGCTAAGAGCGTGTTCCTGGCAAACATGTCACATGAGATCAGGACACCCATGAATGCGATCATAGGATTCTCTCAGATACTGACAGGTTTGGTCAGGGACCCTGTGCAGGCAAATTATATTAAATCTATAAGTTCCAGCAGTAAAATACTTCTAAGCCTGATAAACGATATACTGGACCTTTCAAAAATTGAAGCGGGGAAACTTGAGATCCACCCTGAACCCTTCAACATAAGGCACCTTTTGTCAGAGGTTGGGTCCCTGTTTATAGCCAAGGCAACGGAAAAGGGTTTGGTGCTGACCATTTCAGTCGATGAAAACCTGCCCGGGAACCTGGTCTCCGATGAATTGCGCATCCGCCAGATATTACTGAACTTCATGAGCAATGCTTTAAAATTCACCGATGAGGGGGAGATCACGCTCTCTGCCGGTCTTCTTGCCCGGAAAGGGAACAGGGTCGACATGATTCTCAGTGTTAAGGATTCCGGCATAGGAATTAACCAGGATCAGATGAAGCATGTTTTCGGTGCTTTTGAGCAGGTTGAGAACCAGGATTCCCGCAAATACGGCGGTACAGGCCTTGGCCTGGCTATAACCCAGAAGCTTGTGACCCTGATGGGCGGCAGGGTTGAGGTTGAAAGTGAACCATTTATCGGCAGCACCTTCAGTGTAACCCTGCCGCTGTTAGAAGTGTTCGAAGGCGATCTGAATGCACCTTCAGTGAAAATGGATCAGCATAGCAAGGTGAAATTTAATGATTCATCGGTTTTGATCGTCGACGATATAAGCAATAACAGGCTGGTTTTGAGTGGTTTGATGAGCGGGTTGGGCTTGAATTGCAGCGAGGCATCCAACGGTAAAGAGGCCCTTGAAATGATCCGCCGTGCAAAACCTTCATTGGTGATGATGGACCTCAGGATGCCGGTGATGGACGGATTCGCTGCGGTGAAAGAGATCCGGGCCGATGTTTCACTCAGCGGCCTGCCGGTAATCGCTGTGAGTGCTTCAGCTTTTCACCAGGATGAACGGGATGTAAAACTGAAAGGTTTCGATAGTTTTCTCAAGAAGCCTGTCATTGCGGATGAGCTGATCGTTGAATTATGCAAGTTCCTTCCCTACGAAAACATACAACCGGAAGATGGCACCCCTCAAGCTGCAGGGGTTCCGGATCATACAGTCAGTGCACAAGTCCTTAACGCCCTTCTTGCAGAACTATCGGGTGAGTTTCGTGACAATGTGTCTGCGGCCTTGAAAAAGAGATCAGTTCAATTTTCGAAAACCTTGCTTGAAAAAGCACACCTACTCGTTAAAAAGTATTCCTGGGAGCCCTTTTCAAAATGGGTGGCCTCTTTGGATCTGGCTATAGAGTCCTTCGACATTGCACTTATGGAAACAGTATTGAAGGAGTTTGAACCTATGCTCCGCAAGGCAAAGGACGTATTATCAGGTATGAACAACAATTAAAATAAAATGGCGGAAAAGATATTGCTGGTTGACGACCAGCCTAAAAATATACAGGTCGCAGGTACACTGCTATCGGCAAACGGGTATGAAGTTGAAGCTGCCACCGACGGATTCAGGGCGCTCGAATGGTTAAGTGAGGAGAGTTTCGACCTGGTGCTGCTTGATGTAATGATGCCGGGAATGGATGGTTTTGAAACCTGCAGAAGGTTAAAACAACTACCAGGGGGAGAAGATATCCCGGTGATCTTCCTTACAGCAAAAAGCGATACCGATAGCCTGGTTGAAGGCTTCCAGTCGGGAGGGATCGATTACCTGGCAAAGCCCTTCCAGGCAGAAGAGCTGATGGTAAGGGTAAAGACCCACCTGGAAATGAAACAAATGAGGGCGAAACTCAAAGATGTCAATAAATGGCTGCAGACAGAGGTTTCAAATAAAACTATCGAGATCACCGAAGCTAACCAGCAGCTGAAAGATGCGCTGTTAAAAGTGGAATCCCTGGATAAAAGCAAGGATAATTTCCTGAAGATCATCAGCCATGAGATCCGGACGCCATTAAATGGCATCATAGGGGCAAGTTTTTTGCTAAAGAGCATGGCCGTTTCACCCGAGCAGAAAGAGTTTTTTGAAATGCTCGACATCTCCCTCAAGAGGCTTGAAAGCTTTTCATATGCAGCTCTTCAGATAACCCAACTACAGGCTTCCGGCAATTTCTTCCCAAAGCAGCATGTTGACGTTCATGAAATTGTGGAAGAGGCAAATAAAATAGCTCTTGCTGACCAGCAAAGGCGATTTTTTCTTGAGTCTGAGGATATCCCTCCCCTCAATGTAAACAAGGATCTGTTTGTAACGGCCCTGATAAAGCTTCTCGATAATGCCATACGCTATTCTCCTGCAGACTCGTTGATTACCCTAAAAGTACACAAACAGGCCAATGGACTTCACTTCAAACTAACGGACTAAGGACCGGGCTTCTCCCCTGAAGTCCTTCTGAGAAAATTTGAACTCTTCGTAACAGGTGAGACCCATGTGGATAAAAATCCGGGACTAAGCCTCCCTCTGGTAAAATTTATTATTGAAGCCCACGGGGGCCGCATAGATCTGTATAATAATCCTTCAGGAGGAGCTGTTGTGGAATTTTATATCCCGGACAATTCACTCTGAAAAAAAACCATTATTTTTACCCGGAATTTGAATTAGAAAAATAACGATATATGAAAAAAGTACTGTTGATTTTTGCCATCGCCCTGTTCGCTGCCGATATGTCTTACGGGCAATTTGCCCTTGGTCTTAAGGTGGGTTATAATGCGAACAAACTTTCAACTAATCTCGACACCGTTAAATCTCAGTTCAACAGCGGATTTCATGTCGGTATATGGACCCGGATCGGGAAACGTTTTTATGTCGCGCCGGAGGTGCAATATACGATGAGCGGCGCAGTTTTTACAGGCTCGGGAAACCTCTCAACCAGTAATTGGAAACAAAAGATCACTATAGGGAGTGTCGATGTTCCGTTGTTGCTGGGTTTCAAGATCATCCATTCTGACGTTATCAGCTGGAGAATAGAGCTCGGGCCGGAAGCTTCATTTATAACAAACAAAAAGATTGAAGATGAGAATTCCGTTACCGGCCCGATAACTGAAGCCAGCCTGAGTTCAGTGAACTGGTATATCATGGGGGGCACCGGGATCGATATTTTATTCCTGAAGTTCGACGTCAGGTACACCTATGGTCTGAACCAGATGATAAAAGATGCAGGCTCCTGGCACTTCGATGCCAAAAACGGCATGTGGGTCGTGTCGCTTGGGTTTAAGATCTTTGGAAAAAAATAATTTCTCAAAGTTGCGTTCTGAACCTGTAAGGTAAGTCTGCGTCTTTCCCTGCATATTCAACTCCAATGCGGGCGAACGCACCGATGGCAGATGGATCAATCATAATCCCGCGGTCTTCAATCCATATCCCGTCATCCGTGATGTTTGCTGATTTCCGGAGGAGGCTGCTGCCGGTATCAGAAAAATGAATCCCGAGCAGTTTAGCAACTTTCCCGGGTCCGTCCCCAATGTTTTTTGTAAGTTTTGGCTTCCCTGCCCGCTTCAGCATGATATCAGCATTATCAAGAGGGTTGATGGCCCTGATAAGCACTGCATGAGGAATGTCTTTCCTGTTCGTCACCACGTTAAACAGGGAATGAACCCCGTAACAGAGGTAAACGTAGGCGGTTCCGCCATCATGGTACATGATCTCCGTCCTGGCAGTCCGCCTTCCGCCGAAGGCATGTGAAGCAGAATCAATAATGCCGTTGTAGGCTTCGGTTTCATAAATGATTCCGGATGTGGTTATTCCGTTAATCCGGCTTACAAGCACTTTGCCAATAAGCTCACGGGCTATATGAACAACGTCTTCTCTCGAATAAAAGAAATAGGGGAGGATCATGGGGCAAAAGTCGGAAAAATGTACAAATGACCATGTACAAATTACAAATATCAATGGATTGGAGCAGATCTATTATTTGTACATTGTACATTGTACATTCAACATTCTTAATTTTGTTTCCGAATGTTAACATCCTTATCTTATGTCTGCTTCCGAAAAAACACTATTGTACGACGAACTCCCATTCTGGTCGGCTCCCTTCGGGATACTGTTGCTCGATACGCTGATATACAAAAAGAATATCAGGGTGCTTGATATTGGTTGCGGATACGGTTTTCCTATGTTCGAGCTGGCCGACAGGCTGGGGGAGGGAAGCGAGGTTCACGGGCTGGACCCATCGGATGATGCGATGGAAGTCCTGAAGGATAAGATCCGGCTCAGGGATGTGACCAATGCATTTGCTGTACAGGGGAGGGGTGAGGACATGCCCTTTGGCAATGGTGTTTTTGATCTGATTATTTCAAACAACGGGTTTAATAATGTTAACGACCAGAGCAAGGTGCTTCGTGAATGTTTCAGGGTTTGTAAACCCGGCGCCCAGATGGTGCTAACGATGAACCTTCCCCATACCATGACCGAATTTTATGATGCCCTCAGGTCGGTGCTCGAGAACCTGAATTTGCAGGATTGTATTGCCGCCATGGATGAACATATTTACGACAAACGCAAACCTGTTGAATATCTTCAGGCCCTGATAACGGATCACGGGTTCCGGATCTCGTCGGTTCAGCCCGACGGCTTCAAATATCGTTTTACATCGGCCAGGGCTTTTTACAGGCATTACCTGATAAGGAACTTCTTTCTGCCGCACTGGAAAGAATTTTTACCTGATGGAAGGCAGGAGGATATATTATCGGAAGCTGCCAAATTGATGGATGAAAAAGCTGAGGCTGCCAGGCATCTCGAGATTTCGGTACCGTTTGTATGTTTCGACTGCAGGAAAGCAGAATGATTTACGATTTACGAATATTTTACCTTCAATTGCAATGGTAATCCGTAAATACAAAATCACATGCTCCAACTGTATTTCCCATCGCCGTCTTTCTCCAGCTTCCCGTTATCCATCAGCCATCTGACCACGAGGACCACTTTATCCTCATGAAAGCCTGATGCTGCTGCCACAAGGCTCCCTATATCCGCACCACCGCTTTTCAGGACCGGCTTGATCAGTTTCAACACCCCGTCGAATTCCATTTCATTGAGCCCGAGCTTGTTCCTTTCGATGCAAACATCGCATCGGCCGCATCGTTTCGAAGTCTTTTCACCGAAATACCCAAGCAGTTGCTGGCTCCGGCATTTGTTTGACAATCCGGCATAATGGATCATCGCTTCCAGCCTTTGTCCGGCTTCTTTGAGACGATCCTGGTAATACACCGGGGAGATGCGGATATCCTTCCCGTCGAGGCGGTCGTCGAGGTAAACCAGCTGCGGTTTATCTGATGCCGGGGTATAATCAATGAGCTTCAGCTTTTCCAGCCTTTTCAGGTGTTTCACGAGGTCTTCTGTACTAATGCCTGCCCTTCGTGCCAGTTCGGCCTCACTGAAGCCCACGAACTCGGTGAGCACACCTGTATATGAACGGAGAATTGTCTTCAGCAAGAGGTCGTAAAATTCATTTTCAACCTGGAAGCGGTACAATGTTTCCTTATCGGCCTTCACAAAGATCCTTGAAGGACGGTGAACTGCATCCGAAAGCATGATATAGCCTTCTTTTTCGAGAAATTTCAGGGAGTTGTACGCAATGACAGTCTGGAATTTATATTCGGATGCAAAGGCGGCCAGGTCCATATCAAACCGGGAATCCTTTCCGCTGCCGACCGGTATCTGGAAATAATTCCCCAGTGCCTGGTATACCGACCTGATCATACCGAGTTCCGGAAAAGTCTGTTCAAGATTTTTCTTTGCTTCAAGCAGGTCGGCATTTTCATAAAGCAGGACGGCATAGGCCTGTTTTTCATCCCTTCCTGCACGCCCGGCCTCCTGGAAATAGGATTCGACGCATTCAGGCAGGTCCATATGCACCACGACCCTCACATTAGCTTTGTCGATGCCCATCCCAAAAGCATTGGTGGCAACCATGATACGGACCTTTTCACCGATCCATGAATTCTGCTTCTGGTCACGCACTTTCTGGATGAGCCCAGCATGATAATAATCGGCGCTGATCCCGTTCTTTTTCAAAAATTCAGCAATCAGCTTTGTTTCCCTGCGGTTCCTTACGTAAATGATACCGCTTCCCCTGACATTGTTCAGGATCTTAAGCAGTCGCCCGGGTTTATCTTCTTCTTTAAAGACCACATAGGTAAGGTTCTTTCGCTCAAAGCTTTTGCGCAGAAGGTGTTCACGACGGAACTGCAGTTTTTCCTGTATGTCCTTCACAACTTTGGGAGTTGCCGTCGCGGTAAGGGCGAGCAATGGGGTTCCCGGTATGAACGGCCTGATCTCTGCTATTTTTAAATAAGGAGGGCGGAAGTCATAGCCCCATTGTGAAACACAATGTGCTTCGTCAACAGCCAGCAGGTTAATTTTGGTTTTTCGCAGCAGTTCCCTGATCCGTTCAGTGGCAAGACGCTCAGGGGAAATGTACAAAAGTTTGATCGCTCCGAAACGGGCATTGCTGAGCACCCTTTCCTGTTCATCGGGATGCATGCCCGAATGCACGGCTGCAGCTGCTATCCCCTTGTTTTTTAGGCTGTCGACCTGGTCTTTCATCAGGGAAATAAGGGGGGAAATGACCAGGCACATTCCGTCCATTGCAAGAGCCGGTACCTGGTAGCAAAGCGATTTGCCTCCTCCGGTAGGCAGAAGAGCCAGGGTATCTTCCCCCTTTAGTACCGATTGGATGATCTCTTCCTGTAAAGGGCGGAAGGATGTGTAACCCCAGTATTTGGTTAATATTTGGTGGATGCTGGGTGACAAGATTTACGATTTAGGAAAAACAAAGTTATTAAAGCAAACATATCACTTTTTGATAATACGAGGATAAAGAGCAATAAGATAAATCGTTTTTATGAGCACTTTATCTTCAAAATATGGACGAAAACAATAAACAATTGAACATCCCCGATGAGCTGATCATGAATAAAATCATGATTGTGAGAGGAGTAAAAGTAATGATTGGCAGTGACCTTGCAGAGCTTTACGGTGTTTCTAACAAAAGGCTCAATGAGCAGGTAAAACGCAATGCCAAACGCTTTCCGGCAGATTTTATGTTCCAGTTGACAGAACAGGAGAAAGAGGAGGTGGTCGCAATTTGCGACCACCTCAAACGACTCAAGTTCTCACCTAACCTTCCTTATGTGTTTACTGAGCATGGGGCAGTAATGCTTGCCAGCGTATTGAATAGTGACAGAGCCATTAAAGTCAACATCCAGATCGTGAGGGTATTTACAAGAATGCGTCAGTTGCTGGAAACCCATGCAGAGATATTACGAAAGTTAGAGCAGTTACAGAAAAAAGATGTTGAGCAGGATAAGCAGATCCTGCTGATCTTCGAATATCTAAAGCAGCTTGAGCAGACAAAACAGCAACAGCTTGAAATTACCGAACGCAATCGTATTGGCTTCAAACGTGGTGATGAATCGTAAATCGTAATTTACCTGGCTATCTTATAAACTGAGTCAATGACTGTCCCATCCACCCATTTCACCACCGCTACGATCTCGTCTGTAAATTTTGGTTTTTCGGGTTTTCCGCAGATCTTTTCGGCTTCTTCCTTGAGTTCCTGTATGGTTTTAATTGGCAAACTGGTATTCTTCATCTTCTCAATGAGGTCAGTGCGAAGCGGGTTAATCGCGATACCGCGTTCGGTTACGATCACATCGATGAGTTCACCGGGGCCGCAAAGAGTTGTAACTTCATCACGGATCACGGGAATGCGGTCGCGGAACAAAGGTACCGGCAGGATCACGGTCTTCCCGAACAGGGTGTTCATCCAGCCCCCGATCCCATGCAGCAAATAGCCATCGGAATGTGTAACCACATTTGCATTGAAGTTCACATCAACCTCGGTGGCTCCGAGGATCACAATGTCGACAAGTGAAGAGAAGTTTCCTTTACCATGATAGTTATAGCTTGTAAACGGGCTGGTCCAGGTATGGTGGGGATTTTCACGCATCGACCTTACCCCTTCAAGGTCGAAGGTCTGCCCGTCAAGGATATACTCAACCAGCCCTTCTTCGAGCATCTTCACGAGGTATTTGTTTGATCCGCCCCTTGCAAAACGGGCCTTCCAGCCGCGTTCACGCAGGATATCGGAGAAATATATCCCTATCGATAAAGCTGTCCCGCCGGCCCCGGCCTGGAAAGAGAAACCATCGTAAATCAGACCGGCCTCATCACAGAACTGGGCGCTCCATTCGGCCAGCAGCAAACGGTCGGGGCTCTTCGTGATCTCTGTTGTGCCGCTTACGATCTTTTCGGCTATCCCTATCTTGTCCATCACCACTACGTAATCCACATAATTCCCGTTGATCTGCCATGGAATGCATGGGAACTTCACGAGGTTATCGGTAACCACGATCACATGATCGGCAAACTGGGCATCGGCGAGAGCGAAGCCAAGGGGACCGCAGGCGGTCGGGCCGTCAACTCCGTTACAGTTTCCGAACTCGTCGGATGTCGGCGCAGCGATCACGGCAATGTCGATATGCACTTCACCATCCTGCACGCTCTGGTAGCGCCCTCCGTGAGAACGGAGAATGCCGAGTCCCTTCATTTTGCCATCCGAGGTAAACCGGCCAAGGGCTCCGTTCATACTGCCTTCAATATGGTCTATCGTGCCGTCTTCAAGATATTTTGTAAGGGGCTCGTGGCATGGAAATGAAGCTGAAGGAAGCCACATCAGGCCTTTGATGCCCATCTCATGGGCAATGTCGAAAATGGGATTGGCAACCAGGTCGCCGTTCCTGAAATGATGATGGGTTGAAATGCACATCCCGTCCTTCAGCCCGCATTTGATCAGGGCATCCCTGAGTGAACTTACCACCTTGTTCCCGTCTTCGGGATAATCGGCACAACTGGCTATCCGCGTGCTGGCTTTAAATCCTTCGGGCCTGTATTTGCCCACTCCCATGTACGGAACGGCAGGTTTCCCGTTAATGATTGTCGGCACCACCCGGCCTGCCGCATTGGTTACAAGTTTGTCATATTTCCTCATAGCTTTCCCTCCAGTTTTCGGCAAGTTTGTTCATTTTGACAGCAAGGTTTATAGTATTCAGGGCCCGTTTGACCACGGGGGGATCTATCATCTTGTTTCCAAGTGCGACAACACCCAGTCCTTTCTTTTCAGCTTCATGAAAAGCGAAAACGATCTTTTTGGCTTTTTCGACTTCGTCGGATGTGGGGGCGAAAGCCTCATGAATGACCTTTATTTGCCTGGGGTGGATGCAACCCATGCCGTCGAAACCAAGGGCTTTCGAATTTAAAACGTTTTGCTTCAGGGCTTCCATATCGCCTATGTCTGAAAATACCGAGTCTATAGGCTGTATGCCGGCGGCCCTGGCTGCATTCACTACCATACTGCGGGCAAAAAACGATTCTTTTCCTTCCAGTGTGCGCCTCGTGCCGAGATCGGCGGTATAATCCTCCAGGCCAATAGCCAAAGCCACCACGTTATCCGCAGAGGAAGCAATAGAAAATGCGTTGATGACACCCAGGGCGCTCTCGATAATGGGCATAAGCCATATCGGATTTTCGAGGGACGATTTACGATTTACGATTTCCTGGATCTTTTTATTAACCGCTTGCACCTGTTCGGGGTGTTCGCATTTGGGCAGTAAGATCAGGTTCACATTATAAGAGATGACATACTCCAGGTCTTCCAGCCCGCGTTCACCCTGGTTTATGCGGACCATGCGTTCGGCACCATAGAAATCAATGTTGCGGAGGGCATTACGGACAAGAAAGCGGGCCTCGAACTTTTTATCAGGTGCGACTGCATCTTCAAGGTCGAGGATGATCCCATCGGGATGATGTATCCCTGCATTGATCATAAGTGCAGGGCTGTTGCCCGGAAGATACAACCTGGAAAAACGGTTTCTGTCTCTTGCAGTGGTATATTTATTTTCTTCAACAAAAGGCAAAAGGTAATCTTTTTTGGTTGTAACCAGTTTTTTCACAGCTGCCTCGATCCGGGCTGCAAGCACAAGAGGAAGAGCGCCAAGGTCTTCGATCTTCAGGTTGGCATGTTCAATTTGAAAGAAGGCCATCATCTCAAGGGCCAGTTTTCGTATCGATTCTTGAAACATTACCCCGACCTTCGATTCAATCAGGAGGTTGATCCCTCCACCTGTCGTAAGTTCAAGTGTAACAAAGCAATCCGACCGGATCCCCTTGCCTTTGTTACCTGAAGTTGAAATTTCCGCCATAGCATTTGAAATGTTATCAGATTCACAGCAAAAATAGGAACTAATTACGAATTACGTTCAGTAAAGCTGAAATGAGCAAGCAATAAAAAATAAAAATTTGTGCGTATTTTACGGGTCATGGACCAGGGAGCATAGTTCCATTGTGCACCAATTTTGTGTTGCTTCAATTTTGTTTCTTTTGTACATTTACGGGAGAATTTGCATTATATGAAAACATTGAATGCTTTTCTGATCATGAATGCCATTCTTTTAATATGTCATACGGCAGAGGCACAGACCGAATGGCAAAAACTCACTACCGGATCACAAATGTCTGTCCGGAATATCAATTTCGCCGGACCTTTGACCGGTTTTGCCGTTGGTGGCGGGATATTACGTACAAACGATGCCGGCCGTACCTGGAATTCCCTTTATAGCACGGGTCCTTTTTATGCTGCATACTTCCTGGCCCCCGATACCGGGTTCGTATGCGTACCCGGAGGGTATGCCGAAAGAACCACCGATGGTTGCAGTAGCTGGAATAACGGCACTTCGATGGGCACTTTCGAGGCGCTGTTCTTCAGCAGCAGAGATACAGGCTTTGCTGCAGGCGGGATGGGTACATCGCCAGGGATTATTGCAAAGACAACCGATCAGGGTGCTTCCTGGAGCTACCGGAACCTGGGCGATTACGGAGAGTTCCACTCAGTTTTTTTCTGTAATCCCCAACTGGGATTTGCAGCGGGAGGATATCATTTTACCACTCAGCAGCAAGTTCTTTATTATTCCGGTCTTATTTACCGTACCGGCGACGGAGGTAATAGCTGGCAGAATGTGTTTTCCGCACCGGACTTTTTGTATTCGGTATACTTTCCTTCCATCAGCGTCGGTTACGCAACCGGTGATTCAGGTAAGGTATGGAAGTCGGTCGATGCCGGGTTCAGCTGGAACCTCTGCGCAGCAACCGGGCATACCAATAAATTATATTCAGTTTCATTTGTTACAGTTGATACAGGATATGTTGCAGGCGCAGGCGGGCTTCTGCTGAAAACAATCGACGGAGGGAACAACTGGACCACCGAGGACCTTTCAGTCACCTCAGACTTTTACAGCCTGTACCTGAATCCTTCAGGAGGGGCGCTTTACCTTTCGGGATATAACGGCAACATTTTTGTAAGAGGAACCCTCCCTTACAGCATTCTGGACTTAAGAACGATTCAGGCAGCAGAAGTAACGGCAATGCCCAACCCTTTCACCGAATCCACGACCCTGGTATTGAGGGCCGGCCCCGGTCTTGACTGCACCATTGAACTCTGCAGTCCCGAAGGACGTACTTTGCTTCAAAAGACTTTTAAAACAGACAATTCAGGAACAAGCCTGCTGAAGATTTCCGGTGCTTCGTTGCCCCCGGGTGTCAGCTTTTACCGTATCATTGTAAACGGCAAGGTATACACCGGAAAGCTCATACGCCTCTGATCCCCTTACCCGGTATTATTAATTATACTTCCTGGCCAAATAAATAGTACATCTTACATCGTTTGCTAACTTTGCAGCGCATTTTTGAACCAGCATGACCCGCAGAAAGACATCAGGAAGTCAGAAGAAAGGAAAGAAGAAAAGCTTTAAATGGCCCGGAGTTTACGGGGGGAACATCCATCTTGTTTTATTCCTCCGCTTGCTTACGGTGACCATATTCCTGTTCCTCTCAAGGGCTGTATTTTATGTGTTTAACATAAAATATTTCGCGAATGTGCCATCGATGGAAGAACTGATGATCTTTTACCATGGCCTGCGCTTCGATATATCGGCCATCCTGATGGTTAACCTTCCTTTCATTGCAATGTACCTTCTTCCTTTTAAGTTCAGGGAGAAGAAGGGGTATCTCCTTACTGCCGACATTTACTTTTACATCGTCAATCTTACGGCCCTGATGGCCAACTTTATCGACATCATATACTTCCGTTTCACGTTAAAAAGGATGACTGCGGATATCTTTACGTATTTGCAGGTAGGAGGTGACTTCAACAAGCTGCTTCCACAGTTCCTGAAAGATTTCTGGTATATCCTGATCGTATTTACAGCATATATACTGCTGATGGTTATAATTGTTTCCAGGTTCAGGGTGGGCAGCACCGGACAGAAACTGAAGGGTGGAAATTTCAGTTATTACCTTGTCAATGTTTTTATGGCGCTTGTGTTTGCCGGCCTTTCCGTGATCGGCATCCGTGGGGGGATGCAGCTCAGGCCTGTCAATGTTGTGACGGCTGCCATGTATACCACGGCAAGGAATGTGCCCCTGGTGCTGAACACCCCGTTCTCGATCCTCCGTACCTGGAACAATGAAAAACTTAGTACAGTACGCTGGTATAAAACCGAAGCTGATCTTGAAAAAGTTTATACTCCTGTGCACCAGGGCAAACAGGGGAATTTCAACAAGATGAACGTGATGATCATTATCATGGAAAGCTTTTCGAGGGAACATATCGGCTTGCTGAACCATGAACTGGAAAACGGGCGTTACCAGGGTTTTACTCCTTTTATTGATTCACTGATCCGGCACAGCCTGTATTTCGATGCATATGCCAACGGAAAGACGTCCATTCAGGGAATTCCTGCAGTGCTTTCCTCTATCCCTTCGCTGATGTATGAGTCCTTTATCCAGACCTCTTATGCATCGGGCAAATATACCAGCATTGGCGGGCTGCTGAAAGCCAAGGGGTATTCAACAGCCTTTTTCCACGGGGGATCCAATGGTACGATGGGGTTTGACTCCTATACCCACTATGTGGGATTTGATAAGTATTTCGGCCGAAACGAGTATCATAATGAGGCTGACTATGATGGCAAATGGGGAATAAGGGATGAGCAGTTCTTCCAGTATGCAGCCCGTGAAATAAATGCCATGGGGCAGCCATTCTGCGCAGCTTTCTTTTCCTTGTCTTCCCACCATCCGTATTATGTGCCTCCAAAATATACCAACATCCTGAGGACCGGCAACCTCCCGATTCAGCAGAGTATAATGTATGCCGACCTCAGTCTTTCAGAGTTTTTCCATACCATTCAGCATATGTCCTGGTATAAAAACACCCTCTTCGTGATAACCGCCGATCATACATCTGAAGCATATTATCCTTACTACGAAACCAACGCCGGGCAATATGCCATTCCATTGCTATTCTACAGGCCGGGTGATGAGCTTAAGGGCATGTCGAAAATTACAGCCCAGCAAACCGATGTGATGCCAACCGTTCTGAGCTACCTGGGGTATGAAGGAAAATACATTGCTTATGGGAACAACCTCCTTGATAGTTTAGGCCCGCATTATTCCATTCATTACAGCAGCAGTGTTTATGGGATGATAAAGGATAATTACCTGATTGAATTTGACGGCTTGAAGAGTACCCATCTGTTCAATCTCATCAGGGACCCTATGCAGAAAACCAACCTTCTGAATTCCGAAAAAAACGAAAAAGACAGGCTTGAATGGTTCATGAAAGCCTTTCTCCAGCAATATAACAACCGTCTGATCGAAAACAGGCTGATCGCTGAATGAAAAAAATCATCTTTATTGTCAACCCAATTTCCGGGGTCGGGAAACAAAAGGGGATAGAGAAGCTGATCAACAAATATCTTGATGCTTCAGCTTTCGAATATTCCGTTGTGTATACCACTCAGGCAGGGCATGCCACGGAGATCAGCAGGGAGGCGGTAAGCCTGGGTACAGACGCTGTGATTGCAGTGGGTGGTGACGGAACAGTGAATGAAACGGCCCAGGGGCTGATAGGCAGCGAAACAGCCCTGGGGATCATCCCGACAGGATCAGGCAACGGCCTGTCGAGGCACCTCGGGATCCCAATGAACCCTGCAAAAGCCATCCGCATACTAAACAATTTTAAAACCGCCAGGATTGATACCGCCACTCTGAACGACAACCTGTTTGTAAACGTGGCAGGAGTGGGCTTTGATGCAAAGGTGGCCAAGGAGTTTGCAAAGTCGGGGAAACGTGGTTTTGCCACATATTTCAATGTTGTGAGATCGGCTTATGCCTCATATAAACCCAAGACCTATAAGATGGTGATCGACGGGCAGGAAATTGAGCGGAAGGCACTGATGATCAGTTTCGCCAATTCCAACCAGTTCGGGAACAACACTTCGATTGATCCGAATGCCAGTATTGACGACGGGTTTATCGATGTATGCATCGTAAGCAAGGTTCCTTACTGGAAGACTGTTTTCCTGGCTCCCCTGCTATTCATGAAAAAATTCGACCGCACACCTTATGTTGAAATCATCAGGGCAAAAGAAGTGGAGCTGGTAAGGAACAAAGGCAAGTCGGGCCATGTCGACGGGGATCCTTTTATTGCAGGTAAAAATGTTCATCTGAAGATACAACCTCTTTCACTGAAAATAATAATTCCATAAACTTTAGTATATGATAGTCAGCACCAATGTGGACGTTCAGAACCTGGGCAGCGGCCTGAAATCCCTGCTCCTGAAATGGGGGTTCGGAGATTTAACAGCAAGGCATATCGTTGATTTTTCTACGCTTTTTGTGATTTTCATCATTTCGGTTATCGTGTACCAGATCGTAAAGTTTTTCATCAACCGTGTTTTGAAAAGAATGGTGGAAAAATCCGAAAACAAATGGGATGACCACCTCTATGAGCAGAAGGTCTTTACCCGTCTTGCCCTGATATTGCCCTTGCTGATATTGCAGGTTTCTCTTTCCCCCACCATTTCAGATTATCCCCATGCGGTGAACATCCTCAATGTCATTCTGAAACTCCTTGAGGTTGGTATTTTCCTGCTGGTGGGCATATCGTTCCTGAATGCCTTGTACAAGATCTACGGGGATTATGAACTGGCTTCGGCAAAACCCATTAAAGGCTATATTCAGATCGGCAAGATCATTCTATACATCGTTGTTGGTATTGTGGCGATCTCGGTTCTGATAGGCCAGTCTCCTCTCACCCTTCTGGCCGGGCTTGGTGCCATGTCGGCTGTGCTCATGCTGATCTTCAAGGATTCTCTCCTGGGCTTTGTTGCAGGAGTGCAGCTTTCAAACAATAAAATGCTGCAGATCGGTGATTGGATCACTATGCCGAAGTACAATACCGACGGTACAGTCCTGGATATTTCCCTGGTTACAGTGAAGGTGCGTAATTTTGATAATTCGGTAAGCTGCATCCCTACCTATGTCCTGATCACCGATTCTTTTCAGAACTGGAGAAGTATGGGAGATGCCGGTGGCCGGAGGCTGAAGAGGCAGGTGAACATTGACATTTTTTCGATCTGTTTTGCCGGGGAGGTACTTATCGGCAGTCTTAAAGCAAAAGGCCTTTACAGGGAAGTTGCCATGGCCGAAACCGGCGCCATGACCAACCTTGGACTTTTCCGCAGGTACCTTTATGATTTCCTGAAGTCCAATCCACTCATCAACTCGCAATCCACCCTGATGGTGCGGCATCTTCCAGCAGGTGATACCGGCCTCCCCATCGAGATCTATGCATTCTACAGTCCGCCCGACTGGGTAAATGCCGAGAATACCACCGCTGCCATCTTTGAGCACATTTATGCTGTTTTGCCCGAGTTCGGGCTGGCGGTTTTCCAAAGACCTTCGGGATCTTTTACCGGAGTGAAGGCAAATAATTAGCCTTTACTTTTCAGGATAATTGAACCGGTCGCCGGGGAAAAGCCCGAAACCTGCCTGGATTCCCGGGTACTTCTGTTTAATTAATTCTGCAAAGCCCTCACACTCTTTTGTATCGGCATGCATAGAGAGACAAAGCACCGGTTTCAGCTCCTCGATAGCGTATAAGTTCCCTCTTTTCACGGCCTCTGCATCGGGGAATCCGCAACCATTGACAGGGAAGAAGGCGATGTCGACCTTTTTCTTCAATCCGGCAAGGTAGTCGATCTCGCTTTTATAATCCAATCCCAGCCCGTCCGACTTATTGACATGGTCGCCGGGATGATAAATGACAATCCCGTCGGTCTCGACCAGGAAGCCTTCGCCCGAATCGGTCGATTTTATCGCATGGATACGGACCCCTTCAACGGTCTTTTCGGAGCGGGGTTCGGTATACACGTATTTGTACTGCCCCGGAGGATTAAATCCCATCACATAGCTTATCCCGGGATCCAGGGTATGCCATCCCCAGATAGCAGTATCATAATGATCCCCATGTTCATGGCTGACAAAGACCAGGACTTTTTTATCCTTCAGTTCCCCTGGCTGTATCCTTCCGTTAAGCAAGGAGGGCATATCGGGAACAGGGGTAAAAGGAACATAATCAAAAATGATAAGGTGCTTCGAGGTTTCAATGGCAAAACCGCTGTGATTGAGATAATGGACAACCGCATTGCCCTTCACTATATCAGCCGGGAGAGTTTTCACAGCCTGTTTATTGCCATGGGTTTTGTTTCCCTTTCCGGCAAGAAGATCCGACATCCCGGAATTTCCGTACCAGGCAGAGTAAAAAGCAGCATCATGTTTCATTTTATCTGTAATCGCGGGATCGGCCCCTTTTTCAAGAAGGGCTTTACCTATCTCCGAATGACCGTAAACTGCAGCATAATGCAGAGCCGTCTTCCCCGTATTATCCCTGGCATTCACCGGCACACCTTGTGCGATAAGGAAATTTACTACCGGCAGGTCACCCCTGACAGTGGCATGCTGCAGGGCAGTTTTTTGATCAGCATCGCAAGCCAGGATATCCGCACCATGCCCGGCCAGGAGGCTGACCATAGCCAGGCTGTCACTATCAACTGCCGTTAACAGCGGGGTTTGCCCTTCTTTCGTCCGGTGGTTCACATCGGCTCCTTTCGAAAGCAGGAGGAGGGTTAATTCCTTATTGTTGCTCATTACGGTCCAGAACAAGGCAGTGAACCCGTTGTTTTCCTGCGCATCAACATCAGCACCATGATTGAGCAGGAAGAGAGCGATTTCGGGTGACTCGGTCAGGCATGCCAGCTGGAGCATCGTAAAGTTCTCGCTGGGAAAGCGTTCATTGATCCCGACCCCGTTATCAAGCAGGAATTCTATTGATGATATTCTTTTCCCCATCATTGCCGACATCACGGGCGGGTAACCCTGGGAAGACATGAGCTTATAATCCAGGCCGTGATCCTGCAAGTATTTTAGCATGGTTTTATCGCCTCCGCCCATCGCAAAGTGCACTACATTGGCGCCGTTATTATCTTCGGCTTTCACGTCAAGGCCCTGACTGAGCAGGTAGCTGAACCCCGCAGTATCACCCACCATCGCTGCCATATGGAGCAAGCCTGCACCATCAGTGGTTTTTTCGCTAAGAATGTTTTTGTCCTTTTCAACAAACAACCTGAACACTTCAGGATTTTTTCCGTAAGAAACATAAAGCACCGGGGTCTTACCCCTCTGGTTCCTTAGCTTCCAGTCGGCTCCGTTGACCATCAGCATTTCGATCAGCTTATAATTACCTGTAAAAGCGGCCAGGTGAAGAGGGTTGCTCCCCAGGCGGTTGGTGGCATTGACCGGCGCTCCCATTTTAATCAGCAATGCCGCTATTTCAGGCTGGTTATCCCGGGCAGCAAGCACCAGGAGGGGTTCATCCATGGCAGGTTCTTTTGTGCTGATCAGGCCCGGGTCGGATGACAGGAGGGTGGCGACGAGTTGCAGATTCCCTATTTGAACCGCTTTGACTATGCGAAAAGCCGGGGTGTTTGTATCAGGCTGGTTGGTCTGTGCGGAACAGAGACCAGGAAAAACCAGCAAAAGCAGGAGATTTAGTATCACTGCCGGGAACATTACAGACCTGTATTTCATATGTTAATATTTATTGTTTTTAATAGGTCATATGGAATACCCATATTAACATTTCCGGTTTGTATGAACATTGTTCGTATGGATATTTCATCATGAAAGTTTTTATAATCCATAAATTTATACCCTTCAACAGTGAAAAGCAAAATAAATCGGCAAAATCATGCTATTTAACGCTGAGTTCTCATGACGGGATGGAGCTTGCTGATAATTATAAACAGGCAGCATCAGCATCTCATCTTTCAGCCTTCATCAGATGATATTTTTTCATATTTTTACAAGGATAAAAATTCAGGAACCGGGGTTTTTATTCCGGGGAAAGATTATGAAGAAACTGTTCTTATTGTTTTTTACAGTTTTAATTTATAGTTCTGCAGTATCCCAAATTGATTCTGTAACATACGGAATTTCGGCTTTGACTCAGGGTTCAGGGCTTTACCTTTCCAAAATCAATGCAACTGACGGAAGTGTTTCAAAAATATCCTCGAATGCAGTTGTCATGGTGCCTGGCGGATATGGCAGGACAATTGATCCCCTGCATCATGTGTTTTACTATATTCCTGGCACCGATTTACTGGCTTTTAACCTGAATACGGGGGAACTGATCAGAAGGATCCCGATCACCAACTTCTTGAATTCAAGCTTTGAGGGTATCAGTTTTAACTACCTGGATTCGACGCTCTATGGGATTGCTGCGGATGTTGCAGGTTTGAATATCAAACTGGCAAAACTGGATCCCTACACCGGATCGGTAACGCTCATTTCAGACAGTTCCCTGGCCCCGGGATACACTTTTTTATCAGGTTCCGCCCTTGATCCAGTTCATGGCATTTATTATTTTGAGACAGGTAAAAACCCTGCAAATCACCTGGTTGGGGTTGATATTCATTCAGGCAAACTGGTTTCCAGCTTTCCCATAGGGATTGATCCCGGTGACAGGTTTGGCCCGATGGAATATAATTGCCATGACTCAAGCCTGTACGGACTGTCTGGCAATTACACTCATGGAAGAAAGCTCGCAAAGATCAATCCGTACAATGGTGCAGTTACTGTTATTTCACAGTTCAATGTTGCAGATACAATTCTTAATGAACCGGTAACAATTGATCCGTTTCAGCAGGTTTTTTATTTCGAAGCAACAGATCATACATACCGGGGTGTGGACCTGAATTCAGGCAATCTCGTGACAATGTCCCTGATTACTCCTCCCCAGGGTTTGTACTTTACCGGATTCCTTTATAATCATGCCTGCTACGACCCTTCGGTCGTTTCTGCAGGTGAAGTCAAAACAGATCCGGGATTGACCATATTTCCAAATCCCGCATCCGATATATTAAATATCAGGTCTCCCACGCCTTTATTTAAGGTCGAAATCATCGATTTTACGGGAAAACCAGTCTTTAATAAAAATTGCCAGGGATTGAAAGAAATTCAGGCAGATACCAGGGGCTTGCCGGAAGGTATTTATGTTGTGCGGATAAGCAATGAAAGAACATGCGTATCGAGTGAATTTGTCAAGGTTAAGCCTGGCATGCATGCCGGGCATTGAATGATCTTCAGAAAAAAACATGTACAGGCCGGTTCTGATTATTGTTTTCATATTACTATGCGCTGGCAGACTCAGTTCGCAGGACATCAACTCAGCGTTCTGTGACATATTCAAAATCATCCCTTCCTGTCCGACAAACCCTGTTGACAAGCCTGGTTATTATATTTTGCTTAACCAGGGATTCCAGAATCCTGCAAAATACTGGAATGTGAGTAAGCCCAACGACGATAAAGGCTGCGATTTTAATTTCATGAGAAACCAGGAGAATGTCACCTTCCCGTGCATGAAGGGCTCCCGGCCTGGTCTGCCGGTGCATTTTCAGGATGAGGATACTGATAACGCCCGGAGTACATGTTATGCATACCTCTGGAACACTAACGTCCCGATAAATGATTGTCCTTATTCAATGGGTGAGATCAAAACGATGACCGTCGACACTGCGAATCATATATTCAGGAGTTACTATTTCTACAGCAGCGGGTATATTGAAGCAAAAGTAAGGCAGCTGTACAGTTCGCCGGGGCAGGGCAGTGCCATGTGGCTCTGGTGCGTCCTGGATTCGGATGACCCGACCATTGTTCATCCGAACATCCTGGATGGTAATGAGATCGATGTTTTCGAAACCCAGCCAAATGTCACCAACAGTTTTAATTCCGGATATCACTGGAGGATAAATGAAAGCCTGGAGAGTGTGGAAAGTTATTACCGGATCCACATCATCCCGAACAGTTATACGGACTGGACCGTTTTCGCCGTTCAGTGGAGCAGGGATAGTATAACCTGGTATGTGAATAACAAACAGGTTTCGAGGATGGTGATGAGCGATTACCCTTCAGGTTGCACATCAGGGAACCCCACTTCATTCTCACCCCCCGACGGCCCTTTTTGCATCAGGTTCAATTCAGGCCCGAATACAGTAGGCGATCACAACGCGGTAGTGCCGGCTACACTTCCAACCCATCTCGAGATCGAATACGTGAGGGTTTACAAACCCGAAGGGGAGAAGGCAGCTCCCATCACTTTTTTCTCGGGCGTCAGGAACCAGATCTGCATTTCAGAGACGTCATTCGAGACCTCGAACACTATTTTATCGGCTAACTACTATCCTGATGCTACATATTCCTGGTCCTCACCAGCCTTCGAAAGTGAGCCTTTTGATTTGCCGGGGCATCAGCCCCAGCATCATAGCGGGAAAGTGAAGATCTGGGTAAAGCCGGGTGTCAGCGGAAACCAGGCTTACCCGCTTATTCTCTCCACAACCCTTTTTTCCCATACTGAACAGGATACCGTCTGGTATTTTATTTCTGATACCGTACCCTCATTACCAACCGATGAATTTCAGGCATTACGTATCGAAGGACCATTATGCCTTTATGAGGTCGTTCACCCGATTGAGAATTTGTCCACCACAGCCTGCGAATTTTTCAATGAAGATACGCAATCCTGGCAGGAAGCATCCATCAGGACAATCAATAACATCAGGTATGCTTTTTTTGGCCAATATGAGCCTCAAACCTATACCAGTATTCAATGCCGTGAGAAAAATGCCTGCGGCTATTCAGATACAAGACATTCAGGGTTAACCATCCCCGTTCCACCCCCGGGAAGCTGTGGGTGGTGATGCCCGTTTGATTTCTGCGAAAGATCCCTGGTCATATCTTCCGAAAAAATATTTATTAACATTTTTGTTGAAGCGATAAAATAAGTCGTATTTTTGCATACCGAACGTTCAGTATTTTATTATGAAAGACACCAGGGATTTTATTATCGATGAAGCGTATAAGCTTTTCCTCAGCCACAGTTATGAGGCTGTTTCTATCAGCGTGATCAGCGAGGCGATTGGCTTTACGAAGGGAGCCCTGTACCATCATTTTAAAAATAAGGAGGAGCTGTTCCGCGCCGTGATCGACAAGCATTTCCCGGTCACCAGCATCATGGTAGATGTGGATAACACCAGTCTGAAGGAATACACGACCTTATGCATCGAACACACGCATAAGATACTGAAGGCGATTTTCGGGAATGAGAAAAAATTCATCCTCGTCAATTACCTGTCGCTGATAGCTGATTGTTTCAGGCATTATGAAGGATTTACGGAAAATAAAGCCCATGTCATTGAAGATGCTGTGAAGAGTGCGGAAATCATTATAAGGAATGCAATCAAACAGGGTGAAGTCCGGAAGGATATCAATATACAGGTTGTGGCTCTCCAATACTTTTCCCTGAGTTTGGGGCTGGCGGGTGACCTGATCAGGACCAGTTCAGTCGAAACGGCCTTAACTTCGATGAAAGACCAGCTTAACCAGTTGTATTACCTGCTTAAAAAGTAAAAAATTTCATGACAGAACATACCATTCGTTTAGTATGTAACATACCAATCGTTCAGTATCCGAACAGTACGGGATCCGGCGGAATACGGCCTGCCTATGACGCAGGGAAAAACACCGGCGGAGCAGCAAAGTCAATAACAATTAAACTAAGCAATATGAACAAGATGATCATTCCTGCGATAGCATTGTGTATGCTTATCGCATGCAATCCCAGGCAGAACAACGACAGCCTTCCAGGGACAAAACAGATCCCTGTGACAACCGTCATCGTGAAACAGGAAAAGGTAGTTACGGCTTTAAGATACAGCGGGACCGTAGAAGCTTTTCAGACCATTCCCCTGACTTTTCAGACTACAGGGACTGTACAGGAAGTAATGGTGGGCGCCGGAGATATGGTATATAAAGGAGAACTCCTCGCCACCCTCGATCAGACCGATGCAAAGAGCATGTACGATATAACCCTTTCGCAATACCAGCAGGCAAAAGATGCCTATGACCGGCTAAAGACGGTTCATGAGCAGGGAAGCCTGCCCGAGATCAAATGGGTTGAGATGGAATCAAAGCTTGAACAGGCGAAGTCCTCGCTTGAGCTTGCGAAGAACAACCTGGATAAATGCAAAATGTATGCACCCGTGAACGGAATGGTAGGCCGTCGCAACACAGAGCCGGGGATGTCGGCAATTTCCATTACTTCAGCTCCGCTGGAACTGGTCGACATAAAGCAGGTGTATGTAAAAATATCGGTACCCGAAAACGAAGTAGCCAAGATCAGGAAAGGGATGAATGCAAGCGTCACAGTTTCGGCCCTGAATGGAAAAGAGTTTAAAGGAGAAGTAGCCAGTATAAGTGTGGTCGCCGACAGGATCTCCCGCACTTATGAAGCGAAGATACTTCTGCAGAATCCTCAGTTTATACTTAAACCGGGTATGGTCTGCGATGTGAAAATGGAAATCTCCATCGAAAAAGAATTGATCATAGTCCCTAACCAGAGTGTTTCGAAAGACAATGAGAACAGGGTATATGTTTTCATTGTCGACCCGGCGGCAAAAAGGGCCAGGAAGCAGGTTATCATTCCCGGACAGTACCATGATTCAGGCCTGGAAGTATTGTCGGGCCTGGCACCAGGACAAATGATCGTGAATGAGGGGAAAGAAAAATTGAGTGACAACAGTTTAATTTCCTTCTGACATGGAACCCAAGAGATTTAACCTTATTGAAAAGGCAATGCGCAACAACAATATTGTTGTGATCATTGTGATGGCCATCATCATCGTGGGGGTCATCGCGCTGCTGAAAATGCCGCGCAACGAATTCCCCCAGTTCACCATAAGGCAGGGGGTCATCGTTGGGGTTTACCCTGGGGCCACATCTGCAGAAGTCGAAAAACAGCTGACCTCGGTGGTCGAGAATTACCTTTTCAGTTACCAGGAAGTGAAGAAGGCGAAGACCTATTCCTGGTCCCGGGAAGGAATGATGTACATTTTCGTTGAACTGAACGATGACGTAAAGAATGCCGACCAGTTCTGGTCGAAGTTAAAGCACGGGCTTTCCGAGCTGAAGATGACCCTTCCTGCGGGGGTAGCCGCTTTGATCGCCAATTCAGACTTTGGTGATACTTCGGCACTTCTCATCACTTTGTCCTCCGACACAAAAAGCTATAAAGAACTGGAGGAACAGCTGAGAAGGCTCGAATCGGAATGCCGCAAGATCCCGGCAACCTCGAAGATCAAGCACTTCGGCCTGCAGAAGGAAAAGATCTTTGTGAATGTAAAACCCGAATTGCTGAACGAATATAACATCAAGTCGCTGACATTGCTGGGCTCATACCAGGCTAATGGGATGGTGAGTTATGCCGGTAAGCTCGATGACGGCCGCAGTGTGATGCCGGTGCATTTTCCCCCGAATTTTGAATCAGAGAAAGACCTGGCCGAGCAGATCGTTTACTCCGACCCTGATGGCAACGTGGTGAGGCTGAAGAATATCGCAACCATCGAACGAAAGTATGACAAACCCGATAATTTCATCCGCCAGAACGGGAAAAAAACGATACTGCTTTCGCTTGAGATGCAGCCGGGAAACAATATCGTGGCATATGGCAGGGATGTGGACAAGGTCTTAGGTAATTTTAAAAAGCATCTTCCTGCCGGCATTGAAATCGCGAAGATATCGGAGTTGCCTAAGTATGTGAGCGATTCGGTGAATAATTTCCTGAAAGAATTCCTGATAGCCATAGTTGCCGTGATCCTGGTGACCCTGATCCTGCTGCCCCTGCGGGTGGCTTCTGTTGCAGGGATCACGGTCCCGATCTCTGTGATGATCACCCTGGCCATACTTTATTTTAATGGCATAGAACTGCATACGGTTTCACTCGCTTCGCTGATCCTGGTGCTGGGGATGATCGTCGACAACTCTATTGTAGTCATCGACAACCATGTGGCAAAGATCGACATGGGCTTTTCGCCATGGCATGCAGCCATCAAAAGCGCCAGAGAGCTGGTCGCCCCTATCATTGTCGCCACCCTTGCCATCTTAGCGGCGTACATCCCGCTTGCATATATGGTACCCGGGACAGCCGGTGAATTCATGAACACCATTCCCTGGGTTGTGACCATTGCGTTGAGCGTTTCGGTACTCGTAGCCTTGTTCCTGGTCCCATACCTGAATTTCGTATTCATAAAAAAAGGACTGAAGAACGTGAATAAACCCGGTAAAAAATCCTTCCTCGATATTTTACAGGCCTGGTTCGACACCTCGCTTGACATGGCCTTCAGACATCCCAGGCTGGTCATCGCCATAGGAATAGCTTTTGTTATCCTGGCGGTTGGACTTTTCCAGCTTACCGACCAGCAGTTATTCCCCGAGATGGAGCGCAACCAGTTTGCCGTTGAAGTGTACCTTCCAACCGGTTCGTCACTGAAAGTCACAGAGAAGGTGGTTGACAGCCTGGAGGCTATCCTGCTGAAAGACAAGCGTGTGACCAATGTCACAACGTTTATCGGCACCAGTTCGCCCAGGTTCCATACCGTTTATGCGCCCCAGATGCCCGCCTCGAACTTCGGTCAGCTGCTGGTCAACACGAAATCGGAAAAGGCTACAAGGGCCATAGTGAACGAATACAGCCCGCGGTATTCCGATAATTTCATCAATGCCCATGTAAAATGGAAGGTACTGGCCTTGCAGCTCAACAAGGCTTCCATCGAGGTGCGCATTTCTTCGGATTCAGTGAAAGACATCCGCAGTACGGAGAAAAAAGTAATGGAGATTCTTGCCAAAACGAAGGGAATCGCCTGGGTGCGCACCGACTGGGACCAGCCCCGGCAGAACATTAATGTGAACCTTGACCGTGACAAGTCCAACCGCATGGGGTACTTTAAAAGCCTTGTGGCGACCTCGGTGATGATAGGGCTTGACGGCGTGCCGCTTACTACCATATGGGAGGATGACTACCCGGTGGATGTCGTGCTGAAGCAGGACCAGTCGTCCACACAAAATATTAAAACCCTTGAAGACCAGTATATCACCTCGCCCATGAGCTTTTCGGCCATTCCCCTGCGCTCGATGGCCAGTTTCACACCCTCATGGAGTGAAGGGACGATAGTAAGGCGCAATGGCGTACCAACGCTCACAGTCATGGTCGATAATGAACAAAAAGCAGTAGCAGCCACGATCCTTGGCCATATCAAGCCACAGATCGAAAAGCTGAAACTGCCCGAAGGAACGTCGATCAGCTGGGGGGGAGATTACGAGGCTATGGAGGAAGTTTTCATCCCCATGGGAATTGCACTGGGGGTGAGCATACTGCTCATCTTTTTCATACTTCTCATCCAGTTCCGCAAAGCCAAGCTTGCCATCCTCATCATGAGCGGGATGCTGCTGACCCTTCCCGGGGCGGCGATAGGGATACTGATCATGCACTACCCCTTCAGTGTTACAGCATTCATCGGCATCACGAGTTTATGCGGGATGGTGGTGAGGAACGGCATCATACTCATAGATTACGCCCGTGAACTGCATGAGAAGCAGGGAATGAGCATCAAAGAGGCCGCCATTGCGGCAGGCAAGCGCAGGATGCGGCCCATTTTCCTCACTTCTGCAGCGGCAGGTGTGGGGGTGGTGCCCATGATCATCAGCCGTTCGCCCCTCTGGGGCCCCCTGGGAACTGTGATCTTCTTCGGGCTGATGTTCTCAATGGTACTGACCCTGTATATTATGCCGGTGCTGTATTCAGTTTCATACAGCGATAAAGATAAAAAGCTACCATTCTGGACCATACCCGGGAGCGTGAAAATGCTGCTCATAGTTTTCATACTGATGACCCCATTGCTGATGGGTGTAAGCCAGGCCAAAGCCCAGGCCGGTGCCAGCCAGTCCCAGGCTGCAGTAAGCACAAGCCAGGCGAAAGCCCAACCCCCAACCCCGAATCCCCAGCCCCCAAACCCTAACCCCCGGAACGTCACGCTTGATTCCTGCCGGCAGCTCGCCCTTCAGAACAACCATAAGATGAAGGAAGCCGAGTTGCAGGTAAGAGCCGCAGGCCAGCAGAAGATGGAAGTGTTCACCAACTTCTTCCCTTCGGTCAGTGCCGCAGCCTTTGCCCTTCGTTCATACGATTACCTGATGAAGATTAAGACACCCGAAATGAACCTCCCGGTTTGGGACGGCAAGGATCCCAGGCAGCTGATCAACCCCACCCAGTTCACCTATGTGCCTTCCCTCTCCCTGAACCTCCTCAATTACCTGAATACGGCGGCAGTCACCGTTACGTTGCCGGTCTATGCCGGGGGAAGGATTCGGAGGGGGTATAAGCTTGCAAGGCTGGGCGAGGATGTGAGCGGTTACCAGAAAGAAATGACGCGGGAGGAGGTGCTCGCACGAACCGAGGAGTTGTTCTGGACATTGCAGTCACTGAGCGAAAAGGGAAAGACCATCATCAGTTACCAGCACATGCTCGATTCGCTTTACCGTGATGTGAACAACTACAGCAATGCAGGGCTGGCCCAGAAGAACGACGTTCTGAAAGTCCAGCTGAAGCAGAACGAACTCAGGACCAGCATGCTGAAGCTGAAGAATGGCGTAAACCTTACTAGGCGGGCTTTATGCCAGCATATAGGGCTGCCATATGACAGCAGCCTGGTCTTTACTTACGCCCCCGATCCGACGCTCGCGAACCTCACATACCAGGATCCGGAGCAGCTCGTGAAAAACAGAAGCGAGTATCAGTTGCTTAACAAGGCGGTGGAAGTCAAGCAGGTCCAGAAGAAGATGGCGGCAGGACAGTATATGCCCCAGCTTGCCCTTGTGGGAGCGGGTTTCACCTACGACATCATGAACACCACAAGCAACAATGCGCTGGGCATGCTTAGCCTGAGCGTACCCATTACCGACTGGTGGGCAGGCAGCCACAGGATCAAGAAGCAGCAGCTCGAGGTGGAGCAGGCACAGAGCTCACTGGAGGAGAACACCGAATTGCTGGTGCTGCAGATACGCCAGGCCGCCAACGAAGTGGAGGAAAGCCGCTACCAGATCAGCGTTTCACAGCTGTCGGCGGAACAGGCGGTTGAGAACCTCCGCATCAGTCACGACAATTTTAAAGCAGGTGTCATCGGGATTTCCGATCTGCTCGAAGCCCAGGCTGTTTTGCAGCAGGCGAAGGACAACTTAATTGAGGCCCAATGCCAGTTCCAGAGCAAGCTTGCAAAGTACAAACTGATGACAGGAGGGTGACCGGGATCTTGTTTTTTTTAACTGCGGATGTGAGAGCCCTGTAAATAAAACCTCTGCCTGCGCTGCCATGCAGGATTTTTATTCGTATTGTTGAACGAGATCATCCCTGTTCATCATTAAGCCGATTCTTTGCCAATGAAAACCACGGTAAAACTTCTCATCATGCTGGTCCTGGTGCTGTCAGCATGTTCCAGGACAAATGTTTAGTATGATACTTCTGCGGCCGGAACCATCCAGGCAAAACTCCGGTCCATGGTCGACCAGCGTTACAAAGACCTTCACCGCCACGGCCATCCTGCTCCTGATGCAGGAGGGCAAGCTGGACCTGGATGCAAAGATCACCGACACCATCCCCGACACTGTTTCCGTTGCCGTTCCTTACAAGGGGCAGGATTACCGGAAATTGAACGCAAAATGCAAAAAGTCGGTAACATTGTTAACCCTGGTAAAATAGAAAAGCTACTCATAAAAAAGTTAAACGCAGAACCTGATTCAAAATGAGTTTCAAGAGATTAATTTGTCCTCCCGGAAGGATTTTATTTTTAACTTAGTCATCATTTCTTGTACTACAGTTATGAATACCGATAGAGAGGGGTCAATGCTTATTGAGAAGCAAGGAAGCTTTGCCGTTGGAGGGACAGTGATTGACAATCCCGGAACATTTGACCCTTATCACCCGGGCCCCGCGGGACAAACCTATCATGGCGACCACGCATACGTTTTTTACCAGATCCCCGGAAAAGCCCGCAAGTTTCCTTTAGTGTTCTGGCACGGTAACGGGCAGTTCTCAAAGACATGGGAGACCACCCCTGACGGGCGGGAAGGATTTCAGAATATTTTCCTGAGGCGTGGTTTCGGGGTATATCTCATCGATCAGCCCCGCAGAGGTAATGCAGGTCGAAGCACCGTGGCAGGAACCGTCACCCCTGCACCCGATGAGCAGGAATGGTTTGATACATTTCGCATCGGAATATGGCCCGATTATTTCCCGGGGGTACAGTTTGCAAAAGATCAGGAAACGCTGAACCAGTATTTTCGTCAGCTGACGCTCAACACAGGGCCTTTTGACCTGGGAGTGATTTCGGATGCCGTTTCTGAACTTTTTAACAGGATCGGGCCAGGAATCCTCGTTACTCACTCGCAGGCAGGCGGTCCGGGATGGCTGACGGCCATTAAAAATCAGAATGTAAAAGCTGTCGCAGCGTATGAACCCGGCAGCAATTTCGTCTTCCCTGAGGGAGAGGTGCCTCCTCCCATAGGGAGTTCTGCAGGCCCTTTAGTGGCGATTGGCGTGCCGATGCCGGATTTTATAAAGCTCACAAAGATCCCGATCATCATGTACTATGGGGATAATATCCCCGACCATCCGATGGCAAATCCGGGCCAGGACGGCTGGCGTGCTCGTCTTGAAATGGCCAGGTTATGGAGAGATGTTGTGAACCGTTACGGCGGGGATGTAACCTTGGTCTATTTGCCCGAAATTGGCATCCATGGGAATACCCACTTTCCGTTTTCTGATCTGAACAATGTAACAATCGCAGACTTATTATCTGCATTTCTGCATGACAAAGGCCTGGATTGATAAATCACCGGCCATAATTGAAACTCGGGCAGTTGAATCCGGTAGTTACCTAAACCGATATACCGGTCAGCGGGTATTGTTCTTCCTGCTTATCCTAAGAAAAACTACATTTCCCGGGAGGAAGATCTTTTCGCAGGTGTTTGCTTCCGGCAGATCGTTGATGATCCTGCCTTTATTGATGCGGACCAGGAAAGTACATGAGCCGGCCAATGGTATTTTCAGTTTAACATCATTTTTCAGTTCGGTGAACCATCCCATATTTTCAAAGACATAGCGGCAGGTGTCGCCTTCAGTCCAGTGCCCGCGCACCTTGCTGTTGGGAAAACCAAAAGCATTTACCTTATACTCCAGTCGGAATGCGGTATCAGGCACTAACCTCACAGTCGCGTCCCCCAAATCAAACAGGACCACCTTTGGATTGAGCCTGGCAAACTCCGCATTGGTCAGGTGGAATTCCTTCGAGGAGAAATAAGGCGTCGCGAGCATCAGTCCAATGGTGATAACAGGCAGCAGTATGCCCATCGCCAGGGTGATCCGCCTTGCTTTTTTCTTTTGGTCTGCGGATGGCAGGACGGGAATTTCAATGGGTTTATCGACCCTGAACAGGTAATACCCGCATAATGCAACCAGCCAGACGATCAGCCCCGCCCAGAGCACATCACTGGCAAAATGGCCCCCCGCCATCATCCGGGCGATCCCTATTATGATCCCATAACCAACGCCTGCCGCCAGGACAGAATATGCAAGGACCTTCTTCCTGTTCCTCAGGAACAGGTAAGGGATTGCCAGGTAAAATCCCATCGAACAATGTCCGCAGGGGAAACTTTTGCCCTCATTCGTGGTCCCTTTTTCGCAAACGCAGATGAATTTTTCGGTGCCGCCGAACTCCGTGATCTCACGGGGGCGCGGACGTCCCGTATGATCTTTCAGCAGCAGGTTAACGATAAGTCCCGGGCCGACGAGCATTGTAAAGATAAGCACCATGGATGCCTTGCGGTAATTGATGTATTTCACATTCCAGTAGGAGAGGGTGATCATGACGAGCCCGGCAAATGCAAGGAAATAACCCGGGAAGATCCCGAAACGGTAAATAAAATCCCAGAAAGGATGGAATTGAAGCAGCCAGCCTTTTTCGGGCGAATAGAACCAGCGTTGAAGTGCAATATCAGCATCGGTCAGACGAAAGACCAGGGTCAGCAAACCCATGATCAGCAGGATGACAGAGAAGTCCTTAAACGCCCTGGTTTTTATGATTTCACTGAATTTCATCCCCATGAATTGAGGATTTAAAGATAGGGATTTTCGCCGGAAGGAGGCAACAGAGTGATACTTCTTTTGTTGAAGCTGATTACGAAGTATGAATCAGCTGACGGCTGCGGTAACCGCCCCTGCCGTTGCGCCTTCGTCACGGTTTTTCAGGATCAATGCGTATGTGCCGGCAAGCATCAGGATGGCGGCCATGGGATCATCATGCTCGAAAGTGATCTCAGCTGATTTTTTCATCCCCAATTTCATATGCAGGCGCATAAGGACCACGTTATCCTTTTTCCATATCCAGGTTTTACCCCAGAAATCCTCCTTCACAAGTTCATAGACTTCGCCCCTGGGGCTGGTGAAACTCAACAGCCGCCGGCTCATATTTCTAACGTAGATTTTAAGCAATTCTGTTTCCTGGTCTTTCTTCCTCAGGGTGATCGTTGTCTTCCAGAATCCCTTGCGTTCAAGGATCCATTCCTGTTTCCCGGAACTTACGTAAGCCAGTGTGCCAAACATTTTGGGCAGAACAATGGTGCCGACCACTTCTTCGCCTATAGCCAGTTCATACCTTGATTCCATGATTTTCGGCTTCCTTAACCGGATGGTTGTGCCGGGAGATATCTGCAAATTGTAATTATCCATTTTCCTGGGTTTTGTGGATCCGTGATTTAATTTAGACCAGTTCAAAATTACGGAATCCCCATCAATGATCAATGTTCAATAGTATTAATTTATTATTAATTATTATCCTGCTGATTGCCCGTCTTCATTATCCGCAGTAAATTCGTCCGGCAGCTTAAAACTCAAAAAGCATGGATACAATCGTTAACAAACACGTCAAATGGACAGAAGTCAGCCTGTTCTTTGTTGTTGCAGTCCTGGTTTCAGCCCCTTTCCGCCTCGGCATGATAAACATGGATCAACTGCTCCCGCTTCCCGGGGGATTCGATGTGTTTTACAGGGTACTCAGGGGGATAGGTCCGGCGACTGCCGCTTTCCTGATGTTTTACGTGGTAAAGTCAAAGGTTGGCAGAACAGTGACCATCAAAGGGAAAAACCTTCTCCTGGGACTGATCTCCATACTTCCCATACCCGTGGGGCTTGCCATTGCTGGCGTGAGAGGCGCGAACGGCCTGGCAGATCATTACTCAGGGCTGCTCTTCGGGATCATGCTGGTTTTTTACGCCCTTTGTGAAGAATACGGATGGAGGGGCTACCTGCAGCAGGCCCTTTCGCCGGTTAAATTGCCATACAGGATCCTTCTGATAACCGTTTTCTGGTATGCCTGGCACCTGAACTTTCTCAACCCCGCCATCAGCCTGAAGTCCCACATCATACATTTTCTTTCACTGCTTTTCGGATCCTGGGGATTGCTTAAGATCTCTGAGGTAAGCGGCTCCCTGCTGTTTGTTTCGGCGGTTCACCTGAGCTTCAACCTGCTCATGGATACCGACTGCACATCCTCCTCAAAGCTCATCATCCTTGGAGTTTCGGTCCTGGTATGGGTGGGGTTGGTCCTCCTGTTTATAAGGCTGGACCAGACTATATTGAATAAGGGTTGACTGCGGATGAGGGACCAGGATAATAGCTGACGTTACGATAAATTAGCGAAAAGGAAGGGGACCCGGAAATATATATTTTAGTAGATATGTAAAAAACCCGGGATTAAGTTGTATCTTTTGTAGATCGGAGAGGATTGATATTGAATAATTTCCCCGAGATAAGTATCTTATTTCACACCCATAGCTAAATCCCGGGGCCCATGAAAAATCTGTTTGTTTTACCAGCGATCTTAATCCTGTTTTTTAGTGCAGGATGTAAAAAGAGCAATACCGTTTACAGCCCCGGAGCAGATTCTTACACTATTGCTGTTCTGGCCGACGATCATTACATGGATCCTTCCCTGCTGATAAAGGATGGCCCCGCATTCCAGGATTATCTTGTAACCGACGGGAAGCTCCTGGCCGCGAGTGATGCCATCATGCAGGAAGCTATCCAGGAATTACTCCAGGCAAAGCCCGACCTTGTCCTTATTCCCGGGGATCTGACCAAAGACGGTGAACTGGTATGCCATAACTCTGTTCACTCATACCTGGAGCAGCTGATCCAGGCCGGAATCAAAGTCAGGGTTATTACCGGTAACCATGACATTTTCAACCCGCATTCGTATCAGTATAACGGTGCTACACAGACCAGGGTCGCGAATATCGGTCCGTCTCAATTCAGGTCGATTTATTATGACTGCGGATACAGCGATGCGCTGTATACCGATCCGAACTCCCTGAGCTATGTGTCCGAGCCCTTGCCCAATCTCTGGCTCATCGCAATTGACTGCTGTAAGTATGACAGTGTAATCGACACGATTTACACAGCAGGGGCCATCAGGCCGGGTACCATGAAATGGGTACTTGACCGCCTGGCGGAAGCAGCTCTGAAAGGCAAAACAGTTTTTGGCATGATGCATCACGGATTAGTTGAACAATTTTCAGAAAAGCACGTGACATTCCCCGGCTTTATGTTAGATGATTACCAGGATGCATCAAACCAGCTTATGAATGCGGGCCTGAAGATTATGTTTACCGGGCATTTTCATGCAACGGATATTACAGAGCAGCAATCAGGAAATCATACCTTGTATGATATCGAAACCGGTTCTATTATTGTTTACCCTTGTGCATACCGCATGATAACCTACATAAAGGATTCCTCGTTGATCCTTACAACGAAGCACATCAAAAATGCAAACTATTCAATTGCCCCTTATCAGACTTTTACACAATATGCTGAAAGTTTAACCCTGATCGCTGCAGATACCATGTTTACGACAACCTTTAATAAGGGTAAGCAACCCAGTTATAATGATACAGCCTGGCATATTTCCCATTGCATGGGATCATCATTAATGGTCCATTTATACGGCGATGAAGACAGGGCCCTTGAGGATACAGCATCTATCGGGCAAACCGCAAGACATTACGGAGCTCCCTGGCTTCCCTATTACTGTGAATTCCTGTGGACTGATAAAATACCCAGGGACAATTCCCTGACAATCCTGCTGAAATCGGGTGCTTCGTTTAAATAGCATTCAACATAATCATAAATGCCAGTTTTCAGGCAAGGTTCATCGTTAGTGGTACCTTCTTCTCATCATAGTGCTTATAACCGATCCGTTTTCGCGGCCTGGGCTCCGGCAGGATTAATTGTCGCAGGGTTGTGTAAACCAGCTTAAACTGCTCGTCATATTTTGCTTCCATTTTATTTATTTTCTCTGCCAGGTCCTTTTGTGAGCTCAGTAATTTCCTGATCTGGACAAATGTTCTCATAATAGCAATATTCACCTGGATTGCACGGTCGCTGTTTAAAATTCCGGAAAGCATTGCGACCCCCTGTTCAGTGAATGCAAACGGACTGGAACCACCCAAATGCTTTTTTGATGGCACAAAATCAAGAGATAAAACAAGTTTAATTTCCTTCTCATTTAATACGAACATGAAATCTTCGGGAAATCGTTGTGGATTTCTTTTAACGGCTTGTTTCAGATTTTTCGTCTCGACACCATACAGAGCGGCAAGATCCATATCAAGGATTACATTCTGGCCTCGTAAAAAGTAGATGCGACTTGCAATATTTTCTTCTTTTATTACATCTAAAGTGCTCATATCATATTATTTAAGGTGTCACAATTTGTGACACCATCAATTTCTACTGGGGATTGCAAAAGCTTATATGTCGTAATGTTCATTAGATCAGATTTATGTGTTGTGTGAGATGCCTGTAAATAATACCCGGCTGATATACCCTCTTTTCTCCTTAATCCGAGAACCTGCCAAAAGTGATACCCCAAACCAGGAATGAAACCCAGATTCAGTTTTAAATCACAAACGTATCACCCCCGGAAAAGAGCCCGTGATAGAATTTCCAATCAAACTTTAGTTTCACCCGATGGTCGGATCTGACAAATCCAGCCGTATCTTTGCAATTGCATCCCGATTCCTTAAATGGGAACCAACCGAGTTGAACGCCACGGTGGTAAAACGATGTGGATCTAAAGGATCAAAAGGGTTCATTTTTTATTTCACCCCTTGCCTTCCCCTTAGTTTTTCCTGGTGCGATTATGTTAAACCTTTAAACCTTAATCGTATGGAAACACAGTATGTAACATTCAACGGCCATGAATTCCCGTCTTACCTGGGATTTGGCGTGCTCGATGAAAAAAGTTTCACCACTGAAGGTGAAAAAACCTTCGCCCTGTATCATCTTGAGCACTCCGGCGAAAAAGTCTATTGGGTCCGACTGGAAATAGGCTTATGCGAACTCACCACTTTCTTTGAAAGGGAACAGTACAGGAACACCCTTTTCTTCGGCAGCTTAAAAGACGCCTTATTATATGAATACGCGTTCGTAAACCAATTCTATCAGAACAAAGTGTTTTTACAACTGACAGGAATCCTGCAGAACATCAGTAATATCCTGTTTAATCCAATGAAACCCGGATACAAGGACTGGAAACTGAACTTTTATCCTGCCGGTAAACTGTTCACATTCAAGTTGCCATTAGACAGCCAGGACCCGAAAGCCAAAGAAATATTGGAGAGTCTTGAAAATGCAGAATGTATCGGAAGCACAAGCTTTCATGACGGTTACGTACTGTATTATGACCCTGACAAAGGAATAATCAAAGAAAAGCAGAAAGTCGCTGAATTCATCGTCCCCATGGCTTACATTGTTAAGGTTGCACTGATGATTTCAGGGGCCGGGCTGCTCCTGCCAAAGCCCCGGCAGATGTTTGTCGAGGAGTCGGCTTAGGCCGAATCCACGATCTCCGATTCCGAATTCAACAGCACATCAGCCTGGATGATCACCTTCAGGGATATTTCCGGCTCCGGCCTGCCCTTGCCCGAAACAGTGTTTAAAAAGGCGTTAAAAGTATACAGGACTGATATCCTCAATCCTGAGAGCCTACCGGTAACCGGGTGAATCTTTTTTAATGTGACTGCAGATGAGGGAGCGGCGGTATTCAACTATTCACCTGCAATGCGAATCAGCCTGAGGCAGATCGCATTTTTGATTGCGAATGCCAAACTCTTTAAGGTCACAATTTGTGACCTTGAACCTCCTAATCCCTTAATCCGCCAAATTCCTAAAAGTGATATCCGGATGGTGCTCACACCATAGTTTTTTCATTCCAGGCCATCACTTTTTCCTTCAGCCCGGATTAATGTATAATCAGGACTGGTTTTAATAAGTCAAATCCGATAAAAAATTTATTGATAAAGTTTAGTAAAAGCTAAACAAAATGTTTATATTTGCAGAAGAGTTGATCAGGGTCCCTGGTGCCATGGAGAATATTTATAAGCTCTGGATCAATGGAAAATGTCCGGTAGATGAATTCTGGGATAAAATCAGAAAGTCAGGGAATTACGAAAATGACCTTGATAAAGTTCAAGTCATCATCGAAAGAATTTCCAGGGGGGAACCGGTTCCTTCGAAGCTTTTAAAGGAACTTAAAGGCAGAAGTCCCGGTGATCATGGTAAAGATTATGAGATAAGAGTTAAAAAGCTCAGGATTTACTTGTTTAAGGTTGATAAATTCGGGAAGTTGATAGTTTCAGGAGCACTTAAAGACCCAAAATCGCAGAAGGCCGATATCGAAAAAATGAGAACGTATAAAATACTCTACATTACTTCACGAAGTCAATTAAGGAGGATAAAATGAAATCCCGGGAAGAACTAATACGGAGCAAGGGTTACTGGATTGCCAGGATACAAATGGATTTGTTTCAGCAAGTCGATGAATATATGAGGCAAAATAACCTCAACAGGACGCAACTGGCCGAGAAACTTGGTGTGACCAAGGGGTATATCAGCCAAGTTCTGAATGGCGAGTTCAATCACAGGATCGCCACCCTGGTTGATCTCTCACTGGCGATTGGCAAAGCACCCAGAATCGTATTTGAGGATCTCGATCAGGTGACCCAAATCAGGAAGAATGAAAAATCCGGGTTGCTGATAACTTAAGCGCCCCTTCACTTCCCCTTCCCCTATCGTATCCTTGCAACAGCATCAGGAATCCTTGAGTGGATGCCAACCGAGCAACGAACGCCACGGTGGTAAAGCGATGTGGATCGCAAGGATCAAAAGGGTTCGTTTTTTTATTTACCCCCTTTCCTTCCCCATTTTGCCTGATGCGATGATGTTAAACCTTTAACCATTGTCGTATGGAAACAAAAATCAATCTTGAAGACCAGGGCAGGAAACTGCTTACGGTTCATTGGGAACTGAACGCAAACGATTACCGGAACAATTTCTCGTTTCACTGGAGGCAGAACCCGGTAAGAATCGAAGTACAATCCTACAGCAAACCACCTTATAAAGACAGGTATGTCTATTTCACTTTCTACATAAACGATAAGCCTTATCATTATAAATGGGGTTATAATTGTTACGGCGGATCACATTGGGGTGAGATCCCGGCAATCAGCGCAGAAAACACATTCTGGATTAGGAAATCGCTTCATTACCAATACTCGGCTGATATATTCCTTCATAAATACATCATTTACAAAATGATGTGATACCCATCAACATGCGGAGAGGGAACTTCACATGCATGAACATCGTGGAGAACTGCAAACCGGCAGGTTGCACAGCATACATCTTAATAACCTGCGAGATATCAGACAGTAATCATGAAATCAGATCGTTCACCCTTGGAATGGATGGTATTTCGGACGTTTTGAAAGCATTTACTCTCATGGACACATTAGAGAACTATAATGACTGGAAAGATGTTGATGCGATGACTGCATTATGCAAGGAAGCGGGAGTATCACCCGGAGCTATAGTTAAAAAACTGGGTGATGAGCTGAAAGCACTGGACATTAAAAAATCGAGATAACAAGGTGTAACAACAATCACAGATTCAATTCCAATATTAAATCCACAGAAATGAAAACAATCGATCTTTATAAGTTACATGTAAAACTCATCGATACCAGGAAAGTGTATAAAATTGAAAGCATTGATTACCAATTGTCTCAGCGGCCCCAATGCCGAGGTTCCCGGCAATATCGGAGACAAGCGAATTGATGTGAGTACATTTTATAGCGAGACTACGGCTAGGTACGACAAGATAGAAGATGTCAGGATCGGGAATAATTTATTCCATGCCCATTAATGGCTGCATGAGTTCTATAAGGCTGGTTTCAGTATAAATATTTGTAAATAAAGATATTAAAGAGCAAGCAAGGTCAGGGAAACTGCCCGAAGTAATCTTCCCTATAATACCTCTTTTTATTGACTGCGGATGAGGGAGCGGGGGAAAACAGTTATTCACCAAGAAGGCGAAATAGCCGGCATTCTGGGCGGGTAACAATAACTATTATCCAGCCTTTAAAAACAAGCTATATCGGTAATCTAATCTCGCTTTATCAGGATAGTCCTTGCGTTTAATTGGGAGTTTGAGTTCTCCATTATTTAGGGACTGAAGTCCGAATTTCAACATTGGACCATCTATCTCTTCAAGAATATCCTGACGAATTTTTATTTCATAATTTGGAGTTATTCCTATGATATATCTGTCGAAAGCAGCGTGATGAATTTTGCATAAGGATAATCCATTTGGGACTATTGGATCACCCTTCTCTTCTTTGTCATCAATTATATGAGCAGCGTCAAGTAATTCTGGATGTCTCAATCTGCACAAACTACATTGATTGTTATAAGCAAATAAAACTCTTTCTCTGAATTTTTGTTGATGAAGCCTCACCTGAGCACTCACTGTGGCGTATTTCCTTCTCCAAAATGTTTCATCTTTTTCCTCAACTCGATCAGGATTTATTATAATATCCATCTGATCCACTTGTGCTGTAAATGTCAATCTATTTGGCTCGTCATGAACAATAAAAACAGGAAAAAAAGTTTGATACCTACCGGGAATAGTGCTGTTGAAATAAATCAAAGGCAAGCCCAGTTCCATTACCCTTCTAAGACCTGTGTTATATGCATTATTTCTATCTTGTCCTTGATATCTATATTCAAAAAAACCACTATTAATATCACTGTCTTCATAAGGTCCTCCTGATGTTGTAGTTATTGATAAAGGAAGTTGCATTATCCTAGGCTTCCAAATTCCCGGAGGTCCAACCAAATGGATTTGCTCATTTTTAAAAAGAAACCCTTTCTCCAAGAGCGTTCTGGGTAAAACATCTTCTCCAAAAACCTCTATCTGATCATTTAACCAATTAAATGAACTAAGCCGGATACCGTAATCAAGTTCTGAATCAAACATGTTATAATTTGAAATATATATATTAGTCCCAGTTATGATATGGGACATTTAACTAATGAAATCTATTCTTTCGATAAAATTTCATCTCTGATTTCTGAAAGGGTTTTACCTGATGAAGTTTTCCAACTAGTCCAGCCATTCACAGTTTTTCTATCACTCCCAGCATTTTGAATGCCAAATAGTGCTGCAAAACTAGGGCTGGAAAATGTTTTACCGAGTATGGAGATGGAACCATCTTCTAATACAATACCTTTATATGTCTTTCGCTCACCTGCGCTGGGTTTGTAAATCATGGTAAGTTCATCACCAACCTTGATATATCCCGCGTGGACTAAATCTAAAATTTCAACATCATACCGAGCTAATTGTTTGTCTGAATCTTCGGACGTATCTTTTGTTTTTTCTGATGTTTCAATTTCTGGTTTAAATTCTTCCGGAAATTCGTAAATGACACTTTCGGGATTTCCAAATTCAATAAATTTTTTTATCTGCCATAAATTAATTGCATATTTGAAGGTCTTCGCCCATGCTTTGAGATCTTCAGATATTTTATCTATCGGGATGCCAATGATTGGATCCTTTGCTAATATTTCATTTATCTCTTTTCTAATATTGATTTCACGTATACCAGCATCGGTAAATAATTCTTTTATTCTTGGATCTGCATCAATTTGCTTAACTGCTAATTCTTCAATAATCTTTTTAGACGAAGGATTATGAATTGAAATTGTTTGTTTGGTAATCTGTGGTGCAATATGTTCCCAAACTCTATGTCGTAATAATTCAGCTTCAACTAAAAACCATTTTTTTTGCTCAATATCAATTGCGAACCCATCTGGAATAGTGCCTGATTTATCATATGTTGAAATAAGGGCCTTTGGCAAATAAAACGAGTTTGGACCGAAGAGATATCCAAAATTATCCAGAACAACATTTTCAAGTTCTTGTTCCGATGAAAAGCTCGCTTCGATAAAAATTGAATCTTTTAATTTAAGCATGGTTTTCAGTTTAAAGATGTAGGAGTTATTCTATAGTTAAAACAAATTGAAGAGTTTAATATGTAAATGTATAAAAAATAGAAGTATTAATGTGAAAGTGAAATGTTACTTTCTTTGACTTCTAAAGGTGGTTAATATATTCTGGGCTAGAGCATCTCCAATGATGATTCAATCAAAGGGGATTGTGATTTTTCTTTAATTCCAATGGATAAACACGGAGTTGACTCTACGCCTTTACCTGAAAATATGTCAGTTATTGACGCAAAATTGAGCATACAGGATGGACGAATTAAAGACGGATGAATACCGAAGGAAAGTTCAGCGGAAAAGATCTGCCAAATCTGCAAAATGAGTCGCATTTCGGGGGTAGAGTGGTAAACCGCCGCTCCCTCATCCGCAGTCAATAATGCCTAATATATTGGTGGGGAAAGATGCGATTTTCGTAATTTTCGGCGTTAATACTGAGGTCAAGGTGAAGGGTATACCCGTATTTAATGCTTGTTAATCTGCCCAGGATGAAATTGATGATGAAAAGGTTCACGATTAAATGCTTCCTGCCGGCTCTGCTGCTTCTGGCGGCAACTTCCGGATGCCGCACGATAAAGGTCGAGAAGCCGGCAGAGCGCTATGATGCGCCGGAATATCATCCGCAGTATTCGAATATTACGGTTCCCCTGGAGGTTAATAAGGTGCAGCTGAAAAAGCTGGTGAATAAACGGCTTACGGGCCAGCTGTATGCCGATACGAGCTTCGAGGATAACGACAGGGATAACCTGGTTCTGTTTGCTTCGAGGATGGACAGCATCGACGTGGGTTTCGAAAATAATTTCGTGACGTACCGCGTGCCTTTGAAGATCTACCTGCGCAAGCGGATTGGCGTACAGGTACTTGGGATGAACCTCGGCGACATCCGGGATGCGGATGCGGCGGTGGCCCTGAAGTTCAAAACGAAGCTGAACATCAACAGGGACTGGAGCCTTTCAACGGTGACCCTGCCCGATGGCTATGACTGGATCAGGACGCCTACGGTTTCTTTCGCGGGCTTCGACCTGCCCCTGCCGCTGGTTTCCGACATCCTGCTGAAGGGCAGCCTGGGTGATGTTGCGAAAGGGATCGATAAGTCGGTGAAATCGGCCGTGGACCTGCGGAAGATCGTGGGGGAGGCCTGGACTTCGATGCAGAAGCCTGTCCTGATCTCGGCCGCGGATTCGCTCTGGCTTAAACTGAGCCCCGCCGAACTTAGCCTGATGCCTATCCAGGGGAAGGGCGGGAACATGCTCTCTTCGCTGGGGCTTAAGGCGCTGGTGGAGCTGTATTACGGGCGGGAACCTGCAAGTACGGTGAACCCTGGACTGCCCCCGCTCAAGATCACATCGGCCCTCCCCGAACAGTTCAACATCAACCTCTCGCTCGATATCCCGCTTTCTTATATCAATTCGCTCGCGCGGACGTCCATGCGCGGCTATACCATGAGCTACGGGCGTTACAAGGTGATCGTCAAAGATATCACCATCTACGGACAGGGGGACAAGCTCATCGTGGAGCTCCCGGTGGATGGGACGGTGAAGGGCACGATCTACCTGGCGGGTGCTCCTGTGTTTAATAAAGATTCGCTCACGATCGAAATGACAAATCTTGATTTCTCGGTGGCCACGAAAAATGTGGCAATTAAAACGGCTTCCTGGCTGTTTCATTCGCCGCTGGTACAGAAACTCCGCTCCAAACTGGTCTTCCCGGTAGGCGAACAGTTGCGCTCAGCCTGCTCGGAAGTGGCGGCCACACTGCGCGAAAACCGTTCCATCGAGAATTTCAGGATCAACGGCTCGATCGATCGCCTCGACCCGGAGAAAATCCAGATTACGTCGGGATCGGTGAAGGCGTATTTTGTGCTTACCGGGAGGGTGAGGGTGGTGATGAATGTTGATTAGAAGCAGCTGACAATTTACGTTCGGCGAAGCCGTAATTAGCACCAATAAAAATTAACAATATTGCGAATATTTACGAGTGACGATTTACGAATGTATTTACGATTTACGAGGGACGATTCTTGACCTGGCCTGGTTAACTGCCTCATGCAGCTTCTTTTCCATAATTTCTTTTGGCAGGGCCGCGGTCCAGTATTGTGAAACTTTTATACCGCTCCGCTCGAGATCAAGTAATTCTATCGTTTCATGTTTTTTCCCGGCACATAGGATCAAACCAAGTGGGGAATTTTCATTGGGTCCGCGTTCATATTTATCAAGCCATTTTAGATACAATTCCATCTGTCCCTTATGTTCTGGCTTGAATTCACCAAGTTTAAGCTCTATTACAACAAGTCGTTGCAAATGACGATGATAGAACAAAAGGTCAATAAAATAGTCAATATCATCGAGTATAATACGCTTTTGTCGTTCCAGGAAAGCAAAGCCAACGCCTAATTCAAGAATGAACGATTCCATTTCTCGTAAAATCGCCGACTCAAGATCCTTTTCGAGATAAGTGTCTTTTAATCCCAGAAAATCAAGGATGTATGGATCCCGAAAGACGAGGTCGGGAGACATTTTACCTTCATCATGTAAAATTTTCAACTCTTCCCGGATCAATTTTTTCGGCTTCATCGATAAGGCAGTCCGCTCATAAAGCATGGAATCAATCTTTTTTCTCAAGGTGCGGACACTCCAATTTTCGAGACAACACATCTCGGTATAAAACTCACGTGATAATGGTTCTTTAACCGATAAAATGATCACAAAATGACTCCATGTCAATTGTCGCGACACTGTCGCGACAATTTTATCATTTGAGAATAACAAAGCAAACTTGACCATTCTTCGTACATTTTTAACTGAAAAGCCCTGTCCAAACTCTTTTTCTAATTGCTTCCCAACATTCAACAGAATTGCAGCACCATATTCTGCCCTTGCTCCTTTAAGGATCTCGAGTTGAATCCTTCTGCCAATCATCCAATAAAGCAGCGTAAGTTCTGAGTTTACGGTAAAAGTTATTTTTTGCCTGCTTTCTTCAATGAGTAATCGGATATCTGCGACAAGGGCATAGGTCGCTTGCATCCCTGGATTTGATTTTAATGAAACTTTCATGTCTTTTTTGTATTATGACATATACTTAATCCATCATCAGGCGAAAAGTAATAGGCTGTTCAGGAAAAAAATACAATTGTTCCCTCCCAGGCTACCAGGGTTGAGAAGGTGACTGTGGATGTACGATGGACGATGTACGATGTCCGAAACCGGCTTGGCGGATGTTTTTAGTGATTGACCGATTTGATTTCTTCTTGCCTTCCTGGCAGACTAGCTTTGTGGTTGTTTCATTTAATCTTTACTGCAATGAGAGTGTTTGTCTTTTTACTGTTCGTATGCCTGGCAAATTATCCGCAGGCGCAAACGAGCCTGGTCTACGGAAAACAATTTGGTTCGGATAAGGATGGCGTTGCCTATAACCCGGTATCCGATAAATTTGGGAATGTATATATAGCGGGTGATACGAAAGGGGCCATCGGCGGCCAGTATTTTGGTAAAACAGATGGATTCGTGGCTAAGTTCGACAGCATTGGAAATTCAATCTGGATAAAACAATTTGGAACCAGCGACGATGATAACATCAGTTGGTTAACCATTGACCAGCATGGAAATCTATATGTAACCGGTTGTACTAAAGGTGTGTTCGGCGAAAAGAATTTCGGGAAGGAAGATATCCTCGTGGCTAAGTTCGACACGGCCGGGAACATGGAATGGCAGAAACAATTCGGGAGCGACAGCACTGATGTCGGGAATATGGTCTATGTGGATATTCACGGGGATATTTATATATCTGGTGCAACAAAAGGAACAGTGGATAAAATGTCATTTGGCGGTGCGGATTGCCTGCTCCTGAAATTGGACAGTAAAGGCAATCTCCTATGGATGAGGCAGTTTGGCACGTCCAAGGGAGATGAGAGCCAGGGTATTACCGGGGACAGCTCCAATATTTACATCTGCGGATATACCTTTGGGGACCTGGCAGCGAAAAATATGGGCAGCCTGGATGCATTTATCGGGAAATTCACATTTAACGGGGAAAAGGTAAAATTTTTCCAGTTCGGGACCAATAAATTTGATATGGCAAGCCATATCGCCCTTGACAAAGAGAAGAACATTTATATCGGGGGCAGCACAGGAGGGGATCTCAGCGATGCAAACCTGGGTGAAGGCGACAGCTTTTTATCAAAAATGAACAGCAACTTTGAAATTACCTGGACAAGGCAGTTTGGCACCAACAAATGGGATGGGATCAATGGCATTGCTTTAAATGAAAAGATATCGGGAAATATTGTAGTCAGCGGATGCCAGCGCTGGCCTTCCTGCCAGTCGTTTATCCGCATGTATTCGAAAGATGGCAGTTTGCTGTGGTCAAATAATTTTTCAGCAGGCGGTAAAAACGGGGAGACCTGCGGTAAAGGGGTTTGCATAGATGATCATGGAAATATATACCACAGCGGGAATACAGGAGGCAGCCTGTTTAAAAGTATCGATAAGCCTGAAGGCCATGATGTGATCTTAATAAAGCTCAGGATGTAGTTCCGCAGCTATGATGCCAGGAAAAGGGCAGGGGAGCTGATAATCCTGTTAAAAAGAAGAATAGGAGAATTCAGGGTCTTTCTCCGGGATTCTCCACCGCCATATAATAAAAGATCAGCATGAAATCATCGAGGCTGATGTGAAAGATGCCGTGGTCGCGGGTGTAACCGTTCTCAGGCGAATCGGGGCCTTTGGGCTTCCAGCTGGTGCCCCAGGGGTTCCATACTGTGAGCATTTCGGTTTTAGGGTCAAAATCCATGATGGCGTACACATGATGGGAGGGAAGCTTGCCTTTGGGATCCTTGGGGACCGAGGCCTGGGCCATCAGCCGGTGCTCCCTCATACGGATCAGGGCATCCCTTACCTCGCGTCGGCCTGCATTCACTCCGAATTTGTAGTCGATAACCTCGTGGCCGGTCCACAGTTTCACATCGGTGACCCCGCTTCCGCCCAGGTCGATACGGGCAGTGGGATCGGGAATCTCCCCGCGTTTTTGATTGGTCATTCCCTCGACAACGCCCAGGGCTTTCTCAAGCACCGGCATCCATATCCCGTCGGAGAGGGTTGAGGGGGAATCGTTATAAGCCATCTCGGCATCGGTAGGGGCTGTAACAATTACTGGCAACGACCCGGGAAATTTCACTGCAAACTTCTCCTTTCCAAAGGTTTTGATACAACGGCTTATCTCTTCAATACGGTAGGTTACGATCCACCCTGTGCCCGAAAAAAAATAACAGTCGCCGGCAGGCCCCTGCTGCATCAGGCTGAAAGTGGGGCTTCCGTTTGCAAAAAGCTCCCGTTTGATGCCATTGATCTTTTTAATGTTTTTGAGGTAGGCGGATGTCATTTTCCCCTTGCACCGGCTTATGGCCTCGTCAAGGCTGATATCGCCGATCTTACCGGCTTTCATTGACTTGAGGAGGGCCACCAATGCTGCTGAAGGCTCCACTCCTAATGTTTCATCTTTCATGAAGGCGATGAGCCCGTCCTGGCTGATGCGTGAATGTCCCTTGCCCCAGGAATCCCAGTTTTGCCTGAACACTTCCTGTAGCGGGGCAGCCTTGATGCTGGTGGCTTCGGCTTCATTTGATTCGTCAAACGGATCATCGATCTGCGCGAAGACCGGTATCCACAGAAACATAAAAATAAGGATGTAAAGGGTTTTCATGGCCTGCTGAGTTTGGTTTACCGAAAATAGGAAATATTATTCAAAAGAAGCAGGTGCAGAGGAGTATTAATATTATTTTTTTATTGCAACTTTACACTTTAATCTCTCCCGGTAAATTCCCCGCAGCCTGCTGTGGAACCGGGGGGGCGGGGCTCGCCCCGGAGCTTCAAACCATTGATTATTAAAGAATAAAATTGGATGTTCGTATGAAAAAGATCTTATTCTCTTTGATCCTGCTGTGTTTCACGGTTCACATCAATGCGCAGTTCAGGCAGGCAGTTCCGCCTGTAGCCGATAAGAAAATACACTGGCGTGTCATTCATGCCGACAGCGTGGCCGACAACTATTACTGGATGTATGATTATTTTGGCAAGGGGCCCGACAGTACAAAAGTGGTTAATTACCTTAAAGCCGAGAATGCCTACCTCGATACCGTAATGAGCGGCGCGAAACAGTTCAGGGAGGACCTGTTTAACGAAATGAAGGCCAGGATAAAAGAAAAGGATGAGGATGTGCCTTATCTTAACAACGGCTATTATTACTATGCCCGTACCGACTCTGGTCAGCAATACTTCAAGCTCTGCAGGAGAAAAGGCAGTCTTTCGGCCAACGAAGAAGTTTTCCTGGATATTGATAAAATGGCCCAGGGACATGCATATTACAGGCTCGGCAGTGTGGAAATAAGCAAGGATAACAGGCTTGTGGCCTTTGGGGTGGATATTGTCTCGAGGAACCAGTTTACCATCTACGTAAAAGACCTGGTGACCGGGCAACTTCTGAAAGATACGATCCCCAATACTACAGCCCAGTGCTGCTGGGGAAATGACAATAAAACCCTGTTCTATACTTCGAAAAACGCGGTGACCCTGTTATCGGAGAAGATCAAACGCCATACTCTCGGCACCGATGTTTCAGCCGATGTAACAGTGTATGATGAACAGGACAAGAGTAATTACATAGGGGTGTATAAATCAAAGAACAGCAAGTTCATTATTATTTCTTCTTCCGCGACCATGTCGTCCGAATACAGGATACTCGATGCAGACAAGCCTTACGGCGAATTCCGCTTATTCCAGAGAAGGATGAAAAATGTTTTGTACAATATAATCCCTTTGAAAGATAAATTCCTGGTCCGCACGAACTTCGACGGCGCTAAAAACTTCATGCTGATGCAATGCCCCCTGGATAAAACCGATACCGCGAACTGGAGAGTAGTAATACCGAACCGGCCTGATGTGCTGTTGCAGAATGTTGAAGAATTCAGGGATTTCATTGTGATCAATGAAAGGAAAGAAGGACTGGTACAATTTCGTGTCCGTAACCTCAAAGACGGTTCGGAACATTATATCGCTTTCCCCGAAACTACCTATAATGCTACGACTGCCGGTAATCCAGAATACAACAGCAGTATTTTCCGGTTTAATTATACTTCCCTGGTCACTCCGAATTCAGTGTATGACTATGACTTCCTGAGCCGGGAGAGAAAACTGATGAAGCAGGATGAAGTGCTGGGTGGCTACGATATGAAGGATTATGTTTCAGAAAGACTGTATGCCACTGCGAAAGACGGGACAAAGATCCCCATCTCCCTGGTGTATAAAAAGGGATTCAAAAAGGACGGATCAGCCCCCCTGGTTTTGTATGGATATGGCAGCTACGGGTACAGCAGCGATGTAAACTTCGGCAGTGCCCGCCTGAGTATCCTGAACCGTGGTTTTGCACTGGCCATCGCCCACATACGGGGCGGACAGGAAATGGGCAGGTACTGGTACGAGGACGGTAAGATGATGAAAAAGAAAAACTCCTTTACCGACTTCATAGCTTGCGGCGAATTCCTGGTAAAGGAGAAATATACTTCCGCCGCTCATCTTTATGCCACTGGCGGCAGTGCCGGGGGATTGCTTATGGGCGCAATCATCAATATGTCACCGGGCTTGTGGCATGGAGTCGTGGCCCAGGTGCCTTTCGTTGATGTGGTGAATACGATGCTGGATGAATCCATCCCGCTTACCACCAATGAGTTTGATGAATGGGGAAACCCGAAGGACAAAGAGGCTTATTTCTATATGAAAAGTTACGCCCCCTATGAAAATGTAGAAAGGAAAAACTATCCGAATTTGCTGGTGACGACAGGTTTGCACGACAGCCAGGTTCAGTATTTCGAACCGGCAAAATGGGTCGCAAAACAAAGGGCCATGAAAACTGACCATAATGTTCTGCTTCTGCATATCAATATGGACTTTGGTCACGGCGGTGCAAGCGGGCGGTTTGATTACCTGAAAGATGTAGCCCTAAATTATGCTTTCCTGCTGACCCTGGAAGGGATTTACAAATAGGTTTCCCTGTCGGCGATATAGTTGCCGATATGTTACGGGCTTCGGTTTTTGTGATAATTTGTTTGATTTTTTTGTTTTGCATTGCAGGATATATGGATCTTTGCAACAGAAATTTTATGTAAAAAACAGGAAAATGAAGACAAGAAAACTGGGTAACAGCGGGCCCGAAGTTTCGGCCCTGGGCCTCGGCTGCATGGGAATGAGCTTTGGATATGGCGTTGTTGCTGATAAACAGGAGATGATATCCCTGATCAGGAAAGCTGTTGAAAACGGGATCACGTTTTTTGATACTGCGGAAGTCTACGGTCCGTACACCAACGAGGAACTTGTCGGCGAAGCACTGTCACCTTTCCGGGGGCAGGTTGTAATAGCCACGAAATTCGGCTTTAACATAGGCGGGGACACTGCTCTTGACAGTCGTCCGGAGCGTATCAGGTCGGTTGCAGAGGCATCCCTTAAAAGGCTCAGGGTTGAAGCCATCGACCTGTTCTACCAGCACCGTGTTGACCCCGCTGTGCCGATTGAAGATGTGGCGGGTACCGTGAAAGATCTTATTAAGGAAGGCAAAGTGAAACATTTCGGACTGTCGGAAGCCGGGGTCCAGGCTATCCGCAAGGCCCATGCCGTACAGCCGGTCACCGCCCTGCAAAGTGAATATTCGCTCTGGTGGAGGGAACCTGAAAAAGAAATATTACCCACACTCGAAGAACTGGGGATTGGCCTCGTACCCTACAGTCCTCTGGGGAAAGGCTTCCTTACGGGTAAAATGAACGAGAACACCTCTTTTGCGAAGGATGACTTCCGCAGCACTGTTCCACGCCTGTCGGCCGAAAACAGGAAAGCCAACCAGGCGTTTGTCGACCTGCTGGCAAAGCTGGCAATAAGCAAACATGCCACTGCCGCCCAGGTTGCCCTGGCCTGGCTTCTTGCACAGAAACCCTGGATAGTTCCCATCCCCGGCACGACCAAGCTGTCGCGCATGATTGAAAACATCGGATCGGCCTCGGTAGAACTCACATCCGCAGACCTTAAAGAAATCGAAATTGCCGCCTTGAAAATTGAAGTTAAGGGCGACAGGTATTCGGGGAATTCTGCAAAACTCATCAACCGCTAGTCATTGTATCACAGATAATTACAGGAGATAAAACCATGCTGAATTTTGAATTGTATAACCCTACCCGTATCATTTTCGGGAAGGACAGGCTCGACAGTATCGATAAATATGTACCTGCCGGTGCGCATATCCTCATTACCTACGGGGGCGGAAGCGCCGTGAAAAGCGGGCTCATCGCAAGGATTAAAAAAGTTCTTCTAAACAGGAAGGTGGATGAATTCGGGGGCATAGAGCCCAATCCGCGCTATGTGACCCTGATGAAAGCCGCGGCAGTGGTAAGAAAGGAAAAGATAGATTTCATCCTTGCAGTAGGAGGGGGCTCGGTCATCGACGGAACCAAGTTCATCTGCCTGGCCTCCTGGTTCAGGGGAGATGCACTTGAAATCCTGAAAGCGGGATTCAGGCCGATCACCCCTGCTGAAGTTGAAAAAACCGTTCCCTTTGGCTCTGTCCTCACACTACCGGCCACCGGTTCGGAGATGAACAGCGGGGGAGTGATCAGTTACGCTCACGGAAAATTTCCATTCAAGAGTGATATGACATTCCCTGTATTTTCAATCCTGGATCCTTCACTTTCCTTTACCCTTCCACAGGTACAGGTTGCCAACGGGGTCGTTGACGCATTCGTGCACACTACCGAACAGTACCTAACCTACCCTGTGGATGCAAGGTTGCAGGACCGCATGGCTGAAGGCATTCTTCAAACCCTGGTTGAGATAGGGGCAACAAACATTGCCGAACCTGAAAACTATGATGCCCGGGCTAACCTTTACTGGAATGCAACTATGGCACTGAACGGCTTTATCGGGGCTGGTGTGCCCCAGGACTGGGCCACGCATATGATAGGGCATGAGCTTACCCATCTGTTCGGGATAGACCATGCACAGACTTTAGCCATCATCCTGCCGGCCCTGCTTGAAGTAAGGCGCAAAAGGAAACACACCAAGCTCCTTCAGTACGCTGAAAGGGTATGGAATATTACTTCCGGCACAGAGGACGAAAAAATAACCCTGGCGATTAAAAAGACCCGTGACTTTTTTGAAAGCCTGGGTTTGAAAACACGACTTTCGGAGCATGGGATCAAGCCCGACCAGGTGGATGTTTTAGTAGAACATCTCAAGGCCCACGGGTTTACGGCCCTGGGCGAAGCCGGCGACCATGACCTGGAAACAAGCCGGGAGATTCTTAAGAAAGCTCTGTAAACCGGAAATACGGACATCAGGCATTCTTATGGCCTCCCCAGGCAGTCATCGATCTGCCTGGCCATATTGTACAGCAGGTCCCCGTTGTATCCCCGCTGGAAATAGGCGATACGGCCATGGCGGTCGATCAGGAAAAAGTCGGGATAACCAAGGATACCCCAGGTCCTTTCTATATCGGTCGAATAATAAAAGGTGAACCCTTCCAGGCTTTGCTCCTTGTAATATTTTTCCACTTTTTCCCTGCTGTCGGCGCCTGATGAAAAAATGTTGATGAAGATGACATCCTTCCTTTCGCCGTATTTTGTGTAGAGTTCTTTAATGACAGCTGCCCCTTCGGCATTGTGAAGGCAGGAGCTTGAAGTGAAATTCAAAACCAGTACCCTGCCTGCCAGGCTGTCGGTTGATATATTCCGGCCTGTACCGGCCAGGGGCAAAGCCAGGGCCGGTGCATGGTCCCCTATCCTGAACGGCTCGGTCAAAAGCAGATGATCGGCAACCTCCACCTTTTTCGGCAGGCTTTTCTCACTCATCAGGTAATCGAAGCGGGGCAGGGATTTCTTTATTTTCGAATATCTCACGCTCGAATACTGGCCCAAAGCCATGGTCCCGTTCTTAATCGAAATATTGCCGCTTTTGAAATCCCTGATCATCGTAAGCGGGAGGAAATTATCCCGGTCCACCAGGATCAGCTTGTGGGTGGCAAAGTTCTTTTTCGGCTTCGTGATCCTGAACCCATAACACTCCACATCATCTACAAGGGTATCTTTGATAATGCTGAGCACGCTCCCGCTTTTCGGGCCAACGGCTGATATCTCATCGATCATCGAAGAGATCTCCTCTCCCGACCTGAGCAGATTGAAAGTGAAATAAACCTGGGAAGTCACCTCCGGCGGGGAGATCCCTCCGGGCACAACGGCTGCCCGGAACTTCCCGGGATTTTCTTTGGCCGAATACCTGATGACGAAGTCATAATACCCGGGAACATAGGAATAATAAGCTGTTCCATTGTACTTGCAAAACCCTCCGTTACCGGTTGAGAAATAATAATGCATCCCGGTGAGACTGTCCCGGGGCATCTTTTTTACCCAGCAATCGGCTTCATACCTGTTCGTGTCATTGGTTAGCAGGTTGGTTTGTACTATGCTGACATGATAACTTGCCTGTTCAAGATTTTTGACAGCCTGCAGGGATTTTCCCAGGATCTCTTTTGCGTCCTGTGCCCGCAGCAGCAGGGTAAAGAGGAGGGAGGCGGTGATGAGGAATGTTCTCATTGGAGAGTGGAATTTCAAAGGTCGAAATTACAACTATTTCGCCAACCAGTCACCAGCCATTAGCCATGAGGCACCAGTCGGCAGTAGTATTAATTCGTAATTATTCGCAATATTGTTAATTTTATTTGGTGCTCATTTATTCATGTCGTCTTCCATTTTTTTCGGGTATTCATGATTACTTTGCAATACGGCTTCGCCGAACGTAATTTGTACTTTTATACATTGTACATTGTACATAGTACATCCTTTTTCTATCTTTGCAGCTCGTTATCCGCAGACAACAAACATATTATAAAAACACAACACGATGGCATTCAATCTCAGAAACAGGAATTTTTTAAAGGAGCTGGATTTTACTCCGCAGGAAATGGGCTTTTTGCTCAACCTGGCAATCGACCTCAAAAAGGCAAAATATGCAGGAACCGAACATCAGAAGCTCAAAGGAAAGAACATTGCGCTAATCTTCGAAAAGGCTTCGACCCGGACACGCTGCGCATTCGAAACTGCAGCTTACGACCAGGGAGCCAACGTAACTTACCTCGGCCCCGAAGGTTCACATATCGGGAAAAAGGAAACAATGAAGGATACAGCCCGGGTGCTCGGGCGTATGTACGACGGGATAGAATACCGCGGCTTCGGGCAGAAGATCGTCGAGGAACTAGCCGAATATGCAGGCGTGCCGGTATGGAACGGGCTTACGAACGAATTCCACCCGACCCAGATCCTGGCCGATTTCATGACAATGATCGAGCATAGCGACAAGCCGCTGAACCAGGTGGCTTTCGTGTATTGCGGAGATGCGCGCAACAACATGGGGAACTCGCTCATGGTGGGCGCTGCAAAAATGGGGATGGATTTCAGGGCCTTCGCGCCTAAGAAGTTCTGGCCCGAGGAAAACCTTGTTAAGATCTGCAAAGAGATTGCGAAGTCAACCGGGGCTAAGATCACTCTCAGCGAGAAACTGAGCGAGGCTGTTAAGGGTGTTGATTTCGTATACACCGATGTCTGGGTTTCGATGGGCGAATCGAAAGAGGCATGGGACGAGCGTATCAAACTGATGCTGCCATACCAGGTGAACGCGAAGCTGATGAAAGCTACCGGCAACCCCGGGGTGAAATTCATGCACTGCCTGCCGGCTTTCCACAATAAGGATACCGAAGTGGGCCTCGATATTTATAAAAAGTATAAACTCGACGGGCTTGAAGTTACCGAGGAAGTGTTTGAATCAGAAGCTTCCATCGTATTCGACGAAGCCGAAAACCGACTTCATACGATCAAGGCGGTGATGGTGGCTACGCTGGGGGCATGATCCCTTTTATTGTTTCAGGCACATCCCTATCATCAGCTCGATTTCGCTCTGCAGCTTCTCTGCACTTTCGAAACCTACGCTTTTGAACCGGATCATCCCGTTTTTATCGATTATGAATTTGGTGGGGATCCCCTCGACTTTGTATTTGCCTATCACCTGGTCGTCATAATCCATGAGCACGCTGAAGTTGTATTTATTCCCGGTAATGAAATCTGAAGCTTTTTTCAGTTTTTCGGTCGCTTCGCCTTTTTCCCATGAGTCAATGAACAGGAACTGAACGTCTGGATTGCTGCTGAATTTATTCACCTCTTTCTGCATGCTGGGAAGGGATGCTTTGCAGGGTCCGCACCAGGTGGCCCAGAAATCGATCACGACCACTTTCCCCCTGAGTTTTTCCAGATCCACTTCTTCGCCCTGCATGGTCTTCAACTTAAATACAGGCGCGGTCTCACTGAGCATGCTCTTTTTGAGCCCTGCTTCGATCTTAAGCTGCGCTTCTTTCTCCAGAGCCTGGATGTATGCGTCAAACCCGGCATCGGATTTTTTCACGGCGACATAAAGCCTCTTCAGCACTTCCTTTACCGATGATCCTGCCTTGCCATCCCTGACAAACTGCTCAAGCTGGGGTTTGCATTTGGCGACGGACAATGTTTTTTCGGCCAGAAGGGCCCAGGTATCGTTTAAACTTGCATCATTCCCTTTCGTGATAATAATGGCGGCTTCCTGGGTGTATGGGAATCCTTTTTTGTAATTTCCCAGTTTAAACAGCACCATGGCATAAGTGTCGGCATAGCTGGCATAGGTCCTTTCCCTCTGTTTTGCCCAAACGCTGGTAGTGATGTAAACAGGCTTGGTGCCGGCGGGGGCGGTTACTTCTTTCTTTGCAGTTGCTGTCGCCCAGGCCGACATTTCTTCGGCCTTATCCATGTTTTCGCCGCTTTCCTGCATTTTCCAGGCAAGATCGTTGTATATGGACGCAAGGGTCATTTTGTCGCTGAAACCGGTCTCCTGTTGCTTCAGAAGGTCCCATTGTTTATTTTCGGCATAGCCCTGGATGATGATGATGTCGCAATTCGATTTCAGGTCTTTGTACTCTTTCCACTTTGGATCGGTTTCAATGTTGGAAATTATGGTTTTTGCAAGCTCCGTTCTTTTAACCTTGTCCTCAGTCGAGTAAAACTGTTTTAAGGTCTCCATGATCTTCCAGGTTCCGTCGGGGAATTTTACTTTCTCAAGACTGTCGATGAAGGCTGACTGGGCAGGAAGTTTGGCCGTGCTGTAAAGCGCTTTAACCCTCGTGAAATCCTTTTCCTTTGTAAGCCCGGCTTTCATGGCCGATTCGATCTCCTTTTCTATAATACCCTGGAGCTGGTCTTTCTTCAGTTTCCCTATGAGGTAATAATAGATCGATTCATTCGCCCTGGCGTTTTCGGGGTAAAGCGAGCGTTCTTTTTCGATTGCGGCCAGTGCTTTTTCAGGGTTGGCTGTAACTCCGGAATTCGTGCACTGGCTGATGAAATAATTGGCAAGGCTTGCATAGCTCCCCTTGCAGATCTTGCCGCCGCTCCATAACTGGATGGTATACCCGTCATTGAAATTGTTATCGAAGGTCTCACCGGTGAAAAAAGCAAGCTGGATGAAGTTCACTGAAGTATCGGTTGTGATAGTTGCAGTATAATCCTTACCCGAAAGTGTGAGGGGTAAATCGTCGGCTGTTGTTCCTGAACTTCTGTACAGGTAGAATGCAGCCTCGACTTTTTTGGAAGTATTCGCCAGGTCGCCTGCCGGGCGGTAAGTGATGGTGATGACATCACCGGGTTTCGGGTTTGCCGGCTGGATCGTGATATTCTGCTGGCCTTTGGATGCAACGCCTGCAAATAAAGCAAGCATAAGGATCATTAACTTTTTCATGCAATCTTATTTTATGGATGTTTCAAAGGTAAGAAAGAATCATTTTCCGCCATACCGCTGGAAACTTCCATTTTTCTTTGCATATGAATCCCCGCGAAGGCATTCCCCGCTGCTTGAGGCGGGGCTAGCGAGCAAAAAATGAAATCAGTCCTTGTCTTTTTTCCCTTCTTCCTTTTCTTTCTTCAAAGGCTGCTTATTCAGAATATCTCCTTTAGGGGAGATCTGCACTTCATAAGCTTCTTTGCCATTGTTGACGTCTATCTCGTAGCACAGTCCTTTTTCGGGTGTTTCAACTTTGGCAACTTCCGAGATCTTGTAACCGGGAAAGTTCTTTGCCACGGAAGCAGAAACTTCTTTTGGCAGATCGGATTCTTTTATATCAGTTTCAGATCCCGGATGTTTAGACATTTTGCAACAAGCACCCTGCATTCCGCAGGCCTGACCTTTTCCCATCATTTCGGGGGGGCAGGCTCCACGGACTTTTCCCATCATTTCGGGGGAGCAGGCTCCGGGGCCTTTTTCCATCATCTCAGGGGGGCAGCATCCGGGGCCTTTTCCCATCATTTGAGGGGGGCAGCATCCACGGCCTTTTTCCATCATCTCATACCGGCAACCCTGATGATGGTTAAAACAATGATGTTTCATCCTGCATATTCCGCCTGCAATAAATCCGAGGAAAAGGAGGAATCCGACTGCGATGAAGAACCAGGAAATAAAGGTAAAGAATTTACCTTGCATGTCTTTCTTGAATTTGGCCAGCAACAGGGTGCCTGCAAGGATGGCCAGCAAAGAAACAGCTAAAATATGCATAATCTGAAATATTAATACTGACTACTCTTTGTTACGGTTTTCGTCTTTTCCGCTTTGTCTCAGGAACACAAAGTTACAACTTCCCTGATATTTTTCCCGGTTTCCAATGAATCAAGTGCAAATTTAGCAACCCCGGCCCTGCTTATACTTCCGCCTGTTGGTTTTCCCGATACAGCCTTGTATGCGTTTGATTCCTTGTTTGTGAGCATTACGGGCCGTGCGATCGTCCAGTCGAGCTTTGAGCCCCTTATGAGTTGTTCATGTCGGTCGTGGTCCTGGTATGCCTTCCAGATGTTACTGTAACGCATCAGCAGACGGGCAAAAAGGATCATGTCTTTCCACGAATCACCTACCCCGGAGGCTGAAATGGTAATGATCCTTTTGACGTTGTTCTTCTCCATCGCAGGGATCAGCGCTTTCACGGAATCCGAAACGAGGGTCAGGGGTGATATGACTTTTGAGAACGGATTATCGGATGAACGGTTTATATTCAGCGATACAAATACGGCATCGATACCTTTCAGCGAGTTTTCCAACAGCTGTTTATCAGTTGGTAAACCCTCGATGTAGCTTACGTTGGGAATGTCGCCACGGCTTTTATCTCTTACAATCGCAGTTACCTGGTGGTTCCTTTCGGAAGCGATTTTTGCGAATATTTTGCCGGTACGGCCTGTTGCTCCTAAAATTAATATGTTCATATTGTTTTTTTTAAGGGTTTGCATGTGATAAAGGATTTATTCCCGGCTGTAATCTCCCAGTATCCTGAACCAATTACTTTTTCTTTTGTCTGTTCCCTTGGCTGATGCCCGTCCTCAAGGATCAGGATCCCATCCGGCCTGGTAATGCTGAACAGTAATTGCAGGAAAGCCTTATGATCACGAACCATATGGAACATATCCAGGGCATAGATCAGGTCTGCTGTGTGAAGAGGGATGTCTACAGTTTTCCCATCGGTGAGCAGGGGTGTGACATTTTTCAGATGATGTTTCTCAATAATCCGCCTTGCTGATTCCACGGCCAGGGGATGTATGTCGACGCCATACACGATTCCCTTATCACCAACCCTCCCTGAAGCTGATTTCAGGTACCTGCCGGTTCCGCAACCCCAGTCGACGACGGTCTGACCTTCCCTGATATTAAAAGGTTTAAGCCTGCTGTCGGGGGATTTGATGAAATCGCTTACATTGAACATGAATGCCATGATCCTGAAAGCCCAGTCTGGCATCCTGTCCATTTCATTGCCGCAAAGTACTTTTTTCATCTTAAACTCAGAATTAATGTTTAATCATCAATTATTCTTACAGGCACCGCCTGATGACCTTTGCCGTCAGTGTTTCATTGCTGCCGGAAAACCTGATAATATACACCCCTGCGCCCAGGCCGCTGAGGCTGACCCGGGTACTGCGGCTCAGCACGGCTTGTTCGAACACAGTTCGGCCGTTAAGGTCGCAAATCGAGAGCCTGCCTTTTTTCAGGTTGATGCGCTCCGGCAAAACGACCATGACATGGTCTGTGGCAGGGACAGGGTACACCAACATGTTATTCTCATTAAGGGGTATTTCGGGAACCTTTGTCCCTCCGTCGGAGGTTTTCAGGATCACGCCTCCGTAACCGGCGGCAAAACCTGTATTCAGACCGGTAAAACAGGCTGCATTCATCTTCCCGATATTCTGGGGATGCACGGGAACCCAGTTTGCACCCCCGTCGGTCGTTTTTACAATGATGCCTCCCGATCCGAGAGTGCCCCCGACAGCATACCCGGTATTCGTTCCGGTAAAATACAACGACATGACATAGGCGGTTGGCACGCTGCTTACCGGGGCCCAGTTCCCGCCACCGTCGTATGTTTTAAGAACCACCCCATTTGTTCCTGCTGCGTAACCGGTCAGGGAATCGGGGAAATAAACCGTAAGCAGGTCCTCGAAAGTCCCTGAAGGTCTGCTGGTCCAGCTTAGTCCTGCATCCGTGGATCTCAAAATGGTGCCTGAATCACCTGCAATCAAACCTGTATGCTTATCCGGGAAATCAACTGAATTCAGGTTCTTCTTTGACCCGGAAGCAACAAGGTCCCAGTGGCCTCCCTCGTCGGCAGTCAATATGATGGTTCCGTTCCACCCAACCGCAATCCCTTTGTACGAGCTCCCGTAAGGAAAACACCTGACCCCGTTCAGGATTTCATACGTTGCTGAATTGAGCTTCACCCAGCTTGTTCCATCGTTGGTGGTCTTAATGATGGTCCCGCTGTCTCCGACGGCAAAAACAGTGGTGAGGCCGGAGTTTTCGTAAAAACAGTCTGAAAATAAATTTTTATCGGTCCCTGTATTAAGAATTGTCCAGCCGTAGCCCCCGTCGGTGGTCTTCAGCACCGTGCCTGCTTCTCCCGAAATGTAAGCTGTTTGGGGTGCCGTAAAGCATATCGAGGTCAGCATGTTCTCAGTTCCTTTCACAAACTTCGACCATCTTGTCCCGCTGTCAGTGGTCTTCATTACCAGGCCCTCGCTGCCGGCTATATAGCCTGTACTGTTCTGCCCTTCCCGCATGAATACGATGTTGTTCAGGTCGAGGTTCGACGGCCTGTGCTGCCCGGTCCAGTTGGCTCCCCCGTCAACGGTTTTAAAGAATGAGCCCAGGGTTCCCGTGGCATAACCGGTATTGCTGTCGGTGAAGTATATCGATAACAGGTCAAAATACTCGGGACCGATCTGTTTCTGTAAAACCCATGTTTCGCCTGCATCGGTGGTTTTATAAATGTAGCTCGTGTCGGCCGGGGGGCCCGGGCTGCGTTTATAAATTACTTCGTGGCCCACTGCATAACCCGTGTTCTGATCAGGGAAACAAACCGAGGTGAGTTCCACATCCGAGGCCGGACTTTTTGCAGCCCAGTTCAGTCCTGCATCGGTTGTTTTAAGGAAGGTGCCGTCCATTCCCACTACATAGCCGGTATTCGCATTCGTGAAACAGACGGAATACAGGGATTTGGTCACTCCCGTGTGCAGCGCAGTCCAGCTTGACCCTCCGTCGGTAGTCTTAAGGATGAGGCCGTACCAGCCTGAAATGTATCCCGTGGCGGCATCTGTGAAAAAGATTGAAGTCAGGTTATTGGTTACACCTGAATTCACCAAAGCCCAATTGCTCCCCCCGTTACCCGTCTTTACGATAACTCCGTCATCGCCAACGGCAATACCCGAAAGCAGGCTCCGAAAATAAACCGAGTTCAGTTGATTGAAGACGCCTGAAGACTGGCTCGTCCAATTCGTCCCGCCATCGATGGTGCTGAGTATTGTGCCGTAACCACCTGCGATGAAACCATGATCGGCATCAGGAAAATTCACGCAGTTGAGATTCCAGCTGGGAGGGTAAGGGTTTACGCATTCCCAGTCCTGGGCCTGGATTCCGACCGATGAAATAATTGCCGTGAGCAGGAGGATCAATTTTTTCATAACCAGGGTTTTATCACTTCAAAAAATAACGCATCCGGCTAACCCGGCAAACTTGTCGCCGGGATCACCTTGCCGTTCTCACACATCAGCATACGGGCCGGGTATTTGTCGATAAGCCCGTAATTATGAGTTGCCACCACAACAGCCCTTCCTGTTCTGCTTATGTCGGTGAGCAGGCTGATGATCCCCTCCGAACTTTCAGGGTCCAGGTTACCTGTGGGCTCATCAGCCAGTATGATCTCGGGGTCATTGACCAGGGCCCGGGCGATCGCAACCCTCTGTTGCTCTCCTCCCGACAGCTGGTGGGGCATCTTGTTGCCCTTGTTCCCCAGGCTTGATTTGGCAAGCACTTCCATCAGTCTTTTCTGCATCTGCCGTTTGTCTTTCCAGCCCGTGGCCCGCATTACGAACAGCAGGTTCTCGTTCACGGAACGGTCGGTCAGCAACTGAAAATCCTGGAATACTATGCCGAGTTTCCTCCTGAGAAACGGGACGTCGTCGTAGAGTATCCTTCTCAGGTCATATCCTACGACACGTGCGGTGCCGTTTCTCATCGGCAGTTCCGCATATATGGTCTTAAGCAGGCTGCTTTTGCCGCTCCCGGTGCGTCCTATCAGGTAAACGAACTCCCCCTTGCTTACACTCAGGCTGACATTGGCAAGGATGAGGTTTTCGTTCTGGTAAACCGAAACCCGGTCAAGCTCTATAACACGTTCTGAAAATGGCTGATTCATGAAGTTTTGAATTAATGTGCCGGTAAAACGATTCCTTCTATTCTCCGATAATCTGTTATGTTTTTAAGGGAAATGTAATCCACCTTCATATCGTCAATAAATATCGGGAGGTATTTTGCCGGGTTAAAGAAATACACTTTGGCTATCGCGTCTTTCGGCAGGCCTGACGGGACGTAATAAGCAACCTCTACCTTCACCCATTCATCGGGTTTTATAAATTTCAGAAGGTAGAAGGGGTTATAACTGATCCCCCTGCCCTTTAAGCTGAAATCCACGACCAGGGTGGCGTCGGTGCGTTCACGGGGCGACAGTACCATCGCCGTTACAAGGATTACACGGTTGGCTGTTGTGAAAAGACTGTCGGGCTTCACTTCCATGCCTGAACTGTAAGGCAGGCTGGTGTCGGCCCTGGATGACCAGCTTCCGCTGTAAGAAACAAGGTTGGTGCGGCTTTTATTGTTCATCCACGGCATCTCCTTCTCCATATCATTCGTGAAGGATCTTTCGGAAACGATGGCCTCCTTCGGAATATATGCTTTAGCCTTCTTTTCTGTGCTGAAAAATGAATCCCAGAAGATCCCGGAAGTGATGATGTATGGAGGGTAGATCCATTTCGTATGCTGGTAATACTGGAATATGTTAAGGGCCGAAAGGGCGATCAGCAATACAGTGATCGCCCTGCGCACTGTGACCGACCTGAAATTCCCGTACAGGAAAACGAGCAATAAGCCGACGACCGCATAAATGTCAATGAAAACCCTCTGCCCGCATTTTGATGCATAGTACCATACCCACCAGCTCGAGGCAAGATAGATGAAAAGAACCAGGAAAATGAACAGGACAACCGCATGGAACCAGCTTTTCCTGTACAGGCCAATAAATCCGAACATCGAAACAAAAGCGACCGGCGTATAAATGAACCAGCCCCTGTTATAACTGCCCAGGATACTGAAAAAATACGGGTTCAGGAAGTAAAAACCCTCGTCCCCGTAAGAATATACGACCCAGCTGCCACTTTGCAATTTCCAGAGGAGAAAGGGAATGAACATCAGCAGTAAAAAAATAACAAGACCTGTTATCACGGATGACTTTGCGGCTAAAAGCCGGACAATAGTATTGGTAAGCCTCTGCCTGCTCCCCGTGACAAAAGGGATCAGCAGAATAACCAGGGCGTTGGTCGGGCGTATCAGGATGATCAGGGCCAGAATAAAAATGGATATCCCGAACCATTTCGTTTTTACGGTATGTGTAAGGTTATAAATCGCGAGAAGGAAGCTTGTGATCAGGGCGAACGAGTATACATGCGTCATGGATCCTTCCGTTATCGTGTAATAAACGAGGTTGGTGCCCAGGGCGATGACGGCTGAGATGAAAGCTGCATTTTTTTCTGAAGAGCCGAATTTAATGAGCAGCCTCATCAGTGTCCTCGCCCCAAGCCAAAGGAAAAACAGGGAAGCCAGGGCAATCATATATTGGTAGGGCGGGGAATACCCGTCGGCCGGGTACAATTCCAGGTAAGCAACGAAATGTGCGAATAAAAAGAAAGGTGCCCAGACCACTGCCATGCCGGGAAAAGTCTTGTTGACCACCCCGTCGCCGGCTTTCATCCTGAACTCCTTGAAGGAGGATTTGTCGCGGGGGTAATAAACATATTCGTAGTTTTCCACGAAACGGTACTGCAGGTCCTGGTGTATGAAGATTGCCGGAAGATAGGCGTAGTAAGCTTTACCGTCGCTGTTGATGACCCTGTCCCAGGGTTTTTCAGGGCTCTTGAAGCCGAAAAACAGAAAGATATAAAGCAATACTATGATCTCCGGTGTAAATCGGTATATTAACTTCATTCTGCTGTATTATTGCGTTGACGGATGACTTCATAGAGCAGGATGCCGCTTGCCACGCTCACATTCAGTGATTCGATCTCGCCGAGGATGGGAATGCTGACCTGCTCATCGGCAAATTTGAGGTACTCCTCTGAAATGCCCTGGCCTTCCGAACCCATGATAATCGCAAGGGGTCCGGTAAGTTTAGCCTCAGTATATGAACGGTCGGATTTTTCGGTTGCCGCGACGATCGACAACCCGCTGTCTTTCAGGAATTTCAGGCTGTCCTTGAGATTTGCCGGGCGGCAGACCGGAAGTGTATATAAAGCCCCTGCAGAAGTCTTTACGGCGTCGGAATTCAGCTGGGCCGATCCCCTCGATGGCATCACCAGCGCATCCACCCCGGCACAGGCCGCAGTGCGGGCAATGGCGCCTACATTGCGAACATCGGTCACCTGGTCAAGGATCAGGATAAAGGGCGTCCGGCCGTTTTCATAAACAAAAGGAATGATCTCCTCGAGCTTCTGGTAAATGATCTCGGTAAGGTAGGCAATGACCCCCTGGTGGTTCTGTTTCGATAAGCGGTTCAGCTTCTCAACCGGTACGAACTGGTATGGGATCTCAACTTCCTTCACCAGGGCGAAAAGTTCATGGAACCCGGGCCCTTTAAGCCCTGCCTGTATAAGAAGTTTGTCAACCTGCTTGCCTGCCCTGATCGCTTCGATCGCGGGCCGTATCCCGTATATGTATTGTTCTTTTGGCATGTTTTTTAATTTACGATTGACGATTTACGATAAAACGACTCATATTCGTAAATCGTAATTCCTAAATGGCTTATTCTTTATCATCAATGTCTGATTTTTCCAACAGGTTCTTCGGTATTTCCTTTGCTGGTTTCGCTCCCAGCTCTTTTATTTTTTCAGCACGGCGGATGAGATTGCCCTTGCCGGTACTGAGTTTGTTCATTGATGCGTCGAAACTCTGCCTTGTCGATTCCAGTTTACGCCCCACATCCTCCAGGTCTTCAAGAAAACCTACGAATTTATCGAGCAGGTCGGCGCTCTGCCTGGCTATTTCGACAGCGTTCTTGTTCTGGTACTCCACCCTCCAGAGGTTAGAGATCATGCGAAGCACCGCGATAAGATTGGTCGGACTGATAAGCAGCACCCTGCGCTCGTAAGCATAAGACCAGAGATCAGGCTCAGCCTGCATCGCAATCAGATATGCGGGCTCTACCGGCATGAACAATATCACAAAATCCAGGCCTTTCAGCTGGTAAAGGTCCTGGTAATTCTTCGAGCTGAGCTCTGAGATATGGGTCCTCACCGAAAGCAGGTGGTCTTTCAGGGCCCTGTCCTGTTCTTCTTTTGTTTCGGCGGATGAAAATCTTTCGTAAGCTAAAAGCGAAACCTTTGAATCCACGACCAGGCTTCGCTCCCCGGGATAAGCTATAATGACATCGGGTTGCAGTCTCTTCCCTTCAGTATTCGTGTAGCTGGCCTGAACGGTATATTCCCTGTCCCTCACCAGCCCCGACTTTTCAAGTATGCTTTCAAGGATGATCTCACCCCAGTTCCCCTGGGTCTTCGTCTGTCCTTTGAGCGCATGGGTCAGGTTGTTGGCTTCCTTGCTGATCTGCTGGTTGAGCTCGGCCAGGTTTTTGATCTCTTTTTCGAGCGAGAACCTTTGCTTCGACTCCTTGTCGTAAGTGTCTTCGACCTTTTTTTCAAACTCCCTGATCTTTTCGCTCAGGGGCTTAAGGATCTCATCCAGCTTCGTCCTGTTCTGTTCTGTGAATTTTTTAGTTTTCTCCTCGAGGATGTCATTCGCGAGGTTCTTGAATTCGTTCCTGAAATTATCCTGGAGTTTTTCAATATCTTTTTTTAAGGTGGACAGCTTTTCGTTCAGGCCCTCATTTTCGGTTGTTTTGCGCGACAGTTGTGAATTGAGCCCGTTGATCAGGGCCTCCTTCTCTTTCAGCTGCTGCTGTATCGCATTATTCTGCTGCTCAAGCATCCTGCTGCGCTCCTCCGCTGTGATCTTTGCAGAATTCAATTCTTCTGCCTGTTTGCGGAGAGCCTCAGTGTCGGCAACAGATGTGTCCTGCGATCCGGGTTTAAGACGGAATATGATGATGCCAAACCCTGCAATTACAATCAGGCCGATGACGATTATTAATACTTCCAACATAATTAAATAGCGAAAAAGCGAAAAAGTGAAAATGAATCCTGCGAACATTTTACACAAGCCGCATCAGGTGCAAGGAGCCTCCAAAATGAGGGCGTTGCATACCGCAACATCGCTCCGCAGCAACCGTAGCGGCGGTGTAAAGATGTGAGCGGGATGAACTTCAAGATCGCGTGCAATTCATTTTTTATGTTGTAAAAGTAACAATTTTCGCTCTTATATTAATGTTGTAATTGTACTTTTGAGGAGCAGTTTTCAACAACCCATGATAAGCATAGGCATAATCTCCGATACCCACGGCAGGCTTCTCCCGAAAGTCTGTGATTTCCTTTCGTCAGTCGATGAGATCTGGCATGCAGGCGATATCGGCTCCGCTGAAGTCATCACTGCACTGAGGAGAATTGCAGCCTTAAGGGCGGTTTACGGCAATATCGACGGTACGGATGTCAGGATATTATGCCCCGAAACCCTTGTATTCGAAGTCGAAAACCTGAAGGTCCTTATGACACATGAAGGTGGATATCCGGGCAAATATCATCCGCAGTCAAAAAAACTGATAGAACTTGAAAAACCGGGGCTGTTCATTTGCGGCCATTCCCACATCCTGAAGGTGATCTATGATCATAAACATTCACTGCTTCATATCAACCCGGGAGCGGCAGGGAATTATGGCCTGCACCAGGCCATAACAGCAGTGAGACTCAGGATAGACGGGAAAGATATGAAAGACCTCGAGGTCCTGGATATTCGAAGATAAACTTAGCGGAGCCTGTCGGCTGACTTCACAAGGTTTTCATCTTTGCGGATGTAACGGTTGGCAAGAACCAGGAAGAGGAGGCTGATCAGGGGGCAGAAAGCACCGAACTGGTAAGCAGGGGCAATGCCTGTAAGTTTTTGCACCGAGCTCATGTAAAACATCAGTGCAACGATTATCAGTACAATGGTTATCAGTATGTTGAATGCAAGTATCCTTATCTGCAGCAGTCGGTTCTTATAAAGGAACAAGGTGAGGATAGGGAGTATTATGCATATCGAGACAAGGGCTAAAAGAGGAAAGCCGAACCAGGTCGTGGTCTGGAATTTCGGGTTGGGATCCATGCATTTCAGTCCGGAGGCCAGGAGTTTATAGTTTCCGAGCTCGGATCCGCTGAAAAAATCGGCGATAGGAAAGAAAAGCATCAGTACTGCTGCTGCAGCGGCTATTGCAAGAAACAGGCTTTGAATACGTTGGATCATAATGATATGAATTGTTTTTACCCTGCAAAGTTCGGTATTTTTTACAGAACCTGTGAAATATTTTTGAATTGAATATTTAATTCGTATATTTGTGCCCGATAACGTTCCCATCAGATAAGCCCTATACATTTTTATTCACGGAACAATTCTTAAAATACAATTCCATTCATTTGATTTAATGGTAATTCTAAAACCAAACTCATCATTACATGTATGATATTATTTCACTCGACAGCAAAGAGTTGTCCGAGTTAAGGGAAATTGGACGCCAGTTGAATATTCCCAAAGTTGACAAACTGGAAAAGCAGGATCTGGTATACAAGATCCTTGACCACCAGGCTCTCAATCCCACAGAGGATGTCCTTGAGCAGGAGAAAAACCAGGTCCGCCGTTTCCGTGGCAGGCCAAAGAAAAACACGGATCAGCCGAAACAGGAAAATCCATCAGCTGAACCTTCAGAGAAACCATCATTCGTACCGGAAGACAAACCGGTATTCGTACCAAAGGACAAACCGGCATTCGTTCCGAAGGACAAACCCAAATTTACCGCGGGAGATAAACCCAATTTCAGGCATAAGGATAAACCTGGTTTTGTGCCCAGGGAAAGGCGCAGTTTTGTTCCAAAGGATCGGCCTTTGAACCAGAACAACCCCGTTCCCGAGCCTCAGCAACAAAACCCGAAGCCTGAAGCCGTGAAGCCTGTGACCGAAGGTTTCGAGTTCGTTCCCTTACCCGAGGCGGTTAACCTTTTTGAATCCTATCCTGAACCTGTCATCGAAGAAACGAAGATCGAAGTTCCGGCTGCAGGCGGTGAAAACCAGGCTGCTGAAACAGATGCTCCTGAAGTCGGTGCCGAAACCCAGAGTCAGCCGTCTCAGGAAGAACGCCGTGGAAGGGAATTCCCCCGCAAGTTCCCAAGGGAGCAACGGGAACCCAAGGAAGAATATTCATGGGAATTCGAAGGCATTATCACCAGCGAGGGTGTGCTCGAAATTATGGCCGACGGCTACGGTTTCCTCCGCTCATCTGATTATAACTACCTTAATTCCCCCGATGATATTTATGTTTCCCAGTCCCAGATCAAACTGTTCGGTCTGAAGACAGGCGATTCGGTGAGAGGTACTATCAGGCCGCCAAAGGAAGGCGAGAAATATTTCCCGCTTATCAAGGTTGAGCTGATCAACGGACGCAGTCCGGAGGAAGTGCGCGACCGCATTCCTTTCGACTTCCTTACACCGCTCTTTCCAATGAAGAAATTTAAACTTACAGGCCATCCCGAGAATTCAATGTCGACGCGTATCATCGATATGTTTGCTCCGATAGGGTTCGGCCAGCGTGGTTTGATCGTTGCCCAGCCTAAAACAGGTAAGACCGTTCTTCTGAAGGAAATTGCAAATGCCATAGCAGCAAACCATCCTGATGTTTATATGATCGTGCTGCTCATCGACGAACGTCCTGAAGAAGTTACCGACATGCAAAGGAGCGTTAAAGCGGAGGTCATTTCCTCAACTTTTGACGAACCTGCCGACCGGCATACCAGGATTTCCAATATTGTTCTCGAAAAAGCCAAAAGACTGGTCGAATGCGGTCATGATGTGGTAATCCTGCTTGACTCGATAACACGACTGGCCAGGGCATATAATACAGTGGCTCCTGCTTCAGGAAAAGTTCTTTCAGGCGGAGTTGAGGCCAATGCACTTCAGAAACCCAAACGTTTCTTCGGAGCTGCACGCCAGATTGAAAACGGGGGTTCGCTCACGATCATCGCGACCGCTCTTATCGATACCGGCTCGAAGATGGACGAAGTGATCTTCGAAGAATTCAAAGGCACGGGAAACATGGAGCTCCAGCTCGACAGGAAACTTTCGAACAAGAGGATATGGCCTGCTGTTGACATTGTTGCTTCCAGCACCCGCCGTGAAGACCTGTTGCTTGAAAAGGACGTCCTTGGACGTATCTGGGTTCTCCGCAACCACCTGGCCGACATGAATCCTTTGGAAGCTATGGAATTCCTGAAAAACCAGATGAAATTCACGAATACGAACGAGGAATTTCTGATCTCTATGAACAGTTAACCCTGATCACTTATATTTGGAGGCTGCCTGGATTAACCGGCAGCCTTTTTTATGATCTCCCCCGAGAGGGCAGAAAGGTCCAGGCCGTCATAGTTCCCGCTGCTCATCAGTAAGAGCACCGAATTATTCCAGTTGATCCCGAGAAGCCTTTTACTGAGCTCCTTCGAATCGGTGAGAACTTCCAGGCGGGAATTGCCGAATCCTTCCTTTACCTGTTCTTTTGTTATTGGCGGAAGTCGTTTCAGTTCAATGGCATGAGGGTTGAAATATACCATGGGTAGATCCGCTTCATCGAGGCTGTGCAGGTAATGCGTCAGGAACTCTTTGCTCAGGCTGCTGTAAGTATGAAGCTCAAGGCAGGTCACAATGTGCTTTGAAGGATATTGTTCCTTTACTGCATGCAGGGTGGCTTTAACCTTTGAAGGAGCATGTGCAAAATCCTTAAACACGGTGACTGACGAATTCCCTGCTACAAACTCAAGCCTTTTTGAGGCGCCTTTGAAAGACCTGATTGATTCAAGAAACACTTCATCGGAGACCCCGAGTTCCCTGCATATCCATAATGCCCCGTTCAGGTTCATCAGGTTATGCCTTCCGAAGACCATTAACGGGTATGCTTTCCCATTATTTATGAGAGAACTTATGCCATCCGAAATAAAATATTCCGGAGCTGAATAGGGGATAAGCTTGATATCATTGCGTGATCCGTGGCATATCTGCCTCAGGATTTCATCATCGGCACAGTAAATAAGGGTTCCGTTTGCGGTGATGAGCCTGATGAATTCCCTGAACTGTTCAACGTAATTGTCGAAGGTCGGGAATACGTTTATATGGTCCCAGGCAACCCCGCTTAAAAGGGCTATGTCGGGTTTGTATAGATGGAACTTAGGCCGTTTATCGATCGGGGAAGTAAGGTACTCGTCCCCTTCGATGATCATGATGCCGGCTTCTTTGCTTAGCCTCACCATCACTTCAAACCCCTCAAGCTGGGCGCCCACCATATAATCGCAATCCACATCCGCCATCCGCAGCACATGAAGGATCATAGCGGTAATGGTGGTCTTGCCATGGCTGCCGCCTATGACTACGCGTTTTTTGTCTTTTGACTGTTCATAAAGGTATTCGGGATAGGAGAAAATCTTTAATCCCAATTCTTTTGCCCTGAGAAGTTCGGGATTGTCCGACTTGGCATGCATGCCGAGAATGACGGCATCAAGCCGGGAGGAAATCCTCGAAACATCCCAGCCAATCGTGCCGGGCAGCAATCCATACTTTTGCAGACGGCCCCTGGATGGTTCAAAAATCTCGTCATCCGAACCGCTGACCTCGTACCCCTTGTTATGCAGCGCAATAGCAAGATTATGCATTGCACTTCCGCCAATAGCAATAAAATGAACCCTCATGCACCAATTTTTCTCAAAATTACGTTTTATTATTATGTGAAAATTTGATTATGGCGGCGGATTTTGTTAATTTCACATTCTCAAACCTACCTCCGGGCTGACACAATGAAAGATAGCATCGTTCAATATAATAAAGAGTTATCAGGAACTGATCCGGACGGAGCGATAACGTATTTCAATACCCTTTTCCCGGGACGCTGTGTTTTTTCAACGAGTCTAGGGGCCGAAGACCAGGTCCTTACGGAGATTATTGCAGCTTCGGCCCCGTCGGTCCGCATAATTTCCCTTGATACAGGCAGGCTGTTTGAGGAAACATATGAACTTATCCGCATTACTGAACAGAAATACAATATTAAGATTGAAGTGTGTTTTCCTGATCATGTTTCTGTTGAAAGGATGGTTAATTCGAAAGGCATTAACCTGTTTTATGACAGTGTGGAAAACCGTAAGGAATGCTGCCATGTGCGTAAAATTGAACCATTGGGAAGGGCCCTGGATGGCATGAAAGCCTGGATCACAGGTTTGAGAAGAGAGCAGTCTTCCGACCGTGCCGGTATTGAAACAGTGAGTTGGGATGAAACACATTCTGTATTAAAGCTGAACCCCCTGATCAACTGGACCGAACAGGAAGTCTGGTCAGTCATCAGGTCGAAAAAGATCCCGTACAACAGCCTTCATGACAAAGGATTTCCCAGCATCGGCTGCCTTCCATGCACAAGGGCCGTAATGCCGGGAGAGCATATCCGGGCAGGCCGTTGGTGGTGGGAAGACGGGTCGAAGAAAGAATGCGGACTTCATAACGATAAAAAATAAAGGACTATGAGCAACACTGTCGACCTTGCTGAATTAAGCAGGACTTTTAATGAAAGGCTGGACTGCCCGACATTGCTGTACCATGAGGAACAACATGCCGTTTACTGGCTTGGCACTCCTGAAGATTCGGCATTCCGTTGCAACACTTACCTGATCACCGATGGTGACGAGACAATTATTGTTGATCCGGGAGGAGCAGAGGTGTTTGATTTCATCAGGGGCAGGGTGGAGCAGATCACCGACCCCAAAACTGTTTCAGCCCAGATCCTTTGCCACCAGGATCCTGATGTTGCAGGGTCGATGGTAAAGTGGCTTGAAGTCAATCCCGGGATGAAAGTCATTACAAGTACCCGTACCAACGTACTCATTCCCCATTACGGAAGGGATAATTATGATTTCTTCAACATTACGGAATTTCCGCGCTATACGTTTTCTTCGGGACGCTGCCTGCGGTTCATTGAAGCCCCCTTCCTCCATTTTCCCGGTGCTTTTACCACTTATGATGAAACATCGGGATTCCTGTTCTCGGGCGACATCTGGGCGGCTATTGATATGGATTGGAACCTGGTAATCAGCGACTTTCATGCACATGAATTTAAAATGAACCTTTTTCACCTTGATTATATGGCAGCTAATGCTGCTGCAAGGGGTTTTCTTGAACGTTTACACGGAATAACAATCAACGCAATTCTGCCCCAGCATGGATCAGTGATCCCTAAAGCCTTTATTGAAGATGCTTTCCGCTACCTCTACAATCTGCGTTGCGGGCTTGATATCCTTTATCCTGAGAAAAAGCGAAAATAATCAACATACTTAAAGCCCCAGCTCAATGCAGGAAAATCTGAAAAAGCGAATACAGGCGCTTGAAGCCGAACTTAAAGTTGTCAGGCTTGCTTCGATGCAATGGGAAGAGATCCAGCGTATCTATCAGAAGTCAAATGATCGTCTTCAACAGATATACAGCCAGCTCAATATGGTGAATGAACGCCTGACTCTTGCTTTTGAAGCGAGCCAGCTGAGCTGGTGGGACTGGGACTTCAAAAGCGGGAAACTGGAGTGCGGAGAGAATATGGCATTACTGCTGGGACTCGATCAGGCAGCTTTACCTTTGTCTTTTTCTGCTTTTCTGGAATTTATCCACCCTGATGATGCAGTAGATGTAAAAGAAAATCTTGACAAGCATCTCAATGGGAATACATCATTTTTTGAATCGGAATATCGTCTTAAAACCGGTTTGGGAGAATGGAAATGGGTGGTTAACAAAGGAAAGATCGTCGAAAAAGATATTCTTGGCAAACCAACACGCCTTATTGGAGTGATAATGGATGTCGAAAGACGGAAAGTTCATGAGACAAACCTGCTTGCTGAATTTGAAAAAGCTGATGAGGCAAACAAGGCGAAAAGTTTCTTCCTGTCAAATATGGCACATGAGATATATACCCCTCTCTCGGGGGTAATAGGAATGGCTGAAATTTTAAAGCAGTCCGAGCTTTCCCCGGAACAAAAGGAATTCCTTGAAATCATAGTGGATTCGTCTACAAACCTGCTTTCTGTATTCAATACCATCATGGATTTCCTGAAGATCGAGGCGGATCAGATCGATTTATCAAACAACATTTTCAGCATTTTTGACCTGATGGAGGATTTGATTTCATCAATCATCCCTGAGGCGCAGGCAAAAGAACTGGAAGTGTCTTCTTTTATCGATCCGAATATACCGGTTCAGGTCAGGGGAGATGCTTCACGCTTGCAACAGGTGCTCAGGGTATTTGCTGACAACGGTATAAAATTCACCGAAAATGGCGGGATCACAATCTCGGCTTATTTTCTTTCCTGGGATGAGGATACTGTAAATCTGCAATTTAAAGTTACCGATACAGGAATTGGCATATCTGATGAAGCCCTGAAACGCATCTTTACTTCGTTTACAAAGATAACCCCTTCCACGGGCAAATACGGAGGCAGCGGCCTGGGTCTTGCTATTGCGAAACATCTTATTTCAAAGATGAAAGGAGAAGTTCATGTGGAAAGCACTCCCGGAAAAGGGTCTTCATTTGTTTTTAATGTGCTGCTTGAAAAGGTTCCGGGTTCTGAACCCCTTGCCATTGATCCGAAGATCAGGGGACTTAAGGCAATAATCATTGATCCTTCCCCTGCCAGGGTAAGGATAATGATGGATTATTTGAGCAGGATGGATTGTGAAGCCGAACATCTTGCCACCCTGACCGAAGGACTTCAGGAGATATCTCACCGGCATACCATTAACAGGCCGGCCGACCTCGTAATTGTCGAATATGAGGCTGCGAAACTGGCACAGGGATCATTTTCAACCAATGCGGCCTGGAAAGAGGTGCCCAGGATCCTGATGTATTATCACGGAACGGATTTTCCCGACATGATAACCGGAATGGGATTCATCTACCTGTTGAAACGCCCCTTTCTCCCGTCTGAACTTTCAACAGCTATGCTGAATGCAGTCACAAGAAAAGTACTCAAGCCTGTTACGGAAGGGGCCGGCCCGGTTCCGGGCAAGGCTGAAGGCAGGAAGCTCAGGATTTTACTTGCCGAGGACAACCTTATCAGCCAGAAAGTTGCGAAGGTTACCCTGAGTAAGCTTGGTCACCAGACCGACATAGCTGAGAATGGTCAGATTGCAGTGGAAATGTTTAAAAATAACCAATATGACCTGATCCTGATGGACATCTTTATGCCGGAACAGGACGGGCTTGAAGCGACCAGGGAGATCAGGCGGGCTGAGCAGGCCAATCCTCAGGGAAAGGCTGTTCATATTTGCGCCATTACAGCCAATGCAGATGAAGAGGACGAGGAAAAATGCTACCAGGCAGGAGCTGACAGTTATATCACGAAACCATTCAAGCTGGAAGAACTGATGGAAGTTCTTGACGGGATCCGTTAACCTCTTTCGCAATACGCGCAATCTTCGGGCATATTGTCTTTATAAAATATTAACGTTTTTAGCATTCAGGAACAATTTTTATTGTAATTTTGTGTTCAATTTATAAAACCATACAAAATTATATTATATGCAGAAAATTTTGCTTTCAGTGCTTTTCCTGATGTTCGCCGCTTTTGCAGCAAATGCTCAGGTTGCAACTCAGCAGCAGCCGGTAAACCCGAATGCACCTGAAATTTCATTTGATAAACTGGTTCATGACTATGGCACTATTGTCCAGGGTTCTGACGGTGGCTGCGAGTTTAAATTTACCAATACAGGGAAAGAGCCTCTCATCCTGTCAAAACCGATCACTTCCTGCGGATGTACTACTTCTTCCTGGCCACAGGAGCCTATACTCCCGGGAAAAAGCGATGTGATCAAGGTAAATTACAACACAAACAACATCGGTCCCGTCAATAAAACAGTTACAGTTAACTCAAACGGGAAAACTGCAACTGTAAGACTGACTATCAAGGGAACCGTGGTTGCAAAACCGGCTACTACGACACCAGAGAAACCGAATGAACAGGGAGCCACTCCGGTAAGTAAATAAACCGGGAAAAAATTTTTATGCAGCTGCCAGCCAAAAGCTGGCTTTGCTGCTTTATCTAAAACCTTGAACAATGCCAGCTATATCAATGCGTGGACAGGTTTGTCCTCCTTCACCAATCCGTAAACTCGTTCCTTTTTCAGATGAAGCCAAGAAAAGAGGCGTTAAAGTTTACCATCTGAATATCGGTCAACCCGATATCCCCACTCCGGAAAACGTGATGAACAAGATCCGGAATATCGACATGAAGGTGATTGAATACAGCCATTCGGCCGGAATACTTTCATACAGAAAAAAGCTGGCCGGATATTACCAGAGCTGCAATATCGAAGTCAGCCCGGAAGAAATGATAGTCACAACGGGTGGCAGTGAAGCCATTATGTTTGCCATGTTCAGTTGCCTTAACCCCGGTGACGAGATAATCATCCCCGAGCCTTTTTACGCAAATTATAACGGGTTCTCAGTTGCTGCAGGGGTTGTTGTAAAACCAATAGATTCATCGATAGAAAATGGTTTCGCTCTGCCTCCGATGTCGGCATTTGAAAAAGCCATTACCCCGAAGACAAAGGCAATCATGGTCTGCAACCCGAATAACCCCACCGGGTATTTATATTCCAGGGAGGAATTGGAACTGCTGAAGGATATCGTACTGAAACACGATTTATTTTTGTTTGCAGACGAAGTATACCGTGAGTTTGTTTACGACGGCAAAAAGCATTATTCGGTAATGAACCTGAAAGGTATTGAGCAGAATGTAATTTTGCTCGACTCCATCTCGAAGCGTTACAGCGCCTGCGGAGCCAGGATAGGTGTGATGATTTCGAAGAACACTGAGGTCATGTTAACGGCCATGAAATTCGCCCAGGCAAGGTTGAGCCCTCCTACTTTCGGCCAGATCGTGGGAGAGGAAGCCATCAACACTCCGGATTCCTACATGAAGGACGTACTTGATGAATATGTGAAGCGCCGTAACCTCGTTGTGGAATCCATCAATAAAATGAAAGGCTGCTTCTGCCCGAACCCCGGAGGTGCTTTCTATGCCATGGCAAAATTGCCCGTTGATGATTCGGATAAATTCTGCCAGTGGTTGTTACAGGAGTTCAGCTTTGAAGGAAAAACGGTGATGCTGGCACCGGCAACAGGATTTTATTCAACGAAAGGCCGGGGGATTGACGAGGTGCGCATAAGTTATGTCCTGAACGTAAATGACTTGCGCGAATCCATGAAATGCCTGGAAGAAGCTCTTAAAGTATATCCTGGAAGAAAATAGGGATTAGGGGTTAGGGGTAAGGGGTTTCGCTTCTCGCCTTTCGCCTTTCACTTTTCGCTTTTCGCTTTTCACTTTTCGCTTTTCGCCTTTTGCTATTAGGGATACAGAAGGTATCTTTTCCTGATCTTTTTAAATGCCTCTATTCCGGCTTTCCAGCTGTTCCTTATATCTTCTTCTTTGGTTCCTTTGATGATCTGCTCCTGCAGTGATGCAGTGCCTGCAAGCTGATCAAAATAAGGATTGAAGAAATCTGGTTTGCTCCCCAGTGCATGAAAAGCACCGATCAGCCATGAAAGATTGATCTTTCCCTTGTCGGCCTGATGAAGGGAGTAATAATCCTGAAGATTTTCTCCGTAACAAACCTTGTCCTTATACATGGGCTTTGAATCCATTCCTTTTATCGCCTGGGGAATAAAACTGTAAGTAAAGCCCTGCAAACCAGGATGACCATATACTTCGAAGGGAGTGGAAGTCCCCCGGCCCACAGAGACCACTGTCCCTTCAAAGAAACACAATGAAGGGTACAAAAGTATCGAATTTGCATCGGGCAGGTTCGGAGATGGCCGGGCAGCAGGGAACCAGGCCGTTTGGTGAGTGTAATTCTCTAGTGGCAAGATACTTAAATCACAGCTTACCCCACCTTTCAGCCAGCCTTCACCGTTTACCATTTTTGCATATTCTCCGATTGTCATGCCGTAAACTGCAGGTACCGGATGCATGCCAACAAAGGATTTGTATTTCAGTTCCAGGACAGGCCCGTCAATATAAAAGGCATTTGGGTTTGGCCGGTCAAGTACAAGTACAGGGATATGGCTTTCTGCGCAGGCTTCCATCACCAGGCTTAAAGTACTTATGTAAGTATAGAAGCGTGCACCAACATCCTGTATGTCAAATACAACGATATCGAGGCCTGAGAGATCCATAGCCGCGGGCTTTTTCTTCAGGCCATAAAGTGAAACAACCCTTAAGCCTGTGTTCGGGTCAGTGTAGTCGGCAGAGGACTGGCCGGCCTCTTCATTTACTTTGTAACCATGTTCGGGTGAGAATACGACCTTTACGTCGATGCCTGAGTGAATAAGGGTATCAACGATATTCACCTGCCCGACAAGAGAAGCTCCATTGGCGACTACACCTGTTTTTTTCCCATGCAGTATGTTGAAATATTTATGTGTCTGGTATGCTGCAGGCTTAACCTGGGCTGCAGTATAAAGACTGCAAATGGTTAAAAAAGACACGGTTACGATAAGTTGGAGTTTGATTCTGCTCAGCATGAAATAAGTTTTCTATTTTTGTAAAGATATATATATTTTTTCTTGAATACCGATCTCTTTATTGCCCGCAGGATGATAAAAGGAAGCAGGGGACACTACTCCCGCCCTGTGATCCGGATATCCATCCTGGCTATCGCCCTGAGCCTGACCATCATGTTCGTTTCTATTGCTATCCTGACAGGCTTCCAGCAGGAGATCCGGGATAAAGTTATCGGGTTTACCGGGCATATCCAGATCACCCGGTTTTCGGGAAACACCAACCTTGTGCCTTTCGCAGTAGACAGGCAGCAGGCATTTCTTCCTGCACTGCGCGCTCATCCAAAGATAAAGCACGTCCAGGTTTATGCCAGTAAAGCAGGAATTATCCGGACTTCAGACCAGATCCAGGGAGCGGTGCTGAAAGGAGTGGGAGCGGACTATGACTGGGATTTTTTCCGCAAGAGAATGTCCCAGGGGAATATCCCCGATTATTCTGACACGGCTCAGAAAAATAACGTGATCATTTCGAAAGCAATGGCCGACCAGATGAACCTGAAACTGAATGACCCCATACGTATGTATTTCATTGTCGGTGAGCATACCGTGGGCCGAAAATTCAAGGTTACAGGAATATTTGAAACAGGGCTTGAAGAGTTCGATAAACTTTTTGTGATCGGGAACCTGGTCCATATACAGAAAATAAACGGCTGGGACAGCGGACAGGTTGGCGGGTTTGAGGTTGTACTCAAGGATTTCAGGGATGTGGTGGAAATGGGGAAATACGTCTATCACCAGATCGGATTTCAGCTTGATGCTTCGACAATTTATCAGTTATATCCCCAGATCTTCGACTGGCTGGATTTACAGGATATGAATGTGGTGATCATACTATCACTGATGATTGCCGTTTCGGCGATCACGATGATTTCGACCCTGCTTATTCTGATCCTTGAGAGGACTTCCATGATTGGAGTGCTGAAAGCACTTGGCCTTCCAAACCGGCGGATCCGCAAAATTTTTGTTTATCACGCTCTTTATATCCTCGGTTGGGGGATTGGGATTGGAAACCTTTCAGGGTTCACACTCTGCCTCGTTCAGCAGAAATGGGGGCTTGTGGGTTTACCCCAGGAATCCTATTACGTACCCGTTGTTCCCATCCATCTTGATCTTTTCAATATACTGCTGCTCAACCTGATATCTGTCACCGCCTGCTATCTTATGCTGATAATCCCTTCGCTTATAGTCGCAAGAATTAACCCGGTAAAAGCAATACGATTTTCTTAAAAATTGTTAAATATGTCATTCATTGGCTGTAAATACTGAATGATAAAAATGGATTACTGCAATTTGATTACCTTTGCAACTTATTTAAAAAATTCCGCTATTGACTGAAGTTACTCAGAAAATAAAGGAACTGGACGGCAAGCAGCTTTATCACTCATTTCTTGCAGGAGCCCAAAGAATATTCGAGCAGCAGAAGCTGTTAAATAAAATCAATGTATTTCCTGTTGCCGATGCCGATACAGGCACGAACCTGGCTTCCACTATGCGGTCTATCATAGATGCCATAATCCCGACCGATAATCTCAAACAAACGGCTGTTGCGATGGCCGATGCGGCTCTCAACGGAGCAAGAGGAAACTCGGGTATCATCTTTGCTCAGTTTTTATACGGTTTCGGCAACGAGCTCAGTTCGGAACAAACCCTTGATATTAAATCCTTTGCCGAAAGCATGAAAAAGGCCGTGGCTTATGCCTATGACGCCATTTCAAACCCTGTCGAAGGCACTATCCTGACGGTTATCAAGGAGTGGGCCGAATATCTTGACAAGATCAAAGACAGGATAGATGATTTTATCAGGTTGCTTGTTGAAGCATATTATAAGGCGCTCGAATCTCTTGCAGGAACGACAAAAAAACTTGAAGTCCTGGCCAAATCGCATGTCGTTGATGCCGGAGCCAAAGGTTTTGTGTTTTTTCTTGAAGGGATCAAGGATTTTTTCACCCTTGGTCAGCCCCTGAGCCCCATTACCGCACATGCCGATCAGTCTTCCTCCGAGCAGGTTGAAGTTCAGCATGATGTGATAACTTTCCGCTACTGCACAGAAGCTCTTATCTGCGGACAGAACCTTGAACAGAAGAAGATCCGTTCCTTCCTGGAACATTCTGGGGATTCATTGGTTGTTGCAGGTTCAAGAACCAAGTTAAGAGTCCATATTCATACCGACCATCCGATAGAAGTTATGTCACAGCTTCACAGGTTTGGTGAGATCACCTACCAGAAAGTCGACGACATGATCTTCCAGAATAATATTTTACTGGAACGCAAATCGGATATGGCGCTGATGACCGATTCAACCTGCGACCTGCCCCAGGAGATGATCGACCGTTACCAGATCCATGTGGTACCCCTGAACCTGCATTTTGGGGAAACGTATTTTCTCGACCGCCTTACGATTAACCCGGAAAAATTCTACCAGAGGCTTGAAGAATCCGAAAAAAGCCCTTCAACTTCACAACCTTCGGCAAAAGATTTCCAGAATAAATTCGAATATCTCAGCACCCACTACAAGAATATTTTCGGGATCCATATTTCCAGTGGCCTTAGCGGGACTTTCGGGCATGCTGAAATTGCAGGAAGGGATGTTGCTGCACGTGAAGGTAAACCCATACAGGTGATTGATTCCAGGGTGATCACGGGCGCTCTTGGACTTCTGGTGATCCGTGCTGCACAGGCAATCGAAGATGGTATTTCAGCTGATGAGCTTAATACCAGGATCAGGGAATGGATCCCGAAAGCAGGGATAAGGGTAAGCGTACAGACCCTGAAATATATTATCCGCAGCGGCCGTGTAAGCCCGATGAAAAGTTTTATCGCCAGGATGCTTGACCTCAAACCTGTAATCGCCCTGGATGAACACGGAAAAGCCCTTTTGCTCAGCAAGTCATTTACCGAGAAAGGATGCAGCAGGAAAGTGATCCGGAGTTTTGAACGAATGCTGCGCAAAAACAAGTTATGGGGCTATGCCATTACTCACGCTGGTAACCCGGAAACAGCAGGTTTTTATGCACAGGAAATGGAACGGATTACAGGTATGAAACCACTATACCTCGATCACGCTTCACCGGTACTGGTAACACATACGGGCCCGGGCATTGTTTGTGTCTCCTACTTGCTCAAATAATTTTCCTACCTTTGGTTCTTTAAGGTTGATCCCGAAAAACCTCTTTATGTTTACAGAAATCGCGCTGCTGATATTGATTTATATGACCCTGGTCTTCGTCCTGGCACAGATTGCGAGGGACAATTCGATTGTCGATATATTCTGGGGCCTGGGTTTCATCCTCATATCTGTTTACTCATTTATTCAGGATACTGAACCTGACCTGAGAAAGTGGATAGTCACTTCCCTTGTTGCTCTCTGGGGAGTAAGGCTGTCGGTGCATGTATTTATACGGAACAGGGGCAGGGGAGAGGATTTTCGCTACAGGCACTGGCGGGAGACCTGGAAGTTTTTTGTCATCCGCAGCTATGCGCAGATCTTCCTGCTGCAGGGCATATTCATGTTCATTATAGCTTCCCCTGTTTACTATATTAATTTTTATTCAAAAGAACCCCTTGGCTTTTTTGATACACTGGGGCTTGTCGTATTCGGTACGGGATTTTTCTTTGAAGCAGTGTCAGACTTCCAGCTTTCGGATTTCAAAATGAAACCAGAAAATCAGGGGAAGATAATTACAACCGGTCTCTGGGCCATGAGCCGCCACCCGAATTATTTCGGGGAAGCCCTGGTATGGTGGGGAATCAGTTTTTATGCCCTAAACCTGCCAAATGGCTGGATGACCCTGGTCAGCCCTGTGATCATAACCCTGCTTCTTCGGTTTGTTTCCGGGGTTCCTATGCTTGAAAAGAAATATAAGGGGCGGTCCGACTGGGAAGAATACAAACGCAATACTTCTGCTTTTGTCCCCTTTGTGAAATTCTTATAATACTGCCTATGCTGAACAAATCACTTCTGCACCCTGAAAGTATTGTTGTCGTTGGTGGCTCGAATGACACACAGAAACCCGGCGGGGCTATCCTCCGGAACCTCATCGAGAATAAGTTCAATGGCAGGCTTTACGTTACGAATCTTAAGGAATCAGAAGTACAGGGGATAAAGAGCTACCAGGACCCCGGCGAGCTTCCCGATGTTGATCTTGCCATACTTGCGATAGCAGCCAAATTCATTCCCGGCACTGTTGAAATGCTGTCACGCCGGAAAAATACCCGTGCATTTATCGTGCTTTCTGCCGGTTTCAGCGAGGAAAGCCCTGAAGGGAAAGAACTGGAGGAGAAACTCGTTTCGATAGTCAATGATGTAAACGGCACTCTCATCGGGCCAAACTGTATTGGAGTGCTCACCCCGGATTACGCCGGTGTGTTTACGAAACCTATCCCGAAACTGGATCCCGGAGGTTGTGATTTTATTTCAGGTTCAGGAGCTACCGCATGCTTTATCATGGAGGCCGGGATCCCCAACGGACTGACCTTCGCAAATGTCTTCTCTGTTGGTAACAGCGCCCAGATCGGGGTCGAAGATATCCTGGCCTATCTCGATGCGAACTATGATCCACGGAATAGTTCAGCGGTGAAACTTCTGTACCTTGAAAATATTTCAAAGCCGGAAATGCTTCTGAAACATGCTTCCTCCCTGATCAGGAAGGGTTGCCGTATAGCTGCTGTCAAGGCAGGATCTTCAGAAGCCGGAAGCAGGGCTGCATCATCTCATACCGGGGCCCTGGCCAGTCCGGATGCAGCGGTGGATGCCTTGTTCCGCAAAGCAGGCATCGTGCGCTGTTATGGAAGGGAAGACCTGATCAGCGTGGCATCGGTATTCATGTATCCTAAACTGAAAGGGAAAAATATAGCCGTTATTACTCATGCCGGCGGTCCGGCAGTAATGCTGACAGATGCTTTGTCGAATGGAGGAATGTCGGTCCCGCATATTGAAAGTCCTGCAGCAAAAGAATTGCTGGCCCTGCTTTTTCCCGGGTCTTCCGTAGGCAACCCGATAGACTTCCTGGCGACAGGTACTGCAGGGCAGCTGGAGACTATTATTGATTACTGTGATCTTAAATTTGATGAGATAGACGGGATGGCCGTTATTTTCGGCACTCCCGGGCTGACGAAAGTGTTCGATGTTTATAAGGTTTTAGATGAGAAGATGAGAACTTCAGGTAAACCGATCTTTCCCATCCTGCCTTCGGTAATGACGGCTCACGAGGAAATCACCGGGTTCATACAAAATGGGAGAACCTTCTTTCCCGATGAAGTAATATTCGGGAACGCTCTTTCGAAAACCTGGAATACACCGTCTCCTGCCTTGCTGAACCCGGAACTCCCGGCTGTAAACACTGAAACAATCCGCAAGGTCATTGATGAGTCTCCGGATGGCTATTTATTGCCCGGCCCCATGCAGCTGCTGATGGATGCCTGCGGTATTTCCAGAGTGGGCGAAGCCGTAGTAACAACACGGGAAGATGCCTCAAAGATGGCTGCCAAACTTGGTTTCCCCGTGGTTATGAAAGTTGTAGGCCCTCTTCATAAATCGGATGTAGGCGGTGTAGCTCTGAATATCAGGGAGGGATCAGCCGTACTGGCTGAATTTGACCGTATGATCAAAATCAGGGATACTGTTGCTGTTCTTATCCAGCCAATGCTTTCAGGCACAGAACTCTTTGCAGGAGCCAAGTATGAACCCAAATTCGGACATATGATACTTTGCGGCATGGGAGGTATATTTATTGAAGTTCTGAAAGATGTTGCCGCCGCCCTTTCCCCTGTCTCAGATGAAGAAGCGCTTGCAATGATACGCAGCCTTAAAAGCAATAAGATAATACAGGGCGTGAGAGGGCAGAAAGGGATCAGCGAACATGCTTTCGCTGATATTTTACTCCGGCTCTCGGCTCTGCTCAAAGTGGCTCCTGAAATTACCGAACTGGATTTCAACCCTCTCCTTGCAAAAGAAGAAAAGATATTCGCCGTGGACGCAAGGATCAGGATAGAACGAAACCGAAGACCGTGATAGCGTTCTGCGTTATGGCGTTATGGCGTTATGGCGTTCAGCGTAAATTCTCTCCTACTTTCCCTGTTCTGACGGCACCTTCTTTGTATAATCGATCTCTGAGCCGAGAGCGCTGTGAGGGATCAGGAATACCACGAGGAACACCACCCCTGCAATAATCGGCCATGAGCGGTTTCCGGGCTTGCGATACTGCACTATCAGCGCAATGACCCAGAAGACCAGCCCGACAAATGTCTTATTGTCGGTAAGGTCATGACCAAAAGGCCAGCCGGTCCAGAAAGCATCAAAAGCAAATTTTTGCACAACCGGCCCCAGGATCATTCCACCTGCAAAGAAAAGGACTACGGTAAGCCATATGTACTTCAGCACATTTTTTCCCTTGAAAATTGCCTCAAGACAGGTGACTGTTGAAAGCAGCATAGCCCCGAAAATTGTTATGATATGAAAAATCAGAACGATTAGAGGCACATGGCCCTTGAATCTTAAAACAACTTCATGGTCGTCGTTCAGGCTATATTTCTGCTGATTTTTCAGCAGGGTTACTTTATAGGAAACCTTACCGGCCGCTGGCTGCATGGGGATCATTGAGACCAGCTCATTTCCCTGGCGTATCATGGGTACGGTAGTCCATTCATCATTGCTTTTAAATCGTTTATACGTAAATTCACCATGAACAGCAGTGTCGGCGATACTTATCTTCACAGGCATGTCCTGGCCGCAGTCTGCTGAGCGCGGAAGTTTGTATTTGACAAGGCTGGATCCGAGCTGAATCTTATTTCGTATAGGATATGTGGGACCGGTCGTTCTCTGGTAAATTGCCAGGAATGCGGTGAAAAGAAAGGCAAATATCCAGATCAGGGCAGATTGGTATTTTTTCATTGTTTGTTTTTGATTTTTTATTTGACCGCAAAGGTAATTATTTGACTCCAAATCTTTCAAAGAGATCATATACAGCCTGCTGAATATTTGTACGGATGTTCAGATCCCTGAGTTTCTGGTTACCGGCAGATGGGCAGACCCGGTTGGAAAGGAAAATATAAAGCAGCCCGTTCACAGGGTCGGCCCAGGTATACGTTCCGGTGAAACCGCTGTGGCCGAAACTTTCCGCAGAGGCGCTTTTACAGGTCGGGCTTTCTGATTTGCTGTTCTGGGGAGGCTTGTCAAAACCCAATGCCCTGCGATTGCCGCTGCCGGGAAACTGGCAGCTTGTGAAGGTCTTTACAGTGGATGGCATGAAAAACTGTTTCCCTCCATAGCTGCCCTGGTTCAGGAGCATTTGCATCATCACTCCGAGCTCCAGCGAGTTCGTGAATAAACCGGCATGCCCCGAAATACCTCCCAGCATTGCAGCCCCGGGATCATGAACATAGCCCCTGATCAATTGTTTGCGGAATTCAGTGTCGTTTTCAGTTGGCATGATCATCCCGACCGGGAATTTTTTATACGGGTTGAAACTTGTATGGTGAAGGCCCAGCGGAAGGTAGAAAGTTTCATCAAGGTACAGGTCAAATGGTTTTCCGCTGATCTTTTCCACCACCAGCCTGAGAAGGTAAAATCCCATGTCGCTGTAAAGGTATTTCCCTTTTTCGCCCAAAGGTAAACGGATGATCTGCTTATAAACTGAATCCTTATAAGAACTGCTTATAAATAAATTATCGGCGACTTTATTCGGGTAAAGCCTGCTGGAATCCCTTCTGAAAACATTAGTGTCAAAGCCATTGGCATTGATTACAGCCTTGTAAAAAGGGATCCATGCCTTAAGCCCCGCTCTGTGAGTCATGACGTCGCGGATCTTCAGCGCCGACTTGTCGGAACCTGTCAAAGATGGCAGGAATTTCCCAAGACTGTCATCAGGATTCAGTTTACCCTGATCGTAAAGTTTCATGATGGCAAGGGTCGTGGCCGCGATCTTTGTCACCGATGCAATATCATACAGGTCAGTATTGGTCACTTTAACAGTATCATTATACTGCGGATGACCGAATGCTTTTTGATAAAAAACTTTCCCGTCTTTCGCAAGCAATACCTGGCATCCGGGGTATGCGCCCTGTGCTATACCGTCAGAAGCAATGGAATCAATTACTTTCAGCGAATTTTCAGTTAATCCTATCTCTTCAGGCATTGCAAAAGAGAGTCTGGTAATATCGGTTTCCTCTCCGGTACCGGAACGGAACTTTGATGTGCTTACCGGTAAGTGGCCCCGGGAAGGGAGGCCCCCGAACAGAACTTCAGCGGAAAGCAGCTGGGTCACAGGGAAGTCCTGATAAGCAACCAGGATGGATTCGTTGTCGGCTGACTTCGGGAGCAACCGCAGGGAGTATGGATTCCCGAATACGACGAGTGCAGTCCTTGCGACCTTCGAGAGGGTGTCGACCATATGCAGGGCCTGTTTGGAAAGGCTGAAACTGTCGGCAGGGTAACCTGTCATTTTGTGAAGCCCGACAATAATGACATCGAACTTCTTCAGCATGCCTGTCACGCTGTCCCCCTCAGTTTTGCTGAAATTTTTAGGCAGGTAAAAGGAGGGAACGACAGCATAGGTATTCATGACTTCCGAAAATGTGTTGCCTGCTTTATCCCCGATGCCCAGATAGGCTACATGCCTTTTGTCGGGGGAAATCAGCGGGATTAATCCGAGATCGTTTTTAACCAGTGTAAGGGCTGAGGCAAAGCCCTCTTTTTGTAAAACAAGAGATGAACGCGTATTCAGGTCGTCATGCAGATTGGCCGTACTGACTGGTGTTTTGCTGACTCCCAGGCCGCTTTTCAACATCAGTATCCTGAAACATTTTTTATCTATCTCAGCCCATGAAACAAAGTTGCTGTCGGCGGCAGCTTTAATAACCTTAACAGCTTCCTCAATATGCTGCGGAAGAAGCAGGATGTCGTTGCCTGCCTGCAGGGCCTTAAGTTCAATCTCCCCTGCTTTGAAATATTTTGCAACACCCTGCATGTCGAGTGCATCGGTGATTACAAAACCCTTAAAACCGAGTTCTCCTTTAAGCAGCCGGCTTACCACAGGCTGTGAAAGTGTGGCTGCGGTGTTTGAAGAGGAGTCGTAACAGGGCAGGTAAAGATGGGCGATCATGATCCCCCTTACACCATTTTTAATAAGCGCTTTGAAGGGAAACAATTCAACTGAGTCCATCCTTTCCCTTGAATGCCTGATTATCGGCAAGGTGAGGTGGGAGTCGGAATCGGTATCTCCATGGCCTGGGAAATGCTTTGCAACGGCCATCACGTTGTTATCCTGCAGGCCTTTCATATAATAAAGGCTTTTCACAGTTACCTGAACTTTGTTCTCGCCGAACGACCTGAAATTGATCACCGGATTATCGGGATTGCAATTAATATCGGCCACAGGGGCGAAATTAATATGAATGCCCAGTCGCCTGCAATCAGCCGCGATCCTTGATGCAATTTGATAGATCAGAGTGTCGTTTGAAATAGCTCCGAGAGTAATGGGCCTGGGAAATGCAATTGTACTGTCGAGCCTCATTCCAAGGCCCCATTCAGCATCGATGGCAACCAGCATGGGCACCTTACTCACCTGCTGCAGCCTGTTCGTGAAAGTGGCCTGGGAATATGGCATTCCCTTGAAGAAACAAATGCCGCCGGGCTGGTACCTTGATATTACGGAGGTCAGGCTGTCTTTATAAACTGAATCCCTGTATGAATATGCCCTTATCATGAACAGCTGGGCTATCCTTTGCTCAGGTGAGAGCTGCCTGAAAACGGAGTCAGCCCAGAGACTGTCAGCTCTTTCAATCCCCTGGGCCTTAAGCATAGAATTCGTCAGAAAAAAAACGGGGAATAAAAAGATCAGAAGTTTCACTCGATTGCTCATGTTGAATGCCCTGTAAATCCGGCAAAACAAAAGAAGATAAAAATGCTGTGAGCCTGATGAAATCTTATCCAATTTTATTAACATCGTCCTGTCATGCAGAATGGATTCGCATATCTTTGACCAGTATTAAGTAAATTATCTGATGAGATGCCCACAATAGAAGAACTGCAGCGAATTTCAACGCAGGTCAGGCGAGATATAATCAGGATGATCAACGGCGCCGCCTCAGGGCATCCCGGCGGATCCCTCGGAGTTGCCGACTTCCTTACTGTGTTATATTTTGAAATAATGCGCCCTGATCCTGTAAATTTCAACATGAACGGGACAAACGAAGATGTCTTCTTCCTTTCAAACGGGCATGTATGTCCGGCATGGTATAGTGTACTTGCAAGATATGGTTTCTTCCCGTTACCTGAACTGGGCAGCTTACGCAAACTCGGCAGCCGCCTACAGGGCCATCCGTCAATATTCGAAAAACTTCCCGGGATCCGCATGGCCTCAGGCTCCCTCGGCCAGGGCCTGTCAGTTTCCATCGGGGCTGCGATCGCAAAAAAAATGAATGGCGACAGCCACCTGGTTTTCACTCTATGCGGGGACGGGGAGCTCGAAGAAGGGCAAAACTGGGAAGCCATGATGTTTGCCCCAGCAAAGAAGGTTGATAACCTGATCGCCATAGTGGATTATAACGGGAAACAGATCGATGGCCCGGTCGAAGAAGTGATGCCCCTGGGTAGCCTGAGGGCCAAATTTGAAGCCTTTGGATGGGAAGTGACCGAAATGAACGGGAATAACATCCCTGAGGTGCTAAGTGTTTTAAATACAGTGAAGTCTGAGACCGGCAAAGGAAAACCCAATATGATCATTATGCATACCTGTATGGGTTACGGTATCGATTTTATGATGGATAAGCATGAATGGCACGGGGTCCCTCCAACCTATGAACAGGCTGCAAAGGCCCTTCTGCAACTGCAGGAAACCCTGGGCGATTATTAGCTTCTGCCAATGCGTTACAGCTTGAAAATAAGTGGCCGGATCATGCATGAATTGAGAAAAACATTAATTGTAATATTGTTTCTCTGGCTGATGCCAGCGATGCACCCGGTTTATGGTCAGGTCAGAAAAGATCCAGAGAAACCTAAAATCGTTACAAGGATCCTTTTTGTATTCGATGCATCCCAGAGCATGTACGGCCGGTGGCAGGTCGACACCAAATTCAATATTGCAACCCGGCTGTTGTCAGGTTTGCTCGACAGCCTGCGGAATGTCCAGGACCTTGAGCTGGCCCTGAGGGTTTACGGGCATCAGAAACCCTTCCCACCCCAGGATTGCAGCGATTCAAAGCTTGAAGTGCCCTTTGCAAAAGACAATACAGCAAAGATAAAGCATGTTCTGAGAATCATTAAACCAAACGGCACCACGCCGATTGCATATTCTCTTTCCCTGGCGGCAAAAGATTTTCCTCCCTGTGACCATTGCAGGAATGTGATCATCCTCATTACCGACGGACTTGAGGAATGCGGAGGAGACCCATGTGCAGCCTCAGCCGAACTCCAGAGCAAAGGAATAGTCCTCAAGCCGTTTATCATTGGCCTTGGAAAAAACTTCAAGGACCAGTTTGAATGTGTCGGAACCTATTTTGATGCCAGTAACGAAAAGGAATTTACAAATGCCCTGAAAGTGATCATAAGCCGCACCCTGAATCCCACAACCATGCAGGTTAATTTGCTCGATAAGGAACATAACCCTACCGAAACAAATGTAGCTATGACATTTTATGACAGCAGGAGCGGGCTCATCAAATACAATTTTATTCATTCCCTGAACGCCAGGGGTTTGCCCGACACACTGGATGTAGACCCTCTGGCCACTTACGATATTGTTGTTCATACGATACCGCCTGTAACAAAGGATTCCGTTAAACTGACACCCGGCAAACATACGGTCATAGGCATCGATGCACCCCAGGGATACCTCACGTTCAAGGCCTCAGGAAATGCCACGATGAAATATTTACCATGCATTATGAGGAAATCAGGCCAGGACCAGACCCTGAATGTTCAGCAATTCGACCAGGTGGAAAAGTATATTGTAGGGAAATATGATATTGAAATCCTGTGTTTACCCAGGATACTTGTAAAAGATGTTGAAGTTACCCAAAGCCATACCACGTTTGTGGAAATACCCGCACCGGGAATTGCCGTCATTCAAAGGTCGACGAACGGGTACGGAAGCCTTTATATCGAAGAAAAGAAAGGTCTGACATGGCTGTATAACCTTAAAGACAACCAGCAGCAGCAGGAAACCCTTTACCTTCAGCCGGGAAACTACAGGGTGGTCTTCAGGCCCAAGTATTCCAACTCTTCTTCTTATACCGAGGAAAAGTCGTTCAGGGTGGAGTCTGGGCAGACAACCAATGTGAAAATGTACACAAATTAAATAGCGAAAAGCGAAAAGCGAAATAAGAAAATAGAGAAATAGCGTTTGGCGAAGCCACAATGAGCACACAAAAGAAATAAGAAATTGGTGCGAATAAATAGCGAAAAAAATTATCAGGTAAGAATAATATAGCGAAAGAATGAAAGAATATACCAATTCCGGCTCCAAAGACACCCGATCAGGATTCGGAGAAGCCATGCATGAACTCGGAAAGACAAATCCCGATGTGGTGGCTCTCTGTGCAGACCTCACACCTTCAATGAAACTTGACGCTTTCGCAAGGGATTTCCCTGACAGATTTATTGAAGTCGGCATTGCTGAGGCAAATATGATCTGCATTGCCGCCGGGCTTACGATAGGAGGAAAAATTCCGTTCACCGGCACGTTTGCCAATTTTTCGACTGCAAGGGTGTATGACCAGATCAGGCAGTCAGTGGCGTATTCAAACAAGAACGTTAAAATATGTGCTTCGCATGCCGGTATAACACTCGGTGAGGACGGGGCGACTCACCAGAATATGGAGGACCTGGGAATGATGAAAATGCTTCAGAACATGACGGTCATCAATCCCTGTGATTTCAACCAGACTAAAGCAGCAACACTGGCGATAGCAAAGTATGTCGGCCCGGTTTACCTGAGGTTCGGACGTCCCAAGGTTCCAAATTTCACACCGCCCGACCAACAATTTGAGATAGGGAAAGCCCTGGTCCTCAATGAAGGAACCGATGTCAGCATTTTTGCCACGGGCCACCTGGTCTGGAAGGCGCTTGAAGCCTGCCGAATACTTGGGGAGGAAGGGATCTCATCCGAAGTCATCAACATACATACCATTAAACCCTTGGATGATGAGGCGATACTGGCTTCCGTAAGAAAGACCGGCTGTGTGGTTACTGCCGAGGAGCATGAGAGAAATGGCGGACTGGGCGACAGCATTGCACAACTGCTGGCCAGGAAATATCCTTTACCGGTGGAAATGGTCGCTGTTGACGACTCATTTGGAGAAAGCGGAACACCTGAGGAACTCATGAAAAAATTTGGTCTCGACACTCCCGATGTGATCAGAGCTGTAAAGGCAGTCATGGCAAGGAAGAAATCCTGAGGCTAGGCGGTTTTTTTGAAAAGCCTTTGAGTAAAGGCGATGATCATCGGAAGCAGGGAAATAAAGATGATGCCGAGGATGGCCAGGGTGAAATTGTTTTTAATTACAGGAATATTCCCGAAGAAATATCCCCCCATAGTAAATAATATTACCCAAAGAACATTTCCGAAGATACTGAAGCTGATGAACCTGAGGTAAGTCATCCTCCCGACACCGGCAACGAAGGGCGCAAAAGTTCTGATTATGGGCATGAATCTTGCAATAATAAGGGTCTTCCCGCCATGCTTTTCATAAAACGCATGTGTTTTATCGAGGTATTCTCTTTTGATCAATCTGTAATTCTTTTCGTAAACTTTGTGGCCCAGGAATCTGCCGATGAAATAATTGGTGTTATCGCCTGAGAAAGCGGCAATTATCAGCAGGATTACCAATGGCAGCATCTGCAGGGGTTCGCCGGGCATGGCAGCTATCGCTCCGGCAGCAAACAGAAGGGAATCACCTGGCAGGAAAGGAGTGACCACCAGGCCGGTTTCCATAAAAATGATCACGAACAATATCAGGTAAGCCCAGGTCTGATAATCGCTCACTATTTGAAGCAAGTGCTTGTCAATGTGCAGAATGAAATCAATAATATAACGGATAAATTCCATGAGGGAGTTTTATAGGGAGGACAAAGGTAGCCGTTTTTTATTTCTTTATGGACTTTCACTTCCCTCGATGCGGATAAAGGCATCTTTCAGAAGGAAGGGTGTGATGAGGGTGGTAAGAAGGGCCATCACGACCAGAATTGAAAAAACAGGTACGTCAATAAATCCTTTTTGAAGTGCGATGTTTGCAATAACCAGTTCCATGATCCCCCTTGCGTTCAGGCCCAAACCAATAGTGATCGATTTCAGGTTGTTAAATCCCGCAAGCCTTGAACCGAAATACCCGCCAAGGATTTTACTCAGGAAGGATGCTATAAGGACCACCGTAAGCAAAAGGCCGTTGGTCAGAGCCCCCGCATTAAACTGCACGCCCAGTATTGCAAAGAAAATGGGAGCCAGGAAACCCATCGTAAAACTTGCGGTTGAATGCTTAACCTGATCAAACTCGGATTTCTCGAACAGGGTTCTCGGAAACAGCATGGCACCGAAAAACGCCCCGACAATAAAATGAAGGCCCAGTAATTCAGCAATGCTTGAAAAGATCAGAACGAACAGGATGACCAGGGCAAATAAAGATTCCTTCCCTTTCAGATAATGCAGAAAGCGTTCCATCTTCGGATTCAGCGTGCTGACCCTGGCTTTCGAGATGCTGATCAGCCTGTACGCAATGACCAGGAATACAATGAACAGGATTACTTTTGCACTCGTAAACAGTATTGAAAAAGTCACATCTTCAAGTTTGCCTGAGCCCCCGTTGTAATCAAGAACGATACCCAATATCATCAGGGATACGATGTCGTTGAAAATGGCTGCAGAGATTATTCTCTGACCGACATCCGATTGCAGTTTCCCCAGGTCCATCAGTATCCTGATACTTACCGGTAACGCTGTGATGGCAATGCAAAGCCCGAGGAAGATCGTAAAAATATTGCTGAAATGAAAAAGATGTCCTATCAGGAGACCGCTCCCCAATGGAATTATAAAACCCAGAAGCGCGATCCAGAGATTCTTTCCCCTTATCGAATTCCTGATCTCTTCAGCCTCAATCTCCATACCGGCCATTAGTATCAGCAGGAATACACCCAGGTCGGCAATAGGCTTTATGTCTCCGACAACCGGAATTATGTTAAAGAGTGATGGACCAAGGATCACACCGGCAAGCACTTCTCCTATCATCGCAGGCTGGCCAAGCCGTTCAGCAATTTCGCCTAAAATCTTAGCAGACAGCAAAAGGATCAGAAGGTTAACTATGAATGGCAGCTGGGTGTGAAAAAGATGGAACATAGTTTGACATGATCCTTTCGGGATGCAAAATTAGTCTTTTATCATTTGCAAACCGTTGTATTAATTTACCTTTGCCCGGTGAATCAGGACTTTTTAATCAATTTCGGTTTTTTTCAGACTTCTGTTGTTGAACTTTCTGCTGTTTTATCCGGCCTGGTCAGTGTATGGCTTGTCAAGAAAGAAAATGTATGGGCTTTCCCCATCGGAGGAGTCAGTGTACTTCTGTCGGCATACATTTATTTCAAAGGCAATATATATGCCAATGCAGGGATCAACCTTTTTTACTTCATCATGAATATTTATGGCTGGTATAACTGGCTCAGGAAAACTGACGGGGATAAACATATTATGATCACTGCATGCAGCCGGAAGGAAATGCAGTTCTATGTAGTCCTCATCATCGTTATATTCTTCAGCCTGTGGTACCTCCTGAATAAGATGCCTTATAATCAATATGCCGTTTATGATGCATTTACATCTTCTCTGTACGTAATTGCCATGTGGCTCATGGCGAGGAAGAAAATTCAGCACTGGCCTCTCTGGATCATCGGGGATGCGGTCATGATCATGCTCTGCATTTTTCTGAAGTGGTATTTTCTGGGCTTCCAGTACCTTGTGTATACTGTAATTGCTTCTCTGGGCTGGATGGAATGGAAATATAAAGTAAAGGGTACACAAACTTATTAAATTTGGATAAACTCCGGAAAATAGCGATCACAGGTCCCGAATCAACAGGAAAATCAATGCTTGCCGCTGACCTGGCGAAGTTTTACGGGACCAGCTGGGTGCCTGAATATGCCCGTGAATACCTTGAACAGAAGGGACCGGTTTATGTGGAAGAGGATATTCTTAAAATAGCCAGGGGTCAGCTTGAAAGAGAATCGGAAGCAGCAGCAAAAGCAAGTCAATTTCTTTTTTGCGACACGGAATTTATTGTCACCAAAATCTGGAGCGAGTTCAAATACCATCGTTGCCATCCATGGATAACCCGTCAGGTCGAACACCATGCCTATGATCTTTATTTGCTGTGTGATATTGATCTGCCATGGCAGTCTGATCCGTTAAGGGAGCATCCTGGCTTGAGAAAAGAGCTTTTTAAACTGTTTTACGATGAGTTAAGCTCGAGAGGTTTCCCGTTTTTTGTGATTGATGGTTTGAACCACGACAGGCTGAACAATGCGGTCAGAAATATCACTGACTATTTTAAAATTAAATAAATTTATGGCTGCGAAAGATTGTAACTCTTGAATCCTGCATTGAAAATACTTTTTGTGCCCCGATGGTACCCCTGCCTCACTGATCCCATGCCGGGTCTGTTTATTCAGCGACAGGCTGAAGCCCTGGCAAAAAAATATTCAGTTCAGGTTATTTCAGTTCATCCTGATCCTGCCTGCACAAAAAAATATGAAATTGTTAATTCCATCGAAAAATCAGTGAAGGTATGTCGTGTTTATTACAGGACTATTCAGAACCTCCCTGCTTTTTCGAAGCTGGTCAACTTTTTCCATTACGTAAAGGCACATCATCTGGGGTACATGAGCCTTGAACCTTTTTCTGCGGATATCATTAACGGGCATATCCTTACCCGTGAAATTTTCTTTGCATGGTACATGGCTGGGAAACAAAATCGTCCTTATGTCATTTCCGAGCACTGGTCCAGGTATTTTCCTGCGAACGGAACATATCATGGCCTGTTCAGGAAGTGGCTGACAGGTTTTCTGATCAAAAAATCCTCAGGGCTTATTGCTGTAAGTGATTCCCTGGCAATGGCCATGAAAGCTGTTAACCTTGTTCATCGAAACACAGTAGTTGTCCCTAATCTTGTTGATGTCTCCGTATTTATCCCGCCAATTAATAAACCTGCTCAGGAAAAGGCCGTGATAATGCATGTTTCCTGCTTTGAAGACAAATCCAAAAATATTTCAGGCTTTCTTGAGGCCATTGCCGGCTTGTATAAACAACGTTCAGATTTTCGTGTGATCCTGGTTGGCGACGGGCCCGATTACCTTGCAATGCGAAAATTTGCCTTCAGCCTGGGGCTGAATGACGCCCAGGTTGAATTTACAGGGTTAAAACAACACTCTGAACTTATCATGCTCTACCAGACAGCCTCTTTTGTTGTGCAGACAAGCAGGTACGAGACTTTTGGCACAGTAGTCATCGAAGCCCTGTCCTGCGGCCTCCCGGTTGTTTCCACCAATACAGGTGTCGCAGCATCGGTCATTAACGACAGTAACGGAATTATTATTCAACAATCGTCGGTTAATGAAATTGTTATGGCGATTAAACATATGCTGAATATTTATTCTACCTTTGACAGTCGGAAACTACATGAATCTGTTGCCGGTAATTTTTCTGAGGATGCCATATCAGAACAACTTACCGGTATATACCTTGAAATTATCAATACATGGCGAAAGGATTGAAATTCGGGGTGATGTGCTCGGGTACTGCTTTTCAGAAATGGCAGGCTGAAGCAATTCATCTTCTCCGGGAAAATGATCATGAGCTGTCTCTCCTTATTATTGATGGACGGGTTTCTCAGGCTCAGGAAGATGAAAAACCTGGCAGGGCAAGGCATAAATACTCATTTCTCTGGAGACTGGCAAACAGATTCTTGTTCAAGCATGAACAGAAAGCGATCGTGGAAATGGAACCCGAACTCCATAATATCACACGCAGAGTTTGTTGGGTAACTGAACAAAATTTTTCTGAATACTTCCATGAGGATGACCTTAAGGCAATCAAATCAGCCAACCTTGATTTTATTCTTCGTTTCGGATTCAATATTATTCGCGGTGAAATACTAAATGCCGCGACATATGGTGTTTGGTCTTTTCATCATGATGATGAAAATAAATACCGTGGAGGCCCTCCCGGGTTCTGGCCAATTATGAAGAATGACTCTGTCAGCGGCGCAGTTATGCAGCGTCTTACCGACAGACTTGATGCAGGCATCATTCTGAAAAAAGCATGGCTTAAGACCCTCCTGCATTCATACAGGACAAACCTGGATGTATTATTGTTCGTGTCTTCAGCATGGCCGTCAGATATTGCAAATCAGATAATTGCAAAAGGATACGATGCAGTGCGTCCTTCAGGGACATCGGCTCCGATTTATAAAGTTCCGGGCAATTTTACCATGTTTATCTTCCTTCTCAAACTGTTCAGGAACAGAATAGTTTTTTACTGGAACGATCTCTTCCGGGCCGAGAGATGGAATATCGGCATTATTAACCGATCCGTGCAGGAACTTGTTTTTTCGAATACTGAAGTCCGTCGAGAAGATGTATTGTGGATGAGGGAAAGAAGTTCCCGTAACTATTTTGCTGACCCGGCCGGATTTATTGAGGAAAATAAGGTCCATATCCTGATGGAGGACTATTCATACTCTAAGAACAAGGCCCATATCTCAGAGGCAGTTTATGATCCGTACTCGAACAGTTTCTCAGTGCCGCTTAAATCGATCGAAAGCAAAGAACATCTGTCTTATCCGTTTATCTTCGTCCACGGAGAGAACATCTACTGTCTGCCGGAGTCTTACAGGTATGGTTATATAGGTTTATACAAACGAAATTATTCGGAAGGAATTTTTGTTGAGGACCATGTTCTGCTGGATCATATTGATGCGGTTGATCCCACATTGATAAATCATCACGACAAATGGTGGCTGTTCCTTACCCTTAGGAAATATTCCAATACCCATCTTTATATTTATTATGCGGATGAACTTGATGGGGAATACAAACCTCATCCGGCCAACCCGGTCAAAATAGATATCCGGTCTGCAAGACCTGCCGGCTTGCCTTTTATTCATGAAGGACAGCTTTACAGGCCGGCGCAGGATTGTTCGGAATCCTATGGAAAAAGGGTTGCAATCAACAGGATCGTCAAACTCACGGAGACGGAATTTGATGAAGAATTTGTGAAATATATCGGGCCTTTGAAGAATTCCAGATATACTAAAGGCTTTCATACGGTATTTGGCCTTGGCCGGTTTACACTGATCGATGCCAAACGCAGCAAATTCAATTTCTCCCATTTCGGCCGCCAGGCCCGTCATAAATTCAGGAAACACTAAGGATCCGGATGTTCAGAAACATCATTGGCACTATCGGGACCCGTGTGATCAGCGCATTCCTGACATTGCTGATCAGCGTTCTTAATGCCCGTTTACTTGGTACAGCCAATGTTGGAACGATCTCGCTTATTGTTCTCTCGGTAACATTTATTCAGTTGTTCAACAACTTTATCGGAGGGGGTGCCCTGGTCTACATGACCCCGAGGGCAGGGTTTTTAAAACTGTTTGTCCTAAGCTATGCCTGGATATTGGGTGTTACCATTCTGGCGACATTCTTCTTTGAAATTATAGGCACCTTGGCAAAGCAGCTCGGGGTAATTCCACAGCTCGAAGTAATTCCACAGGGGTACTTTGTTGAGGTCCTTTTTCTCGCTTTGGTGATGTCATTTACATCGGCAAACTACATGCTGCTTCTTGGCAAGGAAAAAGTCAAAACCTTCAATATCTTAACCCTTGTTCAGATCATTGTTCTTATTGCCTGCCTGCTTGCAGCTGTCTACCTGTTTCATGTCAGGACCGTGATGGCTTATTACTGGGCCATACTGATCTCATTCCTGTTTTCTTATTTTTTCAGCCTGTTGCCCTTGCTGAAATACTTTAAGGCGGAACCATTGAAAGACCTGAAACCGATTTTTCATGCAATGATGCAATTTGGGACATATGCCCAGTTTGGCAACATCTTCCAGCTCTTGAATTACCGTATTGGTTATTATATGGTCGAAGTATGGTTCGGCAGGGCTGCCCTGGGCGTTATGTCAACCGGTTTCCAGATTGCCGAAGGCCTCTGGATCATCAGCCGAAGCCTGGCCCTGGTACAGTTCACCCGCATATCCAATGCCATGGATTTCAACTACAGTGTGCGACTTACCCTGATACTGTCAAAGATAACTCTTGTCGTGACAACAATTGCATTACTTTGCCTGCTGGCTTTGCCTGAATCTTTTTACAGGCTGATATACTTCCATCATGAATTCGGAATGGTCAGGATCGTTATCGCCTGTCTTGGAATTGGCATTGTCACCCTGAGTTTCTCAATGATTTTAAGCCATTTCTTCTCAGGTATCAACAAACCATATCATAATATGATCAGCTCTGCAATAGGCCTGGTTTTTACAGTGGGGCTCGGTTTGCTGATCGTTCCCCGCTACGGAATACTGGGTGCAGCCGCCACAGCATCCGTATCATACACCATTTCAACAATTTACCAGCTTATTGTATTCATCCGGATGACTAACCTGAAAGCCAGGGATTTTCTTCTGACCGGTGCAGAGATTAAATTGCTTATAGGAGAGGTAAGGAAACTGTCATTGAAAAGTGAAATACAGAAGATCATTCAATAACCAGTGTTTTTCTTGCAAGGATATCCCTGTCAGAAATCAGCACCAGCAGATAATTCCCGGCCGACAGACTGTTTCTTGAGAATCTTATTCTGTAGTCTCCTCCTGCAGATGCAGAGGCTTGCAGATGTCTGACATTCCGGCCATTCAAATCGATAAGTTCGGTGTTGAATGAACTTTCTTTACCCATATGCATTACAATATCAGCCTCATCTTTGACAGGGTTTGGAATGATCAGTATCTCAGGGGCCGGTCCGAGGTTTACAGAAGGGCCTGAACTCGTCCAGATCGTACTCAGGGATGATAACAGGCTGCAATATGGTCCTCCGTATGCGCCCATATCGTTCCTCAGGTCTCCTTTCGATGGAAACTTTCCCGATGTTGGGTTTGAGGGATCAGGCAGATCATTGTATGTTGCAGTGGAATCCCCCTTGTCGATACAGGGAGAAATATCGGATAAGTAATAGTTCATCGCATCGAAACCAGGATCTGCGTTGATATTGCCAGTTCCAGTATAACCGTCCTGCACATCATTGTATTTCACAGTGACCGGTGTGTCGGCAAAGATCTGCTTACCTGAGCTGGCTGTATTTCCCCAGATTATGTTGTTGATTATCGTCATCGTAGTACTCCAACCCCTGATACCTCCACCCTGACGGGTCGAATAGTTGTAGATAATAGTATTATTGATTACCCAACGGGGAGAACCCAGGGAATTTGTTCCGAGTATCCATAACCCGCTTCCGCCAAAATCCTGCCCCCCGGTATTATGGGCAATAAGGTTGTTCCTGATGATCCCCCCGCAGTAGTTAAACACAATCCCGGCTCCGTACTTGCCATGGTTATTGTCTATGACATTGTTCTGGATGAGCGGATTGCTGTCGCCGCAGCGGATACCTCCACCCCCTGCGCTGGTCATCCCGCCACTTATATCAGTGGCCGAATTATATGTTATGTGATTGTGAAGTATCCTGGGTGACAAATACTGCACAAGAATCCCTCCGCCCTCGCGGTAAATTGATCCGGGATTATGTTCATCATTCCATTTTGTGCCGGTACCTCCTGTTATTTTAAAACCAGTGATCATTGCATTGGTGTCGCTTGCAGTCGAAGAAACCTTGCTGGCAATGATCACACAACTTGCAGAATCAGGATTAGCGGGCTGGCTCCCGTTAATAACAGTAGCTTCGATAGTTGCAGTGTCATGCGTGAGAATAAATGTACTTGCAACAATAATACCCTTGGCTCTGAAATTGATATTTTCATAATAAGTCCCGGGTGAGACAATAACAGTGTCGTGGGTCGAAGCAGCGTCGATGGCGCTTTGAATGCTCGTGTATTGCAAAGGAACAAGCAGCCTCGCAGCACTTACAAACTGTAAAACTCCGAGTATAAAAAAACTTGACAGTAAGGTTTTTTTCATGGCTTATGGTTTTTAAAATTCAGGATTTTGATTGCGCATATCCATAAGATACTTCAAAATGAAAATACCCTATAAAATTTTACTACTTTCTGCAAACCATCAATTATGTTAAAATTTTAAAACAATCTTTCACTCTCCTATAAAGACCGGCTTCCTCTTTTCATAAAAAGACCTTATGCCTTCGATATAGTCGGTACTTGTTCCGGCTTTCCCTCTCAGCATATCGATATGTTCAAATACAGAAGGTGAGATTGGCAGGGAATTCCCTAAAATATTCAGCTGCTCCTTAATGACCTGGATACTGAGAGGGGAATTTGCAATGATGCGGTTGGCAAGGTTAACAGTAAAATTCTCAAGTTCTTCCGGCTCGACTATATGATTGATGATCCCCAGGCTGTGCGCCTTTTCCGCCGATATCGGGTCGGCAGTAAAGAACATCTCTTTTGCAATGTGGGAACCCATGATGTCAAGAAATTGCAGAATACCGGAAGTGTTGTAGGGTACACCGATCTTCGCAGGAGTTATTGCAAGGCAGGTATCTTTGGTCCCGATGACCATATCGCAGATAATCGCAACATTGCAAGCCCCTCCCCAGATGCTTCCTTCCGCCATTGCAATTACCGGGACAGGGATCTTCATGATAGCCCTTATTACTTTTTGCAGGGGATTGTCATAGGCCAGGGGGTCGCTCCCGTCACGGGGCAGTTCGTCGATGTTAAATCCCGAGGACCATACTTTGGCTCCTTTGTTCGCCCTGAGTATGATGACCCTGACCTTTTGTTCATGCATCCCATCAAAAGCCTCAAGTAATTCATTCAGCAGGGCACGGCTTAGGGCATTTCGTTTTGCGTCGTGATTGAGTGTGATCCACCCGATCATTCCTTTAATTTCCTGTTTTACGAGTTCCATCTTGATAAAAATCAGATAATAAATACTCATGCAAAATAAGGGAAATACTTGCTTCTGTGAATAACTTTCCCATAATATTTTGCAAATCCGGCAAAGCCTGCCTTGAGATTACTTTATATTTGCGGCGGTCTGGAAAAAATCAAAATGTTCAAGGAAGAAGTCTATAATGAAGATAGTATACGATCCCTGGAATGGAAAGAGCACATCCGCCTCCGTCCCGGGATGTATATCGGCAAACTGGGCGACGGTTCTTCCCCCGACGACGGGATTTATGTACTGATCAAGGAAATCGTCGATAATGCCATCGATGAGTATGTGATGGGGTATGGTAAAACAATTGAGATAACGATTAAAGACCAGCAGGTTTGTGTTCGTGACTACGGGCGGGGCATACCGCTTGGAAAACTGGTCGAATGTGTTTCAAAGATCAATACCGGCGCAAAATATGATTCGAAGGTTTTTAAAAAAGCCGTAGGGCTTAACGGGGTGGGGGCAAAGGCTGTCAATGGCCTTTCCTCTTTCTTTAAAGTGCAGTCGGTCCGTGACGGCCTTACAAGGATCATTGAATTCAGCAGGGGCGATCTTATTCACGATGAAAAAGAAAAGCCCTGTGATCTCAGACCGGGTACCATTGTGACCTTTACCCCTGACGAAGATTTATTCGGGAAGTATCATTTTATACCGGACTATATTCAGAAAATGCTCTGGAACAATGTCTTCCTGAACAACGGACTTACTATGATCTTCAACGGGGACCGCTATTATTCGCAGAACGGCCTCCTCGACCTTCTTAATTCTTATATCGACACTCCAAAAGTGTATCCCGCTGTTCACCTTAAGGAAGGAGATTTTGAGTTTGCCTTTACACATTGCGAAATGTACGGCGAAGAGTATTATTCTTTTGTAAACGGACAGCATACGACACAGGGAGGCACGCATCAAAGCGCTTTCCGCGAAGCGCTGGTCAGAACAATACGGGAATTTTATAAAAAGGACTTTGACACGAACGATATTAAAGCCTCTCTCATTGTCGCATTAAGTATTAAGGTCCAGGACCCCGTCTTCGAATCCCAGACAAAGACGAAACTCGGGTCGATCTACATTGAGCCCGATGGTCAGACCATCCGTAATTATATCATGGATATTGTCAAAAAGCATCTCGACAATTACCTGTATATGAACCCGGAAACTGCCGAAGCTTTGCTGAAAAAGATCCTGCAGTCGGAGAAAGAACGGAAGGAATGGGCTAACATTAAAAAGATCGCGAAAGAAAGTGTTAAAAAAGTCAGCCTGCATAATAAGAAGTTAAGGGATTGCCGCATTCACTATAATAATCACGATGACCGCCGTTACGAGTCCACTATTTTCATCACCGAAGGTGATTCCGCAAGCGGCTCAATTACAAAGGCCAGGGACGTGAACACTCAGGCTGTTTTCAGCCTCAAGGGAAAACCGCTGAACTGTTTCGGACTCAGCAAAAGAGTAGTATATGAGAACGAAGAATTCAACCTGCTTCAATCGGCGCTGAATATTGAGGAAGGCCTTGAAAACCTTCGTTATAATTATGTTGTGATAGCAACTGATGCCGATGTTGACGGCATGCATATAAGGCTTTTGCTGCTTACTTTCTTCCTGCAATTTTACCCTGACCTGGTAAGGAACAACCATCTTTTCATTCTGCAAACGCCTCTCTTCAGGGTCAGGAACAAGCAGAAAACAGTTTACTGTTATTCGGAAGAAGAAAGAAATGCTGCTATCGAAAAGCTTGGCGGTAATCCGGAAATAACCAGGTTTAAAGGCCTGGGCGAGATATCTCCCGATGAGTTTAAATATTTTATCGGGGCTAATATGCGCCTTGATCCCGTGATTCTTACAAAAGACTCTGCGTTCCAGGAAGTGTTGAATTTTTATATGGGAAAAAACACCCCGGAACGCCAGAATTTTATCATTGATAACCTGAAAGTTGAGGAGGATGTCCTCCAGCCGGTTGCCCTTGTTTAATCATGTTTTCTCTGGAACGGCCAGATCGTTGCCGTGAATTTCAGGAGGGCTTCTCTCCGGTGAAGGAGGTCCTGTAATTCATACAGCATATTCCTGTTTACTTCTTCAGCCATTGGGATCACCCATTTCTTTGTTTCATCAAGATACCTGCGGATAAATTCTTTATTGAAAATGTCGGGATGCAGGTCGGTGAGGTTGCTGATTCGGTCGGCACATTTCAGAGTCTTCGCATTCTCACTGCCTTTTTCAAGCAACCGTTGAAGATACTGGTCTTTGCTTTCTTCCTTCTTCCTTGTGACCTCAAGTACCAGCAGCAAAACAGCAGCCCCGTCCTTATCGAGATTTCTGATCTCATCGTATGAAACACATTTCACATCCTCAAAAAGGTCATGGATCACCGATGCTTTGAGGAGCACCTGATCCACATAATGATAATCAATCAGAATAGCATAAGTACTCAAGGCATGGCGAAACTGGTTGCCTCCGACATGACGTTTAATGCCCCGAAGTGCAGTCGCTTTCTGTACATAGGGTGCGATGACCATGTTCACTAATTCTTCTCTCTCAAAATTTTCCATACAAAGTTTGAAATGCTTTACCAATATTTTTAATAATATCCCCTGCTACCAGGGCTTCCTCTCCGGTTTCACTGCAAGCCAGGTCACCTGCCCGGCCAAGGAGAAACACTCCAAGGATGCAGGCATCCAAAGAGGTATATCCCTGGGCTTTTAAACCAGTTATCATCCCTGTGAGCACATCTCCGCTGCCTCCTGTTGCCATCCCCGGGTTGCCTGTGGAATTGAAATAACACTCTCCTTCAGGAGTGGTTATTGCAGTATTCGCGCCTTTCAGGACGACATAGGCCTGATGGCGGAAAGAAAATTCGCGCTGCAACTGGACCCGGTGATAATCATCCCTGTGTTTGCCTGTCAACCTTTGAAATTCCCCGGGATGAGGCGTGAAAATACAATGTTTTGGTAAAAAACCGAGCCATGTTTTATTTTCAGCAATAATATTAATGGCATCGGCATCAAATACGATTGGCTGCCGGGCTTCCTGGATCAGGAGTTTGATGGCTTTTTGGGTTTGTTCTCCCATACCCAGGCCACAGCCAGTCCCAATCGCAGTATATGGTGAAAGATCAGGGATCATGCTTATGACCTTTTCATTGCTGTCAATACTCATCATGGCCTCGGGGACGGACGATTGCAGAACAGTCATACCTATAGATGGAGCATGCACTGTAACCAGGCCGGCGCCGGATCGCAATGCGGCACGAGAGGAAAGGACGGCAGCGCCCATTTTTCCATAACCGCCGCAGATAAGCAAGGCATGCCCGAACGTACCCTTATGATCAAACTTGTTCCGCTTTATTATTCTGGTGGCAAGCATCTGGCTCTCAAGCAAATAATTTTTAACAGAGGTCATGTCAATGAACTCCCGGGATAGGCCTATATCAAGCAACTTCCACTTGCCCAGGTAAACATCATTTTCGGGAAAAAATAAAGCCAGTTTGGGGGGCGAAAACGAAAGAGTGTAGTCAGCCGCAATGATTGCCGGGTTTTCAGCAGTTTTATATGAACTGTCGCAAAACAAACCAGAAGGGATGTCAATCGAAATTGTCAGGGCATGGCAATCGTTGATATATCGTATAACACCCGCTGCGAAACCACCGGCTGAACGGCTGAGCCCGCTGCCGAACAGGCTGTCTATCACAACATCTCCCGGGTGGATCACCGGCATAGGATCCCCTTCTTTAAGAAACCTGAAGTTTTTTCGGGCAATGTTCCTGAACCGGTCTAAATTTGTACGGCAGGAAGGCGTAAGAGTTTCTTCAGACCCGATCAGGTAAACCTCAACCGGGAAGTGCTTCTGCTGCAACATTCTGGCGATTGCCAGACCGTCGCCTCCGTTATTTCCGCTTCCAGCGAAAACATAAACTTTTCTTTTCTCATTCAGGTTCTCTGCTATCCAGGAAAAACATGCCGTTGCGGCACGTTCCATCAGGTCGATGCCGGCAATAGGTTCGTGTGCGATAGTGTACGCGTCGGCCTCACGTATCTTTTCAACGGGCAGTATCTTCATAGGTTATCTGATCATACCCCAGAATGGAAGTGTTGCCAGAAGCCCGATCAGAAACAAGGTCACCAGGAAAAAAACCACAACCGAAATAATCAGTCCTATTATAGCACAGGTCCTGCCGGTCTTCACATTGTTCAGGGAACTGATAGTAAATTTCTGCGGGGCTGCATAATAAACAGCTTTCTCTTTCTTTGACAGGATAAGGGTGGTTATTCCCAGCACGATTCCAACGAAAGAAACCAGATGCCACCAGCAGAAGACAATCGAAAGAATACCTAAAACCAGGATGGTGTTCGAATTCGGAAGATTTTGCTGAAGGAATGTGTTGTTTAACGGATCACTTCCCGGTTTTGAAGTAAAGGCTTGTTCTTCCATAAAGATGAGGTTTATCAAAGAGTAAAATTACGAAATAATGCAATTAATAGTACAAAGGATAAAATCTGAAATTTCCGAGTGTATTATATTCGATGGCAGGAGCAGGGATCTTTATGAAACTCAGGACGGTGAAAACAGCCTTAAGGACTTTTGAATGCGTTGGGATTCTGGTAAGGTCCACATCCACTGATAACATGAAACGGCGGTATCTTTCCTGGTAAGGACCTGAAGGATTGACAATATTGCTGCTTGCCCCGGTCATACCCCCGGCTCCATAACCGAAGGCAATATTCAGCCATTTTGGGAAACGGCTGGTTTTGGGCAGGAAAGCGCTTATGTTTCCCGAAAGCCAATAACTTTGCCCGTTATAATCTTTTAAAATCTGGCTTATCAGGTTCGATCCCAGAAGGTCAGGCCTGTAATCAGGGTATGAAGTCTCGTGAAATGAAAATTTCAACCTGAACCTTTGCTCATTCCAGAGCAGTTGCTGGCTCACGAATATTGCCGCACCCAGTGTATTCGCAGTAAAATCGCCGATCGAAAATCCCCATTCGGAGGAGAACCCGTCGAGGATCTCAATGTTCAGCATATATGCTTCTGCAAGCAAGCCCCCGTACCATGCCGATTTTTTCCTGCTCAGTCCTGCCCACCGGTATGACCAGTTGCCGATCATACTGATATAATAGGAAGTTGTGGCATGGCCGCATTTGTCCATCTGAAGCCATTCATTGTCATCATTAAAAAAATGAAAACCTGACTGAGGGTAATCCTTGTACCATAAAAAATATAAGCCGCTCAGACTTCCAAGGTAAAGCGCCCCCTGCACCGACAAAACCCCGATAAGCCTGCCTTTGTGAACAGAGGTCGTGTCCGTTCTGAGACTATGGTATGATGTACTGTCCTGGCTGTAAACAGCCAGGGATACAACCAGCGCTATGTACAACAAGAGGGACCGCATGGTTGTGAACTTAAACGCACCAATTATTTGATATTCAGTTGGTCAATGGCTTTCTGATAATTCCTTGCATTTCTTCCGTGTTCGGCAAGGCTTACAGCAAAATTATGAAACCCGGAAAGATCCTCCCTTGCGCAGAAATACATGTAATTGTGATTTCTGAAATTCAGCACTGCATCAATCGAGCTTCTGGAAGGGATACAGATCGGACCGGGTGGAAGCCCTTTATGGGTGTATGTATTATATTTTGAGTCAATTTTCAGATGTTTTATTGTAATCCGTCTGATCGTATAATCCTGCCATGCATAAATGATTGTCGGATCGGCCTGCAATGGCCAGTTTTTACGGAGCCTGTTGATGTAAACCCCTGCAATATCAGGCTTTTCTGAATCTTTGTTCGATTCTTTCTCTACGATTGAAGCAAGTGTCACAACCTGCTGAATGTTCATACAGCAGATACCAAGCTCCATTCTGCGTTTTGCGTTCCAAAAGGCTTTTTGCTCCCTGCTCATTTTCGCAATAAGTTGTGCCGCAGTTGTGTTCCAGAAAATTTCGTAAGTATTTGGAATAAACAGCACAAACACATTATCAGGATTAATGTCATATTTCTTCAGGTACGACGGGTCAAGAAATAACTTCATCAGGCTCGCAGAATCCGCTTCAACCTGACGCCCAAGTTTCCCGGCAAGTTCAGAAACGGTATGGACTGTCTGAAAACTGAGCCTGACCGGCTCCTGAAGCCCTGACCGTAATTGGTTTACAAGGTCATTATTGCTCCTCCCGTTCCGTATCCTGTATTTTCCGGCTTTAACTCTTTTTTCGTAATGTTTTCTTACCGCAACAAAAGCAAAGCTGTTTTCATTTTTCAGGATGGCATTGTCTTTCATTATCTTCAGCAGTCCTTTGAAGTCAGTCCCGGTCGGAATATACAAATAGGTAAAACTCTTTCCTTTAAGGTCAACATTGGGTGATTTTACCAGATAGTAAAATTTTGCAAAAAACACGCCCAGGAGCAGTATTGAGGTGAAAGAAACAACGAAAGGAGCAATATAGCTCAGCCTTCTGAGGCAATATGGTCCATGGATTGCAGGATTCATCAATTAAACGGTGTGTATGAAATTATTAAGAACGTCGGATCAACTGGAACATCCATTCTTCCATCCAGCCATTATCAAGCCTGATCCAGTCTTGTTTAATGCCGCAGCGTTCAAAACCAACTTTCTCAAACAACGAAACACTAATTGTGTTCACTGGGGTGATATTGCAATATAGTTGCCTCAGATTCAGTACCTCAAAAGCATATTGAATAAGAATTTCAAGGGCTTCAGAAGCATAACCTTTCCCTCTGAATTCCTGCCCGACCAGGATCCCGGCCCCGGCCCTGAGATTCAAGGGGTCGAAATCAAAAAGATCTATTGCTCCGATTGCTTTACCTTTTATATTCCCTCTGAGGCCAACGATCATCAGCCTCAGCTGCCTGTTCAAATAGATATCGTTCCGGGCACTCATCACATATTCTTCGATCTGAAAACGGGAATAAGGGCTTAACGTGTTGCTTACTCTCCATACAGCAGGATCATTTTCCCACTTGTAGAGAAGATCTATGTCAGAAGGTTCTACGGCTCTGAGCTGCAACCTTTTGCTTTTAAGTATCTCAGTTTGCATTGCTTTAATTAATGAGTATCTCCCCTTTGTATACAAATACAGCCGGCCCTTCAAGATAAACTTCTGTAAATTCCTGCCCTGACCGGCGAAAATGAACTTTAAACTCTCCTCCTGTGGTATTTACGGAATAACAACCTTTATTGTCCTGGTTTAGAAGGGCAGTGATAACGGCAGATGCAGTAACACCTGTTCCGCAGGAAAGTGTTTCGTTCTCAACCCCGCGTTCATAGGTTCTGACACGTAATCCGCTTTGTGTCAGTTCAACGAAATTCACGTTACAGCCACCGTTTTCGAACCGGGATTCATGTCTCAGTGCTCTGCCAAGCTTAACCACATCGATCTCATCCACGGAAGGAACGAATTTAACAAAATGAGGCGAGCCGGTGTCTATGAAATAGCCGTCTTCAAATGTTTGCCCGGGCCTGGTGTCTTTCATCTTAAGTTTAACAATATATTGTTTGCTGTTTTTTGCCAGTATCTCTGCTTCATGCTCACCGTCAACAGCAATGAACCTGGCCTGTTTGTCAATGATCCCCAGTTCATTGGCAAAGGCTGTCATGCACCGGCCGCCATTGCCGCACATGGTACTTTCATTTCCGTCAGAATTATAGTATTTCAGAGAGAAGTCAAATATGTTATGGGCTTCAAGCAGCATCAGTCCGTCGGCCCCTATGCCGAAATGCCTGTCGCAAAGAAAGGCTATTTGAGAATGATTCAAAAGGATCCGGCCGAAACGATTATCGACAATGACAAAATCATTCCCGTTGCCATGGTATTTATAAAAGTCAATTTTCACAAAAATCTATTCTAACGCAAAGCTATGAACAAATCTTAATATTAAAAGTATCCTGCCCTCAATTCGTCGGGAGTTTTCTGCTGTTTAACGATTCACTCTGTAATCCGCCTGAATATTAGAATACTTTTGTTCCCAGAAAATCACTAATTTTAAACCCGAATACCATGGAACCAAATACTGAAAATAAATTTCGTTACGATAGCCACCGGAAAAAAGGAATTCTGGGAATTATTGTGATCCTTGCAGGCATGTCCTTATTGCTTTTCAATACCGGAATTGTCCCTGACTATTTCAGGCATATTATAATTTCGTGGCCCATGTTGCTGCTCGCCATTGGCGTGATAAGCCTTATTGGAGCTGAAAACAGGGTCCCCGGTATTATTCTGATTCTGATCGGAGGTTTTTTCCTCTTCCCGAGGGTCTTCGACCTGGATATTAATTTTGCGCATCTTTTCTGGCCTCTTATTCTTATCTGCATCGGGGTGCTCATTCTTTTTCGCAGATTTCCTCATCCCGGTAACTGGAAGCATCATATGAAAAACTCTCCCGAGAACATGGCAGCCGCCAATGACCAGGGCTTTATTTACGAAGACCATATTTTCAGCGGCACTGAAAAAAGGATTATCAACAAAGACTTTAAAGGGGGCAGGATGAATGTTATTTTCGGCGGGATCAAGCTTGACCTTACACAGGCCAGCCTGGGAGAAGGTGTAAATGAACTCGAAGTGAACGTTGTTTTCGGCGGCGCTACTATCATCCTGCCTTGCGAATGGAAAATCCAGCTGAAGAATACCAGTGTGTTCGGAGGATTCTCCGATAAGCGTTTCTGTGTTAAAGAACCTCTTGACACCTCCAGAGTGCTGGTTATCAAAGCTTCTTCAGTTTTCGGTGGTGGGGAGATCAAAACATATTAAAATAAAACCTGGGGATATAGAATGATACATCCGGTCTTTCAAAATCTCAGGTCCATATCCGTGTATTTTGGAACGTGGATCCTCCTGGCGGGGATCCACTTTTCCATTTTATTCCTGCAGTTTCGTATTCCATTGAACATTGCATTGGCCGACAGCTTTATTTACAATGCTGTGCTATGTGTGATAGGGATTGCAATGTGGTATGCAATCAGGTATTCGATGCCGGGGAAAACTACAGGCTTTACTTTTATTTTCAATCATTTTACATATTTGGTACTCCTGCTTGTATTCTGGATCGGAACCGGATATGCTGCCCTGAACCTGTTGTTTAAGGACAACCTTGTTTACATAAATTTCCTGGGCCTGTCAATCCCTTACCGCTTTGTGGCCGGGATCAGTCTGTACGCATTTATCGGGCTGGCCTATTACCTGATAATTATGTACCGGGACCTTCAGGATAAAGCCAAAGCGGAAACCCGCCTGAATGAGCTCCTGAAAGAATCTGAGTTGAACATGCTCAAATCACAGATAAATCCTCATTTCCTTTTTAACAGCCTGAACTCTATCAGTTCATTAACTATTACTGATCCGGGCAAGGCCCAGGAAATGGTGGTAAAGCTTTCGGAATTTTTAAGATACAGTGTTTCGTCAAACATCAACACCTTTACCACACTGGAAAAGGAAATGCAGAATATTCACAGGTACCTGGAGATCGAAAAGATCCGTTTCGGGGATAAACTTGTTTTCGAATTTACGATGGAACCGGGATTTTCGACAAGGAACGTCCCTGTCATGATCCTTCAGCCGTTATATGAGAACGCCATCAAGCACGGAGTTTATGAAAGTACCGAACCGGTAAAAGTCATAACTGACTGCAAAACCTTTACAGATTACTTTGAGATCAGGATCAGTAATGATTTCGACCCATCGGCTCCGGCCAGGAAGGGTGCCGGTATTGGTTTAAAAAACATCAGGGAAAGATTAAAGCTGATGTACAGGAATGATTCTCTGTTAAAAACCTTTGTTTTGAATAATGTATTTCGGGTTGTACTCACGATACCGAACAAACCATTTGAAAATAATCCTGAACAATGACATACAAAGCCATTATCATTGATGATGAAAAGCCTGCCAGGGATATCATCAGGACCTTTTTGAAAGAGCTTACCGACATAGAGATAATAACCGAATGTTCGGATGGGTTTGCCGGATTAAAAGCCATTCAGGATTTGAAACCTGACCTGGTTTTCCTCGATATCCAAATGCCGAAACTTACAGGCTTTGAAGTGCTGGAGCTGATTGAAAACCCCCCGCTCATTATTTTCAGTACAGCTTACGACCAGTATGCAATAAAGGCGTTTGAAATGAATGCCACAGATTATATATTAAAACCGTATTCCAGGGAAAGATTTGTGCAGGCTGTCGGGAAAGCCATTTCCAAACTCCAGGGCGGTGTTGCCCTGCAGCCGGAAATTCAAAAAATAATTCAATCTGCGGATGACAAAGATGAATTGCTTCAAAGGATAGCAGTAAAAACAAGACATAAAGTGCATGTGATCGGAGTGAATGAGATCATTTATCTTGAAGCTGAAGGCGATTATGTTATGATTCACGTAAAAGACGGCAATTATCTCAAGGAAAAGACAATGAAGTATTTTGAATCCCACCTTGATCCTGAAAAATTTATACGGATACACCGTTCATATATCGTTAATGCAGAAGTTATTGAAAGGATTGAGCTGTATGACAAGGAAAGTTATTCTGTACTGCTGAAGAACGGAGCCAGCCTGAGGGCAAGTACCAGCGGTTATAAGCTGCTGAAACAGATTCTGCACATGTAGTCCTCAATTTTTTTATTGGCTGCAACCCTTTTTCAGGGAAATTGTCTTATATTTACGTTCAGACAATACAGTTGACAATTGAAAGCGATTGCGTCAAATCCGGTCATTTATGAGATTAACACTCTGGTATGGCTAGGAGAAATAAGCAGGGAGTGCCAGACCGAAATTACTCTTTCAAATGTACCTGATTATAAATGGGATGAGCTTATCCGGCTCAAAATTGAGGCCGTATGGTTAATGGGAGTCTGGGAAAGAAGCCCTGAATGCATAAAAATTTCAAATGCCGATCCCGGGAACCTTTCAAATTTTAAAAGAGCCCTGAGTGATTTTACGGAAGATGATAACACGGGTTCTCCCTATTGCGTTAAAAACTATACAGTCAACCGGAATCTGGGAGGAAACGACGGCTTGGCCATTGCGCGTAAAAAACTCCTTGAAAGAAACATTTCCCTCATTCTTGATTTTGTACCTAATCATCTGGCTTTTGATCATCCCTGGGTGTACCAGAACCCTGAATTGTTCATTCATGGGTCGGAGGATGACCTGGCCAGGGACCCTGTAACTTTTAAACGCCTTCAACCTGGTATTTTTGCCTGTGGCACCGACCCGTATTATCCCCCCTGGGAGGATGTGGTCCAGGTGAATGCATTTAGTCCTCAGTTGAGGCTTCAGGCGATACGTACCTTAAAAGAAATAGCAGGTATGTGTGACGGCGTTCGCTGCGATATGGCGATGCTTTTAATGAACGATGTATTTCTTCATACCTGGGGCTCGCTGGCGGGTGATGTCCCTGGTGAAGAATACTGGAAGCTTATTATTGGCGAAGTCAAAAAAGAGTTTCCTGATTTCATGTTCATTGCTGAAGTTTATTGGGATATGGAATATATCCTCCAGCAAAACGGGTTTGATTATTGTTATGATAAACGGCTTTATGACAGGTTAAAAGGAGAAGATGCAGATGCCATCCGTCATCATCTTGAAGCCGACATCAGCTACCAGTCAAAGCTGCTGAGGTTTATTGAGAATCATGATGAGGAAAGAGCTGTTTCGGCCTTCAATATTGAAAAAGAAAAAGCTGCCGCTCTGATAAGCCTGACCCTCCCCGGAGCAAAACTGATCCATGAAGGTCAGCTGGAAGGCAGGATAGTTCGCCTGCCGGTTTTTCTAAAGAGAAGACCGCCCGAAACACCCAACACCTATATTAAAAATTTCTATGAGACTCTTCTGGAGATCGCTGCAACAGCGGAATTGCACAAGGGTGAATGGTTCCTCTGTCCCGTGAGCGGATGGGGTGATAACCAAAGCTGCAGGCATATCCTGGCGTGGTACTGGAAATATGAAAGCAGGGTATGCCTCGTTGCAGTAAATTATTTTCCAAAACCTTCTCAGGGATTTGTTTATCTTCCCGGATGTGAGCTTTCAGGATATTCATGGCGGCTTGTTGACCTGTTCACCCAGGACCATTTTATCCGCAACGGAGATGATATAGCCGTAAGCGGGCTATATGTCGGACTGGAATCCTGGGGTTTTCATTTTTTTCAGATTTATAAAATGATTTAAAAATACCGCTTTTCGTTTCTCAATAAAGAACAAGACATTCTGCAAACATTTATCAACATAAAGACAGATTATATGAAAAAAAAGATCAAATTACTGGCAATGGTGGCGGCAGTCATGTTTATGATTTCCTGTGCCACCTATCCTGGCATGGATTCAAGGCTTGCTGAGGATCTCGTCGTCATCACGAAATATGATGTCGGTACCAATTTCACGCAGTATAAAACATTCTCGATCGTAGATTCTGTATCAGTCATCAGTGACAGGGACAGTTCTAAAATACTGGATGCTCAGGCACAGGCCTTGCTCAACCAGATCATTGGGAACATGCAGGCAAGAGGCTACCAAAAAGTTAACCGAACAGCCAAGCCTGACCTTGGGATCAATGTGGGAGTCGTAAAGATTACAAACGTGACTTATTATTACCCCGGATGGTATTGGGATAACGGATATTACAATCCGGCCTATTGGGGATATCCTTCCTATAATTACTGGTATCCGTATTATCCTCCTGCAGTAAGTACATACAGCACAGGTACTGTTATTATCGACATGGTAGACCTGAAAAATGCCCCGGCTCACAACAATAAGCTATATATAGAATGGATTGCCTTAATACGTGGCCTGATGACCGGTTACCACACGCTACAGGACGTACTTGATAATGTTGACCAGTGTTTTGCCCAAACCCCGCAGATCAGGGCAAATTAAGGTCATGCAATCCGTAAGAAACAGCAAAAAAGTATATTCATTTATAATGAACTGAAAATGAAAAAAATATTTTTATCAATCATAGCTGCCCTGCTCCTGACTGTTACAGTCCAGGCCCAGGAAAAAGCAGCCTCGGGTTACAACCCGACTTCATTATACACTCTCTCATGGACTCTCGGCGTTCCGCTGGGCAGTTTCAATAACTTCATTAATACGGTAAGCCCTGCCGGAGGGAATTTCACAGGCCGGTATTTCCTGAAGAAAGGCCTTGCCGTCGGCTTTGAATTCGGCTGGAATAATTATTATAAAAAATACCCGAGAAATACTTATTATGGCGGTGATGGCTTAGCTGTTACCGGTATCTTTTATACATATTCTTTCGTGGTTCCATGGAAGGTCGGAGCTTATTATTACTTCATGCCTTCAGCCATAGCTGATCCTTATGTTGGCCTGTCATTTGGCGGGGATTATATGGAGGAGCATATTATGGTACAGGAGTATGATATTTATAACACCCAATGGGGATTTACGATGTCGCCTGAGCTAGGTGTACTTATAAAATTCGGTAAGTATTCACATTGGGGAGCCAATGTCAGCGCCCAGTACTGGTTCAATACCAATTCATTCACTTTTACTGATGTTGATTCCTACAGCACAATGCAGGGACTTAACTTCAATGTGGGATTGACCTATTTGCTGAGGTAGTTTAAATCGTATGTATCTTTAAGCAATTTGTTCCCCCGGGGATATTAGGTGGAATGCCTGCTATCACGATGATCTTTTCGCCGGGCAGGGTAGTCTGGTGTTCCTTAATATTCGTTTCAGCAAGGCTGATCATTTCATCAAACGACTTGCATTTCTGCCTGATGAGGATCGGATGTATCCCCCATAGCAGGTTCAGCCCGTGATACACTACCGGTTCGTCAGTAAGTGCATAAATCGGCGCCTTGGGACGCCCGGCGGCAATGAATTTAGCGCTTCTTCCGCTTGAAGTAAGAACTGCAATTGCACAGACTTTAACAACTTTTTCAATACGGTTGACTGCTTCGCAGATTGCTCCTATTTCAGAATGTTCAACAGAAGGGTAAGTCCTGAATTCTATTTTTGATTCCACCTCGACGGCGATACGGTCCATCATTTCAACTGCTTTGACCGGGTATTCACCAACAGCCGACTCGCCTGAAAGCATCGTGCAGTCTGTGCCGTCGATGATCGCGTTTGCAACATCATTTGCTTCCGCCCTGGTAGGCCTGGGCTCATGGATCATCGACTCAAGCATCTGGGTTGCAGTGATCACCGGTTTGCTCATACGGTTGCATTGTTCAATGATGTGTTTCTGAAGCAGGGGAACTTTCTCAGGATTCATTTCAACTCCCAGATCCCCCCTGGCAACCATCACCCCGTCGGCGGCCTCTATGATCTGGTCAAGATGTTCAATTGCCTGAGGTTTTTCGATCTTCGCAATCAGAGGTTTCCGGTATCCGGCTTTCGTAATGAAATCACGGAGTTCAATAATGTCATCCGCAGACCGCACAAAGCTCAGCGATACCCAATCAACTCCATGTTCCAGCCCGAATATAAGATCCTGCTTGTCTTTATCGGTCAGTGAGGGAAGTTTCAGGGTCAGATTGGGAAAGTTAACCCCTTTCCTGTTTTTCAGAATTCCCCCGTCTTCAACCCTGCAGACCAGGGCATTCCCTTTAATCCCCGTAACTGTAAGGGAGAGGAGGCCATCGTCAAGCAGGATATTCATACCTGCTGCGGCTTCTTCTGCAGCATGAGGATAGTCGATCGGAATAACACCCGGCTCGCCGGCATAGTCTTCCAACGGGATGATATTGAAAATCTCACCCTTTTTAAGTTCGATCTGGTCTCCCTTAAGTTTCCCTACCCTGATTTTTGGCCCTTGAAGGTCCTGAAGAAGAGTAACCGGGGTATCCATTTCATCTGATATATCCCTTAGATAGTTAATAACTTTTGCGTGATCATCATAGCTGCCGTGAGAGAAATTCAGACGGGCGACATTCATCCCCGCCCTGATCAGGTTGCGGATCATCTCAGGCTCACAACTGGCGGGCCCTATTGTAGCAACAATTTTGGTCCTTCTTATTGAATCATTCATAATTGATTGGAATTGGGGATTGTCAAACAAAGATAATGCAATGATTTGTATATTAACCTGATTCTGAATCAGCGCCGGATTCCCTGCCTCATCAGAAAATAATCTCTTCGTTCAGTTCAGGATAATTCGCCACGGTTCCGTAAATTTCTTTGATTTTATTTCCCAGGGCAGACCTTGGGCCGTTTTCACCGTGTATTAAAAATAATTTTGGTTTTGCGGGAGCAAGATGTGAGAACCAGTTGAGCAGGTCTTTCTGCCCGGCATGAGCGCTGAACCCGCCGAGAGTATGGATGGTTGCCTTAACGGCAATATCCTCACCGAAAATCCTGACCTGTTCAGCCCCGTCGACCAGCCTTCTGCCGAGGGTGCCATAGCCCTGGTAACCTACTATGATCACATGGGTTTCAGGTTTCCACAGGTTATATTTGAAATGGTGAAGAATACGGCCTGCATTGCACATCCCGGCACCTGCAAGGACCATCATAGGACCAGGTATGTCATTGATGGCGATGGAATCCTCGGCAGTTGGGCACATCTTCAGGGTTTTAAGATCTTCTGCCATCGGCCTCTCCCTTATAAACTCGGTCAGTTCTTCGTCAAAGAGCTCCTTATGTTTCATATAGATCCTGGAAGCGTCAATAGCCATCGGGCTGTCGAGGAATATTGGAAAAGGAGGTATGTCTTTTGCCCTGAACATCGATGCCAGGATGGATATCATCAGCTGTGCCCTTCCAACAGTAAACGTCGGGATCAGTATCTTTCCCTTGTTCTCCACTGCGGTCTTCACAACAGAAACAAACTCACAGATGGTTTCATCAAGAGGTTTATGGTCCCTGTCCCCGTACGTCGTTTCCATGAAAACAGCATCGGCTATATGAAGTTCCTCAAAATCTTTCAGGATGGGAGCGCCTTTTGGACCCAGATCCCCTGAAAATACAAGCTTTCTTACTTTTCCGTTTTCCTGGATATTTAACTGGATGCACGAAGATCCGAGCATATGCCCTGCTTCAGCGAAGCTGGCTTTGATACCGGTCGCAACCGGCAGGTCTTTGTCGTAAGGCAAGGCAATTAACCTGCTTATAATGTCTTCCGTGTCTTCATGAGATACGAAGGGTTTGACCGGTTTCAGGCCGGCCCTTTGCCTTTTCCTGTTCATCCGCATCGTCTCCTGTTCCTGCACATGGGCCGAATCCCTCAGGATGAGAGAAGTCAGTTCCATCGTTGCCTGGGTACAGAACACGGGTGCCGGCACTCCCATCTTGCTGAGCAATGGAAGCCGGCCGGTATGATCCAGGTGGGCATGGGTGACGAGAACTGCATCCAGTGAGGTGACATCCTTAAGATCAAAGCGGTTCAAAGCCTCGGCTTTTTTCCCGCCCTGGAAAATTCCGCAATCGACCAGCACTCTGGCTGTTTCAGTCTCCACAAGATAAGCAGAGCCGGTGACTTCACCGCCACCGGCTCCGAGTACTTTGATCTTCATGGGTCACGGCCTCATGATCACCTCAACCACATTATCCTGGCCGAGGGCTTTTTTAGCAAAATCCTGAACCGCTTTGCAATCCAAAGCTTTCACCTTCGATTCAAAACCGGTGAGGTAATCGAGTTTATTCTGATAATATTCCTGTATAATCGAATTCCACCACGAATTTTCCTTCATATCCTCCGGCCTCTGTTTTAATGCATATTCCTTGAATTTCTGAAGGTCAGCAACTAGCGGTCCGGTCTTAATGAATTTCTGGACTTCACTGCGGACGATACCCACAAGCTTATCGGCTTTCAGGGGATCTGTTTCAAAAGTTACGATGAAGCTGAACGAGGGGACCGGCAGTTTCTGAGTGCTGAACGAAACGCGGACACTGTATGCCCCGCCTTCGTCTTCACGTATCCTTTCAATATAACTTAGTTCCAGGACGTGGCGCATGGCTGCCCCGAGCAGGCGGTTATCGGCAGTATAATCGCATTTTCCATTGAAATTGACATAGATTGATGTCCTCGGGGTTGTCGTTTGCCTCCGGAAATCACGGGATGCATGACCCTTGGGAGGCCTGATCCCACGGTCGATATATAAGTCCTTCTGTGAAACCGTCGGCAGGGAAGCCAGGTATTTTTCGAATAAGGGTTTTACAGCATCGGGGTTTATTTTGCCGGTGAACAGGAGCGTGAAATTGCCTGGATCGGAGAACCTTTGCTTAAATACTTTCTGCAGAAGGTCAAACGATATCTTGTCCAGGGATTTGTATGTCGTGGGCTGGGTCCGTTTGTTATGGCTTGTAGTCATAACTTCAATGGTATCGGTAAACGCTTTACGGGGTTCTGCATCTGCATTGATCAGGGCAGCTTTCGTTTTATCCAGCCAGGTTTTATAATCGGTTTCATTCCAGCGGGGACTCGTAAAACTAAGGTAAATAAGCTGCAAAGCGGTTTCAAGGTCTTTCGGAGATGTGCGTGCAGAGACTAAATCCTGGTCGTCAGAAATCATCATAGAAACATTTGCACGCTTACCGGCCAGCAGCTTTGTGAGATCATTCCGTGAAAAAGCTCCAAGGCCCATTGATGAGAGTGCATCGCCAAGAAAATCGCCGGCAACCAGCTCTTCATCTTTCAATGCTGAAGCTCCTCCGTCGGCCCAGCCGCTGACGGTTAATTCATCTTCTTTAATATCAGTTGGCTTGAAAATAATCTTCATGCCGTTTGAAAGGGTCCATTCGGTAGTCCCGAAAACGGCATTGGCAGCAGTGGAAGTGATTTTCCCGGGAACCGGTTCCTTCTCAATCAGTTTTTTACCTGCCACATTATCAATGTAAGGACTTATTTTGGCTGCTAAAGCGGTTGTCAGTGTTGACTCAATCTCTGCAACAGACGGGAGGATCAAACCTGCCTTTTCCGGCCCCGTAATCGTAACGATCATATTATTATCCGTAATAAAACCTTTTGCGACTGAATTGATCTCTTCAAGGCTGATACCCGGGATCTCGGCTTTGTCAAAAGCATACTCATAGTCGATTCCGGGGTTGGGTGAATTCGTCAGGAAGTTACTTGTAATCGGGCGGACCAGTTCGCGGTTCTTGCGTTTATCGCGGTCCATATAACGCGAATCGAGGCTGCGCATGAATTCGGCTTTAGCGCGCTCATATTCTCCGGGATTAAAACCATAAAGTTTCATCCGCTGCACTTCCGTGACAAGAGCAGCAAGCGCTTTAAGGGAATTATTGTCGGAAGCCTGTGCCATGCAGTTGAAAGCATCTTTCGTTGCAGTGTAACGGCCGTAATTGCCTCTTGCAAACATAAAAGGCGGATTTTCGTTACGGGCAAGTTCCATCAGTCGCATGCTCAGCATTACGTTCACAAAGGACCTGACCAGCTGGGTCCTCATATAACCCAGGTTCTTGTCGGCATCAGGTATGGCATCATGCTTGTATGTCAGGGTCACCATGGTGTTCGTAGCTTCCTTGTCCGTTGCCGTGCCAATCAGCGGTTCCTTGTTGTCGGCAAGTGGGAACAGTTCCTTCAGTTTTGGATTGTTTACTTTCGGGATTTCACTAAACATAGCCTTGATCTTTGTTTCCAGGGCATTGACATCGAAGTCTCCCACGATAATAATAGCCTGAAGGTCAGTGCGGTACCAGGTGTTGTAAAAATCTTTGATCGTTTGATATTTAAAATGTTTGATCACTGCTGTATCCCCGATCACGTTCCTGATGGCATACTTCGAACCTTTATATATTACAGGCGCCAGCTTGTTGCTCATCCTTTCCGAAGCGGTTCCGTACATTCTCCATTCTTCAAGAATAACTCCTCTTTCCAGGTCGATCTCGGTATCCTCGAATGCCACATAATGAGCCCAGTCTCGCAGTATCATCAGGCAGGAGTCGGTGATCCCTTCACGCGTTATTGGCACATTTGAAAGATTAAACACAGTTTGCTCCAATCCTGTTGAAGCATTGACGTTGGTTCCGAACTTTACGCCAATCGTTGCCAGGTAATCCAGTATACCCTTTTTCGGGAAATGGATGGTGCCGTTAAACGACATATGTTCTGTGAAATGAGCCAGGCCGTTCTGGTCGTCATTTTCCTGAATGGCACCAATATTATTGGCGATATAGAATTCACCGCGTTTCTCGGGCAGGTTGTTTGCCCGGATGTAATAATGCATACCGTTTGAAAGAACACCCGCCCTGATTTTCGGATCAAGGGGTGGCATGTCTTTAAGGTTATAATTCTGCGCGAGGACAAGTGATGTCCAGGACAGCACCAGCGCTATGATCAGCACAAGCTTTGATAATGTTTTTTTCATACTTTTAATTTGTTAATAATTGTTTTTTGCAAATTGGTCAAAGGGAATACCCCTGTTATCATTTGCATTTTGCATGAGCATTGTTTTTCAGGGTATTTCATTTATAAATATTTATTTTTTACAAATTGGTCAAATGGAATACCCCTAATTAACATTCACGGTTTGTATGATCATTGTTAGTATGGGTATTTCATGTGTTATTCCTGAATAAAGGAAAAACCGGCAGGGGGCCGCAAACCCGGCTCACAGTCAGGATGTAAATATATTGAGAATTTTTGTGATTATAATTCGGCTTTGGGGATAAAATAGACGAACAGGAAATGTTTACCGACAAAAAAGGCTGTCACGGGGTTGAACCGGACAGCCTTTGATGAATTTGTGGGATGTGAGGGATTCGAACCGCTTTTCAGACTAATTGATTTTACTGATGCTTTGAATGGATCGGTGAGGATTGTGGCAGTTTTATAGGCGATAAATCTCCTGAAACCGGATTCACTGATAATGAGTTCTTTCATCAAGGAATTTGCGATGAGAAACTATTGCAGTAAAAACTACCAAAACCGTTCAAGGTAGTAATAAGATCTTTTCAGTAATATTTTGTTTCAAAATGTTATCTGGCACATCCCTGCGCTTTCCTTTTGAATTTTTATTGACATTGATTACCTTTGTTCTTCTTATTACGTTCATGATGGCATCTGAAGGAACCAATATTAATGAAATTAAAAAGGTAATCAGCTATTATTTACCGGAAGCGGATATAATCATGTTTGGTTCCAGAGCAAGAGGAGATAATCAACTCAGCTCTGACTACGATTTCCTGATTATCTCCAAAGATACCCTAGATGATCAGCAACGGTTACACTTTCAGGCACTCATCAGAAAGTCTCTTGCCGAAAAGTTTATTCTTGCCGATATCATTATCCATTCCCGGAAAGGTATTGAAAAGAAGAGGAACCTTCCGGGCCATATTGTCCGTTCTGCAATGAAAGAAGGAGTGCGTGTATGAACGATGAATTAAAACAATACGTTCTGCAATGGATTGAAAAAGCCGATGAGGACCGTTTGGTTGTTCACCAACTGTTTGAAGCTGGATCTATAGCACGGGGGACTATCGGATTTCATTGCCAGCAGGCCGCTGAAAAATACCTTAAAGCGTTTCTTATTTTTCATGGCATTGAACCTGAACGAACGCATAACCTGGAATTCCTGCTGGCTCGATGTGGCGATATTGATACCAGTTTTTTAGCCATTGAGCTTTTGAATCTTACCGATTATGGTGTTGAGGCCAGGTACCCTGGTGATTTTCTTGAGCCAACAGTTGGAGAAATAATGGAACTGATTCAAATTGTTGACAAAATCCGGGAAAAAGTAATGACCCGGGTTGCCGGTAAAAGTTGAATGGTTTACAAACCATTTAAATTCAATCATGATTTTAAGAAGACTTGTACTTGGAATATTCCTAATATCCAGTGGCATTATAAATGCACAGGAGATTGAATTGGCAGCCACATTCAGGAACGAGAAAAACGGGGAGTTCATTCCGTTTGCGACCATTGAAATCATGAATAAAAAGATCGGTATAGCTGCTGATTACAAGGGTCATTTTAATCTGAAGATTCCCGAATCGTGCATTAACGATTCTTTACGTTGCAAATCCCTGGGTTATGAAACCAAGTCGATTTCAGTCAAAACGTTTCTGAAGGATTTTTCAAACGTTGTCATCAACCTGACACCAGTTGTTTACTTGTTACAAGAGGTTGAGATTTTTGGCCCCCCGGCAGGGAAATACCGATTGGGGAATTATGTAAAATCAACCAAAGGTGGAGGATTTTTAACAAACGTTCAAACACAACTGGCTGTTTATATGGATTCAAGAAAATACAATAATGCAAGAATTGTAAATGCCAGTTTTTATCTGTCCAAATCTGGTAATCCAGAAACACCATTTCGCGTAAGGCTTTATGCAGTTGACAGCAAAACCGGTAACCCTGGTGATGATCTTATAAAAAATAATATCATTATACATGGGAAACACCACGGTGGATGGGTAACTGTAGATTTGTCAAAATATAATCTGAAAGCTCCAGGCAACGGTTATTTCGTTTCTATGGAATGGATAAATAGCGGTGATCAATACTATTATCAAACTTATATCGGTCCTACAATTTGTACATGTTATGGACAAGTTTGTGCATCCATCAAATCAATTCCTATTTCAAATACCTGGACCTATGTGTATGGTTTTGGGTGGTTTAAAGATGATAATAAGATTTTGCATCATAACGAATATCTAAATACATTAATAACCTCAGAGATTGAGGTCTCCAAATAATTAGTTGTTCTAATTAAATTTGGATATTGTTGCCCAATTAGGTGACTTTGTCTGGAAGCAACAGAACCTGACCCAGGAAGAACTTGCTTTAAAATGTGGGACAATAAAAAACTACATTTCCAGAATAGAGGATAACGCCAGCGATATCCGGCTTTCAACCCTTATGAGAATAATTCGTGAAGGACTTGGTGGACACCTTAAATTAAGTCTTGATCTTTAAAAGCGAATTGGAAGGCAGAAATGATAAAAATAAAGTGCTGATTGTCAGCGCTTTATGGTGGGATGTGAGGGATTCGAACCCACGACCCCCGCCCTGTCAAGGCGATGCTCTAAACCAACTGAGCTAACATCCCGGGATTGCGGTGGCAAAATTAGGCATTATCCCTAAATAAAAAAAGCGAAAAGCGAAATGGCGAAAAGCGAAAAGCGAAAAGCGAAAAGCGAAAAGAGAAAAGCGAAATGGCGAAAAGAGAAATTTCTGTGAATGAGCGATTTATTCGTACCTATTTCTTATTCCTTTTGCGTGCTCATTTACTCATGAAATATTTTTTTTTTGGTATTCGTGATTGCTTTGCATTTTGGCTTCGCCAAACGCTACCTCGCTACCTCGCAACTTCGCTACCTCGCTATCTCGCAATCTACAAAGGTCCCCAGTATCTCCCCGTAATACACCATATGCCAGTCCTTTGCCTGGTAATATTTAGTGTCAATGGCCGGATCCAGTGAGGCAGGATCAAGACGATGCTTATGAACAATGCGGCATTCATAATGTATAATTGACTCAGCAATATAAGGTGTCAGGATGTGGGTGCTTTTTGCGAGGGTAAATCCGCAGACTTTGATTTTATCCATGTCACGGCCTGATTTTGTGCCACAGAGAGCGAGATGTTTCTTATGACGATCAGAAAGTACACAAACTGTGAAATCTTTCGCTTGTTCCATAAGCCCGAAGGTGTGGCGTGTGGGGCGGACCAAAACGGTAAATATGGGCATATGCCAGATCTCACCTAGTGTTCCCCAGCCGATCGTCATCGGGTTGGGAGGGTTACCGGCGAGCAGAATGATGCCGTTTCCTGCCAGTTGAGCGATTGTTTCATGATATACGTCGAACGGACCAACAGCTTTATTCATATTTTCCTAATTTTGATTTTCAAAAGTAGAAAAGAATTTAATTTAAGAACCTTTATGACCTCAAGAGTTTACAAATTAGTGCTGATGGCATTCGCCTGCCTTCTGATGATCACGGCCCCGGCCCAGACACAAAAGAAATCCATAACACTGGAAGATATTTTCAAGAGCCGGAAATTTTCCTCCCGTAGTGTATCGGGTATCCGTTCCATGAAAGACGGGATTCATTTCACCCAGGTAAAAAACGACAGTTTAAATGTTTATGAATATGAAACCGGCAGGTATGTCAGAACCATACTGACTTCGAAACAGTTGGTCCCGAAAGGAGATACATTGCCTTTGCCCATCAGCTCATATGAATTCAGCGATGATGAAGGCAGGCTAATGTTTTCAAAGGATGATGAGGCTCTTTTCAGGCATTCTTCAAAAGCCAATTATTTCATTTTCGATCTTGCCACTGCGAAAATAATTCCGCTTTACGCCAGGGGAAAGCAAAGGCTGGCCACGTTTTCACCGGATGCGTCGAAAATTGCTTTCGTCATGGATAATAACATATTTGTAAGGGATCTGGCAATGAGCCTTTCAGTAAGCCCGGGGGATAACCGCAAAGCAGTAAAACAGGTCACCGCCGACGGTAAGATCAACGAAATCATCAATGGTGCGACTGACTGGGTGTATGAAGAAGAATTCGGTTTTTCTCAGGCCCTTTTCTGGTCAGCCGACGGATCAAAACTTGCTTATTACCGTTTTGATGAAAGCAAGGTAAAGGAATATCAGCTTACAACTTATGGAGAGCTTTACCCTGAACAAAGCAAATATAAATATCCTAAGGCAGGGGAAGACAATTCTGTCGTTGGCATCTATATATACAACATTAAAACAGCTAAAACCGTCACCGTGGATATCGGGAAAGAAACCGATATCTATATTTCCAGGATCAGGTGGACCACTGATCCGGGCGTTTTGGCATTATACAGGATGAACCGCCACCAGAGCAAACTGGAACTTCTGCTCGCAAATGCCCTGAACGGCAAAACACGCACGATCTATTCCGAAGACAATAAGTGTTATATAGATATTACCGACAACTGGCATTTTTTGAAGAATGGTAAGGAATTCCTGATCAGCGCGGAACTGAATGGATTCAATCATCTTTTTTTATACTCTATCGAAGGTAAGCTGATAAGGCAATTGACCGATGGCCCCTGGGATGTTGCAAGTGTTTCGGGCGTGGATGAGAATAAACGGCTTGTTTATTATACAGCCGGATATTCGAGCCCCTTGAACAGGGAAGTGTTTTCAGTTTCACTTGACGGGGGTAAGCCGGTTCAGATTTCTTTGAGGGAAGGGACCAATGTGCCTGATTTCAGCTCAACATATGCCTATTATATTAACCGCTGGTCAGATATTAACACACCGCCCACTGTTACGGTTAATGCACCGGATGGTAGAGAAGTGAGGCTGCTCCAGGATAATGCGAAACTGAAAGATGTGCTCAGGGATTATAATTTCGCAAAGGCAGAGTTTTTTAAAATAAAAACAGAGAACGGGATAAACCTGAATGCCTGGATGCTGAAACCTTCAGGTTTTGATTCTTTGAAAAAGTATCCGGTGATGTTTACTCTATACGGAGGCCCGGGTTCCCAGACTGTGCTGAACAGCTGGGGAGCCGTTTCTTCCTGGAACCAGCTGTTTTCCCAGAAGGATATTATAGTGGTTTCTGTCGATAACCGCGGCACTGGTGCAAGAGGGGAGGAGTTTAAAAAATGCACCTACCTGCAGCTTGGCAAATACGAGACCATAGATCAGGTAGAAGCTGCGAAATTCCTGGGTACATTGACTTTTATTGATAAGGACAGGATAGGCATATGGGGATGGAGTTTTGGTGGTTATATGGTGCTTTCATGCCTGACGAAGGGTGCTGATTATTTTAAGCTGGGAGTTGCCGTAGCTCCGGTCACTAACTGGAAATATTATGATAATATCTATACCGAACGCTATATGCGAACCCCAAGGGAGAACAATTCAGGGTATGAGGACAACTCACCTGTGAATTTTGCCGACAGGTTCAAGGGTAAATTACTCATCATCCATGGTATGGCCGATGATAATGTGCATACTCAGAATTCCTATGATATGATCACTGCCCTTGTTGCAGCCAACAAGCAGTTTGAGATGCAACTCTATCCCAACAGCAACCACGGGATCTATACGGGAAAGAATACTTCATTTCATCTCTATGAGCGGATGACTGAATTTATTCTGAAGAACCTGTAAAGAAAAAGCGACCTTTAAATATAAGGCCGCCTTCTCATTCTAATGCTATGGTTTGGTGTATATCTGAGATACATCCCGGTACCCGCTCAAATTGCTATACCAGTCCGGGTCGGAGGAACCTCCAGATTCGGCCCAGTTTCCGAATTTGAGGTACCCGCTGATAACCTGGACCTGTTCCCAGGTATAATCAAATTTCTGGGTGATGTTAATCGCCCAGGGCAGATTTTTTGAGGATTTATAATATCTTCCTGCTGAAGGAAGTGAATTGTCCTCGCCGGTTCCGAACAATGCCTGGTCGGCCAGGGAGGTCGGTATCCTGTCGGGCAGGTGGATTTCCACCCCGCGTTGAAGGTTTTTAATCAGGAATGGATTGTAAGGAGCTGTACCAACAGCAGATGCATCCTGTGGTATGGCAAAATGAATTGTCATTTCAATGTTATCCGACTGTCCATAAGGAACATTTTTCTCGGTGTTAAAGTAGTTCCCTCCGGTCCGGTGAATAACATTATTCGCATTGTCAAACACAATGATCACGGCATTGCCCTGGGCGTTCTCAACGCCGTTCGAGGCAAGGCTGATATAAGAGCCCTGAATGGAATACCCGCTCACGGAACTTATAACGGCAGGAGAGAGCTTGTCGAACTGGAAACCGAAGCCGTTCTGCAGGGATGCTCCGACGGCCCTTACATAAAAAGAAGGAATAATATCTACAATTTTATTTTGTGCATTACTGATGATTTTAAAGGTGTAATCAACCACAAGGTCATTCATGTCATAATCACCCTTTCCCGGCCAGAGGTCTTCAAAAGCCAGTGAACCAAATTGTCCTTTCGCAGGATAGTAATTTGTATATGCGCGACTTGCATCATTTGGAAATTCATCGAGGTTATTGGGTACACCATCACCATCAGAATCAGGTGGAGGAGGAGATCCTATCCCTTCGGGGTTGCAGCTTGATATCGGGATATAATTCGTTGCATTACTGATCTTTACAAGAGTTCCGCCGTAAACGAAGTTCGAAAGATTCCCGGTGGCCAGGGAGCCACTGGTGGTTGCAAGCTCTATTGGCCCGCTTACTTTATTTGTGCCTGAAATGTACCCGTTGCCAGTTATTTTGATTGAGCTTTTACTGCCCTGCCCGAGTACATCCTTGTCCTGGTAATAGTCCGCGCAGGAGATCATCGATTGATTCTGCAAAGTGAGATTGGCATAATTGGTAACATGAAATTCCTGGTTGGTCTTAAAATACCCATTATTGCCGGTTATTGTTGAAGAGAAAATATGCATGTTTGCATGTGAAAACATCAAACAGTTATTGGTGACAACCGAAGGGGAGTCGAAATGGAGATAATTGTTTACTTCGAGGGTGCCGTTGTTGATCAAAACAGCCAGTACCTTGAAAAATCCATAGGTGTTAAAATAACCGCTATTTGTAAGTTTTCCCCCGCTTCCTGTCAGGGTGGCATCATTTTTTATCACAAAATTGCCGTAATTCTGTATCTCCCCGTAAAAAGAGAATGCGGTGGCTATACTGAAATCATTGCTGTAATTGAAAACCTTTGAATTGATAGCCATAGCAAAGCCCCTGATGGATGCATGGCCACCCTGGTATACGGTAAGGGTTGTAGTGCTGCTCATGTAAAGTGAATCAATAGTGAGAGTGCCGCCTGCAGTGACAATGATATTACAATTAGGTGCGTTAATCTTTATAAACCCCAGGTTTGCCGTTCCGCAAACCTTGAGTGTCCCTGAAGTCCAGCTCGTAATGGTCCCATTGAAGGTACCGGTGACACAATATGTTTTTCCGCCGGTGATGGATACCGGTGAGGAACCTGAAATGGTTTGTGTGCAACCTGTTGTACAATCCGGATCTGTGGCGGGGTTGTAATTTTCGGGAAATAATTTAATCCCTGTAAAAGTATAAGCGATATTGTCAGAAATATTTACGGGGGTAATCCGGCTTGAGCCGTCGCCTTTTGTAAGTTCAAGATAGATTTGTTTCAGGGCTGTGGGAATGCGAAGTCCGGTTACAAAAGGATAATTATATCCCGCTGAGCCGGTAATCAGGATTTTCCCAGACCCATAGGGGTCTCCGTCATAAACCCTGATCCTCGAAAGTGTACCGATCATCGACGGCATATCGACTGCAACCGAAAGTGACACTTCCCGGGAAGTTTCCCAGTTGAAATTTGAAGGAACGTTCAGCTGATCCATCGTTTTAACGGTAGTTCCCGAATCCTTCTCCTTATGACAGGAGATCACAAAAAATACGAGAGAAATTACTACCAGGGTTACTGGAAGCGAATAATACTTTTTCATATTTTATTATTTATTATGCAAGGTAGAACATTATATGCCATTGGCAGGCACATTTTTGTTCCCGTTGCGTTAACACTGCTATAATGTCCCCGACAAGGTATTAAATGAAAGTGCCCGATAGCAATTAAAATCTGAATTTTACACACAAAATGATGTTAATTGCGTTCAGCTGTTGTATGATTCAAAATAAGATTATACCTTTGCAGCCCCTTTTGAAAATTTAACAATTATTAACCTTTTAAAGAAAGCGAGTTTAAAGCATGATTATTGTACCTGTTAAAGAAGGCGAAAGCATTGACCGCGCATTAAAAAAACTGAAACGTAAGTTTGAAAAAACCGGTGTGGTAAAAGAGTTGCGTGAACGCCAGAAGTTTACAAAACCATCTGTGAAAAAACGCGATTCAGTCCAGCGTGCCGTCTATATTCAAAAATTGCAGCAGGCCGAACAAGCCATGTAAGGTAGTTTAACAATTTTTACGAGTGAAAATTTTGTTGATGGTAAATATCAATGTATATTTACCTGTCGATTGGCAATCAACAAAGTTTTTACTTTTTTTTTGTTGAGGAGTGAAGGATCGCTTTCTTGCATACATACAATACGAAAAACGGTACTCGCCACATACTGTAACAGCATACCGGACAGACCTGGACCAGTTTTTTACTTTTCTGAGTGCCCAATATCAGATATCGGATATCATGATTGTTGACCACTCCATGATTCGTTCATGGTTGGTTTTTCTTATGGAACAGGGCGATTCACCCCGTTCGGTTAATCGTAAACTTACTTCTCTGAAATCTTTTTATCGCTTTCTTCTGAAAGAAGGGGTGGTTGATTACAATCCGATGAGGCGAATCATTTCACCGAAAACCTCAAAAAGGCTTCCTGAGTTTATCGAGACTGAAAAGATCATGGCTTTGATTGAGCAAATGGCAGATATTAAAGGGTTTTCCGGTTTAAGAAACAGGATCATTGTTGAGATGTTTTATAATACAGGTATCAGGTTGTCTGAGCTTCTGACCCTGAAGGAAACTGATATTGATTTCCATTCAGATACGATTAAAGTTCTGGGCAAACGAAATAAAGAACGCTTAATCCCGTTCACAAAGAAATTCGGTTCATTGCTTAAGGTTTACATTGCAGAGAAGGAGAAAAGCTTCGGACTTGTTCCTGAATTATTTCTTACCGATAAGGGTGGGAAGATGTATCCCAAACGGATATATCTTATCGTAAAGAACCATCTTGCCGGTGTTACTACCCTCGATAAAAAGAGCCCTCACGTTCTCAGGCATACTTTTGCAACACATCTGCTGAATAACGGTGCTGAGCTGAACGCTGTTAAAGAGCTGCTTGGACATGCGAACCTTGCGGCTACGCAGGTTTATACCCATAATACAATCGAAAAGTTAAAGCGAATCTATAAACAAGCCCATCCAAGGGCATAAAAAAGGAGGTATGAATGAATATTATCATTAATGCCGTTCATTTTAAAGCGGATAAAAGACTGGAGGATTTCATCACCGAGCGCCTGCAAAAACTTCATTCTTTTTTTGAAGGCGTCATTGGTGCGGAAGTTAAACTGAAGGTCGACAACAATGAATCGCGTGAGAACAAGATAGTAGAGATGCGGCTTATTATAAAGGGTAATGATTTATTTGCGCTGAAAGAGGCAAAATCCTTTGAGGAAGCCTCAGATGATGCAGTCGAAGCATTAAGAAAACAACTGGTTAAGTACAAAGCGAAAGTCAGGAGAATATGAATCAATTCGGAAGAAAAGAGGGGGCTGGGTTTTAGCTCCCTCTTTTTTTTGAATCCCCGCGAGCGCATTTCCCGATGGAAGGAAAGATGTTAATCCTTGTAAATAATTCATAATCAAATTATTACAATTTCGGTACAGAGTTTGTTAAAAAAAATCGCATTTTTAGGGGTAATTTTTCAAAAAACGTTTGCATGGTAAAGGAAATGTTCATACTTTTGCAGTCCTTTTTATAAGTGAATGTTTTTTGACGTGTTGAAATGTTTCAAAACCCGCGACAGGCGCGGGCGGGCTCAATCCATCCGGATTTTTTATGCCGATGTAGCTCAGTTGGTAGAGCTGCTGATTTGTAATCAGCAGGTCGGCGGTTCGAGTCCGTCCATCGGCTCAAACTTGAAATCTTAGGCAATCAGGGGAGATTCCAGAGCGGTCAAATGGGGCAGACTGTAAATCTGTTGGCGTAGCCTTCGGAGGTTCGATTCCTCCTCTCCCCACCAATGGAAAAGCGAAACTGCAAAAAGCGAAAGGCGAAATTATTTCGCTTTTCACCTTTCGCTTTTCGCTTTTCAAAATGCGGAAGTAGCTCATTTGGTAGAGCGGAAGCCTTCCAAGCTTCAGGTGGCGGGTTCGAGCCCCGTCTTCCGCTCCTGACTTTCGCCTTTGTAGCTCAGGGGTAGAGCACTTCCTTGGTAAGGAAGGGGTCAGCAGTTCAATTCTGCTCAAAGGCTCAGTTTGATAATGAAACAAAATTAAACTCACTTAATCAATTCTTAGGTATATGGCAAAAGAAAAATTTGAACGCAACAAACCTCACGTCAATGTTGGCACGATTGGCCACATCGACCATGGTAAAACGACCTTAACGGCAGCGATTACGCTGGTCCTTGCAGATAAGGGATTATCGGTGTTCAGGTCATTTGATTCAATCGATAATGCTCCGGAAGAAAAAGCCCGTGGTATTACGATTAACACGGCTCATATTGAGTACCAGACAGCTGCACGTCATTATGCACACGTAGACTGCCCGGGGCATGCCGACTACATCAAGAACATGGTTACCGGCGCTGCCCAGATGGATGGCGCAATCATTGTTGTAGCTGCTACCGACGGACCTATGCCCCAGACCCGCGAGCATATCCTTCTCGCCCGTCAGGTTGGTGTGCCCAAGCTCGTAGTATTCATGAACAAATGCGACAGCGTGGATGATCCCGAACTTCTTGAGATCGTTGAAATGGAGATACGTGATCTTTTAACTTTCTATGGTTTTGACGGTGCCAATGCACCTGTTATCCAGGGTTCAGCACTTGGCGGTCTTAATAAAGAGCCGAAATGGGTTGATAAGATCATGGAACTGATGGATGCAGTGGATTCCTATATCCCCCTGCCCGTCCGTGACGTTGACAAGCCCTTCCTCATGCCGGTCGAAGACGTGTTTTCGATCACAGGCCGTGGTACAGTAGCTACCGGCCGTATCGAAACCGGTGTTATCAACACCAGTGATCCCGTTGAAATCATCGGGATGGGTGCTGAGAAACTGAAGAGCGTTGTTACGGGTGTAGAAATGTTCCGTAAGATACTCGACCGTGGTGAAGCTGGCGACAACGCCGGGCTGTTACTCCGTGGTATCGATAAAGATGAGATCCGCCGTGGTATGGTTATTGCAAAGCCGGGGTCCATCACACCACACAAAAAATTCAAAGCTGAAATATATGTACTGAAGACCCAGGAAGGTGGACGTCATACTCCGTTCCATAACAAGTATCGTCCGCAGTTCTACTTCCGTACCACTGATGTTACCGGTGAAATCCATCTCCCTGAAGGTGTAGAAATGTGTATGCCTGGTGATAATATCACCATTCTGGTGGATCTGATTTCCGAAATCGCGATGAGCAAAGGTCTCCGTTTCGCTATCCGCGAAGGCGGACGTACTGTTGGAGCAGGACAGGTAACTGAGATTCTCGACTAAACCATATGGTTATGGTACAGGGATCATGCCAGACCCCTGTACCTGCCATATACCTGTAATTATAAATTACACACGGGTGTAGCTCAACTGGTAGAGTGGCGGTCTCCAAAACCGTAGGCTGTGGGTTCGATTCCTACCACCCGTGCAAATCGGAAAATCAATGGCAAAGAACAAGGTAGTTAATTATATAAAAGAAAGCTATGATGAGCTGATGCACAAGGTGAGCTGGCCTACATGGGCAGAACTCCAGAGCAGTGCCATCGTGGTATCTATTGCTACTCTCATTATTGCGATCATCGTGTTGGCAATGGATGAAGTGTTTAAAAACGTCCTTCTGCAGTTCTACAAACTCTTTTAGACCGGTTGCGGATCTGAGTTTATTCCGGGGATTCCTAAAGGAAAATATATCGGTACAGGCATGAGTGAGAATGTAAAAAAATGGTATGTCGTCCGCGCTATCAGCGGTAACGAGAAAAAAGTCAAGCAGATTCTGGAAAATGAAATTTCCAACCTGAAGCTGCAGGATTACATTTCGCAGGTACTGATCCCGATGGAAAAGGTTTATCTGATCAGGAACGGGAAAAAAGTCAGCAAGGAGAGGAATTTTTTCCCCGGCTATGTGCTGATCGAGGCAACACTGACAGGAGAAATACCCCATATAATCAGGAATGTTCCGGGAGTCCTTGGTTTTTTAGGCGCAAAAGGCGAACCTCACCCGTTGAGGCCCTCAGAGGTAAAGCGTCTGCTGGGTAAATTTGATGAATTGTCAGAACAGGGAGAAGAAGTCAACATCCCGTTCATCATCGGGGAAACCGTGACAGTCATTGACGGCCCCTTCAACAGCTTCAGCGGTGTGATTGAAGAGATTAACGAAGAAAAGAAAAAGCTGAAGGTCATGGTCAAGATATTCGGTCGTAAAACGCCTCTTGAGTTGAGTTTCATGCAAGTACAAAAAGAATAGAATAAATTTTAATAAAATGGCAAAAGAAGTTAGTGGAATTATTAAGTTGCAGATCAAAGGAGGAGCAGCTAATCCTTCACCCCCGGTAGGACCCGCATTGGGTGCAAAAGGTGTGAACATCATGGAGTTCTGCAAGCAGTTCAACGCTCGTACGCAGGACAAAGGCGGAAAGCTCATTCCCGTGATCATCACTGTTTACAAGGACAAGTCGTTCGACTTCATCCTGAAAACCCCTCCTGTAGCTGTTCAGCTGCTTGAAGCAACCAAACTCCCGAAAGGTTCACCTGAACCTAACAGGAACAAGGTAGCTGCAGTATCCTGGGACCAGGTGAAAAAGATCGCGGAAGACAAAATGCCCGACCTGAACGCCTTCACCCTTGAGTCGGCTATGAGAATGGTCGCTGGAACGGCACGTTCCATGGGAATCACCGTAACCGGTGATGGCCCTTTCAAACGTTAATCTTTGCAACCGGATTAGAAATTGTATCTACCTCATACATTAATTAAATAAAAGCAAATGACAAAGCTGACAAAAAAGAGGAAGGTTGCCTTATCCAAATTCGATAAGAATACCGTTTATTCACTCACAGATGCTGCTGGTCTTCTTAAAGAGATCGTCAGCACAAAATTTGATTCATCCATTGATCTTGATATACGCCTTGGGGTTGATCCCCGTAAGGCCAATCAGATGGTCCGCGGAATCGTGACGCTTCCTCACGGAACCGGCAAGGTGGTTCGTGTACTCGTTCTTTGTACTCCTGATAAGGAGGAAGAAGCACGTGCTGCAGGTGCTGACCATGTAGGACTTGATGAATACGTAGAAAAAATCAAAGGCGGCTGGACTGATGTTGATGTCATTATCACCATGCCCAGTGTCATGGCCAAGGTTGGTGCGCTCGGAAAGATACTCGGACCCCGCGGACTCATGCCGAATCCTAAGACAGGGACCGTTACCATGGAAATTGGTAAGGCCGTTAAAGATGTTAAAGCCGGTAAAATTGACTTCAAGGTTGATAAGTTCGGCATTATTCACGCCTCTGTTGCGAAAGCTTCCTTCGCTAAGGATAAAATCGTGGAAAATGCAGAAACACTTATTCATACCGTGGTCAAACTGAAACCTGCCTCGGCAAAAGGTACCTATGTGAAGAGTATTTATCTCTCAGGCACGATGAGCCCCGGCATCCAGATTGATCCAAAGTCGGTTTCGGCTTAATTACTCATTTTTTTTGAGCTTGTAAAACATGAAAAAAGAAGAAAAAAACCAGTTTATTGATACCCTGGTAGAGAAGCTCAACCATGCGAACTCCTTCTATATTGCTGATATCGCTGATCTGAATGCAGACAATACCAGCAAACTCAGGAGACTTTGCTTCAAACGGAATGTATCTCTTCAGGTAGTGAAGAATTCCCTGCTTAAAAAAGCTATGGAACGCACGGGCAAGGCCGATTTCGAGGCCTTATACCCCTTGCTGATCGGTTCTACTTCCATTCTCTTTTCGGAAGTTAACAACGATCCGGCCAAACTCATCAGGGAATTCCGCAGGACTGCCAAGAAGCCCATTCTGAAAGGAGCTTACGTGGAAGAATCAATCTACCTCGGCGACGACCAGCTGGATGCATTAATTAACATCAAGTCGAAGAACGAACTTATCGGTGACCTGATCCTGTTGCTTCAGTCCCCAACGCTCAATGTTCTCTCCGCTCTTTCATCAGGAGGCAACAAGCTATCGGGAATTGTTAAAACATTATCGGAAAAACCTGAGTAAACGACGATGTGAACAAAAAGGAAAAGTAAATTAATTTAATAACCTGTCCCGGAATTTACGGGGCGCAAATTTTAGATAAAATGGCAGATTTAAAAGCTTTTGCAGAACAGTTAGTTAACCTGACAGTAAAAGAGGTCAATGAATTGGCAAAGATCCTCAAGGACGAGTACGGGATTGAACCCGCAGCCGCCGCCGTAGCTGTAGCCGCTGGTCCGGCCGCCGCTGCTGCACCCGTTGCTGAAGAAAAAACCACTTTCGACGTAATTCTGAAACATGCCGGTCAGGCAAAATTGGCCGTTGTTAAGCTTGTGAAAGAACTCACCAGCCTTGGCCTGAAGGAAGCAAAAGAACTCGTTGATGCTGCACCTAAAGCAATCAAGGAAGGCGTTTCAAAAGATGAAGCAAATGCATTACAGAAACAATTACAGGAAGCCGGTGCAGAGGTTGAAATTAAGTAAAACAGTACTTTCGAAATTATCTTAATAAGTATAGATCTCCCCTTTTTTAGGGGAGGTCTTTCCTTATTTATATTCGATTGAATTTAATATTAATTTCTCACCTGTCTGCTTTTCAAGGCAGACGTAAAAATAAAACACCTTGGCTTCAAAAAAAATCGAAAGAATTCGCTTCGGAAAAACAAAGATCCAGGCCGAATATCCTGATTTCCTCGATCTTCAAGTCAAGTCGTTCCAGGATTTCTTCCAGCTGGAGACAAACCCTGAAAACAGGGTAAACGAAGGGCTTTTCAAAGTCTTTGCCGAGAATTTCCCGATCTCTGATGCACGAAACAATTTCGTGCTGGAGTTTCTCGACTATTTCATTGACCCTCCCAGGTACTCCATCGAAGAATGCATCGAACGCGGACTTACTTACAGTGTACCCTTGAAAGCAAAACTCAAGCTGTATTGCACTGACCCGGAACATGAAGACTTTGAGACTATCATCCAGGATGTGTACCTGGGCATGATCCCATATATGACACCCCGGGGCACATTTATTGTCAACGGAGCTGAACGCGTTGTGGTTTCGCAGCTGCACCGCTCACCCGGTGTGTTTTTTAGTACAAGTTACCACGCCAACGGCGTACAACTGTATTCAGCGAGGATCATCCCGTTCAAGGGTTCATGGATTGAATTTACTACCGACATCAACAATGTGATGTACGCCTATATCGACCGCAAGAAGAAACTCCCGGTTACAACCCTTCTCCGTGCGATAGGTTATGAAACAGATAAAGATATTCTTGAGATCTTCGGATTAGCTCAGGAAATCAAGGTGAGCCGTGCAGCGCTCAAACGTGTCGTTGGCTCAAAACTGGCGGCCAGAGTGGTTCGCGCATGGATCGAAGACTTTGTGGATGAGGACACCGGAGAGGTTGTCTCTATTGAACGTACTGAAGTGATTATTGAACGTGAGACTCTTCTTGAAGAAGACCATATCAGCCAGATACTGGATGCGGGCATCAAGACAATCCTCATTCATCGTGAAGAAGCTATCTCTACCGACTATTCGATCATCTTCAATACACTTCAGAAAGACCCCGCGAATTCCGAGAAAGAAGCCATGGAGTTTATTTACAGGCAGCTTCGTAATGCCGAACCTCCTGATGAGGAAACTGCACGCGGGATCATCGAAAAACTTTTCTTCTCCGATAAACGTTATGATCTCGGGGATGTTGGACGGTACAGGATCAACAGGAAACTGAACCTGGAAACTCCGATGGAAACGAAGGTTCTTACGAAAGAAGACATCATTTCTATTATAAAATACCTGATCGAACTGGTTAACTCGAAAGCGGAAGTCGACGACATCGACCATCTCAGTAATCGTCGCGTACGTACTGTGGGTGAGCAGCTTTATAACCAGTTTGGTGTCGGCCTGTCACGTATGGCCCGTACGATACGTGAACGAATGAACGTTCGTGATAATGAGGTGTTCACCCCGATGGACCTGATCAATGCAAAAACTCTTTCATCGGTGATCAACTCGTTTTTCGGCACAAACCAGTTATCTCAGTTCATGGATCAGACGAACCCCCTGTCGGAGCTGACGCATAAGCGCCGTATCTCTGCATTGGGCCCCGGAGGTCTTTCACGTGAACGCGCAGGATTTGAGGTTCGTGACGTACATTATACGCATTACGGACGACTTTGTACCATTGAAACGCCTGAAGGACCAAACATCGGTCTCATTTCCTCGCTTTGTGTTTATGCGAAAATAGACCGGCTCGGGTTTATCGAAACTCCATATAAGAAAGTCGTGGATGGAAGGGTACAGCTTGAGGAAGACCCTGTTTACCTGACAGCGGAAGAGGAAGAACATAAAATAATAGGTCAGGCTACCACCTTAATGGATGCCAAAGGCCATCTCACCGACGACAAAATCAAGGTTCGTTATCTTGCTGATTATCCAATCGTTGGAAAAGACAAAGTTGACCTTGTTGATATAGCTCCAAACCAGATCGCCTCGATCGCGGCTTCATTGATCCCATTCCTTGAGCATGATGACGCAAACCGTGCCCTGATGGGATCAAACATGATGCGCCAGGCAGTGCCGCTTTTAACTCCCGAAGCTCCTATTGTAGGAACCGGAATTGAAGACCTTGTTGCAAGGGATTCAAGGGTTCTTATCAATGCCGAAGGCGACGGAGTTGTTGAATACGTGGATGCCAACGAGATCATGATCCGCTACCACCGTAGTGAGAAGGAAAAACTGGTCAGTTTTGAAGATGATACGAAGGGATACACCCTGACCAAGTTCATGCGGACCAACCAGAACACCTGCGTGAACCTGCGACCTATTGTTCGTAAAGGTGATAAAGTGCAGAAAGGACAGGTCCTTTGCGAAGGTTATGCAACCCGTGACGGGGAACTTGCCCTCGGGAGGAACCTGATGGTTGCTTTCATGCCCTGGAAAGGTTATAATTTCGAGGATGCTATCGTAATTTCCGAAAAAGTCGTTTCAGAGGACATCTTCACTTCTATCCATATTGAAGAATTCACACTTGAAGTCAGGGATACAAAACGCGGTGTTGAAGAACTCACAAATGATATTCCAAATGTAAGTTCAGAAGCCACGAAAGACCTTGATGAAAACGGACTTATCCGTATAGGCGCTGAAGTAAATGAAGGTGATATCCTGATTGGCAAGATCACCCCGAAAGGAGAGAGTGATCCTACTCCCGAAGAAAAACTGCTTCGTGCCATTTTCGGTGACAAGGCAGGTGATGTGAAAGATGCTTCATTGAAAGCACCTCCGTCAATGAAGGGGGTGGTTATCGAGAAGAAACTTTTCTCGAGGATCATCAAGGATAAAAAAGCCAAGTCTAAGGAAAAGGACGAGCTCAAGAAGATGGAGGAGGAATTCCAGCAGAACATTGTTAAATTAAAAGCAAAACTTGTTGAGAAACTCGGACTTCTTGTCAATAATAAAGTCTCCCAGGGAGTTTTGAACCAGTTCAAGCAGGAAATCGTTCCGAAAGGCGCCAAATTCACTGCAGGCATCCTTAATGAAATTGACTTTATGACGGTCAACCCGAACAAATGGACGACCGACAAAGATAAGAATGACCTTGTCAAATCACTGATCAACAATTACATTATCAAGTACAAGGAGACCCTTGGCGTAAGCAACCGTAAGAAGTTCGTTGCTGTTGTGGGAGATGATCTCCCCGCCGGTATTGTGCAGATGGCAAAGGTTTATATTGCAAAGAAGCGCAAACTGAAAGTCGGCGATAAGATGGCAGGGCGGCACGGGAATAAGGGCATCGTTGCAAGGATCGTAAGAGCTGAGGATATGCCGTTCCTGGAAGACGGGACTCCGGTTGACATTGTTCTTAACCCCCTTGGTGTACCTTCCCGTATGAACCTCGGGCAGATTTATGAAACCATCCTGGCATGGGCCGGAACAAAACTAAACCAGCGCTTCACCACACCTATTTTTGATGGCGCCAGTATCGACGAGATCAATTCTTACCTTGAGAAAGCCGGTTTACCGAGGAACGGTAAAGTATGGCTGCATGACGGTCTTTCGGGTGAACCTTTTGACCAGCCAACCACCGTCGGTTTCATTTATATGATGAAGCTGCACCATATGGTTGACGACAAGATGCATGCACGTTCGATAGGCCCCTATTCACTGATCACTCAGCAGCCTCTTGGCGGTAAAGCACAGTTCGGCGGTCAGAGATTCGGTGAAATGGAAGTATGGGCGCTCGAAGCTTTTGGGGCGGCAAACATCCTGCTCGAGATCCAGACCGTGAAGTCCGACGACGTGGTAGGCCGTGCAAAGGCCTATGAATCTATTGTCAAGGGCGAATCGATGCCTGTGCCGGGCGTTCCCGAATCATTTAACGTGCTTGTACATGAATTGCGCGGCCTCGGGCTGAATATTACAACAGATTAATTCAACACTTGTCAATCAGCAATATTATGGCATATAAAAAAGAAGGTCCAATAAACAGTATGTATTCCAAGATCACTGTTAGCCTGGCTTCTCCGGAGAAGATCCTGGAGATGTCGAGCGGGGAAGTACTGAAACCTGAGACCATCAATTACAGGACCTACAAGCCCGAGAGGGACGGTTTGTTCTGTGAACGGATCTTTGGCCCTGTAAAGGACTGGGAATGCCACTGCGGAAAATACAAAAGGATACGGTACAAAGGTATCGTATGCGACCGTTGTGGTGTGGAAGTGACAGAGAAGAAAGTCCGCCGCGAACGGATGGGACACATTCAGCTCGTCGTTCCTGTTGCCCATATATGGTTTTTCCGTTCATTGCCGAACAAGATAGGTTCGCTTCTGGGACTTCCCACAAAGAAACTCGAATCTATTATTTATTATGAAAAATATGTCGTTATCCAGCCCGGAGTAAAAAGCCTGGATGGTTTGAATTACCTGGACTTCTTGTCTGAAGAGGAGTACTTTGACATCATCGAGAAGCTTCCACAGGAGAACCAGTACCTGGATGACAGTGACCCCAATAAATTCATTGCCAGGATGGGGGCTGAAGCATTATATGATCTCCTTTCCAGGATAGATCTGGATAAGGAATCCTATGATCTTCGTCACAAGGCAAATACTGAAACCTCGCAGCAGAGGAAAGCTGAAGCCCTGAAAAGGCTTCAGGTCTTTGAATCGTTCAGGGATGCCCAGAAACGTATGGACAACCGTCCCGAGTGGATGATCGTCAAGGTGGTTCCTGTTATCCCTCCTGAACTCAGGCCTCTTGTGCCTCTGGATGGCGGGCGTTTTGCAACATCCGACCTGAATGATCTCTACCGCAGGGTGATCATACGTAACAATCGTTTAAAGAGACTTATCGAGATCAAGGCTCCGGATGTCATCCTTCGTAATGAGAAGCGTATGCTCCAGGAAGCTGTCGATTCATTATTCGACAACTCCCGCAAAGCCAGTGCGGTAAAGACTGAATCGAACAGGGCATTGAAATCCCTTTCCGACAGCCTGAAAGGGAAGCAGGGGCGTTTCCGCCAGAACCTCCTTGGTAAACGTGTTGACTATTCCGGACGTTCGGTCATCGTTGTAGGCCCCGAGCTCAGGCTTAATGAATGTGGTCTGCCGAAGGAAATGGCGTCTGAACTTTTCAAGCCATTCATCATCCGCAAGATGCTTGAGCGCGGCATTGTAAAGACCGTGAAATCAGCGAAGAAGATCGTCGACCGGAAAGACCCTGTTGTCTGGGACATCCTTGAAAACATCATGAAGGGGCATCCTGTGATGCTGAACCGTGCGCCTACCTTGCACCGTTTGGGGATCCAGGCGTTTCAGCCTAAACTCATTGAAGGCAAAGCAATCCAGCTTCACCCGCTGGTTTGTACCGCGTTCAATGCCGACTTTGACGGTGACCAGATGGCTGTTCATGTACCTCTTGGAAATGCCGCCATCCTTGAAGCACAGCTGCTTATGCTTGCTTCCCATAATATTCTGAACCCCGCCAACGGCGCTCCTATAACCGTCCCGTCTCAGGACATGGTTCTTGGTCTCTATTATATGACAAAGGCCCGGAAAACTGATGCCGACAGGACAGTCAGGGGAGAAGGAATGACGTTCTATTCACCCGAAGAGGTCATCATTGCTTTTAACGAAAAGAAAGTCGACCTCCATGCAATCATCAAGGTTCGGCTCCAGCTTCTGGAAGAAGGAAAAGAAGTCGTTAAGATCATGGAGACGACAGTAGGCCGTGTGATCTTCAATCAGGTTGTCCCAAGGGAATACGGGTATATCAACCAGCTTCTTACAAAGAAATCTTTGCGCGATATTATCGGCGCGATCCTGAAGAAGACCGGTACCGCCAAAACAGCCAAATTCCTCGACGATATCAAGGACCTTGGGTACAGCATGGCTTTCAAGGGAGGACTTTCGTTCAACCTTGATGACGTTATCGTTCCGCAGATCAAGGAAACCCTTGTAGGCAGCGCTTCAGCCGAAGTGGATGAAGTAGTCAGCAATTACAACATGGGTTTCATCACAAACAATGAAAGATACAACCAGATCATCGACATCTGGACCCATACGAATTCACAGCTGACCGTTTCGCTGATGAACCAGTTGTCGAAAGACAAGCAGGGCTTCAACCCGGTTTATATGATGCTTGACTCCGGCGCCCGTGGTTCTAAAGAACAGATCCGCCAGCTTTCAGGTATGCGTGGTCTTATGGCGAAGCCCCAGAAATCAGGAGCAAGCGGTGGTGAAATCATCGAAAACCCAATCCTTTCGAACTTTAAGGAAGGCCTTTCGGTTCTCGAGTACTTTATCTCAACCCACGGCGCCCGTAAGGGTCTCGCCGATACGGCTCTGAAAACCGCTGATGCCGGTTACCTTACCCGCCGCCTCGTAGACGTTTCCCAGGATGTGATCATTTCAGAAGAAGACTGCGGAACGCTTCGCGGGCTTACCATCACTGCTTTGAAGAAGGCTGAAGAAGTCGTGGAATCGCTGTACGACAGGATCCTCGGGCGCGTTACCTTACACAACGTCTATCATCCGCAGACAGGCAAACTGATTATTACGGCAGGGCAGGAGATCAACGAAGAGATCGCGACGATCATTGATGATTCTCCTCTGGAAGGTGTTGAAATCCGTTCAGTTCTGACCTGCGAATCGAAGAAAGGTGTTTGCGCAAAATGTTACGGACGAAACCTGGCAACAGGCCGTTTGGTTGAAAAAGGCGAAGCTGTAGGTGTTATCGCAGCCCAGTCTATCGGTGAACCCGGAACCCAGCTTACTCTTCGTACCTTCCACGTCGGTGGTGTTGCCGGTGTTAACATTGCAAGCGCTTCAAGAATAGAAGCAAAGTACGACGGCGTACTTGAGATCGATGAATTACGTTCGGTAAACTACCAGACTGAGGCCGGTGAAAAATATGAGATCGTTATCGGCCGTTCAGCTGAAATGCGTATTGTTGACAAGCACACCCGCATAGCTCTGACCTCAGCCCATATTCCCTATGGAGCCAGACTTTATTTCCGCAATCAAATGGAAGTGAAGAAAGGCAACCTCATCAGCGACTGGGATCCTTACAATGCAGTTATCCTTTCGGAAGTCAGCGGTAAGGTAAGCTTCGAGAATATTCAGGAGGGTATGACTTTCCGCATTGAATCTGATGAACAGACAGGTTACCACGAAAAAGTTATTATTGAATCCCGCCAGAAGGGAAAGAACCCTGCAATCAACATACTTGATTCAACGAAGGAGATTATCAAGATTTATGATATCCCGGTCGGTGCCCATATCATTATTGAGAACGGGGCAAAGATCAAGGCCGGTGAGATCCTTGTCAAGATCCCCAGGGCCATTGGTAAAGCAGGCGATATCACGGGAGGTCTTCCCAGGGTGACCGAGCTTTTTGAAGCACGCAACCCGTCGGACCCTGCTGTTGTTTCAGAAATTGACGGCGTTGTTTCATTTGCCAAAAAGCTGAAGAGAGGGAACCGTGAAGTGATCATCACTTCGAAGACAAGCGAAGAAAAACGTTACCTGATACCGACTTCGAAGCAGATCCTGGCCCAGGAGAATGACTATGTTAAAGCCGGTGTGCCATTGTCGGACGGAGCACTTACTCCCAGCGACATCCTGGCTATCAAAGGCCCTATGAAGGTTCAGGAATATATCGTCAATGAAATCCAGGAAGTTTACAGGCTCCAGGGCGTTAAGATTAATGATAAGCATTTCGAGACCATTGTAAGGCAGATGATGCGCAAAGTTGATGTGGAAGATCCCGGTGACAGCCGGTTCCTCGAAGGCGAGCTCGTAAATAAGATAGATTTTCAGGAAGAGAACGACTGGATTTACGCGAAAAAGGTCGTTGAGGATCCGGGTGATTCCGCAACTCTCAAGTCTGGCCAGATTATCAGTGCCCGCAAACTTCGTGATGAGATCTCAATGCTGAAGCGCAAAGATAAGAAGCTCGTGGAAGCCCGTGATGCAAAGCCGGCAACAGCACGACAGGTGCTCCAGGGGATTACAAGGGCCTCACTGCAGACACGCAGCTGGCTTTCTGCAGCATCTTTCCAGGAAACAACCAAAGTACTTACCCAGGCAGCAATCAACGCACGTGTTGATGATCTGGCTGGTTTGAAGGAAAACGTAATCGTTGGTCATCTGATCCCTGCCGGCACAGGCTTGCGCGAGTATGAAAGCATGATTGTGGGCAGCAAGGAAGAATATGAAGCATTAATGGCATCCAAAGAAGAAGATTAATATGCAGGACAATAAAACCCCGGTCAACCAGATTAATATCGAGATATCGGATGAAGTAGGTGAAGGCATTTATTCGAACCTGGCTATTATCACCCACTCCCCAGCGGAATTCATTATTGATTTTGTCAAAATGATGCCGGGTGTACCAAAGGCAAAAGTAAAGTCAAGGATCATACTCACTCCTCAGCATGCAAAGCGTCTGTATAAAGCGTTAAAAGAAAACGTGACGAAATACGAAGCGATTCATGGTGAGATCCGTGATTCCGAAGGCGAAATCCCTTTCAATATGGGGATGCCAGGCCAGGCCTGATCACTGACCTGATACTCCATTTTCCGGTTTTTTCTTTTACGGCAGTTGATGCATACTGCAAGCAAACCAATTTTTTGCAATCCTGCAACAGCTTATAGCTATCGTGAAAGCTGTGAAAAAGATTGGGAGAAAAAAGTATTACTCTATATTTGCATTTGAATTTTACGAAAAAGGGTGCCGGAAGATCAAAAAATACAGAATGTTGTTATAATCGGAGCCGGGAACCTGGCCACTCACCTGGCTCTTGCGCTGCACCATAAAGGAATTAACGTGATCCAGGTGCTGAACAGGACACGTGCAACAGGGGAGAAACTGGCAAGAAAGGTCAAAGCTGGCTATACTGCTGATTTCAGGGCGGCCGATTTTAAAGCCGACCTGTTCATCCTTGCGGTAAGCGATTCGGCAATATTTAATGTTGCCAACAGCCTGTGCCTTAAAGATAAGCTGCTTGTGCATACTTCCGGATCAGTTGAAATGGAAGTGCTTTCGGAAGCATCATCGAATATCGGTGTTTTTTATCCCCTACAGACTTTTTCAAAAAACAAACGGATCAATTTCAGTAACACCCCGGTTTGCATTGAAGCTAATACGAACAACAATGAGGAGAAACTATTGCAGCTCGCCAGGCTGATCAGTAAAAAAGTCCAGCTCATTAACAGCGAACAAAGGAAAGTGTTGCATATGACAGCTGTATTTGCAGGTAATTTTTCCAGTTTCATGTATACCATTGCTGAGGATCTTCTCAAAAAACATGATATTCCCTTCAGCCTTCTTAAACCCCTGATCATGCAGACTGCCGCAACAGCAAAGCATGAAGATGTATTCAGCCGGCAGACAGGCCCTGCTGTCAGGGGGGACACGAAGATTATGGACGAACATCGTGAGATGCTTGCAAAACACGGGGTATATATGGAAATTTATGACCTGATCAGTAAAAGTATTATCAAACATAAAACCAGGAATGACGAATTATAAGGAATTGCTCAGGCATGTCACGACCTTTATTTTCGATTACGATGGTGTTCTTACAGATGGCATGGTGATCATGACCAGCCTGGGAGAAGGTCACAGGATCTCGAGTGTAAAAGACGGATATGCGATACAGCTTGCCATTAAAATGGGGTACAATGTGGCGGTGATTTCAGGAGCTGTATCCAAATCACTTGAGCATAGAATGAAAGCCCTGGGTGTAAGTGATGTTTTTATGGGCATTGAGAACAAAATCGAATGCTACCATGAATACCTTAAAACCCGAAGAATAAAACCCGAACAGGTTTTATATATGGGCGATGATATCCCTGATTACGAGGTCATGCTTGAAGCCGGTATTTCTACATGCCCTGCAGATGCAGCAGAGGAGATCCGGAAAATATCAAAATACATTTCCCACTGCAATGGAGGGAAAGGATGCGCAAGAGATGTCATTGAACAGGTCATGAAAGTACAGGGGAAGTGGATGACGGGAGATGGTGCGCATAAATGGTGAACACAGGTAGCGCTATTTCGCTACTTCGCTATTTGAGTTTTATGGAAACGGAAATAACATCAGTAATTCATAGGCTTGGCAAATTTCTGCAGTTAATACGTTTCCCGAACCTTCTGATCATAATCCTGACGCAGTTCCTGCTCCGGTATTGCCTTTTCAAGCCCTTTTTATACGACGGGGATACTGAGGTGATGACCAGCCTGCTTGATTTCTCTCTCCTTTGCCTTGCAACCATTCTTATTACTTCCGGTGGATACGTGATCAACGATTATTATGACATCAGGATCGACGAAGTAAATAAACCCTCACAACTGGTTGTTGGAAAAGTCATCTCAGGAAGAACGGCCATCAAATGGCATATCCTGCTTACCTTGCTTGGAAGCCTGATAGGGTTTTACCTTTCATACAGGGTCCGGCTGCTGAGTTTCGGACTTATTTTTCCGGTAGTTGGTTTGCTTTTGTGGTTCTATTCGGCCAAATATAAACGGATACTTTTCTGGGGTAATTTCATCGTGGCTTTGCTTTCAGCCCTGGTTGTGCTGATCGTGTATGTGTTTGAGTTTTTCTGGCTCAGGCTTCATCCGGAATTTTTTGCAGATCTTATTCCTGACCTTTTATCGGTTCAAAAATTATTCGGGGTCTACGCGGTTTTTGCTTTCCTGGTAACGTTTTTCAGGGAAATAATTAAAGATATGGAGGACGTGAAGGGGGATGCAAGGGTCGGATGCAAGTCCATTCCCATTATTTTGGGCATCCATGCAAGCAGGTGGATAGTCACAGGACTTATAGGGCTTACAGCAATCCTGATGGTTTGCGGGCTCCTGGTTTTATATCATTTATCCCTGATGACTGTGTTCTGGTACCTGGTCCTTACAACTCTCATACCTATGTTATTCCTGGTGTATAGGGTTTTTAAATCAAATACACCTGAAGAATACCATATCATGAGCAATATTTGCAAAATAATAATGGTAGCAGGGGTTTTATCTATGCAACTTTTAGCAATCAGTAAGTAATATGATCAACAAACGATTAGAAGGTCATCACCTTGTTCTGGCATCGGCTTCCCCGAGACGTCAGTACCTGCTCAAAGAGCTTGGGCTTGATTTTGAGATCTGTACCACGAATGTCAAGGAAGAATACCCTGCCGGTCTCAATCCACAGGAAATTGCCATTTATCTTGCCGAACTTAAGGCAGCCAGTTTTGATACAGCCAGGATGAATCAGAAAGCCATTCTTATCGCAGCTGATACCATTGTGGTGCTGGGCAGTGAGATCCTTGGAAAACCCGCAAACCACGATGAAGCTGTGATTATGCTTAAGAAGTTGTCAGGCAACAAACATGATGTGATAACGGCTGTTTGCCTCAAATCAAGAAAAAAGAAAAAAACGTTTCATGTCCAATCCTCGGTGTATTTCAAAGACCTGAGCCTCGAAGAGATTGAATATTATATAAGAAATTTCCAGCCATTCGACAAGGCAGGAGGTTACGGTGTACAGGAATGGATAGGTTATATCGGCATCAGCAAAATAGAAGGTTCTTTTTTCAATATTATGGGCTTGCCGGTAAAGGAATTGTATGAAGAGTTGCTCCTTTTCTGATAACCCGGGAAGCTAAACAAAACACATAATGACGGGAAAACCAATAATACTGCTTACTAACGACGACAGCATCAAGGCGCCGGGACTGCGTTTTCTGATCGAATGTGCCAGGCCTTTCGGGAAAGTGGTCGTGGTAGCCCCTGACCGGCCGCAGTCGGGAACCGCCCATGCCGTAACTGTGAATCACCCTTTACGCCTGGAACTGATCGCGAAGGAAAAAGATTACGAAGAATACAGCTGCAACGGGACGCCGGCAGATTGCGTGAAACTTGCGTTTAAAGTTGTTCTTAAAGGGAGGGCGGATTTCCTTTTCTCAGGAATCAATCATGGCACGAACTCCTCTATTAATATAATTTATTCCGGTACCATGGCCGGTGTTTTCGAAGGCGCTATGGCGGGTGTAAGTTCGGCCGGGTTCTCGCTTACGGATTACAAAATGGATGCCGATTTCAGATCATCCGGCAGGTATGTTAAAAAAATAATGTCGGAGGTTATAAAAAACAAACTGCCCGATGGCATTTGCCTGAATGTGAACATTCCGGCAATCCCCGAAAAGAAAATCAGGGGAATAAAAGTCTGCAGGCAGGCTGAAGGTACATGGCAGGAGGATTTTGATGAAAGAACCGACCCTCATGGCCGAAAATATTACTGGATGACAGGCGTTTTCGTAAAAACCGGGCACGGCAGGGACACTGACGAATGGGCAATTGAACATAATTATATAGCTGTGGTGCCTGTGCAGTTTGATTTCACCGCGAATAAGGCATTAAAGCCCGTTTCAAACTGGTTCTTATGAAGTATTACATAATTGCCGGAGAAGCTTCAGGGGATCTTCATGCTTCGAATCTTATCAGGGAACTGAAAATACTTGACAGCCAGGCTTCTTTTCGCTGCTGGGGAGGCGATTTTATGCAAAAGGAAGGGGCTGTTATCGTAAGGCATATCCGTGACCTTGCTTTCATGGGTTTTCTCGAAGTGGCCGTTCATCTTCCCAAGATCCTGGGGAACCTGAAGTTCTGTAAACAAGACATCCTGCAGTTCAACCCGGATGTCCTGATTTTAGTGGATTATCCCGGGTTTAACCTGAGGATAGCCCGTTTTGCAGCTTCGAAAGGCATCAGGGTCTTTTATTATATTTCGCCTCAGCTCTGGGCCTGGAAGTCTTCACGTGTTAAAACGATCAGGGAATCGGTTGAACAGCTGTTTGTGATCCTGCCGTTTGAACAGGAATTTTATCATCAGCATGGCGTTGATACAAATTTCCCGGGACACCCTCTTCTGGATGTCATTCATGAAGGAATGAAGCTGAAAACCCGCAAATCGTTTATTCAGGATAATGGTCTTGAAGACAAGCCACTCATTGCGCTTCTCCCCGGCAGCCGGAAAATGGAAGTAAAAAATATGCTTTCTGTGATGCTGCAGGTGATCCCTTCATTCCCGGGCTACCAGTTCGTGATTGCTGCTGCACCCTCATTACAGAAAGAGTTTTACGGTTCCCTGATTCAAAATGCCCGGGTTGGTATTGTCTTTGGCCAGACCTATGACCTCCTCGGCAGTTCCGTGGCAGCTTTGGTCACTTCAGGGACAGCCACACTCGAAACTGCCCTGATGAATGTACCCCAGTTGGTATGCTACAAAGGAAATCCTTTGTCTTATGCCATAGCCCGGCGGATAGTCAAAGTGGATTTCATTTCACTTGTAAACCTTATAGCCGGCCGCGGCATTGTAAGGGAGCTTATACAGAAAGAATTCAATGCTGGTACCCTGATTGCCGAACTGAAGCTGATACTGCAGCCGGAACGACAGAAGGATATCCTTGAAGGGTACAGTGAAGTTAAAAAAATGCTTGGTGGTAAAGGTGCCTCCGGAAGGGCAGCTTCTGAGATGATACAATATTTAAGTGAGAAATCAGTTAAATTAAAGGGAAAAAACTTTAAATAAAATTCAGGTAAAATGATAAGTATGGATAAAAAGATTCTCGTATTTTTTTGCTTTATAGTTGTTGGATTCCGCTTAGGGTTAATGGCCCAGGATCAGAAAACAAATCAAAACCAGAAAGGGCAGATAATAACCCTTGATCCTGCAAAACTAGATTCTGCAAACCGGAACCATGGGACAAAACCTGTGCCTAAAAACCCTGCCGGAGCTACAATGAAGAATTCGAAGGTGGATCAGAAGGAACTCACTCCCCAGGAAAAACAGGCACAGACCTTTACACAAGATGGTGTGAAAAAGGCTAAAGAACAAAATTATGATGGCGCAATCCAGGACTTCACGAAGTCAATAAAGGCTTACGAAAATGCAATAGCATATATGAACAGGGGGTATTGCTATATGATCAAGGCCCGGTACGATCTTGCCATTGAAGATGAGAACAAGGCAATAAACCTCAGTAAATCATACGGGAAGGCTTATTTTGTGCGGGGTGCATGTAAATTCCATCTGAACGATTTCGATGGTTCTGAGAAGGATTTGACAGATGCCCTGAAATTTGACCATAAAAATCCTGCTGCTTTCAATTATATGGCAGCTATTAATCTCATGAAGAAGGATTACCAGGGTGCGCTCGAAAACTATAATGTGGTCATAAGGCTTGACTCTTCATATCCCGACGTGTTTACAAACCGCGCGATGGTGCGTCACAACCTTCAGGACTATAACGGTGCCATCCTCGACTGTAATACTGCCCTGAAAAGGAATCCTAATAACGTTTCCGCTTATAATAACCGGGGAGCAACTAAAATTTTACTTAAGGATTACCAGGGGGCTTTGCTCGATTTAAATAAAGCAATTGAGCTGAGTCCCTCAGACGCCGATGCGTTTAATAACCGCGGAAAAGTAAAACAGTTTCTGGGTGATACGGAAGGCGCCTGTAAAGACTGGAATAAAGCCTTCGACCTGGGAATTACCGAATCTAAGGACTTGATCATAAAATACTGCAAGTAAACCTTCAGATGAAGAAGGTCAGTGCCTTATTCCTCATATTTGTTATTTTCTCCTGTATATTATCTGTGCAGGTTTATGCCCAGATCAAACTGAATAAGATCCTGATTGATTCAGGTATTCTGAAAGCCAGGCTTCTCGATTATCAGCCTGCACTGAAAGACCTTAACAGGGCTGTTGCAATGGATTCAGGGAGCGCTGAAGCTTTCTATAACCGTGGCGTCCTCAGGTACGATATGAAAGACTATTACGGAGCCATTGATGATTTCAGCCGCGTACTTGAATTGAAGCAATCCTACGTCGAACCATGGTTCAACAGGGCTTTGGCAAAAGATGCGTTGAAGGATTATGACGGTGCAATAAGGGATTACACAAAAGCTGTGGCAATCAAGGCCGATTACCCTGAAGCCTATTATAATAAGGCGATTGACCTGATGGAAATGGGGAAATATCCGGAGGCGGAAATGAATTTCTCCAGGGCTCTTCAATATAAGCCTGTGTTCCCTGAAGCCAGTTATAACCGTGGATTATGCCGGTACAGCAAGAAAGATTACATGGCTGCAATTCAGGATTTTAATGAAGCTATACGATACGACTCATCCCAGGCCGATTATTTCGCAAGCAGGGGGGCAGCCAGGGCAGCGCTGGGTAATTACCAGGATGCCGTCATTGATTTCGATGCCGTGATCAGGATGATTCCTTCTGATATCCAGGCCAGGATGAATAAGGCTCTTGCCCAGATGTACCTTAAGCAGTTTGAAGCTGCAGTAATTACTTATACTGAAGTTTTAAACCAACAACCCGGTAACGGTGAAGCCTTTACCAACAGAGGAGTTGCAAAGCAATATCTTAATCAACCGGGTGACGCATGCAGGGACTGGGAGAAGGCGGTTGATCTTGGTAACGGGAAAGCCAGGTCGTACCTCTTAAAATACTGTAAAAAATAATGCCACTTTTCATCATTCGCCGGATTAAGTTCTGAGTTAATGATGAAATGATATGAATCCCTGGAGACCTTTGCCGCTCCTCAGGCTTGTGATTCCTTTTATTGCCGGGATTGTTGCAGGACAGCTGATCAATCCCCATTTGCCTGCATTTCTTCTTTTCTGTTTCTTAGCTGCAGCCTGTGCAGCGCTTTTCTGTTTTCACCTGTTTGCTTTATGTTACCGGCTAAGATGGATCACGGGCTTAATAACCCTTCTTGCCTTTTACGCTTCGGGATTTCAGTTCTCAGGCATATCCTCCGATAAAAGGAACAGGCAAATGCCGGAGTTTGAAAAAGCTGTCGTACTTCTGATCAGGGTAAGTGATTGTCCTGTTGTGAAGCAGGGTTCTGTATTCGCCGTTTCTGACATTGTTTCAGTTTATGATTCCGGTGCATGGACATCATTTAATGCAAAATTTTATCTCAGGGTGTATGGCAACAACAATAATTCCCTGCTTTCATTTGGCAACTATTACCTTGTGCACGGGAGGCCGGAAGCACTTCTGTTTTTTACCGGTAACCATTCATTTAATTTTCGGAGCTATTTATTTGATAAAGGATTAAGATATGAGCTCAGTTGCAGAAGCAGGGAATGCATGGCAGTGCCTGCTGATCATGCAATTGGATTAAACCGGCTTGCATTTGCGGTAAGAAACAGGCTGTTGAAGATTTTGAGTGAGAAAGGTCTTGCCGGTCAGGAGTTCCAGGTTGCAGGCGCCCTGCTTCTGGGCTATGTGAACGAAATTGACAGCCGCCTGAAATCGGCCTTCGCTGCAAGCGGAACGATGCATATTTTATCGGTTTCAGGGATGCATGTAGGTATCGTTTTCCTGTTTCTTGAGACCATCCTCTCGTTTCTGGCAAAATTCAAATACGGGCTGTTCATTAAATCATTCCTGCAAATCATTTGTATCTGGGCATATGCAGCAGTGACAGGCTTTTCACCGGCAGTTTTACGTGCTTCAACATGCCTGGGCTTTCTGATCATCGGGAAAACCATCCGGCGAAAACCTGAGATGCTGAATGTGATCAGTGCTTCGGTTTTCTTTTTACTGGTAATGGATCCGTCGATCCTTTCCGATGTCGGGTTCCAGTTGTCCTACATGGCGGTAATTGGCATTGTGCTTCTTTATAAGCCTGTCTATGACTTATACGTGACACATCTGTGGCTGCCCGATAAAATTTGGGCGCTTGTGGCAGTATCCGTGGCGGCACAAATTGCGACCTTTCCCCTCAGCCTCTATTACTTTCATCGTTTCCCGAACTATTTCATCGTTTCAAACCTGATTATCGTCCCATTATCAAATGGGATCATACTCATGGGGATACTTGGATTGGTTTTTTCATCTCTGCCTGTTATCGGCAACCTTACGATTTCTGCATTAAAAATATTGCTCATCGGGCTCAATCAAAGTGTTTTGTGGATAGGTTCCCTCCCCGGAGCAGTGAGCAAGGGATTTTTCCCGAACGGGTTGGAAGTCTGCCTGATCTATTTTTTTATTATGACAATCTTTGTGTTTCTCACCCGAAAAAAGCCGGTATTGCTGCTGTGGGCTTTATCCTGCCTGATTATGCTTGAAATCTCGGAGCTTGCCGATAAAGCAAATTTTTCGTCACAATGCAGGCTGGCCGTACACCAGGGAAGGCAGGGCTACGTGATAAGGTTTATCAGGGGCAGAAAGGAGATCTGTTTTTATTCAGGTCTGCGGATGATGAAGGACCTCTTTATCGCAGACCAGATCGGAAACGAGAGGTTGGCCGGTAAGCTGAGCTCTTTTCAGGATCGCTGGGTCAATACACAGGGCTGGCAAAAGACCGCAGGTTTTCCAGAGGTGGGAAGATTTGGAAACATGCTGGCAGTAAAGGGTAAAAAAATTTATATTCTTGATTCTCCTCTGAGTAAAAACCTGCAGGTTAAGGCTCATGCCGACATCCTGCTTATAAATCGTAACTCCGGCTTCAGCATAAAGCAGCTGAAAAATATATTTTCCCCCCTGATTATCCTTAATGTATCTGCAGCCTCACATTCAAGGATCATCAGCTGGTCTGATCAGGCCCGGATTATGGGTTTAAGGTTTTATGATTTAAAATCAACGGGGTTTTATCAGGAAGAGTTATAATTTATTTTGAGAATCCGGAAAATTAATATACTTTTGCAGACTGAATAAAGGACTGGTAGTTCAGCTGGTTAGAATGCCGCCCTGTCACGGCGGAGGTCGCGAGTTCGAGTCTCGTCCAGTCCGCAAAATCAAATAGAAAACCCTGTAGCAAAGCAAGTTACAGGGTTTTTTGTTTGTGAAATGGGAGTGGGATGGGGAAAGGCCCCCATAATAATGATACTTTTATATTCATAACATCTGAATATCCGGAAAATGTAACAATTTTCCCCGGCAGGATATACCGGATTTTTCTGTTCGCTGACCCCGTTGTTCAAAATCAAACTAGCATTAAATATTAGGATTAACAGTCGTTCGGTCGTATCTTTATTGGTTGAAATGAATTTTTTATGAATGACCCAGGAGCTAAAACCAGGGAAGAACTTGTTAAGGAACTTCAGGAATTGCGAAAGGAATACAGTGCATTGAAAGTATCAGGTGAAAGTGACAGGATTAAACACAAATATACAGAAGATACTTTACGGGAGGCGGAAGAGAAATACCGTGTTATTCTTAACGGAAGTTCATTTGGTATTTTAGCAACAGATATCGAAACCCATAGGTTTTTATTTTCCAATCCGGCCATCTGCAAATTATTCGGATATACCGATAAAGAATTCCAACGGCTGAGCATTGAGAATTTAGTGCCAAAGGAATCATTGGACCTGGTGATGTCGGAATTTGACGCCCAGATGCGGGGGGAGAAACCCATATCCTATGCTCAGTCCTGCATAAGAAAAGACGGAACGGTTTTCTATGCTGACGTTGCAGGCGCTCCTATTATCCTCAGTCAAAGAAAATGCAGCGTGGGCTTTTTTAGGGATGTGACTGAACTCATAAGGGCGGATGAGATCATATTAAGAGATAGAGAAAAGCACAGGACGATCCTGCAAACAGCGATGGATGGCTTCTGGATGGCGGATTTGCAGGGACGTCTCACAGAAGTGAACGAAACCTACTGCAAAATGAGCGGTTATTCTGAGCAGGAGCTGCTGAACATGCATATTTCCGATTTGGAAGTCCTTGAATCGGCTGCCGACATTGCAGCTCACATTCAAAAGATTATAAAATACGGACACGACCGTTTCGAGGCAAAACACAGACGTAAGGATGGCAGCATTAATAACGTTGAAATAAGCGTTCAATACAGGCCCAATGAAGGGAAGTATCTTGTTGCGTTTCTGCATGACATAACAAGGCGCAAGAAGAATGAGGAGAAATTGCAGAAAAGCGAGGAACGCTTCCGGCATATCTCGTCCACTATCTCTGATATTTCATATTCCTGCGTGAGCAATCACGACGGCAGCTATTGGATTGACTGGATGACTGGTGCTATGGAGCCAATCACCGGTTATTCGATCGACGAAATCATGGCTGATCACTGCTGGGTGAAATTGGTCGTGGATGATGATTTGGATTGTTTTAAGCAACATGTTACAGGTCTTGCGCCTGGTTCGTCCAGCAGTTGTGAGCTTCGTTTGAGACACAAAAACGGAGGGATAGTCTGGGTCGCTTCTTTTGCCGAATGCATAAAGGGGCCGGAACAGCCCGAACGTTTACATCTGTACGGAGGATTGGTCGATATCACCGAACGAAAAGTTGCCGATTTAACTTTAAAAGAGTCTGAAGAAAAATACCGTGTGTTGCTTGAAGGCAGCACGCACGGCATATTAGCCATTGATACCGAAACCCATAAGTTTATCTTTTTCAATACAGCCATCTGCAAGTTATTCGGATATACTGTTGAAGAGTTCAAACGGTTGAACATTGCAGAATTACACCCAAAGGATTCATTGGATTTGGTAATGACAGAGTTTGCTTCTCTGATACGAGGTGAGAAATCGATATCTTTCACCCGTCCATGTCTCAGAAAAGACGGTACGGTTTTCTATGCTGACATTACAAGTTCTCCAATCATCATCAATGAAAGAACATGCAGCGTGGGGTTTTTTACTGATGTGACTGATCGAAAACAATCGTTAGAATTACTGCAAAAAAGCGAAGAAAAATTCCGCAGTATTACCGAGCAGTTGCAGGATGTTGTGTTTATAACAGATAATAAAGGACAAGTTTCTTATATCTCTCCTTCTACACAGTTAATTTTCGGCTATTCACCACAAGAAATGATAGGTGAAACGTTTATCCGTTTTCTTGATAACAGTGAAATGTCAAATGCCATGTCGCAGTTCAACACCTCAATAGAATCAGGTTCTACAAGTGGTCTGCGAATTTTCCTTATGAAGCATAAAGATGGCTCGACCTTCATCGGTGAACTCTCATCCAACGTATTTTATCAAGGGGACCAACCAATGGGAACCATTGGATTGATCCGCGACATCACTGCCAAAAAGCACGCAGAGCAGGAATTGGTTAAAGCCAAAGAAAAAGCTGAAGAAAGCGACCGTCTGAAATCAGCCTTCCTTGCCAACATGAGCCACGAGATCAGAACCCCTATGAATGGAATTCTGGGTTTTGCTGAATTACTGAAAGAGCCGAAGCTGTCAGGCAAGGAACAACAAAAATATATCAGGGTCATTCAGAGCAGCGGCCAACGTATGCTCAATATCATAAATGACATTGTCAGCATCTCGATGATAGAATCAGGGCAAATGAACATTACAATATCCGCGACAAACATTAACGAGCAAATCGAAACTATTTATAACTTTTTCATCCCTGTGGTTGAAAAAAAGGGATTGCGGCTATCTGTTAAAAACGCCCTGCCGTCAAAAAAATCCGAAATTCAAACAGACCGTGAAAAGCTTTATGCCATTCTTACCAATCTTGTTAATAATGCCGTTAAATTTACCAGCAAAGGCTTGATCGAATTTGGTTATGAGAAAAAGGGTAAATACATTGAATTTTTTGTGAAAGATACCGGCTATGGCTTTGCTAATCAGGAAAAGGAAATTATTTTTGAACGGTTCAGGCAAGGCAATGAATTGATAACAAAACCTTATGAAGGAGCAGGTCTGGGTCTGTCCATTTCAAAAGGTTACGTGGAAATGCTTGGGGGTAAAATCTGGGTGGAAAGCAAGCTGGGGAAGGGGTCAACATTTTATTTCACCCTTCCTTACAATGCAGAATCAGAAGCTAAAACGGCCGGTCAGGAGATTACCTCAGAAACCGGAGAAGTGTATCAGGTTAAAAACCTGAAAATATTAATTGTCGAAGATGATGAGGGGTCGAGAGATTTGATTACAACAGTGGTTGAAAAAATAGGGAAAGAAATTTTACAGGCAGGAACAGGGCTTGAAGCCGTGGAAGCCTGCCACTGCAATCCTGACCTTGATTTGATTCTGATGGATGTAAGGATGCCCGAAATGGATGGATACGAAGCCACACGTCAAATCCGGGAATTTAATAAGAACGTAATCATCATTGCCCAAACTGCCTTTGGGTTCTCTGAGGACATGGAGAAGGCAATTGAAGCAGGATGTAATGATTATATTTCAAAGCCTATTGTTATTGAAGATCTAAAGGGGTTAATACAAAAGCACTTCCATTAACAGATTCACTTCTGATCGCACAGTAAATATCTTCTTTTCTTATAAGGCATTTCTCCCCATCCTCTGGTGAACCTGGTTTAGAGGCGCAACCTGTCATCAGAGTTTTTTCAGAGCATACCTTAACCTTATCTCACTTTCACGGCTTTTATCTGATATAAAAACTATCGTTCTTCCATCATCAAGCATGACGGGATACTTTTCCACCACTGAGCCGGAAGAAAGTTTTGCTTTTGGAACGGTAACCTGATGGTTTGATATTTCCATCCTGTTGTCCATGGCGTCAGTTTTCCGCATATGTCGAATGTTTTTCATGTCAGCTGAAATCTATAATATTCCCACCTAAATTACATGCCATTTAGTGTCACCGGTATAAAGGTAAGAGACTATTTATGAACAAAAACCGGTGATAAATATTTCAATCAATGACCTTTACCGCTTATGGAAGCAGCTGATCATTGCGAACCAATGCGAATCTGAAGATTACTATCGCAATTTTCAGACAGGAATAATCCCAATTTCAATTGCAGATTTTAACCTGCCTTAATGTTTTTCGGCGCAGGCAGTCTAGAATTTTCCTTTCTTTTCTTTCTTTTCCTTTTTCTCGAGCCTTTTTTCTTTTAATGTTTTCGTTGGCTCTTTTTTGACGCTCTTTTTAACATCTTTTCCTTTTGACATAACGGTATGTGTTAAAGGTTAATATTTTTACCTGTCGATAATCTCTGTTCAGTAACAAAAATACAGATTCTGTTTGAAACTTTAATTTTTAAGCAGGATTAGCAAACGATATGAAACCGGTTTTATGGTTCTTTCGTGAAATCATCCAGTGAAATAATTTTTATTTCAGCTTTTTTATCTTTTGTCAACTCAGCGTTGAGTTTTGGAAGGTCATTGCTGATAAAGCTGCTGACTTCATTCCGGACCTTCTCAGATTCCCCGGCAAGGAGATCAAGGCCCTGGACCTGTGAATCTGTTGGCCGTCCGGGGTAAGACATGATCGAACCATAGATAAAGGCAATCTTTTCCCTGAGTTTTTCCTCTCCTGTTATTTTGCCCTCCCTTGTGGAAACTATCCTGCAATGTAATGTATCCATCTGCACCGAAATTGCCAAAAGCTTCTTCGCGAATGACTTTGATGCAGATTTTGCGAGGTTCTTAGACTGGTCGCGCACTTCCTTTACCTGCCTGTCGGTATAGGCTAATGATTGCAGGAGGTTATAACCTTTCATGACAGCTTTCTGCCTTATTTCACGGTCCTGTAACGAATACATCGACCTGGGGTCAGGTTTCAGGCGGATACTGGTCTCATATACATCATTGTTACGGAAAAGTTTTACTTTGTATTCACCCGGTGCATAATCCGGGCCTATCATCGCAGAACCTTCCATCTGAGGGGATGCAGGAACTTTAGGCGGTTTCATCTGGATACTCCATTGAACCACATTAATACCTTTACGCATACCGGCAGGCAACCGTTTGATCATCTTCCCGTCAGCATCATAGATCTCAATATGGATGTCACCGAAGATATGACGCTTCTTCATATAGTATACAATAGATGCGGCATCGCGCGGAACCTGTCCAAGGTATTCGTCATCCCCGCTCCATTCCTGGGTAAATGTTCCCTCACGGATGATAAAATCTTTGGGTGTCAGCCATTTTACATCAGCATCCAGAACTTCTTTCGAGATCTGCCGAAGAGGGGAGAGGTCGTCTATGATCATAATGCCCCGTCCATGAGTAGCCAGGACAAGTGACTGTTCCCGCTGTTGGAACGCCATATCCATGACCGGCACCCTGGGAACGTTTCCTTTGAAAAATGACCAGTCCTGGCCTCCGTCAATGGAAATATACAAGCCTCCTTCGGATCCGAGGAACAACAGGTCGGATTTTACGAGGTCCTCCTTGATAACATGACAATAACCGTGGATAGAGGTATCGGCCAGGTTTTTCCAGGTTTTCCCAAGGTCGGTGGACTTGAAAACATAGGGAGTCTTATCTCCCATCCTGTGCCCGTCGAATGTAGCGTAAACAGTATTTTTATCAAAATGGTCAGGTTCAACATAAGAACACCAGGTATTTGCCGGCAGGCCTGGTATGTTGCCAACGACATTGGTCCATGTTTTACCCCCATCTGCAGTACACTGCAGGTTCCCGTCATCCGTGCCGGCCCAGATAATCAGGCTGTCGAGCGGGGATTCATTGATCGTATAGATAGTGCAATGATTTTCTGCGGATGAGTTGTCAACGGTGAGCCCGCCTGATTTTTCCTGTTTCAGCTTTTTCGGGTCGTCAGTGGTGAGATCGGGAGAAATACGTGTCCACGAATCACCCCGGTTCGTCGTTTTGTAAAGATACTGGGAACCCACATAAAAGCTGTTGCTTACCGGGCTGAAAACAAGAGGAGAGTTCCAGTTAAACCTCAGCTCTTTTGTGTCCTTGTCCCTGAACGGGATCAGTGATTTATATTCCCCTGATTTCAGGTAATACCTTGCGATCTTGCCTCCCTGAAACTGCCAGTAAAGTATCGTCGAATCGAGCTTGTCGCAGTATACATAGAATCCATCGCCGAACCCGACGCTCTTCCAGCTGCTGTTCGTAATGCCGCTTGAATTTCTTGACGGACCATACCAGGATCCGTTATCCTGCAATCCGCCGTAAACATTAAACGGATCGGCTTTATCGACGCTCACATGATAGAACTGGGAAACCGGCAGGTTACGCATCTGCCGCCAGGTATTTCCCTTATCCATTGAATAATATACTCCGCCATCAGTCCCCATATAAATAAGGCTGTTGTCCTTTTTACCAATATATACCGGATGACAGTCACTATGATAGTTTCCGCCTTCAACAGCGGCTGAACTGAAGGTCTTGCCGCCGTCGGTACTTTTGTTCAGGTTGCCGCCCGGTTTATAAATCGTATTCGTGTCGAGGGGATCAGGGGCAATAAATGAAAAATAGAACGGACGGTCATTTATTGCTTCGGATTGTGTGAGAAGTTTCCAAGAGTTCCCTTTATCGGACGATCCGTATAATCCTGTTTTTTCAGCTTCAATCAGTGCATACACCAAATCGGATTTGACCGGTGAAACGGAGACCGTTATCCTTCCGAGCAGGCCTTCAGGAAGGTCTTTAGTGATCTTAGCCCATGTTTTTCCTTGATCGGCCGAACGGAACAACCCGCTGCCTTTGCCTCCTGAACTGAACGACCAGGGAGTTCTGCGGAATTCCCACATCCCGGCATACATAATGTCGGGGTCTTTCCAGTCAATGGCAACATCGGAGCAGCCTGTGTTCTCATCAACATAAAGGATCTTCTCCCAGGTTTTGCCTCCGTCGCTTGTTTTGTACAAACCCCTGTCAGTACTCGGGTTCCATAGATTTCCCACTACGGCTGCAAAAACAATATCCGGATTCTTAGGGTTGATGATGATCTTCGCGATCCTTTCTGCCTTTTCCAGGCCCATTCTTTTCCAGGTCTCGCCCCCGTTATTGCTGCGATAAATCCCATCCCCGACGGAAACAGAGTTTCTGACCCAGACCTCTCCTGTACCCACCCATACTGTATCAGGATGTTGCTGATCGATGGTCACAGCGCCGATTGACTGGTTGTATTTATCGAAAACCGGCTTGAATGTGGTTCCGTAATTTTTTGATTTCCAAAGCCCTCCGCTTGCAGCACCAACGTATAACAATGCAGGGTTCCTGTCCACGGCATCCAGGGCCGAAATGCGGCCACTCATGGTGGCAGGACCGATTTGCCGGGCCTGAATATCACCAAAAGTATTTTCGTCGACTTTAATACTGTTCTGGGCCTGCATCTTTTCGGCAACAATGCACAAAAGAGAGGCGATTATGACTTTGATCACCAGTTTCATGAGAGTAGTTTTAAGGTCTTATTTCTTTACAACGGGTTTCATGAAGATGCTGTCGCTGACCGGAAGGCCTATCTCGATCTTTTCAAATACAAGCTGTGACATGGTCTGGTCCTTGACTTTGTTGGTCACAGTTCCGGCAATCAGAGCACCGTTTATATCCTTGTAATTTGTAAACAGGCTTTCACTTTCTACCTCATTGCCCTGGATTTTAATCTTTGAAGATATTTTAAGTAAAATAAAATTTTCGGCATCAATAAAGTAGGTGTCGATGTCGCCATTGGCTTTTGTCAGTTTTATTTTATAAACAGAGGATCCTTCCATATCTTCTTTTTGAAGCAATTCGGCCTGATGACCCTTTTCCTTCCAGTTATACAGAGGCCCTTCCATATCGCTCTGATCTTTCACGTTCTTGACCTCGTCGGCTGTCATGTCCTGCGGTACCGATGATCCTGACCATGGAACCACGCTCCAGCCTTGCTGTCCGTCGAATGCCTGAATCATTTTATTTCCCTGCACTTCTGCTTCCACCCTGAGTTTGGATGGTCTTTTTATAATCATCGTTGTCGGAAATTCCATCCCCTGAGCAAGGGTTTTACCCTTTGCCGTGAACGTGGTCCAATCTTTCATTTTTTCGATTCCTGTAGCTTTGTAATAAGCCGTGAGAACCTCGTCGAGTTTCATTTCCTGAGCATTCACAGCCATGGCCATGAGAAATGCAATTAATAAAGCGAGTGTTTTTTTCATATTTAAAGATTTAATGAAGGTCAATAGATGAGCATTAGAAGTACAAAGGTTAGAATAGTTACAGAGAATTACAAATTATATGCTTTCAATACCTTAACATACCCGGTCTTTTTTGTTCATAAATCTGAAAACTGTGCAGGTTTTCTTGAGATGATATTTCAATTCATTGAAGGCCGTTCTTGATATTTTTGCGATATTTACCTGCAAAAATCAACCTTTTATTTATTTTAATATGAGCATTTTTCAAAATCATTATCTTCAGATAATCGCCAGTGCGATCATTGTTTATATTTTCCTTATCCTGGCGGTGCGTCTTTTCGGGAAAAAGGAACTGGCCCAGCTTTCGGTATTCGACCTTGTATTTATACTGCTTATCAGCAATGCAGTTCAGAATGCCATGGTGCTGGGCGACAGCAGCCTCATCGGAGGTTTACTGGCAGCCCTTGCCCTCTTCGTCGTAAATTACGCGATGAAGTATTTGATGTTCCGATATCCCGGATTCAGCAAAGCTTTGCAGGGAGACCCTATAATGCTTGTTTACCAGGGGAAGGTCCTCGACTCACATCTCAGGCTGGCTAAGATCTCAAAGGAAGAGGTCCTTGAGGCAATCCGCGAACATGGTGTTCCTTCTGAGAAGGAAGTTGACCTTGCAATTCTTGAAGTTGATGGTAATATCAGTGTATTATCCAGCGAATTTGCGCATAAAAGCAGCCACAGGCACAAAGGGCATAAGGTGGTGAGGAAGGAAAATTAAAAGCGAAAGGCGAAAGGCGAAAAGCGAAAAGCGAAAGGCGAAAAGCGAAAGGCGAAAAGCGAAAGGCGAAAAGCGAAAGGCGAAAAGCGAAAGGCGAAAAGCGAAAAGCGAAAGGCGAAAGGCGAAAAGCGAAAAGCGAAAGGCGAAAAGCGAAAAGCGAAAGGCGAAAGGCGAGAAGCGAAAATCAAATTTCGCTTTTCGCTTTTCGCTACTTATTTCGCATACTGCACAGCCCTGGTTTCCCTGATGACCGTGATCTTGATCTGACCAGGATAAGTCATTTCGCTCTGGATCTTTTTTGACAGATCGAAAGCAAGCTGATTTGCTTCAAGGTCGTTCACCTTATCAGCCCCCACAATAACACGCAGCTCACGGCCTGCCTGGATGGCAAATGTCTTAACAACACCGGGGTAACTCAATGCCAGTTCCTCAAGATGCTTGAGTCTTTCAATATAGGCTTCAACGACTTCCCGGCGTGCGCCAGGCCTTGCTCCTGATATTGCATCGCAAACCTGCACTATAGGTGAAATGAGGTTATCCATCTCTATTTCATCGTGGTGAGCGCCGATAGCATTAATGATTTCCGGTTTTTCCTTGAATTTTTCCGCCATTTTCATACCCAGTATTGCATGCGGCAGATCAGGTTCATTATCGGGAACTTTACCAATGTCGTGCAGCAGTCCGGCACGCTTCGCTTTCTTCGGATTGATGCCCAATTCTGCAGCCATTGTCGCGCTCAGCTTGGCTACTTCGATGGAATGCTGAAGAAGGTTCTGCCCGTATGAGGAACGGTATTTCATTTTACCGATCATTCGTAAAAGCTCATGATGCAGGTTATGGATACCCAGGTCGATACTTACACGTTTCCCTGTTTCATTGATCTCCTGTTCGAGCTGCTTTCTGGTTTTTGCAACGACTTCCTCAATGCGTGCCGGGTGAATTCGTCCGTCAGTCACCAGCTTGTGAAGAGAAAGCCTTGCGATCTCCCGCCTCACAGGATCGAAACCTGAAAGAAGAATAGCATCGGGAGAATCATCGATAATGATCTCGACCCCGGTAAGTGATTCAAGGGTACGGATATTACGGCCCTCACGACCTATGATCCGGCCTTTGATCTCCTCACTTTCAATATTGAAAACCGAAACTGTATTTTCAATGGCATGTTCAGTCGCAGTCCTTTGAATGGTCTCAATAATGATCTTTTTAGCTTCCGTATTAGCTGTTATTTTGGCTTCATCAATAATATCTTTAACATGCACCAGGGCGTCGGCCTTCGCTTCTTCCTTCAGGTTTTCGATCAGCTGAGTCTTCGCTTCCTGGGCAGAAAGGTTTGAAATGGTTTCAAGCTTTTCTATCTGGATTTTCTGGGCCTTGTCGAGGTCACCCTGTTTCTTGCTCACGATCTCTACCTGGGTCTGGAGATTCTGTTTGATGGTGGCGATCTCCTTCTGTTTCTTCGCAAACTCTTCAACCTTTTGATTCAGTAAGACTTCCTTTTGCTTCAGCTTATTTTCATTCTTCGCGGTTTCATCATTCTTTTCATGAACAAATTTCTCATGTTCCGATTTAAGCTGGAGGAACTTTTCTTTAGCCTGAAGGATTTTTTCTTTTTTAATGACTTCGGCCTTATCCATTGCCTCTTTCAGAAGGGCATCGCGTTTGCGTTCCAGCGCTTTGTTTAAGATCGTTCCGGTAATAAGCCCTCCGATGATCATACCGCTTACACCGATAATTAAAAATAACAGGATGTTTGGCATATATATAGTGTTTGATAGTTAAAATAAAAAACCCGCACTAAACAGCGAGGTAATGATAAACCTCTATACGACATGGTTAGGGCTGCCGGGTAATTCGAACGTCCACTGTCCGACCATAGTCGGAATCCTGCAAGCAGGAGTGAGGCCTGTCCTACAAACCCATGAGCTTTGCCCTAATGCTTGTAATGTTAGGTTTACAAACTGTCTGAATTAGTGCGGGTAAATCTTTGATTCATTTCAAAGAACATTCTATTCGGATAGATATTCTGCCAGGACCTGGTCAACCTCTTTCAGCTTTGCTTTCCATTGTCCTTCCTGCTGCTTCAGTATTTCTTCATTCTGAAGAAAATTGGTTGCATATTCAAGAGCGACCATGGCAAGCAGGTCCTGTTTGTCTTTATAGGCATAATTCATTGAATAATCCTTGACCCTTTGCTCAATCAACCGGGAGGCCTTACGAAATAATTCCTCACGATCTTTCTCAACGACAAGCCTGTAGGGCCGGTCAGCGACGTTCAATGAAATAGCTAATTCGTTCATTATTCAACAGCAATATCTTTCAGGTATTTAATAACCCGATACATTTATCGATTTCCCTCACAAGTTCATTAACCCTGGCCTTAATGTCCGAATTGTTTTCTTTTCCTTCGGTCATTTTGACAAGTTTCAATATCCGGATTTTCTCTTCCAATCCGTAAATTACCTGCTTTTGTTCTTCGCTTGTTTTTTTAAGTTGGTTAAAATCAATCGTTAACTGTTCATTTTCATTCTGCAGTTTCTTTTGCAGGGCGATGAATTTCCTGACCTTAAAATCAATGCCGGAGACCAGGGTTGTGACATCGTCCATACATCAAAACCATTTCTAATTTGCTGCAAAGATAATTATTTGATCAGCCTGATGCAAATAAATTAAAACAAGTCCAATCAGGCCATTATGGCAGATCAAATTTTTGTTAAAAAGCCTATCACTTTTTACGGTTTTCGGGATTAAGGAAATAAGGATTTACGATTTACGATGTACGATGTATGATTTACGATTTTGGAATTACGATTTCATCCTGTAAACCCTATTCGCTCATGCCTCATGCCTCATAGCTCATGGCTCATGGCTAATCGCTTTAATATGAATGAGCAATTCCTTCAATATATCTGGAAGTTCAGGCTTCTTAACCCTGATCTTCGTACATCAGGAGGGGAAAAACTGGCAGTTCTGCATCCGGGGATACAGAACACCGATGGCGGGCCTGATTTCTTTAATGCGCGGATACGGATCAATACGAATATCTGGGCAGGCAATGTGGAAGTTCATTACAGGTCATCAGACTGGATCAGGCACAGGCACCAGTTCGATCCGGCATATGAAAATGTCATTCTCCATGTGGTCTATGAGAATGACCAGGCCATCAGGACGAAGCATAAAGAAATGATGCCTACCCTCATAATGAGAAACAATTTTCCTGCATCTATCGAAGAAAGGTATACACAAATCATGCAAAACCATCTCTGGATACCCTGTTATAAACTGCTGAACGGGGCCGGAACAAATATTCTGAGGTTGTGGGCTCCTGCTTTGGCAACGGAGCGCCTGACTGCAAAATCGGGATTCGTTTTGCGTTTGCTTGATGAGTATGCTGACTGGGATGAGGTCCTTTATATTTTACTTTCTTCCGGATTTGGTTTTCGGATTAATGCACTTCCGTTTGAACTCCTGGCGCGGTCGATCCCATTGAGGATCGTGAGGAAAAACGCCGACAGCCTGTTTAAGCTTGAGGCCTTGTTTTACGGCCAATCGGGGCTTCTGTGTAAGCATCCGGGGGACAAATACAAGCGTTCCCTTCAGGCGGAATACTGTCATCAGCAGGCAAAATACAATTTAAAGCCTTTAAAACCAGGACTCTGGAAGATGCTAAGGTTACATCCTCAGAATTTCCCTGATATCAGGATAAGCCAGCTCGTCCAATGCCTTTACAACTGCAAAGCTGAGCCCGGGATGTTGCTGAATATTACGGAAACTGACAAATTGAAGGATTTTTTCAGGCTCTCTGCATCGGAATACTGGAACAGGCATTACAGGTTCGGGAGAACCTCCGGAAAGAAAGAAAAAAAGATCGGTTGCGGCTCGGCAGGCTTACTGCTTATCAATATCCTGGCACCATTCTTCTTTGCATATGGCTCCGCCCGGGATTTTAGTCCTTTAAGGATGAGGGCCGTGGAATTGCTTGAAAGCATTGAGGGAGAAGACAACCATGAAACAAGAATGTGGCAATCCCTGGGCATGAATGCAGGGAATGCCCTGGAATCACAGGCCTTGATACAGCTAAAGAGAACCTATTGTGATCATAAGCGCTGCCTTGAGTGCAGGATAGGACTTAAAGTGCTTGATAAAAAACCGATGCCATGAAAAGATACCAGGTGATAAGGGACTACCTCACGTTTAACAGGAGTGAGATCAGGGGGATCATAGTGTTGCTTGTGATCCTGTTGCTGGTTGCCACGGCAAATCAGTTACTGCCTGAAGAACATATTGTCCCTTCAGTCAATTTTCCCGGCCTGGAGAAAGAACTTCTCGAGTTTGAAGCCGGGATCAAAACATCTGAGAGTAATGATTCAATCAGCCGGATAAATAAATTCAAATCCAAATGGTCATTGGCAGACAAAACCGGAGATTCTGCCAGGGGTGCAACATACCCTGCCAGGCCCCTGGTAAGGATTGATATTAACAAAGCCGACACCCTGGAACTTCAGAGGCTGAAAGGAATAGGTCCATCCTATGCCCGGAGGATCGTAAATTACAGGAACAGGCTTGGCGGTTTCATCAACAACAGGCAGCTGCTTGAAGTCTGGGGCGTGGATACTGCTCTCTACAATCTCATCAGGGAACATCTTATCGTCACATCAGATTCGGTAATAAAACTTGAGATCAACACAATTTCGTTCAAGGAATTGCTGAAACATCCTTATTTCCCTTATGAGATAACCCGTGCGATCATATTATACAGGCAGAAGAATAAGATATTCAGATCAGTGGATGAGCTGCAGTTAGTGGAAGGGGTAAGTGATTCGGCATTTCGTAAGATCAGACCTTATGTGAAAATAGCGAAATAGTGTCCGGCGAAGCCATAATGAGCACACAAATGAGATAAGCAATTGGTGCGAATAAATGATTAAATTTTGGTTTCGTCGTCGGTGGAAGTTGATTTCCAGTATGCATCTTCACCTTCTTCCTCTTCATCATCATTCCAGACATAAACCTGCTTCTGCGGACCTGATTTTCGGTACCATATAGCAAGAAGCGCCCCAGATAACAATCCCATAAGATGTGATTCCCAGGAAATATGTTCCTTCGGGAAAAACTGGGGAAACAGCCCCCACAAAAGGCTTCCGTATAAAAAGGTGACCAGAAGGGTAATGATCATAAGCCTTGGTTCCCGGCGTATGATGCCGCTCAGGAATAGAAACGAAGCGAGTCCGTAGATGATCCCGCTGGCCCCGATATGGGCCGCGCTCCCCCTTGCAAAAACCCAGACCCAGATACCTGTCATCAGCCAGATCAGAAGTAATACCTTCCATGCCAGGGAGCGGTAAAAATAGAAGAGAAGAGACCCAAGGACCAGGAGAGGCACGGTGTTTGCAAAGAGATGTGAAAATCCTGCATGCAGAAGTGGAGCGGTAATGATGCCCGGCAATCCTTTTATCTTCAAAGGGTATAATCCGTATTCATTCATCCCTATGTCCCAGATCACATCAGCTGCCCTGATCAGCCAGAGAAGGATTACGAAAGCAACCGGAACGACCATGCTTTTGAGCAGTCTCTTTTGTTCGGCTTTCAAAGGATCAGTGTAGGGTTGATCAGGCAAATGAAAAGGTGTTAATGTTCTGTTAAGAGGGGTTAAAATTAGTTAAATCAACGAGCTGCGTCAAAAGGTATGCCAAAAATGGATAATTTTGCCGAAATATTTTAATTAGCTTTAATTCTTAACCAGTATGATGAATAAAAAGAAATACCTGCTGCTGACTATTTCAATTATGCTATTATGTTTTTTCAGTGGGATGCAGGCCCGGGCACAGAACCAGAAGGAGCTTTATGCCAATTTGAAAAAATTCAGTGCTTTTATGCAGTTGGTTGAATTCGCATATGTGGATACTGTTAATGAAAATAAATTGGTGGAAAAGTCTATCGTTGAGACTTTGAAGGAACTGGATCCGCATTCGATGTATATTTCAAAGAAGGATGTGCAGCGTGCGAATGAACCGCTCGAAGGCAATTTTGAAGGAGTAGGTATTCAGTTCGAGATACTGCGTGATACCATTAACGTGGTTCATACCATATCGGGCGGTCCCAGTGAAAAGCTTGGAGTGATGCCTGGTGACAAGATAATTAAAATTGACGGGCAGCTGGCAACCGGAAAAACTATCACCAACCAGTTTGTCCTTGATCATCTCAGGGGCAAAAAAGGCACAAAGGTGGAGGTCTCCATTTTGAGGACCGGCAAAAAGGAGCTGATAGATTACTCAATCATCCGTGATAAAATTCCCTTAAACAGTATTGATGCCGTATACATGATCACACCAGAAACCGGGTACATCAATCTGAACCGTTTTGCACAGACTTCAATGCAGGAGTTTGTTGATGCGACTCTGAATCTTAAGTCACAGGGTATGAAAAATCTCATCCTGGACCTCCGTAATAATTCCGGGGGGTATATGGGAACAGCCATTGACCTCTCAGACCAGTTCCTTGATGCTGGTAAACTTATAGTGTATACTGAAGGAGTTCACAGCCCAAGGGAAGATTATAACTCCAGTGAAAAAGGCCTTTTTGAAAAAGGTAAACTGGTCGTTATGATAAACGAGAATTCCGCCTCGGCCAGTGAGATCGTGGCCGGCGCTATTCAGGACTGGGACCGTGGTGTTATTGTTGGCAGGAGGTCATTCGCGAAAGGACTGGTTCAGAGGCCGTTTTCGCTGCCCGACAGTTCACAGGTGAGGCTTACTACAGCCAGGTACCACACTCCCTCGGGCCGTTGTATTCAGAAATCTTATGCCGAAGGAGCTGATAAGTATTATATGGACTTTGCCAAACGGGTCAAGAGAGGAGAGCTTGTCCATCCCGACAGTATTAAGTTCCCCGATTCCCTTAAATTCTTTACTTCGAAGAAACGAGTGGTATACGGCGGAGGTGGAATTATGCCTGACGTGTTCATCCCCTGGGATTCAACCATTATTTCGGATTATTACCTGGAACTGCGCAGGAAAAATATTATCAATCTCTTTGTCGGGGATTATGTTGATAAGAACCGGCAGAATCTGCAGGCTTCTTACCCCGACTTCAAAACCTTTAATAAGTCTTTTATATTGGATGAGGCCTTCATGAAACCATTCTTTGAACTTGCTGAGAAGCAGGGTATAAAGCTTGATGAAAAAGGATACGGCACTTCAGCAAAACTGATCAAATCACAAATCAAAGGCCTTATTGCCGAGAAACTATGGACATTGAGCACATTCTACGAGGTCGCCAACCAGGTTGATGATGAGGTGATCAAAGCCGTTGAAGTAGTTGAGGATAATGCACTTTTTGATAAGCTAAAGATCGACCGTTAATTTGGATCTTCAGGAATCTTTACCATTCATTCATATTGCGTTACCGGTTCTGAACGAACCTCAGTTCCTGCGCCGGGTTGTCGATTGTATTAGCCGGCAAACCTACGGAAGATATAAGGTTTATATTTGTGTGAACCAGCCGGAAGCATGGTGGAACGATTCCGATAAATCGGAGATCTGCCTTACGAACGAAATGACCCTGGAGTGGCTCCGGGCACTTGATCCTGGCACATTTTCTGTTATTGACAGGGCTTCCAGAAACCATGGATGGAATATGAAGAATTTCGGAATCGGCTGGGCCCGCAAGGTGATCATGGACAGGATCGTGAACCAGGCTGATCCTTCTGATCTGATCCTGAGCCTTGATGCCGATACCACCTTTAATGAGAACTATTTCCTGTCGGTGGCGCTTAATTTCTATAATAATCAGGATGCCGTCGGGCTTGCAGCTCCATACTTCCATCTTATTTCCGAAGACCCCAGGGCTTACAGGGCTATTCTAAGGTACGAGATTTATATGAGGCATTACCAGCTGAACCTTTGGCGCATTGCAAGTCCGTATACGTTTACGGCACTTGGATCAGCGATTGCCTGCCCGGTATGGGCATACAAGGCGGTGGGAGGGATGACTCCGAAAACCAGCGGCGAGGATTTTTATTTTCTCCAGAAGCTGAGAAAATACGGAAGAATATTATTCTGGAACGACGAGAAAGTATTTCCTGAAGCCAGGTTCAGCGACCGTGTTTTTTTTGGCACCGGCCCTGCCATGATCAAAGGGGATGCAGGCGACTGGACCAGCTATCCCATTTACCCTTTCGAACTGTTTGATGAAATATGGGAAACCTATGAGCTTTTCCCTTCATTTTTCAAAAAGACACAAAGTACAGATGTTGTAAAGTTTCTTTCAGTACTGCTTAAAGAAAAAGACCCTTTTGCCCCTTTAAGAAAGAATTTCAAAACGACGGAAAACTTTGTCAGGGCCTGTCATGAGAAATTTGACGGACTCAGGATACTTCAGTATCTGAAAGCTAATCAGAAGAAATACCCGGGCACTGATGAGGAACATTTACTGAAGTTTCTCAAGGCAAACTATGATCAGTCACAGCTGAGGAACCTGGGTATTGACTTCGGGTCTTTTTCATTTGAAAGATCTCCCCTGAACGATCTTGAAAAAATCAGGCTTCTCCTGTTTGAGAAAGAGGAAGAGTCAAGGTTTATTTCAGCACTGTGTTGACCAGGTTGGCGGCATCTTCAAGAGTAGCCGCAGAGTGAACCTTCAGACCTGATTCATCGATCAGCTTCCTTGCTTCCACTGCATTTGTACCCTGAAGCCTGACAATGATGGGAACCTGTATGTTTCCTATGTTATTACAGGCATCCACAATTCCCTGGGCCACACGGTCACAGCGAACGATTCCTCCAAAAATGTTGACCAGTATAGCTTTTACTGCAGGATCCTTAAGTATTATCCTGAACCCTTCCTCCACACGTTTAGCATTGGCGCTTCCGCCAACATCAAGGAAATTGGCAGGGTCGCCTCCTGAAAGTTTGATAATATCCATAGTGGCCATGGCAAGACCGGCTCCATTCACCATGCATCCCACATTTCCGTTTAGTTTGACATAATTAAGATCGTATCTGGAAGCTTCGACTTCAATAGGGTCTTCCTCGTCAAAGTCACGCATCGTAGCGATGTCGGGATGACGGAACAAAGCATTGTTATCAATCACAACCTTCGCATCGGCAGCAAGAATCTTGTCATCTGATGTTTTAAATAAAGGATTGATCTCAATCAATGTGGCATCAGATTTAATATAAGCCTGGTAAATTGCAAGAAGGAAACGAATCATGTTCTTGTATGACTCCCCCGTAAGGTTCAGGTTGAATGCAATTCTCCTTGCCTGGTACTGCTGAAGCCCGAGTGTCGGGTCGATTTCTTCGGTAAATATCTGGTCCGGAGTTTCTTCGGCAACTTTTTCAATATCCATGCCACCACGAGGGGAATACATGATAATGATGCGACCCGACTTCCGGTTTAAAAGCAAGCTGAGATATATTTCGGACGGATCAGCAGGTCCGGGATAGAAAATATTCTGTTCAACGTAAACTTTTCTAACCAGCTTCCCTTCAGCACTTGTTTGCGGTGTTACAAGCATCATTCCAATGATCTGGTCGGCATATTGCCTGACCTCATTCAGGCTTTTTGCAACTTTTACGCCCCCTCCTTTCCCTCGTCCCCCTGCATGCACCTGCGCTTTGATCACCCATTTTTCAGTGCCTGTCAAGGATTGTAATGCTTTCGCGGCATTGATCGCTTCTTCAGGTGTGTTGGCAACCAGGCCCTCGGGAACAGGCACTCCATATTGCTTCAGGATGATTTTACTTTGATATTCATGCAGGTTCATAGCGTAATGATATATTTTTGTAAATGTTTCAGATTCAGCAAGATAAATTTGCAATGATATCGGTGACCCGATGTCGGTATCCTGCTGCCAAAAGTAACCCTTTGATTCCGAACTGCAAAATATTTCAGGACCCCGGATTTTGTTAACTTTGCCCTTTCTTTTTTCATGATAATTGCCAGAGATATATACAAGTCATTCGGCGAACTGAATGTTCTGAAAGGTATAAGCCTCGAAATACATGACGGTGAGATCATTTCTATTGTCGGGGCCTCGGGAGCCGGGAAATCCACCCTCCTGCACATCCTTGGTACTCTCGATAAGGCAGATTCGGGCTTTATTGAAGTTAATGGTATGAGGGTTGATGGACTATCCGATAAAAGGATTTCTGAGTTCAGGAATAGAAACGTAGGCTTCGTTTTCCAGTTTCATCATCTCCTTCCTGAATTCAATGCTCTTGAGAACGTTTGTATCCCGGGATTTATTAAGGGAGGTTCAAGAAATGAGACGGTCGAAAAAGGGAAGGAGCTGATGGACATACTGGGACTGTCGCAACGGCTTAAACACAGACCTTCCGAATTATCAGGCGGGGAGCAGCAACGGGTTGCTATCGCGAGGGCTTTGATCAATGATGCTGGTCTGATCCTTGCTGATGAACCTTCCGGTAATCTCGACAGCAACTCCGCCATGGAATTGCATAAGCTGTTTTTTAGTTTACGGGAACGGTTTCATCAGACCTATGTTATTGTCACACATAATACGGAACTGGCAGGAATGGCCGACAGAAAACTGACAATCCGCGATGGCGTGATAATTCAATAATTAAAATTATTTCCAGATTTTTACGTTATACAATACCAGGAAAAAACAGCCAGGTTTTCATTTCCGCATAAAATTGAAGATATTGCATGAAACTACATACCCGGAAATCTGATTCATTATCATTCATCTTCCTTATTCTCTCCCTGAGTGTTTTGGCGTATAGTGCATATACGATAATATGGCCTATTCAAAGTGATTTTTCCGGAAATGGTCCCTCGAATGAATGCCTCACCGATACCCTGACCAGGGGTAAACTTCCTCTTTCAGACACCGCTTATGCTAATGCCTTGCAACGCGCTGATATGTTCTTAAAGGCGAATAAACCGGAAGCATGCCTTGCAGAACTGGAGCAGGCAAAAAAACTCAGACCGGAAGATAAAACCCTTAACTCCCGTATTGCCCAGGTCAGGGGAATGATCTCCGGGAATAAGAAAAAGCAGGCTGATATGCTTACCTCCGTCGTTGCAGGAGATGCTGCTTTTCAGAAAAAGGATTATCTGAATGCGAAAGCCTATTATCAGCTCGCATTGAATTTATTCCCGACAGATTCCCTCGTGAAGGACAAACTAAAGAAGACGATGGATCTTCTTCGTTCACAGAAAGCACAAAATACGCTTTTTGATGTGGCCGTGGCCAATGCCGACAGGCTTTTTCAGGCCGGGGAATACGACCGTGCCAAAGAGGAATATGAAAATGCTTCCCGTTTGATTCCCTCGGAACAATACCCGAAACAAAAGATCAATGAGATAATAAAAATCAAGGTAGATCAGCAGTTTGAAGATGGGATGTATTCAGAGGCCATATTAAATGCCGACAAATATTATAATGCTAAGAACTGGCAGCCTGCACTGCTTGAATACCAGAATGCGCAAAAGATAAGGCCTCAGGAAAAATATCCAAAGGATCGTATAGCTGAGCTGATCCCGCTTATCGCTGCACAGCGAAGCAGGGATGAGGCATACATTAAGCTTATTGCCAGTGCTGACCAGCTGTTTTCCGATAAGTTATATTTAGGAGCGAGGAAGGACTATGATGCTGCCTCAAAGATCAAACCCGATCAGCCATATCCCAAAAATAAAATCGCGGAAATTGACGGATTGCTCGCAAAAATGGGCAAAACCCAGAAAGATTACGAACAGTATATCAGCCTTGCCGACAGTTTTTATATTGAGAAAAACTTCATCAGGGCCAGGGATTATTATACACTTGCATCGGGAGTGAAACCCGGGGAAAACTATCCGAAGGAAATGCTTGTTAAGGTCAAACCCCTGATTGCCGGGCAGGAGGCAGGAGAGAAGGCCAAAGAAGAAGCCTACCTTTCGGCAATCGCCATTGCCGACCAGGAATTTATCAGCAAGAATTACGAGCAGGCTAAAAAGGAATACCAGAGAGGATTGGCTATTAAACCGGCAGAAGCCTACCCGAAGAGCAGGATCACAACCATTGATAAGATTATCGCGGATCAGCAGCAGGCTGCACTTGTGGCTGCGGCAGCCAAAGCCAGGGAAGCCGAAAAGCAAACGGCTGAACTTGCACGGCTTAAAAAGCTGGATGACGATTATAGTGCTGCAGTAAAAAAAGGGGATTCCCTGCTGGGGGCCGCGCAATATACCCAGGCAAAGACCGCCTTTACCGAGGCTGCGGCCTTAAAACCGGCCGAGGCCTATCCGAAAGAA
>CAISRB010000006.1 GCA_903887775.1 uncultured Bacteroidales bacterium
ACTCAAAGGATGGCAGAATCCTGCTGTACACAATCTTCAGCAATCACTTGCTAAATCAGGTAAAGAAGTTCTGCCCGTTGAGGTTGTAGAAATCTGCAAACCGGAATATTCAGGTAGTATGCTTGAAAAAAACGATGAGCGTATTGTTTCGGTTTTAATGCCTTGCCGGATTTCGGTTTACGAAAAAACTGACGGTAATACCTACGTTGCATTATTGGACATGTCGCAATTGACAGATGGAATGACAGAAACAGCGACAAAAGCTGTACACGCTGCATCTGATGAGTCCTTTGAGATCGTTAAATCGGTCGTAGGATCGTTTTAACAAGATGAAAAAAGTTCTTGTTCTTGGCGGCGGCTTTGCAGGTTTGCAAACAGCTATTGAATTGCAAAAAAAGGGCGGCTTTGATATTACCCTTGTTTCAGATCGGGATTACTTATACTTGTTCCCAATTTCCATCTGGGTTCCGGTTCGACTGAAGGAATTCGAAGATGTAAAAGTACCTTTAGCTAATATCCGGAAGCAATATCCTTTTAAGCTTATTTTGGGCAAAGTCACTGAAATTCATGCGGCAGATAAAAAGGTGGTTTGTGAAAATCAGACATTGTCTTATGATTACCTTGTGGTTGCTTTTGGAGCGGAAAAATTACAGCATAAGGGAATAAATCACACCCTCTCGATTTGCGGTAAGCCGGAGATGGCGATGGAAATCCGCAACAAAATTGATGCCCTGGTTCAAAAAGGCAGCGGTAAAATCGTGATCGGTTTTGGGGGAAATCCAAAGGATAAATCGGCTGTTCGTGGCGGCCCCGCTTTTGAACTGATCTTTAACATCCACAATTATTTGAAATCCAAAAAGCTGAGAGATAAATTTGAACTGACTTTTTTTGCACCCATGGACGAGCCGGGAGCCAGGATGGGAAAAGGCGCTCTGGCGATGATGGATAAAATGTTTACTCAATATGGCATAAATAAAAGATTTGGTAAAAAGATCGCAGAATTTGTGAACGACGGAGTGATCTTTGAAGATAATTCAAAACTGGATTCTGATTTTACGATGTTTATTTCAGCCGGGACCGGGCCTGCAGTACTGAGAAATTCAGATTTTCCTCTTTCGGAAGCCGGGTTTATAAAAATTGACAATTACGGTCAGGTTCAAGGATATCCTGATGTTTATGCAATTGGTGATATCGCTGCTCTTGAAGGCCCTGAATGGATTGCGAAACAAGGCCATATCGCCGAACTCATGGGACGTAATGCTGCCTATAATATTATTCAGGCAGATAAAGGAAGCAGCAAACGAAAAGGTTACCAGGAACACCTGAATATTCTATGTGTGATGGATACCGGTAACGGAGCTGCTTTTGTTTTCAGAAGCGGAACAAAAGCATTTATGATCCCCATGCCCGTTGTAGGGCATTGGTTGAAAAATGGTTGGGGTATTTATTCGAGGCTGTCAAAAGTAGGGCAGTTTCCGAGATTACCAGGGTTATGAAATTCCTGATTCTTATTGTCCTTTGGACTGCCTTCTGCGTTCTGCACAGTTTAATGATCACTCCTGTTTTCATTGATTTTGTGAAGAAGAATACAGGAACGTCCTACCGATATTATCGCTTGTTCTATAACATTTTCTCAATTCTTTTCCTTGTACCTGTAGTAATCTATTCCTACTCCATCATGGAAAAACCGTTTTTCACCTGGCATGGGTATTATCTCTCAATAAGGTATTTGATGTTGCTAGGGGGTTTATGGATTTTTTACGCGGGTTCAAGGCATTACAATATGAGGACATTCCTTGGAATAAACCAGATACATGAAGGTGTAAATCATGGGTTGATCAATACCAGTGGTAAGATTGAAAAGGGAGGCATCATGGGAGTTGTAAGGCACCCGTTTTATTCCGGTTCATTTCTGCTGATCTGGGCCGGTAATCTCGATACCACACGATTGATCATAAATATTATCCTGAGCCTTTACCTGGTTGTGGGAGCCGTGCTCGAAGAACAAAAACTGCTGGCAGAATTCGGAGATGTTTACAGAAATTACCAGAAGGAGGTCTCCATGCTTTTCCCATGGAAATATTTAAAGAGTCAAATCAAATCCACTTAATGAATTAGTCGACAACTCCCGCCTGTTTTGAGAAGATTAGTCGGAGGGCCGTAAGCAGAAGAAAAACACCGAAGATTTTTTTCATAATATTCTCCGGAAGTTTTAAGGCGATCATCGAGCCAAAATACCCGCCTATCATGAACGTCACAGCAATTATTACCGCATACCATATATCTACCTGGCCTGCCTTGTAATAATTATAAGCTGCAAACAATCCGATTGGCGGCAACATTACAGCTAAGCTTGTTCCCTGGGCAGTATGCTGATCCACGCCTAAGAAATACACCAAGGCCGGGATCATTATAACAGCTCCGCCAACACCAAAGATTCCACCGAAAACACCAGCCATCAGTCCAATGGCAATAAGGGTTAACACTGTTGAAATACTCATAATTCAATATTCAATTAATAAAAAAACCGGCCTGCAGGTCTAATTTGCTGAAGGTATACTGAAATAAAACGTACTGCCCTTTCCTTCCCCGCTTTCCACACGGATCGTCCCACCATGCTTTTCCACGAATTCTTTGCACAGAATCAGCCCCAGTCCGGTGCCGGGTTCTTTTTCAGTGCCCTTGCGGGTCGTATCAACATCTAACAGAAAAAGACTCGCGGATATTTCCCTGCTCATACCTATTCCTGTATCACTGATCGAAAATTCAACCCTGTTGCCGGGGATTTCAGCTGTTTTAAGGTGAACTTTTCCTCCCCTGGGAGTAAATTTTACAGCATTCGAGAGTAAATTACGTATGGTCGCTCCAAGCATATATCGATCGGCATAAACGTTGATATTTTCAGGGATATCATAGGTGATTACTATTCCCTTTTTTTCAGCTGCTTCAATTTCTGATGCTATATTCCCGGAAATTTCAGGCATCAAAGGGAATTGTATTGGTTCAAACGTAGTAATACCCCTTTTCATTCGCGACCATTCCAGCAGGTTTTCAAGCAAATTATAAAGGTTGGTGGCAGAGGTTCTCATGGTCATGGCGATCTTCTGAATCTCCTCCGGCTTCATTGAATAAAGGTCATCGACCATCATTTTTGTAAGGCCCAGGAAAGCGCTGAACGGATTGCGGAGATCGTGGGCGATGATAGAAAAGAACTTATCTTTCTCAGCATTGGTTTTCAGTAATTGCTCATTTTTAAGTTCAAGTTCCTTTTCAACCCACTTACGCCTTGTGATATCCTTAGTGCTGGTACGAAAACCAAGTGATTTTCCATTTGAATCTAAAATTGGCCGCCAGGAAATCGACGCCCAGAATTTTGAACCATCCTTACGATTGATGCGGATTTCCACATCATCGCCGCTTTTCCCCTGTAAAGCATCCCTAAATTTTTCCAGCACCAGGGGAATATCCTCTTCAGCAATCACCATCGATAAATAATCTTCCGCAGTAATAATTTCTTCAGGAGTGAACCCTGTCAATATTGTTGAATAGGAATTCATCCATACCAGTTTTCCTTCCCGATTGAACCATGCTTCCCAGCTTGCAGCGTAGTTGGCGATTGCTTTAAATTTCTCCTCACTTTCACGTAAAGCCTCCTCTGCCCGTTTACTTGCCGTGATATCTTCGATAAAGCCTTCAAAGTATTCGATTGCACCTGAGGCATCAAGCACTTTACGTCCGGTCATGTCAACCCTGATGAGACTATTATCCTTCTTCCGCCATATGACATCATCGTAATGGATCCATCCATCGGCTTTTATCAGGGCATTTATGATCCGGGGTCTCACCTGCGGGTCAGCGTAAATCTGGGTAGTCATGTCAGAAGTGGCCTTTATAATCTCCTCAGGGGAGGAATACCCCAGCATTTCGGCCAGGGCCGGGTTTGCCATTAAAAATTGTCCATCCCCTAAGGAGTGAAAAATTCCAATCGGTGCATTCAGGAATATATCCCGGAGGTATTCGTCACGATCATGCAACGCCTTTTCGGTTTGCACACGCTCAGTGATATTGGCTGTAATCCCGTTAAGGATTGCATTTTTTTCAGCCTCATGAAGCTGCAGCTTCTGCAGCTCGGTTATGAGTTCTTGCCTGGTCTTCGACTCGAAATTCATAATATTTGTCTTAAATCCATGCTTTCAGGAAGATCGCCCGAACTTCCTATTAACAAAGTTACTGGATTATCGGTGCAATACTTGACAGGGTCGGGAAATCTGATCCCCTTATCAGAGATCAGAATGAATGTTTTTTTCGTACTGTCCGATAATCAATTTTGCCTGATCCAGATCCAGGCTTGAAACAACAACTTTGACTGACCCGGCTCCTCCGCCTGCGGTATACCAGGGAGCCAGGGTGCCTGTATTTTCATCCAGCAAAAATGTTTCAATTTCGGCATTCTCCATGAGGCTTTTAACCAGTTCGGCTTCCCAGATACTTCCTGAATAGACTTCTACCGGAAAAATTTCGTCTTTCGTTTTCATATTGCCTGAAAAGAATTTCCCTGATAATTAAACGTATTTGTTCCCATTAAATTATCCTCGGCAAGGATAGCCTTAGTCATGATGTTTATTATTATTTCGTCTGCGGATGTGGTACTCCGGTTTTATTATTGCATGCCACATTAAGGTTTTCCTATAATAATTTGATAAATGGTTCTGTTTTTATCACCTGTTCGGGTAAAATACCTCATTTCAACACCCCTCTTAATATCCCGGCTTGCAGTTGCTGTGGATAAATTTTTAAAAACATTCATGTAATCTTTCCTTGTAAATTCATGAAAGCCACACATCATGAAGTATTCAATACGTTCTGTCTCCGTTAATATCCTATTATTAAAATTCAGTAACTCCGCCAGAGCATCATCAATAATCTTCAGCATAAACTCAATAAATGAGGCTGAATCACCCAACTTATCACAGTTTGCCAGGATATTATAATAAGATTCCTGCGACTGGCTTATCAACGTCTCGAATGGGAGAAATTCAAAAACAGGATACTCTTTTAATAAAATAATGGTCTGCCAAAGCCGCCCCATTCTTCCATTTCCGTCAAGAAACGGATGGATAAATTCTGTCTCATAATGGAAAACACAGCTCTTGATCAGGGTCAGTTCATCTTTGGTCTTTAGATATTTAAACAAGGTTTGCATCAGAACAGGCAAATTCTTTGCAGGAGGAGCAAGGTGAGTAACTTTTGATCCCTGGTAAATACCCACTTGTTGGTTCCTATACCTTCCCGGATCCTTGATCAACCCATTCATCAGCAATCCGTGAGCTGATAAAAATGACTTTGATGAATAAGGGTCAAAGGTGGTTAGTGTATCGTAGACATTTATCGCATTCAGCACTTCAAGAATATCCTTCTCAGGTCCGATAACTCTTTTATTATCAATCAAAGCAGTAACCTGGTCCTGTGTAAGGGTATTACCTTCTATTTTAAGCGAATAATGGATTGTTTTGATCTTATTCTGCTTCCGCAGTTGAGGTGAAGGCCTGTTTAAATAATTGGCTTTGACCTCACCAATCTTTTCTGAAATTGAGGAAATTTGTTTCAGGATTAATGGTGTAATGCTGTAAGGAGGTCTCATTGATACTATCATTTGATACTATCAAAAATACGATTTATTTCTCCAATTTCAACATATTATTACTTGAATTATTTAAAAGCATGCGTAAGGTTAAAAAAGCATCAGTCCAATATTTGTTACTTCCTGATCGAAAAGGCTGTCATGGGAATATTTTAGGCCGTAACACTTAAATCAAAGCAAATCCATAGGACATGGGAATTGTAAAATTCGTTTTACCTTGAAAACCTTTTATCCTGTCGATTGAAACCTTTCCCTGTGGTTTCACTTTTTGGTAGAGCTCTTCATAATCATGAAAAAACTGGACGGTATCGAATTTCTGAATTTTCTTGACACAAAATTCGTGAACCGCTGCCCAGCTTTTAACAATTTTCTGGTCTTCATCCCCGAAAAACGCCCATTCCGAATCCGGCCAGTGATCTAAAACAAGAATATCAGGCGCCATGGTCAATGCATGTTTCAATGCAGAGAGCGGGTCCTCCATTTCATGAAGACAGAATTCGAACATCACCACATCACCTTCAACACCTGAACGATTAAAATCAGAATGAACCAGTTCGAATTTATCATCAAGACCTGATTTCACGAGGTTTACCTTTAGTTTGTCGAGGGCTTCTCTGTCATAATCGACTGCAATAACATGTTTTGAAACACGGCCGTATTCAATAAGTTGCCCTCCCCCCGCGCCAACGGTGACAATGGTCTTACTGTTAAAATCATAAAATTCAAGGAGGTTCCTGATAATTATATTTATATCAGTAGCCATAAGCCGTATTTTTCAATTGAGTTGATGTAATATGTATTTCCCGAAATGGGAATTGTCATCTGCACGACTAAAGTAAGATTTTTTCAGATGTGTTTCGAAGATAGAGGGACAATCAAGCTGTTTTGATTAGTACTTTACTTTAAATTCTATTGGTAACAAGGGAATCATGATTTAATTTTATTGAATAAAGAAATAAGATATTGATCGTAATACCCTCTGATTGTTTCTTCCACCTCTCCCAATGGTTTCACCGGAACCATATCCACTACCTCAGCGTATGTGAGGCCTGAAGTAAACAGGGTTTCGCAGCTTCCATGAAGCATCTTTGAAATTACCGTCTCTGCTTCCTTTTCTTCCATACCGAATTCAATCGCAAGTTCCTTTAGTTTTTGTATCTGGAACCAGAAATAGGTATGCCCCATTGCGCTGATCATGGCATAGGCTTCGATTTTGAAGTCCTTCACTTCAGGGGAAACGCCAAACGGTTGCATCAATGAGATCAGTAACGCCTTGTTATCCTCAGCCATAGATGGAGAAAAGCAAACCGGATTGATTCCTTTGTTGATGATGGATGATGCGCTGGGGTTTACGCGGGCAATATTTGGGAATCCCCCCAAAGCCTCCGACATCTTGAGAATTGTAAATTTAGGGGCCAGTGAAACGAGGATGGAATCCGGTTTCAAAACATCCTTGATCTTTGCCAGCGTTTCCATCATGACCGGCGGGTGTACTGCAAGAAATACCACATCGGCACTGGCTGCCTTGGCGAGGTCGGTTGAAGTGATGGTGATTCCCTCAAATTTCAATTTCAACGCATTTAATACCGCTTCCTGCGGATCGAATACGATAACCTGTTTAAAGGTTTTTGAAACATTTCTGAATGCTGTGAGGAGGATCTTTGTGATCCTTCCGCCACCGATGAATCCGATTGATTGTGTTTCCATTGTTTTAGTCCTCCATTGTATTGTTTGATATTAATAGATCAGATTGAAAATATAGCCCACAATTATTATCCCGAGGGAAACTACCCCGACGAAAGTGACAATCAACCTAAGTTTGAGTACTTTTCGCAGGATGATCATTTCGGGAAGGGATAAGCCGATCACCGACATCATAAAGGCCAGAGCAGTGCCCAGGGGAACGCCCTTTTCAATTAATACACTGACGATAGGGATGATGCCTGCTGCATTCGAGTATAAGGGAACACCAATTAAGATAGACAATGGAACTGAGTACCAGGCCGATTTTCCCATAAGGTTTGCCATGAAGTTTTCGGGTACATAACCATGAGCTGCAGCGCCGACCGCAATTCCAAGAATGATGTATACCCACACTTTCCCAACAATCTCTTTCACCGCAGTATATCCGGCTTGTATTCGATCACTGAATTGAAGTTTTTCTTCATCTCCTTCAGCATGGCCTGCCCTAATTTCGTAAACCCAGGGCTCGACATAGTTTTCCAGCTTGAGTTTGCCGATTACCCATCCGGCAGTGATGGCAATGACCAGCCCGGTACCAACATAGATCGCGGCTACCTTCCAGCCGAATAATCCAAAAAGCAGGATTACGGCTACCTCGTTGATCATGGGGGCTGCAATCAGAAACGAAAAGGTGACCCCTAACGGGATACCTGATTCGACAAATCCAAGGAATAATGGGATTGCAGAACATGAACAAAAGGGGGTGACAATTCCGAGCATCGATGCCATCACATTGCCGGCAAACAGAGATCTGCCTTCGAGCGCTTTCCTTGTCCTTTCGGCGGTGAAGAAACTCCGGATGATTCCAACAACGAAAATGATAAGCACTAAGAGCATTAGAACCTTAGGGACTTCAAAAATGAAAAAACGGAAAGATTCTGCGAATCGGGTTCCGCTCTGCATCCTGAATATATCGTCAATCAAGTAGTTGGTGCCTGATTGAAGATTAAAATAGATCAGTATCCAAATGCCCGGGAGGATTATTGGCAAGAGCCATTTGCTTGATTTCAGAATCATTTTTATTGTTTTGATTCATTGTTTGCAGAAAGACGAAATTATAGTTCAAAAAAAATAAGAATGTAATACGTCCCAACCAGAATAAACAAAACAGCCACCATCCTGCGAAACCACAATTCAAACACTTTGATCCGGTTGTAAATTTTTCCTACATTTCCCATAGCATAAGCAAGAAGCCAGGCAAAAATAATCACAGGCAGACCTGTGGCGATAGCGAAAATGAAAGGCAGAAATAACCCGCTGGCGCTGGTGATCGTCATTGGAATGAGGATGGCGAAATAGAGCACACCGCTGTAAGGGCAAAATGCCATGGCAAAGATCATCCCCAGCAAGAGTGTACCCCGGTAACTTCGTTTGCTGTGTTCGCCCATTTTTTCAGTCAGGCCTGAAAAACCAGGCATTTTTACTTTGATGAAATCAAGCATAAAAAGACCAATGATGATCAGCAAGGGCCCCAGCAGCTTCTCTCCCCAGCCCTGGAAGAGCATAGAGACATGCATTTTACTGGCCCCAAAAAACAGAATTACCCCTAAACCGGTATATGAAATCGCCCGGCCAAGGGTGTAAATAAGTCCTTTGATAAAAACCCTGCGGCGGTTCTCAATATCACGGCTGATAAACCCAATAGCCGAAATATTGGTCGCCAGGGGGCATGGACTTATAGCCGTCATCAAACCCAAAATAAAGGCTGTTAAAGCCGAATACTGAGAATTCTCAAGAATCGCTTGCAGATATTGCATATCAGCAGATTATTTCATCATTCCATCCACTGCTTTCCTGATCTCAGCAGTCAATTTATCCGGGCTGTTGTTGGCGTACAAAAATCCTTTTTCCGTCAGGTCAATTTTTTTATCCCCGCAAATCACCAGCAAGGTTTGTCCATCAACTTTATACCTGGCGCCCAAAGCTTCTCCGGCTTTCTCATCGAGATTGACACTTTGGAAAGAGATCTCGCCCTTTTTGACTTTTTCCGGATATAAAGTTTCAACCGCTTTCTTGGAAACATTTTCCAGATTCTGACAAGTTGAACACCTGCGGGTAAAATGGAAATAATAGACCTCAATTTTAGTCGTCGGGAGCGGATTACCGGCAAACAAAACGGGAACCACGATTATCATCAGGAAAAAAAGCATACTCTTTTTCATAAACAAGGATTTATTTTGTTAATATTTGTTTGATTTCATCGGATGACGGAACACGACCTTTAACTACCACTTTCTCATCCACAACCAGGGCAGGAGTTGACATCACCCCATATTTAATGATCTCCATGATGTCTTCCACCTTCGAAATAGTCGCATTGATGCCATTTTTCTCAACCACCTCCCGGGTGATTTTATCAAGTGTTTTGCATTTTGAACAACCGGGACCTAAAATTTTAATATCCATAAACTATCTGTTAACTTTAAATATAATTTCACAACTCTATCGTTCATAAAATATGCCAAACAGACCCCTGGCCTCTTCCCAATTCTTCTTGTTAATACAGTATTTAATATACGGTGGATTAATTTCGCCCTGGATCAGGCCTGCCTTCTTCAACTCTTTAAGATGTTCCGAAAGAGTCGATCGTGCAATAGGCAATTCTTCTGCCATGTCGCCGCTATAGCAGCATTTATCAATGTTATCGGCCAGAAAGTCAAGAATGAAAATCCTTACCGGATGTGCCATTGCTTTTGCATACCGGGCCATTTTCTCCTGAGATTCAGTATAATATTTCTTTTCCGTAATCATTATATTTAGTGTTTCGTAGAATAACGAAACAAAAGTACATTTTATTTTTAATACACTAATCTTTTTAACATTATTAATTAAATCGCTTTATTATCACTAATTGAATTTATTTTCTTACTTTTGCTGCTTAATTTTATGATGTATGTGGATTACGATAATAGTACTTGCAGCACTGGTGGTTCTTTTCGGACTGTTTGTTATTAATGCCAGGCAGAAAATGAAAAGCCTGAAGGATGTCAAAGACAGTGAAAAAATTAAGATACTTACTGACCAGAATTTTCAGAATAAGATAAAAACCGGTACTTTTCTCGTAGATTTCTGGGCTGCCTGGTGCATGCCATGCAAAATGATGGTTCCGGTTCTGAATGAAGTTGCCGAGGAGGCTGGCGAGAAAGTCACCATTGCAAAGCTTAATGTAGACGAACAAAAAGCTACGGCCGCCAGGTTCAGCGTCCGCAGCATACCAACGATGATACTGTTCAGGAACGGGAAAGAAGTCAAACGGATTGTCGGGGTTAAAACGAAGGACTATTTGTTAAAGGAGCTCGATCGCAGTACAATTGCATAAACAATGAAAAAAGCATATTTCATCTTATCCGTATTGATGGTATTCGGTGGATTCAGCGCCGGATTTGCCCAGGGTAAAACTGTGGTTTCAACACCAAAGATTGAAGTTTACTACTTCCATCCCACCGAGCGCTGCCCGATAGACCAGTCGATCGAACAAAACCTGAACAAATTGATGCAGAACAGCTTTGCGAAAGAAATAAAAGATGGAAAGATAAAATTCCAGGTCATTAATACCGATGACAAATCCCAGGCTAAAACCGTGGCAAGGTTCGATATCAACGTCCAGGCTCTTTACCTGCTTACCCACAAAGAGGGTAAGGAGATAAAAAACGACTTTACGCGTTTTGCCTTTGACTACGGCCAGAGCAATCCCGACCGCTTCAGAGCAAGCCTTAAAGTGGAAATCGAAAACGCATTGAAGTAAATAATTCAGCCCTGCCGTTCAGATTTTCCTACCATAAACCGGGTAAAAAACCATGCAGCAAGAATGAATACCGGCCAGGCCAAAAGCCAAAGGACTTGTTGTATCATGGGTTAGGTTAATTAATAAACATGTGACTCGGACTGCAGTTCCTCTGTGCTTATCTTCTTTTTATCGATGGCTCTCCATACATACCAGATATAGGCCAGAACAAAAGGTACAAGGAGTGACACATAGCTCATAGCCGTAAGGGTGTAATGGCTTGATGAGCTGTTTTCAATTGTAAGGGAGCTTTGAAGATCCCAGTTTGACGGATAAAACGCAGTATGGTTAAAACCAGCGAGCAATAATAACGCCCAAACTGTAAGCACTGTGCCTGTCCCGCTCAGCCATATCCCTTTCGTATGGCATTTTTCAAAGCATGCAACTGATCTTATAATTCCTAATAACACCCCGGCAACACCCAGTATGAAAAGTATTGCGACAACAGGCAGGGCGATCAGGTTGTGCAGGTATTTATAAGGTTCCATGCTTACAATACCTGTTTTGGGATCTACTGCAAAACCGCTTGAAAGAAGGAGCCATCCTGCAAAAGCAAGAAAAAAGACCAGAAAAGGGATGGCATTATAAAGGAGCTGTTTTTTCAACCTTTCCATGATTGCCGCATGATCCAAACGGTTCATGAAGTAAAGGATTGCAAGCACCCTCGAAAGGAAAAAAACAGCGAGTCCAAGCGAAAGGTTCACCGGGCTAAGCGCAGCTTCGAGCCCGTGTGCAGGTCCTTTCCATTCGGAAATAACCGGCATGTTACCTGATGTAAGATCTAAAAGATTCATTTTATTCACAGAAAAAGCAGAGCCTGTAAAAAAGGTTGCTACTGCAGTTCCCAGGAGTAAGGTCCCAAGAAGTCCATTAAATATGAGAAATATTTCAAAGGTCTTCTGGCCCAGGAAATTCCCTGGTTTCTTACGGTACTCGTATGAAACAGCCTGTATGACAAAGGCAATGAGAATAGCCATCCAGACCCAGTAAGCTCCTCCGAAACTTGTTGAATAAAACAAAGGAAAAGATGCAAAAAAAGCACCACCGAAAGTGACGAGTGTTGTAAATGTCAACTCCCATTTTCGACCCAGGAGATTGACCAGCAGGGTTCGCTCCTCTTCCGATTTTCCAAGAGTAAAAATTAATGTTTGTCCTCCCTGGACAAACATCAGGAAAACCAATAATGCTCCCAGAAGGGAAACTATAAGCCACCAGTATTGTTGCAGGCTTAACAGGGATAATGATTCAAACAT
>CAISRB010000007.1 GCA_903887775.1 uncultured Bacteroidales bacterium
AGATCCGGTATTCATATTGCTTTGAGGATTGGCCTCGGACAATATATGAAATCAAATGTAGATGTTGGTCGTTTTGCTGTATCGTATTACATTTAAAGTATTTATAAAGGTTAAACAAAAAATTTAGTAGACACTAGTGATATTTGTTATTGAATAATCAAAGATGGAATTCAATTTTAACTGACAAAAATCATTATTACCTTAAAGGAATACGTGAATTTAGGCAGGACTGTTAATGCCTAGTAAGAATGAAGACCACCTCTGCGGAGAATAACTTGTTTAATTGCCGCAAAAATTGCGGAATATATTCGAAATTTCAGAAAATAATTGTTATATTTGACGCATAAATTGCGGGGAATGGATAAGTATATACATCAGCTCAGGAACTGGCCTCATTTTACATGGGATAATGATGACTTGCTTTATAGACTTGGAAATGTGCGTAACATACAAGGTAAATTGGTTGGAAAGATGGAAGCGCTTGGCTTTGATCTGAGAAAAGAGGCCGTCTTCGAAACAATGACCTTAGATGTACTTAAATCTGCAGAAATTGAAGGTGAAATATTAAACCTGGATCAGGTACGTTCTTCATTAGCGAGGCGATTAGGAATGGACATTTCGGGTTTGGTTTCTTCCGACAGGAATATAGATGGAATAGTCGATTTGTTGTTGGATGCTACTCAGCAGTATAATAAGAGTCTGACATCAGATAGATTATGTGATTGGCATTCAGGATTATTCCCTACTGGCAGAAGCGGGATTTCTAGAATAACTGTTGGTGATTGGCGTAAAGATACTAATGGGCCAATGCAAGTCGTTTCAGGTGCAATGGGTAAAGAAAAGGTACATTTTCAGGCGCCGGATGCATTAAAACTTGGCGATGAAATGACTGCCTTTATTGACTGGTTTAATAGGGAAGAAAAACTTGACCCGGTTATAAAAGCAGGAGTAGCTCATCTGTGGTTTGTGACCATTCACCCATTTGATGATGGGAATGGGAGAATTGCACGTGCAATAGCCGATATGCTGTTAGCAAGGTCCGATGGCAGCCTTCAGCGGTTTTATAGCATGTCGGCTCAAATAAGATTGGAACGTAAAGACTATTATAACATTCTTGAACGGACACAAAAAGGTAACCTTGATATAACTGATTGGTTGAGATGGTTTCTGAATTGTTTATTGAATGCCTTGAACTCTAGTGACACGATTCTCGCAAAGGTCCTTTATAAGGCACAATTCTGGAACAAGAATTCAATAAAGTCCCTGAACGACAGACAAAAGCTAATGCTCAATAAACTTTTAGACGGATTCATTGGAAAGTTGACATCCTCGAAATGGGCGAAAATTGGAAATTGTTCTGCTGATACTGCGCTGCGTGATATTCAGGATTTAATAAATAAAGGTATTTTACGCAAGGAACCATCTGGTGGAAGAAGTACTAATTACGAATTAGTCGTTATTCAATAATCAAAGATTGAACTTAATTTAATTCATAAGCCATGAAAAAGACATTAATGCTGATGATTTTACTGCTGTTTGCTTCAGTCTTCTCCATGTATGCCCAATCGAAAACAAAAATTGAACTGAAAGATAACTGGTACTACCTTAACGGGCAGAAGTTTTTTATCAAAGCAATCGGTTATGAAATCGGCGCCCGTCCGGGACAGCATCCTTATGAGGGGGTAAGGAATGAGGATCTGGATTTATTGAAATTCGATCTGAAAGTGATCAAAGAAGGTGGATACAATGCCATCAGGACCTGGAGCCAGTTTTCTGAAGCTCAATTGAAACTGGTACAGGAATCGGGACTGAAACTGATCATGGGCATCGATGTTAATCCAGAGAAAAATTATGGTGATCCTGAATTTGTAAAAGATTGTGTTGATAAATTGAAAAAGGTTACGGCTTATGCAAAGAAATATGATTGTATAATAACATACCTGGTTATCAATGAACCTCAGACAAATCATATCCATCAGGTTACGGGAAAGGCCTTTGTGGACCTGATGAAAACGATGATCGGGATCATCCATAAAGAACATCCGGGAATCCCCGTAACGCTCTCGGCCAATGCGATGATCAGCGATTACCTGGATGAAAGTTATTTTGATGTTTATGCCTACAATTGTTACGACCATAAAGAGGCCCAGACTGCTACAATGGGGTTTAAAGATTATATCAGGGGATTAAATGAACTGAACTCTCTCAATAAACCGTTTATAACCACCGAATTTGGCTATTCTGTTTCGCATAAAGGTTATGGTCTTTATGGAGGAAATACCCTCAGCCAGCAAAGTGACGGACTTATTGCAAATTACCGCGACCTGATTGATGCCGGTGCTGTGGGTATGTGCCCTTTTTATTATGCCGATGGCTGGTGGAAAGGCGGCGATAAAAACACTCATGGTTTAGATCAGCCGGAAGAATGGTTTGGTTTCTGGGGTTACAGCGATCTGAACGATAAATATGGTTCGCCCCGCCCTGTTTGGTTTGCCATGCGCGATTATATGAAAGGACTGATTATCAGCCCTAAAAACAATACAATCTATACCGGCACCTCGGTACCTTTGGAACTTTATAATACCGGGGAAGTGAAAAAAGTCGTCGTAAAATTTCTTGATCAGGTAATTTATTCAAAGAACATAAGCAGCGAAGGTTATTTTGCCGATCAACTGACGATTGACCCGGTCGGAATAGAAGATATGGAGCTTGCTTTCGAATTTTACGATAAAGACAATAAAATCATTAAAAACGAATCGATAAATATCCTGGCTTCAAAAACGGCTTTCGAATTGCCAAAACTGACCATTGAAGTCACACCGGGAACTGATTTGAATGAAGGTAAAATAGCAAGCATAAAAACCACCATCGAAACGAAAGAAAAATTCAGGCTCCTGGGTGATTTAAAAGTGAGTTATAATACCCATCTTGGGTGGGAGGTTGGGCCGCAGGCATCCGTTTCAATTAAAGACCAGCTGGATAAAAAGTTAATTACCTGCGAAAATTTCTTTACTATTCCCGATAATTGCTGGATTGTAAACGCATCGGCAGGTATTTCGGTTCAATATGGTAAATTTATCTTCAGAATTCATGATCAAAAAATAATTTTCAGGGGCAACTGGGCTAAGGAAGCAGGCGGTAAATAAAGGCCTGCCTGAGATTGCCAACCACTCAACATTGAAACGATGATTCACAAAACAATTATTATCGGAGGCGGAATAGCAGGTTTGTCCTGTGCTTTAAAACTGCAGGAAGCGAATGAGAATTTTTTACTCATTACCGATAACCTTGGCGGGAGAATAAAATATTCGGCAAAAGATAAGATCAATTTTGGCGCCTATTTTATAATGAAGAGTTACAAAAATGCAGGAAAGCTGGTTTCTAAAGGTAAATTGATAAATCCCCTGGATGTCTGTTTCCATAACAGCAGTATCGAGAAATTCTCCCTTCTTAATGTTCATACCTTGAAACGCTTGCCTGAACTGATCAGGTTTTATGTTGCAATGCGTCAATTTTCGCTGCATTATGAACAGTTTAAACAACGCTGCCTCATCATGTCACAGAAGGAGGCAATGCAACTTGATCCTTACATCAAAACACTTTACAGTAAGCCGGCGAATGACTTTATTAAAGAGAAGAGGTTTAAAAAGGTAGCTGACGATTACATCTCAAAATTCTCATATGCCTGCACAGGTGTAGGCCCGGAACAGATCAATGCGCTCGATTTTTTAAATGTCAGCATGGGGATCCTTCAGCCGATTTATAATCTTACGTTTGACGAAAAGATAATTTCGGACCGGTTCAGGGATCAGCTTATTACTGATACGATAAACACAATTGAAAAGGAGGACGGGCAGTTTATTCTGAGCGGGGCATCAGGCACAACATATAAAGCCATAAATATCGTCATTGCCACACCGGCCAGCGTCACAAAAAACCTGCTGAAGAAAGAACATATCCGCGGAGCCTGTAAAATTTATGTTTATCATGTTGAGGCAGAATTGAAAAAAGCATACAGGCGGTTTACTTTAAACCTGTTCCCGTCATCGTCGGAGATCATGCTTACCGCAAAACAGGCTAACGGCAGTTATTTAATTTACTCCCGCGAAAAAGAGACTGACCTTAGTAAGGTATGTGTGAAATTCAATCTGATAACGATGGTCCCATGGGAAAAAGCCATGTACGTTTTTGGAGACATATTCCTGGAGCAGGAGCCGGATGAAGGTATTTATATTGCAGGCGATCACAACGGACTGGGACTGGAACCCGCTTCAATTTCGGGGATATTTGCTGCAAACAGTATCATTAATCTCTCACGCTTAAATCCCCTCTCCTCTGGCACGGAACCCGGGTCCAGGGCTTTGCCCCGGGTTTCATACCATTGATTAAACTTAACATATCAATATGAACAACCTGACCTCCTTTATGAATGAACATATATTCTGGTTCATCATGATTTGTTTCGTGATAGCAGGTACACTCTTTTTTCTGGGTTTGTTATATTATGGGTTCAGCAATCCGCCGACAAAAGAAGAAAAAAACAGGGTTCATCCGGGAGATGATCTTCTCGGGAATGAGCCCGGCAGGATGAGAGGCACCCTGGCTGTAACGGTCAATGCCCCGAGGGAGGAAGTATGGCCCTATCTTGCACAGATTGGTCTGAAACAGGCAGGTTTTTATAGTTTCGAATGGCTCGAGCGGCTTTGTGGTTTCGACATACACAATACCTATACGATAGTCGATGAATGGCAAAACAGGAAAAAGGGCGACTATGTCTTTTATCATCAGTGTGGTATAGGGTCTGAAGTTAAGGATGTAAAGCAGGGTGAATATTTTACTTCTTTGTCTGATTCAAGGAATCCTTCGGCATACCCCGGGGCAATTGCTTTTGTACCACCATTCAGACTCCGGTTTTTTGCATGGACCTGGAGTTTTATACTTGAAGATATCGGAAACGATAAAACCAGGTTCTTTACAAGATGCGATGCAGTTTTTGAACCAAACAAAGGGATCCGGAAATGTCTTGTTGCTTTTTTTCTCGGAATTCCATCGTTTGTGATGTGCAAAAGCATGCTGAAAAAAATAAAGGCTTGCGCTGAACTGCAAGAAAAATCAAGGATATGAACCCCGGAGCCCGGCCCCAGTTTCCCCCCCGGAGGAGCGGGGATTTAACCGGGAGCAATTAAACCTTTTCAAACCTCAATTGATGGAAGCAAACAGCACAGCAACAGTCCTGAAACCGGTGTATAAGCATAAAAAAAGCTTTTTAGGGATCTCCGACTGGATCCTTGACAAAGTTGGAGTAAGACCTTTCAGCTGGAATTTCATTCTGAAGGTATTCAAGATGATCGTGAAGGGAAGCAGGTATATGGAAAAACCTGTTTTTGGCCCGGTCTACAACCGGCTTATGAAGTTTACGCCCATTAGCAAAACCTACTCTCATGGTACCATATTGAACCTGAATGTTGACGTGAGCAAGGAGGGTGAAAGTGTTACTCTTCCTATTGACCTGGTAAAAGATATGCTCAGGAAGGCGAGTTATATCGGATCGGCGAAGGCCTGCATATGCCGTGATGCCAATAAATGTTCTCATTTCCCGAAGGAGATCTGCTGCCTTTTCCTGAGCAATAGCGGCAGGACCGTTGTCAAACATGAGGTAGGTTATGAGATTTCACTTGAAGATGCCTTGGCACGTGTGGATAAAGCAGCCAGCCTGGGCTTGATCGGCCAGGCGCTCTGGGTTGAGGTTGAACAGTACATCTGGGGATTTTCAAATGCCGACATGGAGCATTTTCTTGAGATGTGTTTTTGCTGTTCCTGCTGTTGTGTAGGGTTTAATGTGTCGCGAAATGCATCTCGCCATGTCAAACAAAGATTTCATTCTTCAGGCTGGACTGCAATTATTGACGAATCGAAATGTAACGGTTGCGAAGAATGTGTTAAACCATGTCCCCAGGCATGTATCACGATGAATGAGAATAATATAGCTGTGAACAACATTGAATATTGCGTTGGCTGCGGGATTTGTAAAAATATCTGTCAGCTGGATGCGATTCGTATTAAGCAGACGAAGCCCATGTTAGCGAGTGTGCAGGAATATTTCCTCGAAGATGGCCGCCTGAATATTCAAATCTAGATCAAATCGTTCTCTTCATGCACGAACTGGCAGTAACCCGAAGTATTCTGAAAATAGTACTTGAGCATACAGAAAAAAACAGGAGCAGCAGGGTCAGGACGATATTTTTAAAAATAGGAGAACTGCGGAACCTTGAGGAAGACTGGATTCAGCGTTATTTTGACCAGATCAGCAAAGGATCCCCTGCAGAGAACGCAAAAATTCATGTGACTCAGGTTCCGGTGGTTTTCATCTGCAAACTATGCAAAAAAGAATTTTCTGCCGCTTTCAGGGAAGACACAAAAATTCTCTGTCCGCACTGTAATGGTTTTGAATATGATTTACTGTCGGGGAGGGAATTTATTATTGAAAAAGTTGAAGTGGAATAATTGGAGAGATTAAAATAATTGATATCTCCTGCAAAACTATTGAAGGATTGAATGAATGGAGTAATTGGCTGATTTTCCTGTACGCCGAACTGCTCAATTTGCACTTTTTTTGTCAATTGTTTTTATCCATCAAGTCAAATGATAGTCGAATCATTAAATGATAGATAGTTGATAAATAGTTTATTAAATTCATTTTAGTCAAATAAATATTCTATATTTGTCAAATGTTTGAAGATTCATATGCAAATGACTGAACCAAGATTTGTACACTATGATCTATCCTTGGCCGAACCCTCATTTGGTTCAACATTAACTGATTTGATCATTGAGCTTGATCATCTTCGAAAGAAGCGACTTGGTGGTTCAACCAATCCAAAGGTATTCTTTCAATTAAAGCACATCTTCCATACCCTAGAGAGCATTGGTTCTGCACGGATTGAAGGTAACAATACGACTATTGCAGAGTTTATTGAAACCAAACTGTTCGAAGCTAAGACCGTTCCCTCTGGTATCAGGGAAATCCAGAACATTGAAAAGGCAATGTCATTTATTGAGGATACGGTAAAGGATTATCCAATCAACAGAGCATTTATAAGCGAGTTGCATAAAATGATCGTTGATGGTCTCTCCCCGGATGAAGAGGGTGATACCACAGCAGGCGAGTATCGCAAACACAATGTAAAAATTGCCAAGTCTGATCATATACCGCCCGACTGGATTAAGGTGGAAGATTTCATGAATGAACTGATCGAATTCCTAAACCATGATGATAGTCCCAAGTATGATTTACTCAAGGTGGCTATCGCACATCATCGTTTTGTCTGGATACATCCTTTCGGCAATGGAAACGGAAGAACGGTTCGGCTTTTCACCTATGCTATGATGATCAGGTTGGGTTTTAATGTCAGCAAAGGCAGAATTCTGAACCCTACAGCTGTATTTTGCAGCGACAGGAATACTTACTACCAGAAATTATCTGAGGCGGATGCTGGAACAGAAAGCGGAATCTTATCCTGGTGTAAATATGTATTAAAGGGTTTGAAGGATGAGATCGAAAAGATCGATAAACTTCTGGATTATGATTTCTTGAAACTGGAAATCCTTCTACCTGCTATTACACATTCTCTTGAGAGGAAGTACATCACGGATATTGAAGCAAAGATATTGAAACGAGCTATTGAGAAACCACTTATTCAAGCTTTGGATATAAAAGACCTGTTTGTGGGTCAGGATAATGCGATCATTTCCCGCCAGATTAAGAAACTGATTGAGAAGAAAATGCTTGCACCTGAAAAAGAAGGCGCCAGGAAGTACATGATCAGTTTTAACAATAACTTTCTTCTCCGCGGGATTATTAATTCTCTTGGCGAAAAGGGATTTTTGCCAATCAATGACTGATACATATTGAACACATGGAATTATTATTATCCGGGGAAGAAAACAGTCGCAATTATCCTGACTAATTGGGGATCAGTTGATATTTTTGCCTTATCAGCCCTGATAAACCATATGTTATTTGACGAAGCTTCCGATTTTACAGGATTGTAAGCCTGGAGATATTCAATAATGATTTTATTGCCGTCATTTCATCCCGAAAATAAACGGGAAAACAAAGATCACGGCAACGCAATACAGGAAATATACCGGCAGATATATATAAATGATCTTCTCTACCCGGTCGAGTGATTTTCCTTTGAAACCGGCAAGGAACAGCCCTGGCAAAATCAGAAGGAGGTTAACTAAAAACAGGATATTTGAAATCAGTGCAACAGTACGGTTAGGGGTAAATCCGTCAGACAGCCTGAAAATAATCGCCCGGAGTGCAAAAAGATCAATAATAAGGGTTACGACGGCGAGTACGAGTATCAGGATGATATTCAGTTTGCGGATATCGGATTTATCAATTTCCGAAAGTGAAAAAAGGATGATTGCCATCACTCCCAGTAGCAAGAGGTTGAAAACGATCAGGAACTCACGGTTCTTCGAAAGATCGATGCCGTAATATGTGATCGCAAAAAGGTAAACAACCGACAGGATAAGTACCAGCGGAGTAAAGACCCTGGCAATGATGGGGGCTATCCTGCTGGTGATATCAGGATACAGCTCAATGAGCCAGGCTGCCAGGATCGGGAAAACGGCCACCCCGACAATCCCGATGTTTTCCGGGTAAATCTTCCCAATATCCTTCCCGATAACCGAGAAAAGACCGATAGTCATGCCCGAAAACACGGCCCATGCTATGCATAATAATCCAAACATGGTAAGCAGTTCACCGTTATAACGGATAAAAGCTGAAACTTTCGAGGCATTGTTGTATTTGAAAGAAACCCAGGCCAATCCGAAAATGAACCACATGAACAGAGGGGCATGGATCAATGCAAGTGTTGTGGTATCACAAAGCTTATAGGGGAGCAGATTTATAAATACTACCAGTATTATTGCCGGAAGTACCAGCATCAGGATATTTTTAATACTCGTTGTACGGTTTTTCAGGATAATCCATGTTGTAAGACCGGCAAAGGCGATTGTGGTAAAATTGCGGAACCAGTAGTCTTCCATTGTAATATTGCCGAAAATGAGATGTGCCTTTACCAGTAAAGCAATAACGATTGAAAGGATTGAAAAAATCCATAAATCGGTTTTGAGCAATTGATGTTTCTGCCCGGCAGTCTCTTTTTTCAGCCTGATCTGCCAGAACCTGATTAGCTCGGTTTCAATGCCTGCAGTAGCTTCGGGGAACCCAAGGGTAAAGCCATTTTTATCTTTCCTGAACAACATTTCCAGCGCTTCGGGGTCATTGATACTTTGAAGGATTTGCTTTTTCATGGCGGTCAAATATAGGTTCCAATAACTTAAACTCTCAGGGAGCCAAATAATTGTGATCAATTTGCACTTTGTTTGTCTTTGTTTCGTTTTTCTTTTTCTCAGGGATCAACAGGGAGAACAGCACGGCCATCAGCAGCGAAAAAATGAAACTGGCCAGCCTTTCCGAAATGCCTGTCGGCGTCTCAAAGAAATTTTTCCAGATCACTGTCGAAATGGTTCCTGAAATCAGCGAGGCGAATATTCCTGCACGTGAAAACCGTTTCCAGAACAGGAGCAGGATCAGGGCAGGACCGAAGGATGAGCCAATACCCGACCATGCATATGAAACAAGGCCATAAACCGTATCCTGCATTGTAAAAGCCAGCACAATGGCAATAGCCCCGACGACAAAGGTCATTCCCTGGTTGAGATGAAGCAGCTTTTTGGGAGAATCCTGTTTTTTCCTGAAGTTGGAATACATATCCTCGGTGATGGAAGCCGAAGAGACTGTGAGCTCCGACGAAGCTGTTGACATCATGGCAGAGATCACGCCCGACAGAAGGACCCCGGCAAGCAAAGGGTTCACCAGGGCAACCACCATGACCGGCAGGATCTTTTCGGCATCCTTCGATAGTTTTATAGCTTCTTGCCCGAGCATGCCTCCCTGCACAAAGGCGATCCCGAACAGGCCGATCAGAATGGCACCCGTATAAGCCAGAAGCGTCCAAACCGTTGCAACCCATTTTGCTGTCTGAACTCCCTTTTGGTCACGGATAGCCATCATCCGTGTAAGAAGCTGAGGCTGCCCGGTGTACCCCAGTGCCCAGCTAAACCCGCTCATCATAAGGATCAGGGCCGCGGAACCAGACAAACCATGGGTAAGTGATAAATATTGCGGCCCGGCTGCCTGGATTGATTGAATTATATGGATATCGTGGGAACCAGCAACAAGAACTGCAATAACGGGGAAGACAACCAGTGTGAATATCATGAGGATCGACTGAAAAACATCAGTGACTACCACTGCGATGAAGCCGCCCATGACACAATAAACCGTAACTACTACCGAGCTGATGATAATCCCCCAGAAAGGATCGAGTCCGAACGTCTTGTTCAGCACTTTTCCAGAGCCGCTGAATTGTGCAGCAATGTAAAAAACAAAGAAAAAGACCACGATCATGGCTGAAAGCATGGCGATGGACCGTTCAGAGCCCGGGATTTTTTTCGCGATCAGGCTGGAAACGGTCATCGAACCGCTCCTTTCTGTTTCGGCACGAAGCCGTCCTGCCATAACAAACCAGATGAATATAATGCCTGTAACGCAGCCCAGTGCGACCCATATTGCACTCAGTCCGTCGGAATAGGCATATCCTGTAAGCCCCAGGAGAAGCCAGGCCGATTCTCCTGTCGCCCGCTCAGAAAGCGCCAGGGCCGTGCCGGAAAATTTTTTCCCACCAAGAACAAAACCTTCATGGGTCATACTGCCGCGTGAGTACCACCAGGCGATCCCCATTGTAATAGCAAGATAAGCGATGAATATGGTTATCATGGGCAAACAATAATTTAAAGGTCTTATTAGTTACGCTGAAAATCCAAAGTTATAGAAATTTGCATAATTTTTTTTATCCGGGGAGCCACTGTGGCTCCCCTTAGTGGACAAAGTTGCAGCAGGAGGACTTCTGTATTATGAGTTATCCTATGATCTTTTCAAGTATAGGCAAGAGGGTAGGAATGTCAACTGCAACTGTCTGATAAACAATATTTAAGTCAACATCAATGTAATTATGAATGAGTTTATCACGCATTCCTGCCATGTCTTTCCATGGCACTTCCGGGTGTTTTTCTTTGAAGGTGTCGGAGATCCTTTTTGTTGCTTCACCCATAACTTCAATCTGCCTGATACAAGCATCCTGCAATTGAGTATTCTCAAGAAAAGCTTTGCGGCTAAAATCCGAAGAGTAGGAAATAATCTTCTTCAGACTGCTTTCAATATGTTCCAGGTATATTGAATCGTCTTTCACGCTTGAAAAATGATTTTCAGATCAGCTTCAATGTAATTACGGAGTTTTTTATTTTTTATGGAGCCGTCAGAAACGAGATCGACCTTGACTCCTAATAATTCCGATAATTCACGTTCAATCCTTACCAACTGAAATAGCGAGATAGCCGTATTAAGGTTAATCAGGATATCAAGATCACTATCCGGCCTGGATTCATTCCTGGCGTATGAACCGAAGATTCCGATTTTTACAGGATTGTACGCCTGGAGATAATCAATAATGACTTTATTTTTTTCGGGATCAAGCATCAATTGAAACCGTTTGAACAAAAATACGATTTTTTTCAATCATTGCAACAAAAATTGAATGGAGAAGGGTAAAGAGTTGCAAAGTCGAATCAACTGGTAATCAAAGAACAAGCCGACATTTCCGCCGGCTTGTTTACTTTCGCTTCCCCTTACTGCTCAATTTGCAACACCATCGCCGGAAACCCGGTTAACCCAGGTTCTTGTCCATTTTCTTACTTGTTAATGGTGAAAGTATCGAATACGCTGTAAGCCCCTGTATTGCCACGGTAACTGTTGACAGTTACGGTGCTGCCGGAAATGTCGATAACGCTGAAGTAATAAGTCAGGCTGTCATTGTGCACATTCCAGGAGGCTCTGATGGCCGGATCGATAATGGTTGCCTCAATGTGGGTGCCGCAGGTGCCATTTAAAAGCTGAACAACATTGTTCTGCCACGAGGGTGTCGGTGGTATGGTCTGTGGGTTCGGGAGGACGCTGCTGTCGATGGTCTTGCGGGAATAAAGATGCGAATGGCCGCAGGCGTATAAGTCGAACTTGTTGGCGTCAAGGAAAGCCCAGAGCTTTGTATAGGACTCGTTTGCTGCGGAAGGCTCTTCCGGGTCTTTGTTGACATAGTAATAGGGTGAATGGATGAAAAGGAATTTGTGTGTTGCCTTGGTTTGGGCCACCTGTTCTTTTAACCATGACATCTGGGTAGAATCGATGTTGCCCCCCACGGTCGTGTCTTTGAAACTGTGGGTCAGGTAATAGGCATCTAATACAGCGAAAAAAGAATTGCCGCCCGGGGAAGTGAAGGAATAAGTCAGGTGCTCGTAGCCGGGAGGTCCGTTTGCGGGATTCTCCGAAAAAACATGCTTGAACTCCTGCTGGTTTCCGAGAAAGAAACCGGAATCAGAGCTCGATAAATACAGCTCGTGATTGCCAAGGGCGGTGTACAAGGGTATTCCATTTGCGGTCAGGGGTGTGAACAGGTCTTTCCATGCCTGGAATGTATAAGAGGAATCGATATAGCCACTGTAAGACATATCTCCGCCGAACATCACAAAGGCCGGCTTGGGTGACAAAGCACCGATCTGGCTGATGATGGCGTTCAGCACCGGGGTGTTCACCTGATCCGCAGTTGATTTACCGCGGCAGTCGGCCATGAAGACGAAACGAAGCGTTTCAGCTGTTCCTTGCTGTTGCTCCGATTTGCTTTTACAGCCGCCGGCCAGCATCACGACAATAACAAAGAGTACCGTCATTGCTATGATATTGATGTGGCTTTTCACAATCCTGAATATGATCTTTAATGAATTTGTCATCGCTTTTCTCCTTCCTTCTGTAGAAATATTTACTTTAATTATAGTTCACAATTTTCGCATGTCCTTTTTCCCCGCTTGCAAAGATTATGGTTATCGTATACATTCCGGCTGGCTGGCCTTTCAGGTTGACCGTTTGACTGCCTGTTGACCCGGAGGAAATTTTTTCTGAAAATACTGGTTGGCCCTGTGGATTGCTAATGAGGATCTCAACCGCTTTTTCCCCGGTATTTCCCCAGTTTACCGTAAAACTGCCATCCGGAGAAGGATTCGGATATATGAGGAGATTGTGGTCAAGAGTGTTCTCATTTACCGATAATAGATTCTTAACGGTCACACTGCCAAACCCAATGTTGAACTCCGCGTCAATGACAGTCAGCAGGTACGTCCCCTGGCATAAGTGGTCGATGGACTTGCTTTTGTAGTACTTTTCTTTGTCACTGCCGGCAAGTTGCAGGAAATAATGGAATGGCGGGTCGGCCTGGTTACGGTTAAGGACCTCAATTTCGATTTTGCCCTGGCAATGACCCGATGTATCCTCACTGACCACCTTTGTCTTTACATCAAGCAGTAATTTATATTTAAGTCCGTTTGATCCGGCGCTTACAAGAGTATTGTAAAGGACATTGGTTTTGCTCTCCCCGTCATCGTAATTCACTATATTTCGGGTGGCGTTATCCGAGTAATATAAATAGTTTTCCAGCATTTTCCGATAATAGGCGTATCCATTTCCCGGCTTTGAAAGACTGTAGGCTGCTAAATTTACAGTTGCCCATTGGAGTTCCAGGTTCGTTACAGAATCAGAATTGAACATAGGGGCATTTATGTAATAAAGATAATAAAGAGAATCGCTCCAGGGTTCATGCAGCAGACTATAATCAACCGGAGTGGTCGGGATCATCTGGATCCCGTATACCATCATGGGATCACCCGGGCTACCGAATGCTACCAGCGAATTAATACTTGAAGCATAGAGATTTCCTACTACCTTATAAAGATCGGTGTACAAGGCCGGGTAATGGGAATTTGGTCCGATTTGCCAGTACTTTTTTGCCGACCTGATTTCTGTAGACGCATAAAGGCGTCCGGTATTTTCCAGATTTTTATCCCCCAGCGCCTGGCCAAGAAGCATCATTCCATACCATGCATTCACCGACTCACTTGTACTTTCCTGATTGTTCCCAACACCCGATGCATCCGAAAGGCCCTGGGCCCAGCAATGACCGTCATACCAGTCTTTGTTCCGATCTTTAACAAAATATTTGTCTGTTGCGGATGGATTTGCAATATCCCTTGCCAAAAGCAGGATTTTATGCCTGTATGCCTGGGCCCAGATGGAATCTCCTTTCGCAAGGGCTGCAGCCGCGTAAAGAAAGTACCCGTAATGGAAGTGGTGGTCAGTATAAACTGAGTTGCCGAAATCAGCACCTACATTATTCTGATCGATTAAGTTAACCAATCCCCCATAAACGGTATCATATCTGAATGCGTTTGGCAGCCAGCCGGGCATAATTACCAGAGGGGTACCGTCAAGCCAGCGGTTTATTTCTGTTTTCAGCGTATCACGAATGTCTTCAGACACAGAGTCAGCCTCCGGGAACCAGGTTTCCAGTTCATCCCCGATCACTGCAAGCCGTCCTTTCTTTGCCAGCTGCTTCCCTCCAAAATACGTTGAGGTATTGACCTGGTTGAGGTACCCTGGCTGGAAAGCCGTAGCACCGGCAATGGTGTCCCTATCCCCTTTGAGAGTGGCCAGAAGTTCATGGCGATATTTATCGATGGTGTTATTTGCAAGGTTATGTTCCGGCGATATCCACCCCGCAGTGATCAAAAGTTCCTGCATGTTCCAGGTTTTTCCATTAATGGCGGTTAGCTGGCCCTTGATGCATTGGTATTGCGTCAGGACTGTATCTTTGGATGTCGATGCACCCAGGATATCAACGTGATGCGGAAGAGCCAACATTAAAAGGGAGTCGTTTGAGGGGTCGTTGCTGGTCCACTGGAATTTCATGTCAGCGATATCGGCACCACTGTCAATAGAGGCAGAATAATTGCCACCAGTCGGGTAGAATTTGCAATAATTGTCCAGTACCAGGAGCTTTTGGGCCATGTTTTGGGTGTCATCATACTGAGGATTTGAACCTGCTTTTGCTCTGGCTGCAAGATATGCAGCACGCAGGTAACCTGTAAAAGTGTTTTGAAAGATCAGGGCCCCCTGAAAGGGAGATCCCTGGCCCATATAATCGAAATATATGTTAACGGTAACAGAATCAGAAGCGTACAATACGTAATAAATGTAATTATCACCGCCACCATCAGCAGCCATTTTAAGGATGAACATATTGCTCCTGGCTTTAACGGGACCGGGGTTGGGAAGGTTTGTGTAGTTTACCCCATCGGTGGAAAAGGCATTTACTGTTCGTCCCTGTGAAGCAAAGTACGGGGTCAATCCTGAATATTTCATCGTGACATACGGCATGCCTTTGACAATGGGAGATTCCATATAACCAGGCTGTGAGTCTTCACGGCGGTATTTCAATGTGACCGACAGGTCATCGAACTTTTTGATGAATGGCTTGAATGCGATCATATCCGGGGTAAGTGTGGAATCAACCGCACCAAAATACCAGTCAAAACCCGAGGAAAAAGTGACAGAATTGGCTCCGGGAAATCCATTTGAAAAAATCGAAACCGCATAAGGCTGGTAACCGAGCCCTAACCTGTCACAGGCTTTCGAGTATGATACATACCCTGGTACCGGCATAGTGCCCAAACCAACGGCATAGGGATAGGTAAATACCGGCGAACATCCGACCATGCTGTCGGGATAAACATTTTTAATATTCCTTGAAAGGAACAGGCATTTGAACCAGGAAGTAGTGGGATAAGGGTATTTGAGCGAGTCGAGGAGGTATGTTCGCGGATAGCTGCATGCTACTTTGGAAAAGACTGAAGGAGGCGCAGTGGTGTCAAAGGGTGCTCCATACTGCCATGTCTGGGAATAGATCGCCGAAATGGAGCATACAAACAACAGGAAAAAGGAAATCCTGAGAGTGTGGTTTTTCATATGTTAATATTTATTTTTTAACAAATCGGTCACATGGAATACCCATAATTAACATTCACGGTTTGTATGAACGTAGTCCTTATGGGTATTTCATATGCCGACAATTTTTATGACTAAACAGAAAAAGTAAATCATGAAAAAGTTTACAACTTGAGTGAAACAATTATTTAAGATTTGTTACTACAATATACATGATTAAATGATAAAAACACATATCGTAATAATAAATAATATGTAACATGAACAAATACAGGTTCTTGAATGATAATTGTTAAGAAGATATTGTGGCCAGGCAAATCGGCGGGCGATGGTCAAGACCTCCGGCTTGCCCCTTTCGATTACCACCGTTTCCATTTTCCCATTAGCGGAAGTGTATCACCCATCATACGGATTCCACGGTAGTGCTGCTGTTTGAAAAAAACAAAATCCGCATCGATGAAGATTTATTGATTCATACTTTAAGGGGTTATGAAACTCTGATCAAAGAAGGAGAAAGAATTGGTGTAGCTATGATTAATCCAACAGTTTCGAGGTAGGGATTAATTGGTTGGTTCGGGACTGCAGAAACCAATAAGATTGGCAATAACATTTTGATTAGTTCCCCTTACTGTATAAAGTTACAACACGGTAACTTCATTTCCGAAGGATGAAAGTATTGAAACACGCAAGATACAATAAACAATATGGCTATTCAAGTTTCTCGCCTGAACCTATGAATCACGAATGGCTGGTAAGCGATGCAAAGGTAAACCGACTGCTGAATGATGCTACAAGAAAACTTGGTGAGTTGAATGCCTTTTCGATGATGGTTCCCGATGTGGATTTTTTTATCCGGATGCACATCACAAAGGAAGCTACACGGAGCAGCAGGATTGAGGGGACTCAAACCAGTATGGAAGAAGCCATTCAGAATGCTGAATACATCAGCCCCGAAAAACGCGACGACTGGCAGGAAGTTCATAACTACATTGAAACCATGAATTTTGCAATTGCGCAACTGGAGGAACTTCCAATAAGTACACGCTTGCTGAAACAAACGCACGAAAAATTATTACAGGGAGTCCGGGGCACAAACAAATTACCCGGTGAGTTCCGTACCTCCCAAAACTGGATTGGTGGCGCTACACTGAATGATGCAGCCTATATTCCGCCCCTTCACAGTGAAGTGCCCGGATTGATGAGCGATCTTGAAAAACTATTGAACAATGAGGATTTGCAAATGCCACCGCTTATCCGAATTGGCATTGCACATTATCAATTTGAATCCATTCACCCTTTTCTTGATGGCAATGGGAGATTAGGGCGGTTACTTATAACACTTTATCTTGTGAGCAACAAAATGCCAGGCAAACCTGCATTATATCTTTCCGATTTTTTTGAACGGAATCGCTCACATTATTACGATAACCTGACCGCAGTGAGAACTCAGAATAACATGGTGCAATGGTTAACTTTCTTCCTCGTAGGCGTTCTGGAAACTGCCGAAAATTCAATTCAGACCTTTCATGAAATCATGAAACTTCGTAGTGAATTGGAAGAGAAACGAATTATTACGCTTGGCAAAAAGGTTCCGCTTGCAATGCGGCTGATCCGGTATTTATACACCAAGCCTATCGTGGATGCCTCCGAAGCGGCGAAAGTACTTGCTGTGAATATTTCAACGGCAAACCGGTTAATTCAGGACTTTGAGAAACTCGGAATCCTCAGCGAAAAAACAGGATTCAAGAGAAACCGCATCTTCATTTTTCAAAAGTATCTGAATTTGTTTGAGCGAGAGCCATCCAAAGGTTAATCCGGATTCAGTTAAAAAGTGAAAAATAAAAAGTTCTTCACTCTTCACTGGGTTTTGCTCCCCTTATTGCACAAAGTTGCAGCATATCATTTTATGACAACCATTTTCCTTGTTACTATATCGCCGACAGATGAGGTCAGCTTATAAAGGTATATTCCGGCAGGTAATTCAGAAGCATCGAATACGATTGAATGTTTCCCTTTCACGAAGAATTTATTTTCAAACAAAACCCGTATTCTGCCTTTTGTCAGGGAATATATTTCAAAGGAAATTTTTCCTGAATAATCCAGATCAAAGAAAAAGATTGTTTGATTTCTGACCGGGTTTGGCTGGTTCTGATATAGTTTCAACTGTTCTGAGGATTTTCCTGCCTTATCAATACCGACCAGTAAATGAAGGCTGTCTATGATATCTGCGCTGATCCAGTAAGGATTGTACCCGATATCTGCTGGTTTACCGGTAGTAAAGAACAGATATTTCTTATCCAGTGTCACAAAAGGAAAAAACGCAGCTGTTGAATTAATTTCAAATCCCATATTGATCGCATCCGTCCAGGTCTGGTCTTCATTCTTAAAACAAATATACAGATCGAGCTGACCTCCGTATCCTCCAGGTCTGTTTGATGCAAAAATGAGGTATCGTTCATCAGGGTCAATAAATGGACAAAATTCACCGTAACCCGAGTTGATTTCCGGGCCCAATACCTGTGGCAATTGGTAATTCCCGTTTTGAAAATGAGAGATATAGATATTGCCATCATTGGTCGTTGTGTCCAGCAGATCCACGTATATGTCCCTGTTTTTGGCAACGGAAAATGTGTTTCCGTACAAGACACCCGGAGGAAGGGGTATTTGAAGTGCCTGAGGTTGACCCCAGCCTGTCGTTGTTCTTACTACCTGGGTAATAAAGCTTGTCGTTCTATCAGAATAATAATACAAAGTATCGTCGCTGGCAATGAAAAGCACATTGTTTTCCTTATAACTGGTATCAGCGAATGATGGTCTCTGAATGGAGCTCCAGTTATTATTTTCAACACGCATTGTAAAAATTTCCAGCTTATATGTGCCGGCGGTTGGTTCCGAATATTCTGTCCAGAACATTTCCAATCCATCGTATGTGAACACAGGTGATCCGTGCCACATCCAATTATTAGTAGCCAGGAGAGAATCGGGCGGGAAACGCAGCGCGGTCAATCCGGGTGGTGTTTGCCCAAGATAAGGAAGGTTATTCTGAGCCCATAAAGAAATGCTGAAAAAAAGAATCAATCCGGGAAGAGTTAATTTTGTTTTCATGATTTGCTGGTTGGTCTATCCAACAAATATAGTTTCAGGATATTCTTTTTGGTAATTTATTCCATATATGCCTTTATAAATCCGGCAAATGACCGGAGATTCCGGTCAAATTGACCACCCCTCGACCGAATTGAAGTGTGTACCCCCATTGTGGTGATATTATGGAGTACTTCCCTCGTGGATAATGTTTCTTGGTTCGATGCGTTTAAAATAAATACATTTGCTTCTTAGAAAATCGCCCTCCAAACTTAAATAGAATTATCTCTTTTAAATTTTAGAATATCTCATCTTCCGATTATGAAACTTTCCCTTCCACCAAACACTGTATTACTCCCCTCTCCAGTGCTCATTATTGGAACATATAGCTCCGATGGTAAACCTAATATGATGAATGCCGCATGGGGTGGAATCGTATCAAGCAAGCCACCTTGTATCAGTGTGTCTATAAGGGAGGGTAAACTCAGTTTTCACAACATCAAACAAACCGAGGCATTCACAGTAAACATCCCCTCTGAAAAGTATTTTAAAGAGGCCGATTTTGTCGGCATTGTTTCTGGAAAAGAATACGACAAATTTTTAGTGACAGGACTTACTCCGGAAAGGAGCAAATTGGTAAATGCTCCTATCGTTAAGGAATTTCCCTATACCCTTGAATGTAAACTGGTCAGGGAGATTAATCTTGGCTCACATACAATGTTCATTGGAGAAATTGTCGGAATGGTCGCTGATAGCGAGGTTCTGAATCCAAAACAACTTCCGGACATCGAGAAAGTCAGACCCATGTTGTGGGGTTCATTTGGAAGTCAGGCATATTATAACATCGGAGATAAACTTGGGGATGCGTTTTCTGTTGGAAACGAGTTGAAATAAAAATGATTTAAAGAAATTATATGATGCCATGAAACAAGTTGAAACTGATGAGATATACAGAAATGTTCCATTAACAAAGATTCCTTGGAATATTGAGGCTCCTCCGGATGAATTAGTTCAATTGGTCGAGAGTGGAAAAATACCTCCCTGTGACGTTATAGATTTAGGTTGTGGTGCTGGCAATTATGCCATTTATCTCGCTCATAAAGGATTTAATGTTACAGGTGTTGATATTTCGCCAACGGCGATAAAATTGGCAAAGGAAAATGCGAAGAAAATAAAAGTCAAGTGCAATTTTTTTGTTGCTGATGCAGTTGATGATTTAAGGAATGTTGTTGGGAAAACATTCGACTTTGCTTATGATTGGGAAGTCCTACATCATATATTCCCGGAGAAAAGGAAGAAATTTGTTCAAAACGTATTTGGCGTTCTTAATCCGGGAGGTAAATATTTTTCGGTCTGTTTCAGCGAAAAAGACACAGGATTTGGCGGTTCAGGAAAATTCAGGAGTACTAATCTGGGTACTGTATTGTATTTTTCGTCTGAAGAGGAGTTAAATGACCTTTTCAGTTCATACTTTGGCATAATTGAGTTTAAAACAATAGAAATCAGTGGTAAATTCGTTCCTCATATTATAAATTATGCGTTCATGGAAAAGAAATCAAACCAATAAATTAAACGTCACTGATAATCTTTTAGATATTCTCAATATGACACTCCAATTTTAAGAGATGAAGATATAATTCCATTCATTCAAAGAATGGAACCTCCCCATGAAAATCAATCTCTTACAGGTTTTCAGATCAAATATCCGTCCAAAACCCGATCAATCTATTCAATCCCAACAAATATTCAGATTGATTATCAATGTGTTATAAAAACAGAATAAAAATTTGTGAGGAATGACGAGTTTCTACGATGAAAACTCCACTAAAGGATCAGGAAAGAAGCGGGAAATAGAAAAATATTTCAATCTGAAATGAAAAAGAGGAGTGATCTTATACTATGGAAACCTGCGTTAATACAGGGGTAGAAAGAACATCATGAGACCGACTTGTGTTTCCGATCGTGTATCCAATAAAAAAACCACTTACTTTTGAATTCGTAAGTGGTTGATATGGAGGCTCCCCCTAATGGACAAAGTTGCAACCAGGTTCTCTCTTTACAATTTTCTGAACGCACGAATTTTTAAGTGAAAATTGAACTAACGAGATACAATTGCTTTTGAAACAGCCTGATCTACAATGTCTTTTCAAGGTGATATTCCTTTTTTAAGAAAGCAATTAACCGAACAGAATATTTCCTGTAGTCTTCCAGCACAAAATGATAAGCATGTAAACTAGCTGCTTGCATCTTCATCATGTTCCCAAATTCATTGAATGTGGCTTTGTCATGGGTAAAAAAGTCAAATTTACTGGGATTTTCATTAACCTCTTTCCTTGACCTCATCCGCTTACCTTCTTTGTTTTTGATCAGATAACCCATATCGAAGATTCTGGCCCCTAACTTAAAATTATCGTACATGATCTTCATATAAAACTCCAGCTGGGTGTGTAATTCAGTGATTCTATTGTCCAATTGATTTAAGCTGTCTACAACATTCATCTTTCGTATCAACCTCATATTTCCGGCATTCTTAAGTTGGGTGAGTGTATTTCTGTTAATTGACATATAAGCAATGTTTGTTGTGTTTCGGAAGTACAAATCATATGTTTGTCTTATGTCTTCTGAGGACCTGTCACTTTCCAGAAGTATCATTGCCAGGGTATCTAAATTCTTATACCGATTGGTGTCCTTCTGTACCATGTCAATTTGGACAAGGTCCTCCTGAAGCTCTTTCACCATTGAAATAATAAACTGTTTCTCCCTGTCTCTCTCTAACTTATGCTCCAATTGATACTCTGCTAAAAAACCGCAGAATACTGCAAGGAACAGCATGAAAAATTCAAAGAAATATGCTTTCCATGTTTTCTTTCCATGGCTGTCTGAATGAGGATGTACTTCCATGTTTTCGGGATTTTCAGATTGATTTTTTGCGTTGTCACTTTCCTGTGAAATATTTTGCATCATCTTTTCTGAAGGTTCCAGGTTCCCCTGAATATTTTGTTGCTGCCCATCTTTTTCGTTTATATGGTTTTTTGATTCATCCATGTTTTGAATATTGCCTTTTTATTATTCCATAAACACAATTGCATATTTTGAGATTTCTGCGGCTTTCAGGTTAAAATATTATATGCTAAATTATAGGAAAAAACGCTTGCATTGACCAGTCCTCGCCTAAATAAATGGACCAGCTTTAAGTATTGGATATTAATAAGTTGAGGTGGTCAGCCAAAATCGGCAGAGGGTGGTCAGATACTCCGGTTTGTCTGGCTGAAGTAATTTTATTCTTTTTCCAGTTCTTCGATTTCTTTTATTTCAATATTAAGTTTTCTAAATCGCTCGTAAATTGAGTATTTAAAAGTATAATAAATCGAGGTAATCATTACAAGAATAATCAATGAAAATGGCACGATTGAATTGATTGAGAAAAAAGGTATCTGAGCCATTATAAATATACCTATCATTGCAAAAGGCGCAAATATGTATCCTATCCTAGTTATTTTAATTTTATACTTTTCAAGTTCAGCGATTTCCTTCTTAATTGCTAATGTCGGTTCTGAAAAATCAATCTTACAAATCAACAAGTAATATCTAATTGCCCAAATGTAAGTTATTAATGAAAAAGCTGTAAATAAACCTAATCCAATATAAAAATCAATCGAAGAACGAAATTGAATGTGTGGAACCAAAACCAATAAGATTAAAACTATTGGCAAAATCAAGTTAAAACCTGCGTTTATTTTAATCCAGTTCAATCGTTTCTCAGGTTTAGATATTAACATTCGTCTTAAAATCTCTTTGTTTAATCGTGTATTATCAGTTAATTTCTTATCGTATTGACCCCAAATATTTTGTAATTCTATAAGTTCCATGATAATTAAATTTTTGTAATTGCTAAATTTCTAATCTGTTCTTTAATCCTGCCAATTCGTGTACCTACATTTGTTTTTGAAATACCCATTATTTCTGATATTTCATCATGCGAATTGCCGTCAAGATAGAGTAAAATAATGGCTTTATTTATTTCATTCAACTCATCAATACAATTATATAAAATCTCTGATTCTGATGAGTTATCTTGTTCTATAAGCCATGGTAAGGAATCAACTTTTTTGAAATCATATAAGAAGGAGAACAAAGAATCTTTCTTTTTATTTCGCTTGTAATTCATCGATATATTTATAGCTACTCTATATATCCACGTGGATATTTTTGAATCGCCTTTAAATCTCTCAAATGATTTCCAAAGTTCTAGTGCAATATCATTTATCAAGTCCTCTCTATCATGAGAAGTTCTAGTAAATGCTCTCGCAATCTTTATAATTATCCCAGTATTATCCTCGAAAACACGCAGGAATTGCTCACTTAACTTATCCTTTGTCATTTATCATGATGTTACTTTTAATTGTTTTTAAAATTTATTTGTGTACACATTTTAATCAATTAGTAACATATCTTATCAAAAAATCACAGATGCTGACGTTTTTTTTATTTCTGCCAACGCCCTGACGGCAGCCAAGTTCCCGACACGAAGCACGAAAGTTTGAAGTCCACACCAAAGTTTGTTCAAGGAGCAGTCGCTTGTATGAGTTTGCATAATATTTCCGATTTGAGTTACTTATTCTGCACGCTTAAAATTAATTTTTCTGTTTCATCATAGCATGTTAAAACATCAACTTTTCTCAATCTGGGAATCAGTAAAATCCAGTTACTATTCAATTCAAACACTGTTTTGAATAACGGTAATGCTTCTTCTTTTTTACCATTATTTACAAGGGATATAGCATACCAGAATTTCATCTCCACATCTTTAGGAACCAATTTTTGAGCAATCTCATATTCCTTAGCTGCTGTTGTCCAGTCTTTTTTTTCTATTGCCTCATCACCCTTACTTGCATGTTCGTTTGCACGAAAAACTTGCAGCAATCGTTTCAATTCTTTAATAGGTTCGGGATTGTCGTCCACACGCAAATCAATATAACGGTCTTCCCAAATTCGTCCTGAGGCAACAGGTTTTACAATTAGAATTGCTGCACTTTGCATCCCGCGAATATCACCCCCAGCGTTTTGACCTGCTTCCAATGCTAAAATCATCCGTTCAGCCAATGCACCTTTTGATTCTTTAAACGCTTTTGCCATTGCAGGAATCACTTTGTCATTCAACATCATATTTGCTTGCACCGAAAAATTTTTTTCGGCAATGTTTCCCGCAAACGCTATACATTTTTTTCCTGTGTATGAAGCAGTGAGTCCTTGCATGTCCAATACGCCCAGTTGACGATTATTACGGCCTGAATCCGCTTCGGTTAAAATCTTCACTACTTCCTCTGGTAATTTTCCTTTTTTCAATAATTTTAAACCATCGGGACCAAAAGCTATCTTTGTTGATGCTTGTGTAGCAATTACCCCTACACCCGCCTCTCCCCATATCACCGCAGTACCGACAGAAAAAGCATGTGTCTGAACTGCTACTCCCATTTCACCTATAACTGAATCTCGCGCAACAATTGAAAATGTATGAGCAAATGGGTCAGTACAAAAATTCTGTGCCATTACTGTGCAACAGAAAATTATTGTAGCCAGCAGAAATATTGTTTGTTTTTTCATTTTCGGATTTTTGATTAAATGTAAGTGTTTATTCAGTCCTCAAATGTTTGAGTTTGCAGTGTCGCCAATTGGTTGCCTATAACGAATGCATAACCTCAATCGTTGAGGTTATTTTGTACTTAGTTCTATGTGAAAGTTGAGGTTATTATGCAACCATTGTGTGGATATGCGCAGGCAGGATATTGAGGTTATCCACATGGAATCAACATTCAGAACAGATTGAAAATTTATTTCCCTGCTTTACTGCAGGAACAAAATCTGGTCGGCATATGTGTCGTAATCGTGTGACGAATATACTAAATAATCCACATATGGATTATTTAACATATTATTTATAAATAAATATTATTGAAGATCAGTCACTGGCAGATTGTATTCCTGGAAAATTCAATGAAATCAGGCAGGAAGATTTCCCTGATCCGGATATTTATTCCTGCCTTTGTGTGTACTTTTGTGTGTTCCAAAGAAAAAGGCCACCTACAAAATTTATGTAAGTGGCTGATTTAGAGGCTCCCCTTAATGGACAAAGTTGCAAGCAGATGACTTTCTTTCAAACCACATAAAAATCACATTTTCTTATAGTTGACAAAATTCAACTATTGACCTTATTTTAAACCCGGACAGGTTCTGACGATTTTTTACACTTATTATCAGATCAAATTTGTATGTTTGTTGCATATTTAATTGAAATTCATATTGTTATAACATTCACAACTCGCTGTGTTGTTATACAAGTCATTTTTTCAGAAGCAAATAGACAAATTAAGCATAACTGAAAACATATGAATATACATCAAGGGGTCCGGATCCTGTGAATATGCAACTTAACAACACCTCCCACTCCGAACCCAATTCAACCCATATTCCGGTTCATCCGTCAATATTCACATTGCTTATTCTGCCATTTGGCATCATAACCGGATATATTTCAGTTACCCTTGCTTTCCTTTTTACCAGGGAAGGAATTTCTGTCGAAAAGGTTGCTGCTTTGATCGCTGCAGGTGTTCTGCCCCATATTTTTAAATTTGTCTGGGCACCCCTTGTCGATTCCTTCCTCTCATTAAAAAAATGGTATCTAATTGCCAATGGAATAAGCGCTTTAGGGATTCTGGCCACAGGAATTCTTCCTATTAAAGATTCGAGTTTACCCCTGATGACTTTCATTGTTATCTTTTCCAATTTCATGATCACTTTTTTAGGTATGGCCAATGATGGTCTGATGGCGCATGATGTCCCGGAAAAATTAAAAGGGCGTGCCGCTGGTTATTCACAAGCAGGATGCCTGGGAGGAATCGGATTAGGTGGAGGCGCAGGACTATGGCTGGCACAGCGGTTGCCGGAGGAATGGATGGTGGCAGCAATACTTGCCATAACCTGCTTATTATGCTGCTTCGGACTTTTCTTTTTGAAAGAGCCAAAGTCAACTATTCGTGACCATCGCATGATGAAAACCTTCAGGAATCTTGTTGAAGATGTCTATATCACCTTGAAAACAAAGATGGGAATCCTGGCTATGATCCTCTGCTTTTTAACGCTGGGTACCGGGGCTGCCTCCAATCTTTGGTCTGCTGTGGCAAAAGACTGGAATGCTGGCGCTGATACTGTTGCTTTGGCAACAGGCGTTATGGCAGGTTTGCTTTCTGCTGCAGGTTGCCTTTTGGGCGGGTGGATCTGCGACCGTATAAAACGACAGTCAGCCTATCTATTATTCGGATTGCTTGGAGCATTATGTGCATTAGGGATGGCCTATTCCCCCAAAACTGAACTTATGTATATTATCTGGACTTCTCTGTATGCTGTCATCATGGGATTATCTTATGCCGGCTATAATGCTTTTGTATTAGAAGCAATTGGCAAAGGTGCTGCCGTTACCAAATACAATATTTATGCAGCACTGTCGAACGCTCCGATATACCTGATGATTTACATCGAAGGATGGGCCCACACCCGATGGGGGTCGAAAGGAATGCTAAATACCGAAGCAGTGTTTGCAGTTCTGGCAATTATTTTATTTCTCTTTCTGCAAATTTTAATGAAAGAAAGAAAATTAGATAAAGAGAATCGAATTTTATAAACACCTGACCGACAAGCACTTTCCATCGCTAGCTGGCAGGAGCTATTGTATTAAAAGCAATGATTTCTTGAAATAGTATTAGATATTTGTTAGTTGCGCAATATTAAAGCCCTGTATTTGTGTTAAATACAGGGCTTTAATATTGTTTTTTTGCTCCCCCTGCTGGACTTGAACCAGCGACCCTCTGATTAACAGTCAGATGCTCTGACCAACTGAGCTAAGGAGGAATTCAGGGGCGCAAAATTACAAAAAATCGGGCAATTTCCAAGTCTTACAAAAAAAAAGCGTAAACACTTGACGGTTAATTAATGCCTTTCACCGGTCAAACCGTCAATCTTGTATAAAAACAGGATTTTATCCTCATTTTAATGTAACCCTGACCTGAAAAATGAGTCTTATATCTGCTGTCCCCGAAATGGGAACTTAATCGCTTACCAATGGTAGATATCAGTAATATTCATAAAACCTACATCACTGGAAATAATAAACTGCATGTTCTGAAGGGCATTGACCTTAAAGTCGATGCCGGCGAGATGATCTCGGTGATGGGCGCTTCAGGATCAGGGAAATCAACTCTCCTGAATATCCTCGGGATCCTTGATAACCACGACCACGGGGAATACATACTGAACGGGGTCAGGATCGAGAACCTGAACGAACGTAAAGCCGCGATGCTCAGGAATAAGTTTTTAGGGTTTGTGTTTCAGTCGTTCAACCTGGTTTCTTTTAAGAATGCCATGGAAAATGTAGCGTTACCTCTTTATTATCAGAATGTTAAACGTAAAAAGAGAAATGCGATAGCCATGGAATTTCTTGACAGGATGGGCCTGAAGGATTGGGCCCATCATTTGCCAAATGAACTTTCAGGCGGACAGAAACAGAGGGTGGCTATCGCCCGGGCCCTGATCGCCAAACCTAAGGTAATCCTTGCCGACGAGCCCACAGGGGCCCTGGATTCCGTGACATCCCAGGAGGTCATGGATATACTTACCGACATCAATAAGAATGAAAATATTACGATGCTTATTGTTACTCATGAACATGATATTGCAAAAAGGACACAGAAGACTATCAGGATCACGGATGGCATGATCACGGAAATCATTAAGAATTAACCATGTTCTCTCTCGACCGCTGGCAGGAAATTTACAGTACCATCAGGAAGAATAAATTAAGGACCTTCCTCACGGGATTTGCCGTGGCCTGGGGTATTTTCATGCTCATCATCCTGCTGGGATCCGGGAACGGCTTGGAAAATGGGGTGAAGGAAGAATTCAAAGGCGGCGCATTAAACGGGATATGGATCAGCAGCGGGGTAACCAGCGTTCAGTACAAAGGACTGAAGACCGGAAGGGAGATCAAGTTCACCGACCAGGATTATAAGCTGATCAAAACATCCATCAAAGGATATGACCGCATCTCAGCCAGGCTTTACATGGGAAACGTCCTGGTTTCGAACAAGAACGAATACGGTACTTTCTTCGTCTCTCCCAGTCATCCCGATTACGGCTATATTAAGGAGGTACAGGTTCTGCAAGGCAGGTTCCTGAACCAGATCGACATCAGGGAGTGCAGGAAAGTGGCAGCCATCGGTGAAAAAGTCAAATCCCAGCTGTTCAAGGGAAGAGATACTGTTGCATTGGAAAAATACATCAACATCAAAGGTGTGCCGTTCAAGGTCATCGGCATCTTCCGTGACTTCGGAAGGGGAGACGACGAACAGAAAAGGATCTACATCCCGATCACCACTGCGCAGAAAGTATTTTATACCAGTAATGTCATCAACCAGATATCCTTCACAACCGGCCAGGCAAGTCCTGAAGAAGCCGACGCGATGCTTAAAAAAGCAAAAATGACCCTCGCCAGGTCACATACATTCTCCCCCGATGACCCCAGGGCCATCGATATTATGAATAAAAGCGAGGATGTGCGCAGGTTTAACGCCCTTTTTACCGGCATCAGGCTGTTTATCTGGATCATCGGCATCGGAACGATCATCGCGGGGATTGTCGGAGTGAGCAATATTATGATGATATCTGTAAAGGAAAGGACTAAAGAAATCGGGATCAGGAAGGCGCTGGGTGCAACCCCCGGTTCCGTCATTGGCCTGATCATGCAGGAAGCCATTCTGATCACGGGATTTGCCGGGTATATCGGGTTGGTCCTCGGGGTGGGTCTGCTGGAGCTGATCTCCAGGAACATTCCGCCTTCTGACTTTTTCAGGAACCCTGAAGCCAATCTTGCAATTGCCTTGGGAGCCACGGTATTACTGATCATTGCCGGGGCGTTTGCAGGCTTCTTCCCGGCAATCAAGGCAGCGGCGATAAGGCCGATAGAAGCACTGAGGGAGGAATAAAAGCGTTCGGCGCAGCCGAAATGAGCACACAATAGAAATGAATAATTGGTGCGAATAAAAGCGAAAAGTGAAAAGCGAAAAAAGAAAAGATAATGTTTGACCTCGACCGTTGGCAGGAAATTTATCACGTACTGAGCAAGAACAAGCTCAGGACTTTTCTTACCGCTTTTGGCGTGTTCTGGGGCATTTTCATGCTCGTGATCATGATGGGTTCGGGCGATGGCCTGAAGAACGGAATATCCCAGAACTTCGGTGACATGGCTACCAACAGCGTATTCATCTGGGCACAACAGACTTCAGTTCCTTACAAAGGATTTACGAGGGGAAGGCGATTTGATTATGAGAATGCGGATGTAAGAGCGCTGGATGAAGCGATCCCCGAAATAAAATACCTGGCTCCGCGTACCAACGTGGGCGGGTTTAACGGCGCCAGCAACGTGATCCGCGGACTGAAATCAGGAAGCTTCCAGATATTCGGTGATTATCCTGTGTTCGACAGCATCGACCCGGTCAACCTTCTGCAAGGCAGGTTTATCAATGAACTCGACCTTAAGGAAAAACGGAAGATCGTCGTCATTGGCCTAAGGGTTAAAGAACTTCTGTTTGAAAAAGACGAGAACCCGGTCAACCAGTATATCCAGATCAACGGGGTGTATTTCAAGGTGGTGGGCCTGTTCAAATCAAAACGCACGGGGGAGGCGGCCAGTTTTGATAACCAGCGGATCCATATGCCTTTTACAACTTGCCAGAAAACATATAACATGGGAGATGCCATCGGCTTTTTCAATATCACATCTAAAGACGGCATCCAGGTTGCAATAGTGGAAGAAAAAGCCATCAAGGTATTAAAGAAAAGACATGCAATTTCGCCAACTGACGATGCAGCTATAGGTCATTTCAACCTCGAAGTAGAATACAAAAAAATGGTAGGCCTGTTCTTAGGGATCAGAATACTGGTATGGATCGTAGGTATCGGGACACTCCTGGCAGGCGTGATCGGGGTAAGCAATATTATGCTGGTGGTAGTCAAGGAAAGGACGAAAGAGATCGGCATACAACGAGCCCTTGGCGCCACACCCCGCATTGTCATCAGCCAGATCATCACCGAATCAGTTGTGCTTACAACCTTTTCGGGTTACTTCGGACTGACCTTGGGTGTGGGCCTCCTGGAGCTGATCAATTACCTGCTTGACAAATCAGGAGCCAATACGGAAATGTTCCTGCATCCCGGAATTAACTTTAATGTAGCAATAACTTCCCTTGCAATCCTCGTGGTTGCCGGGGCGTTTGCAGGCATGGTGCCGGCACGTAAAGCGGTGTCGGTGAAACCTATAGATGCATTACGATATGAATAAACAAAAAGCAAAATGGCAAAAAGCGAAAAGCGAAATTCAGTTCTTATTTCGCCTTTCGCCTTTCGCTTCTCGCTTCAGGCTTTTAACTTTTCGTCTTTCGCCTTTCGCTTCTCGCTTCAGGCTTTTAACTTTTCGTCTTTCGCCTTTCGCTTCTCGCTTCAGGCTTTTAACTTTTCGCCTTTCGCCTTTCGCCTTTCGCCTTTCGCTTCTCGCTTTTAACTTTTCGCCTTTCGCCTTTCGCCTTTCGCCTTTCGCCTTTCGCTTCTCGCTTCAGGCTTTTAACTTTTCGTCTTTCGCCTTTCGCCTTTCGCCTTTCGCCTTTCGCTTCTCGCTTTTAACTTTTCGCCTTTCGCCTTTCGCTTCTCGCTTTTATAATGTGCAATTATTAAATACTGTTGAAAAATGAAAAAGATACTCCGAATCTCACTACTGGTAATCATTCTCGCCCTCTTTGTGGCCACTATTTTTTACCTCTATAACAAATCGAAAGAAAAACCCGTGGTTTTCAAGACCGATAAGGCGTTTATGACCAATATTGTGAAAAAGACAGTAGCTACGGGATCGGTCATCCCCCGTAAGGAGATCGAAATAAAACCACAGGTCTCGGGCATCGTCGAAGAGATCTACGTGGAAGCAGGGAAGAAGGTCACTTCAGGCGACATCATCGCGAAAGTCCGCATCATCCCCGACCTGGTCAACCTTAATAATGCTGAAGCCAGGCTTGAAAGGGCGAAGATCGCCCAGGACGATGCGAAGATGAATTACGACCGCAAGCAAAAGCTTTTTCAGCAGGGAGTCATTGCAGAGGCTGAGAACCAGCAAACCGACATTGCCTATAAAAATGCGAAGCAGGAAGTTGATGCAGCCGAAGCCAACCTCGAGCTCATTCGTGAAGGCGTGAACAAAAAATCAGGGAAGACCACCAATACGCTCATCCGTTCAACCATAAGCGGTATGGTGCTGGATGTCCCGGTGAAAGTGGGCTCTTCGGTGATCGAGACCAACACTTTCAATGCAGGCACTACGATTGCTTCAGTTGCTGATGTGGGTGACATGATCTTCCAGGGAAAGCTTGACGAAACCGAAGTGGGTAAGATCAAACCCGGCATGAACCTCTCGCTGACCGTGGGGGCTATTGAAAATGACACCTTTTCGGCTATACTTAAATACATCTCTCCGAAGGGCGTGCTTGAAAACGGCGCTGTGCAGTTCGAGATCAAGGCCGATGTGGTGCTTAAGAACAACCAATTCATCCGTTCAGGGTATAGCGCGAATGCGGATATCGTGCTGCAAAAGGCTGAAAATGTGATGGCTATCAAGGAAAGCCTGTTACAGTTTGAGGGGGATTCGGCTTATGTGGAAATTGAAACCGGCCCCCAGAAATTCGAAAAGAAATTTGTTAAAACCGGGCTTTCCGACGGGATCAATATCCAGATCGTTTCAGGCCTTGGCATGAAAGACAATATCAAGGTTCCCCAGTTAGCCGGAGCGAGCAAATAAAAAATCTTTCCAAAAAAAATACCTGGCAGAACGAACTTCCGGGTATTTTTTTGCTATTTACAGGATTATAATCAAAAAATATCATAATATATTATGAATACAATCCGAAATGTATTATATTTGATAAAAAATTAAGTATGATTCGGCGTCAGATATTTCAATCAATTAAAGATAATTTATTCAGGCAGAAGGCGATCATTATATACGGCCCCCGGCAGTCTGGAAAGACTACTCTGATCGAAATGCTCAGAAAATCAGTGGAATCAAAAATATTATTGCTTGATGGGGACGAGCCGGATACAAGGCATAAGTTGACAAATGTGACATCGAGCCAGTTAAAAACACTCTTTTCCGGCTATGAGATTGTGATGATTGACGAAGCACAACGTATTGAAAATATTGGAATTACGATTAAGCTGATCATTGACAAAATAAAAAACGTTCAGCTGATAGCTACCGGCTCATCTTCATTTGAACTTGCCAATAAAATAATGGAGCCTCTGACCGGCAGGAAACTGGAGTTTTATCTTTACCCTGTTTCAGTTTCGGAGATGGTTCTGTACCATGGGGAGGAGGAGGAAAAACGGCAACTTGAAAACCGTTTGCTGTATGGCATGTATCCAGAAGTAGTGACTAAGCCTGAGAATGTACTTCAAACCCTGAAAAGTATAACCAGCAGTTATCTTTACAAAGACATTCTTACCTTCAGGGATTTACGCAGACCGGAAATGCTCAATCAGTTGCTTGAGGCGCTGGCTTTACAACTTGGATCTGAAGTTTCATTTCATGAACTTGCGCAGATCGTAAGGGCTGATCCGGTTACGATTGAACGATATATTTATATGCTTGAGCAGGCTTTTGTAATTTTCAGGTTACGGGCTTTAAGCCGGAATGTGAGGAATGAACTGAAAAAAAGAAGGAAGATTTATTTTATAGATAACGGAGTCAGGAATGCCCTGATAGCTAATTTCTCTACGATGAATCTCAGAACAGATAAAGGCGCATTATGGGAAAATTTCATGGTAAGTGAACGCTTCAAACTATTGAAATACAGGAACATGTTTGTCAATCCCTGGTTCTGGCGAACAACGCAACAGCAGGAAATCGATTATGTTGAGGAGAAAGACGGAAGGTTCAGTGCTTTTGAATTCAAATGGAGTCCCCGGAAGCTGGCACGTATCCCGAAAACCTTTCGCATGGCCTATCCTGACTATAGCTTTGAAACTGTTAGTCCGGAGAATTATTTGCAATTCCTTAAATAAAATACACCGCCAAAACAGGCCTCAGAACCTCTGCACAAATCCATGGCAGTATGGCTCACTGCCCTTGTGATTATAATAATCCTGGTGGTAGTCCTCGGCTTTCCAGAATTTACCTGCAGGCTTTACTTCAGTCACCACATTATACCCTTTCTTTTTAAGTATCGAGATGAGCTTTTCGGTGATGTCCTTCTGATTTTGGTTCCTGTAAAACACCGCTGAGCGGTATTGTTCACCCCTGTCAGGTCCCTGGTGGTTCCACTGGGTAGGGTCATGGATCTCGAAAAACAATTTTGCAACGTCTTCATAAGTCGTTTTGGATGGATCAAACACCACTTCAATGGCTTCGTAATGTCCCGTGTTTCCTGCGCAAACCTGCTCATAGGTTGGGTTTTCGGTATGCCCGCCCGTATATCCAACGGTGGTACTGATCACTCCTTTGATCTTCATCATATAGTATTCGACACCCCAGAAACAGCCTCCAGCAAAAATCGCAGTATCTGTGGCAGATTGTTGTTTTACGGCAGTTTGTGATGTTGCCGGGATAAAATCCATAGAGATCGAATTCACGCAATGCCTGGTGTTTTTCGGCGTCAGTCCTTCGCCTTTGAATAAATGCCCGAGGTGGGCCCCGCATCTGGCGCAGAGGATTTCGGTACGGATGCCGTCGGCGTCGGTCTGTTTTTTTACAGCTCCCGGGATTTCATCATCGAAACTTGGCCAGCCGCAACCTGCGTCGAACTTATCCTCCGAGCGGTACAAAGGAGCTCCGCAACGCTTGCAAACATATGTTCCTTTCCCTGTGAAGCTTTCATATTTTCCGCTATAAGGCCTCTCCGTCCCTTTGTTCACTATAACGTTCTCTTCTTCGGGTGTAAGTTTTTTGAATTCCATAGTTACTTCGTTTTGCTGTTCATCGCTTTTGTTCCCCTGGCTGCATCCGGTCAGGCAGAAAGACGATAAGATTATGATAAATAATAATATTCGAAGCATAAAAATAAAAGATTAAACCAATCCGCAATCCGCCAACATAATCAATTTTATTTTGAATCAGTCTAATTAAACGAGAATAAAAGAAGAATATTACATCCCGGCATAAAAAAACCGGCCCTGCAAAGGTACCGGTTTTTGTTTGTGGTTTTAATTGATTGATGGTCTGTTACAAAACAAAAATCTTTTCAACCTGTCTTACTGTTCCTGCAGTTAACTTAACATAGGCTATTCCGCGTTTTACTTTGCCTTCAAGGTTGAAACAACGAACATTGGTGCCGCTTTCCCAGTATTCATTCATCAGGGTGGTAATTAGTTTGCCTTCACAGGTAAAGAGTTCTATCTTAACAATTCCTGAATATTCAAGGAAGGAGATCACATTCAGGTTCTTTTGAACGGGATTCGGCATTACCTTAATCTGGTAACTGACGACCTGCTGGATGCCGGGCCTCCTGCAGCCAATGTCTTCGGGTATATATGGGATATCATTAAAGATCCCAAACCTCTTTACAGGAGCTTTATATATTGGCCTTGGCTTAACTACTTTCTTCACAACCCTTCTGCGACATGGACAATCGTCGATCAGAGCGTAACTTTCTACTGAAAAGGAGGTAAACAGAAGGGCTATCATCAGAAATCTCAGTGTTTTCATGCCTTAATTTTATTGGTTATACGGGAGGGCTTGAAATTGGTTGCGTTCAGGAGAGATTGAATTAGTAAATGCAGAGAAATGAAGGGAAATTGTATACTTTTGCAGGGAAAAGTGAAAAGCGAAAAGTGAAAGGTGAAATGAAATTTAATTTCGCTTCTCGCTACTCGCCTTTCACCTTTAATAAACACTCTTATGAAAAAGATCCTCGGAATCGGCAATGCCCTGGTAGACATCATGATACCTATTGACAACGATAGCATTCTGGAGGAGCTCGGGCTTCCGAAAGGAAGTATGCAGCTGGTTAATAAGTTGCGTTCGGGCCAGGTGCTTGAAAGGGTCAGGGCATACGAAAAGTCACAATCGGCCGGGGGATCTGCGGCAAATACGATTCATGGCCTTGGGATGCTTGGTGCAAAGTCGGGTTTCATCGGTGTTGTAGGTGAGGATGAGATCGGAGGGCATTTTGTAAGGGATATGGTCAATGCCGGGGTGGACCTGCACATGGTCCACAGTAAAAACGAAACTGGAAGGGTGGTTGCCCTGGTAACCCCTGATTTTGAAAGGACTTTCGCGACGCATCTTGGAGCATCCGCCGAATTCTCAATGGAATTCGTGAACAGTTTCAGGTATGCCGATTATGATTATATCCTGATCGAAGGCTTCCTGGTACAGGACCACAAGCTCGTAAGCACCGTCGCTGAAAAAGCGAAGTCAGCCGGGCTCATCACAGCTATCGACCTTTGCAGTTACAATGTTGTGGAGGCCAACAGGGATTTCCTCAATGAGATCATAACAAAATATATTGATATCGTTTTTGCCAATGAGGAAGAAGCGAAGGCACTTACCGGCCTGGAGCCCCGCAAGGCCCTCAACGAGATCGCCTCGAAGGTGAAGATCGCTGTCGTGAAGATTGGGAGCAAGGGGTCGATGATCAGGAGCGGGGAGGCAACATGGGATATCGGGGTGATCAATGTGCAACCTGTCGACACGACCGGGGCAGGTGATCTGTATGCAAGCGGGTTTCTTTACGGCCTGTCGGCGGGCAAATCCCTGAAAACCTGCGGGGAGTACGGTTCCATCTTATCGGGAAACGTGATTGAATTTATCGGATCAAAGATGGACAAAGAGCGGTGGAGCATGATCAAAGCGGAAGTCGTCTGAGCCCTCGCGAAACCTCATCCGCAATCATTCAAGATGCAGGATTCATATTAATTTCGCCGTTCGCTTTTCGCTTTTCGCCATTTATATATCCCTGTCTCTTTGAATATTCCAACCTTATTTATAACTTTGCAGGCCTTTTCTGAAAATTATCATTTTCATCATAAAAACAGAATAAACTACCACACATGAAGGTTTATCAAACCAATGAGATCCGTAACATCGTGCTCATAGGAGGCACGAAAACAGGAAAAACCACTTTAGCTGAAGCGATGGTGTTTGAAGGAGGAATCATTAATCGCCGCGGCACAGTCGACGATAAGAACACAATTTCAGATTACCGCCCGATCGAACTGGAGCGACAGGCTTCGGTAAGCTCTTCCTTATTATACAGCCTTTACGATAACAAAAAGATCAACATACTGGATGCCCCGGGTTTTGACGATTTCATCGGGGAGGTGATCGGCAGCCTTAGGGTAGCCGATACAGCGGTGATGGTGTTGAATGCGCAGAACGGAGTTGAAGTTGGAACCGAGATTACCTGGCGTTGGGCAAACAAAGCCGGCAAGCCGGTGATCTTTGCGATGAACCACCTCGACCTGGAGCATGCCAACTATGACGAGACCCTTCGTAACCTGAAGGCACGTTTCGGCAGTAACGTCACTCCCGTCCAGTACCCTGTAAACGCAGGACTGGGATTCAATTCCTTCATCGACCTTCTGAAGATGAAGATGTACAAATATCCGGCCGGCGGAGGGAAACCCGAGATCAGCGATATCCCGGCATCAGAGAAGGACAAGGCCGAAGAGATGCAGGCATCACTGATCGAAGAACTTGCATCGAAGGATGAAAAGCTGATGGAAGAATTTTTCGAAAAGGGAACGCTTTCGGAAGAACAAATCAACAAGGCCATCAAGATCGGCCTGATCTCTCGCAGTATGTTCCCTGTTCTCTGCATCTGTGCGAAACAGGATATGGGCGTTGGCAGGCTGCTTGAGTTCATCGCCGGCTCTGTTCCTGCCCCCGATGAAATGCCGGGAGCCAAAACCACCGATGGGAAACAGCTTAACTTCAAGTCTTCCGATCCTACTGCACTTTTCATTTTCAAGACGTCCATTGAAGCACATATCGGGGAGATATCTTACTTCAAGGTATACTCCGGCGAAGTCGTCGAGACACAGGATATGATCAACCCCAGCCGCCACCATACGAAGGAAAGAGTATCCCAACTTTTCGTCGTCAACGGGAAGAACCGTGAAAAGGTTGAGAAGTTCATGCCTGGCGATCTGGGAGCTACGATCAAGCTGAAGAATGTACATACCGGAAATACCCTGAATTCGATAAAGAATCCCGACGATATCATTGAACCTACGATGTATCCCGAACCTAAGTTCCGGGTTGCAGTAAAGACAAAGAGTGCAAATGATGATGAGAAGCTTGGAGCTGCTATCAATGAACTTGCCAGGATGGATCCCACCCTGCTGTTTGAATACTCCAGGGAACTGAAGCAGCTTATCCTCCAGGGACAGGGCGAACTTCAGCTCAACTTTACAAAATGGATCATCGAAAATCTCGAAAAAATTCCCATTGAATATCTTGCTCCGAAAATCCCTTACCGCGAGACCATCACGAAGTCGGCAAAATCAATGTACCGCCACAAGAAACAATCAGGCGGATCAGGCCAGTTCGGTGAGGTGCATATGATGATACAGCCTTACAAGGAAGGTATGGCTGACCAGACCGAGTTCCCCATCCGCGGCAGGGATCCCATTGATCTCGAATGGGGCGGGAAGCTTGTAATGCATAATTGTATCGTTGGCGGCGCCATTGATGCACGTTTCATGCCGGCTATCCTGAAAGGCGTCATGGAGAAAATGGAAGAAGGCCCTCTCACAGGTTCCTATGCCCGCGACATCGTCTTCAACATTTACGACGGTAAAATGCACCCCGTAGATTCCAATGAAATCTCTTTCAAGCTTGCAGGCCGTGCCGCATTCAAGGAAGCCTTTAAAAATGCGGGCCCGAAGATCCTAGAACCTATCTACGATGTGGAAGTTCTGGTACCCGAAGATAAAATGGGAGAAGTCATGACCGACCTCCAGGGACGCAGGGCCATCATCATGGGCATGGACAGCGAAGCAGGGTTCCAGAAGATCATTGCAAGGGTACCCCTGGCCGAACTGAACAGGTATTCCACCGCGCTCAGTTCCATCACCAGCGGCCGTGCCACATACAGCATGAAATTTAACGAGTATGCACAGGTTCCTTCCGATATACAGGATAAACTGCTGAAGGCATACGAAGACCAGGAGACCGACGAAGAATAGGCCCATTGGATAATTATCCTGAGAAACATGATGCTTACGCGGTATTGCGCGTAAGAGACTTCCGGCTGTTCCTGAGTTTCCGTTTTTTTGCCACCATCGCCTTCCAGATGCAAAGCATCATTGTTGGATGGCAGGTCTACCAGATCACGAAAGATCCTTTTGCCCTCGGGCTTATCGGTTTGGCTGAAGCCCTGCCGAACATAGCATCAGCTTTGTTTGCCGGGAACGCAGCCGACAAGTATAACCGTAAGAAGATCATTACCTGGTTCATGCTGCTCTTTGTCTGCGGAACCCTTGCCCTCCTTCTCTTTACGATACCTTCGTTCGGGATCCTCGAAAAAACGGGCGTTCTCCCTATCTATTTGGTAGTGGCTGTATCGGGCGTTGCAAGGGCGTATCTTTATCCTGCGATCATTGCGCTGATGGCCCAGCTGGTGCCGCGGCATCTCTACACCAATTCATCCACATGGAACTCGATGATATGGCATATAGGCGCGATCACCGGCCCGGCTGTGGGCGGGATGGTCTACGGATTCTTTGGTGTAAGGGCCGCTTATCTGAGTGTGCTCCTCTTCCTTTTCTTTTCGCTGATCCTGCTTTTGTTTGTGAAGAACAGGCCGGCGCCTGTGGTTGAAAAAGGCGAGACCCTGATGCACAGGTTGTCGGGCGGACTGAAATTCGTATTCAAAAACCAGATATTGCTTGGGGCCATGTCGCTCGATATGTTTGGAGTGCTGTTCGGGGGAGCCGTGGCCATGCTCCCCGTATTTGCAGCCGAAATATTGCATACAGGCCCGCAGGGACTGGGTTTCCTGAGGTCGGCACCCATGGCGGGAGCTGTGATCATGGGCGCAATCCTTGCCCATAAACCTCCGATGGTCAGGGCAGGGAAGTCCCTGTTTATCAGTGTCGCCGGCTTCGGGATTTCAATTATACTGTTTGCCATTTCAAAGAATTATTATCTTTCTTTTGCACTGCTGATGATGAGCGGGATGTTTGACAACATCAGTGTAGTGATCAGGGCCACCACGATGCAGCTCGTGACCCCGGATGAGATGAGGGGAAGGGTTGCCTCGGTGAATTCAATCTTCATAGGCTCTTCGAATGAAATAGGTTCCTTTGAATCAGGCCTTGCTGCAAAGATCATGGGCCTTGTCGCCTCGGTGATTTTCGGAGGCGGGATGACACTGCTTGTAGTGCTGGTCACAGCTAAGCTTTCGCCTAAACTCAGGTCCTTAAACCTGAGAGCCATCCGATGAGTATTTTATGTAATTTTACGCCAATTATATCTTATGAACCCTGGGGAAAACCCCGGACCCGGGTTCCGCAGCGAGCTAAGGGGAATTTACAGGGAGACATTAAACCGGCATTAACCTCAGCTTAACCCCGGACAGGATTCTGTCCTGAGGGAGGGAATAATCCCGGAGAGATTAAATTTAAATTTTCATTACATGTACGGTAAATTTCAACAGCATCTTGAAAAGCAAATTGAAGGAATCAGGAATGATGGTTTATATAAAACCGAAAGGGTCATCACGACGCCCCAGGGAGTTGAGATCATGACCAATGGCAGGAAGGTCCTCAATTTCTGCGCGAACAATTACCTGGGTTTGTCGAACGATCCCAGGACCATGGCCGGGGCCAATATGACATTCTTCAGGTACGGCTACGGCATGTCGAGCGTGCGCTTCATCTGCGGTACGCAGAAGATCCATAAAGACCTCGAAGCCAAGCTGAGCGAATTCCTGGGGATGGAAGATACAATCCTGTATTCCTCGGCTTTCGACGCCAACGGCGGGGTGTTCGAACCCCTTCTCGGGGAGCAGGACGCGATCATCAGCGACGAACTGAACCATGCTTCCATCATCGACGGGGTAAGGCTTTGCAAAGCACAGAGGTTCAGGTACAAGAACAACGATATGGATGACCTCGAGGAAGTCCTCCAGGATGCAAGCGAAGCCAGGTTCAAACTCATCGTCACCGATGGTGTGTTTTCGATGGATGGCATCATCGCGAAGGTGGATAAGATCTGCGACCTGGCGGAGAAATACAATGCACTGGTGATGGTTGACGATTCGCATGCAACGGGATTTGTAGGAAAAACAGGAAGAGGGACAGTCGAACACTGTAATGCCCAGGGCAGGGTGGATATCATTTCGACCACCTTCGGGAAGGCTCTCGGAGGAGCTTCCGGCGGATGCATTTCAGCGAAGAAAGAGATCGTCGAACTGCTCAGGCAGCGGTCTCGCCCTTATCTTTTTTCAAATACCCTGGCACCGGCGATCACAGGAGCAACCCTTGAGGTACTCAAGATGCTGTCGGAAACCACTTCATTGAGAGACAAGCTGTTCGAAAACACCCAGCTGTTCAGGAAGGGGATGCAGGATGCGGGATTCAGGATAGTCGACGGGATACATCCAATTGTCCCTGTATTGTTCGGACATCTTCCAAACGATGCGAAATTATCGCAGGAGTTTGCCAATGCACTTCTTGAAGAAGGTGTTTATGTCATTGGATTTTATTATCCCGTAGTCCCCAAGGGTAAGTCCCGTATCAGGGTGCAGGTCAGCGCCGCCCATTCGCTGGAGCAGATAGGTTTTGCCCTGGACAAGTTCAGGAAAGTCGGTAAAAAACTCGGAGCAATTTGAACGGCAGCAGGCAGACATACATCGCAGCAGTCCCGGCAGAACATTCCGGAATAACAATCAGGACATGATCTACGGGACCGGAATCGATATAATAGAATGTGCACGCATCCAGAAAGTGATGGAGCGTGACATCGGTTTTCGCGACAAGATATTCACACCCGGTGAGATCGAATATTGCGAAACCAAAAACAGGAACAAATACCAGCATTATGCAGCGCGTTTTTCGGCGAAGGAAGCGCTGATGAAAGCCATTGGAACAGGCTGGAGGTTCGGCATACGGTTTGCCGATATTGACATCTATCATGATGAACTTGGCCAGCCCCATATTAGGTTAACAGGCAAGGCAAAAGAATTAGCCGATAAAGAAGGATTTTCAAAAATTCATGTATCTTTATCGCATGTTAAGGAATTAACAACCGCGGTAGTGATCATTGAAAGTGAATAGAAGAATCAAACAAAAAGCGAAAGGCGAAAGGTGAAAAGCGAAAAAAGAGTCAGATTTCGCTTTTCGCTTCTCGCTTTTCGCTTTTATTTTTCGCCTTTCGCTACTCGCTTTTAAATATTAACCCCAAAACCCTCTGCCAAACATGTCGAACATTATTTCCTACGACGAAAGGATTAAAAACTTTGATTGGAGTATTGCTGAAAAAGAACTTGATTACCAGCCTGGTAACGTGATCAACATCGGCTGGTATTGTTCTGACCGTATTTGTAAACTTGGAAAAGCCGATAAGCCTGCCCTGATCTGGGAAGGTTCTGCAGGGCAGGAAAAACGTTACACCTATAACGAACTGCGGCTTACTTCGAATGCAGTAGGGCAGTTCCTTCGCGACCTGGGCATACAGCCTGAAGACAGGGTCTGCCTGTTCATGGACAAGATCCCCGAGCTTTATATCGGATTCCTGGGGGTGCTGAAAACAGGCGCTATTGTTCAGCCGCTGTTCTCTGCTTTTGGCGACGAATCACTGATCGTCCGACTTGACAATGCCCAGACCACCGCCATTATCACCCAGCGCAAGCATGCCCCGAAGGTGAGGAAGATCCTCGACAAGATGCCTTATATCAAGCATATCATCATCGTGGATGCCGATCCGGCGAAGCCGCTGGGCGAAAGAGAAGTTGCTTTTGACATGGACAACGCACCAAAGCCTGAGAATTTCGAGATCCATCCGACTTTAGCCGAGTCGCCATCTGTTTTACATTATACTTCAGGAACGACAGGCCAGCCGAAGGGTGTTAAGCATGTTCATTACAGCCTGATATCGCAGTACCTCACCTCGAAGTGGGTGCTTGATCTGCAGGATGATGACATTTACTGGTGTACAGCCGACCCCGGATGGGTAACCGGTACATCATACGGGATCATAGGCGCATTCAGCAACGGGGTAACCCAATGTGTTCTGGATGCAGGGTTTTCGGCCGACAACTGGTACAGGTTTATTGAAAAGCATAAGATCAGCATGTGGTATTCGGCTCCTACAGCGATCCGTTCACTGATGAAAGCCGGGGATGAGGTCATAAAGAAATACGATCTATCTTCCCTGAGACATCTTGCTTCGGTGGGCGAACCTCTGAACAGCGAAGCTGTGATCTGGAGCGAAAAGGTTTTCGGAAAAGCCTTTCTTGATACTTACTGGCAGACTGAAACAGGAAGCATCATGATCACCAATTTTCCCGGCATGAAAATAAAACCAGGTTCGATGGGCAAACCTTTCCCGGGAATTACTGCCACCGTCATTGATGCCGATACGTATGAACCTTTTAATAGCCCGGGCAAGGTGGGGTTGATTGCCTTAAAGCCCGGCTGGCCTTCGATGATGCGGACCTACTGGCGTAATGAAGAGACCTATAAGAAAAAATTCAGGAACGGATGGTATCTGCCCGGCGACCGTTCAAGCATTGACAGCGAAGGCTATTTCTGGTTTGTGGGGCGCGACGATGACGTGATCAATACAGGAGGCCACCTTGTAAGCCCTTTTGAAGTCGAATCGGCTCTTCTTGAACATCCTGCCGTTGCCGAATCAGCAGTGGTCGCGAAGCCCGACTTTGTGAATATGGAAGTCGTGAAAGCTTTTGTTACCCTGAAACCCGGTTTCGTGGCCAGCAAGGATCTGGACCTCGAGATCATGAACTTCGTCAGGAAAAAACTGTCGCCCCTGGCCATGCCGCAGGAGATCGAGTTCATCGACACCCTGCCCAAAACCCGTAGCGGAAAGATCATGCGACGCATACTTCACGCGAAGGAATGGGGAGAGGAGATTGGGGATACTTCTACATTGGAAAATGATTAAAAAAAAGCGAAAAGCAAAAAAATAAAGGCGAAAAGTGAAAGGCGAAAAGTGAAAAGCGAAAAAATAAAAGTGAAAAGCAAAATTTCGCCTCTCGCTTTTCGCCTTTCGCTTCTCATTTCTCGCTTCTCGCTTTTAAAAGAATCACAAAAAATCAACGATAAATAAACGTCAAATAATAAATTAGTAAACCTAAAAGGAGAACACACTATGGAAGACATGAAATCAGTTGTGCGGGAGTATGTGGTCCGCGAATATGTTGAGGATGACAGCGAAATTACGTACGACACCCCTTTGATTTCGGGAGGGATTGTCGACAGCTTTTCGATGGTATCGCTGAAACGCTTCCTCGAAAACAAATACAAGATCTCGATTCCCGATGATAAAGCCACACCTGAAGCTTTTGACTCGGTGAACAAGATCTGCACCCTGGTTGAGGAATTCACTAAATAAAAGGAGGTCATATGGCTTATAATGACAAAACCCGCGGAATGTATACTGAAATCCTTGCCGGATTGAAAGACGCCGGACTTTTCAAACAGGAACGTTACATTCATTCGGCCCAGGCAGCCGACATTGAAGTTGAATTCCCTGAAGGAGCTGCGCTCAAGAAAGTCATCAACATTTGCGCAAATAATTACCTCGGTTTATCAAGCCATCCCGACGTGGTCAAAGCGGCACATGAAGGCCTCGACTCCCACGGGTATGGCATGTCTTCCGTACGATTCATCTGTGGTACCCAGGACATCCACAAGAAACTCGAAAAAATGGTGACGGAATTCTTAGGCACTGAGGACACCATCCTGTTTCCATCATGTATGGATGCGAATGCAGGCGTTTTTGAAGCCATCCTCACGAAGGACGATGTCATGATCTCAGACCGCCTTGTCCATGCTTCGATCATCGACGGTATCCGTCTCTGCAGCGCTATGCACGACACATTCAAGCATTCCGACATGGCTCACCTCGAAGAGAAACTCCAGCTGCACAGCGACAAGCGGCAGAAGATAGTGATCACCGACGGTGTGTTTTCAATGGACGGGGATACAGCGAAGCTGGACCAGATGGCGGCGCTTTGCGAAAAATACGATGCCATGCTGTTCTGCGACGAATCCCATGCCAGCGGATTTATTGGTAAAACCGGGCGGGGCACTCATGAAAAATGCGGGGTGATGGGTAAGATGGATGTGATCACTACCACCTTCGGAAAAGGATTAGGCGGAGCATCCGGCGGATGTGTTTCGGGCCGTAAGGAATTGGTCGAAATGTGCAGGCAAAAAGCCCGCCCGTATCTCTTCTCAAATACCATTGCGCCTCCTGTTGTTGCAGGCGTGATCAAGGTCCTTGAGATCCTTTCGGCTACCACCGAAAGACGCGACAAGCTCGAAAGAAATACAGCGTTCTGGCGCAAAGGTCTTACCGAAGCCGGGATTATCATCAAGGATGGCGACACCCCCATTGTCCCGGTGATGCTGTTTAATGCGAAGCTTTCGCAGGATGTTTCGAAAGACCTTTATAATGAAGGTATTTACGCGATAGGGTTCTTCTTCCCGGTTGTTCCCCAGGGACAGGCCAGGATACGCACCCAGATCTCGGCAGGCCATGAGATCCATCATCTTGAAAAAGCTCTTGAGGCATTCAGAAAAGTCGGCAGGAAGTATAACATTCTTGGCAAGACGAAGCAGGAGATCATAGAGATGTACGGGATGTAGGATAAAGGCGAAAAGCGAAAAGTGAAAAGCGAAAATTTCGCTTTTCGCCACTCGCTTTTCGCTTCTCGCTTTTCGCTTTTATTTTGTGATCCACTTATCCATCCGGGAATATTAAATGATTATCAGATTGATCTGCCTTCCAAGCCCGTCCTCAATAATTTTGAACAAAGTAGATAACTTAATATCTATTTTCCCGTTTTCAACCCTGGATATATAACTTTTCTTCGTTCCCGTTTTACGTGCAAGATCGTCCTGGGTCATTCCCGCATATGAGCGGGCCTCCTTCAGCATTTCACCAATCATCTGAGATTTCGAGTTATACTCAAATTCATCCCTTTTTTTCGTGCCGATAACTCCGTACTTGGCATCGAGCAGATCATCGAAATTACCTGCATCCTTTATCTTGTCAACCTTGCTTTTCATAGCTTCATTCTCTGCTGTTCTTTCAGATTTTGTGAAAGATAGAACTCAATAAAGTACTTTTTATAAAAAACAATCTTTCTGCTCATGGCAAAGTTAACAAATGTGTGAACAAAATGTCAAATTGTATTTATATATAAAGTCAACAATTTCATTATTTTATGGTATCGTAAATTGTGATACCATCAATAAAGACTGAAGCTTTATATTACTTTATCTCTGAATTTTTGAAAAGTGATATTTTTTGCTGGAGTTTTTTCCGTTTTCTTGCAAAGAGATACCTGCATTTTGTCGAAAGATTGAACGAGATGTATGTGTTGGTGTGTCAATGCAGAATATGAACTTTACCGATTGATTTGCCCGTTTTGGCTAATTGATTTTTCGTAATTTGGATTCTGGTTTATTTTTAAGGTTAATGAGTGCGGATAAGGTTTTTCGTTATGCAGTTCGTAAGGAGTATTCGGCTATGTTCCGAGGTCTCAGGAACTGCTGTGGAGTACCCACACGACGAAGCTTTCGTGAAACCAAGCTGGTTAACAGCACAGCAAATATGCGAGCGAAAGTGAATCGCTGCAATTTCATTACCGGGGAACATACCGAAACCTGCTTCCTGCAAGCATGGATAACATTCATACTTCTCTTCACGGTGTTATTCACATCGGCTGAAAATAAACCCGATTCTGCTTTCCTGGCCCGTAAAACGATACAGGCTGTAAGGATAAGCAAGCCCCCGAAAATTGATGGTAAGCTTGACGAACCATTCTGGAAGACCCTGCCTGTAGCGGGGGATTTTGTGGAATATAACCCGAGGAACGGGATTAAACCTCCGTTTAAAACCGAGGTTAGGTTTGCCTATGACGACGATGCGCTGTATGCGGCGGGCATCATGTACGATCCTTTTCCTGACAGTATCTTTAAGCAGCTTGGACGACGGGATATGCTTGATCAGCTGGCTAACGATTATCTCTCATTCGACATCCTCCCTTATAATGATGAGATGAATATGTACGAGTTCAAGGTTAACCCTTCAGGGGTTCAGAACGACTGCAAGTATTCAATGGTGGGAAATGATCTTTCGTGGGATGCGGTATGGGAGAGCGCGACGAGCATCAACGATTCCTGCTGGATACTCGAGATCAAATTACCTTTTTCGGCACTGAGGTTTCCGAAGATAGAGAACCAGGTGTGGGGTATCAATATGTGGAGGAATTTCTATCGCAGGCAGGAGTATTCAACCTGGTCATGGGTGGATAACAACACCCAGAATATTTTCAAATATTACGGCAGGCTTGTGGGGATGAACAACATCAAACCCCCGGTCAGGCTTTCATTTGTTCCGTACCTCTCTTCTTATGTGATGAAAGATCCCGCATCCAAAAGCTGGTCCTACCAGTTCAGGGGAGGGATGGACCTGAGGTACGGCATCAACGAGAGCTATACCCTCGACATGATGCTGATCCCCGATTTCGGACAGGTACAGAGCGACGACATCATCCTAAACCTGACACCTTTTGAGGTAAAATATATTGAACGACGGCAGTTCTTCACAGAAGCAACGGAGATGTTCAGCAAATGCGATGTTTTTTATACGAGAAGAGTAGGCGGTCCGCCAAAATACGGGAATGTAGCGTATGACTCAGCGAAGTCATCCGAAGTCATCACTAAAAATCCGGATGAAACAAGAATAATCAATGCCACAAAGATATCGGGCCGTAACCGGAAAGGATTAGGCATTGGCTTCTTCAATGCCATGACCACGAATACCTGGGCTACGCTTGAAGATACTGTCAAATGGACCAGCCGGAAGCTGATGACCCAGCCGTTTACCAATTATAATGTACTTGTGGTGGATCAGAACCTGAAGAACCATTCATATGTCACCCTGATCAACACCAATTACTGGATCCCCGACAGAACCTATTCGGCCAATGTCACGGGCTTTGAAAGCAGTATCAGCAATAAGAAGAATACGTTCTCGGTATTCGGAAGGCTTAACGTAAGCCAGCTTTACCAAGTGAACACCCAGCCTGTGTTTGGCCACCTGTATGTGATCTCTTTTTCAAAGCCCAGCGGGAAATTCCAGTGGGACATAGGCAGGCAGGAAACCAGCGATCATTACGATCCCAACGACATGGGTTTTTTACTCTACAACAATGATGTGGTGAACCAGCTTAACTTGTATTACCTTATCCTCAAGCCCACATGGAAGTTGATCAATAATACGACTAACCTTACCGTGAGGCATACTTCCCTTTACAAGCCCGGCGACTTTAAAAGCCTGTCGGTAAGCCTTCAGAACCAATGTACGTTTACCAATTACTGGAATTTGTACCTCCAGCTTGGCATAATCCCGCTCGGGTACAACGATTATTACGAGCCCCGGGTCTGGGGCTGGGTATTTAAAAGCCCGCTGAGTTATACAGGGTCGTTCAGGTTCGGAACCGACAGCCGGAAGATGTTCAGATATGCCGAGAATTTCACCATCACCTCCACACCGGGAAACAACAACCTGGATTACAGTTTTGAATATATCCCCCGTCTGCGGCTGAGCGACAGGTTTCAGATGAGCCTTGACCTGTATACAGAGCAAAACCTGAACAATTACGGATGGGTTGAAACCGCAGTGGATTCGATGAACAACACTACGATCTATTTCGGGAGAAGGGATATTATAACCTGGAATAATATCGTGCAGGCGACCTATATTTTCAATACGAAGATGTCGCTTTCCCTGAGGCTAAGGCATTACTGGTCAGAAGCAAAGTACCTAGAGTATTACACCCTGAACCATGACGGTTCTCTTGATAAAAGCAACTACAGCAAGGACAACAACATCGATTTCAATGCCTTTTCGGTGGACCTGCAATACATCTGGTATTTTGCCCCCGGGAGTGAGATCAGCCTGGTATGGAAGAACCAGATCCTCAGCCAGGGCACCGAGATCCGGGGGGGCTATTTCAACAACCTGGGCAACACACTCGGCAGTCCGCAGACAAACAGTTTTTCAATACGCGTTTTATACTACCTCGACTACGCTTACCTGAAGAAATGGTTCGGGAAGAAAAAATCAGTCTGAAATCAAACACTGGCTATTATTATCGCCAAAATATATATATTTGCAAATAATAATCGCCATTATGAACTCAAAAAAACAAGTTATTTTTCCAAAGCACAAGGCGATCCTCTCTGAAATGGGTGAGCAGTATACGCTTGCCCGCAAACGAAGAAGCCTTACCTTGATGCAGGTTGCCGAGCGGGCAGGCATTCACCGGGAAACCTTGAGAAAAATCGAGAAAGGTGATGCTAGCGTGGCCTTAGGTTCATATTTTAATGTGCTGAGAGTGATGAACCTTGAGAAGGATTTTCTGAAACTTGCAGCTGATGATGAATTTGGCAAGAAATTACAAGACCTGAACTTGTTAAATAAATAAGATGAGTGCTGGAAGTGTGGGCGAGTACTTTCAACTTTCAATAACCGAAATGGACCTGATCATTGATGAAGTTACCACAGCGGTTAAGGATTGGAAAAAAACAGCGAAGAGACTTGGCATCAGTGAAAGTGAATCAGACTATATGGAAAGTGCATTCAGGGTCTTTAAAAAAAGTAGTAAACCCCAAGCAGGAACCTGAGGTTGCCCACTTCGGAAGGCTTGCTCACAAATCCCTTTTCATTCGTGGTGCCGTAAGCCGCTGCGGTGTATTCAAGTTCCCCGGCCAGCCTGAGTTTACCCGCGTTAAATACGAGACGCGGGGAGATACGGTAGGCATAATCTATATTGCTTCCGCGGGCATAGTAGGGGCCTTTCACCTCTTCGCCAACGCCCAGGTTCTTACCATAAGCAACGAAGAGTCCTGGCTGCCAGCGGGTTGCATTCGTATGGAATTCGGCCCAGGCTGCGAAGCTGCGGACGTTAGCATAGTCGACGAAACCACGGGTCGGGTCGGTAACTGATTTCACAACATAACCGCCCAGCATGGTATAGGCATTGTTGTTGCCTCCGTATTCACCGCCGATCTTGAATGTAAAATGTTTGATCTTCAGCCTGGCATAAGCGTTATACGCCATAGCCGTGGATTTTGCATCGGTTTTATAGCTTGCAGTAACAGCATCGTGATGAAACACTTTACCATCAATAACAGTATCATAGGCAGGGCTGAGGGTTATCGTTGAAGACAGCCTGGGAGTGAGCATCTGCCAGTTGATCCCGAAGCCGCAAAGGAATTCAGTGCCATTTGCGGCATTCACCGTGAAAAACTGGAACTGCAGGTCCGATTCTGGGATCACTGAATTGCGGATATACTTCGTATTCGCGCCTTCCGGACCGTCGCTCATGAAATCGACCTGCGACAGCATCGTGAGGGCGATACTGAATTTACCGATATGCTGGGTTATTTTGATCTGCGGATTGCGTGAGAACACCACGAAAGGCGCACCCGTGTTGAACGATACCGTGCCCGGTGAGCATTCGGGGACGAACATCGGGTGCCACCACTGGCCCACCATCAGTTCGGTGCGGGGCCAGTTCAGTTTGACCCATGCATGGCGCAACCTGAAAGAATTGATGTTCGGGTTGATATTCCCGAAAAATTCCGCTTCAAAGTAGGCGGATGTCTTTGCCCCGATTGCATCCGGACCCCAAATCGAGCCGCAGAGGCGGGTCTGTATCGAAAGAATGTTGTATGCCGATTTCGCGTTGATATCATTGCCGTCGGCATCGGGCTTTACAGGTTCGGGGAAAAGCAGGAAATGACCGTCACGCAGCCCGTTAGTTTGCCTTGTGTCGAAGAAGATATCCGTTTTCACATAACCCGAAAAAACAATTCCGAAGGCGGGTTTCTTTTCGGGGGCCTTTTGTTCCGGAGCCTGAGCAGGGTTTTTGTCCTGGGCTTGCTGCAAGGGAGTCTGAGCAGGATTTTTGTCCTGGGCTTGCTGCAAGGGAGCCTGAACAGGGTTCTTATCTTGTGCTTGCTGTTCGGGAGCCTGAACCTGGATCTGAAGATCATTTTTTTGCACGGTGTTTTGTGCAGTTACGCTAAAACAGAGCAGCAGCGGAAGCAGTCCGCAGAATAAAATTGTTTTCATCGGGAGGTTGGGGGTTAAGGGTTAGGGGTTAGGGGTTAGGGATTAGGGATTGGGGGGCCATGGATAGAAGAAGCTACAAAAACCGGAGGGTAAAAGAGTTTTTCCTAACTTTGATCCGCCATTGTTAAATTATAAACATCAAAAATATGCAAAAAATAATTCTGACACTTACACTCTTACTGGGTTTGACGATGTCATATGCCCAGCAGCCTAAACCTTATAATGAAAACCAGGATGCCCGGGCCGATATTAAGAAAGCGATTGCCCAGGCTCAAAAAGAGAATAAAAACGTCATGATGCAGTTCGGAGGCAACTGGTGTCCCTGGTGCATGAGGTTTCATGCGCTGGTAACCAGCTATCCGAAGCTTGACTCGCTCATGAAGGCCAACTATGTCTACGTTCTGATCAACGTTCCCTCCGCAAAAGACAAAGCCAAACGGGACTACACCCTGTTTGCAGAATACCAGTATCCCAACCGTTTCGGGTTCCCGGTTTTCGTGATCCTTGATTCAAAGGGCCAGCGTTTAAACACCGTCGACAGCGACGGCTTCGAATACCCCAATCCAAAAGTTCCCGGTTACGACACTCTTAAAGTCGAACGTTTCCTGAAGATGTGGAGCGTGAAGGCGCTGGATGCGAAGAGCTATCAGGGGAAATAGACTTAGGTAGATGATCTTTCAATTGGGTTATGGTTTGAAAGTATATCTGTTTATCTTTTGCCTCCCTTCTGGTCAATGTACGTCTAAGCAGAAAATCATACTCAGTTAATATCAATCCCTCCTTTAAAAGGGTTGCTCTTGCTATAATATGTTTTAAATGAAGGTTCTGTTTGCTTATAATATATTCTTTTATTTGTGAGAATTTTTCTTCAGGCAATTTCATGGCTAAGGTTGAATGAAAGGTAAAATAGTGTTCATGATCGTAAGAACTAAGTGTGCAATAAGGGCGGATAGATTCAGCAAACTGCATTCGAAATTCTTTTAATTTTCGACATGGTTGCACAACAAGAAATAAAACCTTCCTTTCCTCAAATGTACCAAACCCATTGATTTCAAAATTCATTAAAGGAGTTTCAGAACATAAGCGGATAAAATCCTTGATTAATCTTTTTTCGTCATTAGTAGTAAATGGACCGGCTAAAGTTATATGTGGAATAACTCTTGTACTTGATATCCCAAAATTTTTATAGATGTCATTGACTAATTGCTTGATAAGAAATTTTGCTTTCCCCTGAAATCTGAAAACGAGGAGATATTTGTTCTTGTTATTTCCATTTCGTGGGATTTCCTTGAAATTGTCAAGATCTTCGTTCAGACTGTCTTTAATAATTCTAACTGTTGAAAATTGCTTTAGGCTTTCTATAACCATCGATGAATGTGCTTGTGCCTCTGCTTTGGAACAACTGGATTTATCATCAGGAGTTATTCTTATCGTGTAGATAATATTTTTCTTTTGACCGCGCTTGATATCTGTTATATACAACCCATTGTCAATGATAATTCCATGGTCTAAATTCTGAAGATTCTTTTTTGCCTGACTAATAATTTTCATAGATTCTTCGTGCGATAAATTCTCCAAATATTCATTTCTGATGGCCGTTATCATTTGTTTTTTATTATACATGCCACTGCTAACTTGTTTTTTTAATCCTAACGTAACAGCCATAAGTGCGACTAATTCCATCTCAATTCGAGATGCATGATCCAAATTATTCGCAATAAACTCGGCCTCAAATTGTGATTTCTTCATTTTTCAGTCATATTCACTTCAGCTTAAAGACTATTTTATTCTGCTGAGTTTTTCCTTGGCTTTAGGTTCATATTCTGAATTGGAGTAGTAAAGAATGAATTGCTCCCAGGCATCCTTTGTGTTTATTTTCTCGGCCTCCTTAAAGGCAATTTGAGCCTTGGTCTTTAAAACCAATGGATGCTGAGCCAACGATGGATACTGCTCCATGTATTGGTCAATAATTTTTATATCGTTCATCAGGGATACCTGCACAAAAACAAGCGAATCCCTCAAATGAAAAGCTGCTGGTATTTGCGCCGCTGCCGGAAATTGGTAAATGAATTCTTCAAAGCCAGATATTGTATTCATTCGGGTAGCTTCATCAAAAGCTTTTTGATCTCTTAACCTTATTGCATCCTTCTTTCTTTGTGAGTTAGGATACCAGCTAATGAACCTGTTATAGGTTTCAACTGTATTAGTTGTTTGTATTTCCTGAAAAATGAGATTATCCCTCAGAGAAAGTACTCCTTCGGCAGGTTCTGAACGGAGGAATCTGTTAAGAAAATCTTGGTAATCCTTTGATGTATTTCTTTCCTGAACCTGCTCATAATATTTCAGAATAAATTTTTCAATAGCCTTAGCATTATAATTAGAATTAGGGAAATGAGAGAGATAAGAGCTATATGAATCAAGCGTATTGTTTTGCAAGGCTTTAACAAATTCAAGCGAATCAATAATTACTGTTACTCGTTGAAATAATTCACTTGTTGGATACTTTTTCATATAATCATATGCATTCGTAAGAGTCATCTCTTTGCACAAATCCATATATGCTGATTTATTCCGCAACCTGACAGCTTCGTCACGATCCACAGCGTTGGGGAATCTTTCAATAAACAAATCATATTCCTTGACAGTATTCGTTTTTTCTATTTTCTCAAATTCAGCGTGATTCCTGAATTGAATAATATCCTTAAAATATATTGAATTGGAAAATTCATTAGAAAAAATCTCTGCATTTTCAAGAGTCGGACTTTTCTTGACAGAATCATACAATTTCCTCTCAATAACTTCATAATCCTGAGATATCTTCCCTTTAATATCAGGGAGAGTTTTATTGAATTCTGCCAACTGAATATCATTTTGTTCATTTACAATATTTTTTGCTTTTCTGATATATCGGAATGCGGAAAAATAATCATGCTTTTCATACATGTTATTCGAACAAACAAGAGCCATACCGTAGTTTGCAAGAAGATCCTTGTCATCTTCAAGCAATGATTCCCTAAATATTATAGAGGCTTTTATGAGATCATTCTTATTTAACTTTGCAAAGCCCTTTGCAGATTGCTGGCTTTTACCAGAAAAAGATATTAGAATTATTAAAAAGAAAGAGAAAATGATACGATTCATACATTAAATATTTTTATTTTTACTACAATTTAGAATAAGAGATGTTTGTCAAAGATATTACATTTTATATAAAAACAGATGTGCCATTTTGCACTTATATGTCAAAATACCGTACTATTTTTTTTCTAATATTCTTTTTAGTTTATTCTCCGATAAAAGGCAGCTCTCAGAATGAGAAGAATTTCAAACCGATGGGTATACCAGAAGTTTTTATCATGCCTTCTCCAGGATCTGATAATGAAAGCATCATGGGGGTAATTCCGGGTTCATTATGGCAAATCTATTCTGATATAGATGAGAATTTGGTATACTCAGGCAGTGATGGACTTATTCCAATAAACAGGGTTAAATTTCTGACAGCCTTCCTTGTTGGAAATGAAAAGAACGGTTTTCTGCAAGTTTATAATTGCCCAAAATCACCCGGTACAGGTTTTTTTTTGACTAATTCAGCTATACAAATTGGTTGGATTAAAAAAAGTTCAGCCATTCTGTGGTCTCACTGTCTCCTTGATTCAATTACTGGCAGTGAATTGCAGCTACTTACCTATTCGACTTCAGGGCCTCTTAAACTAATTGAAAATGAAAAGTATCAGGATGGGGTTGATCTATTTCTTGACCCCAGTTTAACTAAAAAGACTGGTAGAAAGACTTCCTCCAACCAGCTTTACTTTGTTTACAAAATAACGGCAAAATCGGTCCTCATAGGAAATGACAGAAGAATCAGTGGCAATGATAATCCCAATCAAATTATTTTGGGCTGGATTCCTGTTAACTACTGTTTTTTCCTATCAAATCGAATCTGGCTAGCACCAAATGATAATTCCGAAGCAATTGAAGAACGAAATAAAAAAGGAATTTCTCCGACCCTTTTTATTGATGAAGAACATGCACGACAGTACTCAGAAAATAATCCTGTTCAAACAAGGTTTATTCTTTGGAATGATCAGAGGAATGCCGCATATCCACCAGAATTGTTCAGATTTCCAGTGATTTCTGAAAAAAATCATATCCTGAAAGTCACAATTGTTGATGATGATTTTAAAAATGCCTTTACCTCGGAAAAAGCTTCCGGTTTGAATTATCCGGTGTTCAAAAAGGTAACCTTAATAAGCAATTATGACCTCAATAATGTTTTATCAAACATGAATAGATTAATTGAAGCCTATAATTCACCTGAACCAAGAACCAATGTGCATCGTGTCATTACAAAATTGCTTTCGGATGATTTTCAGAATATTGAGGAGGAGTTCGTCAATAATATGACATTCAAAGAAATTTTTAAAAAACTATTTTGGATTTGTGATCAGCAGTCTCCTCTTTTAACTTATAAACTGCGACGAATCGAAGATCGAACAATTTTGACAGATAAAATACTTAAGGATTTTTTTGCCGATCTTAAAGGTAAAGAAACCCATTTATCTCTTATTTCTGTAAAGGATTACGACCAACTCTCTTTTATCTCAAATAATAACAGATATTTTTGGATTGATATCAGCTTTTTCCTTTGATTTTATATTCCGGTCGAACCAGATTCTGCCATCCATCCCTATCATTTGGCTGGTGTGAACCTGAATCCTTTGATAATAACTTCTATCTCATCCTTTGCCTGGACTGTAAGAGTCTGATTGTTACCAAAGAACCACAGGCTTATCCTGACGTGTTCATTGAGGTATTCCGGAACTTTGTCACTGATGTATTTTTTTTCGGATATAAGTTTATGCTTTTCTGAAGGGTTTGATGAGAAACCTTGGATGCTTGAAAACTCCACAGCGATGGTTTTTCCGAGCTGTTTGGACCAGATGAATTTGTGAGTAGATTTATTACTTGGCGGTAAATCAGGTGAAAAGCAATAAATACTTTTATAATCCGATGGGGGTGGACAAATGCCTAAGACATCATCAGGAACGGAACCAACGATATACCAGCCTGCATTTGTTGAAGGTTTGTTCCATCTGCTGAAGCTGATCTCAATCGGTCCATAAGTTGATTTTAAGTCAATGTTATCAGAGACAGGGTGTTCAGAAATTCCCAGAGTGAAGACAATTCTGGGATCTAAATGAGACACATCGCTTTGAATGTAAAAACAATATTCCCCATACCCAAGTGATGATGACAATTCGACTTCAGAGCAATAATAAACACCAAATATCTTTTTTAACTTCAAGTGCATTCTTCCCTCCACATCAACAAACTGCATGGAAGTGTCATCTTTCCAGGTGTTGTTTTTATCAGGGGTAGGATGATTATCGTTTACCTGCCAGGAATAGCCGCAAAAAGTCAGCTGACGCTTTTGCCCAAAGCTGGAAAGAGAAATGTTCAGGCACACAAGCCATGTTAAGATTGCTGAAAAAATAACGCTTCTGTTCATTTCTATTGGAATTAACATCAATTTAATGGGAATGTGACTGTATAAGTATTACGGAGACTTATCTTTTGATTGTTACAAGACCCGGGATTCCAGTGCCCCGGCAACCTACAAAATATTTCCAGTATTTTCGGATCTATTTCAGGGGTCAATCCCTTTAATACCGAGACATTTCTGATCATACCAGAGGTGTCAATAGTATATTCGATGATTATAGATCCTTGTGGAATGTTTAACCGTCCGGACATGTTCCTCACATTTTCAGAAATAAATTGCAGTATTGATGAATTACCTCTATCATAACTAGCTTGTATGGTATCATGAGGAACTTGAGCAGGGGTTTGAGGGTTTGTCACTGCCGTGATTGTATTCTTTATGGAGGTAGTATTAGTCACCTGGGATGTTGTGGGTTGAGCTTTATTCCTCCTGAAAAGAAGGATGCCTGACAAAATAATCAAACCAGCCATAAGAGCACCCAGAAATATAATAATGAATGAATAGGATGGCATTGTAATTCTTTTATGAGGAAATTTCAGGATAAGTCTAATAGGTTTTCGTTTTCTTTCGATTGATCTTGTTTTCCTCATTGGTTCTTCAACCACCCTGTTCAGTATACTGATAAATTCTTTACCGGTACTTGCAGGTCTTTTATCCGGAGATTTTTCTAACAACTGTAACAATAGGTCCCCCAGTTTCTTTGGAACGGAAGGATCAATATCTGAAGGATGCTCTGGCTTGGAATAAATTACTTTATTGATTGTAAGAATAGAGGAATCACCTTTCAGTGGGACCATTCCTGTAAGGCATTCATATAATACTACTGCAAGGCTGTACAGGTCACTTCGGTTATCCAGCATTTGTCCCTGAGCCTGTTCAGGACTCATATATTCAGGTGTTCCGAATATTTCACCCACTTGGGTCATTTTAGGGCCATCATTCGCCCTTGCAATACCAAAATCAGTCAGTACGCTTCTCCCGGATGTTGTAATAAAGATATTGCTGCTTTTAACATCCCTATGTAATAGTCCCTTTTCATGAATATAATTTAATGCTTCGGCCATGGAAACAACGATTCTGAGGTTGTCTTTGAGTTTTAGCCTCTTTCCTGACCTGAGAAGACTTTCCAGATCGGCGCCATCAAGGAATTCCATTGCCATATAATGGATTCCATGAATCTCCCCTTCATCATATATCCTGACTATATTGGGATGATCAAGTGAAGCTGCAATCCTGGCTTCAGCATGGAACCTTGCAAGAAAATCCTTGTCATGTACAAGATTGGGATGTATAACTTTCAAGGCAACGGCCCGATTCAATTTTTTCTGTACTGCTTTGTATAAAACAGCCATACCGCCTTTACCCACTTCAGAAATGATTTCGTATTGGTTGACTAAAGCTGACCGGATCAGAGTATCGAAATCCTGGAAATTATTTTTCATTCCTTCATTCAGGATTGAGCCACAAAACCTACATTTAATTGCGACCGACTTAATAGTTTCTCCGCAATAAGGGCAAATTTTCGTATTGATCATCGTATCCCGTCGTTTTGCCATTGAAATCTGTCAATTTCAACGAAATCACCCGGTTGGACATGATTGTATCCTCCGAAATATTCCTGGATTTCTATTTGACATTCCTCCTGTGTTACGGATGTTATAACGCCATTTGCCTTGATGGACCTGCTGTTTAAGCCAGACATGAAGATGCTGCATCTTGTACCAGGCATTATTCCGTATAATTTCCCAAGTGGAGCTTCCGCTACTCCTCCAATTACAGAAGTTATACCTGCCTGTAGGGAATTGTTTCCGCCACCAACTAATATAGACCTTTCAAAATGGATCTGTTCATTCGTTCCAATTGGATCAGTCATGGTCAAACTGAATCCAATTTTATAATCTCCTGATCCTTCATTGGGTACAAATGACAATGTTGTACCTGAAAAATTTCTGGTAATATCTATAATCCTATGATTTGGGGTCTCTAATGTTATATTTGCATTGATCCTTTTGTCGGCCAGATAATGAGTGACATCTTTTATTTCATACCTTACCAGATTATTATTGGCAAATCCCTGGCTGATATCGAAATTTTTAGGCCGGTCACTGCTAATATTAAGTGTACATTTTTCTCCTTCCGGTGGCAAACTGACTCCCCTGATGATTGCATTCCATTTACCCGGGACAGGATTCTGAATCTTTCCTGAAATGTAATTTCTGGCTAAAATGCCTCCAGGGATTGATCCTGCATTGTAAATTCTTCCATGAGGATCCTTCAGTTGAATGTCACAGCTGCTGCCTGGCCAGTTCAGAAAGAAAATAATTGTACCCAAAGCCAGCTTAGGGCCAATGAAAAATGGGACTTGTAGCTCCTGGCCTTGATGTATGATATCAGAATACTTGCAGATCCATGTATCGTTCTTACACTCCATGATAAATTGATAAAATGAAGAAACAATATCTAGCTCATCATTAGCTTTTATATATTGGCCGGAAGTTTCAGATGCAATGTTCCCGAGCAGATTCCCATCAGCAAAATCCTTGTAGCTTATTGCATAAATTGGAATCTGGTGTTGCTTATACCAGTCGGCCTCATTGTGATAATCTCCCTTGCCATCTGTAAATAATAGTACCGCAGTATGTTCAAAAGTATTCCTTGTGCTTTCAAGTGCCCGCTGTAACTCACTAAGCCCACTGCCAATATTGGTATTCCCATCAGCATCGATGCTATTAATTTGTTGAATAAGATTATCCTTGTCCCAGTTCGAATAATTGTTCTGATTCAGCCATCGACCAGAATTGTCGAAATCTATCAGGTAGAGATCATCAGACCTGTCAATATAATCCAGCAATTGTATAAATCCGGTTTTCCTGATATTATGCGGATCTGAGGAGGACATGCTTCCTGAGGAATCCAGGATGAATCCTATATTCACTTTGGGTTCTTCATTCTGGGCAGAATTTTGTGTATTTATAAGAATAGCTTGTAAAGCATTCAGGAACTGCTGAATGTCATCTGTCGCATCCAGATGGAACTTGTCGGTATGAAAATAATACGGATTTAATTCGTTCCCGTTTTTAACAGCCCGTTTGATATCCTGTGAAGCTACAGTAACTACACCATCAGTGAGATCAACATCAAGCCTTTCTGAATATAGGTCAAGAGGGACCGACTGACCTCTTAGAATATCCATTCTTCTTCCCTCACTGTTAATATAATCCAGGATATCTTTCATAAATGGATGTAAATTATCTGTAGGGGCGTAACGGCTAATAATAATTGATGTTGGCAGTGTTGGGGGAAAAACCTGGCTATACAAATGTTTCATTTGATCAGAAGCCGGTTTCAGATATTCTGGTGCTTTGGATTTCAATATGTCAATCGTCAAAGTAGCGTTGATTATAGATTCTAATCTTTGTTTATCAAAGGGATTTATAATATACTTGTTGATCATTTCCTTGGCATACCCCAGGTAAGATCCTAAATGAGGAGTACAAATCGTGATCATCCCTGCCAAATGGCTGCTCCCGTAATCCATGATATAGCTCCTTATGGCAAGGCCACCCATGGAATGGCCCACGAGAACAATTTTATCTATAAAGGTGAAATCCTGTAATATCCTTTGTATGACACGATTGACCTCATTGCCCTGATCCTGAAATGTAAGATTTTGATTTTCGGAAAAATCCAGTGTAAAAAGACATAGCGGATTTGTGATATAGCCATTTGACGTTGAATAATTTCCAGCTGATTGAAAATCAAGACTCCAGCTATCTTTCACAGCATAATTACCCTCATAAATATTCCCCATCGCTGTTAGGGTTGAAATGGGTTTATCCCATCGGGTATGAGAACCCCCTAGACCATGGACAAATAGGATTCCGATTTTTTTACCAGGATCTGAGATAAAAGGAGAGCCCTGCATCATTATTGCATTCATGATTAACAAACATAACAGGGCAAAATTGATGATCCTTTTCATAAGCATTCTTTATTTAATTTCAAGTGATATCTCTGAATGTTCAATCTTGAAAATATAAGATGGAGATACTGATCGGATCATCATTCCAAGCACCACGATATCACCATGTTTAATTTCTTTGGCATTAAAATCTTTAAGAGTGATATAGGAGGTAGTTCGGTCTTTTTCCACTGACTTTTGAATACCGTGATAACGAATACTAAATATGATTTTAGCAATTAATTCAGGATATTGAACCGGCGAAAGCACGATCTTCTGATTTAGTGACACTACCTGCTTTTCAACAGATTTAAAACCTATGATGAGGAAATGAAATTTGTTTGCGTTTACATTGGTGGTGTATCTATAAGATCTATTTCCATCTTTTTTATTCGGATGTATAAGGTAATGACTATGAAAGTAATATGCAAAAGTTACGCATAAAGCAATTATAATAACTCCCAGAATAAGCCATAGATTTTTTTTGATTTTTCTTGGATTGCGAACCGTATCTGGTATTTTACGTGGTACGTTCTTGATCCTTAGGGTGTTTTTGTCGAGGCTAAAATTTGCGACCTGAACTGAGTACCGGGCAGCAACAACTGTGATATTATCAGTCGAGCCAGCTTCAAATGCTTTTTTTACAAGTTTACTTGAGATTGCTTCAGTGGTTTTATTCTCACGGATAGTCTGTTGAATCCAGCTAATGTCTTTTTCGTCGTACTTGCTGGAGATCATCCCATCCGAACAAAGAATGAAAATATCCCCATCTTTACAGTTTTCTGATTTAGAATTTTCGGGAAATATATCAGGTTTGTCTCCCCTTCCGTCCAGCGCTCTGGTGATAATGTTACTTTGTTTCTTTATCTGTTCCGGGATTTCCTTGCCGAACTGCCTGATATAATCTTGGATCATCGTGTGATCGATTGTCAGCTGAGCAAGCTTCCCTTCGCGAAAAAGATACAGCCGACTGTCGCCTATATTGCCCCAAACGAACTGACCTCTATGAACCAACAAACAAGTAAGTGTTGTCCCCATCCCGGAAAGTCCGGGGAGATCTTCAAGTTTTTCCACTAATGTATTATGACAGGACCTGAAGACCTCCCCGAGAATGGATTTTAATTCTCCGGGCTCCACATTTTCCGTAAATCTTGATTTCAAATAGACTGAGGCAGCCTCAAGAACTGATAAACTTGCAATTTCACCACCTTGCGTACCTCCCATGCCATCAGCAACTGCGAGGAATGTAGTTTGGTCGTTGATATTAACGGCAAGAAAATTGTCTTGATTTGTAGCACGCCTTCCCTTAATTGTGAGCCCGTGAAAGAAAATCTTACCCATATTAATGACTTGCGATTACCCTTATTCAATATATTTCAACACCATGGCTCCTGCCTGGATGGTTGATCCGATGGACAGTTCAACCAGCTTGTCTTTAGGGATATCCGTACCATTAACAGTTGTAGGATTTGAACCATGATGGCGGATGAACATTCGGTCATTATAGATCAGCTCAGCCTGAAGCCGGGATAAGGTTGAAGTCGGATCACTTACCAGAATATGGGAATGAAGTCGCTCTTGAGTGAAGAAATTTTTAGATATCAGGTAGTCTTTCCAATCCTTGGTATCCCTTCCAAAGGATAAAACAACGCCATCAGCCGTCTGTATACCGGTAAGTGGGAAAATTTTTCCCGAGTCAGGTCCAGCCTGAACCTGGAGCTTACCGACTCTGATTATCTTCAGCGTTTCCGAGCTATCAGAATAAACAGGAATTTTAAGTGTCTTGAATGATTCATCATACTTCATCTCTTTTGCTTCAAAGGACAAATCGTGTTCCTTGGTCTCTCCCTTAGTGAATGAAGATTTCTCATGAAACAGTTCAGAGCTTTTCTTTTGCTTGTTCAACATTAGTACAATGATGATTATGAGTAGTAAAACCAAAGCAATCCCTATCAGAAGGAATGGAAGAATTCTTTCCCAAACGGAAGTTGATTCCACTATTTTCATTTCACAATTCAAACAGACTTTTGATTTTTCAACAATAACTGGTCCAGATGGCTGCATGGATACAACTCCGTCGACCTTGTATCTGTAATTGACTAAAGGTGACTGACTGCTTGTGATCACACGTATGATAGATCCATAATAACTTTTGAGCAGATAAAAAGACGTGCTGCGTGTTGTTGCAGGCACAAACTGTGTGATGATCCCTTCAACATTGATGGATTCATCCACATATTTCGCCGGATTCTGGAAGATGCTGTCTATACGGCTGCTCGCCAGTTTGTCCTCAACAGGTCCCTGGTAATTATTCTGTTTTTCCTGGCATGAAGACAAGATTACAATGATTATTGCTAAAGCAATTGTTAGAACGTTTTTCATGATTCCTCCTTTTTAAAATGATTTGGTATTTTGTTATATTCTGTCATATAAAAGATTACCTGGTGTTTGCTTGAAAATCCTGGATGTTATTCTCCTGATCACAACATAGCTGATAATGAGTATGACCCCGATCAAAGGGTAGGTCCATTCCGAGAATTGGTTAAAATATGATTCATTCTCTTCAAGTTTGATTCCCAGCATCTGGAGGACGGCTCTGAATGTTCCGACAGATCCTATGATCCAGGATAATAGTATTCCAATTGCCATTGCGACGACCAGAACAGAGACAATAATTGTCGTATAGATCTTTTCCAAAGCTCTTGGATTGATTCCAAATGCAAGGAATGTCCCAATATTTAAGCGGATCTTTTCAAGGTGGTTACTGAGCAGATTAGAGATGAATGTACAGATGCTCAAAATGCTGAATATCATCAAAATAATAGAAATTATCCTGGTCAGTTTGGTAATGAAATTATAATTTGACAGGGTATCAATCTGCCCCATTTCCATTGGCAGTTCATATTGTTTATCCATAAAGACCTTGAATTCATTGATATGGTCAAGGTTTTGAAGCTCAACAGATAACTTGTCATAAAGCTTAATTGATTTATTGGTATTCGACCAGTTTGATGAAAAATCATAATAACGAAAAACGGCATTATCCCTTTTAAGATCTGTATTATTAATAATGCGCTCAAAAACATGATTCCGGAAAGAGAATGAAGTGTCATTGAATATATTGATTTTAATTAAAAAGTAATCTTTGTAGGATTGAGTAAAACGATTAGTCCAGACACTCATGCCCAGACCCTTGAACTCCTGGTCCGATGAAATAAATTGGTTGATTTTAGTTTTAATTTTTTCAGTGTACGTAGAATCTTTGAGGCATATGAAATACACACCACGGATGTTTTCAATCAAAAATGGATTGCTTTTTTCTGTTGGAATATTCCGCTGATCATGGAAGAAGGGGGTGCAAATGAATTGGGTCAATCCAGGCAGGTCTGAGACCACAGCCACGATAGGGATAGGGATAACAGCCCGTTCTTTGATGGTGTCTGAGAAGTTCATGAAAATAAAGGCAGCATCTTCAGGATAATTCAGGGACCGGAGTAGATTTTTTGTGACAATAAGGCCATAATCGTCAGGTGAAGAAAACACTTTACCATGAAGAATGTATTTATCACTTAGGATCTCATTAAGCAGGGGATTCGATTTTTCAATTGTTCTTCCAAAAAATCTTTTCGTGCCAGAAATATCTTTTTTCCAAAAATGCAGTGCGAAAAAATTAAAACCTGTAACAGAACGATACCTGAATTTTTTCTGGTTGTTCTTGTCATTAAGCATGCTTTTCTGGATATCCTCACTGCCTCTTGATTTGCTGTGAGGAACATCTATATTTACCCAATTAATAAAGGGATCATTCATTTTTGTTCTTAAATATTCCAGGCTGCCGTTTGCCAGTCCAATTGCAAAAAAAGTCAGAAAAAAGATGCCGATCAGAAAGTAAAAATTTATAAATCCTTTGCCCAGCAATGCTTTGCCTTCTTTCTTGTAAAACAATAAAATGAATTCCTTCCCTAGTTTTTTACCACTCATTTTTTCTGGTTTTATCATGTCAGTTACAGTCAAATTTCAGATTATTTTATTATTTCAGGACCATCTGTATTTTTTGACCCAATTCCTCCGATGAAATAGAAGCGGATGAATGGTTTTTCCAAAATTCCTGCTCTTCCGATCTATTGAAGATATATGAAGGATCTATTTCGCAAAAATGGGTGCTGTTTATCTCATTGCCTAGTAAGATGATCATATCTCCAAATTCCATAGCAAGAGAGATGTTATGAGTGACAATGATTGAAGATTTTCCTGAATTTATTAAATTGCTTTTCAAAAAATCAATAAGTTCTCTGGAATTGAATTCATCCAGATTACCAGTAGGTTCATCTCCAAACAGAACATCAAATTTAGAGGCCATAGCTCTGATAAAGGCGATGCGTTGTTTTTGCCCTCCTGAAAGTTCTGATGCTTTTCTTGTCTGATCGATCTCTTTAAGGCCAAGTGCAGCCATGAGATTTGTGATTTTTACACGAGTCTCTTCAAATGAACTTCCCTTGATTAGTTCAGTCAGGCATGCATTCTCGAATGCAGAAAAATTGGGCATCAGGTTTGTACTCTGAAAGATAAAGCTGAAATGGTCATGACGGATTTTCGCCAGCTGAATATGATTGCGGGTCTCCCATAGGGAAGAATAAGAAATAGGGGATGTCAGCCCATCGGGATAGAATAAAACATCACCGGAACTGATGGTATGATTCATCAGACCCAGAGTTTCGAGGAACGTACTTTTCCCGCTTCCCGACTTGCCTAGTAATATAATTAGCTTCCCGGTGGGGATTGTAAGATCTTCAATTCTAAGTACAGTTTTGTTTTTCTGATAAGCACATTCCAGGTTTTTAATTCGAAAGAGGTCTTTGTTCATATAGCTGGGGAGTGAAGAATTTGATAAAGTTTATGGTAATAATTTATTAGGAATCCAGAAGAACCTTTGATCATTCGACAAAAAGGAATACTGTTCAAAGTGATAGCTAAGATTGCATATTTTTTCAATGACATTAAGATTTTGACCGATCAATTCAATCCATTCTTCCAGAGCATTGTCATTCATTTTCGTCTGGTCGCTCAATACCATCAATCTCATTTATACATATTTTGAAAATGTTAAAAGGTCAAGGAGGATTCTTCCTCCATCAGCCTGGTTTATGAAGCCAATCTGCATCTCTGAATTTGATGAATCCTTTTTGTCAAGATCGGATAGTACAGGGAACCTCATCCTGGAGCCTGGAAAACTTTTTGAATACCTGTCATTATCCCAACGAATGCATGATGAATCAACAGCCTTTCCCGCAGCATAATTTCTAGCTTCTTTTTCAGTGCAAAATATAGAGGAACGAATCTTTTTGTTCTGCCGTTCATTTACCGCTGCTTCATCTGAATTTGGCAATACTGCGACTCGATAATCCCAGGTTGATAGCATGTTGAATCCGACCCAACCCCATATATCATCCTTAGCTGTTGAAGCATTAATGATTGTTCTGGCCCCTATTAATGCTGATTTCGGATTTAAAGCACTCGGAAAGAATTTATAAATATAAAATATTGAAAGAGGATCTGCAACTTTTTCATTCTGGACCACAAGATTAGGGTCTTTGTAGAATCGTACAAGCGAGTCCCTGCCTTTGATCATTGCTTTTTGTAACTCTTCAGCTTTGTTTAGCAGGATGGCCTTTCTGTATGAGTCTTGGTTGTTTACCAATGGTCTTCTCCAAAGCAGGATTTGTTCTTTTTTTATCCATCCAAAATCTTCTGCTCCCTTGCTAAGGGAAGTGCCGGGATCAGGATCACGGTAAATATGGATAGCATCCTGCGTCTCATTGATAACATAAAAAACATCAAGGAAATCAAGGGATTTTAAAACAGTTTGACAATTTTTTTCAGTAAAGGTCCTGTTGTATTTTCTGTCGGAGAAAACTACCCATAGTTGACGGGTTTTTTTTTTGAAAACAAAAAGATTATTGGTTTTTTCCAATGTTGTAGAATCTCCTGCCCGGGTATATTTAAATGGCACTTCCAGAATTTTTTGCGCCGATGAGGTGATAGTTGACAGCATACTGAATATTGCCCAGAACATAAAAAAGCTTAACTTAATTGATGATTTGAAAAACCTGGCGTTCAACATCTACGTCATGGTAAAAAGGTCTGAGGAATCCAAAAATATCTTTGATCATTTGAGAGGAAGGAATATTCTTCAAAGCCTTTGGATAAATTCATGATCCTCTCGATCTTTGATTTATTGCTTTCTATCTTATAGATCCATATTTCCAGTTCCTGGTCAGACAATTTGGCTTTGTCATCGATATCCCTAAACCTCAACTTCAAAAAAGCACTAGTACCGGGAAGCCCAAACACCTGTTTTTCGATCTCCTCGATAGTCATGTTTTCAAATTCTTCAGGATTTATATTCCCAATATGACCTTTCAGCAAGGTTTTCCATGCCAACTGAAATTTTTCTCTCCTTTCGGCTCCTGTTCTCCCATTCACAAGTGCATTAAAACTGCGGCTTAGCTCGTAAATCTCGTCGCTCGTATAAAAAAGCTCATACTGCCATAGTGGATTTTTTAACGATGCTTGTTTCTGCGGAGCAAATCCTTTGCTATAAATCTGGTAACGTTCACTTATCAATATTTCCAGATTTTTAGCGGGCATCGATATCTTTGAAATGTGTTTCCAAAATGGTGCCTCCGGATTAAAGGACTGTGAGCCCTCGCTTTTAAGTCCAAGACAATTTGCGATGCTACCACCTCCATTGATAACACAATTGACAATATCCAGCAAACGATTGGTGGAATCATTGATGGCTTTTATCGAAGTAACTATTTTTTTCTTCAATGTATCAGCTGGGAGTGATGTTTTTGCATCGCAATAATACACCCCACCGAAAATATACGGGTGTTCGGAACAGTAAAGTCTTTTTTTCCTGTCAGGAAGGATGTCAGTCTCAGGAGCGACCAACTGCTGTTGCATGGGATTCGCCATTTTTAGTGAATTCAAGTATTGATTCTGGTTGACTTTTATAAGAATTAATTTCATCTGACTTGTGAAACTGTAATAAGGAGGAGTGCCGGAATTATGGACCTGGAAAGCGTAAAAATTATAATTGTATTTTGTAAGGAGTTCAACTATTTCATTTTCCGGGACCTGTGAATCGTCTTTACGTATATGATTTCCTGCGTCACCGATGAGAAACATATTATTTGTTTCTTCAGGCGGCAGGTTCATTGCCTGTATGGCAGTCTTGATGCCATAAAAAACAGCTTCTGGTTCATCCTTGTCCTGAAAGTCTTTTGCATTAACTGCCCTCAGCTGTCTAGCTATCTCTTCAGGGTCCTTGGTCAATTGGATTATTTCGGTAATCCTGTTCCCTTCCGCATAATCCCTGTATATTACTGCACCGAAACGGAACTTGTTGGAAGTTTCTTCGGAATTTAGTTTTCCCATTGCGCTAATTATTCCTTCACTAATCTTGGGATAATAAACTCCCATGCTGGTAGTTCCATCAATGACGAATATAATATTGATATTCCTGGACTTAAGATGAAGTTCATTCGCTTTCTTCTGAAGTAAAGCGTAATCATGGGGATCCACAAGATCGCCTTCCGACCCCTTGATATCACCTATAAATCCTATCTTCATATCACCCTGCCGGGCTTTTATTTTAGCAATATCTTCAAGAACAGGGAATCTCATAAAATTTCCAACATACTGATTTTGAGTTTTATAAAGATCATTACTCCATAATTCACAGGATGCGTCATAGGAAGCACCTGTTCGAAATAACCGGGCTTGTGTTTCGTCGCAGAAGACTGAGGATCTTATTCCCTTGCTTTTGCGCTCTGCTATTGCCGCTTCATCAGTGGTTGGAAGTATTGCTACACGGTGATCCCAGGGACTGAGTTTCGAAAAACTAACCCATCCCCAGATCGCATTCTCAACCGTGCCTTTGTTTACATTAAAGTCTATTCCGAGCAATGCTGATTTTGGATTGCTTGCATCGGGATAAAGCTTATAAATATAAAAAATGGTATATAGATTAGATATTTTGTCATTTTTAATACGAAGCTCCGGATCATCATAAAATTTCACGATAGACCCCTCACCTTTTTCAAGAGGTTGCTGTAAAGCGGCTTCGGTGTTCAGAATCATACCTTTACGCATGATATCATTCTCATTATATAAGGGCTTTCTCCAAAGCAATAACTTATCCTTGGCAACCCAGCCATAGTCCACAGCAGAAGGACTAAGATTCGTACCAGCATCTTCATCTTTATAAATGTGAACAGCAGCATCAGTCTCTCCAACGACATAAAATGGTTCAAGGAAATCCATGGTTTTCATCTGGACCGTAAAATCCTGCGCGGTATAGGTTTTATTTCGGCCCCTGTCAGAAAAAACCATCCATTGCTGTGAAGTTGTTTTTTCGTTTTCTTCCTTGGCCATGGATATATTCTCATAGGGCTTTGTATACTTGAACGGCACGAGAAGGATAGTTTTTCCGTCCTGGGCAACTCCTTTAATCCCCAGAAATAATAATGGGATACACACAAAGCAGATTAGTCTCATCTGATTCCTCATAATATTTAGTTTGTTGTTAAAGGTTCATAGATAATTCCATTAATCCTTTCTGCGGCCGGAATTTCTGCCTCGGAATACACGGTCACCTGTGTATTCCTTTTCAGAATAGCTGATGAAAGTTCATTCCTGATATCCTGGATCATATTTTTAAATTCAGAATAATCAGGCTTCGTGATGATATAATCCAGATGGATCAGGATCTTGGAATCAATAGAATCTAAAGGTATTGACCCCAGAATGAAGTTTTTATCTGTTTCCGGAGTTTCCCTGTCCGAGAGAATATGCATTGCTTCTCTTAACAGTCTTTGAATTGCGGAAGTATCCCCTGTGATTAGAGGTTCACTTCCATTTGATATATAAAGGACGAACCTTTCTTTTCTCTTTGCAATATTCTCACACCGTTTGTGCAAAATATGGATCAGCTCTAAATTAGCTGAAATCATGTTCTTATCAAGGAATATAAAGTAAAATGCAGCTTTCGGATTAAGTTGTATATTCAAAGTATCCCTAAAATCCAGGTCAGAAATGATTTTAAAATAATCGAAATATGCAGGATTGCTCACTGTAAGGCGGTATCTGATTACGGGATGGGCGAAAAAGTTATTTTCGATTTTGAATGTTGAGCCATAAACCCCATTGATAATATTTCTGGAATAATCTATAAAAACCTGACATCCTTTAACAGCCAGACCCGATTCCTTATCAGTGATCCTGAATACTAGTGAAGATTTTGGAAAATTCACTATGATCCTTAACATAGATACAATACCCTGATTCCGAATTACCTCACATGATGAAATTGAGAACATTGAGGTAGCAGCATCAGCAATTATTGGAAAATTCTGTGAAAGGAACAAGTCGGGAATCCTTATATATCCAGATGAATCAGCGCAAAGGCTAACCCCATTGCAGCTGAAATTGAGGTTCCTGATCAGGAAATAATATAAAGATGAAAATTCGACATCACTTTCGGTGGCCCTTCTGGATACTATCGATTCCTCCATTGCAATCTTTACTCTTTCTTCCATCAATCTACAGGTTGCAGTGCGACTTTGCCCTCTTGAATCCAGGTATGTAATTATTACGTAATTTTTGCAGGCATCCAGGGTGCATGAAGATATAGTACGCTTGTTACCAATAATTTTTTTGTCAGGTTCATATATATATTGCAGGATGAGTTCCGGAGATAATTTAGATTCGTTTTTAGAAATAGATGGCTGTAAGGAATGGGGAGGCATTAAGGACGTTGCGTTTTTGGCTGATTGTGAAGTGTTTGCAGGAATCGCAGGAGAAACTGGCCTGTTGTCTGCTTTTGCAACAGATTTTGTTGTGTTAACTGAACTCGAAGCCAGTGTTTCAAAATCTGCGAAGGATGTTTCCTGTAATATCAAAGGTGGTTCGACAGGGTCCCCGGCAGTGTTGTACAGAAGGATATATATTTTGCCGTTATCATCTTTGCTCTTGTTCGAATTGACAAGCCGAAGTGTCTTATTGCTAATATTGTTTCCGATTACGGTTTTTATTTGTGCAAGATCTAACATGTCATCGATATCATATTGATTGGAACGTATCAACTGATAAAGTAAAAAGTTTAGGCTGATTGGTCCTTTCAATGGGATGTAAGCATGGATGTTTTCAAGATTTTTTACAGTCGATGGCTTGAATCCCCAGAATCCCAAATAAACCCTTGTTATATTCTTATGGTTTTGGTCAGATTTATCCTGTAATATAATATCGTATGGCTTAAAGGTGATTTCCCCGGCAGGAACAACTTGTTCTGGTGCGGGTTTCAGCAAACATTTAACCTCATTGCTGCCATCCTTATTCGCCCATTCTACCGTAGGATTCAAATTAACCAGAGTCTGGCTCCTGACCTCAGAAGTGTTAATATTCAGCATAAGGTATATAGCCAGCCAAATACCATATTTCCTCAGGAAATCCATATCTTCTCCTAATTTTGATTGATAAGTATAATCTTTACTTCATCAATATCTTCCCGGTATTCTACAACCGATCGATCAGATTCGATCAGGATGCAACGGTATTCCTGGGATCCCATTTTAAGTTCATAATCGCTGGTCAGATATGGTATTTCCGCATTGTCCCCTAACAAATAAAGCATCATTGAACCATTCCCGTTTTTTTTCTGCTCAAAAGCATAATTGATGAAGTTCATCAGTTCTTTTTCTGTCGGTAACCTGAAGGAATGATCATCATTCCCAATCATCTTGAACCTGCGTAACGAAATAGGATTGTCGGAAAACAATTTCCATTTTGTTCCGGAACTTTGATCCTCAACAATATTATTTTTGATTTTTGTGGAGCCCGTTGGTTTTTCAGTCGCTGAATATTCGGATGCAACGGCTGGGGCAAGCACCTTGTTTTCAGTTTCATATATCTTCGTGGTAATTTTCGTGTCTGCCTGAGCGGGGACTTCGTCGGTAGGAACCTCTTTTATTCTGGATTTGTGTTCACCGTTTTCGACCATTAGCTGATTACAGTCAGAAATCCTTTTCGTGACCTTTTCCATATATTTTTTGTTGGCAGTTTTCCCGGCTGCAGAAACAGTATTGCCTTCAAGAACTTTCGATGCTTCTTTAAAATAAGTCAAGGCATTATCTGATTCATTTAGTAAAAAACAGCATTCCCCGGCATTCAATAAAATTCTTAACTGACCGGGATAGTTTGTATTCAGGTTTTCATAGATTTTCAGAGCTTCACTGTACCGTTCTTTCTTGAATAAATGTTCGGCTTGACTGAGGGAGTTTTGATCTTGTCGATTGATGTTCTGGGCTTGACTCCTCCCAAAACAAGTTACCAAAATCAGGATTAAATGAAGATGAAATAAATATTTCATAAACAGTGAGATATGGTTTCAATTTTCAGTTCAGTGTAATTCCAATTCCAAAATTTATTCCGAAGGAAGATTTTAGAATCTTGTTCATTTTCAGAAGGCTGGATACTTCATCCTTTCCATAAGAAAGGACATTATCTCCGCCCGATTTGGTCATACTGTTGAAGCCTGTAATATAAGTGAAGCTCAAAAAGGCATTTATTGAGCGGGAAAACTGAAATCCCAGTCCGATATCGGAAAACCCAGACAGTACAAAGCTGTTCAGATATTTTTCCTTTTGTTTCTGTAAGGAAGTATTATAAGTTCCAAATCCATAATCACTTAATTGGTTACCCCACAGAATTATGTTATTATATTCATAATATCGCCCTTTATATTCGCCGGTATTTACCGAATTGTATGTACTGTTAGCAAGCAAACTAAACTGCACTCCAAGGTTGAACAGCAAAAAACATTTTTTAGAGAAATTATACCTCAGGCTGCCAAATATCGGCACATCAGCATAGAATCCATGAACAGTTTCCTTGAGATCCTTGAGATCATAAAGTAGTGTGCACGCCTCCTTGTCAATATCGATCTGCTCTGCAACAGAATCTTTATAATCGGGAACAGACAGGTTCATAGTCAGATTGTGAAACCCAAGGCCTGCACCTACCCCGATTAAAGTTTTACCTTTTTTATCCTTGTATAGCATCTTGATGAAATTCAGACTAAAACCTATCTGCATACCTGCTGAAATATCCGGTGTAAAAGAACTTTCAGAACTGATATAGTAAAAGTCGAAAGCCGGGCTAAGCTGGATGGTCATATAAAATGGCTTGTATTTCTGTTCGCGTAATAAATTGGAAATAAGAGTATATTGTGATCTGGCCTGTTCGATTTCCTGCTGGTCTCCACAATTTTTAATTGCATCCTGGTAATACTGTAAAGCTTTCTCATAATTCTGCTCAGCGTAATATTTATCGGCAATACTCAGAACCTGACACCTGTTTGTCTCAACCTGGTGGATATCTTTTATCTTACATGAAGAAAGGTCTTTAGGAAAAACAAGGTTGAAGATCTCCACACATTTGATCTCCATACGGCCATTGTCATTATGCCAGCCGATAATGTTTTTTTCAAGCCTGACATCCAAAGTAACGAGGTTAACAGCTTTGACAGGATTCTCAATTTTTTTATTTGAAAGCTCTATACTTAGCCCCATGTTGAACCATCGTTTTACATATTTCACGTAATCGTTTAGAATTATTTTTTTAGGAGAATTTTCTCTCTGATCAAGGTCATTATAGACATATGCATCCGGTTTGCTGAACAAGGATTTGAAAGCCTCGACATAGCTTTCCGAGATCTTTGAATTATCGGCCGTGAAGGACCCATATTTTACATATAGTGAAACAATTGAGTCAACCTGCTGTGTAATCAGTTTGGATTCTTTCACGGTAAACTCTTGTGCGGCAACTCCTGATGCCAAACAGTAAAGAATTAAAAAAATGGAAAAGTATTTCATATGTGGCACAGTTTCTTGTTAGTATTTTATGATTCTTGACTTGAATTGAGCACAATTCCCCCAGTTACAATCAAAGATATAGATGCCTGGTGACAGATTATTAAGGTTCAGGGGAAACTCCTGAAACTGCTGGGTCTTTTGAAAAATGAACCGGATAACTTTAACTCCATAAAGAGTTAACACATCTGCTGTTATTTCTCCCGACGTATCATCGCTGATACTAAGGACTGATTTGCCTGAGGATGGATTTGGATAGATCATTACGGAAGCTTCTGGCCCTGATGCGGAGGTCTCAAAGTAAATTGTCCTTTTAGAACATCCAGATATAGAATCATTTAATGGGAATTCCTCTACAAAATATGACAGAGATGTATCATACGACTTGAAGCGGCAGAAGTTTTTGTTCAAGTAATTTGTATCATAAAATGGCTGATTTTCATACCCGGTCTTGTAATAACCCCATTTGTAACCCAAACCATCCGAAATGGTATTTTTTTGACATAACAGGAAAAGAACAGTCGGATCAGCAGTTTTTTTCCTGATCAGGGACTCAGCATCAGGAACAGATTTTCCTGAAATACTGACATTTAGGGAATCTTTACTTGCACATGAATAAGTATTAGTTTGATTACAAATAAGTTGAGCAGTATATAGCAATGGATCCTTCGGATTCCATGTTATTTGGACGTTTCCCGGACTTGGTATTTGGTCGATTGTGCCTGCAGCTGAAGGATCAATCTCCCAATTATAAGTCATATTGAGGAAAATATTGTCAAGATAATACAAAACTGTACTTTTTCTGCATACATCAGAATATCCTTTAATCGTGCATTGTTTTGGTACTGGATTCACTGTAAAGCTTGCTGTCTGGGTAGAAGTACATCCGCCATAAGCAGTTATTGTAAGAGTTACTTTTACGGAAGGTTCCGAGGGTGAGAACATTTTTACTGTACCAATGATTGTGGAGTTATTTCCACTGTCGGGGATACCTGAAATTTTATCTGCCTGATCCCTGGTCCATTTCAGACTGTCGGAATTCGTGGCATTAATCGTGATATTTATGTCCGAATTGTCACAAACAGGTTTAGCCCCATCGACTGTAATGACAGGTTTATTGTCAACTTTTAGAGTGCAAATTGAACTTCTTACAGGATCACAAACTCCGGACTTCACTACCGCACGATACTCGTATGTGCCTGCAGATGATTCAGATATCGTTATATCTTGACTGTCTTTGTAGCCAATATTCTCCCAGATTGTGGAGGGTGAAACTGATCGTTCCCAATTTTGAACTGACCCAATATTAGCAACAAGGCTTAACTTTTGCTGGGTCCCTATGCAAATTGTGCTGGACCCGGGATTTATATTTACGCCAATACTGAGAGGTGAAACTAAAAGAGTGACTATATTGCTTGTATCTGTGCAATTATTAAACGAAACGACTCTTTTATATTTATAATTAGTTTTTTCAAATAGCGGTTTTAATATTAGTGTATCAAATATCCTGTTATTCATAATGGTGAAGGGTAAATTATCGATAGAAGAAAGCCAGGAATATGAATATCCAGACTGAGGTGACCCAAAAATTACTTGTTGATTGGTTTCATTTTTACATACAGTATCGATAACTTGTTGAGAGTTCTCGAAATAGATATTATTTGTAATACTGCAATCAGTAGTGGCCTGGGTAGTGTCGTAAGGGCTATAATAATATTTTCCTTCATCCTGGTAGTATGCATAAATTTTGTAGTAATATTTTGTCCCTGGAGGCAATTCATTGTGAGTATATGTCGATCCTTTGCCAGAATAAATCTTGTCTGGCCCATTGTAAAATGTGTTGTCCCCTTGAGTGGTTTCTGTGAAAGTCTCCGAAGTATTTCCTAAGATCAGAACGTTATCCTTACTTGTCCAATTTAACGTTATGCTTTTGGATGATGGAACTGAAGCAAAATTATCGGGAGTAGAAATATATGTAATTCTTATATTTGGCCTGTACCCATTTGTGCCCAGAGGTAAATTGTCCAGTTGACTTTTATTATCAGCCGAATTTTGAGCATGAAGACCCGGAGAATACGAATATTGAAATTGTAATGATTGACCGGAGGATAAACTTCCACCATAATGTCCGCAATATATCAGTAGATTATTTGTTAAATTCTTCCGTTGAAAAACATTATCCAAAAGTATTGAGTCCCAACCGGATTGTTGGAATGAGTTATACTTAGTTGTATACCCATAAGCAGTGTCCCAAGCCGGTGAATCAGAGAACTTACCCAAGTCAGTATTTTTCATGAAAACAGTGATGTAAAATGAGTTCACGGAATTGGTTACTTTTACGTTCCAGGCAAGTCTGGTAATAGTTACGTTCTTGAGATTGTGGTCATTATCAATATACAAAGCAAGGGATCTTGAATAAGGCTTCGAGCCGTCAAAGGGCGGGTTCTCATATGTTGTTGACGAATTATCTCCAAAAGTAATATAGCTCTGGGCATGAATAATTAATGGGATTATAAGGGAGTAAAACAATACCAGAGTTCTCATGATATAAATGTTTTTCATAATCTTATGATCTTAAGAATAATATAAACATAATGGATTGACAATTTGTCAATTAGTAAAAGGAAGCAAATAGGAAGTATATTAGTAATCGATAAACCGTTTTAGCTTGTTGATAAACTTTTTGGTTTTCACAGTGAATTTCTTCTCGGCGACCCAGATATCGATTTCATTATTTCCTGAATGGCCTATTGCCTTGCGGAAACTGATATACAAATCAGTTGATGCCGTATAATCATGATATATTTCTTCGCTGGGGATTGGTTGCTCTTTCATATTTGCATCCTGCAGCTGATGGTAATTTGAAACAATACTGTTGCAATCGCTAAGATCGAGCATGACATAGGTCGGCGCAGATACGACAAAGGTACCTGAGCTGAGATTGACCTTGCCAACAGGCTGAATATCAGTACCTATGATTAATTTTTTCATGTCATGATATTTTATCCCGGTCAGCTCGATATATGAGCTTGCATTTTTATTGGGCTTGCTGGTCCCCTGGTAGATAGAATAGGTTTTGATCGTGCTTTGCTCACCAGGCACATGTTTTTCAACCTTGTTTTTAATATAGTATTCCGTTATATAGCCGCTTTGTTTACAACTAGAGAAACATATTCCGGTAATCATTGTCAGGGAAAGAATTAGTTGTTTTGCATTCATATCTAATAAGTTAAGGATTATGTGGGTTTTTTAAATAGTAACTTATCCCCTAAAAACAGAGTTCGGTGTTTTTTAACATGACTCATCATTCGAGGAAAATTGGGGATTTATTATCGCGGGAAAACCAATTGTTCGAATGGGCTATGCAGATATATAGTTTATTGTAGGAAACCCTGTTCTAGGGCTATAAATCATTATCGGTGGAACGAAAAGATAGTTTGTTATTATTGACTGCCTTTTCCCCTTGTTTACAATCCCGTTTACAAATTGACCAATGAAAATTGTCCTGAAAAGGAATTTAAGAACACAGGCATGAGTTAATGCTTTCAAAATGAAAGCCAAACTCGAAAGAGAAACTCGCAAATCCAAAGACAATTACTTTTTGGGAATAGATTTATAAGAAAAAGATTTATATTTTCAAAGGGAAACTTGCATTTTGATCAATTCATCTATTAAAGAGCGATCTTTTTTTTATGAAATTCCACTCCATCAAAATTAAAACTATCTTTGTTCTTAGAAGATCAGCTATCAGATGTCAATTAAAAAAGTAATCCTTAGGTTTCTGATTCACCCCGCCTTCCTTTCTCTGGTTGTTACTGCGTTTATTGTTCTGTTGTTTATTCCAGCACCAGGCAAGTACATTCTGCAGATTGAAGATGAGATTTACCATAATTACACCTCTTCCATTCTTTATGATGACCTGGATGGGAATGGTTACAGCGATAAGATCGAGACACAGTACTATGCCGGGAAAAATAATGTTGCATCTCTACAGATCAGTTGTAATCCATTTCTATCTTTCAATGAATGGGACTTTAAAGGATCATATTCGTTTGCCGATCGATCATTTTTAATTACGGGTGATTATAATAATGACGGGAAGAAAGAGATCTATGTTTTCACTCTAAGGTCGGATTCTGTTTTTTTAAATATTATAAAGGATCCGAAATCAATAAAGCCTGTCAGTACGAGCAGGTTCATTACTACATACAAACCCTGGAACGGGAAACCCCAGCTTTGTGTCAATATCGGTGGTATGGTCGACATGAACAAGGATTCATTCAAAGATCTTGTCTTCGCAATAAACAGCGGGTTTTCGTTGGATCCCAGAAATTTATATATCTATGATATCCGGAATGATTCCCTGAAAGTTTCAGAGAAAATAGGTTATTATGGTAAGCCTACAGTGATCCAGGATCTTAACGGAGACGGCTACAATGAGATCATCCTGAATGGATATGCCGTGCAGAATGTTAGTTTTAAAGACACTATTACCACCCCGATTCACGACAGATGCTGCTGGCTTATTGTTTACGACCACAATCTGAATTATCTTTTCCCTCCCAGGAAATTTCCTGATATCGGGTACAGTGCGCTGACCACCTTTGCAATACCAGGCAAAACCGGGCACAATGAAATGTTTGGTTGGTATATTCCACCGCAATCTTCAGGGAAAAGCCTGAGTATAAATCAGTATGATAAGGAAGGAAAAATCATTAAATCATGCTCAGTTCCAGGGAATAATCTTGGGGGTTTTGCCAACGGACTTCTTTTCAGCCGCGGAAAGTCAAACTACCTGGCACTTTGTTTTTCAGAAAATGAAATCAATTGTTATGATACAGCATTAAACCTGGCCTTCAAAATAAATATTAAGCCGGGCATGTTCAATTACCCTGATACCTTTGATGTGGATGCTGATGGCGTTAAGGAGTATTTTTCAATGGATCCATCAAGAAATATGGTTACTGTATTCCGCTCCGACCTCAGTGATCCGGCTTCTGTTAACCTACCGGTTGAAAATTGGGATCATATCTTAATATCCGGGATAGAGAAACCGGGAGCCATTCCTCGCCTGGTCATTTTCAACGGAACAAGCGAACTCCAGCTATCTTACAAATACAATCCATATTATTATAGCCGTTGGGCAATATACGTGGCGATCTTTCTTGCAATTTATCTTTTTATTCTTCTTATCAGGAAAATCCAGAAAAATCAGATTCTTAAACAACAGCAAACCGAAAAAAAGATCACCGAGTTGCAGATGAAGGTTGTAAGAAACCAGATGGATCCTCACTTTACCATGAATGCGATTAATTCTGTCATATCCGCCATCAATGAAAATGAAAAAGAACAGGCGACCAAACACCTCATCTACTTTTCCAAAATGTACCGACATTTGGTTTTGACGGCTGACAAAATCAAATGCACCCTCGCCGAAGAACTTGACTTTACTCAGAACTATCTTACTATGGAACAGTTCCGCTTCAGGGACAAATTTGATTTCGATTTCGAGATCCCACCTGAGCTTAACCTGAACCTTGAAGTTCCGAAAATGGTGATTCAATCCCCCGTCGAAAATGCAGTAAAACACGGTCTGATAAACCTGCCGGGAAAAGGACATCTGAAGGTGAGCGCAAATACTACCGATCACGTTCTAATTCTTGAGATCACTGATAACGGGGTAGGCAGAGTTAAAGCTGCCAAATTGAGCCTGCATTCAACAGGAAAAGGAATGAAGGCCATGGAGGAGTTCCTTAAGCTTTACCAGAAAGTCACCGGATTAAAAGCAGAAACAACTATCGAAGATCTCACCGACAAGGAAGGAAATCCCACAGGGACTAAGGTAACAGTTAAAATTCAAATCATCCGGCCGGCTTAAATTCCTTTTTCAACCCCAGGGTTTTCATTAACTTGCACCCTTAAATGTCTTTTACATTTCATGAACTCAGCACTGCGCACTATTATCATCGATGATGAGGAGAAGGCTATCCTTAATCTTAAATCCTTACTAAAACAGTTTCCACTGATCAAGGTAGTTGCACATGAGACCGGCTCGGCCAATGCACTGGAAGTTATCGAAAACTTCAAGCCCGACCTGGTCTTCCTCGACATCCATATGCCCGGCAAATCAGGATTTGAAATTGCAGGCGAGCTTTACCGGGAAGGCAGTAAACCTGAGATAATCTTCGTTACGGCTTTCGACAAATATGCCATCGAAGCAATCCACCATGCTGCATTTGATTACTTGCTTAAACCTGTAAAACAAGAGGAACTTGCAGCAGCAATAGATCGCTTATTAGTAAAACAGTTGCAGCAGGATCGCGAGCAACAAATCAAACGTCTTTTTGAACATTCGTCGAATAAAGGAAAACTTAAGATAAGCACAACAGGAGGTTTTTCATTGATCAATCCGGCCGATATCCTCTATATAAATGCTGATTGGAATTATGCCGAAATCTATTATGACAGCGAGAAGAATGAGTTGGTTACCATGAATATTGGTTCTCTGGAAGAGTTGCTGCCCTCTATGGATTTCTTCAGGATCAACCGTTCTACGATCATCAATGTGGCTTACCTGGTTAAAGTCAGCCGGAAACACAGAACCGCCTGCCTGGTAAAGGATGGCAAGGAATATACCTTTAAAATACCCATTTTAAATATCCGGAAACTTGAACGCTTTCTGGAAAGGTAATGTAATGATGATTTGTCTTCAGGGTAAGGCTGTCCGAATATAACAAACCTAAAACTTTACCCCCCCCCTTGATTTGATTCTTTTAAAGTCATTCATGCTGTCTGTTAAACCCGATAATTTTCCGTTTTGCCTGGTCTTGTTGTTGCTGTTTGGCCTGCTCGAGTTGCTTCAGGTATTCGAAGATCAGCAAAATATTGTCATCATGATCAGCAAGTTTATACTCCATAAGTGTAAGCTTCTCAATGATATCCTTATTAGCTAACAACATTTCTCTCATCCGGGTAAAAATCCGAATGATCTGAATGTTTACGAGAATAGCTCTGTCGCTATTTAAAACGCTTGATAACATTGCAACTCCCTGCTCTGTAAATGCCATAGGAATGTACCGGGCTCCTCCCCAACTTGAGGTGCCAATTTGGCACCTCAAGTTTTCAAATTCCGCAGTTGATAATTTGAACATAAAATCTACCGGGAAGCGATCAATATTTCGACTGACAGCCCTTTTCAGTTGTTTAGTTTCGACTCCATAGAGCTGGGCTAGATCCATATCCAGCATTATTTTCATTTCTCGAATTAAATAGATTTTGCTCATGATCACTTCTGCGGGAACTATAATCTTATTCTTGTTTTTCATCTGTTAATATTTATTTTTTACCAATAGGTCAGATGGAATACCCATATTATCATTGGCGTTGTAAAATTTCCGCCTCCAAATATTCACTGTCAATACGAAAAATATTGCCATTGATTACTTGAAATTGTTCATTAATTAATCCGGCCAAATTTTATAAGTGATAGGGTTTTTTAAAAAAATATTCCAGATGCGACTTTAGAGCAGCTGATCAATGAGTTCCCTCCGACTTTTTTATGTAAGTTTGAAGCACTTAATAAACTGCAACTTTTGGAATAAACTGATCAAGATGCAAACATTCTCATCCACCCTGATTCTTGTGATTATCACCTTGTCGGGAGTATGTCAAAAGGCCACAATGTTGCCCAGCGTTGATGAACGCATGGAATTATTGAGCATTGTATTCCGCCTGGCAGGGGCAAAGGAATACGTCAATAATAAAATCCCTGATTACACAGGAGATATCGACCGGTATTTTGCTCCTTATAAAGATTCTGAACTTGTAAATTTTACCCGGAAACTCTGGCAAACCAACGGAGTTTCATTTGATGCCGTGATGTCAATGGCTGTGAACATTGAAATCAAAGACGGGATCAGGTTTAAGGAAGGTCTTTCGGATGAAAGCCTGGACGATCGCTGGGGTCAAAAAAGCGCAAAAAAGTTCATTGCATTGCTGAACGGGTTTTATACCGAGTCGAAATTCCACGAGTTCTTTTTAAGCCATAGTCCTTTATATGCTATTGCCCAGGCTAATTTCAGTAAGCTGATAAACCAGGTTGATTTTACCTGGTTTCAGTCATTTTACGGGGGAAGCCACGGCGGGGATTTTCACCTGGTTGTCAGCTTGACCAATGGGGGCTGCAACTATGGGATGAAGGCAAAGTTTAAAGACGGAAGGGAAGAACCTTATGCCATTATCGGGACCTGGAAAACCGACAGCCTTGGCCAGCCTGTTTATTCAAATAATGTTACCGAAACGATTATTCATGAATATAATCACTCTTTCTGTAATCCTTTAGTTGATGGTTGTTTCAAAGAGATGGAACCAATGGCGGAAAAGCTTTACCGGAAATCATCCAAAATTCTTCAGAAGCAGGCATATGGAACGGCCAAAACAATGACCTATGAGATTCTCGTCAGGTCATGTGTTATTAGATACTACCAGGAAAAAAATGCAGGAGACGGCAAAATTAAAAGCATGCTGCTTACTGAGAAAAGTAAGGGATTCCTGTGGATTGATGAACTCGTCAGTGCATTGTCAACTTACGAAAACAACCGCGTTAAATATCCAGCATTAAAGGATTTTATGCCTGAAATTGTAAAAGTGCAGAACGGATTAAATCCCGATCTTGTCGACCAGGGAAAGTAGCTTTAGGGGTTATTCTGAATGCCATGAGGCAGTAGCTGAAAAAAACCGTAACTTTACTTTGGTAAGTATGGGTATTTTATTAGCCGAAAAACGAGTCTGAATATGAACAAAACCTTGCTGTTTATTTGCTTCATGTTCTCTGGTATGCTTCAGGCCCAGGTTAACTTCAATCCCGATGAGCTCAACATCATCGCGAAGGGAGAAAGGGATTCATTTACCCGGAGAATCATGCCGGGGTACAGGACCACAATATCCGCTTACGATGTAAACTATTACCGGTGTTTTTGGGTCGTTAACCCATCGATAAGGCAGATTTCGGGTAATGTCACCGTTCTGTTTAAACCCATGCAGCCGGGTTTTGACTCCCTGGTGCTCGACATGAACCAGGCGCTTACGGTTGAAAGTGTGTTCTACCATGGTCAGCCTGCAGTCAATTGGCTCCATTCTTCGGACCTCCTGACTGTGCACTTTCCGAATTCTTTACCCCGGAATCTGCTTGATTCCCTTACTGTTTTTTATCACGGCGTGCCGCCGGATGACGGGTTCGGCACCTTCGTCCAGGCCACCCATAACGGGGCCCCGGTGCTATGGACTCTCTCTGAACCTTACGGGGCAAGCAACTGGTGGCCCTGCAAAAACGACCTGACTGATAAAGCCGACTCGGTCGATATTTTTATCAGCGCTCCATCCGTATATAAATCAGCAAGCAATGGATTACTGGTTGAAACCTATCAGGCAGGCGCCAATAAAGTGTATCATTGGAAACACCGTTACCCGGTTGCAGCTTACCTGATCTGCCTGGCCGTGACCAATTATGCCAGCTTTACCCAGCTGGTTCCTTTTGGCGGAGACAACCTGCATGTTTTAAATTTCGTATATCCTGAAGATTCAGCAACGGCCGCAGCTCAGCTTCCATCAATTATCCCGATGATACAGCTGTACGATACGTTATTCGGGATCTATCCATTCCAGCGCGAGAAATACGGGCATGCCCAGTTTGGATGGGGAGGCGGCATGGAACACCAGACCATGACATTCGTAGCCGATTTTCAGTTTGAGCTGATTGCCCATGAACTGGGGCATATGTGGTTCGGCGACAAGGTCACCTGCGGGAGCTGGACTGATATCTGGCTGAATGAAGGATTTGCCACTTACCTCTCGGGACTCTGTTACGAACATCTCTTACCGGAATTCTGGACGCGGTTCAGGGAGGTGAGAATTCAACAGATCACTTCCCGGCCGGGAGGTTCGGTTTACTGCAGTGATACGAACAACATTGACCGGATCTTCGATGGCCGGCTTTCCTACGCAAAAGGAGCCATGGTGCTGCATCAGCTGAGGTGGATCATGGGCGATCAGGCCTTTTTTACAGGGCTGAACAATTATCTCGATGATTTCAGTTTAGCCTATCAATTCGCACGCACGGAAAACCTGAAAGCCCATCTCGAAAGTTCCTGGGGGCAGGATCTGACATGGTATTTTAATGACTGGTATACAGGGGAAGGTTATCCGCAGTACCAGGTAAACTGGTCACAAACAGCTGATACCGTTGCTTTCAGCCTGCGACAGACCCAGTCGAGCCCCACGGCCTCCTTCTTTGCTTTGCCTGTGCAACTGAAACTGAAAAACACCGGCCATGATACCCTGATCAGGGTTACAAACACCTTTTCGGGAGAATTGTTTAAGGTTCGCATACCTTTTAATGCCGATTCACTGATCTTCGACCCGGAATTTCAGATCATTTCGGGCAACAACATCGTCAGCTCCGTTACTGAACATGGCCTGCAAGCCAGGCTTCAACCGCTTCCCAACCCGGCCACAGACCATATTACTTTCCGTTTCGGGGGACTGCTGAGCGGGAACGATGGCAGGATTGTTATTTATGATGATTTTGGGCGGATGAAGGATGAGGTTTCAGCTGCTGCAGGTCAAACTGAAATTACGATCAGCACTACCGCTTATCCGGCCGGGCTTTATCTTTATGTTTTTTTAGGCCGGGACTTCAGAGACAGCGGGAAATTCATAATAAGCCGGTAGAGATTCTTTAATCTCTCGTGGTAAATTCATCGCAGCCCACTGCGGAACCCGGGGCAGGGGCTTACCCCGGGGTTCATACCATTGATTGAAAACCAGGATATAACCCTCAGCTCCTGACACTTCTGCTGATGGATTCCATAAGTTCATCTTTCCGTACCGGTTTGCTTATAAAGCCGCTGCATCCTGCTTCCATGGCACGACTTTCTTCTTCAGACTGGGTATAGGCCGTAAGGGCAATGATCAGGATATCAGGATACATGGCTTTAGCTTTACGAGTGGCTTCATATCCATTCATGACAGGCATTTTCAGATCCATCAGGATGAGATCAGGTTTCAGTCTTTCAAGTATGGTCAGCACCTCGGCTCCGTTTTTGGCACGGATAATGTTTTTTGCTTTTTTTGACAGCAGAATATGCAACAGTTCATAATTATAATCTTCATCTTCAGCTATGAGAATGGTAAGATCCTCAATGGAAAAAGGTTTTCTGTGCTCGACGGTAACAGCAGCTGATCCGGGCTCCTGATAGGGAATGTTCAGAAAGAATACTGAACCTTTTCCCGGTGATGATTCAACACGTATGTTGCCGCCCATTACTTCTGCAAGCCCTTTCGCAATGCTCAGTCCCAACCCGGTCCCCCTTAAACCTGTTAAGGCCTCATGGTTTATCTGGTAGAATCGGTCAAAGATCTTGTCCTGTTCCTCCAATGGGATTCCTATACCGGTGTCGCGAACATAAAATTCAATTTCCTTTTCAGTAATAGTGCACCCGAAACTGATTGTTCCGGTTTGGGTAAACTTGCTGGCATTACCAATAAGACCGGTAATAACCTGCTTAATTTTCTCTCTGTCGGCGATCACCTGTTCAGACCCGCCTTTGTTATCTATCGAATACCGGAATTGAATTCCCTTGCTGACAACCATTTCCTTCATTGAAAAATGAATGTCTTCAATCAGTTCCGGAAGTAAGAAGGCATCCGGATTGAAAGGTATTCTTCCACTGTCCATGCGTGATATCTCGAGCACATCGTCTATGATGCTCAGCAACTGTTTCGAATTTGAGTTGATGATCCCAAAATACCTGTCCTTCTCGGAACCGGTAACATCATCTGACTGTAAGAGTTCGGTGAAACCTATGATTGCATTCATAGGCGTCCGCACTTCATGTGAGATGTTATTAAGGAAAGCAGTCTTCAAGCGGGAAGCTTCTTCTGCAGCTTCTTTCGCACGGAAGAGTTCACGTTCAGCCTGCTTCATTTCTTCAATATCCCTTGTTATCGAAATAATGTTCGGAACCCCGTTCAGATGGATAATTGAGGCAGACATCAGGCCTGTATGCACTGTGCCGTCCTTGAAACGGAACGCCGCTTCGAAGTTTTGAACTTTTTCATCTTTTTTCAGAATCTCGACCAACCTGCCGCGGTCGGCAGAATCTGCCCAAAGGTTGATCTCTAAAGAGGTTTTGCCAATCACCTCCTCCCTTGTATATCCAGTAAGACTGCAAAATCCTTCATTGACTTCAATATACAAACCTGTTTCAAGTTCATTAATATTGATGGAATCAGGGCTCGTGCGGAAAGCAAGTTTGAACCTTTCTTCAGTTTCCCGTAAAATGATTTCTGCCTGTTTCCTGTCGGTGATATCGCGGGAAACACCGTGAGCCCCCAGGATTTTACCATCCTGGTCGAAAACGGGGTTGGTGTGTACCTCCGATGCCCGCAAAGACCCGTCTTTACAATAATGTTCCAGTTCAAGGGTCAGCGAAAAATCCTTTGGCAGTTTTCTTTCGAGGGCGAGGGCAAGACTGCTTGAATAGAGATCCTTAATCTTATTTAATGAATCAGGAGGATAGATATTGGAAAGTTTGAGATTGAGGAACTCTTCAGGAGTATATCCCCTTTGTTTAAAAATCGAAGGGCTTACATAAATATACTGCATTTTATCGTTCATCATCCAGATCACATCTGAAGTATTATCTGCGATCTGCCTGTATTTCTCCTCGCTTTCTCTTAGGGCAGATTCAGTTTGTTTGAAGTCACTGATATCTCTCCCAAAGACGACAAGGCCCTTACGGCTGCGGTCAGGAAAAAAGAGCGGAACTTTTACAACGTCAAAAACATGAATCTTCCCATGAATATCAGGTATTTTTTCAACAGTGCGTGAAGTAGTCCCCGAATCCCAGGCCAGGTCATCTGAGCCCTGGCAGTTGCGGAAAGCATCCCGGTAAATCGGGGCTGTGAAATCGGAAAGCTCAAACTCCGACTTGCCTTTATAGTCTACCCCTTTCAGGCCATAAAGATCGAGGATGCTGTCATTTGCCTGCATCCATCTTCCCTCGGCATCTTTGAAACATATAATATCCGGGGATGAATTGATGAGAGTCTGCAGGCGTTCTTCACTGGCCTGGAGCGCTTTTTCCCGCAAACTGGCCTTGTTAAAGAGAAAATTGTATAATGACCGGTAAGCTGATTCTTTCATCGTTCTTGCAGGTATTTTGGTAATACAATGCGACAAAGTTACTGTTTTTGAACGACTGAAAAACCTGAAGGATGAAATTCATTACTGTATCTTTGCAGTTACATCTGTGATACAGAAATGAATATCCATAAACTCAACAACATTTTCAATCCCAGGCGGATCGCTTTGATAGGGGTGACAACAAACCCCAATTCGGTAAGTGGTAAAGTGCTGATAAACCTGGTTAGCGGAGGATTCCGAGGGGTTGTTTACCCTGTGAACCCGGATCATGAAGCAGTGATGGGAATACCATGCTACCCTGATTTGAAAAGCCTTCCGAGGGCTCCTGATTTAGGGATCATCTGCTCGCCGGCCGAAAAAGTACCGGCAGTTGTGAGGGAATGCGGGGAAGCAGGGATACTTGGGATTATCATTATTTCAGCCGGATTTAAGGAAACAGGTGAAGCGGGGAAAAAACTGGAGGAAGAAATTCGCAACGAGGTTAAACAGTATAAAGGCATGAGGGTGCTTGGCCCAAACTGCCTGGGGATCATAGTTCCTTCTCTGAAACTCAATGCCAGCTTTGCCGCCGAGATGCCGAAGCAGGGGAACATTGCTTTCATTTCACAGTCGGGAGCTCTTTGTACTTCGGTCCTCGACTGGGCGATAGAAGGAAAAATAGGATTTTCGTATTTTGTCTCTATCGGGAACACCCTCGATGTGGAGTTCGGCGACCTGATCGATTATTTTGGTGAGGATGAGAATACGCATTGTATCATACTGTATATCGAATCCATTCAAAACCCGAGGAAGTTTATGACCGCGGCCCGTGCCTTTGCGCGCAAGAAACCGATCATCGTATATAAAGCAGGCAGGTTCCCCGAGTCGGCCCAGGTGGCGGCATCACATACAGGAGCTATGGCTTCGGAAGATGCAGTCTACGATGCAGCTTTCCAGAGGGTGGGACTTGCCAGGGTTTACGAGATAGGGGATATCTTTTCGGTAGCCGAGCTGATAGGGAGAAACAGGATCCCGCAGGGGCCAAGACTTGGCATCATTACGAATGCCGGCGGACCGGGCGTTATGGCAACAGATGCACTGATTGCTTCAAACGGGGTGCTTGCCAAACTATCCGGAGAGACCATGCAGAAACTCAATGAGAACCTGCCCGGGTACTGGTCGCATGGTAACCCCGTAGACGTGCTTGGAGACGCACGGGCCAAACGAATTTCGAAAGCAACACAGATCGTCCTCGAAGATGATAACGTGGATGCAATCCTGGTGATACTTACGCCCCAGGCGATGACCAATACAGAAGCCACGGCCAGGGAGATCAGCGCCTTGGTCTCCACGACCAGGAAACCGATACTTGCCGCATGGCTTGGCGGACAGAGCATGCACAAGGCCGATGATATCCTTGTGGAAGCCGGGATTGCATCATACCGCACTCCTGAACAGGCGATCAAGGCATTCATGACCCTTGTCGCCTATTCAAAAAACCTGAAAACCCTCTACGAAACGCCAAAGGATATCCCGGTGGAGTTCAGCATTGACCGGGAAAAAATGCGCCAAAAATTCAATAAACTTATCCGGGATAAAGGGGAAGTATTATCTGAGGATATATCGAAGCTTATCCTTGAATCATATGGCATTACAACAACAAGGCCAATACTTGTTCAGGATGCTGACGAAGCTGTAGAAATTGCGGCAAAAACCGGCTATCCCGTCGTGCTTAAAATCCAGTCGCCCGACATCACCCATAAGAGCGATGTGGGAGGTGTCGAGCTTAACCTGGGGGATGAAAAACTCCTGAGAGCCGCTTTTGAACGGATTTTGGATTCAGTGAAACTAAAACGGCCGAATGCCTGTGTTGAAGGGATCACAGTGCAAAAGATGGTAACCGAAAAGGATGCCGTGGAACTCATCCTCGGGATCAAGAAAGATAAAGTATTCGGGACAGTCCTGATGGTTGGAATGGGAGGGATCACGGCAGAGCTCTTTGCCGACAAGGCTCTGGGATTCCCACCCCTGAATGAAAGACTGGCCCGGCAGATGCTGGAATCGCTGAAGATATACCCCCTGCTTCAGGGCTACAGGGGAAGTCCGCCCAAAAACATTGACAGGCTTATACAGACGCTGATCCGCCTGTCATACCTGGCAGCAGATTATCCTGAGATCACCGAACTTGACATCAATCCATTGCTTGTAACCACGGAAGATGTTGTAGCTCTGGATGCGAGGACGATGATAGATACCCATATTGCAGGAAAAGAACAGCTTCCTTTCGCTCATCTTGCATTGCATCCATATCCTGAAAAATATGTCCAAACGCTTACTCTCCCGAAAGGGGAAGAAGTCCTTCTGAGGCCGATCAAACCGGAGGATGAACCCCTCTGGCTGGAAATGCTGGGCAACTGTTCAAAAGAATCCCTTTACAGCCGGTTCAGGTATTTCTTCCAGTGGCAGTCACATGAGGTGGCTACACGTTACTGCTATATCGATTATGACCGGGAGATTGCCATCGTAGCTGAAGTAAAGGAAGGTAACCAGCGTAAACTGGTGGGAGTTGGAAGGCTCATAGCCGATCCTGATCATGAAACCGTTGAGTATGCCATCCTTATCATTGATGCCTATCAGCAAAAAGATCTTGGAAATATCATCACTGATTTCTGCATCAGGATTGCCGGGAAATGGAACCTGAAAAAAATTGTTGCCCAGACTACCACAGACAATAAAAGAATGATCTCGGTATTCAGGAAGCAGGGATTTACAATTCATTCCGATACGAAGGATTCGACAGTCGAAGTTGATAAAGAATTATAATAAAGTTTTTGTCTTTTCGTTTGATAAAAAAACAATCCTATGAAAAAAAATCAGCTCACAGCTTATCTATTACTTTTTATTTCGGTCCTTATCATTGGAATACCTGCAGTGGCTCAGAAGACGGGTTCCGCTGCTGTTCAGATTAATTTCAAGGACCTCACAGGGAAATGGCAATACTTAAAAACGACAACAGTCCTTAATGCATCGGCATATATTAAACAACCTGCATCTTCGGGCGATACAACCAGGAAACAAGCAACCACAACGTCTTCCGTTAACAGGCAGCAGCTGGACAAAAGCAAACTGCGCGAAATTAGTAAAGGCACCTCTGTGTTTAAAAATTCATCACTGGAATTCTTTCCCGATCAGACAGTTGTGAAAACAAATGCGAATAAATCTGATAAATATACCTGGAAAAAGAAGAAAAACACACTGACTCTGAAAAACCTGTCCTCGAAGGAAAAAATCAAGGTCGAAGTCCTCAATCTTAAAAGCGACACTCTGAAGTTTGCAGAAAATTTTGAATCCGGCAGTCTGTATATATTCTATCTCCGAGTTAAATAATTCGCATATGTTGAATTTTGATTTTACCGAAGAACAGCTGATGATCCAGCAATCGGCCCGTGAATATGCACAGAGGGAGCTGATTAAAGATGTTATTGAACGGGATACGAAAGCCATTTTTCCGACACAGCATGTTAAAGTTCTGACCGGGCTGGGTTTCATGGGGATGATGGTCGATCCCAAATATGACGGGGGAGGGATGGATACGGTTTCCTACGTTCTTGCCCTTGAGGAGATCTCAAAGGTTGACTCCTCAGTTGCAGTGATCATCTCGGTGAACAATTCGCTTGTTTGTTTTGAGCTGGAGGAATTCGGGACTGAAGAACAAAAAGAGAAGTTCCTGAAACCATTAGCCCGGGGTGAGAAGTTAGGCGCTTTCCTGCTGTCGGAACCTGAAGCAGGGTCGGATGCCACCTCGCAAAGGACGACAGCCATCGATATGGGGGACCATTATCTGGTGAACGGGGTAAAGAACTGGATCACGAATGGAAATTCAGCTTCAACTTATATCCTGATTGCCCAGACCAACAAGGAGAAAGGGCATAAAGGGATCAATGCATTGATCGTCGACCGCCATTCACCCGGCATTACGCTTGGACCGCACGAAGACAAGATGGGGATGCGCAGCAGCGACACCCATTCTGTGATGTTTTCAGATGTGAAGGTCCCGAAGGAAAACAGGCTTGGCGATGAGGGTATGGGATTTAAAATTGCGATGAAAACCCTTGAAGGGGGGCGTATCGGTATCGCCTCACAGGCTTTGGGAATTGCCCAGGGTGCTTATGAAAGGGCAGTAAAATATGCAAAGGAGCGCAAAGCCTTTGGAACCGAAATAATCAACCACCAGGCGGTTGCGTTCAAGCTGGCCGAGATGCATACCCGGATTGAAGCGGCCCGTTATTTCACTTTGAAATCGGCCTGGCTGAAGGACCAGGGAAGGCCTTACGGCACTGCCAGCGCTATGGCCAAGTACTGGGCTGCAGAGACAGCCATGTATGTTACCACCGAAGCCGTGCAGATCCACGGAGGTTACGGGTATGTGAAAGAATATCACGTTGAGAGGCTGATGCGCGACGCGAAGCTCACCCAGATATACGAAGGTACGAGCGAAATCCAGCAGATCATCATTTCGAGGGCGATCATGAACGATTAAAGCCGGATCGATGAAACTACCCGAACCGTATAAACCGAAGAATCATATCCGGATTGTCACGGCAGCTTCCCTGTTCGACGGGCATGATGCAGCCATAAACATCATGCGCCGTATCCTGCAGGCGAGCGGAGCAGAAGTGATCCACCTGGGGCATAACCGGGCTGTTCAGGAGATCGTTGATTGCGCGATACAGGAAGATGTGCAGGCCATTGCCCTCACTTCTTACCAGGGCGGGCATAATGAATTCCTGAAATACATGTATGACCTACTGCATGAACAGGGCCGGGGGCATATAAAAATCTTCGCCGGCGGCGGAGGCGTTATACTTCCTCATGAGATTGAAGACCTTCATAATTACGGGATTACAAGAATATATTCCCCTGATGACGGCCGGAGCATGAGCCTTCAGGGGATGATCAACGACCTGCTTGAGAAATGCGATTTTGCCCTGGATGATTTTCATGATGTGACTGCGGATGAGATCCTGAATCGTAACATCAATGCGATTGCCCGTTTGATAACGATAGCAGAGAACCAGCCGGAGAAGGCAAGGCCGGTAATGGAGGAGCTGGAGAAAACAGGTAGCGAGGTAGCGAAAAGCGAGATAGCGAAAAGCGAAAAGCGAAATAGCGAAATAGCGAAAAGCGAGATAGCGAAAAGCGAGATAGCGAAAAGCGAAATAGCGAAAAGCGAGATAGCGAAAAGCGAAAAGCGAAATAGCGAAATAGCGAAAAGCGAAAAGCGAAAAGGCGAAATAGCGAAAGTTACAATTCCGGTTTTGGGCATTACTGGGACGGGAGGTGCGGGGAAGTCGTCGTTGGTGGATGAACTGGTTCGGCGTTACTTAAGCGATTTCGATGACAAGACCATAGCCATCATTTCAGTCGACCCGACAAAACGCAAGACCGGCGGGGCTTTGCTTGGCGACCGCATCCGCATGAACGCTATTTTCAACCCCAGGGTTTTCATGAGGTCCCTGGCTACGAGGCAATCGAATCTTGCGCTTTCCCGATATGTAAAAGACGCAACGATCATCCTCCAGGCGGCGGGATTTGACCTTGTGGTGATCGAGTCGTCGGGCATTGGCCAGTCCGACACAGAGATCGTCGACCACAGCGACCTTTCGATGTATGTAATGACGCCTGAATACGGTGCAGCAAGCCAGCTTGAGAAGATCGACATGCTCGATTTTGCCGATATTGTCGTGGTCAACAAGGGTGACAAACGGGGTTCGCTTGATGCCATCAGGGATGTAAAAAAGCAGTACCAGCGGAACCATAAGCTCTTTGATAAGGAAGTGGACGAGATGCCGGTTTACGGGACCGTCGCCTCACAGTTTAATGATCCGGGAGTGAACCAGCTTTACAAGGCCCTTATTCAAGCCATAACGGCCCGGACAGGCCTGGAATCCGGAAGCAGGTTCGAAGGCAGGGACGAGATGAAAGACAGGATCTTCATCATTCCTCCTTCACGTACGCGCTACCTCAGCGAAATAGCCGATACTGTAAGGAGTTACAACAAATGGACCACCGAGCAGGCGGAGATTGCCCAGAGGCTCTACGGCATCTCGCAAACCATCGAAGCCATCCGCAGTACTCCTCCTAAAGAACGCGATAAAAACCCGGGACTGCATTCACACGGCTGCAACCTCATGCTCGAACTGGACCTGCTGTTTGATGAGCAGCTTGAAAAACTGGATACCGAGAATTACAGTATCATCAAAAACTGGGAGGATAAGGTTAAATCGTATACTGAAGAAAATTACATATACAAGGTGAGGGGTAAGGATATAAAAGTCAAGACCCATTCCGAATCGCTTTCTCACCTTAAGATCCCAAAGATATCACTTCCCCGGTATGAGGCCTGGGGCGACATTCTGAAATGGAACCTCAGGGAAAATGTGCCCGGTGAATTCCCCTATGCCGCAGGCGTGTTCCCCTTCAAGCGTACGGCCGAGGATCCGACCAGGATGTTTGCCGGTGAAGGCGGACCAGAGCGTACGAACAAGCGCTTCCATTACCTTTCGCACGGACTGCCTTTTGTAAGGCTTTCAACAGCCTATGACAGTGTGACCCTGTACGGTTTTGACCCTGATCTCAGGCCCGATATTTACGGGAAGATAGGCAATTCCGGGGTTTCGATCTCCTGCCTCGACGATGCCAAAAAACTTTACTCGGGTTTCGACCTTCTGGATCCCAACACCTCGGTTTCGATGACCATCAACGGTCCGGCCCCCGCTATGGTCGGCTACTTCATGAATGCCGCCATTGACCAGCAATGTGAGAAGTATATCAGGGAAAACGGACTTGTTGATGAAACGGAGAAAAAAATTAAAGCCCTCTACAGAAAGAAAGGGAGCAAACGCCCTCAATATCAGGGCAAATTACCTGCGGGGAATGAAGGACTGGGCCTGATGCTGCTGGGAGTCACCGGTGACCAGGTGCTGCCTTCAGAGGTTTACCTGAAGATTAAAACCGAAACCCTTTGCCAGGTGCGCGGGACCGTGCAGGCTGATATATTGAAAGAAGACCAGGCCCAGAACACCTGCATCTTCTCGATCGATTTCGCCCTGAAAATGATGGGTGATATACAGCAGTATTTTATCGACAATAATGTCAGGAATTTTTATTCGGTTTCAATTTCGGGTTATCATATCGCCGAAGCCGGTGCTAATCCGATAACCCAGCTCGCGCTTACACTTTCGAACGGATTTACTTACGTCGAATATTACGTTGCGAGGGATATGGATGTAAATAACTTCGCCCCCAATCTTTCGTTCTTTTTCTCAAACGGGACAGACCCCGAATACTCTGTGATCGGACGGGTAGCGCGCCTCATCTGGGCGAAGGCTATGAAGTACAGGTATAAGGCTGATGCCCGTTCGCAGATGCTGAAATATCACATCCAGACATCGGGCCGTTCATTGCATGCACAGGAGATAGATTTTAACGACATACGCACTACGCTGCAAGCCCTGTATGCCATCTATGATAATTGCAATTCATTGCATACCAATGCTTACAACGAAGCCATAACAACGCCTACCGAAGAATCGGTGCGCAGGGCCATGGCTATCCAGATGATCATCAACCATGAGCTGGGCCTGGCCAGGAACCAGAACCCACTGCAGGGAGCTTTTATCATCGAAGAACTCACCGACCTCGTCGAGGAGGCTGTGATGATGGAATTTGAAAGGATTTCCGAAAGAGGAGGGGTGCTTGGCGCGATGGAGACGATGTACCAGAGAAGCAAGATACAGGAAGAGTCGCTGTACTATGAGAACCTCAAGAACAGCGGGAAACTGCCTGTCATCGGAGTAAACACTTTCCTGTCGCGCAAAGGCTCTCCCACTAATTTGCCGGGAGAAGTCATCCGTTCCACAGAAGAAGAAAAACAATACCAGATCGGGATGCTGAAGCACCTTCATACATGCTGGCACAAAGAATCTGAAAAAGCGATAAATCAGCTGAAGCACGCTGCAACACAAAATATGAATATCTTTGAAAGCCTGATGGAAGCAACCAAATTCTGCTCCATAGGGCAGATCACCCATGCTTTATTCGAGGTGGGTGGCCAGTATCGTCGAAACATGTAGCTATAAATAACGTATCGATATGAAATTCAACATTTTAGTTGTAAACCCAAAGGATAAGGTTACCCAGATTGCGGTCTACCAGAATTACAAGCTTCTGTACATCAACAACAGGTATCATACCACCGATGAGCTTACAGGATTTGAAACGATTTACGATCAGCTTGAATTCCGTAAGCAGATTGTGCTGAAAGAACTTCAGAATAATGAATTTGATCTGAGCGAGGTAAAAGTAGTGATCTCCCGGGGCGGGCTCGTGAAACCGGTCAGCTCAGGGGTGTTCGCAGTGAATGAGGCGTTGAAACATGATCTGAAGAACAGCCCGATCGGGTATGATATAATTAATCTTGGCGGATTACTTGCCGATGCTGTTTCAGCCACGATCCCGGGTTCAAAGGCTATGATTGCCGATTGCACCGTCGTTGATGAAATGGAAGATGTGGCGCGTATCACCGGGGCGCCCGGCATCGAAAGAAAATCTATTTTCCATGCCCTGAACCAGAAGGCGGTTGCGAAGCTGTTTGCCGAAAGCCAGAACATGAAGTACGAAGACCTGAACCTTATCGTCGCTCATATGGGCAATGGTACGACCATAGGCGCTCACCGCAAAGGCCGGGTGATCGATGTAAACCAGGGCTTTGAAGGAGACGGACCCTTTTCGATGATCCGCAGCGGCAGCCTGCCCCTGGGAGATGTCGTAAAGATGTGCCTTGTTGAAAAAAAGCATGCCGATGAAGTTTACTGCCTGCTCACCCATTGCGGAGGCATCAGGGCTCACCTGGGCACCACTGACCTTAGTGCGATCGAATTCCGTATCAAAGGCGGAGACGAAAAAGCAAAAAAAATAATGGATGCGATGGCATACCAGGTTGCAAAATGCATAGGCGAGATGTATGTTGTTTTAAAAGGAGAAGTGGATGCCATACTGCTTACAGGAGAGATCGCTCATTCGGAAAGAGTGATCGATTTCATCATCGAACATGTTAAGAAACTGGCAAAGGTCGTGGTTTATCCCGGGGATAATGAGATCCAGGCCATGGCCGCAAATGCGTTACGGGTGGTACAGGGTGAGATGACAGTCAATGAATATAAGTAGCGAAATAGCGAAAAGCGAAAAAAAAATTGAATTTCGCTTTTCGCTTTTCACTTTTCACTTTTCGCTTTTAACATTAGAATGCTGACGACAATGAAACTCCACGTCATAAATACCGGTAATCTCAAGCTCGACGGGGGCGCGATGTTTGGCGTAGTGCCAAAGGTGATGTGGAGCAAATTGTATCCCTGCGATGAGAATAACCTCTGTAACTGGAGCATGCGCTGCCTGCTTGTCGAAGAGGGCATGCATAAAATTCTTATTGACTGCGGGATAGGCAACAAGCAGAGTGAAAAATTCTTTTCTAATTATTACCTGAACGGGGACGACAGCCTCGAAAAATCCCTGGCTGCTATAGGAATGACGGCGGATGACATTACAGATGTGATCCTGACCCACCTGCATTTTGATCATTGCGGGGGAGCGGTAAAATGGAACGCTGATCACACCGGCTACAGCCTTAGCTTCCCCAATGCTGTTTTTCATACCGGCAGGACCCAGTGGGATTGGGCTAACGATCCGAATAACCGTGAAAAGGCATCGTTTCTGAAGGAAAATTTTTCTCTCATAAAAGAGGCGGGCAGGTTGAATCTCGTTGAAGACAAGGCCGAACTTTTTTCAGGTCTGTCTGTGCGGATATTTAACGGGCATACCGAAGGCCAGGTCATTCCCGTGATCCGTTATCATAATAAGACCTTTGTTTACATGGCCGATCTTTTACCTTCTGCAGCACACGTGCCCCTGCCGTATGTGATGGCTTACGACACCCGCCCCCTGATCACACTTGAAGAAAAAGAAATATTCATGAAAGAGGCTGCAGAAAAAGGTTACATCCTCTTTCTCGAGCATGATATCATCCATGAATGCTGCACTGTGCACGAAACCGAAAAAGGAGTGAGGCTGAAAGAAGCCTTCCCGCTGGCAGCGGTTTTATCGTAATGCAAACTGCCAAAACCACCGTGACTATTTCGGGGTCACTGACTTCGTTTTACTTTTTTTGGATTTATAAACAAGCTTAAACGGAGGAACTATGACCAGAGAACAACTTACCATCGAACAGCTTCTTGAGAAGTTGACTGTCCTTATGACAAGGCAGGAGTCTTTTCATAAGGAAATAGAAGAACTGCGCCTTGAGATAGAAGATCTCAGATCAATGAAGGTTCAGGCGGAGACTCAAACTGTCATCCCGGTGCAAGCGGAAGAACAGCCTGTGGTTGTGCCCGTTGAAAGTGTTCCCATTGTTGAAGAGCCGGGACTATGGAAGAAAGCTGTAGAAAATTCATCCGCCGAAACAACAGAAAGCCCTCATGTCAGGACAAACATCGAAAAATTCATCGGTGAGAACCTGATCAATAAGATCGGAATCGTCATTCTTGTGATCGGGGTGGGAATAGGCGCCAAATATGCGATCGATCATGATCTGATCAGCCCGCTTACCAGGATCATCCTGGGATATATTCTTGGATTGGGCTTGATGGGATTTGCCATCCGCCTTAAAAAACAATACAATACTTTCAGCGCCGTCCTGCTAAGCGGCTCGATGGCCATCTTCTATTTTATCACCTTCGCGGCCTACAGTTTTTATGAGCTTATCCCGCTTATACCCACATTTTCACTGATGGTGCTGTTTACCGTATTTACTGTTTGGGCGGCAATCAGGTACAACCTGCAGGTCATAGCCCATATCGGGCTTGTGGGTGCCTATGCCGTCCCCTTCCTGCTGAGCGACGGCTCCGGGAAAGTTGTTATCCTGTTCAGTTATATGGCCATCATTAACGCCGGGGTCCTGGCCATCGCATTCAGGAAGTACTGGAAACCTCTTTACTACTCTTCATTCCTGCTTACCTGGCTGATATTCATCACCTGGTTCATTCCGAAATACGAGGATGCAAGCCATTTCTCACTGGCATGGATCTTTATCAGCATCTTTTTTGTGACATTCTACCTCATTTTCCTTTCATACAAACTGTTGAAGAAGGAAAAGTTCCGGATCGACGACATCCTGCTGTTACTTACCAATTCTTCCGTTTTTTATGGCCTGGGATATGCATTGTTATACAAGCATTTAGGGGGAGAAAAGTTACTGGGGATATTTACACTGGGCAATGCGTTGATCCATTTTATTGTAAGCATCATTATTTACCGGTGGAAGGAGTCAGACCGGAACCTCTTTTATTTTGCTGCCGGACTCGTGATTGCTTTTTTCACTATTTCAATCCCGGTGCAACTCGACGGCAACTGGGTGACGATGCTCTGGGCAGCAGAAGCCGCAGTGCTGTTCAGGATCGGAAGGAAAGGGAACACAGCCTTGTATGAACTGCTTTCGTACATCCTGATGATACTGGCATTTTTCTGTGTAACACTGGGCTGGCCCCATACTTATTATACTATCAGTGAGTGGCCGGAAGGAACAAAGATCATTCCCCTGTTCAATATCAATTTCTTCACTTCTTTGCTGTTCATCGCTTCCTTTACATATATCAATGTGCTTAACATCAATAAAAAATACATCTCTCCAGTATCAGAACAGCATGCCCTGACCAACGTCATCAATTTCATTATACCGGGCATGCTCCTGATCGTACTCTATTTCGCATTCTACATGGAGATCTCTGCTTTTTGGAATCAGCTCTATTCCCAGACAGTTGTTAAGGTTACTGATGCTGCATCGGAGGTGCATTTATATTCGAACGATAGTATACATCAGTATAAAACAATTTCACTTCTTGGTTATTCACTGCTTTTCCTTTCCCTGGTTTCCTGGGGGAATATCACAAAACTGAGGAGCAGCCTCCTCGGGCTGATCAACCTGGGATTCAGCATTGCCGCAGCCGGGTTGTTCCTGTCTATCGGTTTGCTGGCATTGGGAACGCTTCGTGAGACTTACCTGAGCCAGGACCTTTCGGAATATTTTTACAGGGGCATAATGCTCATCGGGATACGTTATGTTTGTTTCGTGTTTCTGGCAATAATGCTTTTTGCTGTTTATTCTTATGTGCGCCAGGAATTCCTGGGAACGGACCTGAAAAAAGAGTTCGATATTTTCCTGCATATTACCCTGCTCACGATGGCCGGCAACGAACTTATCAACTGGATGGATCTTTCGGGGTCGGAACAATCCTATAAGCTGGGACTGAGCATACTTTTTGGTGTTTACGCTTTGCTGCTGATCGTCCTCGGTATCTGGAAGAAAAAGCTCCATTTACGTATTGGGGCTATAGTTCTTTTTTCAGTCACCCTGCTCAAGCTCTTCTTCTACGATCTTACAAGCCTGAACACCATCTCGAAGACCATTGTTTTTGTGGTGCTGGGCGTGTTGCTGCTGATCATTTCATTCCTTTACACAAAATACAGGAAGGTGATCTTTGAAGATCACAAAGAGGAGTGAACGCGGGTTGTTACGCAAGTTTCTTCCCGATCTCACTGAGCATGACCTCTGTCATTTTTTCAAGGTCATATACATAGCTAAGGCCCCAGTCTTTGCGTGCAACACTGTCATCAATGCAGGCAGGCCATGAGTCGGCTATAGCCTGGCGGAAGTCTGGTTTGTATGAGATTTCAAAACCGGGCAAATGCTTTTTAATCTCCGCCGAGAGTGTTTTCGGGTCAAAGCAGATACCGGCCACATTGTAACCAGAACGAAGCGATAATTTCGAAGCATCGGCTTCCATGATATCAATTGTTGCTTTGATGGCATCGCTCATGAACATCATCGGAAGGGCAGAATCAGGCCCGAGGAAACATTCGTATTTATTATGGCGGATGGCTTCGTAAAAAATTTCCACGGCATAATCGGTGGTTCCGCCTCCGGCTTCGGTCTTGTAACTGATGAGCCCGGGGTAACGCAGGCTGCGGGTATCGACCCCGTACTTGTTGAAATAGTATTCGATCCAGCGTTCGCCGGCCAGCTTGCTGATACCGTACACTGTATTCGGTTCCATGATGGTATACTGAGGGGTATTATAGCGTGGTGTCGTAGGGCCGAAAACGGCGATCGAGCTGGGCCAGAAAACTCTTTTCAGCTTTATTTCGCGGGCGATCTCCAGCACGTTGAACAGGCTTCGCATATTAATATCCCATGATGGCATGGGGCGTTTTTCGGCGTTCCCTGAAAGGATGGCTGCGAGGTGATAGACCTGGGTTACCTTTTCGTGTTCACAGATAAGCTGAAGTTTAGAGGCATCCAGCACATCCAGTATCTCGAAGGGACCACTCAGGCTGATCTCCGGGGGGGCTGGACGTATGTCGGTTGCAATGACGTTGGAGTTCCCGTAAAGTTTTCGTAATTCAAGTGTGAGTTCCGAGCCGATCTGGCCTGAACATCCTATAACCAATATCTTTTCCATCGGGAGCTTTGTTAAAAAGTTAACGCAAAAATAGAATAATTTTTTAACTGCGGAAGACAAATTCGCAGGGATCATACCCTGTGACATTGGCAACAAACATCACAGTTTTCACAAAGCGGCCGGCATGACCGGAACCCAGGTTTGGTTTATCTGCGGATTGATTGGTGACCTGGGGAATTCTATGCTTCCAGAACTCATTGAAACTTGACCCCGGGTTTTTACAAAGCCATACACCAGTACCATATTCCCTCGCCAGTGTATCCTGAACCTGCCCGATGAGCCGGCAATCGGCAAAAAGCCGGTGTATGTCATCCCCCAGCTCACCATTGATATAGATCAATTCCGTGATCTCCCGGGAGGGATTCCTCGGGAACCAGTAATAGAAGCTTTCTGAAAAACAGACAGGTTCGGGGAGGCCGGATTTTTTGCCAAGCACCATCCCGGCCCCGGCATTTTGCCGGGGCCGGGACTGGTTATATTAAAACGTAAATTGATGTTACCTTACGAACGAGCGGATCTCATCGCTGTAATCGACGCAGACATCCCTCCATTCTTTCATCATATTCTGCCAGCTCCCGGCACCATAGATCTTCTCAAAAGCTGCCTTGGGTCCCGGATCATCGGCCCATTCCTTATAGGTGTTGAAGCTCCAGAGCAGGCCTATATCCTGGCCATTGGAATTATGCAGGGGACTTTCAAACACAACAAAAGCAGTGGTTCCCAAAGACTCATAAGCCTTCTTCAGTTTTTCGCTCAGGGCCTTGAAACGATAATATTCACCCTCTTTCAGCTTAACTGACCATATTTCATAGTACTTCGACTTCTTAAGAATATCGTACCCAAAGGAGAGATCCTTGTCCAGGTTCCAAAGACTGGTGGTTCCGTAAGTCTCAATCAGAGGATCCACGGTCGCACTCCAGTCGGCATCATGTCCGTTAGCTTTTTCGGGACGGTTGTCAAGGTTGTCATATGTTGTCGGTCCGTAAATAAACACATACCAACCTGCCTTCTCTCCGTATTCAATTTTGCGAAGCCCTGCAACATATGGTCCTTCGGGATGGAATTTTGTGTTATGTGCCTTTACGGCTGCTTCCAGTTTATCTTCCATTCCCCTTTTAGGCAGGATATACATATTCTCTACCATGGTCTGGGGAGCTTCCGCAACTGTCTGGGCCATAAGCCCTGTCATCATGAACAGGCCAATAAGTCCCAATAATATCTGGTTTTTCATATTCATTTCAGTTAAATTAATACTTGTGTTAATTCGAAATTTGCTGCAAGGTAGAACAATTATTTTAAATTAAATCAATCTAAATAAAAATAAAAAAACTTTCATACATGGAATCCCCGCGAGCGCATTCACCTGCTTGCAGCGGGTTATAGGGCAAAGATTGAAATTCCTATAGGATCAAAGAATCCCCGCTGCTTACGGCGAGGTTATTCAATTACATTTTCTTCTGATCCTTTCGGAACCTTTATCCATGATTTGCACAGGGCCTGATGCCATTTGATTGCTTCCAGGACAACTCCTGAAAGTTCTAAAAAGTTTTACCTTTGTATTGTTTATCCTTAAAGCATGGAATCCAGGTTATTTTTATTCAATACCTTATCGAGGAGCAAGGAGGTGTTTGAACCTATAAGTCCCCCGTTTGTCGGGTTGTATGTTTGCGGACCTACGGTATACGGAGATCCCCACCTGGGGCATGCCCGTCCTGCGGTCAGCTTCGACCTCGTTTTCCGTTATCTTCAGCATCTCGGGTACAAGGTCAGGTACGTAAGGAATATTACTGATGTGGGGCACCTCGAGCACGACCTGGATGAGGGGGAGGACAAGATCGCCAAAAAAGCCAGGCTGGAACAGCTTGAACCGATGGAGGTAGCACAATACTATGCCGACCGTTATTTCATTTTCATGGATGCACTGAATGTGAAACGCCCAAGCATAGAGCCCAGGGCATCGGGGCATATCATTGAACAGATTGAATTTATAAAGAAGATAATCGAAGCGGGATTTGCTTATGAGGTAAACGGTTCGGTATATTTTGACATCGAAAAATACAGCAGGAAGTTCAGTTACGGGAAGCTATCGGGCAGGGTGCTCGAAGACCTGATGACGAATACGCGGGAGCTGGAAGGCCAGGATGAGAAACGCAATCCGGCCGATTTTGCATTATGGAAAAGAGCCCAGCCTGAACATATTATGAGATGGCCTTCGCCCTGGAGTGATGGGTTCCCGGGCTGGCATATCGAATGTTCGGCCATGGGCGCGAGGTACCTGGGTGAATATTTTGATATTCACGGCGGAGGGATGGATCTCCTGTTCCCTCATCACGAATCGGAAATAGCCCAAAACCAGAGCGCCCTCGGGCATGAATCGGTGAAATACTGGATGCATAACAACATGGTCACGATCAACGGCCAGAAAATGGGCAAATCCCTGGGTAATTTTATTACCCTGGATGAGTTCTTTACCGGGTCTCATGCATCTCTCGCCCAGGCATACAGCCCGATGACCATCAGGTTTTTCATCCTCCAGGCACATTATCGCAGCACTCTTGATTTTTCAAATGAGGCATTGCAGGCAGCAGAAAAGGGGCTGAAGCGGCTGTTTGCAGCCATCGGAGTATTGGAAAAGCTGCAAGCTTCGGAAACCGGGACTGGTCATCCGCAGTCAAATGAAATCAAGAAACTTAAGGATGCCTGCTACGAGGCCATGAACGATGACTTCAACAGCCCCATGGTCATCGCCAGCCTGTTTGAAGGGGTAAGGATCATCAATTCGGTGAATGATAAAAAAGAAAGCATAACGGCTGAAGATCTTGAAACCCTGAAAAAGATATTCAACACCTTTGTTTTTGATATTCTTGGATTAAAGAACGAACTTTCAGGCGACAATTCGGAATGTATAAAAGGCCTGATGGAACTGGTGCTTAGGATAAGGCAGAGTTCAAGGGAGAAAAAGGACTGGGGAACTTCCGATCAGATCAGGGATACCTTATCGGAATTGCAAATTACAGTGAAGGACGGGAAGGACGGGAGCACATGGGAGCTGGGGAAATGAATATCGAATTTTGAATTGCGAATAATTTATACCAGCGAGCATTCAACATGAGCCGCATCAGGTGGAGCAAAAGGAGCAATTCACATAAGCCGCCTCAGGTGGAACATAGTGACACCGTAGCGGCGATGTGAAGTTGCGACCGAAGTGACACCGTAGCGGCGATGTAAAGATGCGAGCTATAGATCCTCATAGACATTTAACCAAACGCAAATATGATGAAAACCTTTAAAACTCTGATGCTGTTGGCAGTGAGTTTGCTGCTGATCAGCAGTTGCACTTCAAAAAAAGAAACAATGAACAACAACCTGAAGGCATTTATTGCCAGGCATGATTCGGTGATCATACCACTTTACAAGGAAACCACCCTGGCGGCCTGGGCGGCATCCATTTCGGGAAAGCCCGAAGACTATAAAAAGTCGGAAGACCTGAATATGAAGATAATGGCCTTTTATGCCGATAAGGAAAGCCTGAAAAAACTGGAAGAGATAAAGATCTCAGGCCTGATCTCCGACAGTCTTTTAGCCCGTGAACTGGATGTATTGTACCGTTCATTTATTATGGCCAAAGCGGATACGGCCAAACTGAATAAAATGATCAGGATGCAATCTGCCATAGAACAGAAGTACAGTAACTTCAGGACCGAGGTCAGGGGCAAGAAATTATCTGATAATGATGTCGAAGATGTACTCCGCAACTCGAAAGATGTTAAATACCAGAAGGAGGTGTGGGAAGCCCAGAAAAAGATTGGTCCGTTGGTTGCCGGCGATCTGAAAAAGCTGGTCAAAGTCAGGAACGAAGTGGCCCGTGACCTTGGATTCAAGAACTTCCATGAGATGAGCCTGACCCTTGGCGACCAGGATCCCCGTGATGTAAGGAAGATTTTCGAGGAACTGGACAGCCTGACGAAGGATTCATTTGCGAAGGCTAAAGGTGAGATTGACGATTATTTTGTAAAGTATTACAACCTGAAAAGCAAAGACGAACTGAAACCCTGGAATTACCAGAACCGTTTCTTCCAGCAGGCCCCGAAGATCTATGCTGTGGATCTTGATAAATATTACCAGGATAAAGACCTCCCGGCGCTCGTTAAAGTATATTACCGGGGGATCGGATTGCCGGTTGACGAAGTTATGAAGAACAGCGACCTGTTTGAAAAACCAGGAAAGAACCAGCATGCATTCTGTACCGATATAGACAAACTCGGAGATGTAAGGGTTTTATGCAATGTCAAGCCTAACAATTACTGGATGGGCACTCTGCTGCATGAATTCGGGCATTCGGTGTACGACAGTTACAAGGATTTCACTCTTCCTTTTATTTTGCGTGACCCGGCTCATACTTTTACGACTGAGGCTATTGCCATGATGTTTGGCCGTTTTTCTTCAAACCCTCAATGGCTGAAGGACATGGCTGGTGTAAGTGAGGAGGAAAAAGCCAGGATAGCTGAAAATTGTTTTAAAACCCTGCAGCTTGACCAGCTTGTTTTCAGCCGTTGGGCCCAGGTCATGTATCATTTTGAAAAAAGCATGTATGATAATCCCGACCAGGACCTGAACCAGTTGTGGTGGGACCAGGTTGAAAAATACCAGCTTTTGAAACGTCCCGAGGGACGCAACGAACCCGACTGGGCTACGAAGATTCATATTGCCACAGTTCCCTGTTATTATCACAATTACCTTATGGGCGAGCTTCTGGCATCGCAGTTGTATTATTATATTGTGACCAACGTGATAAAAAGCGGGGACTACAAATTCCAGAGCTTTACAAACAATAAAGCTGTCGGCGACTATCTGAAAGCAAAAATTTTCATGCCGGCCAACAGGTATTACTGGAACGATATGATTGAGAAGGCTACAGGCGAAAAGCTTACAGCCAGGTATTATGCAAAACAGTTTGTGAAGTAATCCCTTCCTGATTTAAAACAAAAGCCCCGGCCTGAATGGCCGGGGCTTTTGTTTTCAGTTGATCATTATCTTTCGCACAAGCCGGTTGTCAGGACTTTGAAGGATAATAGTATACAGTCCGCCGGGAACCTTGCCCAGATCGACCCTTGTGATCTTGTTTCCGTCGACGGTTATGCTCCGGTCTCCGTAAATCTTCACACCAAGGTCATTATAAATATCCAGTTGGTAAATGATTTTTTGTTCACTGCTGATGGCGATGTTAAAACGGCCATCATTGGGAACAGGATAGATTTCAACAGAGCCCGGGTTGTTCTCACCAATGCCCAACCAAAGTACGTAGATATGGTTCGAGGAATCGGAGGGGCAGCCGCTTTGTGTAACTACGGTCCAATACCAACCTGTGGCCAAAACTGTATAAGTCTGTGAAGTGGCCCCCTGAACAGCTGTTCCATCGTGGTACCACTGGTTCCCGGAAGCAGCATCGGAAGTAAGCAGATAGCCGTCGACAGTAATTGCCGGGGTTGGAGGAGCCGGATTGACGGTAAGGCTGAGGGTTGAACTTGTCCCGTTGCCGCAGGTGTTAACACCGGCAGCAGTAATGGAACCTGAAACAGCATCAGATGTAAAATTCACGCTGATGCTGTTCGTTCCCGTACCTGAAGCAATACTTGCACCGGCAGGCAGGGTCCATGCATAAGTATCGGCCCCGGGAACAGGATCCACAGAGTAGACAATACCCCGGGCCCCGGCGCAAACGCTTGCAGACCCGCTGATGGCACCTGCAGCTGAAGGCGTATCGTTGACCAGTACATCAAACGTGGTGGGATTTTGTGCCTGGCAACCGTTAGAATTGCTGTAATTTACATAAACATCCTGAAAACCTGCAGTGTTCCACTGAACCTGAATGGCGTTTGTGCCTGAGCCTGAAATAATAGAACCGCCTGAAGAAACGGTCCAGGTATAATTACTCATCCCTGCCTGTGTAGTGTAAGTGTAGTTGGTTGAACCTTTGCATGTGCTGTTCAAACCTGTGATTGTCGGAACCGGAGCAGGATTTACGGTTACAGCTTTTGTTCCCGTGGCTCCCGTAAGACATGAGTTTGCCCCGCAAACAGTAACATTACCCGAAGTAGCATTAGTTGTATAATTCACCGTAATAGCTGTGGTGCCGCTCCCTGCCGTTATTGTAGCGCCAGCGGGTACGGTCCAGTTGTAAGTTGTTGCATTTGTGATCGGAGGTATGCTGTAAGTAACCCCGTTCTGGTTCTGGCATACTGTCGCAAGGCCTGTTATAGTACCAGGTGCTGCCGGGGTCAGGCAGGTTGTAAAGGTAAGATCAGCACCGTTGGTAGTGCCTGCTGAATTAACACCTGAACAACGGAAATGATAAGTTGTACCTTCCGACAATCCTGTCAGGCTCGTGAGTACTGCTGTGGGAGTAATCCCTATTACGGTTGAAGGCGTAGCAGCAACAGTATTGGTATACGATACGGTGAGTCCCCAGTTAAAGGTCACCGCAGTGCTGAGATTATTTGGATTCACCAAACCGTTAAGAGTTGCAGCTGATCCGGAGATATTCGTTGCGGCCAGGGTTGTGACTACCGGTGGTGTGGGGACCTGCCCCGACAAGGTGATCAGCAATGAATCTTTCATAGTGATGTCCTGAACTGCAGTCGCTTTTGCATACACCGTGCCATTGCCTATGGCAGTTACCAGCCCGGTTGAATTTATCGAGGCATTGCCGGTTCCCGGTACAATGCTCCATGTCACATTCTGATTTGCTGAGGAAGGAAAAACCGTCGCAACCATTTGTAAAACTCCCCCTGGATTCGTAATCACAGCCGGTACTCCGCCTTGTGTTGCCACGGTAATACCAACAAGACCCCCTATTGAAATTCCCTGGGCATATCCAAGTTCGGCCGAGCCCCGGTTTTCGGTCCATATACCCGCGCACCTGTTTGGGCCGTCGGGAGTAAATCCATAACGACCTTTAGGGGAAGATGCACTTGTGGTTGTCGAACTGATCTCAACTTTATCACCCGGCCACACAAAGTTGCCGCTGGCGTCCAGCCTGGTTGCATAAATTTTGTAATTCACATCGTACACCATGAACATGGGCGTGTCGGAAATAAGGGCAAGATCTGCAGGGGGAGCCTGCATTGCTGTTGTGTTAATAGGAAAAACCACCTTGCCCGCATCGGTGAACTGCCTTGCCCCTGTGGTCTTCAGGAATTTCTGGGTATAAACACCATAAATGGTCTGATTATAATCACAAAATGTACAAACAGACCATACATAATCCGAGCCGGCTGTAGTATTGATAAAAGTCGTTGTCTGGTAATTATCATACGTTCCAACTGATGTATTGAATGCTGAGCCGTTCATGCCCCAGGGGATTGAGCCATCCGCATTTATCCTTTGGACAAATGAATTAAAACGGTTGCCGGTAGCGCTGTAGTAACCATAATATGTTACGTCGGATTCAGCAACAATGGAATAATACCTGTATGCGGCTGTTGTCTGGTCGCAGATCTGAACAGGGGCATACAATGCAGTCCCGTTATTATCAAACATCTGAGCATACAGGGTAGTATACATACTACCCGCCTGGTATACCATCGTAAATTTGCCTGCTGTATTTGCAACGATCTGCCCACGGGTGGTTGTGGTCGATCCGACTTTTACCTGGATAGGCGTTCCCCAGGCCAGGGTTCCGCCGGTTGTTATTTTTTGAAGGTTCAACGTATTTCCTGCATCTGCAATCCATGCCACCGCCACTTCCCCGTTACTAAGTGCGGCAGGGTAAGGAGCAAGACCTCCGCCCAGGACGATACCATCAGCCGCCCAAAGCTTGGTTCCGGCCTCTGAGATTTTATATAACACTGCCTGAGGAGAGCCTGATCTCAAATCCTGGTATCCAATGATCAGGTTATTTGAAGCATCCACGCAAACATTGAAGACCCAGGTGGAACTGCCTGATGGTTGATTGCTGACAAGAATACCATCCGTTCCAAGTAGTTTGTAACCGTTGGCATCAATCAGCTGTGCCCTCATGTCATAATTGCCGGTGTTCTCATGATAAAAGGCAACCCAGGTTTTTCCGTCTGTGGTCGATGCCGACTGCATATCGGCAATAGGAAGACTTGAGATCTGAAGGTTAACGGAGGTGTTGGTGTTCCACTGTGCGTGGATTGTGCCTGGTAATATAGTGATTACCAAGGTAATGAAAAAATACAAAATAGTCCGGAAAATCATCGGACCAAACAGTTTTTCTAGATTAGTTTTCATGTGTTTATAATTTTTTTTTAATGGTCACATGGAATACCCATATTGGCATTTCCGGTTTGCATTAACCACATTAGTATGGGTATTTCATTTGTTTAATTCTAATTTTTTATAATAAGGTGGTAATTTTTCTTGCCTTTCTGGACAAGCATATATTTTTCGTTAAGAAGAAATGTTTCATTGATGCGCAAATCTTCAATGACTTTTTGTTTATTGATTTGCACACCTCCTTCTTTAATCATTCTACGGGCCTCGCCCTTTGAAGAGAAAATGCCGGTTTCATGGGAGAGGAAGTCGATGATGTCAATACCTTCTTTCAGGGCTGACGCCGGTACTTCGCTTCGCGGAACACCATCGAATACAGAAAGAAGGGTTTCTTCGGAAAGTTTTTTCAGGGATTCGTTATTGCCTTTGCCAAAGAGCAACTCGCTGGCTTCCAAGGCTGCATTGTAGTCCGCTTCCGAATGAACCCTGATGGTAATGTCTTTTGCAAGGGTTTTCTGGAGGATTCTTAAATGAGGTGAAAGCTGATGTTCGGCTATCAGATGATCTACCTGTTCTTTTGTGAAAAGGGTGAATTTTTTTACATACTGGGCAGCATCCTCGTCGGAAGTGTTAAGCCAGAACTGGTAGAATTTATAGGGACTGGTTTTTTCAGGGTCGAGCCAGACGTTGCCGCTTTCAGTTTTGCCAAATTTTCCTCCGTCTGCTTTTGTTATGAGAGGGCAGGTGAGGGCATAGGCTTCTCCTCCCAGTTTACGGCGGATGAGTTCGGTACCGGTAACTATATTACCCCACTGGTCGGAGCCTCCCATCTGTAATCTGACGTTTTTATGTTCAAACAGCCAGCAGAAATCGTAGCCCTGAACCAGCTGGTAGCTGAATTCAGTAAAGGAAATACCCGTGCCGGAGTTCATGCGGTTTTTCACAGAATCTTTTGCGATCATATAATTAACCGTGATATGTTTGCCCACATCACGGAGGAAATGAAGGAAAGAAAACTCCTTCGTCCAATCATAATTATTGACCATTTCAGCCGGGTTAGGGTTGCATTTAAAATCAAGAAATTTTTCAAGTTGCTTTTGAATGCAATTCTGGTTATGCCTCAGAATATCCTCATCGAGGAGATTTCTTTCTTCGGATTTCCCTGAGGGGTCGCCAATCATTCCGGTGGCGCCTCCGACCAGAGCAAAGGGTTTGTGTCCGGCTTTCTGGAAGTGGACCAGCATCATAATGGAGGCAAGGTTGCCTATATGCAGAGAGTCGGAGGTGGGGTCATAACCAATGTAAGCGGAAGTCATGCCTTTCTCAAGCTCAATTTCCGTTCCCGGGCTCATGTCGTGGATCATACCCCTCCACCTCAGTTCTTCAATAAAATTCATTCCGAAGGATTTTATAACAAAGATAAGAATTGCAAAACAATTACGAATACACGATAAAAATAAGCAATGGTACGTGTAACATCGTGATGGCAACAGGTTCACAAAAGAATATTCACAAACCCGTGTTTAAGGGTTTTGTTTTAAAAAGAGAAGAATGGAAATTGAAGGAATAATCAGGAGGCTGAGAAATACCGGTAAAAACCATATACCTAAACCGTTTCCTGAATGAAGAGAAAACCTGATCAGTGAAACGGAAATGTAAAATAATCCCCAGACAATAATCATCTTTTGATAACGCAGAAGCCTGACCCTTCCATTAAACTGCTTTTGAGAATGCACTCTGCGTAAAAATCTGGGTGAAGCATACGACAGTCTTAGTCGCATTACGGAGGGCAGTAATACATATAGAAATATTGAAAGACCCGGCAAAATCCAAACCTGATTACGGTCTGCAAATGTATCCGGGCTCCCATTGAAATCGAAGTGATTGGGAACCGAACCCGGCAGTTTTGGGTAATGATAAATGATATAACATACCATAGTAACCAGTCCGGCCAGTGATATTATCTCCATAAGCCAGTCCTGGGGCGCCATTTCCGGCCATGAAAATGAGCGATAAGCATTCAACTCATTGAATTTTTTCATCCGCTGTTCTTTTTCTCCCGGCCTGATGGGTTCCGTTTTGCATCCTTCAGGGCTTTTTCGATGATCCACTCAAGCTGGCCGTTTACACTTCGAAATTCGTCCGCCGCCCATTTTTCCAGCAAATTGTACACCTCCGGATTCAGGCGTAAAACAAATGTTTTTTTCTCAGGCATTATACTACTGATGAAGGGTCCCTGTATTAACTACCGGCGTTGTGTCTTTGTCGGAGCACAATACAACCATCAGATTACTTACCATGGCTGCTTTTTTATCTTCATCCAATTCGATGATCCCTTTCTTACTCAATGCATTAAGGGCAAGTTCAACCATGCTAACAGCGCCTTCCACGATCTTTGTCCTGGCAGCAACAACAGCAGTAGCCTGCTGGCGGCGAAGCATGGCGCCGGCGATTTCAGATGAATAAGCAAGGTATGAGATCCTGGCTTCCATGACTTTTATCCCTGCCATTGCAAGACGTTCGGAAAGTTCCCTCTCGAGGGCGATGTGAACATCTTCACCGCCGGCACGAAGGGTAATCTCCTTTTGCTCGTCATCAAAGTTGTCATAGGCATAATGACCGGCAAGTTTACGTGTGGCTGATTCACTCTGGATATCTACGAAATGAGCATAATCATCGACTTCAAACGCAGCCTTGTAGGTGTCTTTTACCTGCCATACAAGTACAATCCCGATCATGATCGGGTTGCCGAGCTTATCATTTACCTTGATGGGCTCCCTGTTAAGGTTCCTGGCCCTGAGAGTAATCTTTTTTCTCACGTAAAAAGGATTCACAAAGAAGAACCCGTTTTGTTTGATGGTCCCTTTATAATCCCCGAAAAGCACAAGGACAAATGATTCATTCGGGTTGATCACAATAAGGCCTTTAGACATGAAGACCGCCGCAATGAAAAAAATCCCGGCAATGATCATTGGAACGGCGTTTTCATTCGCATTCACCATTAAGATGATAGCAACAACGATAAGGATAATGATCATCAGTACACTGAGGTAACCTGACAATACAAATTTCTTTTCTTTTTCCATGATATTAAAATAATATTAAAATAATTCCACAATAATACTAAATTTTAAGCCTGAAGTCAAGTATTATCGGAAAAATATTTTCAGCGGGCTTACAAATGCCTGATAAATTTAATGAAGCGTTACAGCCTGAACTTTATCCCCAGGTTAATACTGACTGTACTGAAGGGAAGCGATTTACGAAGTTCCTTGCGGGGCTGGCTCTGGTCGATTACTCCGTTTGAGTTCACTTCCCAGACGAAATCAGCTTCCTTCTGCCAGGTCGTCAGTTCCGAAAGCCTGTCCTCATCATTCACTGTATATTTCGTAATCTCGCTGTAGCTTGGCGACCAGGTTGCATGTGCGAATTGAAGTTCGACATAAAAAGTCAGCAATTTCGTGAAGTTAAAGTTGACACCACCTGCAGCAGTGTATCCCAGTGCAACACCCCCATAGTAGCTGTTGGTCATTTCTTTGCTCGATGGGGGGTTGGTTGTGGAATTTTCCTGGGAGTATTTTGAAACAAGAACAGGAAGGACCCCGATCTGCAAACCGAAACGGGCATAAGGATTGACTTTTTCAAGTCCGGCAGAAATCAGGATAGCAGGTGTCACGCTGAGCATCCCACCCCTGACTTTAACACTGGCTTTCGAGGCCCCGATGAGATGAATTACCGAGTCTCCTTTTACTGGTAAACCCATGAATTCTGACACTGAGATTTCGGCACCCAGATATTTGTTGAACCAATATCCAAAAGCCAAAGTCCCGTTAAATCCGTTACCCAGTCCGACAGGCACTATACTGACGGTCGGGTTGGTTGTACTCCCCGAATACTTATAAAGCATATCAAAGGAGGAAGCAGTGCTGACGCCTCCACCCAATCCGATCTGGATATAAAACTTACGCGGCTTAAATGTCCGGACGGACTTAACTTCCTGATCCTGTGCGATGACCGATAAGGCCATCAGCCAAACTGAGATAATCAGCAATGTTTTTTTCATAATACCTGGTTTTAGTAATTGCGGTTTACAAATATCAGTTACGCTAAGATATGAAGTATTGCTAAATTTTTAACAATTCCTGGGAAAAATTATTTCAATGAAAAAAATTCATTTAATATATTGTAATGCGGATTTTATCGTTTATTTTTAACAGATGAAAAACCTGATCCTTTCTTTCCTGACATTGTGTTTTATCCCCCTGCATGCGCAGGTTATCAGCGAGTTCAAAGCTGCAGATGTCATTGCTTTAAATACACCGGATTCCTGCCAGGTTTCAGTGGATGCACTCGGCCGGTATTTTTCAAAAGCCTTCAAAGAAGATGCTCTCAAAGCCAGGGCGATCTATACCTGGACCGCCATGAATATTTTCTATGATGTCGCGAACATGGGCAAAACGAACGCAGCTACTCCCTTCAACGACCTGGTTGAGCATACGATGCAAACAAGGACAGGGATTTGCCAGGGATACGCCTCGGTGTTTAAAGCCCTTTGTGATGCCTGCGCGATCAGGGCGTATATTATCAACGGGTACATCCGTCAGAACGGTAATATCAGTAACCTCAGCCATGCATGGGTTATCGCAGTAATAGATACATCATATTACGGTTTTGATCCTACCTGGGGAGGGGGTTTCATGGATAGCGGAGGCTATACGAAACAGTTTAACGAACAGTTTTTCATGATCAGGCCTGCGGACCTGATCAAAGACCATATGCCTTTTGACCCCTTATGGGAATGTCTTAACTATCCAGTCAGCAACTCCGATTTCAACAGCGAAAAAACAACAGCTGCAGCAGGGACGCCTTTCTTTTCTTATGCCGACAGTATCAAAACCTACCAGAGTCTTGATTTTAAGGACCAATGCCAGGCTGCATTACGAAGGGTTGAATCGGCAGGGCTGTTAAACAATCTCATCAGGGATTGGGCCGATTATCTCAGGGCATGTATCGTGAACGAAAAAAACAATACTGCCAATGCTGTAAAAGCCAAATACTCGAAGCAGTTCAATGATGCTGTTGTCAGTTACAACAACTGCATTTATGCCTTCAACCAGTATGTTGACTATTGGAACCGCGGGTTCACTCCTTTAAAACCGGAACCTGAAATTACAAGCATGCTTCAGCTTTGCTATAGTTACCTTGATTCATGTAAGCGAAGCCTTTCAGAGGTTGTTGCAGTGGATGCCGACATGAAGCAGCGGACCGACCAGCTTCAGCTGGCTATCGACGTAGCCAGGGAAAATATGAACAAACAGAAGGTTTTCCTGAAAATTTATTTCAATACAGATCCCCAATCGAGGCCCCTGTTATTTAAGAATTACAACGGGGCAGGCTTCCCGACCAATAAATGATCAGGTATAAAGAAGGATAATGATTAACGGGATAATAATTCCAATAACAGCCAGCACAGCACCTCTCCACATAATACCATTCTTCCCTCTGAGTACAAAGAGCCCGGTAATTGCCATAAGGATAAGTCCTACGGCATAGGCGTCGGAAAACCAGGTAAACCATTTTTTGATGCTGTTATAATGCAGCAGGTTGAATTCCTTGAGGATATATCTAGGGGTTTTCGTTTCCAGTTCGGCCTTGCCACTGCTGAGGTCAACATACAGGCTGCCATTATCGAAAAAGATGTCGATATACCCGTTCCCGAGGATAAAGCTTCTGAAATGTTTTTCCTCATGTACCTGTTCCAAAACTTTCAGCGCATAAGCTTTGTCGGCAACTGCATTGGCAGGCAGCGCTACGGTAAGCTGCTCGTATTTCTTGCTGTAATCGGGATGGGCAAAATCACCTGATTTGAAATGGTTGAGAATGATACCCGATAAGGCATAAATAAAAGTCATCCCGAAGAAGAAATAACCAAGGTCGCGATGGATAGCGTTGTTCCATCGCCTTAAAGTCTTCCGCTGCATACTATTTTGCTACGGTATAGGATATGGCTTCAACTGAATAGAAAGAGAGATGGTCTTTCCCGCTTTTTTTCAGATCGTCGCGAAGGGAATTGATCTGATCCAGAGTTTCTTTGGTTCCCTGGTCCTCATGGCCTTTAGTTGCGCTGTGTATCCCTGTGCTGTGATCTTCGGCGGGTTTTTTAGTCTGTGCTTCCCATTCATTAAGATACTTGGCATCAACCCGTTCTTCCTTCAGGATCCCGAGCACTTTCACGCGGCTGCCGATAAGGCTTTCGTCAAATTTTGGAATATTGGCGCCTGTCGTTACCTCCACAGTAATGCTGTCGGTCCCATCAGCCAGGAACATGCGTTTCCCACCCTCTTTGCAGGTATGTAAAACCGTTCCTTCTATACGGATTGGTTTCTCAACATATTTTGCGGCTGAATCGATAAACGATTTTACTGCAAGGCTTACAGTATCTGCTTTGTTAACGTCAGCATTTTTAGCCCCCTGGTTGCAGGAAGCAAGCAGGAAAAGACAGGGAATAAAAAGAAGGAAGAGTTTCTTAATCATAGGATGAGGTTTTAATTTGTCGCCAAAGTTCCCGATTATTTGTCAAAAATCAAAATCTTCGCGAACTTTGAACGCTGGTTCTGCCGATGATGCAGTCCGCAAAAAAACCACAATCATATGATTTTAGTTACAGGAGGGACCGGACTTCTGGGGTCCCATTTACTATTTGACCTGGTCAGCACGGGCCATCCGGTGCGTGCGATTAAACGTAAAACCAGCAATATCGAAATGGTCAGGAAGGTGTTTTCATATTATTCTGATAAGGCGGATGAATTTTTTGGTAAGATCGAATGGGTTGAGGCCGATATCATGGATTTCGTGGCTATCAGCGAAGTGCTTGAAGGCATTGATATTGTTTACCATGCAGGTGCGGTTGTGTCTTTTTATCCGAAAGACCACGAGGCCATGCTGAAAGTGAATATTGAAGGCACCGCCAACCTCGTGAACCTTTGTATCGACAGGAACATCACAAAATTCTGCTATGTCAGTTCAGTTGCCGTGCTTGGAAGGGCATTAAATGACGGAGTCTCAGATGAAACCACCTGGTGGCAGCCCTCGAAAAAGAATTCCGTTTACGGCCAAAGCAAGTATGGGGCCGAACGCGAAGTCTGGAGGGGGATAGAAGAAGGGCTGAATGCCTATATCGTTAACCCTTCGGTCATTCTCGGACCGGGTTTCTGGGGAGGGGGCAATTCGGGATTATTCTCCCTTGTATGGAAAGGCCTGAAATATTATACGAGAGGGATCAATGGTTTTGTGGATGTGAGGGACATCTCAAAAGCCATGATACGCTTAATGGAAAGCGATATTTCAAGGGAGCGTTTTATTTTGTCCGCCGAAAACTGTTCCTACCAGCAGCTCTTTGAATATATGGCAAAATACCTGGGCAAGCCTGCTCCTTCAATAAACGTACCCAATTCCATGACAGGAATTGCCTGGAGGGTTGAAGCCCTGCGCAGTTTTCTCATGAGAACCCTGCCCGAAGTCACAAAGGAAATGGCAACCACGACTACGATGGTTTACACTTATTCGAACGAAAAAATCAGGAAAGCCATAGGGTTTGAGTTTACACCTTTAGAGCAGTCCATCAGAGAGATCTCGGAGATTTTCCTTAGAGACCATAAGTGATTTACGAATTACGAATTACGATTTATGATGTTCGATTAAGGATTTACGAATTGCGAATTACGATTTATGATGTACGAATGAGAACTGGTGGTTGAACTTTGATTTCGCTCTCCGCCATTTCGCTTCTCGCTTCTCGCTTTTCGCTTTTCTCTACTGTGGTATGTTATTCTTGTAGTGGTAATACCGGCTGATTATATCGTCGACAAACCCTTCCATCGTGTAATCTGAAGTAAAATCGCCCAGGGTGTCATTTTTTGCATAAGGATCATTTTTTGAACGCCTGAGCAGGTAGTACTCAACGTTACCGTCCCAGCGATTCGGATCCTTGCCGTATTTCTTCGCTTTTTCCCTTGCCAGCAAAACACGCCCGATACCTACATTATAAGCTGCAAGGATGAATTTGATACGGTCTTTCGGGTTGATTATCTCATCCGGTAGTTGGTCGTCAAGGTGTTTGATATAGCGGACCCCCGCTGCGAGTTGTTGAACGGGTGTGGAAACGCTGTCCATCCCCATCTTCAGGGCTGTTTCAGGCATCAGCTGCATTAGACCTGAAGCGCTTTTCGAAGAGACCTGACCCAGGTGGAAGTTTGATTCCTCGTAAACAAGGGAAGCAAGCAAACGCCAGTCCCAGTGTATTTTCAGGCTGAGCTCCCTGAGTTCCTTGTCAAAGGGGGATAACTGGTCGCCTCTCAGGGTAACATAATCGCTCCTCATATTGTTAACGATCTTCTGGTTCGCGAAATACTCGAGATAGTTTTTTTTGAATTCTCCTGATTGTTTCGATATGGCCAGCCATTCGTTGAGTTTCATCAGCAGGGTGTCGGAATTATGATTCACTCCCCAGGCATAGGCATAGAGGGGAAACACGACAAGCGATGCATCAAGGTTCATATAAAACCGTTTATAGACCATTGCCGTGTTTTCGGGGCAAAGCAGGTAATTTATTTTTCCTTCGGAGACTTTCCTGATCAGGCCTTCCTGGGAAATATCGGGATCTTCAACCAGGGTCGGGCGCCTGGCGGTCTGCTTCAGGAAGGAGCGGTAATAGGGGCTCATAAACTCATTGCGCCGGGCATGCACTGTATCCTGTATTGTAATATCCTCCAGGGTTTTGATGAACTTCGGCGTATGGTCCTTGCGCTGCAACATGATCAGCCTGGTTTCCCCGAAGATATCAGTATAATGGACGAGCCGCCGGCCTTCCGAAGAAACAGGGAGGTTTAGGGCGATCACATCCGCCACATCATAATACAGATAGTAGTATAGTTTAGAGATGTCTTCAGAAGCTATGATCTTCAACGGAACTCCAAGGTAGCCTGCAAATGACTCGAGCATGTCGAGCTGGAAGCCGACAGGTTCTCCCCTGTACAGGAAGTAATTCAGCGTGTTACGGTCGGTAAGTGCAAGAAGGTAGCCTCTTTCACGGATACGTTTTATTGCATCCTTTTTTTCTTCTACCCTGTAGTATATTTTATGGGTGATATAACCAGCAACGGCAATAAGACCCAAACCCAATAGGATGGTCCTGAATCTGATAAGGAAATTGGATAATCCGGTCAATATGTTGTTATGCTACTTTCCTGTATCTCCAGACAGCCAGGCTGGATAGTATGATGGCAAACACGACCAGGGACCAGAAGTGCGGACTGATATCAGCGAATGCAGATCCTTTTAAAAGCACCATCCTCATGATCTTGATAAAATACATGAGAGGGTTTAACCGGTCCAACTTCTGCGCCCAGTCAGGCATGCTTTCGATGGATGTGAACAACCCGCTCATCAGTATGAATACCACCATGAAAAAGAACGTTACCAACATGGACTGTTGCTGGGTGTTTGTGACAGTCGACACCAGCAATCCTACCGACAAAATTACAAAAAGATAAACTCCCCCCGACATAAAAATGAGCCAAAGGTTTCCAACCATCGGAATATCAAAGACAAGCTTGCCTATTGTCAGGCCAAAAGCAAGCTCGAAAAGGGCAATGATCCAGAACGGGGTAAGCTTACCGGCGATAAACTGGATCTTACGAATAGGAGTGACGTTAATCTGTTCTATTGTCCCGATTTCCTTCTCACGTACGATGTTCATCCCTGAAAGCAATAGACCGATGATGGTAACCAGAAGAACCAGAATACCGGGAACCATATAGGTTTTATAATTGAGTTTCGGATTGTACCAGTAGCTGTAATCCGTTTGAATGTTTTTTAATCCGGCCATCTGTGAAGGTGACAGCCAGTCCTGCATCAACTCCCGGTTAAAATCGATAAGAATGGAGGTACTATAGGCGCTGCTTAAACCGGCTACCGCCTGGTTGATGGCGTTGATCACAAACTGGACCTTAGCATGGTTTTCCCTGACCAGCTGACGTTCAAATCCGTTGGGAATCCTGATGATGATATCCACTTTGCCACTCTGCATAAATTCCATCGCTTCATCATTGGAAAATGTGGTCTGCACAACCTTATAAAAAGGAGAACCCTCGTATTTGCTGATGAGCTTTCGGGAGGATGAACTGAGGTCGAGGTCGACAACCGAGACCTTGATGCTTTTCATCTCGAAAGTAGCCGCATTGACAAGGATAAGAAGCTGGACTATAGGCACAACGAATATGATAGGAAGCATCCCCCTGTTCCTGAAGATCTGGAGGAATTCTTTCTGAATTATAAACAGCAATGTTCTCATATCCGTTGTTGTCAGGCAAGCCTGATCCTGAATTTTTTTACGCTGATGAAAATGAACAGAAGGGTGAACCCGGCCAGAATGCCCGTTTCAAAAGCGATATGACGGAAGCCGTTGCCCTGTAACATGATGCTTTTAATGATTGTAATAAAGTATTTCGGGGGCATGATGTGGCAGAACCACTGAAGGACAAGGGGCATATTTTCAACCGGGAAAATGAACCCGCTGAGCAGGATAGTAGGAAGCATAAGTGCAACCAGGGAGATCATCATGGCTATTTGCTGGCTGTTCGTTATCGTTGAGATAAGGATCCCCAGTGAAAGGGCCATGCAGATAAAAAGAAAGCTTTCGGCCAGCAAAAGTGCAACACTTCCTACAACCGGGACACCGAAAACGGTATTCCCGAGAATGATTATAATACAGGCATCGGCAAAAGCAAGGAATACATAAGGGAAGACTTTCCCGATAATGATCTGGACAGGTTTCAGGGGCGAAACCAGCAGAAGTTCCATAGTCCCGAGTTCCTTTTCCTTTGTAATGGAAAGGGAGGTCATCAGGGCCGAGATCAGCATCAGAAGCATGGCCATTAGTCCCGGGACCATCATATACACCCCTTTCATCTGGCCGTTATACAGCATCCTTACTTCCGGGATGATCTGCAGGGGTATTTTTTCGGCATTCAGTGAAATAATGTAATTTGATAAAATCCCCTGGATGTAGTTGACCAGGATGTTAGCCGTATTGGGATCTGAAGCATCTCCTATGATCTGAACTTTTGCGTTCCCGGTCTTATCGAGGTTTTTCGCGAAATCGGGACCGAAGATCAGCACCAGTTTGACATTTCCCTGACGAAAGACCTGCCCTATCTCACCTGAGGACCTGAGGTTTTTCTCAAGGATGAAATAGCCCGATGAAAGCACTTTTTCGCTTATCCTGCGTGTGACCTCATCCCTCGACTGGTCCAGTATCGCGATTTTTGCATTCTTGATCTCATTGGTGATCACGAATCCGAATAAAAGAAGCTGAATGGCGGGCAGGCCGAAAAGGATCAGCAGGGTGCGGTAATCCCTGAAGATATGGTAGAACTCCTTGACGACAAAACCCAGGAAACGTTTCATTCGGTTTCTTTTTTAACCACCCATGTATAATAGAACCTGAATGCCGAGATCAGAAGAGGCAATGCCATACCTATGTAAAAAGTAAAAAGATACTCCTTGTTGATTACATCAAAATGCCTGAGCATGATACCGGCAGTGATCATCCCCATCATCATCATATATGACCTGAAGTTGAAAAATGAAAAAGCGCAGGGGTATGGGATGCTGAGGCCCCTGATGCGTTTGATATGTTTATGCGCTATTTTTGCAAACAGAACTATATAGAACGGAAGGCCTATTGCGATCCCGATGAGGATGTTCAGCCAGAGATGGGGAGAGTGTTTCATTTCATAATCCAGGCCTCTCCACATCAGTATACCCCCGGCAGTAGTCCAGGCAAGGCCTGCAATAAACAAGAGGTTGTGCCTGGAGACAGAGGGTTTAAGTTTCTGAGCTAACGTCATATTATTCCACTTTTATTCTTGCGAGTTTTAAAAACACTTCATTCATAGATGAGGCCCCGTAAATGGATTTGAGTTTTTCGGGGGTGTCGAGAGCTGCAATTTTCCCGTCAACCATGATCGAAACCCTGTCGCAGTATTCAGCTTCATCCATATAATGGGTCGTGACGAACACCGTGATGCCTTCCCTGGATGCTTCAAAGATCATATCCCAGAACTGTCGCCTGGTTACAGGATCAACCCCGCCTGTGGGTTCATCAAGGAACACGATCTTGGGATTGTGGATGATGGCAACCGAAAAGGCCAGCTTCTGTTTCCAGCCAAGGGGTATATCGCGGATGAGCATGTCCCTGGCCTCTTTCATATCGAGCTTTTCCATCAGGCCGGAAGCCCTTTCTTCAATGACTTTTCTGCGGAGGCCGTATATCCCTGCGTAGAAGCGGATGTTTTCGAACACGGTAAGGTCGTCATACAAAGAGAATTTCTGGCTCATGTAACCGATGTTCTTTTTAATTTTCTCCCTTTCCCTGTAAATATCGAAGCCGCCGACGTTCAGGCTGCCTGACGTTGGATATGAGAGCCCGCAGAGGATCTTTATGGCTGTTGTTTTACCTGCCCCGTTCGCGCCGAGGAATCCGAAGATCTCGCCTTTTTTCACCTCGAAGCTCAGGTGGTCATTGGCGATGAAGGACCCGAATTTCTTCACCAGGTCTTTCACGACGATTATATTTTCAGCTTCTGCCCGATACATTATTTCTTTTTTGTTCTTGGCTCATGGCTCATGGCTCATGGCTATTTTATCATTAATTCCATAAAACAATCTTCAATATTCGCCTGGACAGGGCTGATTATAATACCCGAATGGCCTTTTGCCTGCAGGTAATCCTGCAGTGATGATCCGGCAGACTGCCCTGGTTTGAATGAGACATGGGCAGCCTGACCGAAGGCAAACACAGTATGCACATCAGGGAATTTTCGCAGGTCGTTGAGAAGGCTGAAAATATCATCCGATTTCACGGAATACAATGAATTCGGATATTTTTTTATGACTTCGGATGGAGTGCTGATGGCCATGATGTTTCCGTCCTGGATGAGGGCGATACGGTCGCATAAGCCGGCTTCATCCATATAAGGGGTTGCCACGACGATAGTTATACCGCTTTCTTTCAGGCGTTTAAGCATTTCCCAGAATTCGAGGCGGGAAACAGCGTCAACACCTGTCGTAGGTTCATCAAGGACAAGAACGGAAGGTTTATGAATAAGGGCACAGCATAATGCAAGCTTCTGTTTCATGCCTCCGGAAAGTTTACCTGCCTTCCGTTTTTTAAATGGCTCTATCTGTACGTATATATCCCTGATGAGGTCATAGTTTCCGGCAACGGTAGTCCCGAAGACAGTAGCGTAGAAATTCAGGTTTTCTTCAACGCTCAGGTCTGAATACAGGGAGAATCTTCCCGGCATATAACCGATGTCCTGCCTGATCTTCCTGTAATCTTTAACCACATCCAGCCCGTTCACCGTTGCTTTGCCCTGATCAGGGATGATGAGAGTGGTAAGAATACGGAAAAGGGTGGTTTTCCCGGCGCCATCGGGACCAATAAAGCCAAACAATTCGCCCTTATCAACACTGAATGAAATATCATCCAGGGCTTTGACAGTGCCGAAGTGTTTGGCGATATGTTCTACCAGGATAGCTGACATTTGGTGATATTCATGCTACTGTATGAACGATTTTGTCCAGAAGGTATTTCTTCCCAGGAGCGAAACGCCTACATACCCCCTGATCTTAAGTTTGTTTGCCGTCTCAAACCGTATGTAGCACTTATATGTTTTTCCATTTTTAGGATCATAAATAGTGCCCCCCGACCATTCCTCTTTACCGTTGAATGTGAAATTTTTAAGGTTTACAAGCCCGATCAGAGGTGTGGACTTCAGGTTAACATCCGGGTTTTCTTTATCAGTCCGGGGCTTCCCTGTAATGGAGTCAAGGGGAGTTCGTAACCAGACAAGTTTGCCGAAATATTTATCACCTTCCTTATAGATTGTAATCTTTCCGGTTGCTTCCTGGTTAAGCCAGGTGCCCAGGATGTCATCTGTTTTATGGGCCTGGGCGGAACTTTTAATTGCAGGGCTTAGCAGCAGTAATAAAACAACTGCAGTGGTAATGATGTTTCTCATACTTTATGGTTTTTGGTTAATAGTATTTATAAATCGGATTTCTCCCGGCATGCCTATTTTCATTGATCCGTCATTTTTAACCCTGACTTTCACGGCATATACCAGGTTTACTCTTTCTTCCTTCGTCTGAATGGTTTTGGGTGTAAATTCAGCCGAAGGGGATATCCAGGAAACAAGGCCCTGGATATGGGTATTGTTATTTTCGTCCTTATCAAACGCTACGTCAATTGTTGAGCCCAGATGAATTAACGGAAGCTGTGATCCGCTGACATAAGCCCTTAATGTTATTTCCGACAAATCGGCAATTTTATATAATGGTTTTCCATAAGTGGCGACTTCATCTTTCTCGGCATACTTTGTTAATACGGTGCCTTTGATGGGGTTGATGATCTTTGACCGGTTTATTGACTGGTCGAGTTGAGCGATCTGCTGTGTGATTGATGCAACCTGGCTGGAAATACCCCCAAACTGAATTTTAAGGGAAGCGACCTGTTTGTCAATAAGATTGAGGCTGGCATTGATATCATCCATTTGTTTCTGTGTTGCTGCCCCGTCCCTGAGAAGGCGTTCAACCCTGTTCTTCTCGACCAAAACGTTCTCACGGTTCTGATCCTGGACTGCAATTTGCGAAGTTATATCATCTTTCCGCGATCCCGTTGCATCCCGGGTCTCAATGGCCTGTTTCCTTTTCAGCCAGAGATCGGTAGTGTCAATAAATCCAACCATTTTCCCGGAATCCAGGAGCTGCCCTTCTTCAACATCAAACTTCAGGATCTGGCCGGTAGCTAAAGAAGAGACCATCACTTCAGTTGCTTCAAATGTGCCGTAGGCATCAGGTTTGTTTTTATCATTGCTGCAGGATACCAGTATAATTCCTGCAAAAATTTGAAGAAGATATTGTTTCATTGGCTGAGATATTAAGAAGTAAAATTACAATTTACCTAAATTGTACAAATAAGAGATCTTTGCTTTGACAAGCTGTATCTTATGAATTTCAAGGCCCATCCTGGCCTGGGTTTCGTCGTTGATCCTGAGGATATAATCGCTGGAAGTGATTGTCCCGTTGGTCAGCTGTGAAGATGCTGTTTTCGTGATACCTGCCCTCAGATCGATCAGTTCCTGGTCCCTGATCAGCAGTTCGGAAAGTTTGGTAATATCGGCAACATTTCTCTGTGTGGTGACCCTGATGTTCTTGTCAAAGGATTCCTGCTGGTTTTTGAGGATATCACCCTGGATGTCATAGATTTTTTTCTCATTCCTGTTGGCGTTCCAGTTCCAGGGGTTCCAGGTAAGTTTTGCGCCAAGCATGACCTCCGGAGCTATGTCGCTCGAAAGGAAATTATATCCTGGTCTTCCAAGTCCAAACTGGCCGAAAGCCCAGAGTTTAGGATTCCATTTCGTTGTGACCATGTTTTTCAACAGGTTGGTACGCTCCCGTTGTATGCTATAAATCTCAAACTCGATACGTTTGTTTTCAAAGTTCATTCCCGGAAGTATGATGACAGGAATCTTAAAGGAGGAATTCTCGTCCATTGGGAAAGAAACGAGTTCCGAAAGCATACGGATGCCTGCAATGCGGTCCATCGATAATTCATAGATGTTTTGCTCAAGTTTGATGATTTCCGCCCTGATCAGGTCGGCATTCATTTTGAGCATAGCCCCGTTTTTTACGGCCGATTCAACCTCGTTCAGCTTCGATTCAAGTTGCTTCCTGGTCTCAAGTAAGAGTTTGATATTCTGCTGTGTAAGCAGTATGCTGAAATAAAACTGGTTCACCTGGTCCTTAAGAAGATAGAGGCTTGCATCCACATTCTTTTTATCAACATTGAGATTGTACTTTTCAAGCTTTTTCTGATAGCTGGTCACATTCCCGTCATAAATCGATTCACTGACATCCAGGGTGAGCTTATACTGGTCTTTCGGAATTGTCGGACCCTGAAGCGTTGGCAGGTTGGCGGGCAAAGGAATTACGACTTCCGTCACTTCATTTTGCCAGCTTGCACTGCCGTTAACATTAAAGGCAGGCAGGTAATTTTTGTTCAGGTTCTTCGTTCTGAGGTCACTCGATTTATCCATGAGGCCGGCCTGGCGGATCAGGGGGTAGGTTTTTTGCACCTGCTGATAACAGAAATCGAGGGTAATCGTATCCTGCGCAACAGCAGGAGACATGCCGGGAGCTGAAAATAAGATTACCGGGAACAGGTATCGGATTTTAAACCAAGCTGTTATTCTTTTCATATCCTTTTAATCCATTTGCAATAAAAGTAGTCACTATTTTTTTTCTCTGTTCAAAAAACACATCCATTTTCTCGTCCGGGATCTGGAACATCGATTGAATGAGAGGCTTCGCAAGAACCGGGAAAACCACCAACCCCAGGATGTTAACATAAATATGGAGAGGGTCTGTATCAATGTCCATTTCTTCCCTGAGTTGTTTCCCTATTTGTTTAAGCAGAAGCTCTGGTACCAGGTTCTGTTTGAGAATGACCTCTCTGAGTTGTTCAGGTTTGTCGTGCAGGGCATTTATAATAAACTGTACTACATATGAATGCCGGGAAATAAAATTAAGATAAAAGTTTATAAAGATCCCGATCTTTGACATCAGAGTCATTTCTGAAAGGAATATCTCATTCATTTTACAGGCCATCTGAGAGAAAGCATCATTGAAAACTCTCTCAAAAAGAGACTCTTTGTTCCTGTAATAGTAATGGAGCAAGGCTTTGTTTATTCCTGCCAGATCAGCTATTTCCTGCATCCTGGCACCATTGAATCCTTTGTGATGAAATACATCTCGGGCTGCTTCAAGAATTTTAACCTCAGTGTTTTGCGAATTATCCATTTGGTTTAACCATTAAGATAAAGCATTAAGTTTAACCGGATGGTCAAAGATATAATATATTTTAATCATTCCGACAATAAGTAAAAAATATTTTCAATCTTGCTTTATTTTGGGATTTTGATCTTTTGGCCAGGCTTCAGATAAGAAGCATTTTTAATATCATTAAGGTTCTTGATCTGTGCAACGGTTACACTAAAATGGTCGGCAAGATCCCAAAGGTTATCACCCGGTTGAATGGTGTAATACAAAAACCTGGCATTACCCGGGGCCTGTTTGGTTTCAGGTTTTGAGGATTGGGGTTTTGGGTCTGAGCCTGCAGATGCAATTGTTTTTTGATTGCTTCCCTTTATTTTTATTTTCTGACCTACGATGACTTTGGAGGAGGAGAGGTTATTCCAACTCATGAGCTCGTTTACGGTAACATTGTATTTACCGGCAATCAGGCCAAGCGATTCACCGCTTTTTACGACATGGATTTTAGGTGCGCCGGTTTCCGGTTCAGGCTCGGTGGCCAGAGGTTTTATTGTATCTTTTTTTACAAAGGCCGTTTTTACGGAGTCGCTTTTTGCCGTAATTTCCTGTTTGTGAAGAATTGAATCGGGAATTTTAGGAGCCGAGCCCGGAACGTAGACAAAGATCTTCTGTTTTGGCTTTACTGCATTCTTTTTAATATTATTCAGGGATTTCAATTCAGGGATACTCATATGAAATTTTTTGGCAATACTTGCCATCGTTTCACCTTTTTTCACCGTATACTGCTGAGTTTCACGGTAGCTGGCATATATCGCTGCAAGGCTTGCATCCTCCGATAAAGCCTTCCTGGTTTTGTAAGCATATATCGTATTTTCATTATTAATGAAATCGGCAATATACTTTTTCCTCAGCCTCAGCTTATAAGGCACTTCAGGTGTAGCGGGAATAACACCTTTTTTATAGGCAGGATTGAGGAAGGAGATCTCATCCCAGGGGATATTAAGCATCTCCGACAGCTGGTCGAAAGTCAGGGGGTGTTTGACGGTAACGGTATCCACTTCATAATACAAAATGCCCGGGTCTACCGGGTAAATTTTATGTTCGTTTGCGTATGCAAGCACATAACTTGCAGCGATAAAAGCAGGTACATATGACCTTGTTTCTTTTGGCAGGTATTTATGAATGGCCCAGAAATTCTTCAGGCCCCCCGATCTCCGGATGGCTTTGTTCACATTACCGGCTCCTGAGTTATAGGCAGCCAGGGCCAGAGACCAGTTCCCATAAATATCGTAAAGATCCTGCAGATGCTCACAGGCCGCAATAGTGGCCTTGAAGGGATCGTAACGGTCGTCAACATAGGAGCTGACTTTCAGTCCGTAAACTTTGCCTGTGCCGTACATAAACTGCCACAGGCCTTTCGCGCCGGCCTTTGAATTGGCAATGGGATTCAGGGCCGATTCGATCACAGCAAGGTATTTTAATTCGAGGGGCATATTAAAACGGTCGAGCTGTTCCTCAAACAAGGGAAAATAGATCTCCGAGAGTCCCAGGATGCGGGCGGTAAGCTTCCGTTTCCTTACGGCATAGAGCTCAATGAATTTCTTTACCTCCCAATTGTATACGTATTCGAACGGTGAATTTTCGTTCATCACGGCAATCCTTGCGGCATACACGGAATCTGAAAAATAGGGGATATCTGTTTCGGTATAATTACTCCAGGCAGGGTATTTAAGTTCATGTGGAGAAGAACCGTCCGAAAAAACCTTTAGTGTGGCAAGGCTGTCCAGCATAGACAAAACGGCATCATCTTCTACTATCTTAACCTTTTTTGAAGTAGTGTCGGAATGGATTGTGTCTTGGGAGAAAACGAAATACGGGGTTATCAGTAACGATATCAGGATAATAAGTAGTCGGATAACCCTCATGCGGTTTTTAAATAAATTATTATGGATGAAGAGTTTGCAAATATATCCTTTTTTTAAAAATGCTCGACATGAATGGTCACTTCTGAATTCACAAGGCTGTGTTTGATATCTGCTTCAATGGTATCACAGAGTTCATGAGCTTCCCTTACAGTAAGGTTTTCATCAAGGTTGAGATGAAAATCGACATACATGAAATTTCCGGCCCTGCGTGTGCGGAGACCATGATATTTAATATTTTCTTTACAATGCTTGTCAATGATATCGGTAATCGTTTTGATTTCTTCAATGTCAAGAGATTCATCCAGAAGCGGTTTATAGGCTTTCATCAGCAGGCTGTATGATTCCTTCAGGATCAGAATACTTACAAGAAGGGCAGCAATCGGGTCAAGGATATGAAACCCGGTGAGCCAGATCAGTCCTAATCCCGCAGCGACACCAAGAGAAGTATAGACATCGGCTTTGAGGTGAAGTGCGTCAGCTTCAAGAGCTATCGAACCGGTAGCTTTTGCTACTTTATAAAGGTACCATGACACAACAGTATTAACGGCAGAAGAGATAAGCATAACAGCGAAGCCCAGTCCGATGGTTTCAATTTCAGTAGGTTTGATAAGTTTGTGAACGGCTTCGTAAATAATCCAAAGGGCAGCAAAAAAAATCAGCAAGGCTTCGATAACCCCCGATATATTTTCAATTTTCCAGTGCCCGTAGGGATGACGTTCGTCGGCCGGCCGGTCGGAAATCCTTACTGAAATAAAGGCAATAATCGCTGCAAGCAGATCCATAAAGGAATGGATAGCTTCAGAGATAATGGATACTGACCCGCTTAAAATTCCAGCAATAAGTTTTAATGTGATCAGCAGGGTATTTGAAAGTACCGACAGGCTGGCTGCTTTTGTTTTCTTAGACATCATGCTGCTGTTGAGTTGTTGAAGCACGCTTCTCAGGTCTCATCTGAGGGAAAAACAGCACATCCTGGATGGATGTCTGGTTGGTCATTATCATTGTAAGACGGTCAATCCCGATCCCGAGTCCGGAGGTCGGCGGCATCGCAAATTCCAGTGAGCGAAGGAAGTCTTCATCCAGAACCATTGATTCATCATCGCCCCGTTTACCAAGTTCAAGCTGTGATTCGAACCTTTCTCTCTGGTCGATTGGGTCGTTCAGCTCGGAAAAAGCATTGCAAAGCTCCTTGCCGTTGCAGATAGCCTCAAAACGTTCAACGAGTCCGGGTTTGCTGCGGTGTTTCTTTGCCAGGGGCGACATTTCAACCGGGTAATCGGTGATAAATGTCGGCTGAATGAGCCTGGGTTCGCATTTCTCGCCAAAGATCTGGTCGATGATCTTCCCCTTCGCCATCGTTTTATCTATTGGCACCTCAAGTTGTTTCGCTATAGTAACAAGCTCTTCCTCCGATTTACCGTCAATATCGATGCCGGTATAATGCTGTATCACCTCAAACATGGTAAACCTTTTCCAGGGGCGTTTGAAATCGATCACTTTGTCGCCAACCAGAACCTCAGTCTTACCATGAAGATCAAGTGCGATCTTTTCAACCATCTCTTCAACCAGGTCCATCATCCATTCATAATCCTTATAAGCTACATAAAGCTCCATCTGTGTGAATTCAGGATTATGAAAACGGTCCATGCCTTCATTGCGGAAGTCCTTTGAAAATTCATAAACCCCGTCGAAGCCTCCGACGATCAGCCGTTTGAGGTATAGTTCATTGGCTATCCGAAGATAAAGGGTCATGTCGAGGGAGTTATGGAAGGTCTTGAATGGCCTTGCTGCAGCTCCACCGTAAAGAGGCTGCAAAACAGGAGTTTCAACTTCGAGGTAAGACCTGCTGTTCAAAAACCCCCTCATCGAATTCACGAGTTGGGTGCGTTTTACAAACACATCCCTGATATGGGGGTTTACGATCATATCGACATAGCGCTGGCGGTACCTTTGTTCAGGATCTGTAAAAGCATCGAACAACTCTCCGTCTTTTTCCTTGACGATGGGCAACACCCTCAGGGATTTCGAAAGAAGCTTCAGGCTTCTTACGTGGATGGTGATCTCTCCCATTTGGGTCACAAAAACATACCCTTCGACACCAATAATATCACCGATATCGAGGAGGCGTTTAAATACGGTATTGTATAATGTCTTGTCTTCGCCAGTGCAGATTTCGTCGCGTTTAACATAAAGCTGGATACGCCCTGCGGAATCCTGGAGTTCTGCAAAAGAAGCGGCGCCCATGATCCTGCGGGTCATGATTCGCCCGGCAATGCTCACACCCTGGTACAGGGTGTTATCGGCAGGGAAATTCTGTTTTATTTCGACCGAGGTCGCATTGACCGGGAATGTTTCGGGGGGGTATGGATTTATGCCAAGCCTGAGAATTTCATTTAGGGAATCACGCCGGATCTGTTCCTGCTCGGTGAGGGAAATTTGCATAAGATGATATTTTCGGCAAAGATACTGATTTACGACAACACCGAATGCAGGATGTGGTGAGAGTTCATAGGTTTGAAGCCCGGAAGATGTATCTGGTAGTATAGCAGAAGGGAATCGAGAATGGATCTCCTGGCTGCAGGTTTCAGATGCAGGTCCGACTGCTTTTCAATGGTTGTTGTAAGCAATGAGTGAAACAGCTTACCATGTTCGGGCAGCACATAGGCATCCCGTTCAGGGATCACTGACTGGAATTGACTTTCCCTGAGGTTGAAGACCGGTTTTTTCTCAGAGTAACCTGGCTGAGGCTGAATTCCGAGAAACCGGGTCAGCTCGGAAGTAAATACCAGCGGAAAACAGTTCAGGTTATTTTCGGTGGAATCAAGCAAAAGGCAGGACTTCCAAAGATAATCAAAGAGCTCGCTGTTCGTTTCTTCCTCCCGTACCGACTTGTAAAGAAGTTCATTTATAAACAAAGCGACAGAGCTTTTGCGGATATCGAAAGGGATGCTCATATATGGCTGGAAAAGCCTGACTTCCCTAGGCGTATGCAGGTTTGTTTTCTCTTTCACGTTGACCACCACTTCAAGCAGGGTCAGTGGCTGAAAAAGGCCAGCTTTTGTTTTGGACTTCTTGCTGCGGATCCCTTTGAAAATATATGACTGGAGACCCCGGGCCTCGGTAAAAACACGAACGATTACACTTGTTTCAGAGTATTTTAAGGAATGTAAAACGATGCCTTTTGTTGTAATCAGCATCAGTTGATCACAAGGATTTTAGTTACTACCTTTTCACTTCCGGTTTCATTCGAGGCAAACACCATGTAAACACCAGTATGAACCCTTTGGCCATTCATTGTAGTGCCGTTCCATACAACTTGTCCGCCTTCAGCTTTCCCGGTAAAAACCAGCCGGCCGCTGACATCTGTGATACGGACCTGGGCGTTGCTGATAAGACCTTTAACGGCAATGTATCCCTGGTATCCTTCGCGGACCGGGTTTGGATAGGCATAGACATTCCCAAAGGCATCACTGCCTTCAGTTGCTGTGCTTTTATAAGAGATAACTCCCTTATCGGTGCCGAAATACACCTCGCCGGTGAGCGGGTTAATGGCAATGGATGTCACCCTGTTTGACAGCAGGGGGCTGTTATCCGCAGTAAAATGATACACCTGCTTTGTGCCGTCGGCCGAGAAAAGGTACACGCCTCCGCGGTCAGTTCCCATCCATTTCCGGTTGCTGCCATCAACGGCAATGGCATTTACCTGTTCACTTTCAAGCAGATACTGGGTGTATTGGCCCTGTTGGACAAGGGGGCGCTGGCAATCAGACGGATGGGTTGAAAACAGGTCGTCAGGGCTGTAAAAAACGCCAACCCCGCTTTCAGTTCCAACCCAAATCTCCCCGTTTTTATCTTCGGCCATTGAAAATACCGTAGTTCCGGGGATATTGCCATTGCCGGCAGTGTTATTAAGTTTTGTGGCAAGGTCATCGTTCGGATTATCAGGAGTTCCGTTATCGGTAAACACTAATATGGAATTGGCATTCAGGTTCCCGTAACGCATCTGCATCCAAACCTGGTCGTAACGGTTTGCAAGGATCTGGCCCAGGTCAGTTTCGTTGTTTATCGTTATAGTGAAACCTGTCCACTGGTTGCCTCTTTTCAACGAAAGGCACTGATTCGTATGTGAACAGTCAATCCATTGGTAGCCATGGGCATCGAAGACAGAACCTCCGACCCTTATGATGCCTGTATCACCCGCCGAATGATGGTGGAGTGTACTGTTTGCTTCAGTATATCTTTCAGTCAGAATACCATTATAGAATTCGAGAAGACCATAGCCCCAGGTTGCTGCATAAACCCTGTTGGGATCGGAAGGGTCAGCAGTTGCCGACACGATATTGTTGTAGCCATACAATGAAGGATTATTGACCCCTGAAATGTTCGTCCAGTTAGCATCGTCAAAGTGATAGATCTGGGCCGGCTGGGCAAGCGGGACGAACGAAGCATCGTAACCACCTGGTGTAATATATAAATCATTTCCCAGTGAACTCATACTGAACGCGTTGGCCGTGAGAGGCCCTGAAAGGTTAAATGTTTTAATCTGATCTGAATTCATTTCAAAGCTAACAAGGCCCGAATATGAATCTGCAATCCAGATCGTCTGGTTTTTATCGCAAATGGCATCCTGTGGAAATGAACCTGCTCCGGGATAGCCGTTGATCATTTTAAGTTTGGTGAAGTTCTGGTCATATACATCTACAAAATAGTTGTAGCTGACAACCAGAACATTGTACATGCTGTTCAGGTTCATTACAGGGTTTATTTCCCCGGTATTCCAGGCAGACCAGTTTCCGTTATAACGGTATAGGGAATCATTGCCGCTGGTTCTGTGTTTATTGGCTACCACTGTGCCTGAAAAATACGTTATGGTATTGTACATCAATGATGTATCTATACGTTTATCTTTTTTCCACACGGCATAGTTGGCCAGGTTGGGATCCTTGTACCAGGCTTTGTAGATGCCTTTCTCGGTAGCGGCCCAGAGGGTGTCTTTATCGTCTTTGACCAGGCTCATTACATTTACCTGGGTGCCCCCGCTCCCGATATAATATGTTTCTTTGATCTCCTGCTTTACGAGGTCAAGAACCACAATTCCGAAGCCGCACTCGAGGTAGGCCATATTACCCAGGCAATAAATGCTGTTAATGGTTTTATTACCCAGGATTGTTTTGCGGTAGATATCGGAGATGTTGATAATATTACCATTCTGGATGAGGTCAAGGTTGGCATCAGCGTATGCGATGACAAGGGTTTTTGTTGAAGTGTTGTAAGCGATGCAGCTGATCCCAATATCGGAAAGACCCTGGATCTTTGTGATCCGTGTAATGCTGTTATCGTCTTTGTCAAAGTAAAACAAGGCATAGGGAGTGGATGAATAGATGCGGTTTCCAACTTCAGCAACCGAGTTGCAATAATAATACGGGAGTTCGTCTCTCCATTGGCCGATGGGTATCTGGGGGCTCTGGGAGTAAAGGCTTGGGGGAATAAGCAGGCAAACCAGAAAAAAAAGTCTATATAGTTTCATAGTGGATAATAACGGATCAGGGTTTAAAATTAACTGATTTTTTCAGTATTTATTGCAGAAGTGGAGGAATTCAGAGGATCATCCCGGCAGCAACAGTTTCATTGGTAGCTTCGTCAATAAAGATGAGGCTGCCGGTCTGCCGGTTTGTGGTATAGGGGTCAAAGAACAGGGGTTTCGTGGTCCTCAGGTGGATCCTGGCGATCTCATTCATGGCCAGGCTGGTGCGACCGGGTATCTGTTCAAGGGTATTTATATTCAGAACATAGCAGATAGTATCGATCAAACAGCGTACGTCACGGGTATTATGTTTGAGGGCATACTTTCCGTTGAGTTGCATGGGTTTCGGGTTCATCCAGCAGATCATGCATTCAAAGTCTGAAGCGGCTTCCGGCAGGGCTCCGGTCCCGGCAATCATATCGCCCCTGCTGATATCGATATCGTCATTGAGCAGAAGGGTTACGCTCATCGGAGGGAATGCTTCATCGAGGGGGCCGTTGAACGTATCGATACGCTGGATTTTTGTTTTTATCCCCGCAGGAAGCACCGTGACTTCATCACCCGGGTGGAAGATACCCCCGGCAATCCTGCCGGCATAGCCACGGTAATCATGAAATTTTTCCGATTCGGGGCGGATGACATACTGAACGGGAAACCGCTGGCGGACCATATCATGGTCCTGGTCGATGGGGATGGTCTCAAGGGTTTCAAGCAAAGTCCTGCCCTTGTACCATTCCATTTTCTGTGAGGGTTTCACTACGTTATCCCCTTTGAGAGCGCTGATCGGGATAAACCGAAGGTCTTCCCCCGGCAGGACTTTTGCCACAAAGGCATTAAAGTCGGCTTTGATCTTTTCGAACACATCCTGGCGGTAATCGAGGAGGTCCATTTTATTAATGCAGACAACAATATGCGGGATCCCCAGGAGATAGGCAAGGAAGGCATGGCGGTAGGTTTGCTCGATCACGCCGTTGCGGGCATCGATGAGGACGATGGCGGCGTTTGCAGTTGAAGCGCCGGTTACCATGTTCCTCGTATATTGAATATGCCCGGGAGTGTCGGCAATGATAAATTTACGGTTAGGCGTGGCAAAATACCGGTAAGCCACATCGATGGTGATACCCTGTTCGCGTTCAGCCCTGAGTCCGTCGGTAAACAAGGCAAGGTTAAGATGTTCGCTTCCTTTCTGCACGCTGGCCCGTTTTACAGCATCGAGCTGGTCCTCGAAAAGTGATTTGCTGTCATACAGCAGCCTGCCGATGAGAGTGCTTTTCCCGTCATCCACACTGCCTGCCGTGGTAAAACGGAGCAGCTGCATATTGAGGTATGCCTTGCTTGAGAAATCGGCTTCTTCGGTTGCTGTCATCCTATTCTATCCTTTGTACTTCGTAAATCGTAATTATTCGCAATATTATTAATTTTATTTGGTGCTCATTTCGGCTTAGCCGAACGTAAGTCGTATTTCAAAAATACCCTTCCTTTTTCCTGTCTTCCATGGCTGCGTCGGAACGCTTGTCATCATACCGTCCGCCGCGCTCGGTAACCCTTGTAGCGGCTATTTCCTGGATGATATCCCCGAGGTTATCCGCCGTTGATAAAACCAAACCGGTACATGAGATGTCGCCGACAGTACGGCAGCGAACACGGAGTTTTTCAGCTTTTTCACCGGGTTTCATCTCCATGAAAGGCGCTGCGGCCAGCCATACCCCGTCGCGGAAAAAGACCTCCCGTTCATGGGTGAAATAAAGGCTTGGCAATTCAATATTTTCCTGGAGGATATACTGCCACACATCCATTTCGGTCCAGTTACTGATTGGAAACACCCTGAAATGCTCGCCCATTCTCTTTTTCCCGTTGAAGATATTCCAGAGTTCAGGCCTTTGGTTCTTCGGGTCCCATTGCCCGAATTCATCCCGGTGTGAAAAGAACCTCTCCTTGGCCCTGGCTTTTTCCTCGTCCCTGCGACCGCCCCCGATGGCCGCATCGAACTTATTTTTCTCAATGGTATCGAGAAGGGTAACAGTTTGCAGCACATTGCGGCTGGCATTGATGCCTTTCTCTTCAACAACCCTTCCCGTATCAATGGATTCCTGCACCGATCCGACGATCAGCCGTGCATTGAACTGTTTCACCATCTCGTCACGGAAAGTAATGGCCTCTTTAAAATTATGACCGGTGTCGATATGAACCAGGGGGAAAGGAATGGAGGCAGGATAAAAAGCTTTCCGGGAAAGGTGCACCAGGACGATGGAATCCTTGCCGCCCGAGAAAAGCAAAGCAGGGCGCTCAAACTGAGCGGCGACTTCACGAAGAATATAAATGGCTTCCGACTCAAGCTCTCGGAGATGCGTTAAATTGTAGTCCTTCATTCTTTCACTTCACTCTAAGGCTTTGCCGGGAATTGAGTGTACAAAATTATCAATTTTCAGGCAAAATTAGTTAAATGCATCGGAAATCAAACTGCTTCCCCTATCAGGGTAGCCGAAGTAACCCTTTTGACCTTCACATTCAGGTATTCGCCTGGTTTTTGATTTGTTTTGGGGAAGACCAGTGCTTTGTTCTGAGAGTTTCTTCCAAAGTATTGTTTATCGGAACGCTTTGATTCTCCTTCGATAAGCACTTCAAACGTTTCGCCGAGGTCCCTGTGATTGCTGGCCGAGGAAAGTTCCTGCTGAAGCGTGATGATCTCCCTTAGCCTTCTTTCCTTGACTTCGGCCGTCACGTTGTCGGTGAACTTTTCAGCTGCGATAGTTTTCGGCCTTTCAGAATATTTAAAGGTAAATGCATAGTCAAAGGCGGCTGCCTTCATCAGATCAAGTGTTTGCCTGTGATCTTCTTCAGTTTCGTCGCAGAATCCCGTGATGATATCCGTTGAAATGGCACAGCCAGGTATAAGGCTTCTGACAGACCTGATCTTTTCGAGGTATTCCTCCCGGGTATATTTCCGGTTCATTTTATCGAGTATCTTATTACTTCCGCTCTGGACCGGTAAGTGGATAGCTTTACAGATATTAGGATATGCTGCAATCACCCTGATCACTTCAAGGCTCAGGTCCTTTGGATGGGAAGTGGCGAAACGCAGCCTGAGCAGGGGGTTGACCTGGGCCACGAGTTCAAGCAGTTTCGGGAAGCTTACTTCAGAATTCCCATTGCTCCAATGGTATGAATTCACATTCTGTCCAAGCAGGGTGACCTCTCTGAACCCTTGTATAAAAAGGCTTTTCGCTTCGCGGATGACCGATTCCGCATCACGGCTGCGTTCCTGACCCCTGGCGTAAGGCACCACACAGTAGGAGCAAAAATTTTCGCATCCCCGCATGATCGAAATAAAGGCTGAAACCCCATTGGAATCAAGCCTCACAGGATTGATATCCGCATAGGTCTCATCAGCCGAAAGAATAGTATCGATAGCTTTTTTTCCTGAATGGACCTGCTCAAGCAGGCCCGGCAGGTGACGGTAGGAATCGGGGCCCGCGATGAGGTCGAGAAGCTGTTCCTCTTCCATCAGGGCTGTCTTCGTTCTTTCGGCCATGCAACCCAGCAGGCCTATAGTAAGACCTGGATTTTTCTTTTTCAGGGAACGAAAATAATGAAGGCGTTTTCGTACCCTGTCCTCGGCATGTTCGCGTATTGAGCAGGTATTTAAAAGCACAATATCGGTATCAACAAGACTGTTTGAAGGCTGAAAACCTTCAGCGGTCAGTATTGATGCAACGATCTCACTGTCAGAGAAATTCATCTGGCAGCCATAGGTCTCTATATAAAATTTACGGGTTTTATTTTCTGTCATATTTCACCTTAAGGTGTTTGGCCGATTAACGATTAAAATGGGCACAAAGGTACGTATTATGTTAATTGTCGTATTTTTGCAGCCGGATTCAAAAAACGAAATCCGGTACTACGATGACGAAAAACTTAGTGATTGTTGAGTCCCCGGCGAAAGCAAAAACCATTGGCGGATTCCTGGGGAGCGAATTTACAGTGAAATCATGCATGGGGCATGTGGCAGATCTTTCAAAAAAAGATCTTGGTGTTGATGTGGCGAAGGGATTCGTGCCTAACTATATTGTTTCTCCTGATAAGAAAAAAATCGTTGGCGAGCTGAAAAAACTGGCTAATGGAAGCGATTGCATATGGCTGGCGTCTGACGAGGACCGAGAAGGCGAGGCCATTGCGTGGCACCTGATCGAGACCCTGGGGTTAAAAAAAGAAACCACCCGCCGGATAGCCTTTCATGAAATTACAAAGACAGCGATACTGGAAGCGATTGAAAATCCGAGGGAACTCGATATGAACCTCGTGGATGCCCAGCAGGCCAGGAGGATACTTGACAGGTTGGTGGGTTTTGAGCTTTCACCATTGCTTTGGAAGAAGATCAGACCTTCATTATCCGCTGGCAGGGTGCAGTCGGTGGCCGTTAGGCTTATCGTTGAAAGAGAAGATGAGATCAGGAATTTCCAGGCTGTTTCATCTTACCGTGTTACAGCTGATTTCACCATACTGGAGGGAAAACGGCAGAAAACCGTCAATGCTGAACTGAACAAGAGGTTTCAGTCAAAGAAAGAAGCCCTGAATTTCCTGAAGCAGTGCATGAATGTTCAATACTCAGTTGAAGATGTCGAAACGAAGCCGGCCAGGAAATCACCTGCCCCTCCTTTCACAACTTCCACACTTCAGCAGGAGGCATCGCGCAAACTTGGTTTTTCCGTCGCCAATACGATGCGCATCGCCCAGGAACTGTATGAGTCGGGCAAGATCACATATATGAGAACCGATTCAGTCAATTTGTCGGATATGGCCATTGGCATGGCAAAAAAAGAGGTGACCGGGATTTTTGGTGAAGAATATGTGAAAACCCGAAGGTATGCCACGAAAACGAAGGGAGCCCAGGAAGCTCATGAAGCTATCCGCCCCACATATCTGAGCAATAAAACAATTGAAGCTGACCGTTCGGGCAAGCGCCTCTACGACCTCATCTGGAAACGCACCATCGCATCCCAGATGGCTGATGCCGAACTGGAGAAGACAAATGTAACCATTGGGATCTCGGGTAAAACCGAAAAGTTTGTTGCCCGGGGGGAGGTGATAAAATTCGACGGTTTTCTGAAGGTCTATATGGAATCTTCTGATGAAGACAGCGCCGAAGGCCAGGAAGGTGTTCTGCCTCCGCTTAAAGTAGGGGAGGCACTTTCGATAAGTGAAATGATAGCCCAGCAAAAATTTACGCAGCAGCCCTATCGTTATACTGAAGCTACTCTCGTGAAGAAGCTTGAAGAACTTGGAATAGGCCGGCCATCAACCTATGCTCCCACGATCTCCACAATACAGAAAAGAGATTATGTTGTGAAGGAAGAAAGACCCGGGGTTCAGCGCAGTTATGATTTCATCAGCCTGAAAGAAAACAAAATAAAAGAAGAAGTCAGGACCGAAACAGTGGGGTATGAAAAAGGAAAACTTTTCCCCACTGATATCGGCGGACTCGTAACCGGCTTTCTGATTCAGAATTTTGATAACATAATGGATTACAATTTTACGGCTAATGTGGAAGAAGAATTTGATGAGATAGCCGAAGGCAAGCTTGCCTGGAAGGATATGCTGAAAGAGTTTTATTTTCCTTTCCATGAAAGAATTGAAGGAACACTCGAAAGCACAAAAAAAGTAAAGGGAGAGAAACTTGTTGGCAAGGATCCTGCAAGCGGCCTGAATATTTATGTGAAGATCGGCAGGTTCGGGCCAATGGCCCAGCTGGGTGAATCCGACACCGAGGAAAAACCACGCTTTGCCGCGCTTAAAAAGGACCAGAGAATAGATACCATTACCCTCGAACAAACTCTCGAACTGTTCAAGCTTCCCAGAACGCTTGGAGATTTTGAAGGAACCGAAGTCATTGTTTCTACCGGTAAATTCGGTCCGTATATCCGGCACAAATCGGCATTCTATTCCCTGCCCTCATCAGAAGACCCATTGAGTGTGCTCCTCCCGAGAGCAATTGAGATAATAAATGCAAAGCGGCATGAGGATATTAAAAAAGTTATCAGGGAATATCCCGAAGATAAAGACATCAGAGTCCTGAACGGCCGGTATGGACCTTACATTTCCTTTAGCAAGGAAAATTATAAGATCCCTAAAGGAAAAACCGCTGCTGACCTTACCTACGATGAAGTAAAGGCGATCATCAGCGCCAGCGAACCAACAAAATCGAAATCCAAAAAGAAAAAATAAAGGATATGGACATTTCGACTTTCTTTTCCCCGATTGATTTGACCGAATTCCCAATGGTGGCGGAGGACCAGAGCCAGCTTCGCCTTGGCAACGTGATAGGGATCTATTCGGAAGCGGGAAGTTTCCCCGACATTACCACTGCCGACCTTGCGATCATAGGAGTTAAGGAAGACCGTAACGCGGTTGATAACGAGGGCTGCGACCTTGCACCCGACAGTGTGAGAAAGTATTTGTACAGGCTATTCCCCGGCCCTTATGCCAACAAGATCATCGACCTGGGGAATATCAGGAAAGGGTTTTCTCCCAGCGATACATATTTTGCACTCAGCAGTACTGTGGCTGAACTGGTAAGCAACAATGTGATCCCAATCATTATCGGGGGCGGGCAGGATCTGTCCTATGCCAACTACAAAGCCTATGAAAGCCTTGGCCAGATCATCAATATTGTTGCCATCGACCCCACGTTTGACCTGGGCAAAACCGAGAATGAACTGAATTCGCAGTCATTTCTCAGCAGTATCATACTTCACCAGCCTAACTACCTTTTTAATTATGCAAACATAGGGTATCAGAGTTATTTCATTGACCAGGATGCTTTAAGGCTGATGAAAAACCTCTTTTTTGATACTTACCGGGTAGGTATCGTCAGGGAAAGCCTTGAGGAAGTTGAGCCTATTGTCAGGAATGCCGATATGCTGAGCTTTGATATTTCGGCAGTAAGGTTTTCAGATGCTCCCGGTAACGGCAATGCAGGTCCGAACGGGTTTTACGGTGAAGAAGCCTGCCAGATCGTACGTTATGCAGGCATCAGCGACAAATTAACTTCAATTGGATTTTATGAGGTAAATCCCCAGTATGACCGTCAGGGGCAGACAGCCCACCTGGTGTCTCAGATGATATGGTATTTCATCGACGGTTTTTATAACAGGGCTCATGACTTCCCGTTTAAAAACGAGGAAGACTATCTAAAATACAGGGTAGCCATTACCGACCATAAAGAAGAAATCGTATTCTTCAAGAGTAAAAAGACCGATCGCTGGTGGATGGAAATCCCTCTTCCTGCGGAGCAGAAGATCAAATATGAACGGCATTACCTGGTCCCCTGTTCATACAAGGACTACCAGCAGGCCTGCGCCAACGACATTCCTGACCGCTGGTGGATGGTGTACCAGAAACTTATGTAATAAAGGCGAAAAGCGAAAGGCGAAAAGCGATATTTTGCTTTTCTCTATTTAACCCTCTCAGGATTCGCTGACAAAAAGCTCTTCCACCCTGTGAATTTTTTTCCGGTTTCGACAGTCCCTTTCTGGAAATGATGGCATACTGCAACGGCAAGGGCATCGGTGGCGTCAAGGTCTTCGGGAGCTTCTTTCAGAGCCAGCAGACGTTGCAACATGGCAGCAACCTGTTCTTTCGATGAAGATCCCTTACCGGTGACCGATTGTTTTATTTTACGGGGCGAGTATTCGAAAACGGGAATTGTACGATAAAGAGCGGCAGCTATGGCAACACCCTGAGCCCTGCCGAGTTTTAGCATACTCTGCACATTCTTTCCGAAAAACTGTGCTTCGATCGCAAGTTCATCGGGTTTGTATTGCTCAATAAGGGAAAGCATTTTCTCGAAAATCAGTTTCAGTCTCAGCGGATGATCGTCGCATTTATTTAATTTCAGCACCCCTAGGGCTATCATACTGAGCTTGTTGCCATCAATCCGGATGATCCCGTAACCCATTATGGTAGTTCCCGGGTCTATTCCAAGAATGATCTTTTCACGTGGGGTTTCAGGCATAATTACCTTAATTTTGCCGGCATGACAAAGTTATACAAAAGATACAATCTTCTTATACAGCTTGTAATTCTTGTCGTTTCCTATGTTTTCATTATCAACCAGGTATTCTGGAAACAGGATTTACCTGCTCTCCTGAAGCCCCTTGCGGAAAACTTCAGCTCATCAAAATTCCTGTGGATGCTTGCATTGATCCTGGTGCTAATGATCCTGAACTGGATGCTGGAAGCTTTGAAATGGAAAAAACTGATCAATAAGGTTGAACCCTTAAGTCTGCGGCAATCTATTATGGCCGTGCTGACCGGGGTCACCATCAGCTCATTCACACCAAACCGAATCGGGGAATATTTCGGGAGAGCGTTTATCCTAAAAAAGGCCAGCCATATTGAGGGGATCCTTATTACCATATTAGGCAGTATGAGCCAGCTTCTCGTGACCATACTGGCAGGATCCCTGTCGCTGCTGTTTTTTTTATATTTATTCATGCCGGATACAGAATTTATGAGTGGCTATCTGTATGTTGGATTTGTTTTCAGCGTCTTATTTCTTGATATTCTGCTCGTGGGGCTTTTTTTCAATGTGTCCTTTCTTGCAAGCTGGAAGGAAAAGATACTCAGGAACAGCCGTGTCAGGATTCGCAGGTATTTTGATGTTTTTACCCTGTATTCAAATCGTGAACTGTGGATTGTAATGGCCCTCAGTTTTGCGAGGTATGCAGTCTTTTCAACCCAGTATGTTTTGTTGTTATGGATTCTGGGAGTGCGCATGCCTTTTTATTATATGTACCTGATGATAGCCCTGATCTATTTCATCATGGCCGTTATTCCGACCATTGCCCTTACCGAACTTGGTATCAGGAGTTCCGTCGCCATATATTGTTTTGGCTTTTACTTTGCCCGTTCGATGACAGGCACGGCCGAAACGAACCTGGCAATACTGATGGCTTCGGTCCTGATGTGGTTTATAAATCTCGGTATTCCGGCGGTCGCCGGCAGCGTTTTTCTTTTCCGCCTGCAGTTCTTTCGTAATAATGAAGCCTGATATTTTATGATTTTTGATTTTGTGTTTTGTTTTGTACTGTTAATTGCTGCTTCGTTCTATTTTATCATGATCCTTGCAATAACAGCGGGATTGCTGAAGAAAAGAACAAAAAGGTCAGCTAGGCACGATGGCTCAGGATATTTCTCTCAGGCCCAACGGGAGCCCAAAATTAAGGAGTTAGAAAAAGTGACGGTGATACTGCCGGTGCGCAATGAATTTGCCGTTATCACAAATTGCCTTGACAATATTGCCCTGCAGGATTATCCGAAGGATCTGTTTGAGATCATTGTTTCGGATGACTTTTCCGAGGATTATACTGTGGAAAAGGTGAGGCGCTGGATAAAAAACCATCCTGAAGTGAGGCTGACGCTGGTGGAAGGAAGCGTCAACCGTAAAGAAAATCAGGGAAAAATGAAAGCCATCGAAAGGGCTGTTGCAATAGCAGAGGGCGAACTTATCATAACCACTGATGCCGATACCATCCGGGGCAAATCATGGATCCGTTCGATTGCAGGAGCATTCATTAACAAGGAGGTCAGGATGGTTCTCGGGCCTGTAGGATTTACGGGGGAGAAAGGAATGTTTCAGAAAATACAGGTTCTTGAATTTTCAGGCATCATGGGAGTCACCGCGGGTTCGGCGAACCTGGGATATCCCCTGATGTGCAACGGAGCAAATCTTGCATACAGGAAACAGGCTTTCAATGAAGCCGGAGGGTACTCTTTTAATAAAGATTTTCATTCGGGCGATGACCAGTTTTTAATGATGAATTTCACAAAAAAATTCGGAAAAAAATCTGTTGTTTTCCTGAATGAAAAGGATGCGATCGTTCTCACATCACCCTGTGCTTCCTGGCATGATTTCAGGGAACAGCGGCTCAGATGGGTTTCGAAAAGCAGAGGGTATAGTGACCGGCGGGTCATTGCAGCCGGCCTGCTTACCATAGGATTTCCACTGCTGATCCTGCTTGGGGGGATAGCTGGAATATTTAATCCTTTAATCCTGGTTCTTTCATCCTTTTTGTGGTTCCTGAAAATCCTTATCGAATATCCTCTTGTATGGCTGATGGCCCGGTTTTTTGAAAAGAAACAGTTGCTGAATTATTATTTCGCAGCCCAGGCCTTCCAGTTTTATTATTCCATCTATGTCTCTATTGGCGGGCAGTTCAGTATGTATTCCTGGAAAGGAAGAAGGTTCAGAAAATAAATGGAAGCCAGCCTATGGCCTCATAACTGAGTCCTGGCTGTATTTAAGCAGGGCTTCCGCGATTAGCAAGTCCCGGGGGTAGGTGATCTTAATATTATAAGGATCCCCGCCGATGAGGCTGACAGCTCCGCCGGCTGCCTCCAGCACACTCGCATCATCGGTGAATGATTCACGGTAAGCCTGCTGATAAGCCTTCAGAATGAGATCAGAATGAAAGACCTGGGGGGTCTGAACAAGTCTGAGGTTTTCACGTTCGATGGGTTTGTTCACCCGGCCCGCGATCTGTCTCACAGAATCTGTGACCGGTGTGGCAGGGATGGCATTTTGATGCAGCCGGGCATGATCAAACGCGCGTGATATCAGGTCTCTGCTCACAAGGGGTCTTGCCCCGTCATGGATCGCGACCAGGCCATCCGCAGTCACAAAATGAAGTGCATTTTTAACGGAATCAAAACGCTTTTCTCCGCCTTTGGCAAGTGTATGAGGCAGGCTGAAGGAGTATTGACGGCAAAGCGCTTCCCATTGAGAAAATAAGGATGAAGGCAGGGCTACAATTATTTTTATTCCGGCATCATATTCATTAAAAGCGATGATAGAATGCATTAATACCGGTTTACCGGCAATAAGAAGAAATTGCTTTGGAACGGCCGAACCCATCCGGGTACCTGTTCCGCCCGCCACGATGATGGCAAATTGGTTCAAGGGCTTAAAGGATGAGCATAGGATTGCCGTAAGTAAAGAATTTGTACTTCTTTTCAACGGCTTCTTCGTATGACCTCATTGTAAAATCAAATCCCGCGAAAGCGGAGGTAAGCATCATCATAGGAGTCTGGGGCATATGGAAATTGGTGATCATGCAGTTTGCAATGCTGAATTCGTATGGCGGAAAAATGAATTTGTTGGTCCAGCCCTTATAAGGTTTCAGCAGTCCACCCACTGTAACTGACGATTCGATTGCTTTCATCGTGGTGGTGCCCACGGCGACTATTTTTTTCCGGTCCATCTTGGCTTTATTGACGATCTCAACAGATTCAGGTTCGATCATCACTTCCTCAGAATCCATTTTATGCTTCGTAAGGTCTTCCACGTCGATGGTCCGGAAATTGCCCAGGCCGACATGCAGGGTGATCTCGGCAAAAGAAACGCCATTAAGTTCAAGACGTTTCATGATCTCACGGGTGAAGTGCATCCCGGCAGTAGGAGCGGCAACAGCGCCTTCATGTTTTGCGAAAATGGTCTGGTAACGCTCGCTGTCCTCAGTGGTGACAGGCCGGTTATGGATTTTAGGCAATGGAGTTTCGCCAAGCTTCTGTATGGTCCTTTTAAATTCATCGTAAGGGCCGTCGAACAGGAAACGGATGGTCCTTCCCCTGGATGTGGTATTATCGATCACTTCGGCAACCAGGGTGTCATCGTCGCCAAAATAGAGTTTATTTCCAATCCTGATTTTGCGGGCGGGGTCAACCAGAACATCCCAAAGCCTTGATTCACGGTTCAGTTCGCGCAGGAGGAAAACTTCGATCTTGGCTCCGGTCTTTTCCTTTTCGCCGTACAGGCGGGCAGGAAACACCTTCGTATTGTTGATGATGAATACATCGCCATCGCCAAAATAGTTCAGAATATCTTTAAAATGTTTATGCTGAATAGATTGCTTCCCACGGTCGAGGACCATCATGTTGACGTCGTCGCGGTGTTTGGAAGGATGGTTGGCAATTAAATCAGGAGGCAGGTGGAAACGAAACTGAGATAGCTTCATGCTTGTCGTTTAAAAAGGCGTGCAAAATTAATACTTTTTTCGCTGAAAGTCAAGCCTTTTTTATCTTTTTTGTTAGGGCGACTGCTCAAACAGTCCCGTAATTTCTTCGTAAGCCTGTAGATGGTAGGTCCTTAACCCGACAGTCGCAGCCGCTTCAACATGCTGGATGGAATCGTCGATGAATAAAGTTTCAGAGGGATTCAGGTTTCCGTTACGGATCACATATTCAAAAACTTCTTTCGATGGTTTTTGCAGGTGGATTTGAAAGGAGAACCAGGTTTTTTCAAACAGTTCTTCGAAGGATTGATAGCCGAAATGCTGTTTAAAATCCCCCTGGTATTTATGATAATGGATCTCGTTGGAGTTACTGAGAATAAATGTTCTGTATGATTTTCTGACTTCTTCAAGCAGCCTTACCCTTTGTGGAGGGATATCAAGTATCATCGCATTCCATGCAGTCAGGATCTCGTCGTCGCTTAGCCCTGGTTTAAGGTGTTTTTTCAGGTTGTCAATAAATTCGCGAACGGATATTTTTCCTCCTTCAAGACGGCGGAAGACATCTTCCTGATCCTCGACCGAGTATGAAGGGTCGAAGCCTTTGAATCCCAGTTCTTTGAATTTTAGTTCTGAAAGTTTGAAGTCTATATTGCAGATGACTCCCCCGAAATCAAAAATAATGTTACGGATGAGCTTGTTCTGCGATATCGCAGGGCTTAGTTGAAGCATAGTTCAGGGTTTTCAGGTTGCAAAGATGGTAAAATATCTTTATTTTTGCACCCCGATTTCAATTGACCAATTGCCTGAGGTCCCGAGAAGGAAGTGCATTGGTTGACGGGCAAGGGCCTATAGCTCAGACGGTTAGAGCAGCTGACTCATAATCAGCGGGTCACAGGTTCAAGTCCTGTTAGGCCCACAGATAAAAACCCCTTAACGAATTGATAAACAATAGTTAAGGGTTTTTTTATGTGATTAGGTGTAAAACATTATAACTAACAACCTAAGGCCGGAAACATTATTAACAACCTCGGGAAATTGTGAAAAACGACTGGATTTCAAAGAAATATGAAGAAAAACATATTTCCACCCCGGATTAAATCTGATAGCCCATTGTCATTATCCCATCAGTAAAAACAATTTTCTGGCTTGCCATGCCAAATGCTTCACTTTTTTATCGACATTTGGGTTTGTGAATAATGCAGGCTAAAACCTACATCATCTGATACTATTATTTATATAAATTCTGTAAAAATGCAATCAAACGTATTATTCCGTTCAGGAACCATCCTTGTCCCGACTGACTTCTCGCCGGTATGTGACAATGCGGTTTCGTTTGGCGTAAAACTTGCCAGCGCCAACGGCAACAAAGTCTGCATTCTCCATATCATTAATAATAAAACCAGGCGCGGATTAAAGAAAAATGACAGCGGTCCCGGATTTATTGATAACAAACTCAAAGCGTACCAGGATTTGTACAAGGAAAAAGAAAACGTACATGTTGATACGATCCAACGGATTGGCGGGATTTATACAACCATTAACGAAACAGTTAAGGAGATTGGGGCAGATATGATGGTATTGGGGACCCACGGGAAGAAAGGATGGCAGTATCTGCTTGGAAGCGATATCTTTAAAGTTGTTTATGAGTCATCCATACCAACGGTGGTTGTGCAGAACCTGCCCATGAATGAAACCAAAAAAATTGTAGTTCCGCTCATCGATGATTATGATATCGATGATAAGCTGCAATTGATCAAGCAAATGGCCCGAATATTCGATGCACAGATACTTCTCTTTCAGCACAACGAAACAGATCCGGAACTTCACAATCGACTGTCGGTTTTCATCAATGACCTGAGTGTCAGGCTTAAAAATGACCAGATTTCGAATTCAACCTCATCAGCTGACTTAAAAACTTCGTATCAGGTCGCACTCAGATCACATGCCAGCCTGCAGAAGGCATCCATGATCCTGATAATGGTAAGGCACAGCCTTGAAACACCTGCAATAAACCCGTCAGACTGGTATGAAGAGCTGCTTTTCAACCCGGAACAAGTACCGGTGATGGTTATCAACCTGAATAAATTTTAACGTCAAAATCCGGAAGGAACAAGATTCACCTGATAACAACAAACAGGACGGAATTACACTGATCGGTGGTTTTAAATCTGAGGCAATACAGCCCGGGATTAAATGCTGAAACATCAAAAGGGATTTGACTCAGCCCGGGTTCAATATTGAAATATTCCCTTTCAAATATCTTCCTTCCAAAGGTATCGGTGATTGTTAAATATCCCATCCCTGACCATGAATGATTGCACCGTAGAAAACAACGATCCTTTGCCGGATCAGGGAATACCGAAAGTTGCATTCCTTCATTGGATTTTTTTTCTTCAACTCCTGCCCATCCGGATAAATCACAGATATAACTGTCAACTGCCCACACCTGGTCCATATTTTCCCTCCAATTGGATCCCCAGATGACTTTTGTCCCTGCCCTGTTCACTGTGGCATGCGGTTCAGCCCAGTAAACACTGTTATCGGGATCAGGGGTAGCAGGTGAAAACCTCCTGCTGTGATGATGGGCTATTCGCTGGACGTCTCCGCTTCCATCAGTTTTCAGGGCAAACACCTCATCTTCAAAAGGCAGCCATGAAATGCTGTCATCAGTAAGCCTTCCCACATAGTCAAACGTGCTGATGAAACACCATCCATGCCTTAAAGTATTCCTAAGGGAAATATGCATATCGAATAAGCTTGACACATCGAGAAGGTCGGTAGCTGCTCCGGTCGAAAGATTAATTTTAGTGATCCTGGTGACATTTGAATCAGCATCATATACATCTTTTATAAGGATCTCGGCACCATCAGCATCCAGTCTATGCTCCCCATTCCCGGTAAAGACGGGATCGGCCAGGTTGTTTTAATATGATCCAGGGAGATGTCATATACAACAACATCCTTGAATGTAAGCTCACTTGTGACATAATTATATACCTGTCCTATAAAAGCATAATATCTGCCATCGTTCGAAAGATTTCCCTCCCCCCTGGTATTGATCCAGGAGTAATCTGTAAAAACATGCAAAGCGGTCCTGATGCCGCTGCCTGCATCATAGGAATAAAGAATGCTGTCAACGGCATAAATTATAATATTGTTTTCGGCAGGATGCCAGAAGACGTCCTCCCCTCCAACAGCAGGGTCGTTCAGCGGCCTGATAAGTGCATAATTCCTGCCATTGTAAAGGCTGAAATAACCGTCATCACCGTTAAGAAGGATCAGCAGAGAGTCATTGGCATTCCAAGCCTCCCGCTTCGAATATTGAGGAACTATCCCCAGGTTTCCTGATGCGAGTGCATCTGACAGACGCCCTACTGAAGAATGAAAAACAGGATCAGTAAACGTCACACCTATCGTTGGTTTCGGTACTTCCGGCATAAATAAGGGATCATGTGAAATGATAAACTGCGGATAAGCAGTAAAAGCCTGCGATGTACCCAACAACAATGCCAGGTAAAAATTCTTCAACTTCCTCATTATCAAATAGTCAGATGATCCTTGTAACGTGATAAAATATTCACGAAAGCACCTACTTTTTTACAAAATGAGCACTGCCTGCTTCAACCCCCGAACCCAGCCTGATCAGGTAATTTCCGGCAGCCAGCCGGCTGATTTCGAGTTCGCATGTTGAATTTGTCAGGGTCGATTGCATAACGGGCCGGCCCTGCATGTCGTATATGGTCAATTTTTGACCGGCTCTTATGTTTTTGCTTTCAATTGTGATTTTTTCAGCTGCCGGATTGGGGTAAACCAAAAATGCCAGGCCGCCGCTTTTCTCATCCAGGCCGCTCGTATAGGATTTAAAGGTAGCATGATATTGATATCGGAGAGGCCACCAGAAGGTATACACCAGTTCCTGTTGGGAATAAATATTAAGGGAACTCATACCAGGACCACAGTTGCCTGCCTTCCACACCTCGTCGATCCCGTCGGTGGAATTCCCGTTCGCATCGCAGAAATACCTCCATCTCGAAAAGTTAACCCAGGCGTTGCCTGCAGTGTCCCATGATTCGCTTAGCATGGCAAGCAGGTTGTAATTCACATCATAAGATGAAGTGTATTTCCGGTAATTCACCCACAGCTTCCTCACGGTGTCCCAGGTTTCATGCTGTTTGAGAAGCTCCTGGGAAGCGGCATTGTAAGAGAAGGTCATTCTGCCGGAGTTCACCCACGCCCCATTCTGCCAGATTTGGCCGACCGTGATCTGTAATCTACCGGAGGCATCATAGGTGTTTGTCTCAAACCCATGAGCTGACCAGGTATCGTTTTGCCAGACTTCATACAGGCTCGTCAGAGCTTTGCCCTGGGCATCGAGGGTGTATGTATTCCGGGTTTCGTTGACCCAGGCGCCGTTAGACCAGGAAGCATCTCCTTCCGAAAGAACATTTCCGCCGGCATCATAGCTCGAGTAAAACTTGTAACTATTCTGCCATACCCCTGATAACCAGTACTGGATTACGGTTTCAAGGCAGTTTCCCGAAGCATCATAGGTCATGGTGTCACGTGTAAAAAAAACCCATGCTCCGTTCACCCAATGATCGTTATTGAAGCTGATCTGATTTCCCCGGGCATCGTATGTATATATTACCCTGTTGAACAGCACCCAGTTACCTGCATCCATGACATAGTTAAGCTCAGAAAGTTCTCTTCCATTATTATCCAAAACCCGGGTATACTTCTCGGCGGGTCCAACAGTGTCGTTAAGGACCACCGTATCCCAGTTATAACGGACATCGGAGGGGTTTAGCTGTAAGAGCGCATTGGCAGGTATATCCTGCGGCATGTTCCCGAAGCCCTGCAACCGTGATATTATGTCGGCTTTAGCCTGGGTCTTCAAAGGCAATCCACTTACATTTTTCCCCGGAACTCCGGCAAAGGAAAAGCCTGCATAGCATACAAAAACAAAGAGCAAAAATCGTTTCATATCAACCTCCGGTTTTAAGGATCTCCTAAAATTCAAACGCTAAGCCAATCTTTGGTATAAAATGAAATTGATACAAACTGGGTGCCGCAAACACACTCCACCTTAATTTTGCTGCCTGTGTATAAAAAGACCATCCGAGTTTAAGCTCCTCCATCGGCCCTCTGTCGTCTCCCCAGGCATCTCCTGTCCAGGTGCTCCACGAATACCCCCCTCTCAGGGAAATATAAGGAAAACTGGTCCTGGTTTCAGTGGTTTTTCGAAGATTGAACCTTAATTCTAAATAGATATTAATATTTTCTGTATTGTAAGTGGAAAGACCTGCACCCAGAGAAAACGTATTGGAAAACTGGTATCCCTGTGTTGTGAAAACTTCAAGAATCGCTTTTGGATCAGTGCCCTTCGGGAATGTACCTCCAAAAGCAACCCCTACATCACAGAAATATCCTTTATTATGTTTCGAATAGTCCTTTTTTGCCTGGGCACCCGTTCCGGTACAACTCAACAATATAAGTAAAACTGTTATCCTTGTCTTCATTATGAAATCGGCTAAATCAGTAAGTGAAGCATAACATAGGTGTAAAAATCCTGGCCTGCTTCCTTATGATCCTTATTTGAAATATCAACCTTCTTAACATCACAGCCTGCCATTAAGAATGCCCTGTAAGCGCTTTCTGTATTCTCGTATGGGACTATCGTATCATCAGTTGCATGCAATAAAGTAATCTTTGCCCTTGGTACCCAGTTTGTTACTTTCCCATACACAATCAGACTGTTGTTTCTCAATGCCCTCCTGAACTTTTTTGTATTCGGGTTTGTAGTGTCGAATGCCTGAGGAGCCATGATCTTAGTCAGTTTTGTTTCCCCCATCTTAGCTGAAACCTCATCTGTCGTATATTTTTTTGACAGTATCCATTCCTCGTAGTGGGAAAGAAGAGGTTCTGCAAACATCTGGCTGAGATCTAAATCGAGGCTGTCGCCATAATTCATTCCAAGCACCAGGAGAGGAATGGTAACGGGCTGGCTGCTGTAATCTTTGGCTACAAAAGTGTCGTACGATTTGATCAGATCATAAGCGCCGCCACCGGCAAACACCTGGTCTATTACGAATGCATCCTGATACAAGGGCGTCGTCTCAACAAATTTGAGGAAAGCCAGTGAGGCCTGTCCTCCCTGGGAATATCCCATGACAGTAACTTTGTGAGACACTTTCCTGCTGATAGAAGCAAAATATTCTTTTGCGGCGAGGAGCATATCGGCAGAAACCTGGCCCGTGCTTCCGACATCATAATAGGGATGGACTTTATCTTTCGATGCGCCGTACCCGATATAATCCGGAGCTACTACAATATAACCAAACAGGGAGAAAAGACCCTCGGTTACAGCCATTTTCTGGGACGGGGCTTCGTAGTTTGCTCCCAAAGTAAAATGAAGCCCTAAAATTGTTCCCAGTCTCTCATAATCAACATCTGCAGACGGGTAAAATATTGCTCCTGAGGCAAGTATGGGCTGGCCCTTCGGATCGACCGTATTGTAAACAATTGAAACTATCGTTATCTTCTTATTTGGCAATGCCTTATACAGTATGGAATTCGGGTTTTGTTTAAGCCTGGCGGCCAAAGTATACTTGTCGATCACCTCAACTTTTTCGACTCTTTCCAGAAAGAGAAATTCTTCTAAGGGCGCCTTTTTACACGTGGATAAGGTTAAGAGGAACAAGCAATACAATAATAATTTTTTCATCACCAGTGAGGTGTTTATGATTCAGATTTAAAAAAGAAATGCGCATGTTAGTTCCAGCCCCATCTGTTTCAGGGCTGAATAGTCATCCGTATTGATCCTGACCAGGTTCCATCTGTACCTTCCCTCGAGCTGAAATTTCCAGAGATCAAAACCCATGCCTGCGCTGATCCCGAAATAAAATTTATTCAGAGTGCTGTTCGATGAAGTATGGTCTATATCAAGCAATTCGAAAAATTCCCCATAATATTTGATAATATACGACCCGTAAATATTCCCCAGGATATAGGGCCTGAAGATCTTACTTAATTGCAGGCCAAGCTTAAAATTAAGCGGGATATCTATCGTCTGGATTGTTGCAGGGGAATTGGTTATGTAAAGGAGGTCTACATCGGTTATTGATTCCGTATAAAGGATTTCAGGCGAGATCGAATAATTTAAAAAACCTCCTTTTGTATATTGAAATAAGGCGCCAAAACTCCATCCGGGCTTCGGACTAAAGTCAGAGTAATATCCTTTGCCGTAGTTTTCCAGATGGATGAAATTTACGCCCCCCTTAATTCCAAATTTATATGGTTTTTGCTGAGCGTAAATACTGCTTAAGGCACAAACAAATAAAAATGTCATTAAAAGTTTTCTCATATGTTCAATTCGGGTTCATGATTCCGACCCGAAGTTACAAAATAACTTCCGGAGGTTTGACTTTTAAACATAAAAACATGTCATTAATCCGCAAAAAAATATATATATCTTTGTTGAAGATACCATTTATCAATTCCTATTCATACTGCAACCGGACAAAAGAGCTGCAAGGTAACAATGACTTCTCACCATATCATCCTTTATTCCTTTTTATGTGTTATTTCCATCATTGTTTTTTCGGGGTACCTGGTAAAAATTTACCGGTTCAAAAGGGAAAAGAACAGGGTAACTGAACCCCAGGAAGCAAGAGCAATCGATATTGAGTTAAAGGGGGATATTTTCGAACTGGACAAACTGTCAATAATTCTTGAAGATTTAGTAAGGTATAACGTCCCTGTTAAAACCATACTGGATCTGAATATTGTTATTGAAGAGGTTTATACGAGCATTGTCAATCAACAGAAAGAGGGACAGGATAACAAAAATGTTCTCATCTCCCTTGTGCTTGACCCCGGTCAGATCCGTGTTAGCATAACTGACCACAATGCTGAATTTAATCCTATTGTGATGCAGAAAATCGATTTAAATGCTCCCTTCGAGGAGATTTCCTTCCATGGGCTGGGTTTTCATCTGGTGAGGCATCTCGCTGACGACCTGAATTATCAAAGGATGGAGGACAGGAACATCCTGACCATGAAGAAAACCTATGCGAAATGATGAAAAGACTTAAATTCCTGGAGTCACTTCTTCGCTGGAAATGGTATCCTGATATTTTAAGACTACCCTTATTCATTGGATTTTTTGTCCTGATCTATGTCTTATTATTCGGAGACCAGGCTGAAGGCAAAAATACCGGCTTATCAGTGATGTGGGTTTTGATGTGGTCCTTACAGCCCGTTGCCTTTGTTTTATTGGGACGGTTTTGGTGCGGTATATGTCCGTTCAGTTCAGCAGGCGACCTGGTGCAAAAAATGGTTGGTAATGAAATGCACCCTCCTCTGTTTCTCAAAAAGTACGGAGTGTGGTTTGCCTATACTTTTTTCATCGTGATCTTTGTAATTGAGACCTTGGTACATATGGCCAGTTCAACGACCGCATCCGGCATCTTATTATTAACTATCTGCACGATGGCCATAATTTCGGGAGCTTTTTTCAGAAGGCGGACCTGGTGCCGCTACTTGTGTCCATTGGGTGTTGCCGGGGGCGTATTTTCCAGGCTCAGGGTCGTTAAGTTAAGTAAAGACAGCGCCATCTGCAACGAATGTAAAGAGTTTGAGTGCTTCCAGGGTACCGTGAATTCGAAAGGATGTCCGATGGGTTTGTGCATAAAAAGGCATGATCTGGATGCAGATTGTATTTCATGTGGCAATTGCCTGAAAAACTGCCCCAATGGTTCTCCGCGTATTCAATTGCGTTCTCCTGTTAAAGGCTTCCTGGCAAATGTAAAAATGAGCCAGGCTGAATCGGCATTCACAAGCAGTTTCATAGGCCTGTCGATTGCATTATCCCTGATTAAAGATTTCATGCGTGAGATTAACCTGTCTTTCGGGTCGGAAACTGCCGTATGGGATGAATTCCTTGTCATCATGCTTTTTTCCGGGCTGTCTTTATCTCTTTTTTATATTTTCAGCTACATAATCCGGCCAGTCACAAGGCAATCTCAAAAACACAACTTCAGGTTTTTTGGCTTTTTTCTGATCCCTTACGTTTTCTTTGTTTTATTTAACCTGACTTCTGTGCACGAGGTGTTGCTGAATGGAATGACTTTATTTTACAATGTTACCATATCGATGGGCCTGTCTTTGCCCAAAACCCCTATCCACCCCCTGGTTGGTTTGCAGGGTATGCATTTCATTCAGGGGCTGGGTGTCCTTGCCGGAAGCATCCTTTCAATTGTTTTTTGTGTTCATGAGTTACAGAAGGCTCTGAACAACAGGCAGAGGAATAAGATCATTGCTGTCTTCAGCGTTTTTCTTGTGGCGGTTACTGGTTATAGCATTTACCTTCTGATATTCCTTTAGTCAGATTAATTTCTGCAGACAAATTCTCCGCATCCGGGGCGGAACCCGCAAGGGCTATGTCGCGGGGTTAATACCGATTTATGCAGCCGATGCATTTGACTTTTTTATATTGATTGATTATATTTGCCATAATATCTTCATGACAGTTTTGCTTTGACACGCTCTTATTGAAAAAGTTATTATTAACCATTTAAATAATGAGTTATGAGAAAGAAAATTTACTGCTGTTTAATATTTTCAGCCTTGCTGTTGACATTGTTATTCCCGGCCTGTAAGAAAAACTCAGACAATAACACAAACCCGGATGTTTATACTGAGACCTTCTTTACAAATCCAGGCGATAACCAGATCTATGAAGTTGACAGCGCGGGGCGAAAAGCGATCCTGATGGGACCAAAAGATGTGAACGGCTTGCCTGTCAATGTTACGCAGGCCCTGGTTGACGCTCCCGACATGAACCCCAACCATAAATTGCTGATGGACTTTAATGAAGACGGAACTGTAAAACAGATCAGCAACCCGGCTATGGGATTCATGACATTCAATTATGTTAATGACACTACAATAGTGATCAGGATGACACTTCCCGACACCCTGGGATCTTACCAGATGACGTATAATCCAAATAAAACAAAGTCAAAAGGTGATTGCGGCTGCGGAAAAAAGAAAGCCCCGGTAACCGGCCCGAAGCGGGCTGATGTAATGACCTTAAGCAACCCTCGGGGGATCAACGTGAAACCTCTGCCACCTTTCACACCCGGCCAGCCCAAATCAACTAATGTTAAGGCCAATATCACTGCGACCTATGATCCCGGAGCTGCTTATGTCACGGGCCTTGCAATGAGTGCACAGTATGTAACTGACGAAGGCAAAAGCGGGGCTATTCAGGTGGAAAACGGGAGCCAGGATGGGGTTTTCACTTATTCAATGCCCGACAATCCCGCTCCCCCTCCTCCAAGCGGTTTTTCGGCCAAGGTGTACAATATTTTCAATAAACTATGTTATGGATCTATCCCTATTGGCCTTGGCAAGGAAGCCATTTGCGGAGCATTAGCCCCTGAAACTGCCGGCATTGGCTTTGTCGTCTGCGAGGTTGCTTTAACAACATATATCTGGCTCTGCCGGGCAAATACTGCAGTTAAGATTGGTTCGTACGTTGCTGACATTTATTCTGCAAGCAAGGTTACTATAACCATTACAGCCCAGCATCCGACCCTGGCTCCTCAATCAAAACAAGTTGAGTTTGTTCCTTCAACCGGAACATTACCGGATGTGGCATTTTCATATATCGGTTCTGCAATCTTTGACAATGTTTACACTGCTCCGGATGTACCCAATGCGTTACAAGGTTATACCATTGTAGCAATTCTCAGCCAGACAGGAACAGGAACGGTTCCTGTACGACTTTCGATGGTTGGATCCGACGGATATACAAAATCTGAGGATTTCCAGGTCGCGCCGGGTGGAGACTGCCAACTGTATATCCCCGGGGGCGCACAAGGGGTAAGGGATGATATCAGGGCCCAGATAAACCCGGGATCACCGCCTTTACCGGGCCAGTTGGTGAAACTCTATGTCGTTTTCCAATAAACGGAAAAACAACATCGGGCAGATCAGACTTGATTGGATGATCAATAACAATAATCATCGGCTATTGCGATGGCCTGGGAGATGATGTGCAGTCCTTCATCTATCTGATCTTTCGTGATACATAAGGGAGGCGCCGTGAATATCCAGTTCCAGCGTACAAATGTATACATTCCCAATTCCCTGATTCTGGCAGCAACCTGACTCATGATCTTCATCTGTTCTGGCTTTGCATTCCACGGGGCCATGGGCTCTTTGGTATCCCTGTTTTTCACAAGCTCAATACAGCCAAGCAATCCTGTATTCCGGAAATCCCCTATCGAGACATGTTTCTTTTTCAGTTCTTCGACCCGGCCTTCCAGGTATTTTCCCATGAGGGCAGCATTTTCCACCAGTCCTTCCTTCTCATAAATATCAATGACCGCATTTGCGGCGGCACATGCAACCGGGTGTGCTGAATAGGTCAACCCTAACGGCAGAGGCCTGTCGTCAAAATATTTTGCAATTTTCTCAGATACGACAATGCCTCCCATGGGAATATATCCAGAAGTGAGCCCTTTTGCCATGCAAAGAATATCAGGTTCAACCCCATAATTCTCAATACCGAACATTTTCCCTGTCCGGCCAAACCCGCTCATAACTTCATCAGCAATGATCAGAATCCCGTATTTATCGGCGATTCCTTTTATTTTTTGCCAGTAGCCGGGAGGATATTTGATACATCCCGAAGAGCCGGATTCCCCTTCAAATACAATCGCAGCCACACTGTCGGGATTCTCATACCTGATAACCCGCTCAACATGTGCTGAACAAATATCGGAACACTCCCCGGGCGTTTTACTGCCCCATGGACAACGGTAGCAGTAGGGATTCTCTACATGAATGAAATTAGGCGCCGCCTGGCTGTCAACAGCATGCCGGCGGGGATCTCCGCCTGCTGAAAAAGCGCCATAAGAAGCCCCGTGAAAAGACTGGTACTGGGTTATAATCTTGAACCTTCCACTGTAAATCCTCGCGATTTTTACCGCATTTTCGACTGCTTCTGCTCCTCCCAGTGTGAAGAATGTCTTGATCAGATTCCCGGGTGTTATTTCTGCCAGCTTTTTCCCCAAATCACCCCTGGTTTTTGTGATCATTCCGGGATATACGTAACTGACTTCATTCATCTGCTTTACCACGGCTTCCCTTACTTCAGGATGGCCATGACCGATATTTACATTCATCAGCTGGGATGAAAAATCAAGATACTTTTTCCCGTCGTAATCATAAAGGTATACGCCCCTGGCATGATGGATATTGATCGGGTTCAGACCAGACTGTTTAGACCATGAGAACAACGTATAATCTAGGTTGTTTTTAGCGATGATTTCCTTTTCCTGTTGCGATACTGTTTTCTCGGACATTTTTAGTTTTTTATAAGTTTATTCTTTCAACTCATCCAGTTTGTTCCTGCTTCGGGGTTCCATTTTGTGGTTGTTTTTTTCAGCTTCGTCCAGAATTGAACCGAGCTTTTTCCTGTGAGGTCGCCTACCCCGAATTTTGATTCGTTCCAACCACCAAATGAGAATGGCTCCCTTGGGACCGGTACACCAATGTTCACGCCTATCATACCTGCATTGGCACGTTCAGCTACATACTTTGCCATGCCACCGTTTTGGGTGAAGACGGCTGCAGCATTCCCATACGGATTTGAATTTTCAATGGAAAGGGCTTCGTCAATGGTATTCACCCTGATTACAGAGAGCACAGGTCCGAAAATTTCTTCTGTGGCTATGCTCATTCCGGGGGAAACATGGTCAATGACAGTCGGTCCGACATAAAATCCGTTTTCTTTTCCGGGAACAATCGCATTTCTCCCGTCAAGAAGGATCCTGGCTCCTTGTTTTTCAGCTTCAGTAATATGCCATTCGATCCGGTCTTTCGCCGCTCTGGAAATTACCGATCCCAGGTTCCGGCCCGGGATGATTTTTGCAGCTTCTTTACAAACCAGATCAATAATCGGGTCGCAATCCCCAACAGCCACCATCACAGAAGCGGCCATACAACGTTGTCCGGCACAACCCGACATGGATGCAGCAACATTTGCAGCAGTCATTGAACGGTTGGCATCCGGTAGAACGATGAGATGGTTTTTTGCCCCGCCCAATGCCAGAACCCTTTTGAAACCGGAGGTGGCCCTGGCATACACGATTTTGGCCACTTTGGTTGAACCGACAAATGAAATAGCATTAATTCCCGGATGGTCGCAAATGGCTTCCACGATGCTTCGGTTACCGTTCACAATATTGAACACACCTGCAGGCAATCCGGCTTCTTCAAGCAATCCTGCAATCCTGGCTGCACTCAGGGGAACAACTTCAGAGGGTTTAAGGATCATGGTATTACCCAGAGCCAGGGCATTCGGGATAGTCCAGTTTGGGACCATACTTGGAAAATTGAATGGCACGATGCTGGCAACAACCCCCACAGGGCAGGCTTCTGTACGGCACTCCACCCCACTGCTAACTTCCAGGATTTCACCACCGGTTATTTGGGGCAGGGAACAGGCGAATTCGGTAAGTTCAATACTCTTTTCGATCTCCGCTTTTGCTTCATCGAAGGTTTTGCCGTTTTCTTCACGGATAAGTTGTGATAGCCCGCTTATGTTTTTTTCGAGCAAGGCTTTATACCGATAGAATACCTGGACACGCTCCTTGATCGGAACTTTTGACCACAGCCTGAAAGCTTGCTGCGCCTTTGTTACAGCATCATCAAGATCCCCGGCGCAAGAGAGGGGCACTTTTGAAAGCAGCGTCCCATCGAGGGGAGAAACGACATCCAGGTATTGTGTGGACTTTGAGGGAACAAACGTTCCGTTGATATAATTCCTGACTTCCGGGTATATCATAGCGTATAATTATTGTTTTTGGCTGCTGAAAATTGGTAATGTGAATTGATTTTTGCATTCAGACTGTGCCTTCGAACAAATGTACAGAAATAATTTGAATCCCTGCGAGCGTATTCCCCTGATTGAGGCGGGGATCCTTCAATTTTCAGATACAGGGTTTCAGAAGATATCGCGGGGCCCCTTCGGTGTCCGGTAATTTGCCTGCGGGAATCTCAGGTTCTGCCAAATTCCCTGCAAGTTGTATCGTAATTAACTATATTTGTAATGCATCACTTATATTCCGGATTTTTCTGTATCTTTCAAAGGGCTTTCTCAGGTAAAAGGATAAACGCTAACAATTCATTCTTATGGAAAATAACGAATCAATAAAAATGACCTTTCCGAACAAGCTAACATATACTTTTATAGTTCACCTGTTTGTGAGGGAAATAGCAAAGATGATCGGATTTTCGGGCGATCAGCTCGACCAGATCGATATCGCCATTGAGGAATCGGTCTCAAACATCATGGTCCATACCAGTGTGGAGGAGAATCCTACCTTCGATGTGATCTGTGAAAAGATCCCGGGCGGGATAAAGATCGTCCTCAAGGAAATGGGTATCCCCTTTGATCCGGATCACGTGAAAAGATATGAATTAACGAAAATCCTCGATGACCTGTCCACCTCCGGATTGGGAATTTACCTCATTCAGAAAGTGATGGATGAACTTTCGTTTCATAATCTCGGGACCCAGGGAAAAGAAACGGTCATGATCAAATATCTCCCCGGTGCCAGGGCTCAGAAAACCCAGGCTGAGGTTGCCGCCGAAAAGCCATCTCCAGGGATCATCGCCGAAAAGATCGAATACAATGTAAGGGGCCTTAATCCGAATGAAGCCATTGAAGTCTCCCGCTGTGCCTATAAAACTCATGGATACACATTCTTTGACGATCATATTTATTACCCGGAACGCCTGGTAGAGTTGAACAGGACATCAGAAATGATCTCGGCCGTGGCTGTGACAAAAGATAATGTGTTTATGGGCCATGCGGCTTTGCTGTACCAGTATCCTGAAGATACCATCGCTGAACTGACTTTTGTATTTGTGAATGTTGAATACCGTGGTCAAGGGGCTTTGAACAGGCTGGTCGATTACCTCTTCAAAGTTCAGAAAAAGCGCGAATTGAGGGGGCTCTATGCTTACGCCGTAACCAATCACATTTTTACCCAAAAGTCAATGATCAAATTCGAGATCAATGATTGCGGGCTCCTGCTGGCAACAAGTCCGGCCTCATGGAAATTCAAAGGAATTTCCGAAGATTCCACACAACGTATCAGTGTACTCCTTGGTTTTAAGTATATGATGCCTCCTGTCAGGCATAACCTTTATGCCCCGGAACATCATAAAGAAATGATTTCAAAACTATATCTTAACCTTGGCGCCAGCCATGACTTTATCGTCCCTTCAGCCGATTCTTTCGAATTTGACCGGCCCGCTGCAACCATATATTCCGGCGCAAACGATCTTGAAGGCTGTGCCGAGATCTTTGTTGCAAGTTACGGCGCTGATGTAAAGCATCAGACCCGTAAGATTTTACAGGGTTTTTGCCTTCAGCAGATTTCATCGGTCAACCTTTTCCTGAAGCTAAAAGATCCCCTTACATACTGGCTCACCGGTGAATTTGAAAAACTGGGTTTCTTTTTTGCCGGTATATTGCCTGAATCGAGAATCGGGGAATCTCTGGTGTTGCAATATCTGAATAATGTGAACCTCGATTACAGTAAAATTCTGCTGGTCACTGACCTCGCTAAAGAGTTACTGGTTTATATCAGGGACCGCGACCCCAACATTATCACCTAAAGGCAGAAGAACCCATGTTTGTCGTTTATTCTCCTCATCATATCCTGCATAATCCGCCCAAAGAGTTCATCTCAAACCAGGTCGTGGCTTATGGTGAGTCGCCTGAAAGGGCAGAGCTTATTTATGAATCGCTGATGGACATTCCCGGGGTGAAACTGATCGGCCCGGAGCAATTCGATCCCGGTCATTTCTGCAAAATACATTCATCAGCCTACCTTGAATACCTTAAAACAGCATATGAAGAATGGGTTGCTGCCGGATTATGGGCTGAAGGTATCATGCCGGAATTTTTTGCGCTGGGGAAGTTACGTGACCATCCACCTTTAAAGAGCCCGGAGGGGAAAGCAGGGTTTTACATGACCGACAGTTCAACGATGATTGTCAAAGGCAGTTGGGAAGCCGTGAAATACTCAGGATTTACAGCACTTACCGGGGCGAAACAACTTCTGAGCGGAGAATCGTCTGTGTTTTCATTATGCCGCCCTCCCGGTCATCATGCAGGGTATGATTTTGCCGGTGGCTATTGTTTCGTAAACAATGCGGCCCTGGCAGCCAAATACCTGCAGGACCAGGGCGATCTCAGGGGTGGCGGAACCCTGAGAGTGGGTATTCTCGACCTTGATTTCCATCATGGAAACGGCACCCAGGATATTGTTCAGCGCCTTGAAAACATACTGTTGATTTCGATACACGGAGACCCTGATCATTCGTATCCATACCTAACCGGGTTTGACACGGAAAACACTTCAAAAAACATCAATTTCCCTCTTCCACCGGGCACTGCCGACGAAGTCTATTTCAGTGTTTTCTGTGATGCAGTTGCGCTATTGCAGCAATTCGGGGCCGGCTATCTTGTCATATCCCTGGGCGTGGATACCTTTGAAAAGGATCAGCTTGGTAATTTCAGTCTATCTTCGGAAATATATACACGTCTTGCAGAATGCCTGATCTCCCGATTGAAGATTCCAACCCTGATCGTGATGGAAGGAGGATATAATACGGATTACCTGGCCAGGAATGTGGTGTCGTTCCTGAAGCCGTTTTACGACACATTCAGAATCTCGTCGAGCCCCGATAATTGAAAGGTTTTCAGTATAAATGGCTGACAATGAACGATGGAAAATTTTCCAATCCCTGCCTGTTTGGCCACCTTCACACAAATCCTGATAAAGGATGATGATACATAGACAACATCCTTCAGGTCAAAGATGATCTTCATGCCTTGAGCGCCTTCTGTCACAGGCAGGTTAATCTGTAATATTTCACTCATTTTCTGGATAGCGAGTGTGTCAAGCCTTCCTGCGAAAGTTGCCGTGAATTCTTTTTCGTCGGGACTGAGATTGAATGATACCATATGCCAGCGGATTATTTTTTCATAATGTAAAAATTCTGCGAAACTAAAGTACTGAAATTTTTAATTGATAAGGGGATAGGGGAAATCTTTTAATCAATGATCATCAGATGCGGTCAGACGCTATGAGAATGCGGCCATCTGACAAAATTCAGGTAAATAAAAATCAATACCTTTGCAATCCTTTTATAAACAGACACCTTCACAATATTTAATACGATTAAGGATGGCAGAAAACCTGACTGACAAAGCAAACGATATTCTTGAACGGGCGATCTATGCTGCAGCGGAATACCAGGAATTTAACCAGGAGCAGACCGATAAGGTGGTTGAGGCGGTTTACAAGGCCGCTTTGAATGCCAGGGTAAGGCTGGCGAAGATGGCTGTTGAGGAAACCGGGATCGGGATATGGGAGGATAAAGTATGGAAAAACGTGATCGGCACCCAGCTTGTTTACGAAGATATCAGGGATCAGCGCAGCGTTGGGGTTGTTCATCATGACCCCATCTCGGGAATTTCAGAAATCGCCCAGCCTCTGGGTCCGATCTTTGCCGTTACCCCTGTTACCAATCCCACATCGACAGCTATTTATAAGATACTGATCTGTCTAAAGACCAGGAATCCCATCATTATCAGCGCTCACCGCAATGCAGCCCGAAGCACGGGCGAAGCCGCCCGCATTTGCTATGAAGCGGCCCTGGAGGCAGGAGCTCCGGAAGATTGTATCCAGATGATCCCTGCAGGATCGAGGGATTTCACCCAGATGGTGATGGCTCATCCCAGGGTTGCACTGATCCTTGCCACCGGAGGAACCGGCCTGGTGAAGGCTGCTTACAGTTCGGGCAACCCGGCCATTGGGGTCGGACCGGGTAATGTGCCTGTGTTCATTGATGAAAGCGCCGATATTCCTTTTGCAATCTCATCCATCATCAAATCAAAAACATTTGACAACGGAACGGTTTGTGCAAGCGAACAATCGGTAGTCGTTGAAGAAAAAATCGCAAGGCAGGTCAGGGATGAGTTTACACGACAGAATTGTTATTTTCTCTCAGCTGAAGAAATCAGTCAGGTTGAGAAGGTAGCTGTCGTGAAAGATTCGATGAGCATGAGCCCTTACATCGTGGGACAGTCTGTTGAGGTCATTGCCCAAAAAGCAGGAATTACCGTACCGAAAGGAACAAAGATCCTTCTGGCCGAGCTGGCAGGTGTAGGTAAAGACTATCCGCTTTCGGTCGAAATACTGGCTCCGATCCTGGCTTTTTATACGGCAAAAGATTATCACTCGGCAATAAAATTATGTATTGACCTGAATTACCTTGGCGGGATCGGCCACAGCGCCGGAATTTATGCCAACGACGAACAACGGATCAGCGAATTCAGCCAGCTCATCAATGCCGGGCGTATCGTCGTGAACACCCCTACTTCTCAGGGCGCCGTGGGAGGAACATTCAATATGCTGTCACCTTCACTGACCCTTGGCTGCGGCACAGGCGGTAAAAACATCACTACCGAAAACATTACTGTAAAACATCTTATCAACATTCAAAGAGTTTGCAGGAGAAAAATGAACGACCGCTTTTTCGCCGTCGATCACAGTAAATATCTGGATGAAAAATTCAATGAGGCAGATCTCAGTCTGGAGTATCATAAAAACCATTAATTAAACAAAACCGATATGTTAGATTTTGATTTTAATCCCGAAGAAAGAGTATTGACCTGTGTTTTTAAGGGGAGGCTCGATACGATACTTTGTAACCAGCTGACCTCCGAACTTGAATCCAAATTTGTATCGCTGAAAAAAAACGATACTCCCGAAGGCTTTCTCGATTTCAGCCTTGTTTTTGATGTGAAAGAAGTGAATTTTATTTCATCATCGTTTATAAGGCTTTGTGTTGCAGGTAAGAAGCGGGTGGAATCAGGAAATTTTTCAATTGTGAATTCCAACCCCTTTATCATGAAGACCTTTAAGATTGCCGGCCTGGATGAAATCCTAAATTTGAAATAAAACCTTCAAAACGGCCGGGGCATGCAGTCAATAAAAGCTGAGCAGGTTAACATATTGTATTATGAAGACTAAAGCCTTTCTGATGTTTGCAGGATTTTTAGTGCAGTTTTTCGGCATTGGTGTTTATTCTCAGGAAAAGAACTTTCGCCTTCCGGCTGTTCCCCTGGTAACCAACAATCCCTATTTCAGCATCTGGAGCTTCAGCAATAACCCGGCCGAAGACTGGCCGAGGCACTGGACGGGAAGCGTGCAGGCCATGGCTTGTTTTGCTACAATTGACGGTAAGGTTTTCAGGCTGATGGGGCATACCCATATGGCGGTCCCCGCGATGGCCCTGAAGGGCACAGAAGTTCTGCCAACCCGCAGCATTTATACCTTCGAGGAATCGGGTGTAAGGATACGACTCACATTTACAAGCCCGCTCCTGGCCGATGACCTGGTGTTGTTATCCGAGCCCTTAACATACGTAAGCTGGCAGGCTGAACCTTCTGACGGGAAAGTTCATGAACTGAAAATATATTTCGATGTTTCGGCGGAGCTTGTGGTCAATACAAATGATCAGGAAGTAAGCTGGTCAAGGCCTAAAATTGCGGGATTGGACATAATGCAGATGGGAACTGCAGCACAGGAAGCTTTGAGAAAATCGGGGGATGACCTGAGGATAGACTGGGGTTACCTCTACGTGGTTTCGCCTGCAGCCCAGCCGGTATCGAATGTGATCTGCGGGGCTGATCTTGCCAGGGCTTCCTTTCTGAAAAATGGAACCGTTTTGCCTGATGACGACCTGAGGATGCCCAGGCCTGCCAGTGATGACTGGCCCGTGATGGCTTCGGTGTTTTCATTTGATTCCCTGGCCCATCCGGCCGAACGTTATATTTTGCTTGCCTATGTCGACGCGTTCAGGGTGGAATTCCTGAACAGGAAGCTACCACCTTACTGGAAATCGCAGGGGATTACAACTTCACAACTGTTAAGGGAGGCTGTTAAAACCTATGCCTATACTTCTGAACGATGTAAAAAATACGATGACAGGCTGATGAAGGCCCTGGTAAAGGCCGGTGGCCAAAACTACTGTGATATTGCAGTGCCGGCATACAGGCAATCACTCGCAGCCTGCTCGCTTGCTGGTGATATTGACGGTACTCCCATGTATTTCCCGAAGGAGAATTTCAGTAATGGATGCATTTCAACGGTGGATGTTATTTACCCTGCTTGTCCTTTGCTGCTATATTGCAATACCGGTCTTTTAAAAGCCGAACTGGAACCCATGATGATCTATGCATCCTCGAAACGCTGGAAATTCCCCTTCTCACCGCATGATCTGGGTACTTACCCCCTTGCCAACGGCCAGGTATACGGTGGTGGGGAAATAAGCGGGGAAGACCAGATGCCGGTTGAGGAATCGGGAAACATGCTTATCATGTTATATGCACTTGCCACAAAAGAAGGGAAAGCCGATTTTGCAGTAAAATACTGGCCTGTCATCTCAAAATGGGCGGAATACCTCAGGGAAAATGGACTTGATCCCGAGAACCAGCTCTGTACTGATGATTTCGCAGGGCACCTGGCACATAACACCAATCTCTCGGTTAAAGCGATCATTGCCCTGGGTTGTTATTCCCGATTATGCGGAATGAGCGGGAAGCCGGAAGAGGCCAGGGCATACTGGAAAACAGCTTCAGAGTTTGCATCACTCTGGAAAAGCATGGCCGCCGAAGGGGATCATTACAAACTGGCTTTTGACAAAAGTTCAAGCTGGAGCCAGAAATACAACCTTGTGTGGGACAGGCTGCTTCAATTGAATCTCTTTGATCCGTCGATTGCAAAACAGGAGATCAGCTTTTATAAAACCAAACAGAATGCCTTCGGGATTCCTTTGGATAACCGTAAGGATTATACGAAACTTGACTGGATCTTGTGGACAGCCACTCTCGCTGATGATCCTTCCGATTTTGATGAGCTGGTGGCGCCAGTGCATAAATTCCTGAACGAAACACCCGACAGGGTTCCCATGACCGACTGGTACGATACGAAAACCGGGAAGCAAGTTGGTTTCCAGGCCAGGTCAGTGGTAGGAGGGGTATTTATTAAAATGCTTAAGCCCTAATCACTGTATAAGTTGTTCGATCTTCAGGAAAGTCTCATCTGGAGTAAGATTTTCCTTTTTGTTAATTGTTGTTGAAAGCTTGGTTTTCAAAATTAATCAGTTTAGTGTTACTTTGCAGAAAATTATAATTTTTGATTGATAGTGAAACGGCCGTTCAAAAAAGCAATGCAATTTATCCTTCTCAGGTTTTTTCCGGGTTCAGTTGTACTTATGATGTGCTTTACACTGAATGCACAGACATGGAATTTCATCAAGGAAAAAGACGGGATCAGGATCTACACCATGACGCCTGATCATTCGCCTTTTAAGTGTTTTAAAGGAGAAACTGTATTCCACACCACGATGGAAAAACTCAGCAAATACATTGGAAATGTTGAGAATGTCGACTGGTGGGATAAAAATGTGAGGGAAATCAAGGTATTGTATTCTGAACCGGACAAGCTCATCAAGTATTATCTCATTTACGATGTGCCATGGCCTTTGAGTGACCGCGATCTTTGCGTGGAAGCGAAGATCACAATCGATCCTGTCACAGGAGAGAAAGTGGTATCAGCCAAGCCTTTACTTGACGTGGTTCCCGAGAAGGAAGGCATTGTAAGGATCAGACATTACTGGCAGAAATGGACCCTCAAACCAAATGGTAAAAATAACATCCAGGCTGTTCTTGAAGGCTTTGTCGACCCGGGGGGGAATGTCCCGTCATGGCTGTATAATATGGTTATTGTTGATACGCCTCTGAAAGTGATGAGAGGGATCAAGAAACTTGTGGAAGACAAAGATTAAGGCTTCGTGAGAATATACATCTGCTCCACTTCAACAGCAGTAATAGCGCTGTGAAAGATCCTTACTTCATCAAGCCAGCCCCTGAAATGATTTGAATAAGGCGAAAAATAATTCCCCCAGGGAGTGCCTGAATATGCAGTGGACATTACAGAATGAAAGAAGCCCATTGTGAATATATTCTCCTGCTGGGGTGCACTCCCACCGTATTTCATGCCTGTAATGGTTCTGGCAGGATCGCCAACCGGCCATTTGTTGAAATCCTGCTGTTTCATCATTACACCGTCAATATAAAGCGTTCCAATCCTGGTAGCGCTGCTATACGTGAAAGTTACAAACGCCCAGTTGTCTTGCAGCAGCCCTTCCACACCACCCGTTGATATAAGGTTGGCACAATATATCCAGCCCGGCAATCCTCCGTTGGTTTCTGTTTTCCCGTCACCGGCAAAAGAAAGATCTTCGGAAACCGTTGTGCCGTCGGGCAGGGCATAGGAAGCAACCAATTCGCAGGAGCTGTAATCGGAAGCGATCTCGAACTCAAACCCTTTGTAATCACCAACACCAAGTACCAGCTGTCCTTTGGGTTTCCCCAAAGAATCTACCTGGTAAAGGGAATTTGCTTTTACCCAAAAGGAAAGAGAAAAATCGGGGGAGTTTAGAAGCTGATCCCCGTTTGAAACCTCAATGACAGTTGAAGTGCCGTTAAATGCAGCACATTTTCCGAGAGATTGCCTGAAGGATTTTGTATAGTTCAGGTCCGTCACTGCACTCACATTATAATTTCCCTTCTGATCATAGGTGTTCCCTTCAAAATTCCAATAGGCTACAAGCCCCGGGGGGCCGAAGTTGCCAATCGTCGTAAATGATCTCCAGAGATAGGTCATTGTGGTACCGTCGGTTGCCTTTATTAAAGTAAAGGTTAGTTCATAATATATCCCGTTGCCCAGATCGGTATTCGGAACTATCGTAATAGTGCTGCCGGAGACCGTAATGGTCAGGTCAACATAGGTGGAATCGAAATCACGTCGAAGCTTTATAGTGTTGCTTGTCGCAGTTGCAGGATCAATATTCATGCTCAGGGATGCAATGATAGTGGCATTTGAGGGAACTGTGGTCGGGCTAACGATCCCAAGGCCCACCCCACCGGCGATAAGGGAATTAAAGTCCAGGGTAGGAGGATCGCTTTGCTTCGAACAGCCAAGGGTTCCTAAAAACAGAATTATACAGGTGAAACTGAAAACTCGTGACACGATGAGGTTTTTAATATTCATTCAAATCAACGGTAAAGGTAGGCATTTATTTTCTACCTTTACCCCAAGTTTTGACTATCATTACAATGAAGATAAAGGCAGGGAAGAGGAAAAAACCAGTTTCCACGGTTAAAGAGCTGACCATCGACGCCGGTAATGCGATGAAAAATGGATTTTATACTGAAGCAATCTGGATCCTTTCAGTGATCATGGAAACCAGGCTGAAAAAGATGATTATTATCACAGAACAAAAAAGTCCGGGGGCTGCTTCCGGGCTTGAACAGCATTTAAAAAAGATAAAATTGCTGCAGACCCGGGAACGGTATTCTGTATTGAAATCCCATTTTACTCCCGCCCTTATTAACTCTTTGCGTTCCTGGAAGAACAACCGGAACATCATGATGAAAGATATGCTTGAAATGCATGTTTCCTGGGACCGTAAAGAAAGGATGGCCAAAGAGGGAATAGCACTTCTTAAGGAACTAAACAAGGTATACAAACATTATAAACTTGCGTTTCATGATTCTCCTCCCGTCGAAGTCCACCTGCCTGAAAACCAGTTGGCTGATGATCCCGGTAAAACGCAAGCAGGAGAGTCCTCTGCCACGCCTAAACTCCCCTCAGCTGAATAATTTAATAATCCCATGACTTCCTCAAGGGTCCGTGAATTTTACTGGAGATTTTATAAGAAAAGGATCACTTCTTTTGTTGCCAATCTTTACCGGGCAAGTATAACAGGGGTTGAAAGGGATGTGCACAGGACCCGGCTTGATATGAAAAAAATCCACGCCATCCTTGAGATGTTTGAAATGCTGAACCCTGAAAAATTTGATCCTGAAAATTTCGAAGTATTTAATGCGTTGTTCCGATTTTCGGGAAAGATCAGGGAGTTGCAGGTCAACCAGATGGTTATTACAAAGTATGGAAATGCCACGCCGGGCATGGTTTTTTTCATTAGGTATTTGCGATCAAGGGAAAACAAACTCACAAAACAATTTATAACAGTAGTTCAGCAGTTTGATGAAAAGAAGCTGAAAAAATCAGAGAGGGCTGTTAAGAAACTATGTCTCGGCATAAAAGTTAAAACATTAAGGGCAAGGTCGGATAAGTTCATTATAAAGAAAGCAAAGAAAATAAGACTGCTTCGCAAGTATCCTTCGAATCCTGAAAACATTCATCAAATACGGATCCAGCTTAAAGCGATGGTTACCATCCTCACACTTGTTTCAATGGTATTCAATGAGGAGAGGGAGGAGACGTTATTAGGCAAGCTGAATCAAACGGAAATACTTATCGGTAACTGGCACGACAACCAGGTCCTGATGGAATATATTGAGCTGTTTCTTACAAAAAGAAAAAAAATAAGCCGGGAATATCAATCACATCTGCAGGTCATCAGAAATAAAATAGTAAAAAAGAATCATGAACTTTTACAGGCTTTATTCCCTAAGATTGAAGAAATTCTTTTGGTAATCTTTCCAAATCCCAGCCAGAATGAAAACCATAAAGGATGTCTATAAAGTCGAAGGCATGTCGTGTACAGCCTGCTCGGCCAGCGTCAACAAAATTCTTTCGGAAGTTGAAGGAGTGGCTTTCGCGAATGTAAACTTTGCGAACCAAACTGTGCTGGTCGAATTTGATCCTGAGAAAACATCGGTTAAACGCCTGGAGGATGCAGTTTCTGCGATCGGTTATCAGTTGGTTACCGATAAGGAGTTGATGGCGGATGAGGAATCCCGGGAGGCCGGCCGTTTACGAACTGCAAGAATTAACCTTTTAGCTTCCTTCTCTTTCGCAATCCCTGTTTTTATTATTTCAATGTTCATCCCTCAGCTTCCTTACCGCAACTGGATCATGCTGGCCTTATCCTGTCCGGTGATGTTTTGGTTCGGAAGGGAGTTCTTTGTTTTTGCATGGAAACGAGCCAGGCATTGGACGACCAATATGGATACCCTGGTCGCAATGGGCAGCGGAACTGCATTTCTGTATAGTCTGTATAATACATTTTTCCCTTCTGCAACTGCAATGAAAGGGATGGACTCCCATATGTACTATGAGGCAGCCGTTGTGATCATATCCTTTATACTGTTGGGGCGTTATCTTGAGGAAAGGGCAAGGGGTAAAACATCATCGGCCATCAGGAAACTGATCAACCTCGGTGTAAAAACCGCCAGGGTGATCAGGAATGGTGAAGAAAAAGAAGTGCTTATCTCAAAAGTCAGGCCGGGAGATATTGTGGTAATCCGACCTGGAGAAAAGATCCCGGTTGACGGGCATGTTACAGACGGAGAGAGCCTGCTTGATGAAAGCATGATCACCGGTGAAAGCCTTCCGGTTGCAAAGAGGGTGGGAGACCAGGTGATCGGCGCCACGCTGAACCAGACCGGCAGCCTGCTGATGGTTGCAGAGAAAGTGGGGGAGCAGACGGTACTTGCCCAGATCATCAGGCTTGTAGAGGAAGCCCAGGGAAGCAGGGCCCCGGTTCAGAAAACAGTTGACCGTATCGCTTCGGTCTTTGTACCTGTTGTTATGCTCATAGCGGTCCTGACATTTCTGGCCTGGCTTTTATTCTTTCCCGGAATGGGCTTTTCTTTTGCTATTACAGCAGCAGTAAGCGTTCTGATCATCGCTTGTCCTTGTGCCCTTGGGCTTGCAACACCCACTGCCATCATTGTCGGGCTTGGGAAAGCTGCCTTACACGGCATCCTGATTAAGGATGCCCGCAGCCTTGAAGAATTCTGCAAACTTAATCTCATTGTTTTCGATAAAACCGGAACTATTACATCGGGCAAACCCAGCGTTAGTGAGATCAAATGGGACGAAAGCGGGAATCCCGGCCAGGAAACAATAGCCGGAATTTCAGCAGCTGTCGCTGCCATTGAATCAAGATCGGAGCATCCTTATGCCCGGGCCCTGACAGAGTTCTGCAATGTACCCGGAAATACCAACGATCTCGTTGAGGGCTTTGAAAGTATCACAGGGAAAGGTGTTTCAGGAATTTACAGGCAAAACCAATATCATATAGGCAGCCCGACATATGTAACTGATAAAGGTTGTATCGCAGGAGAAGACCTTGCGGAGTATCATCAGCTACTCCGCAATCAATCGTTTTCAGTGGTTTATATTGCACGTAATTCAAGGGTTGTGGCAGTTGCGGCGATAAGCGACAGTATCAAACCCGGTTCGGCTGACGCAGTTAAAGAGCTGAAAAATATGGGCATTGAAGTCCACATGCTTTCGGGCGACAGTGTCGCCATCAGCTCACAAATTGCAGCAAAGGCCGGAATTGACTATTTCAAAGCCGAAGCCTCACCAGCCGAAAAATCGGAATATATCAGAAACAAGCAAAAATCGGGGAAGAAAGTTGGGATGGTAGGCGACGGTATCAATGATTCCCCGGCTTTGGCTCTGTCAGATGTGGGGATTGCCATGGGCACAGGGACCGATATTGCAATAGAATCGGCCCGGATAATCGTTCTGAAAGGAGACCTGACAAAAGTTGTCATGGCTTTGAAAATCAGCAGGCAAACAGTTAAAACCATCAGGCAGAACCTGTTCTGGGCATTTTTCTATAATGTGTTAAGCATTCCTGTCGCAGCGGGAATACTTTTCCCTTTCACAGGGTTCCTGCTTAACCCTATGATTGCGGGAGCAGCAATGGCCTTCTCGTCGGTCTCGGTGGTTAGTAACAGCCTTCTCCTTAAAACCAGGAAAATTAATTAAGCTTTGACCGGTTTTTCTTACTTTTGAATTGTTTAGCATGGTATTCAGTGATGGGGTATAAACACAGGCATTCTTTTATTATTCTTTTACTGACTGCATTGTATTTGCCAACCTCTCTTCCTGCACAGAATAACCGCAAGATCACGGTCGGGGAAAGGGAAAGCGAAATCCGCAGTATCGATAAAATGATCATATCCTTACAGGCCGATACCATAAGCCCTGAGGAAAATTTTACTGTTTTCTGCAAAATCCTGAAACGTTCCATTGAGATTTCCTATGTAAAAGGGAAAGCCGAATCCTACCACAACATTGGACATTATTTTATGAAAAAAAGGAAATATGCCCAGGCAGTCCGTTTTTTTCTTTCGTCCTTACAACTTTTCACGATACTGAAGGATACCTCCGCGATGATGACAGCTGACCTTTCTATGTTTTCAGTCGAGATGTACCTTAAGGATTACGAAAATGCACTTTCTAACTGCAAGCACGGACTCGAAATGGCACGGCAGACAAAGGATCGAGTCAGGACCGGCATTTTTTTTGAAAGCATGGCAGATGTATTTTATGCCCAGCAGGATACTTCAAAATCTCTTTACTATTATATGGAATCCCTGAAATATTTTAATGTAGACAGGGACCAGAAAAACATCCTGGGGGTTTATAGTTCGATAGGATTGATATATCTTGACCAGAAAAGATATGCCGAAGTAATCAGGATGTATGATACACTTGTAACACTTGCTGATTCCATTGAACCTTCAATTGCCGGAGCAATGTATACACGGATGGCCCACGTTTACGATATGCAGCAGAATTTATTGAAGGCAATATATTATAACAGGAAAGCTCTTGTGATAAGGAGGAAGGCAAAATTCCCCGATGCTGAAAACAGTTCACTGATCAACCTGGCAGGTGACTTTTTCAAAATGAACCGCCCCGATTCAGGATGGCATTATATGGACATCGGCCTGGCCGAAGCCAAAAGAAATAACCGGATGTTTTATCTGAAAAACGCATACAATGTACTGTATAATTATTACCTGAAGAAAGGGGACATCAGGAAAGCCCTCGATAATTTCAAATTGATGGTTGCAATGAACGACAGTTGCCTGAACGAAAGGCTCACCGCCGACGTCAATGTTATCCGGACCGGGCAAAGCTTACTTGGGTTAAAGCAAGGCATTAAACTTCTTGAAAACCAGAATGTGCTCCAGAGATCCCTGATCAGGAACCAGAAGATCTTCAAATTCTTCCTGATCGCAATAATGCTTGCGGTTTTAATAGCGGTCCTGATCATTATGAGAATTAACATCCGCCACCGCAAGTCAAAAAGAAATATTCAGACCCTGAACATCAAATTACAGCATGAAGCGACTGAAAGAAAACTGATTCGGAAAAAAACGCTGGAAAAGGAAGACCATTACAGGTTCATTGCCGAGCATTCGCTTGACCTGATCACCCGGATTGATAAGAACTATAATTTTACCTATGCCTCGCCTGCTGCAAATGATATTTTTGGTTTTTCCCCCGAGGAGCTGTTATCTGTAAATTTATTTGATCTGGTTATTCCCGGATATGCAGATTTTCTTAAGAAACAGCTTGCAGATGTTGTTGCATCGCGCCGGCCACATTCTATTTCTTTCCTTGCCAGGAGACACGGAAATGAACCTATCTGGGTTGAAAGTACCATTAATCCCGTGTTTAACGCCAAAACCGGGGACTTCAGGGAATTTGTTTCAGTCACAAGAAATATTCAGGGACTTAAAAAGAGAGAAATGGGAATCGTTGAAGGTACCAAACAGAAAGAAAATCTCCTGAGAGAGATCCATCACAGGGTTAAAAACAATTTTGCTATTCTGGTCAGCCTGATCAATATGCAGAAAACGCAAAGTCAGAATGAAGAGGTTAAGCAATCCCTTACCAATTTGCAGTTAAGGATCAGGACGATGGCTTTGGTCCATGAAATGTTGTATCGCTCTGACAGTTTTGAAAAAATATCCTTTCCTGATTATATCAGGTCTGTCGCCTCTGTAGTTTCATCGACCTATGGAAAGATGAATGTTAACCTGGACTTTCAGTTAGATCCGGTTATAATAAATATTGAAACTGCAATCCCACTGGGCCTGATGCTTAATGAGATTCTAAGCAATGCATACAGGCATGCGTTTACCGACAATTCAGCAGGGACGATCAGAATTTCCTTTACAAAAGACAAAGCCCCGAAATATTATGCCCTGACCATTTCAGATTCAGGGATAGGGCTTCCCGAAGGGTTTTCAATGGAAGGCAACAAAACCATGGGATTACAGATCGTTGATATTCTTGTAAAGCAGATTGAAGCCCGCCTTTATATTGCTCAGGAGAATGGAACCTCATTCACAATCATCTTCCCGATAGAAGCCTGATCCACTTGTATTTCCTTTACTGAAACCAACGTTTTTGCCCGATTTCAGGCAATCTGTTAACAATTATTTAACCTTAACGTAATATTGGGTTAACATGAGCGGTTTGCCCAAATTCTAATTTTGCCGGAAACAAAAAAAACCATGTTTATGAAGAAATTTGCACGATTTTTACTGATGAGCGGCCTTGTGCTTCCACTGCTGTTCATTTCAGTTACCTTAAAAGCACAGATGCCGGTCCAGAACCAACTGGATACAGTGAAACAAAAGGTTTCAACAATTAATGATAAAGTTGCAGGCGTAGAGGAAAGACTGGCTACGGCAGAAAGCGATCTGGCAAAACTTACGAAGATCAAACTTTCGGGTTATATCCAGGCACAATGGGTTAATTATGAAGCGTCGAGCGTCTATCCCAATAATTATTTTATGGTACGCAGGGCAAGAATAAAGTTCACTTATGAACCACTTGACGGTATCGTTTTCGTTTTGCAGCCCGACTTCCAGCCGGGTAACATCACCATTAAAGATGCTTACGTTCAGGCAAACGATCCCTGGTTGAAAATGTTCTCCTTATGGGTTGGTAAGTTCAATCGTCCGAATTATGAAGTTGAATACTCTTCCAGTAACCGCGAGGTGGCCGAACGTTCAAGAGTGATCAGGGCCATTTATCCTGATGAACGCGCCATCGGTGCAAAACTTGAAATTCATCCGCCCAAACTTCCGCTTAAATTCCAGCTTGCTGTTTTTAACGGAAACGATGGTATTGCAACCGTAAATGCCGACGGCACGACCACGATCCTGCAGAATACCGATTATGATAATTACAAGGATCTCATGGCCCGCCTTACCTATACTTTCAAACTTGGAAATTTTGGCGGACTTACCATTGGGGCCCATGGTTATTATGGCGCTATCAAGGCTAACAGTGTCAATGTTCTGAATTCAGATTACACCTATAACAAAACCCTCGACAACGTCGGAAAATCAGTTCCGAAGCAGTGGTGGGGTGCTGAAGCACAGCTTTCGATGGATATCCTCGGCGGCCTTATTATCAAAGGAGAATATATCAGGGGTATTAATTCTTCTCCCGGTGCAACATTTACCGGTTCAGCAGTTGCAAGTTCAACATTACTTAAAAGCGATACTCTCTGGCTGACTACAACTACAACCAAAACTTCCACCAGCAACCCTGCAATCAGTAAAAGTTTCAGCGGCTGGTATGTTTACCTCATCAAAAATATCGGAAAACGCAACCAGGTCTCTGTAAGATACGATTGGTACAACCCGAACACCAAACTCAGCGCCGACCAGATCGGAACGGCCAAGTATGATGGTTCAAAGACAACCAATGATCCGAACCCGGTTAGAACTTTTGCCGGTACTGATCCGACAATTGCTACAGTGACAAAAATAAACAATGTTACGACAAGTAAACTGACCAGCGGAACCTCTGACATTCCTTATGGTACCTGGACACTTGCATACAGCTATTATTTCACCGATAACATCAAATTCATGATTGATTATGACATCGTACTGAATAAAAAAGTTGGCGTTGTTGATCCTAAAACAAATGCAGGCAATGTAACTTCAAGCTATACTGTAAATAATGTAACCAGCACCTATGATTACAGTAACCTGATCCATCAGAATGTGCTTACTCTGAGATTGCAGGTGAAATTTTAAATAGCGAGGTAGCGAAAAGCGAAAAGCGAAAAGCGAAAAGCGAAATAGCAAAAAGCGAAAAGCGAAAAGCGAAAAGCGAAAAGCGAAAAGCGAAAAGCGAAAAGCGAAAAGCGAAAAGCGAAAAGCGAAAAGCGACAGAACAGATAAAGATAAAAAAATAAAATAAAGTATATGAAAAATTCAAAAAAATTAGTCTTGATGGCAAGCCTTGTCCTGGTGGCAGTAATCGGCTTCGCATTCATGCCGGCTCCTAAAAAGATCACGGTCAAAGGTTCAGACACCATGGTAATCCTTGCACAGAAATGGGCAGAGATCTACATGAAATCAAACTCCGATGTTATTGTTCAGGTCACGGGTGGTGGATCGGGAACAGGTATTTCAGCTTTGATCAACGGTTCAACCGATATCTGCAATTCCAGCCGTCCACTGAAGTCCTCCGAAATGGATAAACTTAAGGAACGTTATGGTTCGCTTGGCGTTGAAATCCCATGTGCGAAAGACGGTATTACTATCTTTCTGAATGAAGGCAATCCTGTTACCGAGCTTTCAATCAAGCAACTGGGTGATGTTTTCAGCGGAAAGATCCGTAACTGGAAAGACATAGGTGGAGTTGATGCTGAGATCAAATTATACGGTCGTGAAAACAGTTCGGGTACCTATGTGTTCTTCCAGGAGAAAGTTGTAAAAGGTGATTATTCACCGAGTTGCCAGACTTTACCAGGAACAGCAGCTGTTGTGAATGCTGTGAGCAAGGATAAATACGGAATCGGATATGGTGGTGCAGCATATGCCACCGGTGTAAAGCATTGCAAAGTAAAGAAGGACGATAAAAGTCAGGCTTTCCTCGCAACAGCCGAAACCATTGCAAAAGGCGAATATCCTATCACCCGTTATCTCTATATGTATATGAGGAACAGGCCAACAGGGGATATTAAAAAGTATGTTGACTGGATCCTCAGCGCTGATGGCCAGAAAGTTGTCAATGAAATTGGTTATTTTCCCGTTAAGTAATAACTTTGTTAGTAAATGTGTGTTGAGTGATTGGCAACATTTGAAAAAATGTTGCCTTTTACTTTTAAAAGAACATCAATGAATTCCGATCAGTTGAAAACCGCATACACCTTTACCGCTGAATCTCTCAGGAAAAAATTCAGGTTTTCGGAATTTTTTGCCGAAAAGCTGATCACTTCAGTCGCATTTCTGTCCATAGCCTTTATCATTCTCATTTTCTTTTTCGTTTTCCGCGAGAGTTTACCGGCGTTTAAGGGTAAACCAAAGGCCAGGATTGAAAATACGGTTTCATCCGGCAACAAGCCTGAAAGTTATGGAAGTTCTGAGCCAGCAGCAGCTGAGAAAAAGCCTGAATCATATGGGGGTACGGAAGCCCCCGCAGGAGAAAAGAAACCTGAATCATATGGCGTTGAAAAAGACACTTCTGTTTCGGCCGATGAGGTGAGCCCGGATTCAGGCTTACGGCCTTCCGAGAAAGCCGAAAACGAAGGTTCTCTGGGAAGTTTATTCGGCTTTGAATGGTTTCCGGTTTCCGAGAATCCCAGGTATGGCCTTATACCATTATTTATCGGCACCTTTAAAGTTACATTGATAGCCATTCTTTTCGCTGCACCAATAGCAATTCTTGCCGCATTGTTTTCTTCTTCCTTTGCCGCGCCATGGCTTAGGGAATGGATCAAGCCTGCAATAGAATTACTCGCCGGTTTTCCCTCGGTCGTGATAGGCTTTTTTGCCCTGATGGTAATGGCTACTTTTTTACAAAATCTTTTTGGGTATGAAACGCGGCTGAACTCTTTCGTGGGAGGTCTTGCCATGGCACTGGCAGCTATTCCAATAATATTTACAATTACTGAAGATGCCCTTACAGCTATACCTGCGACCTATAAAGAAGCAAGTCTTGCATTAGGAGCCTCAAAATGGCAGACTGCGGTTTTTGTTACCCTGCCGGCAGCCACTCCGGGTATTTTCGCAGCGGTCCTTTTGGGTATGGGCCGTGTTTTCGGAGAAACCATGATCGCTTTGATGGCTACCGGCAATGCCGCTCTGAGCGGACTGAATCCTTTTGAATCGGTACGAACCCTTGCCGCGACAATCGGAGCTGAAATGGCAGAGGTTGTATTCGGGGATATGCATTACGGAATCCTGTTCCTTATAGGATCATTGCTTTTTGTCTTTAACTTTTCAATCAATGCGATTGCAGAGTTTTATGTTAAGGGCAAGTTGGTCAAAAAAATCCAGGGGAGGTAGTATGAGGCTGAAAAATAAGATCATAGGTGGTGCTATTACTTCTGCTTCAGCCCTTTCTGTTGTCCTGATCCTTGCAATAATAGTTATCATTCTTGTTGTAACTATCATTGGCGGCAAGGATAAAATCAGTTGGGAGTTCCTGACATCCTTTCCTAAGGACGGAATGATGGAAGGGGGAGTCTTCCCGGCAATTTACGGAACCGCCCTGCTGGTTATTATTATGTCTATTGCCGCTGTCCCTTTTGGTGCAATTACAGCAATCTACCTTTCCGAATATGCCCATGAGAAATCCTGGCTGGCCCAAACCATCAGGTTTGCTGTAAGGACACTGGCTACTGTCCCTTCCATTATTTTTGGTTTGTTCGGCCTCGGGTTTTTCGTACAATTTGTCGGTACCGGAATGGATAAATGGTTCCTGGGAGGACAACTAAAATGGGCCCAGCCAAACCTTCTTTGGGCCAGTCTTACAATGGCCCTGCTTACACTTCCTGTTGTTATTGTTTCGGTGGAAGAGGCGATCCGCACCGTCCCAAGGGAACTGAGGGAAGCAAGCCTGGCCCTGGGAGCCACGAAATGGCAAACTATCTGGAAAGTAGTCATTCCCGGATCCATCTCAGGTATTATGACTGGCACAATTCTCGCAGTCAGCAGAGGTGCGGGTGAAGTTGCCCCGATACTTTTTACCGGTGCGGCATATTCCCTCGCAACACTTCCGACTTCTGTATCGGATCAGTTTATGAACCTGGGCTACCATATTTATGTAATGTCAACGCAATCATCCAATGTGGATAAAACACTGCCAATTCAGTTTGCAACAACTCTTGTCCTCTTAATGCTCACTTTTTCGCTTAATCTCACCGCTGTCCTCATCAGGTCAAGTCTTAGGCGGAGAGTGAAATGAATTAAATTATGAAAGAAGTAAAAATTGTAACCAAAGATCTTACTCTTCATTACGGCCAGAAAATGGCCCTGAATTCAATTAATATCCAGATCCCTGAAAAGGAAGTGACTGCATTTATAGGCCCTTCAGGTTGCGGTAAATCAACTTTCCTGCGTTGCCTGAACAGGATGAATGACCTCATTCCCAGCGTGAAGATTACAGGAGAGATCCGGATTGACGATCTTGACATCTACCAGAAAAAAATTGATGTCGTTAACCTCAGGAAGAAGATCGGAATGGTGTTCCAGAAATCCAATCCTTTTGCCAAATCGATTTTTGAAAATATTGCCTATGGACCGAGGATCAATGGAATTAACGATAAGAACACCTTAACCGAAATTGTTGAAAGATCCTTAAAAAACGCTGCGATCTGGGAAGAAGTGAAAGATCGTATGCATGATTCAGCGCTGGGTTTATCGGGTGGCCAGCAGCAAAGGCTCTGCATTGCACGCACCCTGGCCGTTGAACCGGAGATCATTCTTATGGACGAGCCCGCCAGCGCTCTGGATCCGATATCCACAGGAAAAATAGAAGAGCTTATCTTTGAGCTTAAGAAAGGATACACTATAGTCATTGTTACCCATAATATGCAACAGGCGGCCCGTGTTAGTGATAATACAGCATTTTTTTATCTTGGTGAACTGATAGAGTATGGCAGGACCCGCAAGATTTTTACCACACCGGAAAAAAAACAGACGGAAGAATATATCACCGGCAGGTTTGGTTGATGAAACTCCCGGATCTCTAAGAATCAAATCAAAAAGAAAGAACAATGGAACGTCATTTTGAACTCGAATTGGAAAAACTGAACAAACGTTTAATAAAAATGGGGAACCTGGTCGCGGAACAGGTTCATAATGTTTTTGAAGCCTTATTAAAGGGAGATGGCGATTTGGCTCATCAGATCATTGAGAAAGACAGCAAGGTGGATAAACTCGACAATAAGATCGACAAACTTTGCCAGAGGCTGTTCGCACTCACACAGCCTGTTGCTACTGATCTGAGGCTAATTATGGCAGCTCTCAGGATCAATAATGATCTTGAAAGAATGGGTGACCATGCCGTTGCCATAGCACAGAAAATTGAAGGTATCAGTGATTATAACGAGATCATAAAGGAACTTCAAATAGATGAAATTGTGAAGATGACCGATATGATAGTTAACGATGTGATCACGATATTAAATACGAAAAATGTAGCCTTCGTTAAAGATATATTTGATCTTGCGTCCTCAATTGATGAAAAGATACAGGCTGCCACGGCAAAGATCATGGAGGAAATGATGCGCAAGTCGGATGTAATCGTAGTCGCAACAAATCTCATCATCATCCTTACCAATATTGACAGGCTGGCAGGATACTCAACAAATATTGCGGAATCCATCGTGTTTGTGGTGGATGGCAGGATCATGAAGCATAAGAAGAAATCGTTTGATATATTATCCGGAGCACTGGCAACAGAAGCGGTTCAGAATGCCGCACCGGCATCAGAACATCATAAAGAAGGCGCTGAAAGCAACCCGGAAACCAGCCAGGTGAAAGATCCTAATTCTGAAGCCACACCCTCAGCAGGCTGAGCAGTTTCTCGGTCTGCACAGGCTTTGACATATAATCATTCGCACCGGCTTCAATACATTTCTCCCTGTCACCCTTCATTGCTTTAGCCGTCAGAGCTATGATAGGAAGGTCGGCATATTTTTCCTCTTTCCTGATCTCACGCATCGCGGTATAGCCATCCATCTCAGGCATCATAATATCCATGATGACGAGGCTGATATCAGGATTCTGGTGCAATTTATCCAGGCCTTCCTTTCCTGTGCGGCCGACAATAATCAACGCATTTTTCTCCTGCAGTATCTTTGAAAGAACATATACGTTCCTCATATCATCATCGACGACAAGGATCTTCTTTCCTTTGAAAACCGTGTCGGGAAGGAAGCCGGAACTCTCTCGCTGGGATTCTTCTTTATCATGGTTCGTTTCCTTCCTGGCAACTTCGGTTTTCTTCACTATTTTCGGAGGTGCATCAGTAGTTTCCGGGCTGTCCTGAGGAGGCAGCTTGTAGGTTGCAGGGATATAGATCGTAAAGGTACTGCCTTCCCCGACCTTGCTTTTAAGTTGTATTTCACCTTGAAGCAGGCGGGCAAGGCTTCTCGAAATGGTAAGCCCCAGTCCCGTACCCCCGAACCTCCGGCTAACCGTACCATCGGCCTGCTGGAATGCTTCAAAAATGGCATGTTTTTTATCATCCGGAATCCCGATACCCGTATCCGTAACCATAATCGCCACTACATTCCCGGCCTTCAGGGAAAGGTTGCTGTAACGGATCTTGTCGTCTGCTTTTGCAATTCTCAGCGTCACACTGCCCTTCTCTGTAAACTTTATGGCATTTGACATGAGATTCTTGATAATCTGAAGAAGCCTTTGCAAATCCGTTTCAATGGTTTCAGGAAGGTTTTTTTCAAGCACCGTTTTCAGCTCGATGGATTTCGACTGAGTGTGAGGCGTAAAAGTCCTGATAACATAGTCCACGACATCTTCCGGGTTTACCGGCTCTATTTCAAGCTCCATTTTCCCTGCCTCGACTTTTGACAGGTCAAGGATATCGTTGATCAGCTCAAGCAGGTCTGTGCCGGAAGCATGGACGATATTGGCAAATTCGACTTCGTCGGCAGTCATTACCCCGTTTTTATTTAATGCCAGTATCTCGGATAATACCAATATGCTGTTCAAAGGTGTTCGCAGTTCATGAGACATATTCGCAAGAAATTCCGATTTGTACCTGCTTGCGATCTCGAGGGCTTCGGCTTTTTGCCGGATTTCCTCCTGGGCCAGCTCCAGGGCTTCATTCTTCTTGCGGATGTCGTCGCGTTGCAGTTCCAGCACCTTCGTGCGTTCTTCAAGTTCCTCGTTGATGACCCTGAGTTCTTCCTGCTGATGCTGAAGGCTTTCTTCCGACATGCGCAGGGCTTTTGTTTGTTCTTCGAGTTCCTGATTGATCTGACGGAGTTCTTCTTTCTGATGAGCCATTTCGTTCGTCTGCTCCTGGGTTTTCATCAGGAGTTGTTCAACGCGTTCCCTGGAACGGGCTGTGTTTAAAGCAACTGCAATGTTCTCAAGAGAGGTTTCAAGAAATTTCTGCTTTTGTTCATCGAATGGACGGAAAGAACCCAGCTCGATCACTCCTGAAAGAACATTCTCAAATACGATAGGAGCAAGGATGAAATACTGGGGATGTAAATTCTCCGGACCGATATTCACAACAGGCAGGACCTCGGAAGAGGAGAAGAAAATCATCTTCCTGCGTTCCTTCGCTACCTGCCCGACAAGCCCTTCACCCATGGCAAGCGTTTTCGCCGAACCCGGGTCACCTGAATATGCAAAAGTGGCCGATAGGTGGAGGCGGTGATCATCTTCATGGGTATAGAGCAGCCCGATCTGGGCATCGAGGTAATGGGAAAGGAAGGATACCACTTCTTCACATAATTCCTTTATTTTTATTTCGCCGGATATCTTAATCCCCAGTTCATTCAAACCGGTTTTCAGCCAGTCCTGATAGGATATCTCTATATGTGCCTCGCGAAGCTTGTTAGTCATCTCGTACAAAGCAATACCCAGGGTGTCGCCGTCGCTCCTTGGAATAATATTCGAAGAATAATCCCCGTTTGCAATGGATCTGGCCTGTTTGACGACGTTCTTGAAGCTTTCGACCATCTGGTTCATCGACTTGCCCAGGATATCTTCCGGACTGCGTACCTGAACCGATTTGCTGTAATCCCCAAGTGCGACGGCCTGGCTGACGTCAGCCATAGATTTTAGGGAGATAACGAGCCGAATAAATTCATCTTTCATTTCACCGACCTCGTCATTCGAAACTTTTACGTCACGAATGATCAGCTGTCCGCTCCCAACCTGCTTGGCCCATTCTGAAAGGAGCTTAAGCGGTTTGACAAATTTGTTTGTAACAAGGATTGACAGGATAAAAACGACGAAAGTGGTCAGGATCAGCGAAAGCTTCGCAAAGGACGAAAGTTCCTGTGCCACGGCATGCGCTTCACCCTGGTCGATCTCTTCCACCAATGCCCAGTTTACACCCAGGTTTTCAATGATGTCGAGGTTACGGTAAATACCTATCACTATCTTCCCCTTGCTCGTGGGGTAGATTGAAACTTCCTCCCATATAGGTTCCCCGTTTGGTTTCAGGATCAGGTTATTGGCCTTATACTCCTGCCATACCCTGGTCTTTTCATTGATCTCGGTCGTTTTGAGGATCGGGTTTTTCCCGCTGATATTGCTGTTAGATCTCATAACAAGATCGATACCGACAATATACACGTGACCGGAAGCGCCGAAGCCGACTCCATACTGTATGATCTTGTCAATTTTTTCCGTTGAAAGCTGAAGCACAAGGACCCCGATCTTGCTCCCGTTAAGATTCCATACGGGGCAACCTAAGAATCCATATGCATCATGGTTTCCGGGGGGATAAAACTCAAGGTCGGAAAACATCGGTTTGCCTTCCGTAGCGACCTTTTTAGTCATTCTCGAGAATTTGGTCCCTGAGAGTTCGGAGGTTAAAAGGTTTTTACCAAAATCAGAGCCCTGGTTCAGTTCAAATACAATATTTCCTTTCAGGTCGATGAAATAAATATTGTGAATGCCATCAGGGATCCAGCTTCTCTGGATCTCGGCACGAAGGTTGTTTGCAAATTCGGCGTACCTCGTATTGCCCGATCCGGGATTTTTTTTCACTGCAGCTGCATCCAGGTCTGAAAGATGCTCGAAGAAATAAATATGATTCTTATCCTTGGCAACTTCACCTGCATAGGTATTGAGGTCGGTAAAGTAAGTGTTGAGATAGTTGATCCTTAGCTGGGAAGTTGTATACAGGGCTTTTTTAGCCATGATGCTGAGTCCCATGTAATAATTCCTGAAGTTGATATAACTAAGTGTCGCAAGCGGGATCAGCGAAATAGCTAGAAAGTAAAGAAGCATAGTTTTCCCGATGCCAATATTCTTCAGGGTTTTGTAATCAAATTCAAGGACAGAGCGTTTGATCCTGGTCCAGATACTGTTGGTCATAATCCTTACGATTTCACTTTGAATACTGTTTCTCTATGGTCTGGAATACCTCTTCAGGGTTAATGGGTTTTGAGATATAGTCGTTCATGCCGGCTGCAATACATTGCTCCTTATCTCCTTTCATGGCATTTGCAGTGAGGGCAATTATCGGTGTCTTGTAATTTTTTCCTTCAGTATCCTGCCTTATCATACGGGTAACTTCAAATCCGTCCATTTCAGGCATCATCACATCCATCAGAATGAGGTCGAATGCTTGTTCATTTGCTTTATGCATCGCTTCAAGACCGTTATTGGCCGTTGTGACATTCCATCCTTTTCGGCCAAGAAGCTGTACGATGATCCTTTGATTGATGGGCTGGTCTTCAGCCACGAGGATATTCAATTTAGGACCTGATTTGCTGATCTCGAGGATCCTTGGATCAGATATTTTTTGTGTCGTGTCAAGCCCGAAGATCTTCTGTAGGACATTAAGCAGCTCGAACTGAAGCAGTGGCTTGAACAGATAATAAGTAATCCCTTCAGAGATCAGTTTTCGTGTTGCCTGTAATGATTTGTTGCTGAGCATTACCACTCTTTCCGGTTTGTGTTTTTCAGGAGCAGCATCCATGACTTTATTGTACAGCATTTCCGCCTGGCTATACTGGAACGTCTGGTCAACGAATATAACTTTTACAGGATCACTGCCTGCAGTTCTCAATTTTTCAAGGCAATCCTCCCCGGAAGTCACAACAACAGCATTAAGGCCCCATTCGGAGAGGAAAGATTCAACCTGCCTGGCATGTTGTGGTTCGGTATCGGCAATAATCACTTTTGAACCTTTCAACTCATCGGGGAGGTAAAGTTTTACCAGGCTTTCTTCGGGATTTGGGCAAAACAGTGGAAGCGAAAACCGGAAAGTGCTGCCTTTCCCGACCTTGCTGCTAACACTGATCTTCCCACCCATCATCTCTACCAGTTTCCTGGAGATTGTAAGGCCCAGGCCAGTGCCACCATAGGTGCGGGTAGTGGATTTATCAGCCTGAGAGTATGATTCAAAAAGATTTTCGAGTTTGTCGGGAGGGATTCCTATTCCGGTGTCGGTTACTAAAAAATTCAGAACAAAAGCGTTCTGTTGAGATTCCAGGATTTCAATTTTCATGCAAATATTTCCCTTGTCGGTGAATTTCAGTGCATTACCAATCAGGTTGATTAGCACCTGCCGTATCCTGGTCGGGTCACCGAGGTAAATATCCGGCATGCCGGCGGGATGTTCGCAGAAAAAGGCGAGGTTTTTCTGGTAGGTTTTCACTGATAAGAGGCGGACAACCGATTCAAGCAGCTCTCTCATGCTGAATTCAATGATCTCGATCTCGATCTTGTCGGCTTCGATCTTTGAAATGTCGAGAATTTCATTGATGATCTCAAGCAGGGATTCTCCGCTTTGCCTGATATCTGACAGTTGTTCCTGATAATGCTGGGGCATGTCCTCATCCATCAGCATAAGGTCGGTCATACCGATGATCCCGCTCAGGGGCGTTCTTATCTCATGGCTCATATTAGCGAGGAAAGAACTTTTTGCAAGTGTAGCAACTTCCGCGGTACGCCTGGCTTTATCGAGTTCGGCAACAGTGCTTTGCAGTTGTATCGTGGCAAGTTGCAAGGCATGTTTCTGTTTGAAGAAATCTATATAGGCTCTGATCTTGTTCTGGAGGATCTTCCTGTCGAGGGGTTTATAAAGATAATCCACGGCTCCTGTCTCATACCCCCTGAAGATCTGTTTAGGCTGGCGGAATGTAGCTGTGATAAAGATAATCGGGATGCTTTTCGTGCGTTCGCTCCCCCTCATCAGTTCAGCAGTTTCAAAACCATCCATACCTGGCATGTTCACGTCCAGAAGCACGAGGGAGATATCATGTTCCAGCATAACTGCCAGGGCTTCATTTCCCGAGAGGGCGCTGATGATATTCAGTTCAGGGCTGTCGATAATGGTTTCAAGGCTGATCAGGTTTTCTTTCCTGTCATCGACAATGAGTATGTTAAATTTAATGTTGCTGTTTTCCATTCTTATCGTAGTGGTTCTCACTACAAAAGTATGATATTTTGGTGAAATTCAGAATTCCTCATATTTTTGCCGGTAAATAAAAATTCATGACCCAAAGTTCCCCGCTTGCCTCCAGGAACGGCAATAAGCGCCAGTATATTTTTTCGATCTTCATCATCGGAATCTTCTTTTTTATCTTCGGATTCGTTACCTGGCTGAATTCTGTGCTTATCCCGTTTCTCAAAGTGGCCTGCGAAAAGAACAATTTCGAAGCATACTTTGTTGCTTTTGCATTTTATATCTCATATTTCGTGATGGCGATCCCCTCGTCCTTCGTGCTTCGCAAGGTAGGATTCAGGAATGGCATGTCGCTTGGCCTCATCGTGATGGCTCTTGGTGCGCTGCTGTTCATCCCTGCTGCCTATTCCAGGATGTACGGGCTTTTCCTTACAGGGCTCTTTGTTCAGGGCACCGGACTTGCCATTTTGCAAACAGCAACCAATCCTTATGTAACAATACTTGGTCCAATTGAAAGCGCTGCAAAAAGGATCAGTATTATGGGGATATGCAATAAAGCGGCAGGTGTCATCAGCCCGCTGATCCTTGGAGCCATTGTACTGGCAGGCATGGATAAATTCGACAAACAGTATCTCGGATCTCTTGACGAAATGCACAGGAACCTGATCCTGAATGCTCTTGCCGGAAGGATCATCATCCCTTATATTGTGATGGCTGTAGTGCTTGTGCTTCTGGCCATCCTGTTAAGGTATTCAAGCTTACCTGACATCAACACAGATTCAGAGGAAGTTGAAGATGCAGGAACTCATCAGACCAGGACGAATATTTTCCAGTTCCCCCAGCTTATTCTCGGCGTCCTTGCAATTTTTCTGTATGTAGGTGTTGAGGTCATTGCAGTAGACACGATCATCAATTTCGGAAAGTCTCAGGGGATCAGCTTTGCACTCTCAAGGTATTTCGCATCCTATACCCTGGCGGCTATGGTCATCGGGTATATCATCGGTATTATCACTATTCCCAGATACCTCAAACAGGAATTTGTACTGGCGATCTCGGCTTTATTTGGAATGCTTTTCGTGTTTTGTGCAATGCTTGCGACAAAAGCTCCCTACCAATCATCACTGCTGATCCATATCGGTAGCTTTTCATTATCGCTTCCCTTTGACCTGAGTGTGTTTTTCATTGCTTTGCTTGGGCTGGCAAACGCAATAATGTGGCCGGCCATTTGGCCGCTGGCCATTGACGGCCTGGGCAAATTTACGAAGATAGGATCATCCCTGCTGATCATGGGAATTGCCGGCGGAGCATTGCTTCCCCTGGCATACGGCAGGCTTACCGACCTGTTCAGCCCGGCGTCGGCTTATTGGATCACCGTGCCCTGTTATGCATATATCATGTATTATGCCGTGAAGGGGCATAAGATAAGGAAATGGTGAACCGCTCACAACTTCACACTGCCGCTACGGTGTCACTGCGTTCCACCTGATGCGGCTTGTGTGAATTGCGCCGCTATCTGCACCTGATGCCGCTTTTGCAAAATACTCGCTTTAATATCATGAATTAATTAACAAAATAGCTAAACAGAATTCTGAAACCATGCAACCAGTACTACTGATTCTCGCTGCCGGTGTGGGCAGCCGTTATGGAGGGCTCAAACAGCTTGACCGCATTGGCCCAAACGGGGAAACCCTGCTTGATTATTCAATTTATGATGCCGTGAAATCCGGGTTTGGCAAAGTGGTATTTATCATCAATGAAAAGCTTGAGGCCGGATTCAAGGAAATGTTCATCAACAGGCTTCGCGACCATGTTGAAGTGGATTATGTCTTCCAGGAGATATGGATGGTGCCGGAAGGCATCCTTGTGCCGGAAGAAAGGCAGAAGCCCTGGGGAACAGGTCATGCCGTTCTGATGGCCGCCGACCTTATCGACAGGCCCTTTGCAGTGATCAATGCCGATGATTTTTATGGAAGGAATGCATACCAGGCACTGACCGGCTATTATAAAGGCTGGACCCCTGAAAGGAAAAATGATTATTGCATGATTGGCTACCGTTTGGACAGGACCCTTTCCGAATTTGGTTCGGTTTCCAGGGGGATCTGCCAGGTTAACGGGCAAAGGGAGCTTATCGATGTTGTCGAAAGAACAAGCATCGAAAAAACAGCCGGGGGCGTGGCTTACAGGGAGGGGAATGAACCAGCTGTAATCATACCGTCTGATTCTCTTGTTTCAATGAACTTCTGGGGGTTCACTCCTTCTTTCTTCTCCTATCTGCAATCCGGCTTTGATGCTTTCATCAGGAAAGATTATGAAAATCCTAAAGCCGAATTCTACATCCCCTTTGTTGTCAATCAGCTGATCCAGACTTCACAGGCCGGTGTGAGGGTTCTTTCCTGCGACGAACAATGGTTTGGAATGACCTATCCGGAAGACAGGGCTTTTGTTGTGGACAACATCAGGGCATTGATCCGTAAAGGCGTTTATCCCCAAAAATTATGGGGTTAAGCAATGGATGAGCAAAAAAAGCGTTAATTTTGTTGAATAAATTCCTGTATATGAAGTTACGCCCAAATTCTTTACTGATACTCCTGACCCTGGCTGTCACAGTCCTGATACTTCCGATGACCACCCGGTCACAGATCATTAATGAGAAAACAAAGAAAAAGATCCATGTCGGTATAGGAATGTTCACCGATATTTACATGAATGTACCCTCAGGTCTTAAGACGCGTACGATCAATCAGGGATTTACAGCCCTTGTTGCATACCGTGTGCCTTTCGGGAAAAGCAATTTCGGGTTCGGTGTCGGCTTACAACTGTCTGTCCATAACATGTTTGGCAATTTCACGATAAAAAGCTATACTGACTCCACGACGATGAACAAGATTTCCGATACAGTCGGTTATAAAAGGTCAAAACTGGTCATGCCGTATCTTGAATTGCCTATTGAATTTCAACTGGTAACCAAATATAAACTTGCTGTTGGACTGGGGTTTAAGGTCGGATATATGCTGCCTGCCCATACAAAATATGTCGGGGATGAGTACCAGGCCGACTTGCAACCTGAGACGAGCCAGGTAAGGATAAAATACCGGAATGTTAAAAACCTGGATCGTTTTGCATACGGCCCCACCCTGAGGATCGGTTATAAATGGTTCAACCTTTTCGGTTATTACCAGCTTTCTACAATTTTCCAGAAAGGTAAAGGCCCCGATATCTATCCCATTACTGTAGGGTTTATGATCAGGCCCTTCTGATCACAACATCATTAGAGAAAACATTACCCCGGCTCCGAGAAAGAGGCCGGTATACACTTCTATCGGTGTATGATTGCCATCTTTCAGCCTTGCAAACCCAAGCAAACCGCAAAGAATAAAAAGGACGGAAAGGAGGATCTCGTGAGGAGTCCCCTGCCTGATATTCAGTCCCAGCCAGAAGCCTGTCACACCTCCAATTCCAACCATATGCAGGCTGATCTTAAAAAAGAAATTCACAAAAAGGCAAAGTAATACAAGTAAAGTTGCGCCCAGCATAAAATAGCTGAAAAGCACCGAGAGGCTTATACCTTTTAAAAGGTAATAAGTGAGGTAATAAAATGATCCTAATGAGAGCAGGGGCAGTATCCTTTCTTCGCGTTTTTCCATATATAAGGATGAAACGAGCTTAACCCTGAACAGGAAGTATATCATCAGCAAGGGGCAGAATACCGTCGTTAGTAAGACTGAGCCCATCAGGATAAGGATCCCCTTCAGGGGAAGAAGCCCCGCAAAGAAAGAATGAGACTGAAGCATCAGCATCAGGGTGAAGAAAGGCATCAGAACCGGGTGAAAAAGACCGGAAATGATTCTCACCAGGGAGCTGCCGTTATTCATAAATTCGGTTTGATCAGAGTTCCTTCCTGAGTCTTGCAACAGGGATTCTCAGTTGCTTACGGTATTTGGCGATAGTGCGGCGGGCAATAGTATAACCTTTTTTCTGAAGGATTTCCTCCAACTCTTCATCCGTGAGGGGCGACGATTTATTTTCTCCTTCAACAATGTCATTCAATATCTTCTTTATTTCCCGGGTTGAGATCTCCTCACCCATAGAATTCTGCAAGGATTCTGAGAAAAAACTTTTCAGCAGGAAAGTGCCAAAAGGTGTTTGAACATATTTTGAATTGGCAACTCTTGAGACCGTGCTTATATCGAGCCCTACCTTGTTTGATATATCTTTCAGGATCATTGGTTTAAGCCTTGTTTCATCACCTGTCTGAAAGTACTCTTTCTGATAATCCAGGATGGCTTTCATCGTAAAATAAAGAGTTTCTTGCCTTTGCCTGATCGCATCGATAAACCCCCTTGCCGAATCAATCTTCTGTTTTATGAAGGTCATCGCTGCCTTTTCCGTGCTGCTGATCTTTTTTTTCCTTTTATTATATTCCCTTAGCATCGAATAATATTCCCTGTTGATCGAAAGTTCGGGGGTGTTTCTTGAATTGAGGTTCAGTTCCAGTTCTCCGTCATTTAACGAGACCAGGAAATCGGGTACAACATACTGGCTGCTGCGGGCTTCCTCCCCGATTATAAAACCCGGTTTTGGGTTCAGTTTGGTGATCTCCTCAATAGCTTCCTTCAGTTCTTCCTCGCTGATATGTGCTTTTTGAAGTATTTTATCATAATGTTTTTTCGAGAACTCATCAAAATAATAACGAACGATCACCTCTGCCAGGTCTGTTGAATAAGTCCTGTCAGGTTTATGTGTAAGTTGCAGCAGCAGGCATTCCTGGAGCGATCTCGCCGCAATACCGGGGGGGTCAAAACCCTGGACCAGCATAAGAGCCTGAAGTACTTCTTCTTCCGTCACTTCGATATTCTGGTTGAAGGCAAGGTCGTTGATGAGGGCAGGGATTTCCCGGGCCAGATATCCGTTTTCGTCCAGGTTCCCTATGATAGTGGAAGCAATAACAAACTGTATATCGGGAATTTTCTGGACACCCATTTGTGCCAGAAGATACTCCTGGGAACTCACTCCCGAGACTACAGGGGTCTCCCAGGCTTCATCATCCGCGCTGCGGTTGTTCGAGAAGAGCTTGTAATCGGGAATATCGTCCGGGTCAAGATAATCCTCATAAGAGAATTCATTATCCGCTTTCAGCTCATTATGGTCATCATCATCATCGGTGAAGCTGTCTTCATCAGCATCGATGGATTCAGGAGTCGTTTCATCAGTAATTTCATCAGTGTCAATAATGTCGTCTGCCTCTTCCAGCGCAGGATTATCCTCAATTTCCTGTTTAATCCTCTGTTCAAGGGAGAGAACCGGCTGCTGCAACAAACGCATCACCAACACCTGCTGGGGTGAAAGTTTCTGAAGCAATCTCTGCTGTTGTCGTTGATGAAGCATAGGACAAAAATACAAAAATAATATCCCCTTGTACAGAATGGATTTCTTATCGGCAAAAAAACGATTAATATCGATTAATAAGGCTTCTCCGTCTATTATTCAGACCGGCTCCTGACAAATCACCTAATTTTGTAGCGTCCAAATTAAACTAATCATGAATACGGAACGTCCCTTTTGGGTAACTTTTCTGATCAACTGTGTAATCTGGGTTTTTCTCTTTTTTATTCCGTTTCTTTTAATGGAACCAAGGGGTGGAATATCGTCTTACCTGCTGAGGATTGGAACCACTGCTACCCTGACGGTCATTGTCTATTATTTGAACTACCTTTTTCTGATCCCGAAGTACCTGTTTAAAAGGAAATTCCTGGCCTACACACTTGTCATACTCTTAACTCTTGTTATTTCCTGTGTCCTGGTGGACCTGTATTATTATTTCGTTGTTTCCGTAGTCCAGAACTGGCACCACCGCCCCGAGCCCATTTTCAGCCGGGGCATGTGGGTGCCTTTATTTCCCCTTCTCACTGGAATTGCGATAGGGATCAGTATACGGCTTGCGAAGGAATGGGCAAGAAATGAAAAAGAGCGCAGGGAACTGCAGGGAGAAAAACTCTTATCGGAACTTGCTTTCCTGAAATCACAGGTTAATCCACATTTTTTGTTCAATACGCTGAATAACATCTGTTCCCTTGCAAGAAAGAAATCGGACGATACCGAATCGGCTATCATCAAGCTTTCCCAGATCATGAGATATATGATCACTGATTCAAGGCAGGATAAGGTAGGCCTGGAAGAGGAAGTCGAATATCTTAATAATTTCATCGAACTTCAAAAGATCAGGCTGGCCGATAAAGTTGATATCCGGTTTACCATCGAAGGCGATCTCCCGGTCATTCAGCTGGAGCCTTTGCTGCTGATCCCATTTGTGGAAAACGCGTTCAAGCATGGCATCAGTTATAACGACAAATCCAGGATCAGCATAGAGCTGGTAACAAAACCCGGAGAACTGTCGTTCATGGTTGAAAATTCCAAACCATCGATGAAGGATACACCTAAGCTTGAGGAACCGGGTATTGGTCTTAAAAATGTGCGCCGGCGGCTTGAATTACTTTACCCCGGAAGGCATCAGCTCGACATCCGTGATACAGAATCCGTATATCAAATCATGCTAAAAATCAAAATATAATGATACGCTGCATAGCAATCGATGATGAAGCACTTGCACTCGACCTGATTGAGGACAATATCAGCAAGATCCCTTTCCTTGAACTGGCAGGCCGGTTCACTAACGCCTTCGATGCACTCAAACTTATGCAGGAACAGCCGGTAGACTTGCTTTTTCTGGATATACAAATGCCGGATATCAGCGGGATACAATTCCTGAAAAGCCTTCAGCAGAAACCGATGGTCATTTTCACGACGGCATTTTCAAAATATGCACTTGAAGGGTTTGAGCTGGATGTGATTGATTATCTTTTAAAACCGTATTCATTTGAACGCTTTCTGAAGGCGATAAACAAGGCCCATGAGTTTTTTGAACTTCAGGAAAAAGCGAAAGCAGGACTGAAAAGTACAACATTCGGATCTCATTACCTTTTTGTGAGGGCTGATTACAAGCTGGTTAAGATCGACATTCAGGAAATCCGATACATCGAAGGCCTGAAAGATTATGTAAAAATTTACTGTGGAGAAAAACCAGTGCTGACCCAGATGAGTATGAAGGTCATAGAAGAGAAGCTGCCGCCTCATGATTTTATCAGGGTTCATCGCTCCTTCATTGTTGCCTTCGATAAAATAGATTTTATTCATAAGAGCTTTATTTCTATAAAAGGGAGGGAAATTCCTCTCAGCGACAATTACAAAGACAACTTTCTTTCACTTGTTCAGAAGAACAAGATCATGGAATAGAAGATTAAAAAAAATTATATTATGAAATACCCATTTTAACCACATTAATACAAACTGTGAATGACAAGGTGGGTATTCCATCTGACCAATTTGTAAAAACATAAATATTAACAGATGAAACGTGCCATTTTAATTCTAAGTGTTTTGATTTATTACTCTTTTGCCGGATGGGCGCAGACTTCACCCTGGACATTCCAGCAATGCCTCGATACCGCTTTGAAAAGAAACATCTCAGTAAATCAGACCAGGCTTTCGAATGAACTTAACAAGATCAGCCTCGAACAGTCGAAGGCTAACCGGATCCCAAGCGTGAGCGCCAATGTGGGTGAATCATTCAACTTCGGTAATAATATTAATGCCACAACCAACTCATTCACCATCGGCACATTCCATTCGGGGAATTATGGTCTCAGTGCCAGTTACAACCTGTTCAACGGTCTGCAGAACAACAACACCATCAAACAGTACAAGCTGAACATAGAAGCCGGTAAATATGATGTTGAGAACGCAAAGAATACAGTCATTCTGAGTGTCACAACCGGGTACCTGCAGATACTACAGCAGTATGAGATCCTGAGAACAGCACAGAACCAGCTCGCAGCTGATTCGGTCCAGGTCGACAGGACTCAAAAGCTTCTGAATGTCGGAAAAGCTGCTGAAGGAGACCTGCTGCTGATCAAATCACAGCTTGCAACGGATTATCTTCAGCTCGTCAATGCCCAGAATCAACTCGACATTGCCAGGGTAACCCTGATGCAACTTATGCAGATTCCGGTAATCGACAAGTTTGATGTCGAGATCCCGAAACTTGTTGATCCAGGGCTTGATCTTCTTCAAAGCAAGGACGTGATCTACCAGAAAGCCCTGGCTGTTATGCCTCAGATTCAATCGGCATCGCTTAAGACCTCCAGCTCAATGATGGCTATCAGAGTTGCGACCGGGGCCCGTTGGCCAAGACTGACTTTTTCGGCAGGCATGAGTTCAAACTATGCTTCCAGCAGCAGGAATCCCGATGTGAATGCCTCGGGTTATCCCTGGTACACCCAGGTATGGAATAATGTGGGACAATCAATGAACCTTGGCCTGAGTATCCCTATATACAGTAACAGGTCTATACAAAGCAGCATTGAACGGGCAACAATCAACTCTAAAACAGCTGCGCTCAATGAACTCAACATCCAGATGACATTAAGGATGAATATAGAACAAACTTATACAAGTCTTAAATCTGCCGCAAAGTCATATGAAGCCGGAAAGATCCAGTTGAGTTCAACGGAGATGGCGTACAGGAATGCAGAAAAGAAATTCAACGTAGGGGTCATGAGCACTACCGATTATCTGATCCAGAAGAACAACTATGTTTCATCATTATCGAACGTAATTCAGACAAAATATAATTTTATTTTTCAGTCGAAAATCCTCGATTTTTATCAGGGAAAAGCGATTACATTTTAAAAATTTAACTTTTAATAAACAATGAAAAAGACGTATTGGATTATCCTAATTGTTGTGATTCTTGCCCTCCTTACAGGTGGGTACTTCCTGCTCGGGAAAAAATCGGAAAAGGCAATAGAATTTCGTACAGGGAAAGTCGAAAAAGGGGACCTGCAGGTGGTTGTGACAGCTACCGGCATTTTAAGCGCCGACACTACCGTTGCTGTAGGCACTCAGGTATCGGGGATTATCACGAAGATATTCGTGGATTTCAATTCGGTTGTCCGCAAAGGACAGGTAATAGCCGTACTTGATACTACATTTCTTGCGGCTTCCGTTGAGGATTCAAAGTCAAGCCTTTTCAGGACCCAGGTTCAGACCAGGCTGACCAAACGGAACTATGAACGAAACAAAATCCTCCTCGAACAAAAAGTGATCGCCCAGTCCGATTTCGACCAAAGCCTTTCTGATTATGAAACAGCTCAGGCCAATGAAAGATCGGCTAAATCATCTCTCGACAGGGCATATATCAATCTGCGTTATGCCACGATCATAGCCCCTGTTTCCGGAGTCGTCATTTCAAGGAATGTGGATATAGGTCAGACTGTTGCTTCCAGTTTCAGCACTCCCACTTTATTCTCGATTGCAAACGACCTCACGAAAATGCAGCTCCAGGCAAGCATTGATGAAGCCGATATTGGCAAGATCAAAGTGGGGCAGGAAGTTTCATTCAAAGTTGACGCTTATATGGACCAGATGTTCTCTGGTACGGTAAGGCAGGTCAGACTTCAGCCGGTGTCGGTGCAGAACGTTGTCAATTATACGGTTGTGATTGATGTTCCAAACCCTGAGCTGAAACTCATGCCGGGGATGACAGCCAATTTGACAGTGAAGATACAGGAAGCGCTTAATGTACTGAAAGTTCCTTCAGCTGCGCTCAGGTTCTGGCCTCCACAGGATTACCTTGACAAACATTTGAAAGAGTATCCCGATTCAATTCAGAAAATGATCGAAAGACTGCAGAAATTCGCTGCCCGCAAACAATCCGGACAGAGTGGAAGCGGCCAAGGTAGCCAGCAGGGTGCAGGTACTCAGGCCCAGGGTTCAGGTATGCAGGCCCAGGGGAGCCAGCAAGGTACCGGTATGCAGGCCCGGGGTAGCCAGCAGGGCGCCGGAATGCAGGCCCAGGGTCGCCAGCAGGGTACAGGAATGCAGGCCCAGGGTGGCCAGCAAGGCTCCGGGATGCAGGGACGTGGTTCTCAGGGCTGGGGAGGACAGGGTGGAAATAACCGCCCCAGAATGGGAATGGTCTGGATAAAGCAGGGCGAATTACTTTTCCCTCACAGGATTAAAACCGGGATCTCCGATAACAGCTTTACCGAGATAGAAAACTCCATTAAAGAAGGGGATGATGTAGTCACGGGTATCGTGAATACAACTCCCGGCCAGCAAACTACACAGCAACAAAGTCCGTTCGCACCGCAAATGGGAAGACCTCAGCAAGGCGCCGGCGGAAGAGGAGGACGCTAATATGAAAGAGACCATTATTTCAGTCAAACATCTCGTCAAGATATATAAAATGGGTGACCTTGAGGTGCATGCCTTAAGGGGAATTAGCCTGGAGATCCATAAAAGCGATTTTGTAGCTATCATGGGAAAGAGCGGTTCCGGGAAATCTACCTTCATGAACATAGCCGGCTGCCTGGACGTGCCTACAAAAGGCGAATATTTGCTTGACGGTGTAGATGTTGGTAAGCTAAATAAAGATCAGCTGGCTCATCTGCGAAATAAAAAAATCGGATTTGTGTTCCAGTCCTTTAACCTGCTTTCCCGCACGTCGGCCCTCGAAAACGTTGAACTCCCTTTGATGTACAACAGTAAAATCACTTCAAAGGAAATGAGGGAACGTTCCCTTAATGCTCTTGAATCGGTGGGACTGGCCGACAGGTTTCATCATTTGCCAAGCCAGCTGTCGGGAGGTGAACAGCAAAGGGTTGCCATCGCCAGGGCCCTGGTCAACGACCCCGTTGTGATACTTGCTGATGAACCAACCGGGAACCTTGACACACGTACCTCTGTCGAGGTCATGGGTATTTTTCAGCAGTTGAATACCCGGGGTATTACCGTTATAATTGTGACCCATGAACCCGATATTGCAGCTTATACAAACCGGAATGTAACGTTCAGGGATGGGCGCATACTGAAGGATTTCAACGTTGAAAAACCAAGGAATGCAGCTGCAGAGCTCTTAACCATACCAGTACTAACAGAAGAGGAGACCATATGAAACTTAGGAACCAGTTAAAGGCAGCATTAAGGTCTCTCGCGAAGAACAAGATGAGGACCTTTCTCACGATGCTTGGGATTATCATTGGAGTTGCTTCAGTTATTGCCATGCTGGCTATCGGCCAGGGCTCAAAAGAAAGCATCCAGAAACAAATAGCCAACCTGGGGACCAACCTGCTCACGGTCTTTCCTTCCGCAAGTATGACCGGCGGTGTAAGAATGGAAGCAGGATCGAGTGTCAAATTAACAATGGATGACTACAAGGCACTCACCAGCCGCTGTCCGGCAGTAATGTATTCCACACCAACCGTCAGGACAAGCGGCCAGCTCATAGCAGGAAGCCAGAACTGGCGAACCACAGTATGGGGAGTATATCCCGATTATTTCAACATCCGTAATCTGGATGTGGACAAGGGAGCCGTATTTACGCTGAATGACGACCGTGCAGCAAACAAAGTTTGTGTGATCGGGCAAACAGTGAATAAATATCTTTTTGGTGAAGGCCAGGACCCGACGGGAAGGATGATCAGGATCAATAAAATCCCGTTCCAGGTTGTGGGGCTCATCGCCACAAAAGGCCAGAATGCATGGGGACAGGACCAGGACGACATCGTGATCGCACCCTTCAATACAGTCCAGGTTCGCATGCTTACCATAGCCTATATACAGAGCATAATGATTTCGGCGACATCGGAAAAAATGATCCCCGAAGCCACCGATGAAATCACCCAGGTGCTGAAAGAAAGGCACAGGCTGGGGCCATCGGAGGATCCTGATTTTTCTATCCGTTCCCAGGCTGATATTGCGAGTACAGCGACAGCAACCTCGAGTATACTTACAGCCCTGCTCGCAAGCATTGCCAGTATTTCATTGCTTGTAGGAGGTATTGGTATCATGAACATCATGCTCGTCTCGGTAACAGAAAGAACAAGGGAAATAGGTATCCGCATGGGCGTCGGAGCAAGAGGAAGAGATGTGTTGTTACAATTCCTTATCGAAGCCCTGATGATCAGTCTGATAGGTGGGCTGCTTGGCGTTGGCCTGGGGATCTTAGCCTCCGGGATCATTGCGAGCCTGATGAGCTGGCCGGTTACCATAACATTACAATCCATCATACTTTCATTTCTCTTTTCCACGGCAATAGGAATTTTCTTTGGCTGGTATCCGGCACGCAAAGCTGCAAGCCTGAATCCTATTGATGCCCTGAGATATGAATAAGGGGTCGATTATTTTTTCCTGATCAGATCAAGTATCCCGTTAATGAATGTAAGGGGATGGGGCGGATTGCCGGGTACGTAAAGGTCTGGCGTTATGTTTTCAACAAATTTTCTGTCCACTACCGGGCTGTCTTTAAAGATCCCCCCGCTGATCGCTGCTGTACCTGCAAGGATAACGATTTTGGGTGAGGGGACTGCCTCATAGCAGATCTGAAGGGCTTCAGCCATATTCGCATTGACCGGACCGGTGATCACAATACCATCGGCATGCCGGGGAGAAGCCACGAATTCAATACCGTAACGCCCCATGTCGAAATTCACATTCCCGGCAGCATTGAGTTCCATTTCGGCTGAATTGTCGCCCCCGGCTGAAACCTGCCTCAGTTTAAGGGCATGACGGAAATAAGAATGAATCTCTTTCCTGGTCAGTTCAGGGTCAGTGCAGATTGGATTATCAATTCCGGTTTTTATGAAAAGGCTTTCCCTCAGGTTTGTTGCCATCCTGTGATCATTCGTGAACCTGATCTTTCCTGCTGTGGCAAAGCTGCATTCGATGCAGAATTCGCATTTACCAAGGTCAAGGGTGAACGGCCCTGTGCATATGGCGCCTGCAGGGCAAACTGTAACCGCAATTTTCTCTTCTTCAGGGCTGATATCTGCACTGATTACCGGGCGGCCGCGGAAGCCTTCCGGAATCGCAGCCTTGCGAAGGTCCTTTATGTACTGCCGGCCGTGGCGGCGGAAGATACTTATTATGCTTAGAGCCATATATTATTCACGTAGTATTCAATTTAAAGGTGTTCATTACGGCTTCGCCGAATAATATTCCCTTTTTCACAGATCAAATCCACAATAAGATAAATTGTAACTCTTATTGCATAAAGGAAAATCCGAGATCTCCTGGTTCCTTACAGCAACAGCCAACGCCATCCAGTTGTGAAATGAAGGATCTTTGACTTTATAATGTATGATATTCCCTTTTTCGCCGGTGACTGCGGATTGCATTATCTCTCCCCTCCAGCCCTCGGCCAGAGACAAGATAAAACTTGAAGCGGGCAGGCTGAAGTCATAAACTGGCACATGACGGTTTTCAAATTCGCACCCCCCGAGAAGATCCCTGATAATCTGCATTGATTTTTCAACTTCAAGTTTTCTCAGCATGGCCCTGGCCCATACATCACCCTGGTGGAGTGTAACCGGTTCATAGCTGTATTTACTGAAAGCCTGGAAGGGGTGGGACCAGCGTATATCGCGTTTCACCCCGCTGCTTCTTGAGGCCATGCCTACAGCACCAATCATGCCGGCCTGGTGTGCGCTGACTTTCCCGATTCCCTCGAAACGGCTGAGGACACTCGGGTTTGTAAACATTTCATGGGTTATCAGGGCATATCGTTCTTCAACTTCCTTAAGGTTTGACAGGAGCATCCCGGCTATGCCTTCTATTAAAGGATAATGACTGCCGCCTGTCCTTACAAGACCTTTCCCAAAACGGTTCCCGCACCACGACTGGGTTGTGTTGATCACGATGGTACGCAGGGCTTCATTCACAACCTGCCCGAACTGGTATGCGATGTCGGTGCAGAGCGCTGCCGAATCACCTATGTGAACAGCGATCCTCTCAAGCTCGAGCGCAATAATACGTTCACACTGCAGGGCAGGGGAAGGTGTAATCCCCGACAGGGTTTCCATAAGCTGGGCATGAGCTACCGAATGGCCGACTGCGGTATCCCCTGCAATGCTCTCGGCCAGGATAGCGCGCTGAATTCCTGATTGCTTTTCAACAAAAAGCTTCTCTATTCCCCTGTGCTGGAATCCCAGTTGTATTTCAAGATGAAGTACCTTTTCCCCATTACAGCTGAAGCGGAAGTATCCGGGTTCGATGATTCCTGCATGAATCGGGCCTACCCCGACTTCGTGGACGCCTTCGCCTTCGATGGAATAAAAGGAGTATGGATGCAGGATGCGGGAAGAGGGAGGTGACATGCCTGTATCCTGCATTATGCACCCTCCATCCAGGTTATGAGAACGCACCGGCTTCATCCAGGGATGCCCTGTGAATTCAACTCCGTACTGTTCCCGTATTTCGCGTTCAAACATATGAAAGGAAATATGGGAAAGGGTCAGCGAGTCAAGAACCGGCAGGGGAGAGGCTTTCTGCTCATGGGAAAGCAGGATTAATTTCTTTTCATGATCGGAAGCGATACAGCAGAAAAACCTGAGCGCTGCGCCAAGCGGGACCGCGTGATAGGTAACGCAATGGCATCCCTCATCCGCCATCAGATCATTCACCTTATCCCTGAATTCAGGATAATCGAGGACAGGGATATCGTCGAGAGGAACAATAAAGGGGTTTACTTTAAACATAGTTAGCGAAGTAGCGAAAATTAATTCCGGAAGGGTAAACAAGTTGTAATGTCATTTCGGCAGATTTTGAATAATATCGATGATCATATTCCTGAAAAAAGCAGGCTGGGTAAAGCAAATAACAATCACGATCCCGAACAGCACGAACTGTGAAACGGTTTGCCAGGGGTTCACTTTCTCACTTTGTTTGCCGCTCTGTGTCCTTGGCTCTGAAAAAACAATATGAAGAACTCTTGTCAGCAGTGCATAAAGCACGAAGCAAAGCAGTAATGCAGCCACTGCCATGTACAGGTAGTTACCGTTTGCGACCATGGCTTTAAACATCAGCAGTTCCGAAATAAACATCCCTGAGGGAGGAATAGCGGTAATGCAAACGAGACCCAGCAAAAGGGCCGTTGCACCGGCAGGGTAAAGGTTCATGTAATTACCCGATTCATCCAGGTTATAGGTCCCCATGACTTTGTATGACTGGCCCATCTGGTAAAACAGCCCGGCCTTCGCAAATGAATGCAGGATGATGTGCAGTATCGCAGCATAATACCCTATGCCTCCCATTCCAAGGGCTATTGCAACAATACCCATGTTCTCGAGGCTGGAGTATGCAAGCATGCGTTTGTTATGTTTGGCTTTGAGCATGTATCCGGCGGAGATCAGCAGGGACAGGAAACCCGAAAGAAGCAGCACATGGTTCATAAAAGGCAGTATCGGCGTGGCTGAAAACAGTGCATAGATGCGGAAAATAGCCAGGAAGCCGACGTTCATCAGGGTAGTTGAGATGAAAGCACTGATCGGGGGAGGGGCCACGGTATGCGCATCCACTGTCACCGTATGCATCGGGAAGAGCCCCATCTTCGTGCTGTAACCAACAAGTACAAATACGAAAGCGATCTTAAGATAAAGCGGGTTGGCCAGCTTTGCGATCTCGGTGATGGATGAAAACGAAAGATGAAGCAAACGGGCATCACGCACAGTAAAGCCCAGGAAAAGAATTCCAATATATGCCAGGGCGATACCCACAGAACAGACAAAAACATATTTCCAGGTGGCTTCAAGAGCCATAGCCGTTCTGTCATGGTAGATAAGGGCTGCAACTGAAAGAGTCGTGGCTTCCACGAAGATCCAGACCGTGGTCATCCCGTTGGCGAAATAAGCGCCGGTCATCGATGCGATCAGCGCGATCAATGCCGCGTGATAAATGGCATAGGTCCTTCGTGAGTTGTTGCGCACATAGATAAACCCGTGAAATACAGTGGTTACGGTCAGTATCGAAAGCACCGACTGGAGTAAAAGACCCAGTGTGTCAAAAGTGAAGTAATCAAGTACGGTTTCACCCCTGTGCATCCAGCAGAAGATGGTAAACGCAACGTGAATAATTACATAAAATGATGTAAGCAACCTTGCAAGGGTTTTAGAATGTATAAGCCCCACAAGCAAGCCAAGTACCATGGATATAACGAAGAAAAAGATGAATATAGGTGTGGGGTTGATCATAAGTTAAATGGTGAAAATATGGATAGCGAAGCATTTTGCATAAGCGGCATCAGGTGAAGCGAAGCGAACCGTAGCCGCGTTGCAAAGATGCAAGCGATTTCGGCGGTGTGAAGATGCGAGAGATTAGTCATCCTTAAGTATCGTTAAATCATCAATATGCTGCCTGAGGCGCATCACGAAGATCCCCAGGATAAGCACGCTTACAAAGATATCCAGCAGTATCCCCAGGTTGATCAACATAGGGATCTCGCTGCCTATAGCCAGTGAAAGCAAAAGGACTGCATTTTCAATTACCAGGAAACCTACCAGGTGCGAAAATATCTTCCTGTGTGAAATGATCAGGAACAGCCCCGTGTACACTGCAAAAAATGAAACAATAAAGAACATCAGGTTGTAGGGGGTGGTATTCATCGAGAAGGACACTACGATGCTGAGCAGCAGGCCGAGAGTCACCATCAGCAGTGAATAAAAAGAAGGCAGCGCTTTTTCATGCACCCTTGCAACACCGGTTTTCCTTATCACGGTAAACAGGAGGTAGGGGACTATGATTACTTTGAACAGCAGTGTTTCTATGGCAACAAATAATACTGTTGCCAGGGTGATCCTGTCGAGCTGCATGAAGGAGATACCGAACAGCAAAAGGCCCTGCAATCCAACCAGTCCTGCATATATTCTGAACCTCTCGGTAACACTGAGGTAGATCAGGCTGATCGCAAAAACGATGATGAGCATCAGGGTCATGTCAGCGGATGAGGTTACGGGTTAATAACAGAACAAGTATAAATCCGATAAGGGCAATGGAACTCAGTGTTACAATGAACTGTGGGTTTTTAGCAAGTTTCTTCCTGGCGCGGAATGATTCCATAAGACCGATGGCAGCGGAGAACACGGCCTGGACAACCAGGAAGATCAAAGCATTAACAAGGACTGCCAGCATTTGAACAGTGAAGGGTGAACTGTGAACAGCTGCAGTCGCTGATAACCAGTAAGTGTTCACCGGCATAAAGAAGTTAGCGATAAGTCCGCCGTATAATACGAATTTCAGGTTTGTGCCGGTCTGGATCAGGGCAAGGTCGACCCCGCTGTAATCGAGTATCATCACCTCGTGGACCATCGTAAGTTCGAGATGTGTTTTAGGGTCATCCACCGGCATGCGGCTGTTTTCGATCATTGCGATCTGTACCAGAAGGTAAATTGCGATTGCCCCGGTGATGAGAGAAAATTCCCCGGCAAACTGGAAATGGGAAAAGATATCCTGCATTGAAAGATGGCCTGAAAGCAGGGCCAGTGTTCCAAACAGAATGAAGAAAGCCGGTTCGGTGAGCATGGAATAAAGGGCTTCGCGGTTGGCTCCCATACCTTCGAAGCTGCTGCCGGTATCCATGGCGCCGAGAATGAACAGCAGTTTGCCCAGAGCCAGCAGGTAGGCAAAGAGGATGAAATCTCCTTCAAAGCCCATGACGGACGGGATGCCCGGGAATGGAAGAAGCATGAGGGCGCAGCAGATCGTGGCAAAATACACTGCAGGCGCAAGCCTGAAAACGAAGCTGGTTGTTGTACTGAAAACACTGCTTTTCCTGAACAGGAGGAATATGTTTTTCCAGGGTTGCAGTATCCCCGGACCTTTGCGGCCGCCGGCAATGCTTTTCACCCTCAGGATGATTCCCGGGAAGAAAATTGCAGATACTATGGCCAGCAGGGCTCCCGTCATATGAGTTTAAGGTATAAAAGTGCAAAGATCAGCAGGATAAAGATGAAGGCGTATAGTATATAATGGCGGATGTTCCCTGTTTGAAGACGGGCCAGTTTTTTCAGGACCAGCCAGGAAAGGTCGGTGAGCATTCCCAGTCCTTTACTGAAAATATCGGTGGTCTGAAGATGCAGCGAACGCTTCTTCGGGAAAATGTCTTCGGTCGCAATTGGCCTGAATTCCTCATGGTTCTGCAAGACCGGCTGGGCCAGTTCCGAAAGGTTCCCTGAAAACGAGGCCCCTGTATATTGCTGCCTGGCCGTGCCTTCGGTATAACCGCATCCCCAGGTCGGCCCGTATTCAGGCTTGCGGTTTTTAAGAAGCCGTGACCTGAGCAAGAGGATCACTGTCACCAGGCTGATGAGGAGGAGGCCGAAAAGGCTGAGTTTATTGAGGACATCTGTAAAAAAGAGATTTGAGGGAATAGGGCCAGGGTGGAAGGTGTTTGCAACCAGGCTTGCGATGGGTGCAATAGCGGCCATTGGCATCAGCCCGATGCCAAGGATTATGAAAGCAACCAGGAGCTGTGGGAGGATCATATCCCTGGTAATCGTTTCGGGTTGAACGTGAATTTCCTTACGGGGGCTTCCCAGGAAGCTGATCCCGTAGGCTCTTGAGAAACTGAAGATAGCCATTCCGCCTATCAGCGTAAGTGTAAGGATGATCAGCAGGAACAAAATTGAAAGGTATTCATTGCCTGAGCTGAGGCCTTTGATAAAGCCTGCATACAGCAGGAATTCCGAGATAAAACCATTCAAAGGAGGGAGTGCGCAGATTGCCACAGTCCCGAATAAAAACAAGCCGGCGGTGCGCGGGAGAGAATGAACAAGCCCGCCCAGCTCTTCAATGTTCCTTGTATGGGTAGCCCTGTAAACCGATCCTGCCCCGTAAAAAAGCAGTGATTTAAATAATGAATGGTTAAGCACATGCAGCAGGCTGCCGGTGAAGCCAAGAACAGCGATAACAGGGTTGTGCAGGGCCATACCTATACAACCAAGGCCAATTCCAAGTCCTATGATCCCTATGTTTTCTATCGTTGAATAGGCCAGGATCTTTTTCAGGTCTTTCTGCACTGTCGAAAATAATATGCCAAGTATCCCTGTCAAAGCCGAAATGATCAGCAGGACGAGCCCGATGGTGTACCAGTCGGACTGTATCGAAGTGAGCACCCTGAAGATCCCGTAAATCCCCATTTTGATCATCACACCCGACATTACAGCTGAAACATGGGAAGGCGCGGCAGGATGCGCTTCGGGCAGCCAGGTGTGAAAAGGCATGAACCCGGCCTTGACTGCAAATCCAGAAAAGAACAGCACAAAGAGCCCGATGTTTGAGTGGCTTGAAAAATATGCAGGCAGGGCATCAAAACTCATCTGCCCGGTCCCGGATTCTGTTATCAGGAAAGCAAAAAGCAGGAGCACGAAACCAATATGCATCTGGACCAGGTAATTGACAGCGGTTTTAAGAATGGCCCTTTTTTCAGCTTCAAACAGGATGAGCATAAAAGACGAAACTGCCATCAGTTCCCAGGCAATAAGGAACGAAAGCCCGTCACGCAAAGTAAGGACAGCCAGCATTGAAAAGTGAAGCCAGATATAACTGAAGTTGTGAAGCGCAAACTGGGCAGGGTTCTTCGTATTCGCATAGGCTTTGAGATATCCCCTTGAATAAAGGATCCCGGTAAGAACGGTGAAGTTGGTGATAAGGATAAAAAAGGAACTCAGTCTGTCGATGGTGAACCTGAGCTCGCCCAGGTACCCTTTGAAAGTCCAGTTTGTTGAAGTGAGGCTTACCGTAAATTCTGAACCAGGCCTGAATTCAGTGGTTAAAAGTGGAGAAAAAAACTGTATGGCAGCAGGGATTGATGTCACCAGGATTATAAACAGGATTAGTGCCAGGGTAAAATAATATCTCATCTGCCCGGGAACCACCAGGATAAGAAATGAACCAAGTACTGCAGCAGGAATAAAGAATTGCTCCATCGCGTCTGCAAAATAACATCATTTACCTTTTCTGATGTTTATCTGATAAGAGAACTTATAAACAGGATACGAGGGATAAATTATAACTTTGAATTTGATTTGCTTTGATTCTCATTCATGAGCGTTACATTAAAAATGCCGATGACCAATTTACCTAACCTGCTCATTGTTGACGATTCTGTCGATAACCTGGATCTCCTGGATGTTATTATCCGGAAGATGAAGATTAAAGCCAAAGTGATAAGGGCACTTTCCGGTGATCAGGCAATTGAGAAGACATATGAAACGGACCTGGCACTTGCCATACTCGATGTCGAAATGCCGGGAATGAACGGATATGACCTGGCATTAAAGATCAATCAATCCAGGATCAATGACAAGGTCCCGATTATTTTCCTGACCGCCAAATACCTTTCCGAGACTGACATCTCCAGAGGGTATGATAACGGAGCCGTCGACTATATCCTTAAGCCTTTCAATGATCGTATTCTGGTCAGCAAAATCAATATCTTTCTTGATTTATTCAATTATAAACAAAAAATTATCCGGGATGCAGCCCTGCTGAAGCAATCTGCGCTGGAGCTGGCCCAGGCTAATACAGCATTAAAAAAAAGCGAAGAAAAATACAGGACAGTTGCGGACTATACTTACGACTGGGAATACTGGACAGGTCTGGACGGTCAGATCATTTATATGTCGCCTGCTGCTGAAAAGATCACCGGCTATTCAATAGAAGAGTTTATTAAGGGTCCGGCAATGATTGACAACATTGTTTTCGACAGCGACAAGGATCTCTGGGAATCGCACAAAAAAGAAGAGCATGGCAGTATGCCCGGGGAGAACGCCTCGGAAGTCAGCTTCCGGGCCGTTACCAAAAGTGGAAATATCTGCTGGATTGACCATGTTTGCAGAAGGATATTCAGTGAAGGAAAATGCCTTGGTATAAGAGCTTCAAACCGCGACATCACTGAGAAAGTCGCAATTGAAAGTGAGCTCTTCAATGTTACCGTTGAGGTGGAAGAACGGGAAAGAAACCGGTTTGCCGGAGAATTGCACGACAGTCTTGGCCCCCTTCTGTCGACCATTAAACTTTATTTCCAGTGGCTTGCAGAAACCGATGATCCGGCAAAAGAGAAACTGATTACGGAAAAAGGCAACAATAACATCGAAAAAGCGATCCAGACCACCCGTGAAGTTTCACAGGGTTTAAGCTCTGTAATTCTTACCAAATATGGATACGTAGATGCTGTTTTGAACTTTATCAAAAGTATCAACGACACACAGAAACTCTCCATCAATTTGAGCTTTAACACAAAAGCCAGGTTCAACAGTTTAAGGGAAACAACGCTATACCGGATCACTACCGAATTGATCAACAACACCTTAAAATATGCCGGGGCGACCCATGTAAATATTTCCTATTTTTACTCACGCGAAAAAAACAGGATTAACTTCACATTTACTGATAACGGGATTGGATTCGACCTGGCCCTTGTTGAAAAAAAGAAAGACGGCCTGGGCCTGCTGAATATTCAGCAACGGCTAACGCTTATCAGGGGTGTAATCACAATAAAAACAGCAGTCGGCAAAGGATTGGAAATTTATATTGAAATGCCGCTTTGCTAAATTTTTCAGAACAGGTATTTGAACAAAAAATCCCAATGCCCTCCACAACAAAAATAATCCTGGTTGATGACCATCTGCTTTTCCGCGAAGGGATTAAACTCCTGATTGAGACGGAAGGTATGGGGGTGGTCATTGCCGAGGCCCCGAATGGCAAGGTGTTTCTTGATATGCTCGAACCACTGGATCCGGATCTTGTATTAATGGACATCGAAATGCCTGTCATGGGAGGTATTGAAGCCACGGCAAAAGCAATTGCAATGAAACCTGCCCTGAAGATTTTGCTGGTCACCATGCTCGACATGGGCAACGACTATGCAAAACTGATCAATACCGGTGCCATGGGTTGTGTGCTGAAATCAGCCGGTAAGCAGGAACTTGAAAATGCCATTAAAACTGTTATTCATGGCGAAAGTTATTTTTCGAATGAGCTTTTACGGAAAATAATCCTTGATTTCAGTAAACAGAAGTCATCAGCAACTCAAACTCCTTCAGGTGGAATCGAATTTACGGAACGGGAGCTGGAGGTGCTGAAATACCTTTGCGATGGGTATTCCGTAACCGAAATTGCAGGCAAAATAAGCAGGTCAGTTAAAACCGTTGAAGCGCACCGGGCAAAACTCCTCCTAAAGACCGAAACCAGAAATACCATTAATCTGGTTTTGTTCGCTATCAAAAACAAACTCTTCGAAATATAATATCCTCCCCGCCATAGGGTTTACCCCAATTCATTTATAGGATTCCCCTGTACCATTTTCAGAGTTTACCCCCTACCAATTCCGGATTCCGGGAGTTACATTTGTTTAGGGATAAAACGTATAATTTTTAATGGAAAATATTCTGTTTATTTCCGGTAAAGGTCCTGCTTTATGAAACCTCAACCGAAAATCATCATTGTGGATGACCATGCTCTGTTTCGCGAAGGAATACAACTCCTTATTGAAAGAGAAGGGATGGGCGAGATCATTGGCGAAGCCGAAAACGGCCGGTCATTTCTCGACCTGCTTAAAACTCAGAATCCCGATCTGGTGCTGATGGATATTGAGATGCCGTTAATGGACGGCCTCGAGGCAACCAGGCTGGCCCTGGCCATCAAACCGGACTTAAAAATCCTGATGTTCAGCATGTATTATGAGCAGGAATACTACAGTGCAATGATAAATTCAGGCGCCATGGGTTTTGTAATGAAGACCTCCGGGAAACAGGAGCTCGAAAAAGCCATCAGGACCGTAATCAGTGGCGAAAATTACTTCCAGCCAGGCCTGTATTAATATTGCTTTAATAGAGATCAGGAGAACCATCAATGCATTCAAATATCAATAACATCAACGGAATATTAAAGTATCCATTCAAATTATCAGCAAATGAGACTAAAAATTTACATGCTTGCAATCACACTGTTCAGTAGCATTGCATCTTTCGGACAAAACCCCGGACAGACCGACAGGATTATTTTAAAATTAAAAAATGAAATTGCCGATCCGGGCAAATCATGGAGTAAACAAAATCTAATCGGAAATAATAAAATTGACATTGTAAGTCAAAAATTCCATGCGGTAAAAATCAACAGGCAATCCACAGGAAAAAAGAGCAACACGCACATTTATGTTATTCAATTTCCACAACAAACAGACCTGAAACAAGTCATCGATGAGTATTACAGGACCGGTGAAACTGTATTTGCCGAACCTGACTTTATCGGTTCAGGTGGAGGAACACTAGGTGTTGTCCCCAATGACCAATATTATAATTTACAATGGGGATTAAAAAACGACGGGACCTTTCCCTTGTCTCCTTCAAAAGCCGGAGCGGATATTGATATGGAAAATGGCTGGATTCTTGAACAGGGAGACAGCACTATTATCGTTGGAATAATTGATACCGGAGATAAGCTGGATCATCCGGAATTTGCAGGAAGGATATGGAAAAATTATAAGGAAATACCAAACAATGGAATTGACGACGACTTTAATGGATTTGTCGATGATGTTCAGGGATGGGATTTTGCCAATTCCGATAATGACCCGACTGATGATCAGGGACACGGGACTAATGTAACCGGAATTATAGGAGCAAATGCAAATAACACGATTTTATATGCCGGTGTTGACTGGAAATGCAAACTGATGATTTTAAAAGGGCTTAACAGTGCAAGTTTCGGGTATTATTCATGGTGGGCAGATGCCATTTATTATGCTGTAGATAATGGAGCAAAAGTGATAAATATGTCTCTGGGAGGTACAGCCGTTTCCACAACGCTTCAGGATGCTGTTACCTATGCTTTAGATAATGATGTAGTCATTGTTGCCTGTATGATGAACACAAACTCAAATACGATTTACTATCCCGCAAAGTATACGGGTGTTATTGCTGTAGGTTCAACAGATCCGAATGATAACAGGTCCAATCCGTTTTTCTGGAGTCCTACAAGTGGAAGTAATTTCGGGTCTCATATTTCTGTTGTAGCCCCGGGAAATTATATTTATGGGCTGAGCTATCAGTCAAACACAACTTACGATAGTTACTGGGGGGGGACTTCACAGGCAACTCCTCTTGTTGCGGGGCTTGCTTCCTTATTATTGGCACAGGATACAAACAGGACCCCTGCACAGATAAAATCAATCATTGAATCGACTGCGGAAGACCAGGTAGGAGATCCAAGTGAAGATACTCCCGGATGGGACCAATATTACGGATTTGGAAGAATAAATGCTTTTTATGCTTTGTCTGTTATGACTGGTATTAATACGCAGGATCCTCAAAATGAGATTGTGAAGGTTTTCCCGAATCCTGCTAAAGAGAATTTCACTGTATCTTTTCCCTCAACGACAAGACAAATAGAGATTTTCAATTCACTCGGACAACCTGTGCTTAGTACAAAGGTTGAAGGACAATCAGTGAAAAATTTCCAGCTTGAGAACAACGGGATTTATATGATACAAGTTACTACGGACAAACAAAGAATTTCAAAAAAACTGACTGTGTGCAAGTAAAAGAAAATAATATTTACCTCCTTAAAAAAAAGCCTATGAAAGCAAAAAAAATGAGCTGCGGAGTTTCTTCCCTGATACTTCTGCTGGCATTCATCCTGGGGAGTCTGTCATCAAAGGCCCAGAATCCTTCAGTTGTTTATCCATCAAAAGTTGGTATTGGTACCTATTTGGGGGAAAGCCGGCCGCTTCGCGATATTCCTCCATTAAGCCAGGAAGAACAGTTGAGGATGAAAAAAAATTTCAAACAGGATTTTCTGAACCCCACCCTGAAGTATCGTACCTATCCTAATGCCGATGCAGCTTTGCTGAAGGGGGAAGATCCGACTCTTCAGAGGCAAATGGGAAGCCTCAGTTTTGATCAGAGCCAACAGGTCAATTTTGAAGGGCAAAGCTCCAATTATGTACCTGATGAAAATGGAACGGCAGGCCCCAACCATTACATGCAAACAGTCAATATGACCTATGCAATTTACGATAAATCAGGTGTGCTTAAGGCAGGTCCGACAAACGTCAACCAGATCTTCGGAAATAAGCCAGGGGCGAACCGAAACGACGGTGATGCCATAGTTCTTTACGATGAGCAGGCCGACCGCTACCTCGTGGCGGAATTTTCGATACCCACAGACGGGACTCCGAATTATATTCTTGTTGCAGTTTCATCGACCAATGATCCTACAGGTACCTGGTATCCTTATTCATTTGAAGTTGACAAGATGCCCGATTATCCCAAATTCGGAGTGTGGCGCGATGGCTATTACGTAGGGGTTAACAATACCAATGGGCTCAATGATATCTTTGTTTTGGAACGCTCAAAAATGCTGCTGGGTCAAACGGCGCAATTTGTCTCATTTACCAATCCCAATCGTCCCGGTTCGGCAGGAGAATTTAAAATTACCCCCCCTGTTGATAATGACGGAGCCTTTGCCCCGGAAGGATCTCCTGGTTTGTTTATTGCCATCAATGATGCCGGTTGGAGTGGCAGCTGTCAGCTCTGGATCTATCAGCTTGCTGTGAACTGGACAACGACCACGGCTTCGACTTTCCAGCGGACGCAGCAAATTGATGTGGCGCCATTTTCCAGCAATTTTGGAAACGATTGGTCCAACATCCGTCAGAAAGGAAGCACCCAGAAGATCGATGCGGTGCCAACAATCATTATGAATATGCCTCAATACAGGAATTTCGGTTCGTATCAGACCCTTGTTTGCTGCCATACGGTCAACATTGACGGCAAAGGACGTGCAGGGATAAGGTGGTATGAATTACGCAAAACCGATGCAAGCTGGAGCATACGCCAGCAAGGCACTTATTCTCCCGATACCACCAGCCGCTGGATGGGCAGTATCCTGCTGAACGGGCAAAACAAGATAGGTCTGGGTTATTCTGTGTCGAGTTTGGGCGAATACCCGGGGATCAGGTATTGCGGACAGTCTTCCACGGCATATTCTGCAGGAAATTCAACACTTGACATAGCAGAATCCACGATATGGTCCGGGACGACCTCCCAGGAGTATTCTAACCGTTGGGGAGATTATTCATCGATGGCAGTAGATCCGACAGATGATAAAACATTTTGGTACACAAACCAATACATCAAGGCTGACCTGACCAGAGGTACCAGGATCACATCCATCGTTTTCGATAGTCCTGTAAGCATCAACCCACAGGAAGGCAGCGACAAGCCATGGTTCCGGGTTTTGCCGAATCCTTCTGATGGGATTTTTACCATTCTCCCTCAGAATGCAGCGGTTACCAACCTGAACGTACAGGTTGTTGATCTTACCGGACGAATCATTTTAGAGAAACATTTTGGTCAACAAAGTGAATATCTCATTGATCTTTCCCAGGCCGACAGGGGCGTTTACTCCCTCAGACTGCAAAACTGGAAGACCGTTCAGACCATCAAACTGATTAAACATTAATCCAATCATCGTTGTTATGAGAACATTTCAAAAAATAAGCAGACTATTATTGTTTACAGGTTTATTTGCTTTTTGCAATAACACATTTTCGCAGCCGGTTGCAGACCCTTTCTCCAATGGCAGCAATGAACGCAATATGATTGTTGTGATCAGCGATATTCATCTTGGTGCCGACCTGGCTTATGCAGAGATCAACAAAAATCTTAAACCGCTTGAGAAATTTCTCGATAAAATCAGCTTGTCGCCAAATGTAAAAGAACTTGTTATTGCGGGGGATTTGCTTGACGAGTGGTTCGTCCCGGCCACAACCGACACATATAACGGAAAGGACCAGGCTGATTTTGTAAAGCGGATAGCGATCGCCAATAAAGGAGTGATAGATGCCTTCAACCGTATCATCCGGGGTGGAAAAATTTTAGTCACCTATGTACCCGGTAACCATGATCTGACTATCACTGCGGATAATGTTGCCAGTATCCTGCCGGGAATACACCAGGCCAGGGATAAAGAACTGGGGTTAGGTACCTATTCGCCTGCTGACCATCCTGAAATAGCCGTTGAGCATGGGCATCGCTATAATTTTTTCTGTGCACCCGACCCGATTTCAAACCAGGATGTCGCGCCCGGGACTATAATGCCTCCGGGATACTTTTTTACCAGAATAGCCGCACTGCATGTAGTGCAGGGTCGTAAAACTGCAAGCGATTCAGTACCGGCCGTCACTAAAAATAATTCGGGTGATAAAAGCCAGGCCCTGTTGTTCGGATACTGGAAAATCTGGAAAGCAACATTGAACATGTTTACGATAACAAACAAGTATGATGAAAAAATCATCGTAACAAACGTGAATGGATTCAACGGGAAATATTCAGTCAAAGATCTTCTGCCTTATCAGTCATCTTCCGGAGGGCATATCGATGTGAAGCTTTATAAGGGAATCCAGGATTCATGGGACCAGCGACAAACACTTAACCATGTTGCTGTGAGCATCCCGGTAGCCCAGGCCATGAGATATGTCGCAGAAGCGGGTGAAACAGACAGGCAGTCAGAAGTGCAATACTTTATGAATCCGAATTCGAATAAACGAATTGTCGTTTTCGGACATACTCATGTTGCGAAAATCATTACGTCAAACAACTATAAAGGGCAGAAATCAATTTATGCGAATTCAGGAACATGGATTGACCGTAACCCAAAACTAACGACCATGAATTTTGTCGCCATAACCCTGCAAAATGCTGCAGCAACTTCACAAACCTTCGTGAAATTATACAATTTCGAAGGTGAAGTTGTTACGAAAATGGCTGAAAATTCAATACGATTTTAACAGGCAAAATTCTCATCCGCCCATATATGAAAAACAAGTACACATTTGCCGGCACTTATTCGCATGCACAACTAGTAATTGTAATCTCAATGGTGTTGTTTCTAAGCTTTTTATTATCAGGCAGGATTGCATCAGCCCAGGCGACATCACCAGCCACATCAACTACGGATAAGGCGAATTTCTATCAGATCCAGAAAAGATTCAACGATTACTGGAAAGGACGGGTGGTTACCAGGGGCTCAGGCTATAAGCCATTTAAACGCTGGGAATGGTTTTGGGAGCAGCGCGTGGACAGGCAAGGCAACTTTCCGCCAAATAATATTGTTACTACTGAGTGGGAAAAATATGTTGGGACTCATGTACCTGATCAGCCCCAGGATTCTGCAGCTTACTGGACGGCCATGGGCCCCAATGCTACAAAAAGCGGGTATTTCGGCCTTGGACGCATCAACTGTATTGCCTTTCATCCTAACGACAAGAACACCTTCTGGGTAGGAACACCTGCAGGAGGATTATGGAAGACGACTGATTTCGGGAAAACCTGGACAACGAATTTTGACGACCAGCCCGTCCTTGGTGTCAGCGATATGGTAATTGATCCTTTATTTCCTCAGATCATGTACATAGCCACTGGTGACGGTGATGCTGCCAGTATGGTGGGTGATATCAATGGCAGCGGTGCAGGCGACACCAAGAGTATAGGCGTCTTAAAGTCGATAAACGGAGGGGCTACATGGAATGCTACCGGGTTGAGCTGGAGTTCCGACAGCAGCAAACTTATCCGCCGCCTTGTGATGCATCCAACTAAATCGAATATTCTTTTCGCTGCAACGTCTTCAGGAATATACAGGACAATAAACGGAGGGATAAAATGGGACTTGCAGAAAGAAGGATATTTCACCGACATCGTATTAAAACCCCAGGACTCTCTGGTGATGTATGCTGCCAGTACTAATGGAATGGTTTTCAAGTCCGTCGATGGGGGGAGCGGTTGGGACTCGCTCACTCAATTCAAAGATGGATATCGCATCATTCTGGCAGTAAACCCAAAGAATCCACTTTTACTGGAAGCCATCTGCACCAATGCGATGAACGGACTTTCAGGCTTGTACCGTTCGACTGACCAGGGAAATAAATTTACTAAATTTTATCCGAAAGATCCAGTTGATTCGACGAGTACAAAACAAAATTTGCTGAACAGTTACGCCGACATGAACAAACATGCTACCCCCTGGGGAGGGCAGGGAAATTATGATCTTTGCTACCTGATCAATCCAACCGATACCAACGAACGCTGGGTGGGAGGCGTCAATACATGGAAAAGCACCAACAGCGGGAAGTCCTGGACACTCGTTACCTATTGGACTGATACGGTTGCCTGCCAAACGGTACATGCCGACAAGCATTGGTTCACGTTTCATCCTCTTCAGCCCGGTACATTCATGGAAGGAAATGATGGCGGGATCTATTTTACAAAGGACGGAGGCAAAAAATGGACCGACATTACCCGGGGTATGCAAATTGGTCAGATTTACCGGATCGGAGGGTCCTATACCAATAAAAACCTGGTCATTGCAGGGTTCCAGGATAATGGTTCGCAGATTCAAAGTGATTTTAACTGGCTGGCTCCCGAAGTCATCGGTGGTGACGGTATGGATTGCCAGATCGATCATTATAATTCTTCAGTGCAGTATGCATCATATTGCAATGGAGTAATCTACAGGTCCACCGATCCTACCTGGGAGAGCTCTAAAATGAGAACGGTAATCTCAGCCTCTATACCGGGCAGACCTACCGGTGCATGGGTAACCCCCTATATTTTACATCCCAAAGATACCGGTACTATATATGCAGGGTACCAGGATATCTACAAAACAATAAACGGAGGGATAAAATGGGAGAAGGCAAACAAACAAAACCTCCCAACCCCCAACCCTAAAACTGATGTAAATATCAAATCCATCGAAATTTCACAAAGCAATCCAAAGGCGATGTATGCGGCCAGGCTTTATGCGCTTTTCAAAACAGATAATGACTGGCAAACATACAAGGAAAAGAAAAATCCTTCCGGGAACGACAGTTGTGTGATAACGATGATCGCCATACATCCAACGAATCCCGATACACTTTGGGTTTCATTAGGCGGGTATAAGAACAATAAGAAGGTTTTCCGTTCAAACGACGGAGGGGATACCTGGATTAACATCTCCGGATCGCTACCGAACCTGCCGGTGAGCTGCATAAAATATCAGAACAATACCAATGATGCCCTGTATATTGGTACCGATGCCGGTGTGTATTACAGGAATTCAGGAATGACTGACTGGAGGAGGTATAGTCAGGGCTTACCCAACGTAATAGTTACCGACCTTGATATTCAATATATGGCTGGTAAGATACGCGCCTCTACTTATGGAAGGGGCCTGTGGGAATCGGAACTTTATGTTGAACCCGGCTATTACCAGATCAATGGTGTTACCTTCCCGCTTAACGGGGGTACTGTTAGTGGTTCAGGGGTATATAGTGCCGGAGCAACAGTTACCATGAACGCTGTCCCTGAAAAGAACTGGCTCTTCCTGGGATGGTCTGAGAATAATCAGCTGATTGCGGATTCTTCCGAAAAAACATTGACGTTTGCAGCAAATTCGAACCGCAACCTGGTTGCAGGTTTCGCACAACCGAATGGCGTTAACGAGATCACAAGCAACCCGGTAAGGCTCTATCCAAATCCAAGCAGCGGTCTCGTGGAAGTCGTTGTTGACCAGAGCATCGGCAAGGAGATACAATCGATCGTGGTCACAGGAATCGATGGAAAAACAGTGTATCGATCAACAAAAGCACCGGCCGGAGGACGGTTCACTATCAACCTTTCCTCCTGTGCTTCAGGGGAGTACATCGTAACTTTACACCTTGCTTCAGGCAGTAAATACAACAACCGCCTGATCCTAAGGAGGTAGAACGGGAAGTTTTAATCACGGTTTGAGCTCTTTGAGCAGGATTGTTAATTGATATATCGATTTCCTGTTTTATATATCAACACTCCCGGATGAACAGTCTGCTCTGGCAGATAAGGAATAAAATGCTGCCGTGCCTGATAAAAAATGAGGTTTACTTCAGGATCACAATTTTCCTGGTAATTACGCTGCTGCTGGATTTGACCCGGACAAAACAAATCCCTCCCGTAACATCGGTGATATCGATTGCAATTGTGTTAAGTCCGCTGCCCGGCGAGATGGTCCTAAGGAGCCGACCGAACATATCAAGGAGTTCAATAGTCACAGCCTGGCTTGCATCCCTGCTAAGCAACACGATGTTGATCTTGTCCCTGGCAGGGTTGGGATAAATATTCAAACCGATGTTGTCGTGGCCTGTCTTGATTGGTATGCCGGTGAATGTTCCCCCTCCGGGAAGGGTATTTGTGATAAAGGCTTGTGTCACTAAATCGGTCATATTTTGCAGCTTTGAAACTGAGCCTACGGCACTTTTTGAATTATAATCCCTAGCCCAATTGAACGAAAGGTCTATTTCCTGTAAAGCTCCCGCATGGAATGTAAAAGGACCCGAAACCTGAATTCCCCTGCGGTCGCCCGGACTGTTGCCGGCAGTGGAATCCGACCAGTTCTTTGGGCCATATGGCGGGATACCGCCTGTGCCCCAGTTCAGGGAATCGGATTCACCGGGGAACATGAACCTGCATGCAGGCCCGTATGCACCGGTACTGGTATGGCCGTTTCCCCCATAGAGCAAGGGCGTGCCATCGAGCCAAAAACCTTTCATAAAACTGTAATACTGATAGTCGTATCTCGGATCAAGCATGTAGGACGGAACCCCCGAATTGCTAGTGTAAATAAAACGGCACATCCCCAGCCGTTCGTTGTCGACGATGGAATCCCCGAAAAACTGCCCGTTCACACTGTAATCGCAAAGCCTGTGGCCGTAGCTGTCATATTTAGGATTGTCAATACCGTCGGGATCCATATAAGGCCCTGCAAGTAAGACAACTCCGAGTGAAGGGGGATTTGCACCGTAAGCATATGGTTCCCCGAACCCGTCGACCGGTGTTCCGTTATATCCGATATGAATGTTTCTTTCCACATCGCAGCCTACATAATCATCATTAGCGTAACCGAGATCGATATCGGTGAAAACCCCCAGGTAAACGCTGTCGTAAGTCTTCTGGGAACGGTTGAAAATCTTGTAGTTCAGGAAGATGGTGTTCTTGAAAACCGAGTCATTCGGCAAGTCCCAGGCATAGGCCATTCCATGGAATTCCACTCCCAGTTTGTTTCCGAAGGTTTCAAGATGGGGTCCGCGGTCATCGTTGAAAATGAAAAACAACGCCTGGTCTCCTCTGATCAGGGGGTAATCGCCATCCATAGGGCTGTATATTCCGTCGCCGTTCACATCAAAAAAAGGCGCAAGCTGTGACGCCTGTCCCATCGAAGTATTCCCATTACCAGGCCAGGAAAGGATATCGGGAAGAGGCTGGTAACCCGGATCAGCATAATGAGCTTTATGATATTCTATGTCGGTTTTCTTCAGGTTCCACACATGGCTCCATACCGAATCCTGGTATGCGGAATAATAAGCAGGATCCATGACGGGGCCGCAGTAAAAATCGGGACAGGAACCTGCGACTCCTGTATTAGGCCCCTGGCGGTAACGTTCCCCTGCAAAATGCAGTACTCCCTGGTTGTCCTTTCCGCCTATCCACATGGTGTTGGAAAAGGCTGAAGTCTTCCCGCTGCCTTTCGGCACCTCGAAGGCGGCATTTTCATAAAAGAAATGGCTCCCCCTGGCAAAGAACAGGGCATTGATGTTATTTACATTGAGCCAGGCATGTCCGGTATCGCTGGCAAGCAGGGTCCTTACTGAAGGGATGGAAGGATCTTTTCCAAAATTAACGGCAGGGCCCCCCACCGGCTGGGCACTGAGGCAAAAGCCTGAAGATGTCATCAGGCAAAGTAAAAACCACTTGACTGGGGTAAAAATCCGGGTATCCATAATTTGAAATTAAGGTTTAAAACACCAATTAGATTATGAATGACAGGCATCCCACCCCACCCGGACGCTCTCTGAAAGTGCCGGGTGATGTGTTCATATTCACAAAGATAATATAAATCATGGCCGGATCAATTTTTTTCTCAAATAAGCTTTCCGGGTCAAAGAAACGCTTGCATATTGTTCGTTTTGTTCAATAAAATTCTGAATCTCGGTATTATATTAACTTATATATACTATGAATTATATAAAATGCAGAATATCAATAAGTTAATAATTGTTGCACCTATGTTGCACCTGAAAGAAAAAAGGCCGATATTTTATTGAATATCAGCCTTTTTCAATGTTCTCAGTAGCCCCGGTAGGAATCGAACCTACATTTAAAGTTTAGGAAACTTCCGTTCTATCCATTGAACTACAGGGCCAATGGGGGTGCAAAGATAGAATTTATTTTGAAGATAACAGTCTGTAGCCGCTTCCAGCGTAGTTACATTAAAGGCTTAGAGCTGGTGGTTTCATTTGTTTACAAAGAATTAATAAACTGCAGTACCTGAGGCGCCCTGCCCGGCTGGATGAGGTTAAAATGATCTACCCATTGCTGAAGCGGAAGGGGACGGTTAACAGGCACATTCAGGGTGTCGAAGTTGGCTGAATTTACAGGTACCAGTCCGTCGTTGGGCGGAGGTCCGAACAGAAGGAATGCATCATACCCGATTCTGTCGATGGAGGCTGCCCAGGCCGGCAGCCATTGATAATGACTCGTGTTGTCAAGCTGATCGGTCATTTGACCGGCGATCACCCAGTATTTTGACCGGTTCGCGATGTCCAGGGCATTGTGAAGCATGTTTGGGATGAACCCGGTGTAAGGGTACATCTGCCGTGGGCCCGGAAAATTGGCAAAGCACACCAGGTTGATCAGGCTGACCAGTGGGGTTCCCAGGTGAGGGGTTCCCAGGGTGACCAGTTTGGTAATGGTTCCGCCGCTGGCGATATAGGCCCGTGAGACCAGTCCTCCCATCGAATGACCGATGAGGATGGGGCTTACCAGCCCTGCAGCGACCACCGAATCGCGCAATGCCCTGCCGTTAAGCGTGATTGAATCTTTCCAGTTATACTGGAACACATAAACATTGTGCCTCAGTTTGAAATCGGCCGAGAGATTCATGATGAGGGTATCCCAGCATTTCAGGGTTGCATCCATTCCGTGCACGAAAATCACGGGAGGGCCGGTAGGATTGGTGGTGGAGAGTACTTTTACGAATTTATACGAATTAGTTGGCAGGGTGTCGCAGTTGATCCTGGATAACGTCCTCCTTAGGTAAACATCTTTAAGGACATCTTTCCCGTTTTTCATGAGCGAGGCAGTAGTGAATTGTCCAAGAATGGAGGTTGGAGCCGAGCCGGGAGCAACATATGCTGTAAACCTGAAAGAGAGAGCTCCTGAAGAGAATGTCCCGACCAGGTTCAGGTTCCCTTGCGAGAGGCTGCCTGAGATCAGACCGGGTTGCTGGTTCGAGTCTACCCGTACTACCGCATCTCCTGAAAGTGCATAAGATTTCCCGCTTAGCTGGATCTGGTAGTAGTGACCCTGATACAGGCTGTTCTGCGAGACACATTCCCAGGTCCCCGACAGATCTGCATCAGGCAAAGGATCAGCTGCTTTGTTCTTGCAGCTTGTGAATATTAAAGCGGTAAGTGCGAGGGTTAGGATCAGGTGTTTCATTGCTTTCTTGGGTGTTGGTTTCATATTTTATGTAAATAATCTAATAGAGACAATAAAGGTTAACAAATGTTGTATTTTAAGTTTCAGCTTGAGTCTGCATTTCTGTATTCCTCTTTGTTTCTGATTCGAGTTTGCTGATGATCTGCTTCAGCAAAACGGCGATTTCGCCCCCTGAGCCTTCAAGAAGTTTCTCCAGCCTGATTCCCAGGTCCGACACCAGTGCGTTAAACTGACTGATCAAAATTGTTTTGCTCATCATTGAAATGTTATTCCAGGAACTTTACAATACCCGTATTGAGTTCGTAAAGGGCACCGACGATCCTGATCTCCCCCTTATCCGACATTTCTTTCAGGATCGGGCTCCGGGTCTTGATCTCGCTCATTGATGCAACTACATTGTTAAGGCATACCAGGCTGAGGTATTCCTCATTTTTATAAGACTTTTCACCTTGAAAACTGGCCGATTTTTCGATAGCAGGTCTGATTTTTTGCAGCAGGCCAGTAATATTTCCGAGCTTAATATCCTCTATAGCCGCCTTCACTGCCCCGCAATGCTGGTGGCCCATCACGATAATTAATTTCGCCCCCGACTCTTTACAGGCATACTCCATGCTGCCAAGGATATCCTGGTTGATAATGTTTCCTGCAACCCTGATTACAAATAAATCACCTATGCTCTTATCGAAGATATATTCAGGCGGCACCCTGCTGTCCATGCAGGAAAGGATCACTGCCTCGGGAAACTGAGCATCGACACTTTTCTTTATCTGTTCGGGAAAATTATTGAGAGTTAATGTGTTCCCTGTAAAATGTTTATTCCCTTCCTTCAATTCGCTGATCACCTGATCAGGAGTGAGTTTTGCCTGATCCCCGGCGGTCAGCACATGCTCCCTGGGAGCGGTTTTAGCTGTGATTCCGGAGTCTTTTTTATTATTTTCTGAATTCGTGCAGCAGCCTGAACAAAAGGCCAGCACTATTAGCGGGATGATCAATTTTCTTTTCATATAAAATCAAAAATTAGATAAGCCCGTTATCTATTACATAATGAATGATCTCGGAATTGTTTTTCAGGTTCATTTTCTTGAGGATGCGGGTGCGGTAGGTGCTGACAGTACGGTCGCTGATGCCAAGTTTTTCGGCTATTTCAATCAGTGATTTTCCCGATCCCACCATACACATCACGTCGAATTCACGGTCGGAAAGCCGTTCATGCGGCGATTTATCGTTCAGCTCATTTAGTTCGTCGGCAAGCTTCTCTGCAATTGCAGGGGTTATGTATTTACCGCCTGTACTGACTTTGCGGATAGCTTCAACGATCATTTCAGGTGCCATCTCCTTGGTGAGGTAGCCTGAGGCCCCGGCTTTGAAAGCCCTTATGGCAAAACGGTCCTCGGGATAAATGCTGAGCATGATTATCTTTACATGGGGCTGGATCTTTTTCACGTCTTTAATGATCTCCAGACCATTGCGTCCCGGCAGCGAGATATCAAGAATAATTACATCCGGTTTATTCGATGAAACAAGCTTCAGGGCTTCGGCAGCATTCTTTGCCATACCCACAACAGCTATTCCTGTTTCAAGCTTCAGGATGGTTTTTAAACCTTCACGAACAATGGCGTGGTCATCAACAATCAGTATATTGATCATAGTATTTATGATTGCGGATTTGGTTGCAGGGGAACCTCAAGCAAAACCGTGGTCCCTTTCCCTTTGATCCCGGTGATTCTTAACTGGCCTTTCAGAAGTTTAACTCTTTCCTGCATGCCTATGATCCCGAATGAGCGTTTATGGTTCAGTTCTTCTTCCCGTATTCCGATACCGTCATCCTTCACGCGCAGCAGGAACTGGTGCTGCTGCTTGCGAAGGAATACTGTAACCTTACCGGCTCCCGAATGCTTGGCTATATTATTCATTATCTCCTGGAATATCCTGAAGACTGCAGTGGACAGCACAGGGTCAAGTTTAAAGTCTTTAGGATATACCGTAAACCCTGTGGTAAACCCCGTTCGCTCCCCGAAATCCCTTGTATACCATCGCAGGGTTGCAATAAGTCCCAGCTCGTCAAGCACTTCCGGGCGTAATTCCGTTGCGAGTTTGCGGATCAGGTCGACTGTACTTTCTACCAGGGCCGACATTGAACGGATATGTTTTTCAATTTCCGGATCAGGGTTTCCATGCCCCAGGCGCCTGCGCAACAATGACAATTCCATCTTCAGCGCCGAAAGGGATGATCCCACCCCATCGTGGATTTCACGTGCAATGCGCTTTTTTTCCTTCTCCATCCCTGCTTCAATATGTGCCGAAAGATCACGAAGTTTCTGGGTCAACCCCTGCATTCGGTCCTCCGACTGCCTGCGGTAGGTCATATCAAGAATGGAAATAAGATATTCATCAGGATTAACGAGACTTACCACGTTAGCCTGGGCAATTGTGGCCGCTCCGTTTAAGGTTATCAGGGTAAGTTCAAAGGTTTTGTTCCCTGCCAGGGGAGTACTGCCACCTATGACCGAAGAAAGCATCAGCCGGGATTCATCTGAAATAAACCGGCAGAAATCCTGGTTCATTATGATATTGGGATCCGTTCCAAGCAAACCGGCACAAAACTTATTTGCAAAGAGGACGGTACATTTTTCATCCAGGACAAGATATCCCACAGGGGCGATATCAAACAGGGATTCATACCTGGCAGGCAAGGGGTTCATACATCCCGGAATTACATATTGAGAACAGGAAGAATGACACTTTAATTTCAAAGGTAATATTACTGTTTTTTTCCGAATTCAGTTAAAAAGTTTAACAAAATACGTCTGGCGAATTACAGATTAATTTATAATATCTAAAATCTATATATCATAAGGACTGCCTAATGAGCATTATAATAATAAGATGTAAGGGAAACAACTACAACAACAGCATCATTAATCACTACACTTTAATTATTCAGTATCATACAATGCCAAACACGGGCCCTGACTACATTTACATTATGATATTTTGCATCTTTTGTTAAATGCTTTTTGGCTATGAGACAAAGTAAAACAGCCTTGCTGGAGGAAATCGAAACCCTGAAGAAAGAAAACAAGGCCCTGCAGGGTCTTTTCAGCAATTTACAAAACCCTGAATTACAATGGTGGGCCAGGTATAATGCTGAATTTATTATAACCCTGAACAGGGATGAGCAGATGCTCTCGGTTTCACCAACGGTTATTTCATTGATGGGATACTCCCTGGATGAATTTACAGGAAAAGATTTTCATTTTTTCATTCATCCCCTCGATTTACCCGTGATCAGGAGATCACTGGAGTGGGTCATGTCGGAACCTGATTCCCAGGAAGTATGCCATGTTCGCGGAAGGGATTCACTGCATAACTGGGTGTGGCTTGAAGCCAGCATCATCAACCAGATCAATGATCCCGAAATTGCTTCCCTGATGATAGTCTTCAAGGTACTGAAGCTCGCGAAAGATTCTCATGGAGTCGGGTCATTACCAAAAGTGCAATACTCCGACCTGATTAAAGCAATCAAAGACGCATTGTATGTAAATGTGCTTAAGGGGGACGGAACATTTGGCAATTTTATCGAGGTTAATGAAGTTTCCTGCAAGATGCTTGGCTATAAGAGGGAGGAATTCATGGAGATGTCGATTGAAGATATCGGGGGACAGATTGAGGAAGAGGATATCAGGGGAGTTCATAAAAAACTGACTGAAGGGGAATCGGTTATTTTTGAAAGCCTGCAACGGGCCAAAAACGGGAAGCTGATTCCCGTTGAAATCCATGCCAGCCTGTTCCGATTCGAAAACCAGCGTGGAATGATAAGCCTGGTAAGGGATATTACCGAAAAGAAAAAAGCGGAAGCGGAGAGGCAGAAAGCTGAAAAACACCTGTCGATCATAGCAGAGAATACCCAGGATATAATATGGCTTGCCGATGAGAATATGGTTTTTGAGTATGTCAGTTTGTCTGTTACAAGAGTCCTCGGATATGATGTACAGGAGATAACCGGAAAATCATTCAATTCCATTTTAACCCAAACCTCCCGGGAAACTGCCGGCAAAGGGATGGAATCGATAGTAAGCCGTGTTCAATCAAACAGTTTTGCCGATCCAAGCAGGGCCAGGGTAATACAGCTTGAAACAATAAAAAAGGATGGCAGCCTGATATGGATCGAGAACTCTTTTTCGCTGATCTTTAGTGACAGTAAAGAACTGCTTGGGTTTGTGGGTGTGAGCCGTGACATCACCCAACGCAAGGAAGCAGAGAACCTGCTTACCGAAAGCGAGGAAAAATTCAGGGCCATAACCAATACAGCGCAGGATGCTATCATCTCTATTGATGAATATGGAAAAGTAATTTTCTGGAATCCATCAGCTGAACGGCTATTCGGTTTTCCCAGTGAAGAAGTCCTGGGAAAAAATGTTCATGAATTAATCGCACCGCCTGAATACTTTGAGGCTGCCAAAAAGGGCATGACCGGATTTATCAATTCTGGTTGCGGGAATGCGATAGGCAAAACAATCGAGCTCACTGCCAAAAGAAAAAACGGCGAGCATTTCCCTATCGAGCTTTCCCTTTCACTGATGAAATTCAGGGAAGCAAACCATGCAATCGGGATAATCCGTGATATCTCAGAAAGGAAGTTTGTTGAAGACGAGCGGAAGAAATCAGAAGACTTGCTGATAAAGAGTGAAGAACATTATCGGACCTTGTTCACCACCATGGCCCAGGGAGTGGTATACCAGGATGCCGCAGGGAATATTTTCCTTGCCAACCCGGCTGCCGAACGTATGCTGGGGTTAAATCATGACCAGATAAGCGGACGAACTTCGGCAGATCCGGGGTGGAATACAATTCATGAGGACGGTTCGGAGTTCCATGTTGATACACATCCTGCAATGCTTGCATTGAAAACGGGTGAGGAAAATACCGCGGTCATGGGGGTCTTTAATCCCAGGCTTAACAAATACACATGGATCAATGTCAGCGCCAAAGCTATGTTCAGGCAGGGCGAGGAAACTCCATACCAGGTCTTTACAACTTTCGAAGATATCACGACCATCAGGGAAAACCTTAATGAAATCAGGGAAGCAAACCAGAGGCTTGAAATACTCAGGAAAATCGACAATGCCATAATTCAATCCAATTTGAAGGAGAGTGATGTTGATGAGTTTGCCATGGAGGGGATAAGGAAGATGATACCCTGTGATGAGATATTATTGATGACTTTTAATTATACAAATAATGAAGCTGTCTTTGAATCCCATGTAAGGGATGGAAAGTTTTCCAGGGTATCAGGAAGAAAGTTCCCGTTGAATTTGTTTGACCTGGAAAAATTCAGGAAGGGTGAGACTGACGTTCGTACAATCGTCGGGGATAATACACTTTCAGGAATAAATCATTTGATATTCGAGAGAGGATATTACAATGCAATGGCAGTTCCGATGATGCTGGAAAATGTTGTTTCGGGGCTGCTTATAATCTTAACAAAAGGAAAAGATTTATTTTCTCCTGTCCACATTCAGATTGCAGAGGATATTGCCTCGCTCATTTCACTGAATTTTAACCGCAGGGAACTCAACCGGCGTTTGCAACAATATTCAACAGGCCTTGAAAAACTTGTCAGGGAAAGAACCAGTGAACTGCAGGCAATTCTTAAGGCGGTGCCGGATCTTCTCTTCCGTCTGAACCGTGAAGGCATACTGCTGGGCTCACAGAGCGGGTCAAGAACCGATCTGCTAATGCCTGAGGAGCAGTTCCTTGGAAAAAACATTAAAGACGTATTGCCCCCGCATATCCTGGAAGCAGTTGCAAATTCCATTGAGGAAGCATTTACAAGCATGGATATCGCTTCTTTCGAATACGGGCTGGAGATTAATAATGAATCGAAATGGTATGAATGCCGCATCATCTCAACTTCTGAAAATGAAGCTCTTGCTATAATCAGGGACATTTCACAGCGTAAAACTGCCGAGCGGGCCCTTGAATGGAACGAATCCCTGCTGCAGAAAATGACATCGACCTCCCCCCTGGCCTTCTTTGTTGTTGATAACCGCACCGATGCAATACTGTACTTCAATCATCAATTTTGCGAGATCTGGGGTATTACCCATCTTGAAGAAAGGATGAAAAAGGGTGAACTCACAAATAACGGGATCATCCCCGATTGCCTCCCGGTACTTAAAGACGTGCCTGCCTTTGCGGCATCCTGCGAACCCCTGCAGGACGAGTTCAATGAAGTGGTGGTTGAGGATGAGATCCCTTTCAAAGACGGAAGGATAATACGCCGCTTTTCAACCCAGATCAGAGGAGAGAAAAACGAGTATTACGGAAGGCTGTACATATTTGAAGATATTACCCAGAGAAAAACAGCTGAACAATTTATCAGCATACAACGTGACCTGGCTGCAAAGCACAGCACGATTACTGATATGGACGAGGCACTGTCGATTTCAATGGAGGCATTAATGCAGATTGAAGGTGTGGATTGCGGCGGGATTTATTTTCTGGATCCTTTGACAGGGAGCCTTAACCTGGTTGCCCACCGGGGATTATCAGATGAATTCGTGTCACAAAGATCGCATTATGAAGCCGATAGTATTCAGGCTAAAATAGTAAAAGGCCGGGGAGCCCGGTATATTAATTATTCCGTGGAAAATCTTCCTGGCGATACATTGGATTCGAGGGAAGGCATCCTCTCACTTGCTATTTTGAGCATCGAGCATGAAGGTGAGATCCTGGGGTGTATCAATCTCGGATCAAGATCGGCCGATGACCTGTTCAAAAACGTTCGCTATTCAGTTGAAAGCCTTGGATTACAGATTGGCGGAACAATCTCCAGGATCCAGGCTGAAACCATGCTGTTGAGAAGCAAGCAAAACTTCCAGGCCTTGTTTGACACCCTGGATGATTTCATGTTCATCCTTGATGCAGGAGGGAATATAATCAGGACCAATCCTGTTGTGAATAATCGCCTTGGATACAAGGCCGACGAACTTCTTGGAGTGAATGTACTCCAGGTCCATCCTCCTGAAAGAAGGGAAGAAGCCGGTTTTATTGTAGGAGAGATGCTGGCTGGCCGGGCTTTATACTGCCCTGTTCCTTTGATTACCAATGACGGAACCCGCATCCCTGTGGAAACCAGGGTTGTTATGGGAAAATGGGACGATGAGGATGTACTTTTCGGGATCTCACGTGATATTTCCGAACGGGTGAAGGCCGAAGCTGCCCTGAAAATGCAAAGTGCGGCTTTTGAATCCTTCGCGATCCCTATCATTATAACCGACCCCGAAGGCCGGATCACCTGGTCGAATACCAGCTTTTTACGACAATCGGGTTACTCATATGATGAAATTATCGGCCAGACCCCCGGGCAACTTGTGAAATCGGGAATCCAGACTGAAGATTTCTACAAAGAGCTCTGGGCAAAAATCAAAAGCGGGAAAGTATGGAGCGGCGAGCTTATGAACAAAAGAAAAGACGGCTCGCTTTTTCCTGAAGAACTCACCATTACACCGGTTATGGACTATGCAAATAATATATCTTCCTTTATTGCAATTAAAATTGATATTACCGACAAGAAAAAACTTGAAAGGGACCTCAGGGAAAGTGAGGCACGCTGGAATTTTGCTTTGGAAGGCTCCGAAGAGGGTGTCTGGGATTGGGATATCATAACAAATAATTTTATTGTTTCCAATCAATGGAAACGCATCCTTGGTTACCAGGCTAATGAAATGCCCGGGATAATTAAAATTGAAAATAATGAGCGGACCCATCCCGATGATCTTGAACAATTCAATTCCGATCTTCAGAAACATCTTAACGGGGAATCGGAGATCTACAGGAATGAACATCGTATTTTATGCAAGGACGGCATATATAAATGGATACTCGACAAGGGAAAGGTAGTAAACCGCGATTCCAATGGAAAGCCGCTTCGGATGATAGGAACCCATACCGACATATCCGACAGGAAGAAATATGAAGTTATGCTCAGGCAGGGAATGGAAAAAGAAAAGGAAATGAACCAGCTGAAATCAAAATTTATCTCGGTAGCTTCCCATGAATTCCGTACACCCCTGGCTACTATTCTAGCTACCAGTGAATCGCTATTCAACTACCGTAAAAAAATGACGGAAACACAGGTTGACGAAAGGATCACGAAGATCAAAGACCAGGTAGGAAACCTGAACAGGATCATTGAGGAAGTTCTTAATCTTTCAAAACTCCAGATTAAAGAACGGGAACTTGAACCTGAACTGTTTGACCTCTCTGCCATGATACTTGAAACAATTGAAGAATTCAGGATCCATTCGGGCCGCGACAGCCATCTGGAATTCCATTCAGTTCCTGATAAAATTGAAGTTTATCTTGATAAAAAGAATATTTACCTGGTTGTCAACAATCTGATATCCAATGCAATTAAATATTCCGAACCCGATAAAACCATCAACGTTGATTTGAAACTCGAAAAGGATTTACTTATCCTTGAGGTAAAGGACCAGGGAATAGGTATACCCGAAAAAGACCTTAAACATCTTTTTACTCCATTCTTCAGGGCATCAAATTCAGGTACGGTAGCCGGCACCGGCCTGGGCCTGAATATAGTTCAGGAATCGGTTCATCGTCACGGAGGAACGATACAGGTTTCTAGCAATATCAACGAGGGCTCACTGTTTACAATAAAATTGCCATGTATACTTAAAATAAAGTAAGGTCAATGCGTATGAAAAAAATACTGATTATCGAAGACCAGGAGATGCTTCGCGAAGAAGTCAAAGACTGGTTCGAATTCGAAGGATATATAACCTACACAGCTTCCAACGGTAAAGAAGGAGTGGATCTGGCAGTCAAACATTTTCCCGACCTGATCCTTTGCGATATCATGATGCCTGAAATGGACGGAAATGCCGTTCTGGAGGTATTGCGCCATGACATCAAGACTTCCATGATACCGTTTATTTTTATGACTGCACTCTCCGAGCGGGTCCAGGTCAGGGCCGGCATGGACCAGGGGGCTGATGATTATATTACAAAGCCTTTTACGCATGACGAATTGATGAACGCAGTGCATGCCCGGCTTGAGAAAATCGATTTGCTTACCGAGAGGTCCCAGGCTGCACTCCAGGAACTCAGAATCAACCTCATAACAAGCCTCCCTCATGAACTCAACACACTTTTGAACGGCATGCTTGGATTCGGGCAATTACTGAAGAATTACCCCGACTCATTTACCCCGGAGGAACTGCCCGAAATCGGCAACCGCATTTATACCAGTGCATTGAGGCTGCATAGGCTGATTCAGAATTATCTCCTTTATGCACAGCTCGAGCTGAAAAAGACGGGACTTTCCCGCAGGTTTGAACTTCAGGAACCGATGGAGATCATAACCAGGGTAAGTACCAAGATGGCTGATGATTATTTACGGTCAGGGGATCTTATACTTGATTGCCGGCAATGTTCTGTGTTTATTGCGGAGCTGGAATTCACAAAGGTGGTGGAAGAAATTGCCGGCAATGCATTTAAATTTTCGTCGCCCGGCACTCCAGTAAAAATATGTTGTTACTGTTCCGAAGATATGTTCCACATGATATTTGAAGATAAGGGCTGCGGAATTAAAGAAGAGGATTTAAAGAAGATTGGGGCTTTCATGCAATTTGACAGGATGCTCAAGGAACAGCAGGGCTTCGGGCTTGGCCTGATCATCTCAAAAAGAATTACTGAACTGTTCAATGGCAGTATGAAAATTGACAGCCAGGTTGGCAGGGGTACAACAATACGGATTTCCTGGCCGGGTAAAAACTGATCAGGCAAGCAGCCTCTCTATCTCGCGAATGAGCTCACTGACCTGGAACGGTTTTGCAAGGCAGCTGTCGGAACCTATCAGCCTGGCGGCATCAAGGTGAAACCGTGATGAAGCCCAGCCTCCTCCCGAAATCGTAATGATTTTCACCTTCGGATAAAATTCCCGCATGTGAAGGATAACTTCCATTCCATGGGTTTTAATAAGTAGGAGGTCAGTGATAACCAGGTCGAACTCCTGCTCTTTCAGGATATTTAAAGCCAGTTCGCCGTCGTTCGCCGTAATCACTTCAAACCCATTTTCCTGCAGCAGGAATTTCATTTCCTCTGCAAATGAAGGGTCGTCCTCAATGAACAGTATGCGAGCCATGGCCTGGATTACTTTATATCGCTCCCGTTGTGGGCTCCCTCATCCGGAGTAACAAAAAACAATGTACCATCAGGGTTTTCGGCCATCAGTATCATCCCCTGCGAATCAATACCTTTGAGTTTGCGGGGAGCCAGGTTGACCAGGATGCTGACCCGCCTGCCAATAATATCTTCCGGTTTGAAATATGCTGCAATACCCGATACCACGGTACGCTGGTCAATACCTGTGTCAATTTTCAGCTTTAACAGCTTATCGGTTTTGGGAACTTTTTCAGCTTCGAGGATGGTTCCCACCCGTATATCCATTTTAGTAAAATCATCATAAACGATTTCGGGCTTTGCAGGTTTAAGGCTGGTTACAGCCTGGGCTGCTTCATTGGCTGCTTTGGTGTCCATAAGTTTCTGAACCTGTTTCTGAATGATCTCGTCGTCAATTTTATCAAATAACAATGAGGGCGGATTTATTTTCTGCCCGGGCACCAGCCAGTTACAAAGCAAGGCATCCTTCCAGCTGTAGGATCCCAGGTTGAGTGTTTGCCTGATCTTTGCGGCCGAAAACGGCAGGAAGGGTTCGGCCACAATAGATAACTCTGCACAGATCTGGAGAGAAACATTAAGAATTGTTGCAACCCTTTCCTTTTCTGCCGGATACAGTTTCCAGGGCTCGTTATCGGTAAGGTATTTATTCCCAAGCCTTGCCAGGTTCATCATTTCGGCCAGGGCTTCACGGAAGCGGTAAGAATACAGGCTGGCCGCTATCCTGGAAGGAAAGAGCTTCATTTCAGCAAAAGCTGCCAGGTCAGCCAGGGTAAACTCCCCTGGCGCGGGAACCTTTCCGTCGAAATATTTATGAGTCAGAACGATGGTGCGGTTGACGAAATTCCCGAGAATGGCAACCAGTTCATTATTATTCTTTGCCTGGAAATCTTTCCAGGTAAAATCATTGTCCTTGGTCTCAGGTGCATTCGAAGTGAGCACATAGCGCAGCACATCCTGTTTGCCGGGGAATTCTTCAAGGTATTCATGAAGCCATACCGCCCAGTTCCTTGATGTGGAAATCTTGTCGCCTTCAAGGTTCAGGAACTCGTTGGCCGGCACGTTTTCGGGAAGTATATAGGTACCTTCGGCTTTTAGCATGGCCGGGAAAATGATGCAATGGAATACGATATTGTCTTTCCCGATAAAATGCACCAGCCTGGTCTCAGGGTCTTTCCAGTATTTTTCCCAGTCGGGCCTCAGTTCGCGGGTTGCAGAAATGTATCCTATAGGGGCGTCAAACCAAACATATAAAACCTTGCCTTCCGCACCTTCCACCGGGACTTTAACCCCCCAGTCGAGGTCGCGGGTCACGGCACGGGGCTGGAGCCCCTGTTCTATCCATGATTTGCACTGCCCGTAAACATTCGTTCTCCAGTCATCCTTATGCCCTTCAAGTATCCATTCCCTGAGCCAGGGTTCATACTGATCGAGGGGCAGGAACCAATGCCTGGTTTCGCGCATCACCGGCTGGTTGCCGCTGAGCACCGATTTAGGGTTGATGAGGTCGGTGGCATTTAACGATGATCCGCATTTCTCGCACTGGTCCCCGTAAGCTTTTTCGAACCCGCAGTTAGGACAGGTGCCGGTGATATAACGGTCGGCAAGAAAATGACCGCTGGCTTCGTCGTAATATTGCTGCGAGACCTTTTCTATAAACTGCCCTGCATCGTACATCTTTCTGAAGAATGCCGATGCGGTCTCATGGTGCATGGGATTGGAAGTGCGGGAGTAGATATCGAAAGAAATTCCGAATTCCTCAAACGATTTTTTAATTATGCCGTGGTATTTATCCACGATCTGCTGGGGAGACACTCCCTGCTGCAATGCCTTGATCGTGATAGGCACCCCGTGTTCATCGGACCCCCCGATAAAGATCACATCTTCCCCGTTCATCCGCAGGAAACGAACAAAAATATCCGCAGGGACATAAACCCCGGCCAGGTGGCCAATGTGAATCGGCCCGTTGGCGTAAGGAAGCGCAGAAGTTACAGTATAGCGTTTATACTCCGGTCTTTCCATAATCAGTAAAACAAGAAGCAAAGATACGAATCAATTTTTTACATTTGTGCATATGATTCAGCCACCATACCTCAAGAAAGGCGACAGGATCGCAATTGTTGCACCGGGAAGGGCTATCTCTTTCGAAGAAGTCCATCCGTCAATGAAATTATTCCAGAAATGGGGGCTTGAAGTCATACTGGGATCCTATGTTTTCAATATTGAAAACCAGTTTGCGGGCAGCGATGCCCAGAGGCAGAAGGATTTGCAGACCATGCTCGATGATGTTTCGATCAGGGCTGTAATTTGCGCCAGGGGAGGATACGGTACCGTGAGGATCATCGACAAGCTTGATTTTACGAAATTCCTCAGGTACCCGAAGTGGATTGTGGGATATAGTGATATGACGGTGCTGCATTCACATATTCACCGGCATTTCGGAGTTGAAACCCTGCATGCGACCATGCCTGTGAATATGCCTGAAAACAGGCTTGGGGCGACTTCCGTTGAAACACTAAGGAAGGCCTTGTTCGGCGAAGAGATCATCTATGCCAAACGGCTTGGCCCGCTTGACCGCACAGGCGCCACAGAAGGACTACTTGCAGGAGGGAACTTGTCGATCTTATACAGCCTGATGGGATCTCATTCCCAGATCGAAACCAAAGGGAAGATCCTGTTTATAGAAGACCTCGACGAATATCTCTATCATGTAGACCGTATGATGATGAGCCTGAAGCGTGCCGGAATGCTAAGGGATCTCAAAGGCATTGTCGTCGGCAGCATGCAGGATATGAAAGACAATACCGTCCCCTATGGCAAAACCGCCAATCAGATCATTTACGAAGCCGTTAAGGAGTACAAATACCCGGTTTGTTTTGATTTCCCGGCAGGCCACGGGCCTGAAAATGTAGCCATGATCCTCGGCCGGCGGGTGAAACTGATAGTGGATGAGGAGGTGGAATTGGGGTTTTAGCTGGATAGCTGGATTGCTGGATAACTGGATAGCTGGATTGCTGGATATATAGCATCCGGGCCAAATGATCAAAAACAATGTCGAAGTCCTATGACCTCGGTAAAAAGGGTGAGGACCTTGCAGCAGAATACCTGCTCTCAAAAGGGTATAAAATCCTGGCAAGGAATTTCAGGGCAGGAAAAGCCGAGCTCGACATTGTTGCCTTTGACGGGAAAACACTCGTGATCGTTGAAGTTAAAACCAGGAATACAAATTATTTCGGTGAACCTGAGCAATGGGTTACACCTTCAAAGCAAAAACTCCTGATCAGGGCTGCCAATGCCTATGTGAAACTCAGGGCAATTAAAGGGGAGATAAGGTTTGATGTCATTTCTGTAATTGCGGATGAGCATGGTACCGAGATCCGCCACATCCCCGATGCCTTCTATCCCGTCTAAAATATCCAGTAATCCAGCTATCCAATTATCCGGTCTGAAATATCCCGCTATCCCGTAATCACATCCTTCCGATACCGGCCGGGATCTCTGTGATGATCAGATGGCATTGATCATTTTGTGCCTTGACAATGCCTGAAAGCCTTACATGAACCTTAGGGCCATTGCTTAACAGTATGACCTCGCATGTTTCCTTGTTGTTGCTCTTAAATGTTTTGGTAAGGAAGTTGTTAAAGATCAACTTGCTTTCAGTTTCAAGGTGTGAAACGAGAGAGGCGCCCTGTAAATACAAACGCTCTTTTCCAAGCATTTTAGCCCCTTGCAGGTTGATCGCCCTGATCCTTCCCTGTTCTGAAAGGATCAGGTAACTCTCAGGGGCAAAGTCAAACATGTCAATATAATTTTCGGCTGCACGCTGGGCGGATATTTTTGCTACCTGGAGCTCATCATTTTGTAATTCCAGTTCAATCTGGTGCACCTCCAGTTCGTGAACCAGTTTAAGGATATCGGCTTCAGAAAGCGGCGAAACCGTTTTTTTTAATTTATTTTTCAGCAGATCTTCCGCTCTCTGGCGCAGGATCTCGGAATCTAAGATGTCATCAGCACTGGACATTGAAAAGGCAAAGGTAAAAGCAGGATACATACCGGACCATCCTCAAAGATAGTGAAAAAAGAAATTGAATTAAAAAACGGAAAAATCTTTATTTCCTTCCGAAATCGGCCGGGATCTCGCCCCAGTATTCAGTTTCCCATTTTTTAACCTGGTTCTTCCAGGTGTTGTTCCTGAGCCAGTTCAGGGCGCGTTCCACAAGCTTGAAAAGCTCCCGGTTTTTATCCGAAACTTCAAGTTTCGTATTGATGGCACGTTTCCTGAGCCATGCAATTGCGGTGCGGGAATCGGAATAAACCGGCCAGTCGGAATCCCTTTGTTTCAGGTAGGCCAGGGCATGGACCACCGCGAGGAATTCTCCAATGTTTACGGTTCCTTCAGGGAAGGGGCCCACCCTGAAAAGTTCGGCGCCTGAAGCTGTATCAACTCCACGGTATTCAAGTACACCCGGGTTCCCGCTGCATGCTGCATCTACGCAGATGCTGTCGGCAACAGGTTCGCCTACCAGGGGATTGCTGCAGAGTATCTTCTTAGGGGACTGAAGCCCTTTCTCCATATACTTCCTGGGATCGTCGCTGAAGGCGCCCAGGGCGAGGTCTTTCGTGGGGAATCCCTTGTACTTTGCACCGTTAAAGCCGGCCACCTGCTCCCTGCATTTGTCCCAACCCTCGTAGATCCCGGGTTTCCGCCCATTCCAGACGACGTAATATTTTGACTTTGGCATCGTTTCTTTATCAGCCCAAAAATATGATTAATTTTGGACACTTACTTGAATAGTGAACTTTATCAGTCACCTTCACTAATCACCGATCACAAAGAGAATGTCGTCAATCAAGAGCCTTGCCGGGCAGACTGTAATTTACGGAGTCCCCACCATCCTGGGGAGGTTCCTGCAGTATGCAATGGTGATCGTGCTTACCCGTATCTTCCTGCCTCCCCAATATGGCATAATCAGTGTTTATTACGCTTACGCATCATTCCTGATGGTGGTCCTCACATATGGAATGGAAACGGCTTTTTTCAGGTTCAGTGAGAAGGAAGCCGATAAGGACAGTGTATTCAGCACGGGTATGATCTCCCTTTTGCTGACTTCCGCATCTTTCATCTTTCTTACGGGATTGTTTTCGGGCAGCATTTCCGCCTGGATCGGTTACCCCGAGCACCGTGAATACACTCTCTGGTTCTCATGGATACTGGGACTTGATGCTGTAGTCGCAATTCCTTTTGCAAGGCTTCGCTCACAGAATAAAGCCGCGTGGTTCGCCACAGTGAAGATGATTAACATTCTGACAAACATTGGCCTTACCCTCTTTTTCATACTTTTCTGCCCATGGGCCTGGAGCAGCCATGCCTCGATGAAGCCTTTACTTGGGCTGGTTTACAGGCCCGACTGGGGAATAGAATATGTGTTTATTGCCAACCTGGCGGCCAGCATTCTTACCCTTGTATTGATGCTTCCCATGATTCTGCGGATGAAATGGAGGCTGAATAACAAACTGTGGAGGAAGATGCTTGTATATGCCCTGCCGCTGTTGTTTGCCGGACTGGCGGGTATGGTGAATGAAACCTTCGACAGGCTGCTGCTCCGTTACCTGCTTCCTATGTCAAAGGAAATGGCCGAAGCCCAGGTCGGGATTTACAGCGCCTGTTACAAGATCTCGATACTGATCACCCTTTTCGTACAGGCATACCGCTTTGCAGCCGAACCTTTCTTCTTCTCCCATGCAAGAGAAAAAGATTCAAAACTGCTGTATGCGCGTATCATGGATTACTTCATTATTGCGCTTTGCGCCGTATTCCTGCTGACTATGCTTTACCTTGACGATGTGATCCTCCGCCTGATGATAGGAAATAAATTCAGGGAAGGAAGGGGCGTTATCCCGATCCTGATGATGGCCAATATTTTTTTAGGAGTGTATTACAACTTATCAATATGGTACAAACTCACCGGGAAGACGATCTGGGGGGCATTGCTTTCAGTGATGGGGGCGGTGATCACGCTGGCCCTGAATTTCTGGTGGATCCCGCTTGGCCCCGACCACTTCATTCACGGGTATATCGGTTCGGCCTGGGCTACGTTTATCTGCTACGGGTCTATGATGGTGGTCGCTTACCTGCTCGGGCAAACTTATTACCCTGTTCCCTATAACCTTAAGAAATTCGCAGGTTATCTTGGCCTTGCACTTCTTATTTATTTTATCAGCGCCAATGTCCATATATCCGGGATGGCCCCCAGGCTGGCTTTCAATACAGGCTTGCTTCTTGTTTTCCTGCTCACTGCTTTCTTCGTCGAGAAGCCGGGTCCCGTAAAGACCCCCGATTGAGTTTTTTATTACCTTTGCACATCAAATTTCTCTATGAAAATCAGGATAGTCAACAATTCCAACCATCCTTTGCCTGCATATGAAACAATGGCTTCGGCAGGGATGGACCTGAGGGCTTTTATCCCCAGCGACATCATTCTGAAGCCGCTTGAAAGAGCGTTGATCCCTACAGGCCTGTTCATCGAACTTCCAATCGGCTTTGAAGCCCAGGTAAGGCCCAGGAGCGGTCTCGCAATAAAAAAAGGAGTCACAGTACTGAATACTCCCGGAACAATCGATGCTGATTACAGGGGAGAGATTAAAGTTATACTTATCAATTTATCAAATGAGGATTTCATTGTTAAAAACGGAGACAGGATAGCGCAAATGATCATTGCCGCCCATGAACAGGCCGAATGGATACAGGTGGAAGAGCTCAAAGAAACGAACCGAGGGGCAGGAGGATTCGGATCGACGGGACATAAATGAGGTAGCGAGGTAGCGAAATAAGCAATTGTTGAGAATAAATGGTGAAATATAGAGGATTTATAATAGCATATCTTTTTTTGTTGCTTGCATCTCAGGCTGTGTGCATGCCGGGAATATTAATGATAAACAGGGGGGAGCCCGATTCAGGAAGGGTTAAGCACGGCAAACGGACTGATGAAGAAAAACCCAAAATCATTGTTGAGAATCCGGCAATGCTGATAGATGCGAAGAAAGAAGCTTTGATCGGGAATACGGATAAAGCCGTGCAGATGTTCACGAGCTACACTGAACGCTACCCCACCGACGCTGCCGGAAAGTTTGAACTGGCCAGGCTGCTGGCAGCCCGGGATAAATCCGACGCTGCGTATAAACTGATGCAGGATGCCATCAGCCTTGATCCAAACAATAAGTACTACCAGATCTTCTATGCCGAAGTATGCCAGCTTATGAAAAAAGACAAAGAGGCGGTTGGCGTTTATGAGAACCTGATCAAGAAATATCCGGGGGAACTGGATTATTATTTCCAGCTCGCAGCGCTGTATATGACAGTGGGTGATGAAAAGAAAGCTGCTAAAATATATGATCAGATAGAGGAAAAGGCAGGGATAAATGAAGATATCTCGTTGCAGAAAGAGAAGATATACCTCCACCTTGGTGATGTTGAAAAAGCCGAAAACGAGCTCCAGAACATGGTCCGGGCCTTTCCTGATGATGCCCGCTACCTGTCTATGCTGGCTGAGTTTTATATGGGAAACAATCAGCAAACCAAAGCCCTTGAGATCTATAAAAAGATTGCTGAAACAGACCCGGGCAATCCTTACATTCATATGTCGCTGGCCGATTATTACCGCAAGACCGGCAATAAAGAAAAAGCATTCTCGGAGCTTAAACTGGGCTTTGCCAACCCTAACCTGGACGTAGATACGAAAGTGACCATCCTTCTTTCGTTCTATACCATCAACCAGATCTACGACCAGCTTAAGGAACAGGCTTTCGAGCTTTCAGGCATTTTGATCTCAACCCATCCTGACAGCCCTAAAGCATGGTCAATCTATGGTGACCTTCTTTCACAGGATAAAAAATATGCCGGGGCAAGGGATGCTTTCCTGAAAGTGGTCAGCCTCGATTCAAGCAAATACGTGGTCTGGGAAGAGTTGCTCCGGCTCGAGCTTCAGCTGAGCGAATACCAGGCTGTAAATGATCACAGTAAAAAGGCCATCGAGCTTTTTCCCGAACAGAGCATACTTTACCTGTTCAATGGCCTGAGCGCTATCCAGTTAAAAAAATACGAGGATGGGATTCATATACTTGAAAGCGGACTCAGGATGGTAGTGAATAACGATGATCTCATCGCCCAGTTTTATATGTATATAGGCGACGCATGGCATGCCCTGAAGAATACGGATGAATCGGATAAGGCTTATGATAAGTCATTAAAAGCGAAAGACAATAACCCCTATGTTCTGAATAACTATGCCTATTACCTTTCACTCAGGGGGAAAGATCTCGAGAAGGCTGAGAAAATGGCAAAAAGAGCCAATGAACTTGATACGGCGAATTCTTCTTTCGAAGATACTTATGGCTGGGTGCTTTATAAACTCAATAAAGTAAGCGAAGCAGGAAAGTGGATCGAAAAAGCGCTCGAAGACAAAGAAAATGTCAGCAGTGATGTCCTGGAACATTATGGAGATGTTCTATATAAACTTGGCGAGCGGGAAAAAGCTCTTGAATACTGGATTAAAGCAAAAGCAAAAGGAGAAGGGTCAGAATTGCTGAATAAGAAAATAAGCGAAAAAAAACTGATTGAACAGAATGGGAAAGAATAACAGGCGGAGGAATGGATATTTGACAGGGCTTGCCGCCCTGATTGTTTTGCTGTCATTTGCCTGCAGCCCTGCAAGGAAAGCAATAAAGGCGCCGATCAAGGAGGAAGGGGCTGATTATTTATTCAAGAAACTCAAGGAGCATGAGCTGAAATACACCTATTTCATGGGTAAGTTCTCGGCTGAATATAAAAATCAGAAAAAAACCACCTCCTTTAACGGGCAGATCAGGATTAAAAAAGACAGTGTCATATGGCTTTCGCTGACCCCGGGGCTGGGTATTGAAGCTGTTCGCCTCATCATCACTCAGGATTCAGTGAAAATGATCAATAAGCTCAACGATACTTATTATATTGAGGACTATGAAGCGGTTAATCATTTTCTGAAAACCAATATCGACTTTGACATACTGCAGGCCTATCTTCTGGGCAACGACCTGCAATTCTATGAAGAAGGTAAATTCAGGGCTACGATCGACAGGAACAGCTACAAGCTTTCAACTGCTGACAGGATGAAGCTTAAAAAATATGTGAGAAACAGCCGGGAAAGTGTAAGGGCGTTTATCCAGAATATCTGGCTTGATTCGGAAACCTTCAAGATCACCGAAGCAGACGTGACGGAGATCTCAAATGAAATGATCAAGCTGGAAGCCAGTTATGGTGACTTTGAAAATATTGAGGGACAGCTTTTTCCTAAAATACTGGATGTGACCATATGGGCTGATAACACGATCAAGGTAAAGGCCGATTTTTCAAAGATCAATGTAGACGTGCCGCTTCAGTTCCCTTTCAGAATACCGTCGGGATATACACGGCTTAAGTAAACAATTCATTCAAACGGGATGATTACCAGGAACTGCTGCCGGAACTCTGCGATCTTCGGTTTACAACTGATCCTGATATTTCTTTTGTCGGTTGCTGCATTCGGGCAGACGGACAAAGAAAAGCTACAAAAGACCAAAAAACAACTTGAAGACGAGATCCGTTACACGAACGATCTGCTCGAGAAAACGAAACAGTCGAAACAGGTATCGATGGAGAGGCTGAAGATACTGAATCAGAGGATACGCAGCCGTGAAGCTCTTATTGCCACCATCAACACTGAACTTGGCCAGATCGACATGAATATCCAGGTCGAAAATGTTGAACTCGACCGTATGTCACAGCAACTGAAGGCACTGAAAACAGATTATGCCAGGATGATCTGCCATGCTTACCGCACGATGAACGGAAGAAACAAGCTGATGTTCATATTTTCGGCAAAGGATTTCAACCAGGCCTGGCAGCGAATAAAGTATTACCAGCAGTACTCGGAATACAGGCGCCGGCAGGCCGAACGTATCGAAAGCACCACCCATGTCATAGACAGTCAGAGGAAGGACCTGGAAGCAAAAAAGCAGGAGAAGCTGACTTTGTTTGAGACCCAGCAAAAGGAAAAGGTGAAGCTGGACCTGGAAAAACAGGACAAGGCTAAAACCGTAAAAGAACTCTCAAGCAAGGAGAAACAGCTTATTGCTACCCTTAAAACGAAGCAGCAGGCTGCAGCGAGATTGCAGTACGAGATAGAGAAACTGATCTCCGCCGAGATCAGCGCATCGGAAGAAAGAATGCGCAGGAGCGAAGGCAAAGAGAAAAAACCGGCCAGCCATATCGTCTCGGGACCTGCTACTTATGAGATGACACCTTCGGAGCGAAATCTTTCCAGCTCTTTTGCAGCAAACAGGGGAAGGTTGCCCTGGCCATGCGACAGGGGCTTCATATCCGGTACCTTCGGTGAGCACCCTCACCCTGTTCTTGAAAGGGTAAAAGTGAAAAATAACGGGGTCGATATAACCACCCAGCCAAACGCCCAGGTAAAAGCGGTCTTCAATGGAAAAGTGAGCAAAATCATGTCATTCCCCAACCTGAATAATGTCGTTATTGTGAGGCACGGGGAATACCTTACTGTTTACTCAAACCTGGAAATAGTCAGCGTAAAAGAAGGCCAGGAAGTCACAACCCGCCAGGCTATAGGGAAGGTGCAAACGAATGTTGATGAACAAAAGACCGAATTGCATTTTGAGATCTGGAAAGGAAAAATAATCCAGAACCCTGAAAGCTGGCTTGCCGGCCGATAAGCCTGACACGAAATGAACCATATCGGAGAATTCGCCGCCCTGCTTACTGCTTTTTTCTGGACTGTTACTGCAATCACCTTCGAGGCAGCCAGCCGGAAAATAGGTTCGATGGTAGTGAATATACTGAGGCTGATCATAGGGTTTATTTTTCTAAGCATTTTTGCTTTTTTTTACCGCGGATATCTCTTTCCCGTCGACGCCGGCTGGCAAAACTGGCTCTGGCTTTCACTGTCAGGTCTCATAGGGTTTACCTTCGGCGATTTATGCCTGTTCCAGTCGTTCGTGCTGATCGGAGCAAGGGTCTCAATGCTAATCATGGCCCTCGCTCCGCCTATGACTGCCTTGCTTGCATGGATGGTCCTTGGCGAAAAACTCAGCCTCCTGAGTTGTATCGGGATGGTGGTGACTCTGAGCGGCATTGCGCTGGTGGTCCTGCGAAAAAAAGGAGAAAACGACAAAAACGGGCTGATGAATATTCTGAAATTTTCATACCCGTTCTGGGGTTTGTTACTGGCTTTCGGAGGAGCCGTCGGGCAGTCTGTTGGCCTGGTGCTGAGCAAGGTGGGGATGCAGGGATATGACACCTTCGCTTCCACCCAGATCAGGGTGATGGCAGGAACTGCCGGTTTCGCCCTGATCTATTCATTTATGGGCAAATGGAAAGACGTGCTGAGGGGAGCCGCAAGGGCAAAACCAATGGCCATCTTATCTCTTGGCGCATTCTTCGGCCCCTTTTTGGGGGTTTCATTTTCACTGATTGCTGTTAAATACGCCGATGCCGGGATCGCATCAACGATCATGGCCATAGTCCCGGTACTTATTATTCCTGCCTCCATGATATTATATAAAGAAAAAATCAGTTTAAAAGAAATCATCGGAGCCATACTCGCCGTTGGGGGAGTTGCAATTTTCTTCCTATAATTGCCTTCAAAATGAAAAAAACCATCATTACCGACGACTACAATCCGGGCTTCAGGTTATATCTTGGGAGTTTCATTATTTTTCTCTCCTTTTTCATGGTTCCGACGGGACTTTTTATAACCCATCATATGCATCATAATGCAGTGAAAGCCCTTATACTGGGCTTTTTCTGGGTTAACGGCCCTTTGTGGAAGATCTTGGGAATTGCTGTAATGGGAAAGGTGTCCTATTATTACTTAATAGAACACCTTAAAATCCATTACAAGCGGATCATTGTACCCAGACCGGTAGGTAAAACAAGATATTATATAGGCTTGTTCATGTTTACCCTGCCTTTTGTCCCATCGTATGTGATGGCCTATGCCCCTCACCTTCTGCCTGAACTGGCATCGTGGAGGGTTTATGTCAACATCTTTTTTGACCTGGTATTCCTTACCAGCTTGTTTGTCCTCGGAGGCGACTTCTGGGACAAATTAAGGGCCTTATTCAATTACAGAGCCAGGGCAAATTTTCCTGACGAAACACCCTCTGAGGAAGATACGACGCAATCATAAGTTCAGCCTCAGGTTAACAAAAAATTCCCTTCCGGGAGCAGGCTGGTATGAATTGTAATCGACCCCGTTGTTGGGTTCGGTAAAACCAAAATACCGGGTGTCGAAAACATTCTTTACATACAGTCCAAGGTCACCTCTCAGCCATCCGAGTTTCCATTTATAATGCAGGTCAACATTCCAGGTATTATATCCGCTTACCCATGAGCTTCTTACGCTTCCCGGCTGATAATAGGTCTGCCCGATAGTGTAGTTGTTATAAATGGAGTCATCAACCTGTATGCAGAATTTCGACTGCCACTGGCAGGCGATGCCGGCGCTGAAATTTTTAAGAAAACTATAGGTGATCTCACCATAAAGCATGTCCCTCGGGCTGTTCGGCATCCAATGAGTCCATTGTACCTTCGCGGTGTCGGATGAATTATAAGTGAAATTGGAATATGTATAAGCAGCATCAATGATCAGGTTTTTAACAGGGGAATACGAAACAAAGGTCTCGATGCCCCATTTGGTGCTCTTTCCCATGTTCCCGTAAAAGGCAGTGTTATTTCCTCTCGAGGCAACACTGTAACGGTAAAATTCATTGTTCGACCAGATATCAAAGAAAGTAACATCATAATGGAACACTTTCCCGATATCACCTCTTATCCCAAGGTCAATTCCCTGTGAAGTTGAAGGTTTGATCAGGTTGTTGAAACCACCGTAGGCTTGGGGGTTGTTATACAACTCATCATTCGAAGGAGTGAGGAAGCCGGTACCAAAACTTGCAAACACATTGAAAGGCCTGATAATATCATAAGCAAGGCCGATTCGGTAGGTCGGTTTATCGTAGGTTTTGCTGCCATTGGGATTTAACGAATCAGGAACAGGAATGTTGCTCTGCAGGCTGCTGTAAACGTTATCATAACGCAGGTTTACAAGGGCATGCAGTTTCGGACTGATATCCAGCTTATCGATCAGGAATACACCCATGCTTCTCTGCCTGATGATCTGGTTGATCAGGATCTGGTCAAGGTCGAAACAATCACGGCCCCAGTGTGAATCGACCCTGTTCGAATCCCTCTGGTATTCCCCGGGAACGGCAAACATATGCTCGGTAATGGTCTGGGTCTGGTAATCTCCCCCTATGCTGAGCAGGTTCTTAACAGTGTGCTTTCCAAGGTGAAGATTATACTGGGCCGAAGCGCCCATATTGACATAGGGTTTGTAATCGTCACCGTTATTGGAGGTTTCTCTGTAATTATTCATCCGGGCAAAAATTTTCGCGGTTATATCCTGGTTTTTGCAGAGATCAAATTTTCCAATAAGTGCGCCGGTAAGGCGTTTGGTCTCATGGAATTCATTATAGGGAATAGCATCAGTATTGGCAGCTTTCGGTCCGAAAGTCTCGTAACGGTAAAGGTTGATCCCTTCGGGATTCTGATTGAAATAATTGGTATAGCTCAGTAACTGGGTGATCTGGATCTTCTCTGAAGGTTTCCAATTGATCTTTTCACTGAAATTGTCACCCATGAATGCCTGGTGGTCACGATAACCATTCCCCTGCATATGGGAATACGAAACCCTGTAGTTGATCTTGTCCTGGGTGCCGTCAACCTGTCCCAGTATCTTCCAGAAACCATTCGAACCTGCTGAACCCATCAGCGTGGCATTTGCTGGTTTATCACCCCCGTTATCGGTAATGATATTGACCACGCCGCCGGTAGCGTTTGCTCCGTATAAAGAAGCAGCCAGGCCTCTTACAACCTCAACGTTCTTCACGACACTCCAGTCAACATCATAAAGGTCGGGGCAATATCCGCCCGGATCATTCACAGGGATGCCGTCGATAAGTACCTGTATCCCCCTGAAACCGCTTTCGGTGAGGATACCCTGGCCGCGGATATACAGATGAACCCTTGAGCCGTCGGTGCCGTTTTCCACCTTAAGGCCGGGAACCAGGCGCAGGGCTTCATCGGCTGAGATTGTTTTACTGAATTCCTGTAACTGGGCTTTGTTTACAACCGAGATGGGAGCCGGAAGTTCTTTCAACGGGGTCACAGTGCGCATGGCGCTGATCACCACTTCGTCGAGTTTAACCGTATCGCGGGTAAACAATACTTTACCGCCCGGGCTTGCATTTTTCTGGCTCATCCCCTCAAATGCCAAAGCAAACAGCAGGAACAAGCTGATACATAGTCTTGTTTTCATGATAAATTTTTATTATTACATTGAATACCTGATTATTAATAAACTATTCCGGCAGGAATAAACCCGGCTGCTTTGCAGGAGTGCGCAACAGAATGAAGGTTAAGGTAAACTTAGCCGGAAAAGACTGAAAAATCAGGCAATTCGGGGGGAGGAGAGAACGGAATTTCAGCTCTTGCGGTGAACCCCTCACTGAGCAGGGGATATATTATTTTTTTTGTTTCCTGCGGATGAGTACGCGGGTAGGTAACAGGCAAAGCTATCGTTACCAGATGCAGCAAAAGATTCACGGCTTTTTTATCCTGATGCATATTGTTCATGCCTGCAATCAGCGCTTCTTCCTTGCTGTCGTGGATGCAGTAAAATGTAATGATTCTGCCTCTGGGAACCTCTTTCACAACATCATAAAGATTTCCCCGGTAAACGACCTCTTGTTTGTCAATACGGCGGAAAGCCGCATCTTCAGCAGGATTGTAAACAGAAAATACCGAAAGTTCATGATTAAAACAACCATGTTTGATCAAACTTGTGAATTCACGGCGGATCAGGTAACGGTTAAACTCATATACAATATAATAACCGGCCGAGTTGAACAGCATTGCAAACAAAACAATTACCGGCAGTATCTTTTTCATTACCTGCTGATCAGTAGTTTTCTGGAAATCATTTCATCCTTTCTCTTAATGTTCATTATGAACATTCCTGGAGAAAGGCCCGCAAAGTTAAACGATTTTATCAACCTGCCCGAAACCCTGATATCCCTTTCTTCAAAAACGAGCTTTTGCTGAAAGTCTTCAATGGAAATTCCGATAATTTCCTTCAGGGGTGTATAGATATCGAGGGTAAACTGCCCGGAAGACGGGTTGGGGTAAAGGTTTACTGAAAAATTTCCCTTAAAGTCCGCAATTCCAAGACAATCTTTAAACGTAAGCCAGACCGAATCAGTTTTATAGCATCCTGCAGTGTTCAGGGTCTTAAGGCGGAAGATTTTTGTGCCAATGCCACCTGCAATACTGGTATCAATGATCACCGACGATGTGGTCAATTCACCGGGCGTCCACAGGTAGGAATGAACATTGGTGGTGTCGGCCGTAAGACTGATGGTTTGCCATTCACAGACGGTATCTTTCGGAAAAACGCTGATCTCTGCAACTGGCAGCCTGGCAATAGTAAGTCTCATCGTTTTTATATTTCGCCCATACCTGCTGAAAGCAGTAAGTCTCAGGTCGGCCCGGCCCCGGATTATGTCGTTGCTTCCGGGATTGTAAACAGGTTCTGCTATCACTGCATTCGTGAAACTGCCGTCGCCGTATGTGAACCACCTTAATGAATCGTATTGATTTACCGTGGCCTGCAGTGTACAGGTATTCCCGGCACAGATAGTATCCTCAGGTTTGATCGTGATCCACGGAACAACGGGAGCAGGGAAAATGATGAAATCAAGTCCCGCCTGATCCGATCCTCCGCTGGCAAATACATCTTTCTGATAAATCCATTTATAAATATGCGTTCCGGCGGTAACAGGGAACGAAACCCTGGCCCAGGGATTCTCGCCCGACCACTGCCCCTGCAGGGTATTGTCAATGAAAAAATCAAGGAAATCATAATCCTGTTCTGATGAGGTTTTAAAGTAAAAACTTATGCTGTCGTCGGAGGCTGATGTATAGGTAACGTAAACCCATGAACTTTGCTGGTCGCTTACATTGCCCGACACAGCAGAGAATGATCCTTCAAAGGGGTTTACACCAGTGATGGTCCAGGCTTTGTTACCTCCGTTTGTCCAGGGAAATTTAGTGAATGAATCGGTTTCCCAGTCTTCCGCAACCATTCCGATGATTTGACGAAATTCCTTATACCGTATATACTTATCACTGCCTGCCCTGCAAAACAGGTCGGCCCCCGCGGAAGTGGGGGCTGAATCGCTTACCGATACTGTGTAGTGCAGGTTCACTGAGCGGGAAGGTTCTATGGTATCCGTAAAAACAACATCATTGAGAAGGTTCAGGAACTGTGAATCCGTATTGATCCTGCAGGATGTTCCCGGGCAGGCGTAACTGCCCGTATTGCTGATTGTTATCACAACATCATCTGTTTCACCCGGGTCGAACCTGCCGTTATTATTTCCGGCTGATGCATCATCGATGACCAGGTTGCCTATCGTCATCCCCGGTGCATGTGAATCCAGGGCAAAATGGCTGTTCCAGGTAGTGTCGGCATTGCTTACCTGCACATCGAACCTTACTTTGATATTGTCGGGGATTGTATCGGAGACCTTAAAGGCAAAGCCGTCCGGAATGGTTTCTGTTCCACCGGCGACAACAGGGGAACAAGGTTCCAGTGAATCGGTCATCGTGAGGTATGGGGATGGGGAAGTGACTTTAACCACGAGCCCGTTTGCAAAGAGGTCGCCGGTGTTTTTCACACCCAGGCTAAGGTGCAGTGAATCCCCGTATTTCAGAACCGCCGGACCGCCTTTGGCAATGGAAGAAAGTTCGTTTGAATAATACATAACCCAGGCTTGTCCGGGAGCCGGTCCCAGGTCGAAAGGCGAAGTCCAGGTCATGGTCTGCCCCCCGGGCAGGCGATTATCGGTCCATACAGGATACACTTTCATATTCAGTGACTGTATGCCGATATAATCGCCAAAGTAATTCATAGCGAGCCCCGGGATGGGAACGGGGGTGAACGAAACATCGCTGACCCTGAAATCGGTAAAGCTGTTTCCCCCGTCGTATGAATAGGAGACCCAGGTCTCAGCCCCGGTAGCCGATACATTCCTGTCATCATAGTAGATCACGCAGATCCCCCCGGTCACGGCATCGACTGTGATCCATGGAAAATAATGTTCCTTGCCCAGGCCGGGCGCGTCCTGGTTTATTTTCACAGGTGCAGACCATGTATCTCCTTTATCCGCAGACCTGATCATATAAATATTAATTTCGTCACCTGTATTGATCCCGGGTGACCCTACATTGGCCCAAACCAGGTATATGGTTCCGCGGTTGGGGCCATTGCTCTGGTCAACTGCCATCGAAGGAAAGGAGTTCACACGCATCGCTTTTGCAGTCATGCTGTTACGTATGCCTTTGATGTTCGAAATGATACGGTGTGAGGCTTGCCATATACCGCCGCCGTTGAACGAAACAGTAAACCCGATTGCAGTTTCATCGCCGGGCCAGGTATCATAGATGCTCCAGGCCAGGTACACCTGGCCTTCAGGCCCCGTGGCAATATTAACGCCATGATTAAACTTCCCGGCATTCACTTCGCGGCTTACAGCATATGCCGACGACCAGTGAAGCCCGCCGTCGTTGCTGGCTGAAACCTGCACCTGGTTTGTGTCGGCTGATCCACTTATAAAATTGGTCCATGCAATATATACATTACCCCCGAAAGGACTAACAGTTGAGTTATCGACCCACAGATGGTTCTTATCGAGGAGTCCATAAACATTAACAGGGCCCGGCGCAACCTGGACTTCATGCCATGTATTTCCATGGTCGGAGCTGCAGGCAACACTTTGACCGTATGTATTATTGATCTTGCCGACATACCATCTCCCGTCCCTGCTGATGGCGGTCGCGGGATCACCGCTGTTCGCCTTTCCTGCACCCTCGAAGGAGCCGCCCCAGCTTAGTCCGTTATCCGAAGAACTATAGGAGTCGGCACCGAAAGCATTCTGTACAGAACCCTGGTCCCAGTCTGTGGAATTATTCGAATTCAATACATTATTTTCATCCCCTGGGTCGATGAACACTGAATTTTCGCTTTGGGTCAGCCCGGTGTTACCTGTGACCGGCACATCAGGCGAATCCAGGGGAGCCAGGCCGACGGTACGGATGCAGGATGAACCGGGTTTTGGAGCTACCCAGGGTAAGAGCTTCTGAGGTTTTACATAACCCAGGCGTACCATTTCTTTCCAGTAGCCGATATTGTCGGCATAAGGGATTACTCTCCCTTTTCCTGCAGCCGTGATTTCGGGTAAGCCCGACAGCCTCTGGGCCTTAGAAAACAAACAACAAATCAGCAGGGCCGGGATGATCAAGTATAATCTCTTCATCGTACTGAAGCTCAATGAATACAAAGGTACTGAACAATTTTGCGCAGGATTGTGTATCTTTGAAAAAAGAATATATGTTTCTCGAAATATTCATCTTATTCATTCTCTTTCTCATCAACGGACTGTTTGTCATGACTGAGATTGCCCTGGTTTCGTCACGAAAGACCAGGCTCGAAATGGATGCAAATTCGGGTCACAAAGGTGCACGGATTGCTTTAGAACAGCTGAACAACCCTTCCCGCATACTATCCACTTTCCAGATAGTCATCACACTGATAGGCATTCTTACCGGGGTGTTCAGCGGAGCCGAAATATCCGAAGGGATGGCCTCATTGCTGGTATCTGCAGGTATTTCACTTTCCGTTTCAATGACCCTTGCCCTTACCATTGTGGTCATACTGGTCACACTCATATCAATGCTCATAGGCGAGCTTGTTCCCAAACGCATTGGCCTGATCAATCCCGAAGGCATATCGAAAGTAATGGTCGCCCCCATTGTCGGAATCTCTTATGTACTCAAGCCTGTTACCTGGCTGCTGACCAGGTTAAGCGACCTGATCATAGCTTTTTTTGGGATAAAGACATCCGCAGACTCAAAAGTAACGGAAGAAGAAATACGGGCCATGGTGCAGGAAGGGGCTGAGGATGGTGAAGTACAGGAAATAGAACAGGATATTGTTGAACGGGTGTTTCACCTGGGTGACCAGAAAATCGCTTCTCTCATGACTCATTACTCCGATATCCTCTGGCTTGATGCTAATGAAAGCCTGGCAGAGATTTGGAAGAAAATGAGGGAAGAGGTACATTCGGTTTACCCTGTTTGCGAGGATGACCTTGATAATGTTCTTGGGGTGGTTTATATCAAAGATTTGTTTTTACATTCGAAGCCGGATGCGGATCTCAATCTGAAAGACTATATCAAGCCCGCGCAGCTTGTGCTGGAGACGCTCACAGCATACGAGTCGCTCGAGCTGTTCAAGGAAAACAAGATACATTACGGCCTGGTGGTTGACGAATACGGCTCCATCGTAGGGATGGTAACCCTGAATGATATTCTGGAAGCCCTTGTGGGCGACTTCAACGAACCCGACCCTGATGAGCCTCAGATCAACCGCAGGGATGACGGAAGCTGGCTGGCCGACGGACAGATGTCGTTCTACGAATTTGCCTATGAATTCAACCTGCAGGGTTTCGATAAATCGAGGATTAAGTTCAACACCCTGGCAGGCCTTGCTATCAGCATACTCAAACGAATCCCTAAGCCAGGCGAGAAGTTCAGTTTTATGGGCTATGAATTTGAAATTGTCGACCTCGACGGCAACCGCATCGATAAGTTCATTATTAAAAAAATAAAGGAATAAAAAAACCGGCTTTTCAGGGCCGGGTCTTTTTCAGATCCGCAGATCATTATTTCCGGATGACAAGCTTCCTGATAAAGGAGCCTGCCTCGCTTTCTATCCTGATGTAGTAGATGCCTTCAGGTTGTTGGCTAAAGTCTATGATCCTGTTTAGCCTACCGCTGATTTTCAGGTTTTTTTCAGAGAACACGGAAGTCCCCAGTGAGTTGAACACATTGATTGTTATTTTCACAGGCGAGCGGGAAATGAAACCGATAGTGAATTTTCCGCTTGCCGGGCTTGGGTAAACTTCGAATCCCAGGTTGTTGATGCCGCTATTATTAATATTGGAGTCGGCAGAAAGAGGTAGTGAAGTCACTGTGATATACGAACTGTAGCGTATATAATTTTGTTTTGTAGCTACTACCATGATCCGGGTACCAACCGGGAATTGAGGGATGGTGACAGCCACCGGGCCAAATGCGCTCCCGTAAGCAGTGGCAATGATCTCATTGTTCACGGTGAGGGCGATAAATGCACTGTCATTAGCGGTGATCCTGACAGTTGCAGCTCCGCTGTCAATGGTTGCGGGATGGCTTACTGTAAGATTAACGGGAACGGTATCGGCCAACTGCAGGAAAGCATCGCCATGCATATGGAATAAACGGTAAGTGATCTGCTTTTCCCCAGTCAGATAAGGCCAGTCGGACTGTTTCAGGAAGTATTTGCCGGCTGCATTTCCGAATGCAGGGAGAATACCCCTTGAAGACGGAAGTGACCCATAAGCCGGCATGAACCGTGGCCACAAATTGTCGAAAACCCCCCAGAGAAAAGTATCGTTCACAAATGAAAAAGATGTTTCAGTCGGGCAAATCAGGCCCAGGGCGCCCGCATCGTGACCATTGGCAGTGAGGCGCTCAAAAACTTCCTGGAAACATTCTGCAGGGCAACCCGGGGGGTTATGGAAAGCGCCGGTCTCGCAGTTGATGGAGAATACAAAAGGTAAAAGTGTATTCGTGAGCTGGCTGATGTCGGAGATGGAATAAGATGGTTCCCCCCAAAGGGTGTAAGTCCCGTGATCCCTGTGAAGAACCACAAACGCACCACTGTTGATGGCGGCATTGATTTTTGTGGCAGTTCCTCCTGTGAATCCTCCCAGTTCGCCGGGTGTACCTGGAATGTAATTCAGCCCGGAAGGACCGAAATAATCGACCAATGTACTTGTGCTCGGGGCAGTTGACCAGGGGCCGCTTAAGTAATTATCGGCCGGCGAAAAAAGGTCGTTTATCCTTTCAACATGCTTTCCCAGGACGTTCTTCCAAAACCCTCCGACCAGTTCGGAACAAAGCTGGAACCAGCGGTCATCCTCCCAGCCAAGGGCAGTGACGGGATGCATGTAATAAGCTGTATCAAGGGGCCGGTTCCTTTCAAAATTCATGATCCGGCCGACCATCGTATGCAACTGTGAAGAGTCATTTGCAGCAATCCGTGCAAAGACGACATCAGGCATGTCGTCCCCATCCACATCGGCAAAGTAATTGTCGGAGGCGAAATCGGGATAGCCGGCATCATGGGAAAAAAGATGTGAGGTGATGTTTTTGTTCGCGTCGGTACCGTAGTCGCCAAGCAAAAGGCAGGCTGCCGGTTTAATGGTCCAGTTATTATACGCATTCAAGATGAAAGATTTAATTGCGTATTGGGTGTTCCCACCAATATCGGCAAGCGAAAAAACCCTTGTAAGAATACCCTGCTGGTTACGCCAGTTTTTCAGTGTATCGGCCCAACGGAGAAAGTCAGGGCCGTTCGGGCTGATGATAATATATTCACATTCATTGCCGGCTGCTGACTTGCAGTTCCTGAGGTTTTGCATGCGTTCGGGGTAATTAACCACAGGAAGCGAGGAGAAATTCATGATATTATCGGCCATGATCGGATCCCAGTATGGACTTCGGAAAGCTTCATCGCCAAAGCCGCCTGTACCACCCTCGAAAGTCAGGTTGATCTTAATATTCTTATATACTTTCAGCTCCTTTGTAACCGGGTTGTACTGAAACGGAGTGATGCCAAGCATAACCACGTCGGTGCCGCGGATCTGGTCTACGCCTGAGATCTGAAACGGATTTGCAGGATAAAAAGCATTCAGGCTGTACACTGCCTCATCTTTCCTGTAAACAATGTCTTTCTGAGTGTCGAGAGGGAGCTCAGGAGCCCAGGCAAGGTCAATCCCCTGTATCGTTTCCACGTCGTAATCAACAATTTCAAGATGCGGAGTGGCCCCCTTGGGGATTGCAATATAACGCCCGGTTCCGGGAAGGTCAGGTTTACCTGCATTATTTGAAAGGAAGTTTCCCGGCAGGTTGACCTTCAACAGGTTTTGCCGGTTTATCAAGACAGGTTCAATGGAGAAATTCCGGATTGAATAAACCAGCTTAACAACATCCGGCGTCGAGAGCGTGAGATTAAAACCCTGGCTCCAGCTGCTGCTGTATGAATAATTCTTTGCATCCGCAGAGAATGCAAAGAACATGGAAGCAACCAGTACCAATAAACCTCTTTTCAATTTAAAATGATTTACCGGATTATAAGTTTTGTCACAGAATTATAATTAATGCCTTTAACTTCAAGAGAATAAACCCCTGATGGTAAAGCAGGCAGGTTTAATGTAACGGATTGCGGGTCCGACAGGTTCATGTTCTCCCATGTCCTGACAACCTGCCCAAAGGTGTTAACTAAACAAATCACCACCTTTGATGTGAGGGTGGAACCGGTTTTCAGTGTTACTTTGCCGGAGCATGGGTTAGGATATACATCTATACTTGCATCCTTCTGTTTCTCCCGGATCCCTACCGGGATATTCTCGGTAAACACCCAAAGGGCGGGATCTCCGAGAAGGTTGCAATCATAATGGCACCAGCGCTGTGCACCAGGCTCAAATTCATTCGGGATGGTCACCCAGGGAGCCGTTTTAACTTTTGACATGAGATGAGCAGTTCCAAGTTCATGAACCTGGTCAGCAACGGTATCGTTGTACAGGGCGCTGACGAACTCCCTGTTGAGGTGGGCCGAAGGCCCTTCGGTAGTACCCTGGTCAAACCAGCCGTACCTTGAATTAAAGATCCCCCCTGCAAGAAAATTCTCAATCAGCACCATTCTCTCGGCAATACAGTCGTTGGCATCGAAGGCGCCGCAGTCGCATCCATGGGTATACATCAGGGTGTAATTATGGGTGACGCCGTTCAGTGCATAGAAATTCGCATTGGTGATATCATCCAGGTTGAGCCTCATAACATAAACCTGGTTGGCATGACCTGCATGATAAATAAATGAGGGCCCGTTGTTTATTCTGCTTAAAAGTGCGTTCAATTTCCAGGTATAACCAACAGGACCATTGGGGCTGATAAGGGTATCGTAAAGTCTGTCGATGGTATTTAATGAAGATGGAATGCCGTGGGTGAAATAGCCATTGTCGGTATGATCATTTATCAGGAGTTCCAGATAATCCTGGCCCATAGTCCATCGCGGTGTGGACGAATCCATAAATTCACCTGCGATGAGAGGTTGAGCCTGTTCGTTGGATTTCTGGTGGGTGCGGTACCATATCGTTTTATGGATGATGTTGGCTTGCTCCTGGACTGTACCAAACGGGAGCCTTCCTACAGATACTTCAGGAAGCAGATCAGCAGAATCTGCCACTTCTCCATAGATGCCGTTGGCGTTTGCGTCGTAATTCCCATCCATCCCCGAATAATACAGGTCAGCAGGAATATTTGAATCAGAATAACCCCCGCCAGAGATCACATAACAGTAAAAACCCCGGAAAGGAACAATTGAAACATCACCCCCAAGCAAGACATACTCAACGCCGTTCTGCTGGTATTCCCTCTGGATCAGGTTACGGATTTTATCCTTCTCATCAAGGCCGGTGATGGTAGCGTAGATGTCTTCCACGGTGTAGATTTGCGAACTGATCCCAAGAGAATCATACATGGCAGTAAGCTGCGCAAAACCTGATGAGAAAGCCTGGCTGGTGATAATGAGGATCTGGTACCCGGAAGCACTGCTCTGTTTCTGAGGGTATTGATCAATCAGTTCAGGGTTCTGGGCAAACTGCCTGACCCGGTTAATGACTTTTCCGGAGGGTGAAAGATTTTTCAGAGCTTCTTCAGATCTGGCTGATTTTTCAGTTGTTATTGTAATTGTGACATCGGAATAATATCCGGCTTTCTGAAGTGAAGGATAATAAACCATCGGGGTAAAAGTACAGAGGGCAAATGCATATCCGTTAAGATATGAAGTATTGAGGTTTCCAGTCGCCACAAGCGGATATGGTGATGAAGAACAATAGACTGCCTCATTTTTAAGAAATTTCCCGTTGTCACCTTTTGATATCGGGCTGATGTCCTGCTGCGGCTGGATCATGAAGTTCCCCTGGATCTCTGTGAATCCCGAGCCCTGCATATGAATTTCCCTGGCCGATTCACCGGCCGGTAACATAAGCGCTACTGCTTTCCATGGCATCATGGGTTCACCTGCGTTGCCCGACAATAATGTGTTGTCAAACGAAAGAGTCTGGAAGTTCCCGTTGCTCTTTATTGTTACTTTGCCGAAGTGGTAAGTTTTGGTAACTATTCCTGCGAATAAAGAAAAGTTCAGGAGAGATAATACCACAAAAAGAATAAATTTTTTCATCTGTCAATATTTAGTTTTTTACAAGCGGTCACATGAAATACCCATATTGTCATTCACTTTTTGTATTACCGCAGCTGGTATGGGTATTTCATAACAGGAATTAAGCAACATTACATTACAGACAGCAAAGTTAAAGAAAAGTTGCCGGGTTTGCAGGATTATAACCTGGAAAGCGCATAGGCATAAGCGCCGAGGGAAACTGCTGCGGAAGTTCCGAGCCTTGAAATTCCCACGCCGATTTTCTTTCCCGGGTCATACTGAACCGTGGTTTCTGAGAAAGGAACCTGGATCCTGCCTGATCCTGAGATCAGAAATTTTTTCAGCTCCTCCTGGTCCTCGAGGTTATAGACTTCGGTTTCAAGGCGTGGCAGTGGATGTCCGCTCATCGTGGCAAAAGGCAAATTCATTTCCTCGACCAGCTTCGGAAGAAATAAGGGATAAGCCCCTGATAAGCCGCCGCCGATTACCACCAGACCGTCGATCAGTGTGACAGCATTGGCAATAGTGTCGGCCGCATCAACAGCAAACGCTCTGAAGGCCTTGATGGCAGCTTCCTTATTGCCTGGTTTCTGCCCCATTCCAATTGCGAAGATTTCCTTGGGTTCCGGTACGGAGCCTGTATTCAACCCGCTCAGGCTGGCATATTCGCGTTTCAGCCCCCTGATACTTACACTTTCTTCCGCATCCCAGCTTTTATAAGTACGGTTTCGTGAACGGTTGATCTCACCTCCCGCGGAATTATCACCGAATAGCAGGCCATGACGGCTTACAATCCCGCCTCCGAAACCTGTCCCGAAAGTAACTCCAAGCAGGTTCCTGTATTCTTTTGAATTACCCGAAGCACGGAGCTTTGCATTGGTTTGGGGAAGCAGCCCAAACATAGCTTCGCCGTATGTAAACAGATCTCCGTCGTTGAGGATGAAAACCGGCATGCCGAACTGTTCCTGCAGCATGGGCCCGAGGGCAACACCCCCGCGGAAAAACGGAAGATTCTGAAGTTCGCCAATGATACCGTTTTCATAATCGGCCGGACCGGGAAATGCAAAACAGATAGCCGAAGCCTTGTCATGAAGATTGCTTTGAACGAGCTGGAATCCCTTAATTATGGATTTCAGTATCTCTTCCAGTGAATTGGCCTTCGCCGGAAGTGTGATGGGTTCAACAATCTCTTTAACGGATTGTACAGCAGAGAAAACCAGGTTAGTCCCCCCGGCATCCAGGGTCATTACGATTCGCTTGTCGGTAGTATAATTCATAGGTTATGTGTTTGTTCTAATGAAAAGCGAGAAGCGAAAGGCGAAATTATTATTTCACCGGAATAAAGGACCTTTTACTGGATTTAAACCATTTTTTTGTTTCGCTATTTCGCATTTCGCTTTTGTCTTCAATTTCGCTTTTCGCTTCTCGCCTTTCGCCTTTATTAATGCGCCAGCAACCAGTTCGCTCCGGCATTCATATCAATTTCCACAGGTACATCGAGATGCATCGCATTCTTCATCCCGTCTTCAACTATTCTTTTAACGTCTTCAATTTCAGATTGATGCACATCAAAAACAAGTTCGTCATGAACCTGCAGTATCATCCTCGACCTGAGTTTCAGCTCTTCAAACTTATTAAAAATCCTGATCATGGCAATTTTTATCATATCGGCTGCCGTCCCCTGAATCGGTGCATTAATCGCATTTCGCTCGGCAAACCCGCGGACATTTGCATTGTTTGAATGTATATCCCTAAGATACCGCCGGCGTTTCATCAGAGTCTCAACATAGCCGTTAGCCCGGGCAAAGGCAATAGTGTTATCCATATATTCCCTGATCCCGGGATACTGTTCGAAGTACTGCTTTATTACGTCGGAAGCTTCCTTTCGCGACATCCCCGATCTTTCCGAAAGACCGAAAGAAGAAATACCGTAAATAATGCCGAAGTTGACCATTTTGGCGTTCCGCCTCATATCCTTGCTTACTTCCGAAGGTTTAATATTGTATATTTTTGCAGCTGTCGCCTGGTGAATATCTTCCCCGTTTTTAAAGGCCGTGATCATGTTTTTATCCCCGCTCATTGAAGCGATGATCCTAAGCTCGATCTGGGAGTAGTCGGCCGAAAGGAGAGTATAATTCTCACTTCGCGCGACAAACGCCTTGCGGATTTCACGGCCTTTTTCAGTGCGGATGGGGATATTCTGCAGGTTAGGATTGTTGGAGCTGAGCCTGCCGGTAGCTGCAACAGCCTGGTTATAAGAGGTGTGCAGCCGGTTGTCACGTGAGCTGATCAAGCCCGGAAGAACATCCACATAGGTCGATTTAAGCTTTGTCAACGACCGGTACTCAAGGATTTTTGTGATGATAGGGTGCTTCGCCTCAAGTTTGGTCAGCACATCCTCGGAAGTGGAATACTGTTTGGTCTTCGTCTGTTTGGGTTTTTCAACAATCTTCAGCCTGTCGTAAAGTATCTCGCCAAGCTGTTTCGGGGAAGAAATGTTAAATGTTGTTCCTGCAAGTTTGAAGACCTCCTCTTGTATGATGAGTACTTCTTTTTCAAGTTCCCCGGAATACTCATTGAGTACCGGGGCATCAATCCTTACACCTTCCTTTTCCATCGAAGCCAGAACAGGAATCAGCGGTATCTCGATCTCGTCGAACAGCTTGCGGGTATCGCTTTCAGCCAGCATGGGCTCAAATACAGTTTTCAGCTGAAGCGTCACATCTGCATCCTCGGCAGCATATTCCTTGATGGTTTCAGTATCGACCGTACGCATGCTGAGCTGACCCGATCCTTTTTTCCCGATCAGGCTCTCAATTGACACCGGCTTGTATTTGAGGTAGATCTCCGAGAGATAATCCATATTATGCCTCATGTCGGGCTGGATGAGGTAATGCGCCAGCATGGTGTCAAACATGGGAGTTTTCACATGAATATCGTACCATTTCAGAACCGCGATATCAAATTTGATGTTCTGACCTACTTTTTCGATCCGGTCATCCTCGAGAACCGGCCTGAACTCCTGCAATATCAGTTCCGTCTCGTGATAATTCTCAGGCAATGGGATATAATATGCCTCATGAGGTTTAATTGAAAACGATATTCCCACAAGTTCCGAATTGTTGGGATCAAGCCCGGTCGTTTCCGTGTCGAAGCAGAATGTTTTTTCTTTTTTAAGACTGCGGATGATGTCCTTCCTTGCTTCCGGTGTGTTGACCAGAATGTATGTATGGGGGGTATCTGAGATTGTGGCGAGGGCTCCTTCAAGAGGCGAAAAGTGAGAAGCGAAAGGCGAAATTGCAACAGGTTTAGTTTCATTGTTTTCCGCCGGCACCTCAAGAGTCGAGAAAAGATCCGGCCCGTTATTTTCGCTTTTCGTTTTTGGCTTTTCGCTTTTATCTTCAATTTCGCTTTTGGCTTTTGGCTTTTCGCTTTTATCTTCAATTTCGCTTTTCGCTTTTGGCTTTTCGCTTTTCAAAGAGTCTGCCCATTTGAAAACACGATCGCCTAATGCCCTGAACTCCAGCTCCTCAAACAGGCGTTTAAGGCGGGGCACATCGGGCGGATCCATGATCAGTTTAGCTGGCTCGAAGGCAATAGGCACATCAAGAATAATCGTAGCCAGTTGTTTCGACATCAGTGCCTGGTCTTTGAACTCTATGACCTTTTGGCGGAGTTTTTCATTAGCTACTTTCTCGGGATGTTCCACCAGGTTCTCAACCGATCCGAATTCAGCTAAAAGCTTACGGGCCGTGACTTCTCCCACGCCAGGAATACCCGGGATATTATCCGAGGCATCGCCCCATAAACCAAGTATATCGATTACCTGCAGGGGATTGCTGATCCCGAATTTCTCACACACCTCCTTCACACCCATGATCTCCACATCCCCTCCGAATTTTCCGGGCTTGTACATCAGTGTGGTGGCGCTTACAAGTTGTCCGAAGTCTTTATCCGAAGTCATCATGTAAGTTGTCCAGCCGGCAGATTCAGCCTGCTTGGCAAGGGTCCCTATCACGTCATCCGCCTCAAAGCCATCCACAAACAAAACAGGAATATTAAAGCCGTGAAGAAGCTCGTGAATATAGGGAAGAGATGAAATAATATCTTCCGGAGTCTCTTCGCGGTGAGCTTTATAAAACTCATAACCCTCATGCCTTATGGTAGGGGCAATAGTATCGAATGCGACTCCTATATGAGTGGGCCTTTCTTTTCTTAAAACATCAAAGAGGGTATTGGCAAATCCAAAAACAGCCGAAGTGTTGACACCTTTTGAATTCACCCGGGGATTGTTTTTGAATGCATAATACGCCCTGTAGATAAGGGCCATTGCATCCAGAAGGAACAGTTTATTTTCTGACAAAATATGATTTTCGGCAAAGATAAAAGGAATTAATCATAAAATATTTCCCAACAAAACCTTGTTTATATTTTCTTTTGGCTGATGTCGGATCACCATATTTAAACGTATACTTTTATGCAAATCAAAACATCTTCCATGATAAAAAAGAAATCAGCAGATAAGAAGATCTTCGTGTTGGATACCTCAGTTATCCTTTATAACCATGACGCGATCAATAGTTTTGAAGATAATGATGTAGCCATACCCATTACAGTGCTCGAGGAACTGGATGCCTTCAAGAAAGGCAATGATACGATCAATTTCGAAGCCCGGGAGTTCATCCGTATCATGGATAAACTCTCGAGCCGTTCCACCCTGACCAAATGGATCTCACTGGGCGGATCGAAAGGGGGCAAGTTCAAGGTCGTAATGAACGAGCACAGCGATCTTGATACCAATTCGGTATTCGGCGAGAACAAGCCCGACCACTGGATACTCAATGCCGCACTGATGATGATGCAGGAAAATCCAGGTAAAAAAGTGGTCCTGGTGTCGAAAGATATTAACCTTCGCCTTAAAGCCAAGGCCCTGAACATTGCGGCGGAGGATTTCCTCACGGGAAAAGTCAAGGATGTGGAAGGACTTTACGCAGGCAAAACCACGGTTGAGGGGCTCGAAAAGACGATCATCGACCTGATGTATGAAACTGGTTTTTGCCTTCCTGAAGATATAGGGATTAAAAAACCCATCCCCAACCATTATTTTATTCTTAAAAACGGGAAAAGCTCTGTTCTTGCTTTTTTTAACCCTGCAACCGAGAGAATTGAAAAGATTGAAAAACATTCCTGTTTTAAGATCATCCCCCGCAATGCCGAACAGGTCTTTGCGTTTCATGCCATCCTGAATCCCGATGTCAAACTGGTCACCCTTCAGGGTATCGCAGGTACAGGAAAGACTTTGCTGGCACTTTCAGGAGCCCTTGAACAGAAACGCTATTTCAAGCAGATCTACCTGGCGCGCCCTATTGTACCTCTCAGTAATAAAGATATCGGTTATCTTCCGGGGGATATAAAGTCAAAACTGGATCCTTATATGCAGCCCCTATGGGATAACCTGAAGTTCATCCAGAACCAATACGGAGAGAAGGATAAGGAGTACAAGGTGATCCAGGAAGCTGTGGAAAATGAAAAGCTGGTGATCACGCCCCTGGCATATATCCGCGGACGAAGTATTTCGAATGTTTGTTTTATCGTTGATGAAGCCCAGAATCTCACGCCTCATGAGATCAAGACGATAATTACACGTGCAGGCGAAAACACGAAGATCATTTTCACCGGCGATATCCACCAGATCGACACGCCTTACCTGGATGCGCAGTCGAACGGGCTGTCAACGCTGATAGACAAAATCAAGCATCACCCCTTATACGCACATATCAAACTGGAAAAGGGAGAGCGCTCCGATCTCGCGAATCTCGCGAATGAGATGCTGTAAACTCCTCAAAAGCGATTTCCCTGCTTACGCTGAAGTAAATTTGCTGAAAACCTTCGTTCTTCGCCTAAAATTCCTATACCGCCCCGCTGCGCGGGTCTTGAAGAGAAGGAATTTTCACAGCTCAGAACTTGATTTTCTTAACGCAAATTTCCTGATGCGTTCGCAGGGGAAATCGCTTTTTCGGGTTTGATAAATCAAAGAAAGGGCTGAAGTGAATCATTCCTCTTCGTAAGCAACAGTGAGCAACGTTTGTCCGACGGCTTTGAGGGTAGCAGCATCAATGGACGCGAGGTTGTCATGCGTCGTATGCCAGTAAGGATAGAAGCCTGAATCTGTGGTTTTATCGAGATGGATGAGGTCGACAACAGGAATGTTCATGTATTTAATAAGGAATACATGATCGTCGGTGACGTAACTTCCTTTTTCATAAAGGAAAAAAGAAGAATAACCAATCCGGTTGGCTGCATCCCATATTTTTTTCTGAATATCAGGGGCATACTGCTGAGATATGCCTTCAAGAAGGAAAGTTGCCCCGGGTGCACCAACCATATCGAGCAGAATTCCATATCGTGCCGAATATCCCTGTTTATGAGGGTTCTGAGCCCAGTATTGGGAACCAAGTCCCCACCATTTGTCATCGCCCTGGCTTTCGTCCTGCGGAGGACCGTAATCTTCCAGGTCGAACAGAACGATATCAATGCCAACGGATGGCTCTTTCAGGCTGAACTGACGGGCTGCTTCCATCAGGACACCCACCCCGCTGGCTCCGTCATTGGCGGCGTCCACTGGTTTGCGACGGTTTCCCGGATCGGGATCATGATCGGCCCAGGGCCTGGATTCCCAATGGGAACAAAGGATAATACGGTTTTTCAGTTCCGGCTTCCAGGAAGCTATAATGTTTTTACCGTCAAGGACTTTGCCATTGTATGCCGCCATCCTGCACTTCTGAACGATTACGTCTTTACACCATGATTTCAGCCTGACCGTTATGTATTCAGCGCATTTTTCGTGAGCCGGAGTCCCCGGGACACGGGGCCCGAAAGCCAGCTGAGCCACAACATATGAATAAGCCGAGTCTTTATTGAAGGCCGGAATGTCAATTTTCGGCTTGCTCACTGCGGCCGAATCCGCCGCCGCGACTTTGCTTCTCTGAGAAGGATAGTTGCAGGAGGCGATGATCAGCAGGAGGATTAAAGTGAGAAGATGTTTCATTTTTTTCATATTAACTTTTTCATTCCTGACGATATTGAGCTGGTATTTTGAAGATACGAGCGAACACCACGTATGCAAAATGCAAGCAATCTCATGATTTTTTAATCCTTTTTTTTGTGATCCAAACCAGCAGCGAACCGATGTACAGCAACCCGCCCAGCCACGACATCCATTTTGCAATATAATCTCCATGGCGGGTGTAAAACGTTATTTTGTCGTTCGCATTTACCCTGGCCTTGATCACTGCCGGAACCCAGTACTTCGTCTGTTCATGTGCATCACCCCTCTGATCAATCCATGCTGAAATTCCCGTATTAGCCGAACGGAGGATGCTGCGCCGGGTTTCAATTGCACGCAGGTGGGCAAAAGCAAAGTGCTGGCGATGCCCGGCCGTGTTACCCCACCACCCGTCGTTGGTAATGATGCACATCACCTGGGCCCCGTTCCTTACGAATTCAGAAAAAAATTCGCCGAAAATGGACTCGTAGCAGATACAAACTGCAACGGGAGGCATGTTCACCACATTGAAAACTCTGCGTACCGAATCTGTGCCCAGGCTCCCTACTATGCCTCCAAGATCGATGGCATATTTTTCGAGCCACTTAAATCCATTATAAGAAGGTAAAACCTCAACGCCGGGTGTGAGTTTTGATTTATGATATAATTGTAATGCCGGATACCGGTTCACCATGATAGCCGCATTATACCTGTTATACCATGCGTTCTCCTTTGTGAACTTCCTGGCGGTATGAGGAATTTTCTCGCCTGGTTTAAAAGCATAGTAAGTTGAACCTCCAACGATAATATTCAGGTTCGGATATTTTGAAATAATATTCCTGACCAACCCGATACTTTCAAAGGTTTCCATATTGTTTTCCCACATTTCCTGCTGCAGCGCCGACTCAGGTGTTACAAGGATGTTGGTGCCGGAATCGATTGCAGGTCCGGCCAGTTTCACGATCCTTCCCACAACCTGAATTGGGGGAAGAACATATTGTTCGGAATACGGATCTATGTTTGGCTGTAAAATGACTGTATTAACGGGCCTTGACTTTTCATGGTAGGAGTAATACATAACGTAGGAGAAAAGGATAGGCAGAAGTATAAGTAACGAAATAATTGAAAAGCGAAAAGCGAAAAGCGAAAGGTGAAATTTTTGTATTAACCTGCTCTCTATACTTTTCCCAAAATTAGCATCTTCTTTTTCGCTTTTCGCTTTTCGCTTTTCGCTAATCTCCACTTTGTTTTCGCTTTTCGCTTTTCGCTTTTCGCCTTTCAATAAAGAGAAGATCATGATGTTCGCCGCCAGTACCCATACCGTTCCCCCGAACGCTCCGGTGTATTCGTACCACTGAACCCAGCGGTAGTATGATGAAAATCCGTTCCCAAGGTTAAGCCAGGGCCAGTTGAGATCCCAGTTCAGGTGAAGGTATTCAAACATGATCCAGAAGCAAATAAGGGCCAGGTACGCAGCGGGCATGCTGTTCAGCCGCCGTTTCGTACCATGAAAGAACGAAAGGATGATCGACATGAACATTGAATTCAGTACAACCGCCAGAATGGCTCCCTCTCCCGTTGAATTGACGATCCACCATGTCGTCAGCAAATTCCAGAGAAGAAAACCGGGATATGAGTAGAAAAACACTGAAAAGCGGTTAAAACGATCCCTGTTTGTGCTGATGAGATCCTCCATCCGCAGTAAAGGAATAAATCCGATGAACAGCAAAGCAGGACATCCTCTTTCGGGCCAGGCTAAGGAAAGAAGCAATCCGGAAGCAAGGGAAAGCAAAATAAGCCGCAATTTCAGGTGTTTCATATTAACCAATTACGAATAACAAAGGTAGACAACCATTCTCAACCAGCAAAAATCAGGAATAACTCATTCGATAAAAATTTATAATTTTACAGATTCTGCTAATAAATTAACAAATGGATTCTGAAAACAGTTTTAATTACCCTGATTTTCTCGAACATTTCTCGGAGGGAATTCTTCTTCTTAATAACCAGGGGAAGATTGTAAGCTGGAATAAAGCACTGGAAGAGATTACCGGCATGAAGAGGGAAGAGGCCCTGAACCGGGCTCATTATGAGGTGATGTATGAATTCGTCCTTCCTGAAAGAAAACCACTTCAAACCCTGCAATTTATAAAAGCCTTGATGCAGAAAGCACTTAAAAACGAAGGGCATCCGATCATAGACAAGGCATATGAGGGGCAAATCATAACAAAAAAAGGAGAAATAAAAACTGTGCTTCAGACCGCTTTCGTGTTCAAGACGGAAAAAGGACTGAATATGGGTGCCGTTTTAAGGGATATTACCGAGCGGAAAAAAACAGAAGAAGAGCTCAAACAAAGAGAAAACCGCTACCGTCTGATCTTTGAATCGGCTCATGATTCAATTTTTTTAATGGAAAAAGATGTTTTTACCGACTGCAATCCTAAAACGCTTGAAACCTTCGGATGTAATCGTGAGGACATAATAGGAAAAAATCCTCACCTTTTCTCTCCTGAGTTCCAGCCCGATGGCAGGAAATCATTGGAAAAATCACTTGAAAAGATAGATCTGGCTTTAAGTGGCAAACCCCAAACCTTTGAGTGGGTCCATAAACGCCTCGACGGCCATGAGTTCGACACTGAAGTAAGCCTGAATTCAGTTCATATAGATGGTAAAACGTTCCTGCAGGCTATGGTGCGAAACGTGAGCAAGAGGAATAAAGCAAACAACCAGTTGCGAAAATTCAGCCAGTGCCTTCTGAATTTTAAGGCCGATTCGGAGCTGAATATCCAGTCGATGACTAAGGTTTTCGGAGAGATCATAGGTGCTGAGGCTTCTTTATATAACCGGCTCGAAGGAGAAATGCTTCATGCTGTTGGCAAATGGGGTGTTCCATCCGATTATACCCCCGTGGATAAGGCTGACGGGCATCTCTGTTATGATGTCATTCTCAATCAGACCAGTGAGATGTTGCTTGTAAGGCACCTGCCCTCGACCCCGTATGTCAAATCAGATCCCAATGTCACAAAATACGGGCTGAAAACATACGTAGGTTATCCGGTCAGGTTTGGCGGAAAAACAGTTGGATCTCTGTGTGCCGTTTTTATTAATGATTTTATTCCCGATGAAGCTGATAAAATAATTCTTTCAATGGTGGCCTCCGCGATAGGGATGGAAGAAGAACGGCTGACCGAATACCGGAAACTGGAGAAAAGTGAGAAAAATTACCAGGACCTGTTCAGGATATTCAGGCTTCTGGCTGACAGCATGCCGGATATGCTATGGGCCAAGGACCTTGAGAAAAGGTTTTTATTTACAAACAAGGCACATGTTGAGAATTTGCTGAATGCCAGGGACTGCGGAGAGCCTGTTGGCAAAACGGATCTATTCTTTGCTGAAAGGGAGAGGCAAAGCCATCCTGAAAACCTGCAATATCATACGTTCGGAGAAATTTGCATAAATTCAGACGAGGTCATCCTGGATACCCAAAAACCCCGGCAATTTTCAGAAGCAGGCTTTGTTAAAGGCAAGTTCGTTATCCTGGATGTATATAAATCTCCGATTTTCGGTGAAGATGGTAAAATGATTGGTATTGTTGGAACAGCGCGCGATGTGACCAGGGAAAAGGAAGTCGAGCAAAAGATCCGGAAATATAATGAAGAGCTACAGGAACTGAATAAATCGAAAGATAAGTTCTTTTCAATTATTTCACATGATCTTAAAGGACCTTTCAATGCCATTCTTGGTTTTTCGGAGATCCTTACGAGGGAATGGAATGATTATTCGGATGACGAACGCCAGCATTTTTTACGCAATATATATTCATCGGCCCAGAACACTTTTAAATTGCTTGAAAACCTTCTTGCCTGGTCTATTGCACAATCAGGGAAACAACCATTTAATCCTTACCCTGTCGATATGAGTGTTATCGCAAACGATATGGTGATTTTCCTTCGCGATCAGGCAGAAAGAAAACGGATCAGGATGTTCACTGGCGTGAATTTCGGGACTGTTGTTCTTGCGGATGAGGAGATGGTAAGGTCTGTCATTTGTAACCTGGTTTCAAATGCCATCAAGTTCACACCGGAAGGCGGCCAGATCAGGATCTATTCTGAAAATTTTAAAGAGGAAGAGGATCAAAAGGAAATGATCAGGATCTGCGTAACGGATACAGGTGTAGGTATTCCCCCTGAGAATCTTGATAAATTGTTCCGTATCGATCAGCAGGTAAGATCAGTGGGAACGGCGAATGAAAAAGGTACCGGGTTGGGCCTTATCATCTGCAAAGAGCTGATGGATAAACATGGCGGAAAAATATGGGTTGAAAGCGAAGTTGGCAAAGGTTCGAAGTTTTGTGTGACCCTGCCGAAAATCTGAAAGAATGTACAATTTACAAATGACAAGCAATTCATTCGTACATTGTACATTGTAATTCGTACATTAAAAACTTCTGAACCCGATAATCTCCCTGACTTCTTTGATGGTTTTCGATGCCGAGGCGTGAGCTTTCTCCGCTCCGAGCCTTGCGACTCTGCTTATATAAGCTTCGTCGGATGAGATCCTAAGGATCTCTTCGCGGATAGGGGTCGTGAATTTAATGATATCTTCGGCCAGCTGCTTCTTCAGGTCCCCGTAACGGATCTGGCAGTTTTTGTACTGAATGTTAAAATGTTCAAAGGTTTCTCTGCCCGAAAAATACTCCATAAGGTCAAACAGGTTCTGAACGGCTTGGGCTTTAGGCGAGTCAGGCTCCGACGGACCTGTATCGGTTGTGGCTCTCATCACTTTCTTACGGATGACTTCCGGGGCATCGGCCAGGAAGATCGCTGAACTCACATTGTCAGATTTCGACATTTTCATCGAGCCGTCAAGACCGGGTATTTTTACAAGCTCTTCACCGAAGTTATAGGCTTGCGGCTCAGGAAAATAATCCACCTTGTACGTGCGGTTGAAACGGTTCGCGAAGGTCCTTGTCATTTCGAGGTGCTGTTCCTGGTCCTTGCCAACGGGAACCTTATGGGCTTTATGGATTATGATATCCGCAGCCATTAAAGTAGGATATGTAAGCAGGCCGGCATTCACATTCTGTGGCTGGGTGCGGATCTTTTCCTTAAATGAGGTGCAGCGTTCCAGTTCACCTATATATGCATTCATGTTCAGCAGGAGGTAAAGCTCGGCTGTCTCGGGCAGATCACTCTGGATGTAAAGAGTTGCTTTCTCAGGGTCCAGGCCGGCTGCAAGGAATTCGGCCAGCACAGTCTTAACATTTCCATGCAGGTCGGCAGGGGTGGGATGGGTAGTGAGGGAATGATAATCGGCAATAAAGAAATAACAGGTATTCTCCTGCTGCATCCTGACAAAATTCTTTAATGCACCAAAGTAATTGCCTAAGTGCAGGTTCCCTGTGGGACGGATTCCACTGACGACGGTTTGCATCTGTTGTAACATTTATCATTTTAGCCATGAGCCATAAGCCACGAGCCATGAGTAATAAATTTGTTTCTCGTGGCCCATGCCTCATGGCTACATTTTTATCTCGTCCCCATTCTTATTATAAAAATGGTATTCGAGGAAATGATATGAGTTTTGTGGTTCTAATTTCAGTTTTACCTTGTATTTGCTCTTCCATTTCGAAAGTTCGCAGCTGAACAGTCCTTTCGTAAGGTATGCATGGATATAAGGATGGACGATCAGCGTGAGGCTTTTTTCGTTCTGTTCACGGACCAGGTAGCTGAGGTTATTCTCGATCTCGTCGGTAAGCAGGATACTGGGCCGGATCTCACCACTGCCATCGCAGGTGGGGCATTTCTCGAGGATCTGCACATTCATTTCAGGACGGACTCTCTGACGGGTTATCTGAACAAGGCCGAATTTGCTTGGAGGCAGGATGCTGTGCTTCGCGCGGTCCCTCTTCATTTCATCCCTGAGCTTGTCGTAAAGTTTGCGCCTGTTCTGCCCGAGGGTCATATCGATAAAATCGATCACGATAATACCTCCCATATCGCGCAGCCTTAACTGGCGTGCGACTTCCGCTGCGGCTTCCAGGTTGGTCTCGAGAGCATTCATTTCCTGGTTCTGGTCCTGGTTCACTCGATGGCCACTGTTAATATCGATCACATGCAGGGCCTCGGTATGTTCAATTACCAGGTAGGTCCCACTTTTGATCGTTATCGTTTTCCCGAAAGTACCCTTGATCTGTTTATCAATACCATACTGTTCGAAGATCGGTGTCTTGCCGGAATGCAGTTTTACGATACCGATCTTATCAGGGAAGATCTTGCCGATATAAGATTTGATCTCTTCATATAAGGTGGTATCATTCACAACAATGTTGTTGAATGATTCGCTCAGTACATCCCTCAGGATAGCCGATGTACGGTCTATTTCGCCGATGATCTTCTGGGGAGGCTTTGCCGTGGCCAGCTTCTGTGAAATAGACTCCCATCGCTTGTACAAAGCCCTGAGGTCGGCATCCAGGTCGGCCACAAGCTTGTTCTCGGCTACAGTGCGTATGATCACCCCGCAGTTTTTCGGCTTGATACTTGTGATGAGACGCTTTAAACGGTTACGTTCCTCCGCCGACTTGATTTTCTGAGAAACAGAGATCTTATCGGAGAATGGGATAAGAACAAGATACCTGCCTGCAAAAGCAAGTTCCGAAGATACCCTGGGGCCTTTTGTTGAAATAGGTTCCTTCGCAATTTGGATCAGGATGTTCGATCCGGATTTCAGAACATGATTAATCCTCCCCGTTTTAACGATCTCGGGTTCAAAGGCAAAATCGCCAATGTTGAAATTCTGTGCGTTGCCGCTCTGGGCCTGCCGTATATATTTTAGTAAGGACTGAACCTGGGGTCCGAGGTCGAGGTAATGAAGGAACGCATCCTTCTCATAGCCTACATCCACGAAAGCGGCATTCAGCCCCGGCATGATCTTTTTGATCCTGCCCAAATAAATATCACCGACGGAATACTCGTTGTTAGACTTTTCCTTATTCAGCTCAACGAGGAGCTTGTCTTCCAGAAGGGCGATTTCGACTTCTGATGAAGTCGAGTTGATGATGAGTTCCTTGTTCACTTATTATAGTATATTGATCACAAAGCCCGGATGAGATCCGGCAATTGTAATGAACATAGGAATTGTAGCAGGGAAGAACCATGCGAACTGCATGGATTACTTCTTCTTGTGCCGGTTCTTACGCAAGCGTTTTTTACGCTTGTGCGTGGCCATTTTATGTCTTTTACGCTTTTTTCCGCTCGGCATATCCTGTTTCTAATTTGCTTACTTAACCCTTACGTGATTTTTAACCTTATTTACAAAGGTCTTGGCAGGTTTAAAGGCAGGAATATTATGAGCGGGAATAATCAAGGTAGTGTTCTTTGATATATTTCTTCCTGTTTTCTCCGCACGTTTCTTAATAATGAAACTGCCGAATCCCCTAAGATAAACATTCTGGCCAGTAACCATAGAATTTTTAATGGTTTCCATGAAAGCTTCAACAGAAGCCTGGACAGCGACCTTCTCGATTCCGGTCTTGTTAGCAATTTCTGCTACAATTTCTGCTTTTGTCATTTTACTTGATGATTTGTTTTATATATAATTAATACTGAATGTTTTTCTTAAACCCGGAACGGGGTTGCAAATATAGAACATTTTTGAGAAAACAAGGCCATGGGGAAAATATTTTTGCATTTAGTCATGGATATCTGGCAGATACTGTATGGGACGCCTCGCGTTCTCTCATCCCGTCCATCACGAATTAATCTTACATTTGTTTCCAATGACCGGTTTCCTCAAAAAACTGATTTCCTGGTATCAGGCAAACGCAAGGGATTTGCCCTTTCGCCATACGAAGGACCCTTACCTGATCTGGCTTTCGGAAGTTATTATGCAGCAAACACGCATTGATCAGGGTGTTCCGTATTACGATAAATTTATAAAAGTATTTCCAACAGTTCTTGACCTGGCCAATGCCCGTGAGGATGAGGTTCTGAAACAATGGCAGGGGCTGGGTTATTATTCCCGGGCACGGAATCTGCATTCGACAGCCAATGAGGTTGTTGAAAAATATGCAGGCAGATTCCCCGAAACGTATGATGGGCTAAGATCCTTAAAAGGAATAGGTGACTATACCGCTGCTGCGATAGCTTCTGTTTGCTTCGGCCTGCCGCATCCTGTTATGGATGGGAATGTCATCAGGTTTATCACCCGGCATTTTGGAATCACAGCTTCCGTGGACCTTACGGCTGCAAAAAAAGAGATCATCAAAGTGCTTACAAGCCTGATGGATGGTATTCAAAGGTCGCGGAACCTTTGGGATCCCGGCCTTTTCAACCAGGCAATGATCGAATTCGGCGCGATCTGCTGCATACCGAGAAATCCGGACTGTAACAGATGCATCTTCAAAACAAGCTGCTACGCCCGGAGGAACGGAATGGTCGGAGAACTGCCTCTGAAAAAACAACAGAAACCTTTAAAACCGAGGTATTTTAATTATCTGGTAATCAGAGTCGGTTGGGGAGGGGGCCTTTACTTTAACAAACGATCAGAAAATGATATCTGGAAAGGGTTATATGAATTTCCCCTGATTGAAACACCCGGATCAGCGACCCTTACGACACTGATGAATTCTGCAGACTGGAAAAAATATTTCGCTTCTGTGCAGTTCAGTGTCCTCGGTCAGACGAAAGCAATCAGCCATCTGCTGAGCCACCAGAAGATCATCGCAACATTCTTCAGCATCAAAATTGAAAAACCGTACAAGCAGTTCGGCAGCCTCATCCCCCCTGAGAAAATGCATGAATTACCCGTTCCGGGATTAATAGAGAGGTATTTCAAAGACATGAAGTAAGATCACGTTTTTGCCCTGTATCCGATCTTGCCAAACACCTGAAGAAATCCTTCCATGTCGTGATGAAATAAACTGAAAATAACTCCGGCGAAAGCAGAAAGCCGCCAGGCAGGAAGTACCCCTGAAGGGTAAAATATGGCTTTCAGAAAGTCTTTCCTTGCATCTTTAAATTCCCGGCGGATCAGTTTGTGCCGACCGGAAACCACGTAGGTCATGAGTCTGGTCTTTGTAAAGTGCCGGTCCAAGGTTTTAGCATCAACAGTAAGTTGGGATTTTAAAACTGTTGGCAGGGAGTCAATAAATTGCTTTATAAAAAGAATCCGTTTATCAAGCAATTGAGAAGTAAATATTTTTGTAATCTGGGTGCTGTGCATCCGGTAACCGGCAAGGATATCATTACAGAAATAAAACGGGCCTTTCGTTGCAAGACAAAGAACAGTGGGTAGGTCCGTTGCCGGAAAGCCTTCAAGTTGCTGAAAGCCGCCAATCTTTTCAAGCGATGATCTTCTCATGCTGATAGTTACCGAGGGAATAAAATTGTCGAGGAACAAATCGTTCAGAATGTTACCGACAGGCTCATTGTTCCACGATAAAGGAAACGTATGGCCTATATCGGGGCGGACAGACTGAATTTGGTTTGTTTCTGATGAGAACGCATTGACCTTTCCCCAGCATAAAACGACTTCGGGATGATTTTCAAGAGCGTCGAATTGTATCTGTAACTTATGTTTTTCCCAGAAATCGTCACCTTCGAGAATGGAAATATATTTTCCCTTTGACATCCCCAAACCGTAATTATTGGTCTCGAATAACCTTAAAATCCCTTTGTTGGATTGGAACACATAGGTGATCCGGGAGTCCGAATCAGCCCATTCCCTGGCCATACGGCCAGTATTATCGGTGCTCCCGTCATCAAGAATGATCATCTCCCAATCCGTAAATGTCTGATTGATTACCGACTGTATACAATCGCCAATATACCGTTCATGGTTGAAGGTGGGAACCAGGATGCTGAATGCAGGCATATTATTTATCATGATCTTCGACACGTTTTTCATCCTGATCTTCCTCCGGCATCACCCTGACCAGCAGGTCCACCAGCATGTTCTTTCCGAAGGGTTTTGCAAGGAAGAATGACGCTCCCCCGTTCATGACCTTTTCCTTCATCCCGGCCATTGTGAAGCCAGTGACAGCAATTACGGGAATATCCGCATAACCCTCTATTTTCCTGATCTCCTGAGTGGCCTGAATCCCATCCATGCCGGGGCCAAGGTTGATATCCATAAGGATCACATCATATAAACCTTCTCTGGCCATTTTAATGGCAGATTCCGCACTGGAAGCACTATCGAGATCATATTTCCCGCTGAGGTAGGTTTTTACAAGCTCGGCGCTGATGGCATTATCTTCCACGAGCAATATTTTATGGCGTCCCGACTTTGATGGGGCACGGGGAGGTCTCTGAAGAAGATGTTCAACAGTAACGTTCTCACCTGCATTTGCAAGGGCCTCAGGCCTCAGTGATTTCTCAACCAGCGGCAATACATCCATCATCTTCTCGAAGTTCTTATCGCCGGAATCCAGTTTTGCGACAAGCATTACAGAATCCAGCACTTTCAGCATCTCCTCACCTGAATCATGAATATCCCTGGGTAGTTCTTTCTCCTTCCCTTCCTGCATCATCAGTTCGCTGAACCCAATTATATTATTTACCGGCGATCTGAAATTCTGATTCATATATGTGATCAGAGATGTTTTCAGGCGGTCAGATTCTTCAAGCCTGAGCCTTGTCTCATTCGATTCTTCCTGGGCCTCTTTTCTTCTTTCGATTTCCTGTTCAAGATTTTTAGTACGTTCTTCAACAAGACGCCTCAGTATTTTCTCCCTTGACTTCCTTACCCTTGACTGAATTACCAGCCAGGCGAGAAGGAAAAGCGTTGCAGTTACAGAAAGAATAAACCAGGATGTCCTGTAAAAAAACGGACGTATTCTCAATATAAACAGCCGCTGTTCCTGGGTCCACTGCCCGTTACGCCCCTGGGCCATGACCTTGAACACATAATTGCCGGGGGGGAGATGGGTATAGTAGGCTTGCCGCCTGTTGCCTGCGTTAATCCAGAAATAGTCGAAGCCCACCAGCATATACTTAAATTGTAATTTTTCGGGGCTGAGGAAAGAGGGCGTCGTATAATCGAATTCAATATCCACCGGACCAGGATCAAGCACAAGCGGTGCTAAAGGATCATATTCCTTATTGTTAACCAAAACCCTTGTGAGCAGTATTGAAAGCCTTGAAACAAGGGGAGAGGTTTTATCAGCATCAAGCATGGCAAGCCCTCGGGGAGTGGGGACCCAGATATGGTTATGCTCATCGATGCATCCTGCCGGGAAAACCCTGCCACTGCACTCGGAAGTTAGCATACCTTCAGGTTTTCCGAAAACCACAGGACGGAGAATGTCGTTTTTATTATCATGATACCCGATGAGTTCGTTACGCGAAAGGGAAAATATCCCCTTGTTCGATGTCATCCAGAACCTGCCGTTATGATCTTCGAGTATCTGCAAAATGCCATCAGCATAAAGTCCGTCATCCGTATTGAAAATATAAGCCGAATCTTCTTCCAGCAGGACCAGTCCGCCATGTCCGCAGCCTGCCCAGGTGTACCCTTCCTTATCCTCATAAATACTGAGGATCACATTATCGGGCAGGCCGGTTTCAGTTGAAAGCCATCGGATCTTCCCGTTTTCGATGATATTGATACCGCCCCCGTTCGTACCTGCCAGCATTCTCCCTTTGTTATCCTCAAGAAAACAAACGACCTGCTCGTTCGACATCCCTGCTTTCGAATTGAACAATTCGATCTTTCCGTTATACAGCACATTGATCCCCGCGTTGGCTGTGCCAACCCATAGTTTTCCGCTCCTGTCGACGTATAGAGCGCGGATGTCATCCGAAGCAAGGCCATCCGCAGAAGTCATATGAACCGTTTTATCCTTCGTATAACCGTAAATCCCGGCTCCGTCGGTGCCTATCCATAACATGCCCGAGCTGTCGTATGCCAGGCTGTTAATGGGAATTTGAGGCAGGCCGATTTTTTTCTCAAGTTTTTCAATGCCTGCGGATGAGATCATATTTACCGCACCCTTGCCGGTTCCCACAAAAATAATCCCGCCAGGGCACTTGATCACAGGGCCGGGAGTATGATCACTCAATCCTTCATCTTCCGTAAATAACTTAATGATCTTCGGTCGGAGGGCATTCAGACCCGAACCCTCGGTCCCTGCCCAGATCGTATGTTCGCGGTCTTCGAAAACACAGTTAATGATGTTTCCTGAAACCCCTTCAGACGAGATGATACCTCCCTCCCTTAAAAAATACAGGCCGCTGTTCGTTCCAATCCATATACCTCCCTTCGAATCCCTGAAAAGAGCAAGGATGTTCCGGCTGAAGGTTTTTTGAAAAGCCGTGTAAGGCCTGAATTTTCCCTGGCTGTAAATGGTAATTCCACCACCGTTGGTTCCAATCAGGAGATTTCCGTTTACATCGAAACAAAGTGAACGGATATCCTCATTCGAAAGCCCGTCCCGGACTGTATAAGCTTTCATGATCCCGTTTTTGAGGTGGCATAAGCCGTAGCGCGTGCCTATCCACAGGGAGGTGTCGCGGTCTTCGATCAGGGCCTGGATGAATGTATTCGGGAGACCGTTCTTATCGGTGAGAATAGTGATCTGCCCGTCAAAACCAAGATGCCCCAATCCCATGCCATCAGTGCCGAACCACAAGCCTTTGCCGGGATCCTCGGCCAGGGAAAGAACACATTTGATCCAGTTCAGCTCCCTGTCGAAAAGACGGTTAAACTGAAGTTTTTTATAACTGAGAATGTCACCGTGATAAAATCCGACAACCATCGAGGAGTCGTGGAAAAGGAACAGGCTTTTTACATCCTTGACCGTGAATGCAGCGGTGTTCGAAGGATCGAAGGTGAGGAAGCTGTTGCCGTCGAAACGCACAAGACCTTCTTCTGTGGCAAGCCAGATGAATCCGTCGGGGGTCTGGAGGATGGCACGGATGCTGTTAACAGGGAGGCCGTTATCGGAGGTCCATACATGGACTGAATAATCCTGTTTCAGGCTCTGAATGTTGCTGCTGAACGCGGCATAAGCGATTGAGAGAAGCGCAAAAAAAAGTATGCCGGATAGAGTATTTTTCATATCGCCGGAAGTCGATGTAAATGTAGGAATTAATTTGGGATGATGCAATGCCTTTCTACCAGCCTCCTGTGCTTTGAATGGTGATTTCACAGCTCTGCTGGCTTCAGGTTGCTAAAAACTTTTATTTGACTTTTAAAGGCGAAAGTTTTTACCTTTGCGGCACACAACATTTACAGCATAATGGACCCTTATCCGGCGAGAAACAATTCAGTAATCATCCCATAGTCCGAACGGCCATCTGCCCCGCGGCAGGTGCATCTTCCGGATTATGTTAACGTATGGAGGATGCATACATGACTTCACAAACCACATTCTATTTCAGCCAGTTTGCAGGCAGAAATTTTTTCGATCCTGCAGGCGAAACCCTCGGGAAGATCAATGATTTCCTGATTGATGTGCGTGCCTGGTCACAGGATCCCCAGGAACCCCAGAGGCCAAGGGTTATCGCCATCAGGGTCAAACAGGGAAAAGAACTGAAGTCCTTCGAATTTCAGAATTTCGAGATCAGGAAGTATAAAGGGAAACTCCAGCTCATCTGCAGGGAACTCAAAGAACTCAATACCGATACCCTTCTTAATTGCATCTGGCTTAATGAAAACATTCTAGACAAACAAATCGTTGATCTCGAAGGCCGCAAGTTGGTGCGCGTGAACGACGTCAGGATGGTCATGATCCCATCGGGAACCTATGCTCTTGCCGTCGACGTGGGTGTTGAAGGACTTCTCAGGAGGCTGGGAGCGCTTCATTCCATTGCCTCTTTTATGGAAAGTATGGGGATGGATCTGCCTTCAAAGATGATTTTATGGGATGATATCGAAGCGGTGGATTTTTCGAAGTCCAGTATCAAGCTCTCGAAACCCTCATCAAAGCTGAACACCCTGCATCCATCCGACCTGGCTGATATTATCGAAGATCTCGACAAGGCTTCCCGTACCTACGTGTTTTCGACACTTGACGACGAAAAAGCAGCCGATGTTCTCGAGGAACTCGAACCGGAAGTCCAGGCTCATATCGTGGAAAGCCTGCCGGTGGGAAAAGTTGCCGACGTTCTTGAGAAAATGCCTGCCGACGAGGTTGCGGATATCATTGACGAACTGGGGGTAAAGAAAGCCGAAGAGCTTTTGAACGAGATGGAACATGAGAGTTCGAAGGAAGTTCGCGAACTGCTTGAATATCCCGACAAAGTTGTAGGTTCCATCATGAGTACCGATTATATGACCTTCAGCGCGGAGCTAACAGTTGAAGAGACATTCAGGGCATTGCGAAAGGAAAAACCCGAACCCTCATATATATATTCAATCTTTGTGGTAGACACTAAAGACAAGCTCATTTCCTCGATCTCCCTGGGAGAACTCGTGATCTCCGATCCCCTGCTCACCCTTAGCCAGATCATGAAGCGAAACCCGGTCACGGTATTCGATGATGACGACATCGATTCCCTTGCGGAAATCGTTTCGAAATACAACCTGCTTGCCGTTCCGGTAATCAACCGTTCCCAGGAAATGGAAGGAGTGGTTGTAATTGAAGATATTGTTGAAGACCTTCTCGATAAACGTAAAACCAAGTAAACTCCTCTGACTATGGCAACGTTTAATCTTCATCGTTCCTGGTGGAAAAGGTTTGTACTTTTCCTTGCCATCCTGGGCCCCGGGATCATCACCGGCAGTGTCGACAACGATGCCGGCGGCATCACAACATATTCGGTTGCCGGCGCTCTCTATGGCTACCAGCTTATCTGGACCCTCATACCTGCATTTATCGTGCTGGTTGTGATACAGGAGATGAATGCCCGCATGGGTATTGTAACAGGTAAGGGCCTTGCCGACCTCATCCGAGAAAACGCCGGGGTCAAAGCCACGTTTTTTATTTTTACCGGTCTGCTGATTGCGGATATAGGAAATACAACCACTGAATTTGCAGGAGTAGCCGGATCTATGGAGATATTCGGCATATCAAAATATATATCAGTCCCTCTTTCAGCTCTTATGGTCTGGTTCCTGGTAGTAAAAGGAAGCTATACTATTGCCGAAAGGATCTTTCTAATCTTCAGCGCTTCGCTGCTGGTCTATATTGTATCAGCCCTGCTGGGAAAACCACAATGGCATGAAATCGGGCAGGCGGTCATCCACCCTTCAATGGACATGAATCCCAAATCGGTGGCCCTGGTGATCGGTGTTATAGGTACAACCATAGCCCCATGGATGCAGTTCTACATGCAATCCTCAGTCATTGAAAAAGGATTAAAGATGAAGGACTATGGATATACGGTCCTTGATATTGTGATTGGCTGTATCGTCACCGTGGTCGTGGCCTTCTTTATCATCGTAGCTTGCGCATCCACCCTTCATGTCAAAGGCATTGTTATAAATGAAGCCAAAGATGCTGCAATGGCGCTGGAACCCCTTGCAGGAAAGCTTTCCCATATGCTGTTTGCCTTTGGCTTATATATTGCCTCGATCTTTTCAGCCACGATACTTCCCATTGCGACTTCGTTTTATGTTTGTGAAGCTTTCGGATTTGAAGCCGGCATCGACAAGAAATGGAAAGAAGCCCCCGAGTTTTATTTTCTCTACACGATGATCATCACCATCGGTACGATCATAATCCTGATGCCGAATGCGCCTCTGATCGGTATTTCCATCTGGTCGCAGGTGCTCAATGGAATCTTCCTGCCCGTGGTGCTTGTTTGTATGATGTTGCTCGTCAACAACAAGAAGATCATGGGAGAACATGTGAACAAACCCTGGAACAATGTGATAGGCTGGGGCGCTGTCGCCATACTGATCATGCTTTCGCTGATGCTTCTGGTAATGCCGCTGTTTACATGATAGTGATTGTTACTTCCTGATTTCTTTCCAGCGAAATGTCGCAATCATATGCTGAATGTCTTCTTTCAGAAAATCGATCACAGGTTGAAGCGAATCGTTGTTCGGCACAAGGTTGAAATATAAGGCAGCACGAACAAATTTCCCGACGCTGTCGGTAAGGTAAAACTGGTACGTTGATGCGGCATCGGATCCCCTGATGTCGAAAACCAGCCCGTAAACCTTGTTTGCCCGGTCAATATATTCCCTTTGCTGGATTGCATTTGCCTTCGGGATGTGCTTGTTCACCAGGGTGCGGGAATCGTCGAGGTACTGTTTCAGATTATTCTTTATCACTTTATAGCTGAAATGCAGCTGTGAGTGGAACGGGATGTACACGAGGTTGAACCAGTAAGGTTCGGCCATGCGTGAACTGTCACGCTGAATCCTGGCGTAAACGGGGTACTCGAATGTAAATGGAAACGTCGTATCAAATTCCCGGTATGCCTTCTGAGGAAGGTCAATCCGCACATACCCTCTCGGCTTAGGGGTGAAGTCGGAGCTACACCCGGTGGCAAAGATGATAAGAAATAAGATAAGCGCGTTTTTCATCAGGTAAAAGCGAAAAGCGAAAGGCGAAAAGCGAAAGGCGAAATTGTTTCGTTTTTTTCGCTTTTCACTTTTCACCTTTCACTTTTAATTAAAATGGAAGATCATCCTCCGGAGTGGGTGGCATAAAAGAATCTTCTTTTTCAGCAGGCAAAGCTGCTCCGCTGTCTTCACGACGGGTACCGCCTCCGCTGCCAAGCATCTGAAGGACGTCGCCCATGATCTCGTAAATGAACTTCTTCACGCCATCTTTATCCTGGTACTCCCGTTTACGTATGCGGCCTTCAACGTATACGGTATTCCCTTTCTTCAGGTAGTTTTCGGCAACTTCGGCAAGCCCTCTCCACAGAATGATATTATGCCATTCGGTATGGGATGCCTTTTCGCCATCCTTGCCCTTGTATTGCTCGGTCGTTGCGAGAGAGAAACTTGCTTTCTTCACTCCATTGTCAAACCTCTGTATCTCGGGATCCCTCCCAAGATTTCCTACCAAAATCACTTTATTGATCCCAGCTGCCATAATTGTAAAATTTAAGTGAAACAAAAGTACTTTATTTTCTTCTTAATCCGGCATACTGCTAAAAGTGATATTGTTTCAGGTGATTTTTTTCAGGATGCAGGAAGTCCGGCAACCTGCACCCTGAATCCTATATCCCGTATCCGGAGGCAACCCGTATCCCGCATTCTGCATCCCGATAACTCTGTCATTCATGCATTTTATCAAACAGCAAGCAGATTTGTAATGAATTCCCGATCTTTGCAAAGGGAAGCTTCCCGATACGATAATTGACGATTGACAAACAAATTATTGACTCAAGAAATACCCATGAAATTTATTTTTTACCTGATGGCAATGCTGATCATATCCCCGGTACTCAGCGCCCAAACGTACCAGCAAGTCAGAGTCCATACCTCAAGGGAAAATATCACTGCCATCGCGTCGCTGGGGCTTGCCGCCGACGACGGGATTTACAGGAACGGTATCTGGGAAACCGTGATTTGCGCAGAAGAAGTCGCTAAACTCAGAAATGCCGGTTTCACAATCGACATCATCAGGGAAGATTACCCGGAATATATCTCCGGACGCAACAGAACTGCCTTACATGAAATCAGGGAGATCAACCGGCAGATCCGAACAAAAAGCATAAACTCATACCCGTACCCTGTTCCCGGCCATTTTGAACTTGGCTCGATGGGAGGTTATTATACCCCCGACGAGGTACTGCAGGAACTCGACAGCATGCGCCTTTTTTATCCCGGCCTTATCAGCCTGAAAACTCCTGCAGGCAGCCTGCAGACGGTCGAAGGCCGTAACGTAAATTATGTAAAGATATCGAACAAGCCCGACGAGAACACCAGTAAACCAAGGATACAGTACAACTCCCTCACACATGCCCGTGAGCCCATGGGTATGCAGCAGCTGATGTTTTTCATGTGGTACCTGCTTGAAAATTATGCTACTGATACCGAAGTGAAATATCTCGTCGATAACCTTGAATTGTATTTTATACCCGTGATCAATCCGGATGGGTATGCGTATAATTATCAGAACTATCCCTTAGGAGGCGGGATGTGGCGTAAAAACCGCAAAATCAACACCGGTGGGTGGGTGGGTGTTGATCTGAACCGCAATTTCGGATATAAATGGGGATACGATAATATAGGTTCTTCTTCCGATCCCTGGGATGAGACTTACCGGGGGCTTACTGCCTTCTCGGAAAATGAGACCAGGAATTTCCGCGATTTCTGTATCGACAAGAAATTTAAACTAGCATATAATTATCATACCTATGCCGATGAAACGATGTATCCATGGTGTTATATCACTGAGCCTACCCCCGACAGTCTCACGGAATATGAGTTCACCGACCGTATGATGGCCGGGAACGGATATGTAACAGGCATTCCTGGACTCGTTTTATATAATACCAACGGAGATATTATGGACTGGGAGTATGGCGACAGCACACTCAAACCCAGGATCATCTGCTTTACCACTGAAACCGGAAATGACAATGACGGATTCTGGCCTTCCCCTGAACGCATCATACCCCTGGCGGAAGAGAACATGTATGCTAACCTGCAGGCAGCGGAGCTTACCCTGCCCTATGCCGAAATAACCGATATCGGCCCTGTGATCAACTCCAGGCGCGACGGCTTTTTCCCCTTCCGGTTTAACCGGCTGGGCCTTACCGACAGCACCGATTATACTATTTCAATAAAACCCCTTGATTCCCTGTTGTTTGCAAACGTAGGTGAGCCGAAAACCATCCACTACCCGGCCCGGCATACCACCTGCACCGACTCCATTTCCTATTCCCTGCTTCCCGGTATCCAGGTAGGCCAGCCATATCGTTTTATCTGGCAAATCAATAACGGGATGACAATACTGAGGGATACAGTTACAAAGTACTACGGATGGCCTCTCGTGCTGATCAGCGACAGCTGTAATACAATGAGCAACTGGACTTCTGATCACTGGAATACCAGCAGCAGAGCGAGCCATTCGGCATCCTTGTCTATAGCGGATTCCCCTTACGGGCCTTATGAGAGCAGCGCTTTCTATACAATCACCCTGAAAAACAAACTCGGCATTTCCCGGTCCCCGGTTGCAGTGATTGAATACTGGGTACGTTACGGCACGGAAAAAAGCTTTGACTATTGCCAGTTCTCAACCTCCCTCGACAATGGAAACAGCTGGACTAAGCAGTCAACAAGGTTTACCAATAAGGGATCAGTATCGCAGGATTTCCCGAACCCGGTTTACGACGGGTTCAGGAACTGGTCACAGGACAGGGTTGTTCTGAATAATACGGTTGATAAGGACTTGCTGGCAAGATTCATTCTCAGTTCCAATGCCGACGGTTTTGTCAGGGATGGAATGTATTTTGATGATTTCAAAGTTACTGTGATCGATATGACCTATGACGGGATTGATCCGAAGGGGCAGATGCCTGGTTATATCTCAGATCCAGTGCCGAACCCTGCAAATACTGCAGTTTCCGTAAATTACCAGTTTGTTGGCAGCAAAGGAAATGGGGACTTCAGGCTGCCCGACAGCAAGACCGGGAACATTGATTTCAGGCTCTTTGATTTACGCGGGATACTGCTGAAAGACATTCCTCTCACCTCATCCGCAGGTACAATAAAATTCGATGTTTCAGAACTTCCTGAGGGAATATACCTGTACCGGATCTGTGGCAGTTTCAGCAATTCTGCCGTTAAAAAACTGGTGGTTGTCCATTAGTCCCGGCGGTTCATAACATCCATCTGCTTTTGTATGGTTTCGTCATGGATAGCTTCGAGAAGCCGGAGGATGAAATCGCGGTTCAGGCCAAGGCGAATACCGTTTTCAACGCGGTCGCGGATGACCTTGTTCCAGCGCTTGAGCTGCAATATTGTAATACGGTTTTCCTTTTTATACTGTCCGATCTCTTCCACCACGCTCATCCGCCTTGCGAGAATATCGATCAGCTCTTCGTCAAGTTTATCGATCTCGGTTCGGAGGCTTTCGAGTTTGTTCCTGAACGTGGTTGAGCCTCTTTCCTGGCGGATGACGAGTGATTTCAAAATTTTTCCGAGATGTTCCGGAGTGATCTGCTGACGCTTATCCGTAAGAGCCTCTTCGGGAGCATAATGCGTTTCTATCATAAGCCCGGTCATCTCGAGGTCCATGGCTTTCTGGGAAGTAGGGAGGATAAGGTCACGGTTCCCGCAAATATGGCTGGGGTCGCAAAGCATCGGCATTTTAGGATACGAGCACATAAGCTCTATCGGGATCTCCCACATGGGAGCGTTACGGTAGGGACTGCGGTTGAAAAAGGAAAACCCGCGATGTACGGCAACCAATTTATGTATCCCGAGCTGGTTGAAGCGTTCAATTGCTCCGGTCCAGGTGTGCACATCGGGGTTGAGGGGGTTTTTGATCATCAGAGGGATATCGCATCCCTGCAACGCCTCGCCGATCTCCTGTATCGAGAACGGGTTGACCACGGTTCGCGCGCCAATCCACAAAATGTCGATATCATGCTCAAGCGCCTCCTGCACATGCCTTTGGGAGGCGACTTCCACAGTTAACAGCAAACCCGTATCCTGCTTTACTTTCTGCATCCACTTCAGCCCTTTTGACCCCACGCCTTCAAAAGCTGAAGGACGTGTACGCGGTTTCCATATGCCTGCACGGAAAACCTTTACCTGCGGGATCTTCACGAGGGCCAAGGCAGTTTCGCGTAACTGTTTCTCACTTTCGGCGCTGCAGGGGCCGGAAACAACAAGCGGCCGGCTTTCAAACGGCAGCCAGGATTTTAGAGGTGTAATATGTAAGGGAGGAGTCATTACACGCTAAGTTGCGGTAAAAAATGCGAACAAAATAAAGGCATCACGACATCACGCTTTATTCGAACAGCTTCTTATGGCATTCGGTGCAGAAGTAAGTCTTCCAGTTATCTTTCACATCTACAGGATGCTGGAACGGCAGGGCTTTGTCGAAGCCTGCGTAGGCGATGTTTCCTGTAGGACCCTGGGCAACTATGGTATGGCAGAGGTCGCAGTCCTTTGAGATCACTTTATTGTCAGGAGATTTATGCTTGTCGGAATGGCAACGGAAACATCCGTTCGATTCGAGATGGCCCACATGGTTGAGGTAGGACGATGACTCAATCTTCATGCTGGGGAATGTGTTATTGTTGTAAGCTTCCTGGATTGCAGCGATGGCTTTGTCTATATCCTTGCGGCGGGTCGAGAAAATATCCCTGAGGCTGTCGGAATAAAATGCCAGGATCGTTGATTTTATTGTCATCATGGCAGTGTCCTCATTCGTGAAGGGATTCTTCAGGGCTTCCATTGCGGCTTTCTTGATATACGGGATATCCTTGGGGATGAGTCCGGCAACCATCGCATTGTCAATATAGAAGGGAGCCGAGCGATAAAGATGGGAAGGACGGTTGTGGCAATCCATACAGTCCATTGTGCGGACCTGAAGCGTGTCCAGGGCCTTTTTATCAAGCTTGTTTTCCTCATCCTGGAAAATTCTAACCTCCCCGGTCTTCAGGTTCGTATACCTTACCCAGGGAATGGATTCACGGTCCTTCGAATTAGAGATGTATTCAATTTTGAAATTCTGGTTGATGTGCCAGTGGATTCCTTCAGTCAACCCCAATGCGCTCTGCTGGGGTCCGATCTTCATCACCATCGAGATGTTCCATTCAGTATTGGCTTTGTTGGCAAGGTAGCCTTGCTGGATTCGCAGGGTACGTGAATAAAACTTCTGAGGCCAATGGCAGCGTTCACAGGTCTCCCTTGCAGGACGCAGGTTCGCGATAGGAGTTGGAATGGGCCTTGGATATTTGTTAAACAATACCGAATAAACCTGGTACAAACCTGAAAGTTTTGATTTCACATACCAGCTGGCTCCTTGTCCTACGTGGCATTCTACACAGGTGACACGCGCATGCGGCGAATGACTGTAAGTCGTGAACTCGGGATTCATCACCTTGTGACAAAGCTTTCCGCAGAACTCAACAGATTCGGTATAATGGAAGGCCTGGTAACTTCCTACGGCAGAAACCATCAGCAAAACGAAAGTGATGAGAGAGATCCTGATCACCCCGTTCCTCTGTTTCCTGATGTTAAGATTGAGGATGGGCCAGCGGAGGGACGGGTCTATTTCTTCATACTTCTTCCGGAAGGAAATAAGCATTCCAACAGGAATGAGAATAAGGCCGAGGATGAAAAATGCAGGAAGGACGATATAGAGATAAACACCAAGGTAAGTGTTGGAGTCCCTTGCCAGAAAAGAGAAGATCAGGACGATAAGCATGAGCAGCAGGCTGTTTATTACAAGGATTATTCCGGTGATACTCAGCCAGTTGTAAATTGATTTTGAGATCTTCATAGGTCGTGGGTTTGATTTTGTTTCAATACACCAAAGGTAAAAACAATTTTGATATCTGAAATCCGGCCATCCGGCATTTGACATCTGGCATCCGGCACCCTGATTTAATTTGCATTCCTCCCCGGTTTCCCGTATATTTGAGAAAAGTAATATCAACCTTATGAACTCAAACCCTGACTATTTAAAACTTAAAGCCATCGTGGTAATCACTTTGGCTGCACTGCTTGCATCCGCGCCTGCACTGTCACAGAGGTTCAACTGGCAGAATCCCCTTCCTCAGGGGAACCAGCTCAGTGCCTTTTGCTGGCCCTCGAAAAATACCGGGTATGCAATCGGCGATTTCGGCACCTTAATGAAGACCACCGACGCAGGCGTGACCTGGAACGCTTACCAGACCCCGACGAACACCTGGCTGAGGTCGATTTCATTCCCGACCGTAAATACGGGCTATGCCTGCGGTGAGCGGGGTTGCATCCTGAAAACAACCGACGGCGGAAACAGCTGGACCCAGGTCCCCAGCGGGACCGACAGCGTCATCCCCTCAAGTTATTTCACCAGTGAAAAAACCGGGTACTTCGGAGTGTATTCCGGCAGCATACTCAAAACCACCGACGGCTGCCAGACCTTCACCCGCCTGAACACCGGCATACTCGGAAGGGTCTGGAGGCTGGTGTTTCCTACGCCTGAAATAGGTTATGCAGGCTGTGATTCCGGACTTATATACAAAACCAGTGATGCCGGTCAGACCTGGGTTAAGCTCGACCAGGCAGCGGCTGTTGCATGCAGCTTCTTTGGCGGAGCGTCGGTGGGACCCGATACCCTCTATTTCTGCGGGGTGCAGGGAACTGTTGTTAAGACTGTCGACGGAGGCCAGAATTGGATCAACTGCGGACAGCCGATCACGGGCAATTACCTTTATTCAATGGCGTTCACCGATGCAAACACAGGCTATGCGGTAGGGTATCCCGCAATGATCATCAAGACCGAGGACGGGGGACTGACCTGGACGCATCTTAATCCCATGACAAAGACCGAGATGATCTACTTTGAGGTGGCATTTACTTCGAAAGATACGGGCTACGTTTGCGGAACTTCGGGCGAGATCGTGAAAACAACCGATGCCGGAGAAACCTGGACCCGTTACAAACAGAACTCTTACGAGGATTACACCTCGGTGGCAGTCCGCACGGCCGGTGAAGCCTTAGCCTTCGGGACTTACGGATCGATACTCAAGACCACCGACGGGGGTGCGAACTGGGCCGATAAATCGATATCCGCCGAAGAAACCCTCTACGCTTCGTCTATAGCCGATGCCAGCAGGATCTTCGCCGCAGGGCAGTGGGGATCGGTGTTCAGGTCGGATGACGACGGGGAAACCTGGACCAGGACCTTAGGCACCGGAACATCCGACAACCTTTTCAGCGTTCAATTCCTCAGCCGCGACCTGGGTTATACCGCGGGGGCGAATGGCGTACTTTTCAGGACCACCAACGGCGGAGATTTATGGACCAGGCTGGAAAAGCTTTCCGACACCGCGCTTTCGGAAGTCCATTTTGTCAGTAATGACACAGGTTTTGTTGCCGGTTACGATGGCGTTCTGGCACGCACCACTGACGGAGGATTAAGCTGGCAGAAACATTTCTATACCACGACAGGTGGTATAACCGCCCTTTGCTTCCCCGAAAAGAACATCATTTATGCCATCGATTATGCAGGGCTCATCCTTAAAACCACCGATTGCGGCTCCACCTGGAACGAGATCTACCGCAACGACACCATGACCCTCGAGGCGGCTTTCTTCATCGATAAGCTCCACGGCTATGTTTCCAACTACGAAACCGGGATCCTTTACACCGACGACGGGGGTGCGACCTGGACCGTACTTCCCGGCATCACTTCCAACCTCATCCTCGACATGAAATTCACATCACTCTATTCAGGCTACATCGTAGGGGCCCGGGGAACTATCATCAAAGCCAGCGATACTGCAGTATTTATTTCTTTAATGACTGAAGATGAGGAAGCCCTGCTTATCAGTCCGAACCCCGCTTCGGGAATGGCAAAGATCTCGTGTACACTCCGAAGCCGTTGTGAAGCAAGCATCACGGTGTATGATGCTTCAGGAAAAACGATGCTGAATGCCGGGTATGGCAGCCGGGTTGACGGAAAGAACGAATTCCTGCTTTCCACTGAAGGCATGCCCTCAGGAATGTATTTCGTGAACCTGAAAGCAGGGAAACAGAGGTTTGCAGGCAAACTTTTTGTGAAGTAAATTTCGCTCGTAATTTCACAACACTGCTGCATCCTGCGCTCGCAGCAATATAAACTAATGCCGGATGAGTTGCAGGGTCACTGTATCGTCAGGGGCGAAGAAGCCACCGTCTTACTCCCTGTCACAAGGATCCCGATCGCAGTATAAGCTCCCACATCCGGAATGCTGAAACTTGAAAGCAATATATGACCGTAAGACTGCGGATTTGTGAAGGTGAATGAATTGTATGCCGATCCGTCACTTTTGTTGATCTGGATCTTAACAGTTGATCCCCCCATATCATCCTGGCTTTCGAGCCGGAAGTAAATCGTACTCCCATGCTGAAACACAGTCCCCACGCCGGTCAGCTGAAAAAGATTGGACGGGTTGAGGCCGGTGCCGAATGTAAGGCTGTTGGAAAATTCCGAGGTGCTGTCGGTAGATGACTTGCTGCATCCCAGCAGGAATACGAGACTTAAAATTGTAAAGAGAGCTCTTTTCATACTGTATGAATTTGATTAGTAGTAGTTATGCACAAATATGCAACATTAAAAAATAAAAGTCAAGAAGTGTTAAAAGATTCTCGGTCCCGGTTTCCGGAACCCGGATCCGGAATCCGGGATCTGGTGACATGTGGCAGGTGAATTTTCGTACTTTTGCAAAAATTTTCTGAAAATGGAACATCTGCGAAGGAACAAGGTCTGTGATCTGCTGAAATCGAATGAATTCGGAAAGGAAGTTCTGGTGAAGGGCTGGGTGCGAACCCGCCGTGGAAACAAAAACGTGAACTTCATTGCCCTGAACGACGGCAGTATAATCCACAGTATACAGGTTGTTATCGAAATGTCGGAATTCAGCGAGGAAGCCCTGAAACCAGTCACGACGGGAGCATGCATTGCCGTGAAAGGCATTTTGGTTGAATCCAGGGGGCAGGGCCAGAACGTGGAGATCCAGGGAAAAGAGATTGAGATTTACGGTACAGCCGACCCCGAGACCTACCCTTTGCAGAAAAAGGGACATTCCCTGGAATTCCTCAGGGAGATCGCTCACCTCCGCCCGCGCACCAACACTTTCGGAGCTGTACTCCGCATACGTCATGCCATGGCCTTCGCCATCCACAAATATTACAATGATAACGGGTTCTTTTACCTGCATTCGCCCATCATTACCGGTTCGGATGCGGAAGGCGCAGGTGCTATGTTCCGGGTTTCGATACTGGACCCGAAAAATCCGCCTCTAACAGAAGATGGTCATGTAGATTATACCCAGGATTTCTTTGGGAAGGAAACCAACCTTACGGTATCAGGCCAGCTTGAAGGAGAACTCGGAGCAATGGCCCTTTCACTGGTTTATACTTTTGGTCCGACTTTCAGGGCCGAAAATTCGAACACCCCCCGCCACCTTGCCGAGTTCTGGATGATAGAACCGGAGATGGCCTTCTATGATATCACCGACAATATGGACCTGGCGGAAGACTTCCTGAAGTACCTCATGCAGTACGCTCTTGATCATTGCCTGGATGACCTTGAGTTTCTTAACAAAATGTATGACAATGAGCTGATAGACAGGCTTAAACAGGTCATTGAAAGTAAATTTGAACGCCTTACATATACAAATGCTGTCGAGATCCTCGTGGCCTCCGGACAGAAATGGGAGTTCCCTGTATCCTGGGGCACCGACCTCCAGGCCGAACACGAACGTTACCTGGTCGAAAAATATTTCGGAAAGCCTGTTATTTTAACCGATTATCCGAAGGATATCAAAGCGTTTTACATGAAGCAGAATGCCGATCAGAAGACGGTTCGCGGCATGGATGTGCTGTTCCCGAAGATCGGCGAGATCATCGGTGGTTCGCAGCGCGAAGAAAACCTCGAAGCCCTTACAAACCGCATACACGAGATGAAAATCCCCGAAAAGGATGTATGGTGGTATCTCGACACACGCAAATTCGGCACGGCTCCCCATTCCGGTTTCGGACTGGGATTCGAACGCCTTATTCTCTTTGTTACGGGGATGGCGAACATCAGGGATGTGATCCCATTCCCGAGAACCCCGAAGAACGCGGAGTTTTGATAATTATATTAACTTTGTGAAGCAAAGTTTATTTACGAATGCCAGAAACGACTTAGATGCGGGCCAAAAAATTAAAAATCAATACCATAGATTTAGATTCCCTGAAAGAAAACCCGGTAATCAGCCTCGATAAGTCAACGGATTACACATTGGAATTCGTGTCGAAACACATCATTGAACATATTTCGGTGACGGATATTAAAGGAAAAGCCATCCACGAATCCGGCATTAACGGAACCCATTTCATATTCAATTACCGCCACGGCTGCAAGGATATGGTTTTGCTCAGGATACAAAAACAAAAAGACGAAACCAGGATTCTCATTTTATAATTCCTCCGCCCAGGCAACTTTTTCACAACCTTAGGGTTATATAATCAGGATGATATTTTCGAGGAAGAACACCGAAGCAAAAAGCTTAAACCGGGCTTCCATCGGGGTATTGTATGATAAACATGCCCCATGGCTGCTGGCGGTATGCCTGCGTTACATTGGAACCCGCGAGGATGCTGAGGATGTTATGCATGACGGGTTTATGAAGATCATCCGGAGCATTGATAATTTTAAAGAAAAACAAACAGGCAGCCTCGAAGCCTGGATGCGCAGGATCATGGTGAATACGGCCCTGAATTTCATCCGGGACCATAAGAAGGAAAAAATGTTCATTGATCTGGATCCGGTGCTGGAGTCTGTCCAGGTCCCCTCTGATAATGATGATGATTTCGGCAGATGTGATCTCACAAAAGACCAGCTGATGGACCTTGTTTGCGAGCTTCCGGCCGGATACCGCACCGTGTTCAATCTCTATGTGATGGAGGACTATTCACACAAAGAAATCGCTGAACTCCTCGGGATTTCTGAAAACACATCTAAATCGCAATTATCGAAAGCAAGAAATTTATTAAGGAAACGCCTCCTGGTGTTTCGAAATGAAAGAAATTATGAAAAGGCAGAATCCAGTCGATGACCTTTTCCGCAGGGAACTGGCGGGTTACAAGGTCACGCCCTCAGCAGAGCGCCGGGCAGCGTTCATGCAGGAAGCGGGTGGGATAAGGAGCAAAGGCTCCCGGTTTGTTTGGTGGATCATCGGAGCCGTTGTGCTGATAATGGTCCCACTTGGAGTGTTGGTTTTAACTCAGCGGGACCATGAGCTGCCCGGAATTGCCCCGGAATCTAAGGTTTCCACCCAACTGCCCGTAAGTAAACCGAATGCTGCCGTTTCCATCCAACTTGCTTCAAATACACCTGTAGCTGCCGTTTTGAACCGGCCTGCTCCAAATACCCCTGCTGCTGCCGTTTTGAACCGGCCTGCTCCAAATACACCCGAAGCTGCAGTTTTGAACCAGGCTGATGTAAATACCCCGGCATCAGCCGTTGCGGTCACACTGCCGGTGACAGCAACGAATACCAACGCGGCACGGCCTGCGAACCCTGGCACTGCTGTTGCAGTGAGCGGCACGATTCCATCACCTTCAGCAGGTAAGGAGGTTACAGACACACTTATAATTCCGTCGCATTCAAAACATAACGAGGGAAACAACAGCCTTTCCAGGAAATGGAATATAAGCCTGGGTGCAAGTTACTCCCCCGAATGGATGTTCAACACCCTCAACGGTGATAAATTTGCGAATAACTTCGGCCTGGAAGGAACCTTTCATTTCGGACCGTATTCAGTGCGGACGGGCGTTGGGCTGAGCATCACAACAGGCTGGAATGAAGTGCTGGTACAGTCGAATCCCTACCTGGGATCTTACCAGGCCCTTGACTCCATTACATTTACATGGGGTCAGAATTACAGTCTCGTACCTACTTATTATACTTCCAGCCAGAATGTTTATGACACGGCCCGGCAGTATACCTACACCAACATCAAGAAACGATATACTTACCTGCAGATTCCAATGGTACTGGGATATGACTTCTGGCATAACAACTGGTTGTCGCTGGGGGTAAGGGCAGGTGCGGTAATGTCGCTTCTGCTGAATACCGAAACATCGTCTATGACATACGACCCGGGCAAAGACAGGATCGTCACCATCAATAATATAACCCCCGACCGTATCCATCTCAACTGGCAGGCGATAGGAGGGATCAACGTTTCCTTCAGGCTGTCGGGCAGGTTCAGTATTGAAGTTGAACCTGAAGTCAGGTATTATTTCAACTCGGTTTACGAATCGTCGGAGCTTACGAAGAAACCCTGGTCGGTGGGAATTAGAACAGCGTTCATTATTAAGTTTTAAACAATATTCATACGCGTTTAATAGCGTAAATAAATCAACCTGCTACGGGCAACTTTTATAAAATCCGGTGTTTATTAAACAGGTACAACAATCAAATAAGTAAATTCGTAACTTAATAGATCCATTGATTATGAAAAAAATTCTCCTTTTTATTATGTTGTGGTTTTCAGCCTGCGGACTGATGGCACAGGGTGATGCATTGCATATTTCAGGCTACGTCACTGACAGCATTACCGGAAACGGGGTTCCTGATTATCCCCTGAGTATTGATATAGATTCGACAAATCTCGGAGTTGTGATTCACCTTGAGTCACATACCAATGCAAACGGGTTTTACTCAGATACCTTATTTTTTGCTCCAGGGCAGACTCCCACAGGGATAGCCCGTATTTCGCTCAGCGACTGCCGGCAGGTAGTCCATTCCGCAAACTGCTTTTTTAGTCCCGGTCACCTGAATATCACCCATGATTTCGTGATCTGCACCGGCCCGACACCCCCTCCCTGCCATGCCGACTTTAACCCGGCCCCGCCAGCTCCTCCTCAGAACCCGCTGAACGTTCATTTCATCAACACTTCAGTTGGAGCTAACGGACCCTGGCTGTGGATGTTTGGCGACGGAACCACGTCGACGAATTTTGACCCCTGGCATATTTACCAGGCGCCGGGCTTATACCATGTCTGGCTTAGCATGGGAGATACCCTTCTGGGCGGATGTTATGACTTAAAAGACCATTTTGTCCAGGTTGGAGACTCCATGGGAGGCGGATGCCATGCCGATTTCAGCGCAAATCCCATCCTGCCCCCTCTCACGATGCAGTTCAATAACCTCTCGACAGGAACTGCCGGTTCTTGGTTCTGGAGCTTCGGCGACGGAAACAGCGCGACTTCTTTCGAACCTCACCATACCTATGCAGCACCCGGACTTTACCAGGTGAGCCTGAGCATTGGCGACAGTAATACAGGATGCTGGGATTATGCATCCAAAATGATCCATGTCGGCGATACCCTCCCCCCGCCTTGTCAGCCAGCCTTTACCTGGAATCAGGATTCCTTACATCAGAATCATGAAGTTCATTTTATTAACCAGAGCACACCTGAAAATTGCGGCTGGTCCTGGAACTTCGGTGACAGCACCTTATCGAACGAAAAAAATCCAACACATACCTTTGCTGCCAACGGTGTTTACAATGTATGTCTTACCATCTCGAATCCCGCAACCCAGTGTTCTGCAACCCAGTGTCACGAAGTACATGTCGGCCCGCCTCCTCCTCCCCCCTGCACAAGCTGGTTTTCGTTTATGCCCAATTGGCTGAACCTGACTTTCGAAGGCCATCTGCCGCAAAATGCGCCGGCCACCTATGACTGGACTTTTGGTGACGGCACAGCCGGAACCGGGAAAAACATTCAGCATCATTTTGCAGCTCCCGGGTTTTATGATGTTAGCCTGACGACAGTACTCCTGGATTCAAACCAGTGCACCTTTACCAGCACACAGCACATCAGGGTGGCCGACAGCAGTGCAATTCACCAGGTTTACGGACAGGTTTTCGCCGGAAATTTCCCGCTTCTTGCCGGAATGGCGATGATCTTTTCAGACGATACCTTACCCGGGGGATTGCCTTTCTTTGCTATGTCTCCCCTCGATTCAATGGGAGTGTACATGTTTCCCTATGTCCCCGACGGTCAGTTTGTTATCTGGGCCATGCCTTTTGATTCAACCGGATCATACCTGCCAACTTTCTATGAAAATGCATTGTATTGGGAACAGGCCAATAAAATTCAGCTCGGCAATCCGCAAAACCCCTACAACATTCATCTGCTCCATGCAGGCAGCATTCCTTCCGGACCTGCTGCTATTAACGGGCATGTGAACACCCAGGGGCTGAAGTCAGCTAACGTGGATCAGATCACTATGTTCCTCACTGATGAGCAGGGCAATGCCATTGGGTTCAGGCAAGTGAGTTCGTCCGGAACATTTGATTTCAGCGGGATGGCGTATGGCACCTATTATCTCAAACCTGAACTTCCAAATACCACCAGCGACCAGGTGAAAGTCGTACTGAACGCCGCCAATCCGACAGCGAGTGTCACGATGACGTACAGCGGGAAAAGCATACTTGGCGTAAGCGAAGCTTCAGCTGTGGAAAATTTTACAGCGTATCCCAACCCGGTAAAAGATCTGCTGAGCCTTAACCTTACTCTGTTAAATGCGACGAATGCAACTATCGGAATATACAGTTTCAGCGGGCAGAAGGTCCTCGGCGAAAACGTAAGCCTCAGCCGGGGCGGGAATGTAGTTAAGCTGGATGTAAGTCTTTTAAACGCTGGTTTATATACACTGCAGATCACATCTGCCGAAGGCATCAGGTTAGTACAGAAGATAGCGGTCATTAAATAGCTTTGCTTTGGTTTGAGGGTAGTTTGTTTTGCGTCGGCCCGGGATCCCGGGCCGACGCATTTCCCTTTGCCTGCAGCGAAGTTCTCAATACCCCGGTTTCCAAAAAGCTTTACCATAACCCTTCGATCCCGAAATTCCGTATTTTTGCCGTTCAACTTCCAACAACACGATGGACGAAAACCCCTGGTACGCAGTCTACACAAAATCGCGTTACGAAAAGAAACTGGCTGAAAACCTGAACCAGAAAGGCATTGAAGCCTACGTTCCCCTGAAAAAGGTAGTACGGCAATGGAGCGACCGGAGGAAACTTGTCAGCGAACCCCTCATCCGTTCCTATTGTTTTGTGAGACCAAGGCCCGGCCCGCAACAGTACAATGAAGTGCTGGATACCAACGGGGCCGTTCGTTTTGTCTGGTTCTCGGGTAAACCTGCACCCATCCCAAACAAACAAATCGACATACTCAAAGTCATCACCGGATCGGATGTGGAAGTGGACGTGCTTCCGGGATCACTTCTTAAAGGGTCCACGGTGAGGGTAAATGCCGGACCACTTGCAGGGGTGACGGGTGAGCTTGTCTCAATCGCAGGAAAACACAGGGTCCTGATTAAAATTGATCACCTGGATCAGGTCCTGACGATCTCAATCTCTCCCCTGCTTGTCGAACCACTCCCACATCATCCAGCATAAAAAATAAAATCCATAAAAAAGGATTCTCGTCAGCCAGTTATGTGCAAAGCCGTACCATTCAAGGTAGTGGTTTGATATTGGGATAAGAAGCATAAAATGAAGGGTGGAGGCAAAAATCAGGATCATCATCGAAAAGGGCCAGAGAACTAATTTTTTGCGCCAGGGGAGGGGATAAAGTAACAGGACAAAGCTCAATCGTATCATAGGATAGAGGCCTGTACATCCGGGGTATAATGCAATGACCGGCCTGCCGGCGATAAATATAGTATGATTTACTGATGTTTGGATGTCAGGATAAAATATCTGCAAAACAAAGCAGCTGGTATGAGTTATGAAATATGAAAGGCGTTCGTGGATCGGGTTTAACAGTTCCTGGCCTGGCGTTGTTTTATCAAATAACATCCATAATAATCTTCCAAGGATATATAAAGCCAGAAAAATTAAAAACCGCAGGACCTGGCCTCGGGGACTTCGCTCGTGAATCAAGGCTGAAACCGGTTTTATTGCAGGTTTTAATTGCATAAGCAATGATACGGAGATCCTCTGTTCTATATTTGCCCCACGTCTGGCCGCACCCTAATCATACTTACCTTTTGTATACAGGGTCTCCTCAACGCTTAACTTATCTGTAAGAACTTCTCAGCCGGAATAATCTTCATATACCCTTCTGATCCCTTCTTCAATACCAATCCCGGACTTGAACCCAAGTTCTTTCAAAGCTGAAATGTCAAGTAACTTTCGGGAACTTCCTGCTGCACGTATATTATCAAATCTTATTTCCCCCCTGAACCCGATCACTTTTTGTACAAGCAGGGCAAGATTAAGAATTGTCTGGTCAACACCTGTCCCAATATTCATAAATAAGGAACCGGAAGCGGCAAGCCTTGAGACATCCACTTCCTCCATTATTTTTATACAAGCCGATGCCATGTCATCAACATGCATGAATTCGCGGTATACTTTGCCGGTTCCCCATAATGTTACCGTGACCTTGTTTTGATTCTCCTTATCGGAAGTAATCCCAAACATTGTCAGAACTCCGATTATTTCTTCTTCAGAGGATTTTTGATCAATGCCTGCAACGGGACGTTTGTCGAGGTCGTGACGAAGAGCGGTCCAGTCCCTGTGCTCCAGGCATTTGGCTAAATGCATTTTACGGATCAGGGCAGGCATCACATGGGAGGTTTCCAGGTTGTAATTATCATTGGGGCCATAAAGATTGGTGGGCATCACCGAGATGAAATTGCAACCGTATTGCCTGTAATAACTCTCGCATAGTTTGATCCCTGCTATCTTGGCTATTGCATAGGGCTCGTTGGTTTGCTCTAACTCTCCGGTAAGCAGGTATTCTTCTTTGAGCGGCTGGGGAGCATTTTTCGGATAGATGCATGAACTGCCCAGGAATAATAACTTTTTTACTCCGGATACATAACTCTGGTGGATGACGTTGTTCTGTATCATCAGGTTCTCGTAGATAAACTGGGCACGATAAGTATTGTTGGCCTGGATTCCACCCACTTTGGCTGCAGCAAGTACAACATAATCAGGCCTCTCTGCTTTGAAGAAATCTGTGACGGCCTTCTGGTTCGTTAAATCCAGTTCCTCCAGTGTAAGGCAGATGATGTTGTTATACCCTTCCTCCTTCAACCTTCTTACAATTGCCGAACCAACCATCCCGGTATGACCGGCTACATATATTTTCCCGGATTTCTCCATCATTTTCGTCCTTACTCTTTCCGGTCCTTTATCTTTTCAAAATCTGCATTTACCATTAACCTTACCAGCTCTTTAAAGGTTGTTTCAGGCTCCCATTGAAGAAGTTGTTTTGCCTTCGTGTAATCACCCTGCAGGAAATCAACTTCGGTAGGGCGGAAATACCGGGGATCTATCCCTATCACTTCTTTCCCGCTTGATTTCAGTAAGCCTGTTTCAGAGACCCCGCTTCCTTTCCAGTACACCTCTTCCCCCAGGTTCCTGAATGATTCTTCTATGAATTCACGCACTGTGTGGGTCTCGTTGGTCGCCAGGACAAAATCACCGGGTTCGCCTGCCTGTAGCATCCGCCACATCCCTTCCACATACTCAGGTGCATAGCCCCAGTCTCGCTTTGAATCCAGGTTGCCCATAAAGAGCTTGTCCTGCATGCCAAGGATAATCTTTGAAACGCCAACGGATATTTTACGGGTCACAAAAGTTTTTCCCCTGCGTTCCGATTCGTGGTTAAAGAGTATGCCGTTGCTTGCAAAGAGACCGTACGCCTCACGATAATTCACGGTAACCCAGTAGGAGTATAATTTGGCTGCGGCATACGGGCTCCTGGGATAAAACGGGGTCTTTTCGGTCTGGGGGATCTCCTGCACCAGTCCATACAACTCTGAAGTACTGGCCTGGTAAAACCTGGTCTTTACTTTGTTTTCCTTGATTGCATCAAGAAAGCGGAGGGTGCCTATGCCATCCACCTCGGCGGTGTATTCAGGAACTTCAAAAGAAACATGCACATGCGATTGAGCACCCAGGTTATAGATCTCGTCGGGCCGGGTCTTTTCCACCAGGCGGTTCAGGTTGCTCGAATCGGTAAGATCGCCGTAATGCAGGAACAGCTGTTTATTATAGATCTCTTTATTATTAAAAAGATGGTCGATTCGAAAGGTGTTGAATGAACTCGACCGCCTGATGATGCCATGAACGGTATATCCTTTGTCGAGCAGCAACTCGGTAAGATAACTACCGTCCTGTCCGGTTATGCCTGATATAAGTGCAACTTTTTTCATAGTACTTGTTTTTTATCCCATATAAGCAGCCACTCATTTGCCCTGACATCCTCTGCTTTAATATTAACCGGTTTTTGTATGGTATAAAGGATGCTCCGGCCAATGCTCTTTTCGGTCTTTTCAATCTTCAGGTTGAGGCTGGTCTTATTTACCTTGTCGCCCACAATGACCAGTTCAAGCGGGCCGTGATTGAGGCCTTTTGAAATTGGTCCCGCCAGGAACACCTTCTCAACATTCTCAAGATTTCGTACGATTTTTTCCAGGATCTGGTCAATCCCAATGTGTTTATTCAGCAGGTCGTTTATGCCTGCATACAAAGGGTGCTTTTTATTGGCCCTGAAAAGCTTCTTGTTTTTCTCAGAATATGACTCAAGCATGCCGGCTGCTTCAAAGCGGTTTAATTCAATACGGATGGCATTTGACGATTCTCCGAACTCTCCTTCAAGGCCTCGTAAATATCCTTTCGAGTCAGGATTCAGAAATAAGCGAAACAATAATTTAATCCGGGTCTTGTTGGTGATTAACGTCTCCATCATAAAAAAAATGATTTAATAACTCATAGCTCTAAGAATTATACTGCGTCACCTTTTAATCAGGCAAACCATAACAATTCCTCAACTAAGGAGATGTATTGCAAGTTCAATGGAAAGGCTTGGTAATTATGAATTTTAGACATTATCGCTGCCCTCCTTGGATAACAAATTTACTCACTTAAATTAAAAAATCAATAATTGACAGCCTGAAAATCCTGAAATTTCCGATTGAGTAGTTTTATTATACATAACGTTTATAAGAATAATCGACAGTATATCAGATGATAAATGAAAACCGTTAGGACGGTCGGTCGATTAAGATGATTGTCACATAAGTCCCGATTCCGGATTTTTTCCCTATATTTGCGATATGCAGAAACGTTGGGTCACGAAACCGGAAGGCGATAGGGAAAGCGTACTAAAAATGTCGGAGCTGCTGGGGATCGACCGTTATCTTTCAGAACTGCTGGTACAACGTGGCATCACCACCTTTGAGAATGCGAAAACCTTTTTCAGGCCAAACCTGAACCAGCTTCATGATCCTTTCCTGATGAAGGATATGGACCGGGCGATCAGCCGCATTGAAGATGCGATCGCGAATGGTGAAAAAATTATAGTATATGGCGATTACGATGTGGACGGCACAACGGCTGTGGCCCTGGTATTCAGTTTTTTAAAGCATTTTCATGAGGGGGTTGATTATTATATCCCTGACCGCTATACCGAGGGTTACGGGATTTCACTGAAGGGGATCGATTATGCAGCGGAAAACAATTTCAAGCTGATCATTGCTCTCGATTGCGGGATCAAGGCTGTCGAAAAGGTTGTTTATGCCCTTGAAAAAGGGATTGATTTCATTATCTGCGACCATCACCGTCCGGGTGCTGAACTCCCTCCTGCATCTGCAGTTTTGGATCCCAAGCGGGCCGATTGCACTTACCCGTATAAAGAGCTTTCAGGCTGCGGCATCGGGTTTAAACTCATCCAGGCGATAGCCTTGCGGAAAAACATTCCTTTCGATGAACTTCATACCTACCTCGACCTGGTGGTGATCAGTATCGCAGCGGATATCGTGGATATTACGGGGGAGAACCGGGTTCTTGCCTACTACGGGCTTAAACTGATAAACAGTTCGCCCCGTCCTGGTGTCGAAGCCTTACTGCATTACGCCGGCGTTCACAAAAAAGTGGACAACAACTCTCCGCTAATAGCTGAAAACTCTCCTCCTGTCGCCCGTGACAGTCGTGATGACGTGATGAAGGGAGGCAAAGGGTACGGCAATTGTTACGACAAAGAACTTACCATTACCGATCTTGTGTTCACTATCGGGCCCAGGATTAATGCGGCCGGGAGGATAGAAAGCGGGAAGAATTCAGTTAAGCTGCTGATTTCGGCAAGCCTGGATGATGCGCGTTCGGTGGCTGAACAGATCAACAATTACAATACCGAACGAAAGAACCTGGATGCCATTGCCACCCACGAGGCGATCGACATGATCAGCCGGAATGAGAAGCTGCGGAATGCCAAATCAACGGTGATCTATCATCCCGACTGGCACAAGGGTGTTATCGGCATTGTGGCCTCGAGGCTCACCGAAACGTTTTACAGGCCAACGATCGTGCTGACGTTATCGGGCGGACTGATTACCGGTTCGGCAAGGAGTGTCAAGGATTTTGATATCTATGAGGCAGTGGATGCCTGCAGTGGGCTGCTGGAACATTTCGGGGGCCATAAATACGCGGCCGGGCTCTCGCTGAAACCCGAAAACCTTCTGGCGTTCCAGGACAAATTCGAGGAAGTCGTTACTGAGAAGATGAAAGGGGTTGATTTTCAGCCTGAACTGGATATCGACCTCGTGCTTCCCCTGAGTGCGGTGAACTCGCGTTTTTACAATATTCTCAAACAATTCGCTCCTTTCGGCCCCGGAAATATGGCCCCCCTGTTCGAAACTGAAGGAGTAGTAAATGCCGGGGGCTCGCGCCTTGTCGGTAAAAACCATATCCGCCTGACCGTTGTCCACCCCGAGATTTCCGGCGGCCCCTGCTCCGCAATCGCCTTCCAGCAGGGCGATCATTTTGGCCTGATCGATAAAGGAATCCCTTTCGATATATGCTTCCACCTGGAAGAAAATGAATGGAATGGCGCCGTTAACCTCCAGCTGAACGTGAAGGATATACGGTTTCCAATGTGACTTATGAAAGGTGAATACTGAACCGTGACTTGAATTGGTGACTGGTCACCGGTCACTAATTTCACCCACCCGATCCGAAGCAGATATCCATTTTACGCGCCTTCTCAACGAGGGGATCATTAATGGGCACAAGCCGGAGTTTGCCGCCGACCTCTTTGAGCGGGACTGAAGTGATGTCATTACCTTTGAGGCAGACCATGCGGCCGAATTTTTTTGCGGCGATGAGTTCGACGGCATATGCGCCGTATCTTGTGGCGAGTACCCGGTCCATCGGCGAAGGGGTGCCCCCCCTCTGTACATAACCTAAAATGGTTTCACGGGTCTCCAGGCCGGTGAGTTCTTTGATGCTGTTTCCGATGTACTGTGCTGCCGGTTGTTCCTTGGGCGTGGGAATGCCTTCGGCCACGACAACAATGGAATATGGTTTTTTGCTGATGGCTCGCTTTTTAAGGCATTTGGCTACGGTTTCTATCTTATATTCTATTTCGGGGATAAGGATGACGTCACCACCTCCTGCGATGCCTGAGTATAAGGCAAGCCATCCGGCATGATGGCCCATGACTTCGATGACCATAATGCGTTTGTGGCTGTTGGCGGTGCTGTGCAACCTGTCGATGGCTTCGGTGGCTATCCACACAGCCGAATCAAATCCGAAAGTGACATCCGTCCCGTACACATCATTATCGATGGTTTTGGGGATGCCTATAATATTAAGGCCTTCTTCAGCCAGGAGGGCTGCTGTGCGCTGGGTTCCGTTTCCGCCTATGCAAACAAGGGCATCAAGCCCAAGTTCATTATAATGTTTGCGGATGAGTTTGGGCTTGTCAATGGTATTGAACGTTGAGCTCTTCTTGAATGGGTTTTCACGGGATGTTCCCAATATGGTCCCGCCTACGGTGAGTATGCCCGAAAGCTGGTTCTCGTCGAGCAGGGTATACTCCTGGTTGATAAGACCGAGGAAACCTGACGATATCCCGATGACTTCCATGCCGTATTCGAGGATCGCGGTCTTCCCGACTCCCCGTATTGCAGCGTTGATGCCAGGGCAGTCGCCCCCGGCGGTGAGTATGCCGATTTTCATAATAAAAGATTGAAAAGCGAAATGGCGAAAAGCGAAAGGCGAAATTTTTCTATCAGGAATGTCGCTTTTCTCAACTCGCTTTTCGCTTTTATTTTAATTCAAAACTCCCTTCGCCTATCTCCTTATCATCAGTAAACACCGAAATGATATACTTCCCTTTCATCGCGGGGATGTCGTTGTCTTTCTTATTCCAGATTACATTAAGGTTCTGAGCTTTGCCGGTATAGTTCACATCTTCGCGGATGGAGTAAGGAAGCGTTTGCCCGTTATAAGTAAACACGTCATATTTTGTCTTCTGAATGATGACGTTATCAGGGCGCTGTATCCTCACATAGATAGATCGTTTGCCGGCGGGGACCAGGGGGTTCTCACTAAGCGTAAAGCTCACTTTCAGGCGTTCGGTGCGGGAGGCTTTGTCAGTAACGGTTTCTTTGCCTCCTCCTTTGACTTTGTAAGCCAATGCGCTCACATCGTAAGCCTTGATGAAAGCAGCCTGGTTCATTTTTTCTTTCAGGTCTTCCTTATCCTTGATGAGAGACTGGTTACGGTTCTTTTCAGTCCGTACTTCCGCCCTTACTTTTTCATTTTCAGCAGTGAGTTCACGGTTCACAGTATAAAGGGAATCCATCTGACGGATATAGCCCTGCGCCACAACCTGGAGCATCGCGAGTTTCTTGCGTATCTTGTTGTATTCCCACTGGGTGTCGAGCAGCTTTTTAATCTCAACGGCATTGGCCTGGATGAGGCTGTCCTTCGCTTTCAGACTGTCGCTCAATGCTCCGTATTCGACCTTGATTTTGTTGTGTTCCACGATAACCGAATCGAGCTCATGCTGAAGCTCACTTCTTTCGGTTTCCTTTTCGTGAACCAGCTTTAGCAGCTGAGATCGCTGGATAAACAACCAGAATGCCAGAACGAGAATGAGGATCCCGAGGATAGCCAGATACATCTTGTATTTGCGGGTGCCGGAACTTTGTTCTTCCATGGTCCTAGAATGTTGATTAATGATTCAAATATAAAAAGAAATGAAAAGCGAAAGGCGAAAAGCGAAAGGCGAAATTTTTCTTTCAATTATTTCGCTTTTCGCTTTTCGCTTTTCGCTTTTAATCAATGCTTATCCGTCGGAGCCTTTATGACATCCCCGTGCTCTCTCACAATTTCTTTCAGCCACCATTCGGGGTAACCGGGCTGGGATGGCATCACAGGAACTCCGTAACCGTTATCCTGGAACTTCCCGTCCTTTTCCTTCATGATGTTGCCGTCCTTGTACTTAATGAAAAGATATTCGCCAAGTTCTTTCCAGCGGGCTACAGTGGCATCGGCCGTCTTCACACTATAATTCGTTACACAGGCAATGCCTTTTGCCTTATCGGTTTTATAAAGCTTTGCAGCTTCGGCGTCGATCTTCGGGGTTTCCTGGGAGTACCTGGTTTCAAGCTCACCCTGGACTTTCTGAAGGTCCTTGATCATATAGCTCCATCGGGTGTAGACCCAATTGGCTACCCAGTTGAAGGTCCAGAATCCCGAGGTGCTGCTCCAGTGCAGCATATCTCCGTTGCCTACTGCGTAGGATTTCGGCACCTTGTTACATCCGCAGTAAATCGGGTTAAACACAGTGCACCAGGTATCGTCAACGCCGAACCAGAAGATGCCCCCGATAGGATCGGGCAGCCAGGAACGGCTCTGGGCTACGAAAACGAAGCCTGTCTGCATGGTCGAAGTGGCGCGTTCGTGCACGTAATTCACTGAATCAACGCTCCACGTCATGGGCCTCCAGCGGATAGGGCAGGCAAACGGACCGGCTCCGATATCGTGGTTCATATCCATCTTCGTGCCTTCGTAATGGTCACGCATAAGACCCTGCATATCCTGGGCCGAAATTTTATGGTCTGGCTTGACATAGAGCGGCATACGGTTGGTTGCATAGCCCCATTTCCCTGTCTGGACTTTACCCATGGCATAATCCTGGTATTTGCCCATATCTTTATTGCAGCGGTTGAACATGGCCCACACCCGGGCTTCGCAGAAGCGGGCGCCACCGAAAGTCACGGGAGCATAAGTGTCGGAGAAGCTGAACTCTTCATCCTTGCCATCGAACCAGCCTTTAGATCTTGCAAACGAGATCACATCAGCCGAGTAAATACAATTCTGGGGATCATTTAAAGGGAACTGGGTGATCCTTGCCTCGTTGGCGTGACCCGAAATGTACCCGTCGGGTATGCGCACAGCCACCCATACAGCGCCTTTTACCCCTTCGCCCTTGCTGATCATCTCGAGGATCCAGGCTTCGTTGGCATCGGATATGCTGAAGGATTCGCCTTCAGATGCATAGCCATATGCAGCGGTAAGCTCGCCGAACATTTTGATAGCTTCGCGGGCAGTCTTCGAACGCTGAAGTCCCACATATATGAGAGCACCGTAGTCGACAATAGCATCTTTCTGATGCTGAAGCTCTTCACGGCCCCCGAAGGTGGTTTCACCTATGGCGACCTGGTGTTCGTTCATATTGCCTATGACCTGGTAAGTATGCCTGATCTGGGGTATCTTGCCAAGGGGCTTCTGGGTATCCCATTCAATGATATTCAACATGGCTCCTGCCGGCCAGTCTTTCGCGGGCCAGAAATATAATTCTCCGTAAAGCTGGTGTGAATCAGCCGAATACGAAATCATCACGGATCCGTCCGTGGAGGCTCCTTTAGTGACGATGAAATTGGTGCATGGATGTGCCTGAAATGCGATAAGCATTACCAGGGTAGTTAAAATCAGGGTTTTGCGCATATTATATTGTTTTGTGAATAGTTAATGGTTAATTGTGACTCGTGACTAGTGACTTTTCGCTTTTCGCTTTTCACTTTTCGCTTTTCGCTTTTCGCTTTTCGCTTTTCACTTTTCGCTTTTCGCTTTTCACTTTTCACTTTTCGCTTTTCGCTTTTCGCTAATGGCAAAATTAAACATTCCCTGCAAACTGGCAAGGGCTTGATCAAAGTACAGCAAATATTCGTATCTTTGCACTTAATATACAAACTATTATGAGTGCAATTGTGATTAAAGCCGACAATCAAAGTAAGAGATAAAGAACACAATTTCACTTTTATGCATAAGATGAAACCAATTGGCAAATGTTCTTTTTTCAGCTTGATCGCTTTACTTGTAATGTTTCAGGTAATGCCCATGCTATCGTATTCCCAGGAAAAGACAAAAGAGAAAAAGCCAAGGGAGAAGGATCTTCTTTCCCTTGAGTTTAATATGAATTATTCGATGGTCCTGGGAAAATACGGACAAACGGATAAAACGACGAATCAATCAGGTTATGCTAAGAACGGCTGGGTTGGGCAGCTTGGTTTGAATTGGCTCGGAAAGAGGGGATGGGGCCTTGGTTTTCAATACGATATCCAGCATAATGGGTATAAGGATACTGCTGCAAACATTAATCCTTACGGTACAAAATACCCGTTGGGGACTGCCGGTTGGATTAATAATTACCTTTTGCTTGGGCCGGTGTTTATTACGGATTTCGGAAAAGTGGAATTGAACGTGAAAGCTCTTTTTGGGTTGATCGTTGCACAATCGACCAATTTTAATGTGCAGAATCCCATTGACCAGTCAAATGTTTCGATCAACGCCACTGGTTTCGGTTATTCGGTGAATGTTGGCGTGGGATACCGCTTCAACCAGCACTGGGGGCTGAATGTTAAGATAAGCTACCTGGGAGGGACGCCTAAAGCTACAAAAAGTTACGGGCAGGAACTTGTCGGCTGGCAGCAGGTAAAAGACACAATTTCGGGAACCAGCTATAATATCCCCATATATTCGGCTGCGACAAAATATGAGATCAAAAGAACCGTTTCTACTATAAATACCGGGATCGGAGTGATATACCACTTTTAACAGGGATTAGGGATCAGGGATTGGTCACTAATATTCAGTCACCAGGCCCGGGTCACATAACAGGAAAACAATGAAACAACTACAAATAGGAAACCTCACCATTCAGATCCCGATAATCCAGGGAGGCATGGGCGTGGGTGTTTCGCTTTCGGGACTTGCTGTCGCAGTAGCGAATGAAGGCGGGGTAGGAGTGATCTCGAGCGCAGGGCTGGGCTTACTTTACCGTGATCTTTCGAGGGATTTTCTTGAAGCCAGTATTCTCGGACTTAAGGAGGAACTGCGGATTGCGAGGGAGAAAACGAAAGGCATTATCGGCGTGAATGTCATGGTTGCCATGACAAATTTTGCAGATATGGTCAGGACGTCGATAAAGGAGAAAGCTGATATACTTTTCTGCGGGGCTGGACTGCCTCTCGACCTGCCGTCTTTCCTCACGAAAGGCAGCATGACAAAGCTTGTTCCTATTGTATCATCGGGCCGTGCTGCGAAACTGATCTGCTCTAAATGGATCAGCACCTATAAATATGTGCCTGACGCCTTCGTGGTGGAAGGTCCGAAAGCTGGCGGCCACCTGGGTTTCAAGCAGGAACAGATTGCTGATGAGGATTACAGGCTGTGTAAGCTCGTAAGCGATGTTCAGAAAGAGGTTAAGGAAGTTGAGAAAGAGCATAACTGCAAAATACCTGTGATCGCGGCAGGCGGAATTTATACCGGAGGCGATATTTTTGACATCATGGAATGTGGCGCCGATGGGGTACAGATGGCGACCCGTTTTGTCACGACCAATGAATGCGACGCATCCGCAGCCTTTAAGCAGACATACATTGATGCAAAAGAAAACGATATTGAGATCATCAAAAGTCCGGTTGGCATGCCAGGCCGGGCTATCGTGAATTCGTTTATCGAGAAAGTAAGGGCCGGTAAGAAACACCCTTTCTCATGTCCGTTCAAATGCATCAAAACCTGCGAAATAAGCAGCAGTCCGTATTGTATAATCACCGCTCTGTTCAATGCGTTTAAAGGGAATTTTGAGAGCGGGTATGCCTTTGCCGGGACCAACGCCTTCAGGGCCACGAGGATTACAAGCGTAAAAGAGATTTTTACGGAACTGATTGAAGATTTCACAAAGAAAGCGGATGAGCTGCTGAAGAAGAAGAAAACAAACAACGATTAATTATCAGGGTTCAGAGGATTTTGACTTTTTCCCGATCGCTTTAATATGGCAATGAACACATTTACATATGTTTAGACGACTGCTTATCTTACTGATACCATTTCTGATCGCCACTCCCTCATCTGCCCAGGTCAATTTAAAAGATACTACGATAGGAATGGCGATGTTTTATGCAACCTATTCCTTCCAGTTGCCGGGAGGTGACCTGTCAAGGCTTTATGGAGGGAATTCGAGTATCGGAGGCGGGTTTCAATATAAATTGCGCTCAAACTGGATCATAGGCGCCGAAGGAAACTATTTATTCGGGGGGACTGTAAAGAATCCCGATTCCCTGATCAAAATGATCTCGACTTCCCAGGGCCTGATCATTGATGAGAACGGGTATATGGCGGGGCTTGTATACTATGAGAAGGGCTTCAGTATTTATGGGAAATTCGGGAAAATATTTCCTGTTTATCCCACGCTTGCACCAAACAGGAACTGCGGCATTACTGTAATGATGGGGGGCGGGTATATCCAGGATTGGATCAATATTCATAATCCCGACGGCACAACACCCCAGATCAACGGGGATTATGGTAAGGGCTACGACCGGCTCAACAGCGGCATCGCAGTGAATGCTTCCCTTGGATACCTGTTTATGAGCAATTCCCGCCTACTCAATTTTTATCTCGGGTTCGAGTTTGTACAATCCTGGACGAAAAGCCGCAGGCAGTTTGACTTCGACCGCATGGCTTACGACAATACAAGTTACTCCAGCCAGTTCTATGGCTTCAAGGTTTCCTGGTTCATACCGATCTATGCACGCAAACCCAAGGATTTTTACTACTACTAAAATATCAGGTTCCCTCACGAATTCAGGTCCGACCCGGCAGCCTTTGATGGCTTATTTCGAATGTTATGTAAATTATATGATAAAATGTTGTACATTTGATCGGCAATGTTCAATTTTATCCGGGTTGCATGCATTTCCTTTACACATTCTCTCTTAGGCTGTATTATTTGGCACTGTGGATTGCATCCGGGTTTAATGCCAGGGCGCAGGCCTGGACAGAAGGGAGAAAAGGATGGAAAAAAGATCTTGTTGCAAAAGTACGGGAGTTAGGAACAAGTGAAGTTATATGGTTCCATTGTGCGTCTCTGGGTGAGTTTGAACAGGGAAGGCCATTGATCGAAGAACTCCTCGAACGTTACCCCCGCTATAAGATCATCGTGAGTTTCTTCAGCCCTTCGGGCTATGCCATCCGCAGAAATTACAAGCATGCCGATGCTGTTGTTTATCTTCCCCTTGATACACCCGGGAATGCCAGGTTCTGGGTTGAGACGGTCAATCCACGGATGGCGTTCTTTATCAAATATGAATACTGGTTTAATTTCCTCATTGAATTGAAGAAACACAGGATCCCGGTGGTTTTTGCATCGGCGGTGTTCAGGGACGAGCAGTTGTTTTACCAGTGGTACGGCAGCTGGTTCAGGTCGCAGCTTGAGAATATTCACTGGTTTTTTGTTCAGAATGAAACCTCTGGTAAGCTTATACAGTCGCTGGGTTTTGAGAATGTAACGATCTCGGGGGATACCCGCTTCGACCGGGTCTCGTCAACTGCAGAACAAGCCGGGGATTTTCCTCTGGTGAAGATGTTTTGCGGCGACTGCCGGATCGTCATGGGTGGAAGTACCTGGCCCGAGGATGAGGCTATGCTGATCCCATTCATCCACAGTGATCCGGATAATGTAAAGTTTATTCTTGCCACGCATGATGTGAGCGCTTCAAGAATACGTTCGCTTGAAAATTCACTTAGAATGCCTTTCCTGAAATATTCAGAGCTGAATGAAGAAAATGCCGCGTCGGCAAAGATCCTCATCATAGATACGATCGGAATACTTTCCCAGCTATATCAATATGCTCAACTGGCATTCATTGGCGGCGCTTTTAGCTCCGGGTTGCATAATATCCTCGAGGCAGTGGTTTTCGGGGTGCCGGTATGCTTCGGCCCTAACCATGATAAGTTCTGGGAGGCAGAAGCCCTTATTAAAAAGGGAGGAGCATTTGAAATCATGAAATCGGAGGAATTCACGGAGATTGCACTGCGCCTGTTCTCCCGATCAGATGAATATGAGAAAACTGCCAATATCTGTTTTGATTTCATTGACGAAAACCGTGGAGCTACTTTTTTAATTATGGAAAGCTCAGATGATCTTTTACGTTCATAATTTTGGGATTACAGCAGAATTCCTTATTTTTGAAGTAAGAAATTAAAATAATAAAATCATAAACCATGAAAAAGAACTTACTCAGTAGCGCCATTATCGGTATTACGTTTATGCTGATCATCGCCGGATGTTCACCTATTACTCTCACCAGCTGGGTCAACCCGAAAGAACACCAACAGGTTTCGAAAATTGCCGTATGGGGGATGTTTGACAAACTGGAATACCAGAAGCCGTTTGAACAGGCTGTCGCCAGCTATCTGAATAGCAAAGGTATTAAGTCGATGGAAGCGCTTTCATTCATCGCACCCGGAAAGAAGTACCCCCTGTCGGATCTGGAAGCCAAGTTTGACAGTGCCGGAGCAGATGGCATTCTTATCGTGAATTACAAGAGTACCGATAAGGAGCAGAATTACGTTCCACCCACCACTATGGCATATCCTGATTTTTACTACAATTATTATAATTATTATGCATGGGGATATCCGTATTATGCCCCCGGTGCATCGGTAGTAACAACAGGCGGTTACTGGGTTACGACTTCAGTGATCAACATTACGGCTAACCTTTATGCCAATTCGGACAATGCATTAATCTGGACTGCGGATATCTCTATCCAGGATCCTTCTTACATCGACGAGGCTTCATACCAGATTGCAGGCACGATGTATGCTGACTGGGTGAAGAATGGTTTGCTGAAGTTCCCGGAGAAAGCAAAGAAATAGTTTAAAGCAAGCGAATTTAAAGCCACGTGAAATCCTGGTTCCTTAGCTGCGGGATAAACCCTGCTTCGCTGATCGCCTGCATGATTGCTTCGGCATCCATCATATTATGCGCACCCGCAGAAGAAACTACATTTTCTTCGATCATGATACTTCCAAAGTCATTGGCCCCGGCATGAAGGCAAAGCTGCCCGGTTTCTTTACCAACGGTGAGCCAGGAAGCCTGTATATTCGGGATGTTCGGGAGCATGATCCGGCTGATTGCGATCATGCGGATATATTCTTCAGATGTGACGTTACCATGGATCTTCAGCTTTTTTTCAAGCACAGTACCTTCACCCTGGAACGTCCAGGGGATAAATGAAAGAAATCCCTTATGGCCTGCAGGTTTTAAGGATTGGAGGTTACGAATGACGGTCATATGTTCAAGCCTTTCCTCAAGAGTCTCGATATGCCCGAACATCATCGTAGCAGATGTCGTGAGATCCAGGATATGCGCCTGTCTCATGACTTCCAGCCACTCCATGGCAGTGCATTTTGCAGGGGATATTTCACGGCGCACCCTGTCGACGAGAATCTCGGCTCCGGCTCCCGGCAGGCTGTCCATCCCCGATGCCACAAGATTTTCAAGCACTTCGCGGTAAGAAAGTTTCTCCATCTTCGACAGGTGGACGATCTCCGGAGGACCCAGGGCATGAAGCCTGAGGTTTGGGTACCTCTGTTTTAATGCTGAAAATAAATTGGTATAGAAATCCAGCCCGAGGTGAGGATGCATGCCACCCTGCAGCAGCAGCTGGTTCCCGCCCAGCTTGTGCATCTCATCGATCTTCTGAACATATTCATCCATGCTGGTGATATAGCAGGCTTCGTTGTTCACGGGCTTGTAAAAATTGCAGAATTTGCATCCCGAAATGCAGGCATTGGTGATATTCACATTGCGGTCGATGATCCAGCTGACCTTGCCGTGCGGATGTTGTTTTTTCCTGAGCTCATTGGCAATCCACATCAGATCGGCCAGCGGAAGTTCGCGGAAAAGGGCCGCTCCTTCAGCAATGCTGAGGAATTCGGGGAGGAGGGCTTTGTTTATGAGTGACTTCATTGTTTAAGCATATTGAACATCCTGCATCTTGCATCCATCCTGCATCCTGAATTTTCCTACCTTTGCCTGTCAGAAAATCACGTCAAAGTTAGTAAAACCATGCTTCCGAAAATTACACTCACCGACCGCTCACAGGAAATCGAACATCTGGTACTTGTAGTGAGCTCCCTGAAAGCCTTGCCCGACGGGGTATTCACCGCATCCGAACTCAGGTTCATCCGCCAACAGCATAAAGAACTTAAAAAAGACATCATCCCTTATAACCGACTCGAAAACTGGATCTATATTTATTTGATCAAGGATGAGAAGAACGATCATAAACGCTTTGAGGAATGCCGAAAAGCGGGGCAGAAAGTGGGTGGGATGCTGAATTCGCAGAAGGCCGGGAAAGTAGTGATCTTTGATCACGAAAATCATCCTCAGGAAACTCTGGCTTTTGCTGAAGGCATGGCACTTGGCAACTACCAGTTCCTGAAGTACAAGACTGACAAGGAGAAGAAGAATACGCTGAGGAAGATTGAGATATATTCTGGTTCTTTGCAGGAGCAAGGAAGCGAGAAGCAAGAAGCAAAAAGCGAAATTTCACGATCTCGCCACCTCGCTGCTTCGCTACCTGTTGAGCAAATTAACATCGTAAACGACGCCGTGTCCAAGTGTCGCGACCTGATCAACGAACCGGCTTCATACCTTACTGCTACAGTATTTTCGAAAGAGATTGAGAAACTCGGAAACGATTGCGGAGCCAAGGTCGAGGTGATGAATAAAAAGAAACTTGAAGCCCTGCAGATGGGCGGGATACTTGGAGTGAACAAGGGCAGTCATGAGCCGCCTACCTTTACTGTGATGGAATGGAAACCGGCTGATGCCGTGAACAGGAAACCGATAATTTTTGTTGGGAAGGGTATTGTGTTTGACAGTGGCGGGATGAACCTGAAACCGGGTGAATCGATGATGAATATGAAGGACGATATGAGTGGGGCTGCTGCTGCTGCTCTTGCAATATATGCCATAGCAAAGGCAAAGCTTCCGATACACGTACTGGGCCTTATGCCCGCTACGGATAACCGTCCGGGAACGAAAGCCATCGTGCCGGGAGATATTTTAAAAATGCATAACGGCATGACGGTTGAAGTACTGAATACTGATGCCGAAGGCAGATTGCTGCTGGCTGATGCTCTTTCATATGCACGCAGGTATAAACCTGAACTGGTGATCGATATGGCTACCCTGACAGGTGCTGCTGTTCGTGCCATCGGGAAATTTGCCTGTGCGGGAATGGAGGTCAAAGCATCGGAAGAATTGCTGGAGCTGATTGAAAGTGGATTCAGGACCAACGAACGGATCGTGGAACTGCCTTTATGGGAAGAGTACGGCGAACTGATCAAATCTGAACTTGCCGATATTAAAAATATCGGACCAGGAGATGCAGGTACAATCACTGCCGGGAAATTCCTTGAGAAATTTACTGATTATCCTTACATACATCTTGATATCGCGGGCCCGGCATTCCTTGATAAAGCAGATTCCTACCGCGGAATAGGCGGAACCGGATTCGGGGTCAGGCTGTTGTTTGATTATATGTTAAAGAGAATTTCAAATAATAAATAGGGAAAAGCGAAAAGTGAAAAGCGAAATCAGTATTCAAAAGATCTGATAATCAAATTTCGCTATTTCGCCATTTCGCTTTTCATAATTCAAAAAGATGGAACCAACTCAGGAAAAAGAAAAACGGATAAGGGTCGGGATCACTCATGGCGACATGAACGGGATCAGCTATGAGATCATTATAAAAACTTTGCAGGACCAGCGGCTGCTTGAAAACTATACTATTATCGTGTACGGATCCTCTAAAATAGCAAGCTATTACCGCAAAACCCTGAATATTGCCGATTTTAATTTCAATGTGATCCACAAGGCTGAGCAAGCGCATCCCCACAGGCCGAATATCCTAAACATTCACGACGAGGAAGTAAAGATCGATATCGGCCAATCAACAGCTATCGCAGGCGAGCTTGCCCTGCTCTCACTTGAGGCTGCTTGCGCAGACCTGGCCAGGCATGAAATCGATGTAGTCGTCACAGCACCGATAAACAAGAAAAATATCCAGTCGGATGCTTTCAGGTACCCCGGGCATTCGGAATATTTCGCACATAAATTTGACAGCCCCGATCATCTTATGCTGATGGTGAGCCGGGAGATACGCATTGGGATGGTTACGGGACATGTTGCCCTGAACCGTGTGAGAGAAGTGCTCACCGAGGATCTCATCATACGAAAGATAAATATCATGAACCATTCGCTGATCAGGGACCTGGGGATTGTGAAACCCAGGATAGCCGTCCTTGCCCTGAATCCGCATGCCGGTGATGATGGACTCATTGGGGATGAAGATTCAACGTTTATCCGCTCTGCGATTTCAACATGTTATAACCAGAATATTTTGGTCTTCGGACCCTATCCTGCCGATGGATTTTTCGGCGCAGCCCAGTTCACTCATTTCGATGGGATACTGGCCATGTATCATGACCAGGGAATGATACCATTTAAATTACTTTCGTTTGATGAGGGAGTGAATTTCACGGCCGGGTTGCCGGTCATAAGGACATCTCCCGGACATGGAACTGCTTATGAAATTGCCGGGAAGAATGTGGCTTCGACCGAGGGATTCAGAACAGCTGTGCACCTGGCCTGCGATATATTTGAAAACCGGCAGAAATATGACGAACTGGTGGCAAACCCGCTGAAGCCGGCTGACCCGCCGAAGGACAATGGATAATGCAGATGGACCATGCACCGGGTACAAAATCAGAAAGATCAGAAGTTCTGGGAAACTTTCAGTAAAGAATAACCCTTGGGATACACTGTCGGAAAAATAGCAGAAATCATCTCCGGTAAGATCTTACCGGGAGGGGATCCTGGAACCGGGATCCTCGACCTGCTTATCGACAGCCGCCGCCTGATCAGGCCGGAAGGTACAATGTTCGTTGCGGTTGTCACGCCAAGGAACGACGGACACCAGTATATCGGGGAGTTGTATGAAAAGGGGGTGAGGGTGTTTCTTATCTCAAAAAATCCGAAGGATTTTTTGAGAAGCGAGAAGCGAGAAGCGGGAAGCGAAATTTTCGATACCTCGCTACCTCGCTGCCTTGCTGCCTTCATCATGGTCGACGATACCCTGAAGGCTTTGCAGCAGCTTGCTGCATTCCACCGCCGGCAGTTTGACATTCCGGTAGTCGGGATCACCGGCAGCAATGGCAAAACCATTGTAAAGGAATGGCTGTACCAACTGCTGAGCCCTGATCTCAACATCATCCGCAGTCCCAAATCATATAACTCCCAGATAGGTGTGCCGCTTTCGGTATGGAAGATGGAAAAAGAACACCAGCTTGCCATTTTTGAAGCCGGAATATCCGAACCAGGAGAAATGGAAAAGCTTGAAGAGATCATAAAACCCGAATACGGGATCATTACAAATATTGGTCACGCACATGACGAGCATTTTTCAAGCGCCATCCAGAAGACAGATGAAAAACTCAGGCTTTTCAGACATTGCAATCTGCTTGTTTATTGCTCCGATCATGAGCTGATCGACCGCTGCGTCAAATTCTGCGATCCTGCCCGCACATACACTCCTTTCTCATGGAGCAGGAGCAAACCGGCGGACCTGTTTGTAAAAGAAGTGTCGAAAAACGCGATGAACCTGACGACCGTAACGGTAGTTACAAAAGCCGGAAAGGAGTTAAGCTTCAGTATTCCCTTTACTGACGAGGCTTCGATTGAAAATGCCATACATTGTTTTGCACTGATCATTGCGATGCAAAATGGAAGCGAAAAGCGGGAAGCGAAAAGCGAAAAAGATGCTTCAGAGAGCATTTTGCATGAGCCGCATCAGGTGAAGCAAAGCGGAACCGTTGCGGCGTTTCAAAGATGCAAGCAAAAGCAAGATGTAAACAGTATGGAAATAGCTTCTCGTTTTGCCTCGCTTGCTCCCATCGCCATGCGTCTCGAACTGAAAGATGCCATCAACCGCTGCTCCCTTATCAATGACTCTTACAACAGCGACATCAACTCACTGAGTATCGCTCTCGATTTCCTTCTCCGGCAAAATCAGCATGGGAAAAAAACAGTGATCCTATCCGATATCCTGCAGAGCGGAAGAGATAAGAATGATTTATATAACGAAATAGCGGCTTTGCTTGATAGCAAGGGTATTGACAAACTCATTGGCATTGGGAGGGATATGAACAAGTATGCCGACAAGTTCAACATGCAGAAGAGCTTTTTCTATACCACCGATGACTTCCTGATGCATTATCCCGTTTCATCTTTCCAGGATGAAAGCATACTTCTGAAAGGCGCACGGCTCTTCGAGTTTGAACGGATCAGCAACGTGCTTCAGCAAAAGGCACATGAAACGGTACTGGAGATCAACCTCGATGCCATGGTGCACAACCTTAACTACTACAGATCCCTGCTGAACCCTGGAGTGAAACTTATGGGGATGGTCAAAGCCTTTTCATATGGAAGCGGGAGTTTCGAAATAGCAAACCTCCTTCAATACCACCGGGCCGACTACCTGGCCGTAGCATATGCCGATGAAGGCGTTGTACTGCGGAGAGCGGGCATTCATCTGCCTGTCATGGTGATGAGCCCCGAAGAAAGCAGCCTGGATACCCTTTTAAAGTATAATCTTGAACCGGAGATCTACAATCTGCATATCCTGGATCAGCTGGAAGAGACTGTAAAGAGAAATCAAACCTCGAACCAGGAAGCTATTCGTGTACACATCAAACTCGATACTGGGATGCATAGGCTGGGGTTCCAGGAAGAGGAATTGAAGAAGTTGATCGGTAGGCTGACAAACAGTTCAGATGCATCCCGCATTTCTGTAGTATCGGTCTTTTCCCATCTCGCAGCCAGCGAAGATCCATCTGAAGATGATTTTACAACAAAGCAGATCGCCTTATTTGAAAGCATGAGCAGCAGTATCATAAAAGCACTGGGTTACCCGGTCTTACGGCATATCCTGAATTCAGCCGGCATCAGCCGTTTCCCGGAAGCCCGCTTCGATATGGTGCGCCTGGGGATCGGGCTTTACGGGGTTGGGGCAACAGTAGAAGAACAGTTAAAAATGAGGAATGTAAGCACCCTGCGTACTATCGTCATCCAGCTGAAATATATTAAACAAGGTGAAACGATCGGCTATGGCCGAAAAGGCAGGGCGGTCAAAGATTGTGTGATTGCCGTGATCCCGATAGGCTATGCCGACGGGCTTAACCGCAGGCTCGGAAATGGAGCGGGGAAAGTATATATTGATGGAAAAGCCGCAGCTGTCATTGGGAATGTGTGTATGGACCTATGCATGGCTGATGTGACGGGAATGAGCGTTAAGGAGGGGGATGAAGTGGTTATCTTTAATGATGCTCATCCTTTGACTGAACTTGCAACAACTGCAGGGACCATCCCATATGAAGTGATGACCGGAATCTCCGGAAGAGTTAAACGTATCTATTACCACGAATGAAAGTACTGATTATAGGGGCCGGTCCGGCAGGCTTAAGCTGCGGTTATGAACTGGCGAAAGCAGGAATTGAAGTTGAGGTGTATGAAGCCTCACCCTTCGTTGGCGGGATGGCCCGCAGCTTCGATCTCTGGGGTCAGAGGGTCGACATAGGGCCTCACCGCTTCTTTTCAAAGGAAAAGCATATCAACGAGTTTTTTACGACTTTGGTGAAGGATGATTACACCCTGGTAAACCGGATGACCCGGATCTATTACCGGAACCGCTTCTTCCATTATCCCATCAAGCTGTTCAATGTGCTGAGGAACCTGCCACCGACAACGATCTTCATGATACTCTGGGAATACGTGAGGATCCGGATTTTCCCATACAAAGACCCGAAGACATTCGAAGAATGGGTTTCGAACCGTTTCGGGCGCAAACTGTTCGAGATCTTCTTCAAGCATTATTCAGAAAAACTCTGGGGTATTTCCACTTCAAAGATAGACGCCGACTGGGCCGCCCAGCGTATAAAATCGCTTTCTCTTTGGGAAGCCGTGATCAGCGCGATCTTCGGTAATAAGGGAGACAAACATAAGACCCTTCTCGACCAGTTTGCGTATCCCGATAACGGCACAGGTACAATTTATGAACGGGCTGCAGATTATATCCTGAATCACGGAGGGAAGGTGAACCTGCAGACGCCTGTGAAAGGAGTGATACAGGATGCAGGGTTAGGGATTAGGGATCAGGGGTCAGGGACCAGGGATCGGGGATCAGGGGTTACGGGGATAGAATTAAAAGACGGGACTATAGTGAAGGCCGACTATGTCGTATCGACGATGCCGCTTACATTATTGCTGAAAGGCCTTAAAGATGTGCCTGCGGATGTGATTTCGGCGGCTGAGAAGCTGTATTTCCGCAATACTTTACTGGTGTACCTGGAAGTGGACTCCATGGATCTGTTTGCTGATAACTGGATATATGTGCATTCGCCTGAAGTAAAACACGGCAGGATCACTAATTTCCGCAACTGGAGCAGGGAACTGAACCGTGATAAAAAGACAACCATCCTTTGTATGGAATTTTGGGCCTTTGACCATGACGCCATCTGGACAGATAATGATGAGAATATTGCAGAACTGGCGAAGAAAGAGATCCACCTCCTGAAACTGGTGCCTCAGCAGACGAAGATATTAAATGCTTTTGTACTTAGGGTTCCCCGCTGCTATCCTGTGTACGAAACGGGTTACCAGGTCAATCTGAAAAAGGTTGAGACTTATCTTGATACAGTCGAAAACCTTATCCCTATTGGCCGTTACGGTGCCTTCAAATACAACAACCAGGACCACTCCATTCTGATGGGCATACTGGCTGCCGACAAGATTACCCAGGGTCTCGACACCGACCTCTGGAAAATCAATACCGATGTGGAGTACCAGGAGGAAGCGAGGATCAAAGATGTACTTATACAATAAATACCGTTCGGCGAAGCCGAAATGAGCACACAAATGAAATAAACAATAGGTGCGAATAAATAGCGAAATTGAAGAAATATTTTGCAGAAGCGAAAATTAGTTAAATTGAAATGATCGTTGCGATTTCAACTTTATTGACGATAGCTGGCCTGTGGTTCGTACTCCGAAAGTACTTCACGGCGGGCGTTACTGTTGTAACCTTGCTTCTGCTCTTTGCCGGGACGAACTTCTTTGTGATGACGGTATACAGCGGAGCCATTCAGGCAAGTATATTGCTTGCCCTGATGGTGGTCGTTGTATGGATGACACAACGCTGGTATGATAAACCGGGCTGGGTGGAAGCTGTGATGACAGGCCTGGCGATGGGAACGCTGGTGTTTATTAAACCTTCCGGCTTTGCATCGGTTCTTCTGTTCTTTTTCTGGGGGGCATACAACAGGGAAACTTTCTCTCATAAATGGAAACTGTTTAATCAGAACCGGATCCAGGTCCTGATGATTTTAATGCTGTTTATCGTTGGTATCGCGCTGCGGCTGATCTATCCACTGGCTTTCTCAGGCAGCTGGTTCTGCGATTATGTACAACACAAACGGGTAATTTATTTACTCGCTCCGAACCTCTGGCTGGTCCTGTTCTCGATTAAAAACGGCTGGCTCATCTATACTCCCCTCGTGTTGTTTTCCATACCTGGATTTTATATCCTTGCCGAACGGAATAAACCCATCTTTTACGCCACCTTCCTGTATTCCCTGGTGTTCACCCTGATGCTTGCTTCTTCGCCGGATGTCGCGACACCGGATAATTTCTCACAGCAAAGGATGAGCGAAATTTTTGCCGTACTTTTCATCCCGATTGGATATTTTGTAAGCTGGGTGCATGAAGGGCGGTGGATACGCAGGTCGTTCTATGGGATACTGATCACGGCGATTTGCGGCCTCAGCCTTTTCCAGACCTGGCAATACAGGACGAAGATCCTGAACCCTTGGTTCACCACTCCTGAGTATTACGAAGCCGCTTTCCTGAAAACCGCTGTAAACGCGAAAACACGCTTGCTGCAGGAGTTCTATAACCTTGACATGTCGTCCTTCCTTTCGAATGAAAACGACTTCAAAATATCAACCATAATATTCGACGGTTTTGAAAATTCACCCGGGGGTTTTCAAGGGCATATGCAGGCTAAGATTGTCCATACCGGCAATGGAGCAATGAGGCTGGATACCGGGCTGAGGTTCACACCTGACCTGGGCCTTAAAATCTCCGGCCTGCCTAAGGACTACCCCCTGGGGATCCGCTTTTCGATATCAGTTTATTCTGAAACTGATTTCAAAATTAATCCTGCGAACATTGTTGTTTCCCTCAGGCATCAGGGACAGCTATTCAGGTATAAAGCAATTTCACTGCAGGGAATGCCGCTATCAAAGGGAAACTGGAATATTGTGAAGCTTGATTATGTGATCCCCCGCTTATTTGATCCGGATGATGATCTTATTGCTTACTTCTGGTATACAGGAAATTCGGCGATCTACGTGGATGACCTAAGGGTTGAACTTTTTGAAAATAAAGAATAGAGATGGGTGAAGAGCAAAAAGCGAAAAGTGAAAAGCGAAAGCTGAAGAGCGAATTTCATCGCGATTTGAGTAGCGAAAACTATTCACTCAATCACTCAATCACTTCATCTGTTAATCCATCCCGTGACAGGATCTTATTTCTCATTCTCTTTGCCATCAGCATTTTTCTCACGATGAATTCGAACATCCGTGACGGGCATGTGAGGCATCCCGGAAAGATATGGTCCGATGCTGCGCATTACTATGTATACATGCCGGCCACATTCATCTATGGATGGGATGCTTTCCGCTTTCCATACAAGATCGAAAAGAAATTTGAAGGCTTTCTGCTGAATGATAAAACAGGAAAGGTCGAAATAAAAGCCACCTGCGGAGAGGCTATTCTCCTTACCCCTTTCTTCCTGGCTGCCCATGCATCAGCCTGGGCTTTCAAACTGCCCATGGATGGATTTTCCTCCTTCTATCAGGTATTCATGCTCATCGGCTGCGTGTTTTACTTCGTCCTTGGTTTGTATTTCCTGAAGAAATTCCTCGACCGGTATTTCAGGCATGCAATATCCCTGGCCGTGATCCTGATACTGGCCTTCGCCACACAGCTTTATTTTTACGCATTTGACCAGGCGCTGATGTCGCATGTATACTCTTTTTTCCTGTTCAGCGCATTTATTTACCTGCTGAAGGTGTACCTCGACGGAGGCAAACGGTCAGCCACCCTCTTTGCCTTGTTAAGCCTGAGCCTGGCGCTGGCTGTTTTGCTGAGGCCCACGAATATTTTGGTTATTCTTTGGATGGCGTTTCTCGACCTGAAATCGGCTAGGGAACTTTGGCAGCGCCTGCTGTTCTTCCTGAATCCCAAACGCAGCCTTATATATATAGCCATACAGTTTATTGTCCTCGTTCCCCAATTCCTTTACTGGAAATACCTTTCGGGACATTACGTATACTATTCCTATCCCGGGGAGGAGTTTTTCTGGGGGTATCCTATGCTGCTGCAGATCTGGTTTTCACCCTTTAACGGCTTATTCCCCTATCATCCCGTATTTTTTCTTTTCCTGGCTGGAATGGTTATCATGATTTGCCGGAGGAAGCTGAACGGAATTTTTTCACTCGTTTTTTTTATGCTGGCATCCTATGTTTTTTCGTGCTGGCATTGCTGGTTCTATGGAGGAAGTTTCGGATTCCGGCCCCTTGCCGAGTTTACGGTGTTTATGGCTTTGCCCCTGGGATACCTCATCAGCCGGATCATTGAATGGAAGAATTTGTTTCTGAAATCATCGATGGTTGTGATTTTCATGCTGCTCATCTTTTACAACCTGATGCAGTTTTACCATTACCAGATATTCACTGCCGGCATGTGGTCATGGGACGACTTCTTCATCAAATTAAAGAATTGTGAGCTGGTTGATTATCCCCAGAAAACCTATACCTGGAAAACCGATTTTTCAAATATATACGGGTACGAACCCGTCTTTCACACCTGGCAGCACGCACGCTCGAGAGTCATTGCAAGTTACTGCGATAAAAACATATCCGACAATGTACATTATAAGCGCCGGCTTTCGGCCATCCTTGACCACCCGGTTGAAAGGATTAAATTGTCGGTATGGGTTTATGCCGAAGATGCCGATTCAACCCATGCAATCTGGGTCTGCCGTATCGACAGCGCAGGGACACTGATCTTTTTCAGGAGTATTTCATTTGACGATTTCGTAAATAAAAAGGATATTTACACCGAAGTTCACGGAACCATTGAGATTCCCGAATGGGTCGACCAGAATTCGGCCATCCATTTTTATATCTGGAATCCAAAAGGACGGGAATTCTATTTTGATGATATGACGATCGGATTCGAATGATATGGAAATGAAAAAAATACTGCCCCCATGGCTTGAGCCTGTTTTTTTTATTGTTGTTGCCGGCCTGGCTGTTTTCCTGTCCTTCAGCTATCATTCGGGGAAAGGTTATTTCAACTGGAAAAGCGAGATCTGGTCCGACAAGGCCGGAGCCTACATCTATCTGCCTGCGACATTTTACTATCACTGGGACCTGAAACAATGTCCTGAGAAAATGGATGAGAAAACGGGGTCAGGGTTCAGGTACGATACCATCAGCCGAAAGATAATCACAAAAACCACCTACGGCATTTCCCTGCTTGTTTCTCCTTTCTTCATAGGGGTCCATTTAATTACAAAGGTTTTTCATATACCCCAGGACTGGGCTTTTGCGCCTGTTTATCACCGGATGACGGATATGGCTGCCGTATTTTATCTTGTGCTGGGATTGTTTTTTCTAAGGAGGTTTCTTGCAGGATATTTTTCGGAACTGCCATCCTTCCTGACCGTTTTCTTTTTGTTTGCAGGTACCGGTCTTTTTTATTATTCAACAGGAAGCGGCCTGATGCCTCCTGTTTATGCTTTTTTTCTCTCAGCCGTCTACCTGTTTTTCCTGCAGAAGTTTCTTGCCGGACCTCCGAAATACATTTATTTTCTGCTGTTTTCCCTGGCCCTGTCACTTGCTGTACTGATCTCACTATCGATGCTGCTTATGCTGGCCGTGATGTTCTTCCTGGATGTTTCAATCAGCAGCCAGTTAAAAGAACGCCTGGCCCTGTTGTTCAGGCTTAAGTATTTTCCGGTATTCCTGCTGATCCTGATCATTGTTTTTATCCCCCAGCTGTTGTACTGGAAGTACAGCAGCGGATCGATCTTTTCTTCAGATCCGGCTTCACTTTGGTTTACGAACCTGCTTTCGCCCAGGCTGCCTGAATTATGGTTTTCCCCATTGAATGGCTTGTTTGTTTATGCCCCTCTGATGTTCCTGGTTGTTCTCGGGATGATCATGATGATCAGGAAGAAAGCCGTCAACGCCTGGCTCGGTCCGGGGATTTTTCTCATTCTGAGCTACTTTCTTGCATCCTGGTGGTGCTGGTATTTTGGCTGTTCCTTTGGACAGCCTCTTGTTATCGGATTCCTGCCGCTGTTCGGCATACCCCTGGCATTCCTGCTGCAGGAAACGATAAGCAGACGTGCATACCTGAGAACAGCTGCAATCCTTGTTTCTATGCTGCTTTTGTCAGCTTACACTGCAAGACTGAGCTTTACTTTCGAAGAGTGTTTCTTCGGATCAACCTGGGACTGGGCCCGGTTTGGCAGGATGCTGAATACCTCAAAAATACTGCCTTTCAGGCCTGCCTATTCGTACAGCAATGATTTTGAGAACGCGGCGATGAACAACGGAGCGGCAACCACAAGGCTTGTTGCCAGGTCAGGGGATTACAGCCTGCTGTTCGACAGGGAGCATGAGTATAATGTTTACTTTTTTGAATACCTGAACAACCTGAAGCAGGCCGGCCAGCTGACGAAACTTAAGGTGACCTATCAGGTATTTAAAACAGGCAGTGCGCCGACCGGGGCCATGATCATCTGCGAGATCCGCAACAACGGGATTACGCTTGCCTATCTGTCGAGGCCGCTCGATGTGCCCATGGCTACAACACGTAAATGGTATGCAGTGCCTGTTAATTTTGACATCCCGCAAAACCTGGATCCCTGGGCTGAGCTGAAATTGTATATATGGAACAGGGATAAAACCACGTTTTACGTGGATGACCTTCAAATAAATTCCGAATAGATGATCGCAAAGAGACGTCTTTTCTTCAATGTGATTTTTCTTCTGGCCGTTTTTGCCATTCAGACCAGGACAGGGTTGATTCACAGCAAAGGCCTCGAAGGTTTTGTTCCGAAAGATTCGGTGCCCTCGTTCACGAACGAGAGCTGGATGAACGGGACGTACCAATCAGCATACAGCAATCATTTCAATAATACCCTGGGCTTCAGGAGCGATCTGGTCAGACTTTATAACCAGATCGATTTTTCTCTGTTCGGCATTCCGCATGCAAATAAGATCGTTGTGGGCAAAGGGAATTATCTCATCGCCCAGCAATATATTGAAGCTTCGCTTGGATATGATTTTGCAGGGAAAGCTTCGATCGACCGAACGGTGGAGCTCATGAAAGCCTTGCAGGACAAGCTGGAGCAAACAGCTAAGGTCCATTTCCTGGTGCTGTTTGTTCCCGACAAAGGCACCTTCTACCCTGAAATCATTCCGCAGAGATACCTTAAAAAGAAACAACCGCTAACGAACTACGCATATTATACTGAGCGCTGCAAGGCCGCAGGCGTGAATCTTATCGATTACAATGCCTGGTTCCTGAAGATGAAGGATACCTCGAAATATATTCTTTACCCGAAAACCGGCATTCACTGGAGTACTTACGGATCGACACTGGCCATCGATTCGCTGATGAAATACCTGCGTTTAAAGTTCGGGCTTAACATTCCGGCCCTCATCATTGACAGCATTACGATGAGCAATAAGGCAAGGTACGAGGATGACGACATAGGGAGGACTCTCAACCTGATCAGACCTCTCTGGTATCCGCCTCTTGCATATCCTTCATTCCATTTTGTTGCTGATACCACGAAACCCAAACCCAGGGCTTTGTTCATTGGTGACAGCTTTTACTGGCAGCTGTATTATCCCGGTTTCATTGATCATATGTTCAGCAACAAGGAATTCTGGTACTATAACAAAGATGTTTACCCTGAGACTTTCGATGCGCCTAAATCGACAGGACAGCTGAACTATATTAAGGATGTCCTGAGCCAGGATCTGGTTGTTCTCATTCAGACCAATGCAGGATATGGCAATGTGGGCTATGGTTTTGTGCAGCAGGCCTGGCAGGAGATGGGGGAGGGCAGCGACCGGGTGAAGGAGTTTGAAACACAGATACGCAATTCGCCCGAATGGTTTGAAAAGATTAAGCAGAAGGCAGCTCAGAATAATGTCCCGCTGGATGAGCAGGTCCACCGTGATGCGGTATTTATGGCGAACCAGGAAATCATGAACAGCAAAAAGTAAGACCATGGCATTCAGCAGCAGTTTGTTTCTTGTTTATTTCGTGCCGGCATTCCTGATCCCGCTGTTCCTGCTCGACCGGAAATTCAGGAATTACTGGATCCTTCTTGCCAGCGTATTCTTCTATGCCTGGGGTGCCCCCTCTTTCGTGTTCATTGTGCTTGCTTCGGTACTTGTTGATTTTTATCTTTTACGGTGGATGAGCAAGAAAGAAGGTGAAGTGCGGCAGGTCCTTTTCTGGCTTTCGCTGCTGCTTAACCTTGGGTTGCTGCTTTACTTCAAATACATGAACTTTTTCGTAGAGCAGCTCGACATACTCTTCGGCCATTTCGGCGCCAATCCTTCACCCTGGGTGAAGATCATGCTGCCGCTCGGGATCTCGTTCATTACATTCCAGAAGTTGTCCTATGCGATGGATGTGTACAAGAGGCAGTTCGCTCCGTTTGCGAAGCTTGAGTATTATGCGATGTACATCCTGATGTTCCCTCAACTGCTTTCAGGCCCTATTGTAAGGCCGAAGCAGATCGCAGCACAGATCATTGACAGGAGCGGGAATGAAAGCACGGATGACCGGCTGACAGGTTTTTTCCGCTTTGCAGTCGGCCTGGCAAAAAAAGTATTGATCGCCGATGTGCTTGGAGAACAGGTAAATGTGATCTTTGCAATGGATTCGGCCCAGCTTTCGACCGGGCTTGCATGGATAGGGGCGATGGCCTATACATTCCAGATTTATTTCGATTTCAGCGGGTATACCGATATGGCTATAGGGATAGCCCGGATGATGGGCTTTAAACTGCCCGAGAACTTTAACAGTCCATACGTTTCAGGCTCCATCACCGAATTCTGGAAACGATGGCATATCACCCTGGGAAGCTGGTTTCGGGACTATGTGTTCCTCCCCCTGGCATATTCCACTTCAAGAAAACTGCCAAAGGAAAAATATCTGGGGATCCGCGCCGACAAAGTGATCTATCTCATAGCTACTTCAGTGACCTTCCTTTTATGCGGTTTCTGGCACGGGGCTGCATGGACATTCATCCTCTGGGGAGGCTACCAGGGAGTGTTCCTGATCTTCGACAGGCTGTTTCTCCTGAAATATTTTAAAAAGACAGGACGTATCGTAAGCGTGATCGTTACTTTCTTTATCACGATGTTCGGATGGGTTTTATTCCGCAGCGAAAGCCTGGAAGTTTTCAGGTTTTACATCAGGAGGATGTTTGCTTTCAGGGGAGGGGACAATGAGCTGTGGCTTAACCCCAGGTTTTGGACCGTGCTCGCGGTTGCAGTGGTGTTTTCGTTAATAGGGTATAGTAAAAAGGTTGAAGGTTGGCAGGATCGTTTGTTTGATAAACCCGGGAATGCTGTCATTATCGGTTTCACAATACTTGCCATGCTGTTGTTTGTGCTTTCGCTTTCGGCAATAACTTCCACTGGCTTCAGCCCGTTTATTTACTTCAGGTTCTGATTCACCTCAGCAGCGTCACTGTGCCACGCACCTTGCCTGAAGTGCCGGCTGAATCGCCAAGCTCGTATGTAGCAATATAGGAATACTCGCCCATCGGGCAGGGGCCACCCTTGCATTTGCCATCCCAGCCTGTTTCCTGGTTAGTGGTTGAAAAAACCTGCTGACCCCATCTGTCGAAAACCCTGAGGGTGAAATTTACAAGAACAGGCCCGATTGGATGGAAGTTATCGTTAACCCCGTCGCCGTTGGGACTAAAGGCACCCGGAAAATATATCTGGTTGGAACAGTCATGGACGATGCAGGTGTCTTTTACCGCACATCCGTTCAGGCTTACCCTTACCCAGTATATCCCGGGCTCAGCTATCGTTAACAGTGAATCTTTCGATCCGTCCTGCCACTCGTAAGTAGCTCCGGTAACGGTGGCGTGCAGAACGACAGAGGCATTGGAACATAATAAGGTGTCGTGAGTGAGATGTACAGGAATAGCCGGCTTCATCGTAATGGTTACTGTATCTGCCCCGGGACAGTGATTGGTATCCGACGTATGCACCCAGTAAATGCCGGCGCTGTTAACCGTTAATGTGGGTGTCGTATCGCCTGTGCTCCAGATAAGGGAAGCGAAATTGGTACCGGGGTTAAGAAGGTATTTTTCTCCCTGGCAGATGGCCGTATCGGGTTTGATCTTTGTAGGGATAAGTGGATGGACATTGAGTTTAACCGTATCGCTTCCCAGGCAGCCGAATTTACTGATCTGGACCCAGTATATTCCTGACAGGCTCACTTCTATTCTCCGGGAAGTTTCACCGGTTGACCAGAGAATGGCGTCACAGTTTGGACCTGCATCAAGGAATCCGCTGGTTCCGGCGCATATCGTACGGTCGGGGCCCAGCGAGATGGGTGGTTTGTCGACAACGACAATGCTTTTGCAGATATTCTGCTGGTTGGGTTGCCCTTCATTCACAGTCAGGCGGACATTGTATATTCCGGCAGAATCGTAATAATATGGAGGAGGATCAGTAAGAGATGAGGATGGGATGGATGAATGCGTGCAGGTGATAAAGCTCAGACGGGTGATTGAAGTTGTAGGCTGGTTGCAAAGAAAAGTAAAAACAGTATCCTTGACTCTCGTGAGCTCGGAAAATTGCTGGGGCCTGTCGAGATGGCCTATATTGCCTAATGATACAGTGCTTGCCGAACCTGTAATGCCTTGGGGCATCAGCAAACGGAAAAGAATATCGGGCCTGTCGCTGTAAATATATCGCGACATAAAGCCGTTGGTCTGCTCGCAATCCCTGATAAGCATTATGCCCATCGCATCAGATTTACATACTAATCCAAGGTCGGTCCAGATCGGGGAATTCAGCAAAGAAGAACCGAAGCTTCCACGGCTCAGTGTGCTGTTCGCTGAATTGACGACAAAACAGTAATACTTTCCGCCTTCCTGGACCAGGCTGAGTGGACCCGGGTGGCTGAATCCGAATGAATTCGAAATATCGGTAAATGCAGGAATGTTTGCAAGATTGTTTCCAAAATCGATACGGAAAATTTTGTTCCCCAATGAGCTGCTGGTTATTCCGAACCAATGCTGGCTATCCTGCTGAACAATGACCAGTCCGTGCATACTGTATACTCCCGGAATCGGGCCTGAAGCGGTCAGAGTAGGGTTGTTTGCAAGTGAAGTCCCGAAATCCAGCCTCAGCAGTATGTCGTCGGAAACAATAAAACCATACCACAGACCCCCGTCGTTTTTAATCTGTATTCCCTGTGTGCTGTCGCTTTTAATTCCCGCAAGGCTGATGGTGTTTCCTGAAAAGGGGTCATTCCGGAAGCTTGTTCCATGGAAGAAGCGTGTAGCCACATTTTTAAAATGGTTGGTGACAAAACTGTAACAGTTCTGCCCGTCCTGGGCAATAGTAATATATGCAGGCCCCCAAAGCAAACCACTCGTATTATTCATCACTGAACCTACAGGATCAGTCGCAGGGTTTCCGGAACAGAAACTCCAGTAGAAAGTCGACCCTCCGGTAGTCAGGTTTGTTATATTCACGAGCTTGTTTGTACAGATCGTATCAGGTATTGTAAAATCCGCAACCACCTGGGAATAAAGACGTGTGCAGGAGAGAAAAAGAAGAAAAAAAAGAATTCGTTTTATGTTCATTTTAATTAAAATTCCCCCATTGAAGACAGCGATTTTACCGGAACGTTGGAAACGTCGAAGTGCAGAAAAGCAATGAGCGACTGGAACCCCAGAATGACAGGCAATCCTGCCAGGATAACGGTCCCGGCAGTTGCAGCATGCAAGGTAATTATACTTTCCGACCATTTATACACCCCGAAGATCACACCGAACACCATAAATATAAAGGCCAGTATAAGTTCGAGCGAGCCTATATTGAAATCGCGGAGATAATAGTTATAGAATATCCGCTTGAGCATACGGCTGAAGTATTTAAACGGGAACTGGAAAGCAATGCGGTGTATCTTCAGATTGCTTTTTTCATTCCCGTATACGGCACGCATCGGCATCTCTGCAACAACGGCCCTTATGGTGTTTAGCCTGAAAAGAATATCGCTTTCAAAAAAGAACCGCTTGTCGATACGCTCCAGGGGCAGGCTTTCCAGAGCATTACGATGGATTGCTGTATACCCGTTGCTGGGGTCCATGAGGTTCCAGTAACCGCTTGCTGCCTTGTTCATGAACGACACGCCGGAGTTTCCCAGCTTGCGCAGGAACGGCATCTGGCGAAGGAAGGCCAGGTCGTAAAAACGGTTTCCCTTCACATAATCAGCCTGGGTTGTTTTGATCGGTTCTATAAGCTTAGGTATCAGTGAAGCATCCATCTGTCCGTCGCCATCAAGCTTTACAACAATAACGGCTTTATCGGCGAGAGCCTGTTTGTAGCCGGTGATAACAGCCCCTCCGACACCCTTGTTCTTCTCATGGTACAACACCTTCACCCGGGTATCGGTGCAGTTTGCTTTCACAAAATCGCCCGAATGCTCGGGACAGTGGTCATCCACAAAATAAATACGGTCAACTTCGGGACCTATGCTTGCAATAACCTTCAGGATATGGTCCTTTACCTTATAACCCGGAATTACGACTGCTACCATGAATGTATTTTCGTTTACTTTGATTCCTTTGCCTTTGCTAAAATATCAATAATAAGGTCATCAATCACCAAATCCGTTTTCCCCGTATGCCATACATAGACTTTGATCACATCATCCCTTGATTTGATCTTCGGGAGGTCAGCATTGAGGAAGACCTGGTTCCATTGGTCTTTCACGAAGTTTCCCTTATTGAGGAACACCCCCTGGTAGGAATAGGATCCTTTTTTATCTTCGAGGGATATCACCAGGGCTGCGGCATTTGTTGTAAAAGGAGCAGAGGAGAATACGTTTACACTGGCTTTGACCCGAACAATCCCATCGGGGAAGGGCAAATCCCTGCATGGGAATATAAGCCCGGGGCTGAATTCGGTCTTCCCATCCATAAGATACGCCTGTTTCCCCGAAGCTCCGGGATAATTGACAAGATGTGCCCCGGCATCCGGCGAAGCCTTTTCAAAATCAAACACTTTCCTGACAACAGGTGTGAAACGGCGTTCTTCTTCGTCTATGAATTTCCGGGTAAGGAAGTAATTGTCGAACTCATTGGGCACGGGATTTTTCCTGAATATATACAACTCATAAGGATAATTTCCGAATGTGAGGAACTCCCTTGCCGGCCTGATGAGCCTGATGAGCTGAAGGTAAGGGTTCTGCATGACTGTATCGAGGGGTATCCTGCACTCGTTTGGGCCGAAATGAGAGTCCCAGATATAGACAGCGCCCACCGGGATATCCCTTAAGGCAGGTGTGAACCAGATCTGCCTGCTTATCTTTGGACTATAGGGGTCGTTGTTCAGGAAATACGGTACGTTGAAATCATTGTACACTACCAGGGGCAGGGGCTTGAAAGATGAAGTGACCCAGTCGGCGGCTTTTTTCACCTGCTTTTCTTCATCCCCAAGCGGAATGGGTATCTTGTAAGTAATAAAGTTGAATACGATTATTATTCCGGCCGCAAGTACTGTAAGTATTGAACGAAGCCATTTTCTGTTCCCTGCAATGATTGAGAAAAGTGAAAAGCCGTACAGCGCGATCATCGAAGTGAGAGGGATCACGGCGGCGATGACCCTGATCAATCCAAGCGAACCGGCCCAGCCCCTGGAAAACATGAAGGAGTGGAAAAAATAGTACACGAGAACAGGGAGTACGAACATCAGCAGGATCCAGGCTGCATTATCCCGTTTTTCGCGCTTGTTCGACCACAGCTCAACCACAAGCATGATAATGCCCAGGCAAATCAGTACCAGGACAGGTATCCCGAAAGTGATATCAGCCTGCCTGATAAAACTCCAGAAATCGCCGGGGGTATGATAAAGGGAGTGCACCAGGGGGTAAGGATTCTTGCGGATGACCCAGAGCAGATCCCTGAACTGGTAAGCGCCGATCAGGGAAAAGAAAACAAAGCCCAGGCCCAGGAAGGGGATGGCTTTCCATTGACGCCTGAGGAACAGGCCGAGAAAGATCACCGGGATCATAAAATACCCTTCAGAACGGGCAAATGGAAGAAAGGAAATGACGATGGCTGCGGCGATGTATCGTTTCGAAAAAAACAGGTAGAGCGAGCAGATGAACACAAAGCTGAACAGGATCTCGGTCATGGCAGTAAACAGCATGATCATATAAAGGGGAGTGAAGCAGAGTATGATAATGCCGATCCATGATGGGTTGACTTTAAGTTCCCTTGCGGTTTTCATGAGAAGCCATGCGCTGAGGGTTCCCAGGATAACGTTGAATACCTTGATGCCCTGGAATCCGAACTGGGCGAAAGGAGAACTCAGTATAGTGTACAGAGGCCTGCCCCATGGATCCAGGAAAAACTTCGGATACAAAAAGGAATATCGCGAAAGAAAATAATGGTTGATGTTGTCGGCTCCCCCGTAGTAACCCTGTGAGAGAAACGATAAGACCAGCAATAAAATGAAGACTGCAGCCAACAGGATATATTCAGGGTTCCTTAATTTACCGGGTTTCATGCTGGTCTCGCTTGGGTGGAATTTGAAGATGTAAATTTACCGAACATCTTCAAACTGATGAAGAAAAACTTTAAGTTTGTTGACCGAAAAGCGGCAGCAGTAATGAAAAGCAAAGGAAAGCTATACCGGAACCTCTTTATCATTGGCCTTGTTTTCCTGATCATGACCTCAGTTGTATACCGCTACCTGCCTTTCAGAAAGATACTCAGGGTAACAGCCAGCAAAGAGATGTCGTTCATCGGGGCCGCAAAAACCGGCTCAGAACCACCCAACAGCATTGCCTTTGATTTCGAAGTGGCCCCGGGAAAGGAAATCCCGAATGGAATCATCACGGGTAACGCTCATTCCGGGAAATACGCTGCAAAAGCTTTCGGGAAGAATGCATTCACCCCCGCCCTCGAGAGGACGGCTGCTGAGCTGGGGGTTAACAAGCTGAAATATATTTCAGTCTCAGCCTGGGTATTTGTGAAACCCGGAGGGGGAGATGTCACCGCCGCCCTGGTGCTTGCAGCCTCGAACAATATGGGAGTTAATATTTGCTGGAAGGGCATAGGATTGAAAGATCCCCTGGTGCCCCGGGGAAAATGGTTTAAAATGAGCGGGCAGTTCGACCTCAGTGATGTGAAGTTCGGAAATGATACAAGGGTGCAGTTGTATTTCTGGAACAACAGCAGCACCGATATCCTCGTCGATGATTACTTCATGGTTTACGGTGGCCCTCAGCCACGCAGGGGGGATACGACATATGTCGACCTCACGAAAGGACCGTACCAGGCTAAATTCAATTATCCTCCTTTTCCTGTCAGGTTCCTGCGGATGGCAGAGATCGTCGGCATGCAGGATGCTTCACTTACAGGGGGTGCCGGGGATCAGAAAGGGGTCGTCCTGCCTTCCGACGCGATAGTCAGCGGTAACTTCTTTGCCGGGAATGCCGGCAGGGACGTGCTTTTCGTGATACCAAAGGAAGGAAATCCAGGGATCTATGCCTATTGCCCGGAATCGAATTCATTCAGAAGATCAGCAGTCGAAGGAACGAAAGCTTTATTATCGTCAGCCCCGGGAAAACAATATTTACTGAAGGGAAAGTTCATAATCGGAGAAACCGAACAGCTTCTTTACACGGACGAAAAATCCTGCATGCTCTGTAAGTTCAGCAGCAAAGGCGGGACCTGCCGGGACGGGAACAATGCCGTCGCTGAAATTTTATGGCAGTCGGAGAAGTTCGACAACCTGAGTTTTGATCCTGAAAAGCCTTTGCTGGCTGACGATTTTGACGGGGATGGCATCAGTGAATTACTGGCTGTTGACTTAAGGGGAGCGTGGAAACTGTACAGGTTCCAAACAGGGAAAGCCGGCGGTATATGGGCCGTTATTGCTGAAGGCAAGGAAGAGATGCCCGGCTGGCAACCGTCTGCAGGAACCATACGGTTCACTTCAGGGCATTTTATTCCGGGCAGGCCCCAGGATGAATTGCTCGCTGTTGCTGAAAACGGCAGGGACGGCAAATGTTCATATACCTTAAAAGTCTACGACCCTTCCGGGAAACGGTTTGTCTCTTGTTTTCCAGGGAAATACGGGCTGTTTCAAAAGATTTTCGGGTTGGATACACTCAAGCCTGCCGACCGGTTTTACTGCGGAAGTTTCGGTCCCAATGGCTCACCCATGGTATTGCGATATAACCGCGACTGGAGGTACGATCTGAAGGAGATCAGCTTCAGCGACTCGACTTACCATATCCTTAACAACATAGATTTTGCAGGTTATTCCGCCGATCATAATCCGAAGTATTACGAAGTGCTTAAACTTATCCCCGGCCGGTTCACCGGAAACCAGTGTTCATTTATTGTAATAGGCCGCAACTGCAAAAACAAAGATTACGACGGCATGGAATGCAGTGAATACGAGGACCTGCCTGGCCTGCCCGGTTTCATTTCGTTATATTCATTTGTGAACTGATGAGGACAAGCTGTTTAGTACGATATTTGATTTTCACATGCTCCGTGGCCTGCCTTACTGCTTTCACAGCCTGTAAGCACGACACAAGGACATCCGAAGTCAAAACAGAAAATTTTATAGTACGCGGGTTCAGCCCCTCGACAAACTGGGATATGAAACAGGTCCTGAACCTCGATTATGAGGGGGCTTTACAGAACGGGTTTATCATCCCAACGGTGCGGCAAACGAAGGACGGTTTTTTTGACCTGGAATTCAGCATTAAAAATACGGCTTCAGGGCCTCAGAAGTTTGCATTCAAGATTTATTATCAGAATGAATCATACAAATTTCCTGAAGTTGATCCCACCGACAGTACCAGGCAGGGCGAAAATGCATGGGAGAATTTTTACGGCAGCTGGGAAGACACTCTGAGCGGTTTCAGGGAAACTGAGGTCATTGCAAACGACAACAGTTTTCATAAGGTAACAAGCCAGATAAGGATAGTGGGTAATCCGCGTAACGAGAAGCGGTATTTCAATGGTCCCTGGAATGACCGCTGGAAGAGAAATCCAAGGGTAGGGGAATACAGTTTTATGCTGGTTGTGACTACGCCCGGGAATATCAGCCGGAAGCTTATCCCTGATCATATTCAGTATATAAACCAGGCTTATAAAGGCGAATTTATCAACCCGTACTTCTTTTTTGTGTACGGGCCAGGGAAAAAAATTCCGAACACGATGGTGAGTGTTTCTCCCGCCCGGTTAAAAGTGATGGCGAGCCCCGATCCCGGCAGCGGGATATATATTGATCCTGTGCATTTCAAAAAAGAAGTCGTTGACAAATTCGCCACAAGCTGTTGCGGCCAGGATGACAAAACTTTCCGGAACGCCGCATTCAGCCAGTTCATCCATTTTATAGATGCTTCGACGAAGCTGAAAAACATCCCGGTGATCGGGGATGTTTTACAAGATAATTATTCGAAAATGGATTACAACTGGAACAGCAGGTTTTACAGGAAAGAAGAACTTATCGCGGCCACTTCTCTTACTGCTCCCGAACCCTGCCAGACTGTTTTTTCTGATCCGGTGCACAGGAAGATCACAATGTTCAACCCTAAAGCTGAATTCGGAAAATGGCAGAAGCAGAACGTGGGGGTGATCACCAGGCATCCGTTCACCTATGGCAAATGGACCGTGAAAGCCAAACTCACCGAGCTGCTGAATAAAAACAATATGTGGAACGGCCTCACCAACGCGGTCTGGCTGATCACCCAGGACCAGGCTGAATGGAACTTCCGCAGGGAATGTAAAAAGGGAGGATACATGGCGAATTATTACGGGGGACAGCAGGATGTGAGGGTTAAAAATGTCGGATATTCGGAGATTGATTTCGAGATTTTAAAAACAGTACCCTATTGCCCGCAATGGCTGCTGCCGCCTGCATACAATAACGGGCTTGACCGGCAGTACGACGTGCCTGCATGGAATGTGCCTTTTCCCGAAGAGATCACGGCTGACGACGATAAGATCACCGTGGCCTGCACGAACTGGGACATGGCCTGCTGGGACCCGTCGAAGTTCAAGGATGGCTGCCAGACCATTTCTTACGAGGGCCAGACTTTCTGGGCTCACCGCTGGGACAAGAATTACAGGGCCATTACCGAAAAAACGCCGGAGCCCGATGACGAGTTGTTTGGCTCACCATATTATTATTTCCAGATCGACTGGAAACCTACGGAGATCATATGGAGGATTGGTCCTTCGAAAGACAAGCTGCGGGTTGTGGGTTACGTGAACAGCAGCATGACCTGCATTCCCAATAACTCCATGCTGCTCATCGTGACCCAGGAATTCCATAATACAAGGTGGTGGGTGGGATCCCAGTACCTCCAGGAAAATATTCCCTTCCCGGGAAAGAATATTGTCGGGGAGATCTACGAGGTAACTATTGAGTAGTGAAGCTGCACGATTTAAAGCTCTGAAAAACTTTGCATTTTACCTGCGGGCATTTATTCAAAGCTGATGTGCAGGTCATCAATATAGAGGACTTTTCGTTTCGCATTCCAGATGTAAACCATCATTTTGTATTCTCCGTCAAGATGCTCCGGGATTGTAAAGCTTGTTTCGAGTTTGGTCCATTGATCAGGAGGCACATTGAACGAATCAACCGCAACGGATTGCCAGGTTGCCGAAGTCCCGTCCTTTTCTATGCTGAAAACAAGCAAGGCGCCGCTTCTTGCATTGAATGGTTTATTCAGCCATAAACTGACTGTTGCAAGCTTCGGGTACCTGTAAGCAAATTCCCACATAAAATGAGAGTAGTTGCCAAAATACAGGTCCTGGGGGCTGGCTTTTAAACTGTACATTCCACTATGGGATTTCTGGTCAGTAACCTGCCTGCTGCTCGTTTGTTGTTCGTTTTCATAATCATTGGTATAATCCACTGACGCAGAATACGGTGAAATGAATCCCGCACGGGAGAGCACCCTCGAATATTCACCAAAATCCCATGTTGACCCGAAAAATGATTTGAAATTTGCTTTCAGCATCACCGAAAACGTAAGATGAACGCTGAAATACGTAAGGAATACAACCAGTAAGATCAACAACCAGCTTAAGGGCTTTTTCAATTTGATAAAAAGGTCCTGCATCAGGAATCCGAAAGGAAGACAGAACAGGCCATAAAAGTCAACAAATGCCCTGTGCCCGTATGCCCCGCCCCAGTACCAGTTCCTCCAGGCAGAAGCCATATAGGAAACGACGAGGAATATGATCATGAAATATATCCCGTTCGGTATCCGCTTCCATATCATGTAGATCATCCCGCCTACGAAGAATATAAGGACCGGGCTGTAAGTAAACAATCCGTTTACCGTGGAGAACCAGGTCTGCATAAGCCTGGGCTGATCCCAGTTCCCGAAACCGGCGCCCCCGTATGGAGGGATTGTGAAACGGCCGCAAAGATACCTCCAGTAGAGAAGCTGTGGGAAACTCAGGATGATCAGTATCAGGAGCGCAGCAAAAATATGTTTCGGCCTGAACAGCACTTTCAGACGGAGCATTATGTCTTTAAATGAGCGGATGTCCAGGAAAAGAAAAGCGGTGGCAATAATGCTGTTGGTCGGCCTTATCATAAACATCAGTGCAAAAACCAACGACATCATCAGGAAGCATTTATAATTGCTCATGTCACTGATGAACTTCTTCGCCAGGTATAGAAATACCGAACCCAAAGAAAATGAATAGACATGCGACATCAGCGTGTCTTCAAGGGTATAGAACATAAGGTTGGTCCCAACAAAAATGACCAGGATGACAAACCAGGAAATGTTTTGTGAAAGGTAGTTTGCAAGAAACTTTTTAAGGAACCATATCCCCAGCAGGAAGTAGAAAACTGCGGCAAAATTGAACACCCGATGATAAGGTTCAGAAAATCCCCCATCCTCGTCCCAGTGGAGTAAGCGGGATGTGATATGCGTTGCCATGAAAAATGGTGAGATCAGCAATGCTTCACCATAATAAAAATGGGTATGGATCTTTTTGTCGTTCGGGTCACAGACAAAGCCATTGCCCGTTTTTGCGTCAAGACCGGCGGGAACTTTCGTGATATCGAAATGATAAAAAAACGTCGCAGGAAGATATATATAATACCCTGCTTTGTCGGCCCAGATCTCGCTGCGCCAGTTAAACCTTTCCTGGCCCTGATGAATGGCCCAGGTTGTTATAAATGAATAAACCGCGAGAATTAAAAAAAATACAAGATCACGGTTTATTTTCATAGTTCACCTGATTTTTTCGGTTCAAAGATCCGGAATTTCATCAGGCCTAATTTCTGGAATGCATAAGCCCAGGCGGTTGTCATCACTCCAATGCCGTAGATCATGCTTCTCCCGAAGTTGATCGAGGATGCTTCGGGAAAGTATTTCGTAGGGCAGGTAACTTCGGCGATTTCAAATCCGGCAAAACAGATCTGGGCCAGCATCTCGTTGTCGAAAACAAAGTCATCGGAGTTTGCCTGGTAATTGATGGTTTCGAGTACTTTACGGGAAAAGGCGCGGTACCCGGTATGGTATTCCGAAAGTTTCTGGCCCATGAGGATGTTCTGGCTCAGGGTGAGTAAACGGTTAAAATAGTATTTATATAAAGGCATGCCTCCTTTTTTAGCTCCGCCTCCAAGTATCCTTGACCCGAGCACTACGGGATACAGATCCATCGCAATCATATATGACATTGAGGGAATAAGTTTTGGAGTATACTGGTAATCGGGATGCAGCATGATCACGATATCGGCTCCGAGTTCCAGGGCCTTATCATAGCAGGATTTCTGGTTCCCCCCGTAGCCCTTGTTCCGGTCATGCGTCGTTATATGACTGATACCAAGTTTCCTGGCAACATCAACTGTATTGTCACGGCTGCAGTCATCCACAAGAATAACCTCATCGACTATATCGAAAGGAATTTCAGCATAGGTGAGTTTCAGCGTTTTTTCAGCATTATACGCGGGCAGGACAACAATTATTTTTTTATTATTCAGCACTTCCGTTAAATTTGTACTATCAAAAATACTTATAAAACCTGTATGAAAAAACAAATTCTTGTTATGGGGGCCGGTCTGGTTGGTGGCGCTATGGCTCTTGACCTGTCAAAGGATGAACGGTTTGAGGTAACGGTTGTTGACTACAATGCCGATGCACTTGCAAAAGTCGCCGCAGCCGGCAAAATGCATGTCCTTCACCGTGATCTTAGCGATCCTTCGCAGGTCCGTGAACTGGCAGGCTCATTCGACATGGTGGTCAATGCCGTACCGGGCTTCATGGGGTTTCAGACCTTCAAAGCCGTGGCTGAAGCAGGACGTGATATTGTCGACATCTCTTTTTTTATAGAAGATCCGTTTACGGTGGATGAGATCGCGCGTAAACAAAACATTACAGCGGTAATGGACTGCGGTGTGGCACCCGGCATGTGCAATGTGCTCATCGGGGATGCTCATCACCTGCTCGACAAGACCGAGAACGTAGTATATTATGTGGGTGGATTGCCGGAGATCCGCGAATGGCCGTATGAATACAAGGCTGTTTTTTCACCTGTGGATGTTCTCGAGGAATATACCCGCCCCGCAAGATTTATTGTTGGAGGAACCACGGTTGTCAAACCCGCCCTGAGCGACCCCGAACTGATGAACTTCCCAGGAGTAGGCACTCTTGAAGCCTTTAATACCGATGGCTTACGTTCGCTGGTCCGCACGATCAAGGCCCCTAATATGATGGAAAAAACCCTGCGCTACCCCGGCCATATTGAAAAAATGCGGGTGTTGCGCGAAACCGGATTCTTCTCAAAGGAAGAGATCCAGGTAAAGGGAGTAAAAATACGCCCTATTGATCTTACTTCAAACCTCCTGTTCCCAAGCTGGAAATTCACCGAAAATGATGTAGACATCACCGTGATGAAAGTGGTTGTGGAAGGCATCAAGGACAAGAAACGCACACGGTTTACCTGGGATCTTTTCGATCGCAAGGATGAAAAGACCGGTATCCATTCAATGGCCCGCACCACCGGTTACACCGCAACCGTGGCTTTGCGCATGATCGCCGATGGCGTATTCACGCAGAAAGGCGTAATTGTTCCCGAATACTTTGGAGCACATCCAAAATGCGTAGATTATTTACTCAAAGGTCTTCGCGAAAGAGGGGTCGTGTATAAAGAGAAGGTGGAGGAAATATAAAAAAGCGAAAAGCGAAAAGCGAAAGGCGAAAGACGAAAAGCGAAAAGCGAAAAGCGAAAGGCGAAAGGCGAAAAGCGAAAAGCGAAAGGCGAAAAGCGAAAGGCGAAAGGCGAACCATTTCGCTATTTCGTTATTTAGAATTCATCCGTATCGATCACTGTCTTCTTTTTCTTCTTCTTCACTCCCTGGTTGGGTGAAGCGATGGCATTTTCCTCGTCACCGCAGTCAAAGTCAACTTCAAGTGGTTTCTTTGGGGGATCAAAATTCTTGTCCCTTATGATATGCAGGCTGGGATCGGCATATACCTGTTGCATATATAAGGCCCAAACGGGAAGGGCGGTATTGGCTCCCTGTCCGAGTGCCAGAGTACGGAAATGAGCGGAGCGGTCCTCGCAACCAACCCATACGCCACTTACCAGGTCGGGAGTAATTCCCATAAACCAGCCGTCGCTCTGGTTCTGAGTAGTACCTGTCTTGCCTGCGATCGGGTTGTCGAAACCGTACTTGTATCTAAGCCTTATGCCGGTTCCGTAAGTCACCACACCCTGCATCAGCTGAAGCATAAGATAAGCTGTTTCCTCGCTGATGGCTTCCTGTTTTTTTGGTTTGAATTCCTGGATAAGGTTACCATCCTTATCTTCAATTTTAGTTATGAAAATGGGTTCAGTGAAAACGCCTTTATCGGCAAAGGTGCTCATGGCGCCGACCATTTCGTAGAGGGAAATATCACATGAGCCAAGGGCAATTGAATATACCGCGGGGATGCTGCTCGTAACACCCATTTTATGGGCAAGAGCTACAACGGCGGCAGGGGAGTACTTACGGATTAGCTGACCTGAGATCCAGTTGTTCGAATTGGCCAGCGCCCATTTAAGTGTAACCTGTTCTCCCCGCCTTTCCTCACTGGTATTTTCGGGGGCCCATACGGTTCCGTTGTCAAGTTCGATCACCGGTTGAACGTTGGGATAGCGCGAACAGGGCGATTCTCCTTCCTGCATGGCAAGGGTGTAAAGAAATGGTTTAAATGTACTGCCTACCTGGCGTTTGCTGAATTTTACATGGTCATACTGAAAATGCAGGTAGTCAATTCCTCCCACATAAGCTTTGACAAATCCTGTATGCGGGTCCATCGACATCAGTCCGCATTGCAGGAAAAACTTATAATACCGTATTGAATCGAAAGGAGTCATCATGGTATCCCTTTCGCCTTTCCAGGTAAACACCTTCATCCTGGTTTTTACCTTGAATTCATTGATGATCTCAGCTTCCTTATATCCCTGGGATTTCATGCTGGCATAGCGATCGGTGCGCCGCATGGCCGAAAGCAGCAGGCTGTTGATCTCTTTACGTTCATCTGCATTTTCAAAAACGAAGGGAGCGGTGGGAATGCCTTTCCAATGGGCATAAAAAGCAGGCTGGAGTTCTTTGCCGAGATACGCAGCTACAGCTTTTTCGGCATATTCCTGCATCTTGTAGTTAATGGTTGTATGTATCCGCAGGCCGTCACGGTAAAGACTGAATTCGCTTCCATCCTCTTTGATATGGGTATTACACCATTCTGTCAGGTATCCCCGAAGGTATTCCCTGAAGTAAGTGGCAAGGCCCGTGGTATGGTCCTGGAGGCGATAGTCTTCCATATTCAGAGGCACTGCACGCAGTGAATCATATTCGGTTTTCGTGAGGTAGTCGTACCTCTGCATCTGGGACAGGACTGTATTCCTGCGTTCAATGGCCCTGATCGGGTTCCGTACCGGGCTGAAGAAGGTCGGGGCTTTGAGAATACCTATGAGGAGTGCAGCTTCTTCAGGTTTAAGCTGATAGGGCTCTTTATTGAAATACGTCTTCGCAGCTGATTTAATGCCGAAGGATTGGCTCCCGAAATCCACCGTATTAAGATACATGGCAAGGATCTCTTCCTTAGAATAGTTGCGTTCCAGTTTGATAGCCGTAATCCATTCCTTGAATTTGATCATTACGGTTTCCATGAAAGTGCGGTTGGGTTTTCGGGGAAAGAGGTTCTTGGCCAGCTGCTGGGTGATGGTGCTTCCTCCTCCTTTTGATGTACCGGTTGCCACACCCCAGAAGACCCTGAAGATCGCCCTGAAGTCGATGCCTGAGTGTTCGTAAAAACGTGCGTCTTCAGTAGCTATCAGTGCGTTAATAACATTGGGAGAGAGTTCCTGGAAATGGGTATTGGAACGGTTCTCGAAATAATATTTTCCGAGGAGTTTGCCGTCTTCACTCAATATCTCCGTGGCAAGGCTGCTTTCCGGGTTTTCCAGTTCCCTGAATGTGGGCATGTTCCCGAAAACACCCAGTGCAACCATTACAAAGAATGAAGCAACAAAGATGATGCTGGCGGCGTATGCGATCCAGAAGTATAAGATATATTTCTTCGGATTCACCTGTTTCTTTGGTTTTTCTCCGGTGTTTTGTAGAATACGAATATGATCTATCCCGCTCATAACTCGATTTCCAGGCCGACGTCCCTGATCCCTTTCAGTTCGCTGGTACGCATCGCCTGTTCAAATGTGAAGGCGTAATTCCCTTTTTGTCTGAACCTTACGGCTTTCTGGAACAAAAAGCGGTTGCTTTTGATGCTTCCCGAGCCCTTACCCAGCCAGCGACCGTCATAATCGGCCAGCTGGCATTCGACGGTATCACGTGCGATCCTGCCATCAGGGAAACGGGTATCAAGGAACATGTATATATTGGCAAACGGATAATTCACGTCATTCCTTAAATTGATGTAGAGAGAATACCGTTTTGCCGTATCGGAAATGTTTACGGAGAAAGCTACTTTTTCTTTAGAATTCCAGATTCCATCGGGGATGCGCTGCGTTTCGCGGTAGAAGCGGTTCATGTTGCAGGCAAGCAGCGCCAGGATCAGCGCAGGGACGAACAATAAGCCGGAAAAATTACCACGCATAGCTGGAGCAGATAGTTTAAAGATGATCGAAACGGGTCAGGTCATTTTCTCCACCAAGCCCGTTGTCAAACTCACGCTTTTGTTGAGTGACATTTGCGAAATCTTCCAGTTTCTCCGGTAAACGCCCGGCTTTGTTTTCTTCGATGATAAAAAGGGCGTTCTTAAGTGGGATGGCAAGCAAATTCTGCAGATCATTTACATAGGAGTACCATAGGATTTGCCCGAAGATATCGGATTTCTGGTGGATGGCATCCCCGTTCTTTAATTTCAGGCGGATCTCGGTATTAGGGAAATCCCGGATGGCATCCAGATATGTATCGTATTCATAGGTAAGACAACACTTAAGTTTGCCGCACTGCCCGGCCAGTTTCTGTGGGTTAAGGGAGAGCTGCTGAACCCTTGCGGTGTTCGTTGAGACGGAGCAGAATTCGCTCATCCAGGTAGAGCAGCAAAGTTCCCTGCCGCAGGTTCCCAGTCCGCCAAGGCGGCTGGCTTCCTGCCGTGCGCCTATCTGGCGCATCTCTATCCTTACATGGAATTCCTCTGCAAGAACTTTAATAAGTTCGCGGAAATCAACCCTGTCATCCGCAGTATAATAAAAAATTGCTTTCGTATGATCTCCCTGGAATTCCACGTCATTGATCTTCATCTGCAGACCGAGATTATCGGCAATCTCCCTAGATCTGAACATGGTAAGGGATTCTGTTTCCACTGAGGAAACCCACTTCTCTATATCGGCAAGCCTGGCTCTGCGGTAGACTTTCCTGATCTCCTGTGAATTCGGGTCAATTCCTTTGTTCTTCAGTTGGAAGCGAATGAGTTCGCCGCTGATCGTGACAATCCCTATATCGTGGCCGGGTGATGCTTCAACTGCAACAATATCGCCGGCTTCCAGTTCTATGTCGGGAGGCACCCGAAAAAAATCTTTACGGCTGTTCTTGAACCTTACTTCAACGATATCGGGAACTTTGTACCCCGGCGGCAGCGGGATTGTTTTGATCCAGTCGTAAGAGTCGAATTTGCCACAGCGGTGCATGTAAGCACCGTTTTGTTTCTGATGAGGTTCAGGCGAATTACAGCAACCACGGGTCAGAAAAGGGTTCTTTGAAGAATCATAAGCGGAACCTCCGAATTCAAATTCAGGCTCGGCACCGGGTACGGTATCAGCCTGGGACTGCGTTGCCTCCGAATCCTGTTCCTTTTGAGGGAACTGGTCTTGAGTTTCTTCCATTCGCCTAATTTTCTGCTACAAAGGTACGAAATTCGGTTTAAAAAGGCGCAGTATTTTCAGGGAGAGGTCAAGGAAAAGCGCCGGGGCATATGCATTACGTTCCACATGGTAGATTGCGGTGTTGAAGAGCTCGTGGAATCCGGCCAGGCCGGCAGTGTTGATAGTCGGAGCAAATTTTTCCAGGAACTTAGCTTCTTCGGCGTCGGCGCTGAGTCTGCCGGCCTGGCCGTAAACCACAGCCGGGCAAAGTTCAAGCATATGAAGGCTGTAATGCAGGAAAGCTTTTTGTTTTTCCCTTCCCGACTTAGCCATCTCGCCCGCGAAGCTGATCAGGTCAGGAACTCTCATCCCAGCACAGTTCCGCATCCAGGTTATAAACGTCTTAAAATACTGGTTTTCAATTGCATATTCATCTCTTCGGAGTATATCCCTATCGGGTGGAATTCTTACAAAAAGGCATCTCGACCTGATCGTGCTGATGATCTGGTCAGGATCTTCAGTCACCAGAAGGAAAAGTGTTTTCTCGGGCGGCTCCTCCATTATCTTCAGGATCTTCGGAGCGGCTGAATGAAAAAGCTTCTCCGCCATCCAGATAATCATGACCTTATATTCTGATTCGTAAGTTTTATAGCTGAGGGTTGAAATGATCTCGTTGCAGTCCTCGGCATTGATGATACCTTGTTTATTCTCAATACCAATGAAATCATACCAGTCCTGGAGGTTTACAGGAAATGGCCTTTGCAGGAAAAACTTTCTCCAGTCTTCAATAAACAGCTTGCTTTGTGGCTTTTTAGGGACTCTCCGGGTGGTCGCAACGGGATAAATAAAATGCAGGTCCGGGTGTATGAGTTTCTGGTACTTCAGGCAGGACGGGCAGGTACCACATGAGTCTGTTGAAGTAGCGAAATAGCGAGGTAGCGAGGTAGCGAAAGAGTCAGTAGCGAGGTAGCGAGGTAGCGAGGTAGCGAAAGAATCAGTAGCGAGGTAGCGAGGTGGCGAAGTAGCGAAATCATTAGATTCTGGCGTGGCAGGTAGTTTCAGGCGGTTTTTACAATTTATGTATTGAGCATAAGCTATCGCCAGGGCAAGTTTAGCGGAGCTTTCCGGTCCGTAAAACAACTGTGCATGGCTCACCCTCTGGTCGGTAACCGTCCGGATAAGTTTTTCTTTTATAGCCTGCTGGCCGGGTATGTCCTGGAAGCGCATTTAGTCCGTGCAAATTCGACCGCTAAAATAAGCAAAGTGTAATTCATTTCACTGCATGAATATCTCCGGAATTATAAGACCGTGGTTAATCTCCAGTTTTTCAAGGTCATTTTCGGGGACAAGGATCCAGGATTTTACAGGGATATCCTTTTCGATTTTATCTTTTCTGCAGATGTAACAGACTTTTGAATCGATTTCATAAACGATGAAACGAATTATCGGAAGCATAGGGGATTTTATTACTTAATCCGCCATGCAGGGAAAAGTGATAGGAAAAATAAAAAAAAGCGAAATAGAGAAATAGCGAGAGCGCAGCATTTTGTAAAAGCGGCATATCAGGAGTTAAGCATTTCACACAAGCCGCATCAGGTGGAGCGCAGCGAACCGTAGCGGCGGTGTGAAGATGCGATCGATCAGTCCCAGGATGTTTTTGCACACATGAATTCAAGGTTCATGCGGGCAATGTTCGATCGCGAGATGCTTTTCGGGCATTCGGCTTCGCAGGCATAGGTATTCGTACAGTTTCCGAAGCCGAGTTCGTCCATCATTTTTACCATTTTCATGACCCTCACTTTAGCTTCTGGCCGGCCCTGGGGAAGCAAGGCAAACTGGGATACTTTCGCCGAGACAAACAGCATTGCAGAAGCATTTTTGCATGCCGCAACGCAGGCGCCGCAACCAATGCATGCGGCAGCGTCCATCGACAGTTCAGCAGCAGGTTTGGGGATCAGTATGTGGTTGGCTTCCATCGCACCGCCCGTATTCACAGCAATGTACCCGCCTTCCTGTATGATCTTGTCAAAGGCCGTTCGGTCAACCATCAGGTCTTTGATAACCGGGAATGGCTTCGCGCGCCAGGGTTCTATGGTAATGGTCTCCCCGTCTTTGAACTTTCTCATATGAAGCTGGCAGGCTGTAACGGCATCATCAGGTCCATGGGGGCGGCCGTTGATATACAGGCTGCACATCCCGCAGATACCTTCGCGGCAGTCGTGATCGAACACCACCGGTTCTTCATTTTTCCCGATCAGGCTTTCATTCAGGATATCGAGCATCTCCAGGAAAGAACAATTCGGGGAAATTCCTTCGAGCTTATAGGTCACGAATTTTCCCTTTGATTTGGCATCTTTCTGCCTCCAGATCTTGAGTGTTAGGTTCATAAGTGGATTATTTTATATAAAAGCCATGAGCCATAAGGCATGAGGCATGAGTCATGAGTTATTAATTTTAGGATTGTTTTCAATTTTCCTGATCAAGCTATTTAACATTTTACTGATTTCTTCATTCGAAACAAAAAGTGATTTCCAGTCATCATGATTAATGTAATTAAGTTCAAGAGCAATTGTCAATAAGGTATCAAGTTCATAAAGCGACCCTCTGGAAATTTTAAGAAACTGCGTATAGTTTTTTGAACTATCTCTTCCCCAGCCTTCTGCAATATTTGCCGAAATTGAAACCACTGCTCTTCTGCTTTGACTGATCAGCCCGAATTTTTCTTTGTCAGGAAAATTCTCAGTTATACTATATACAACCTTGGCATATTGAATTGCCTTTTTATATACCTCCAGATCATGATATGTAATAACTTTCTTCTTTTCCATCCCTAATCCCTTATGGCTCATGCCTCATGGCTCATGGCTCATGCCTCATGCCTCATGGCTCATGCCTCATGGCTCATGCCTCATGCCTCATGGCTCATGGCTCATGGCTCATGGCTCATGGCTCATGCCTCATGCCTCATGCCTCATGGCTCATGGCTATTTATAATTCCTTGCTTTCACTTCAGTTTCTTCATAAACCAGCTGTTCTTTGTGCAGCCTGAATTCACCTTCTTTCACATATTCCCATGCGGCTACATATTTGTAGTTCTCGTCGTCACGGAGGCATTCGCCTTCAGGGGTCTGGTATTCCTCCCTAAAATGACCTCCGCAGCTTTCATTGCGATTCAGTGCGTCAAGGGCCAGCAGTTCTCCCATTTCCAGGAAATCGGCTACACGGTTTGCTTTTTCAAGTTCCACGTTCATCTCGTCAGGTTTTCCGGGGATGCGCACATCGGTCCAGAACTTCTTGCGAAGATCCCTGATAAGGGCGATTCCACTGGTCAGGCCTTCCTTTGTACGTCCCATCCCTACATGTTCCCACATGATCTTTCCGAGTTCCTTATGGAAGTGGTCAACGCTCCTGGTCCCCTGAACAGACATCAGCTTGCTGATACGCTCCTGAACCCTCTTTTCAGCTTCTTCAAATTCCTTCTTGTCGGTAGACATCCTCTGTGTTTTGATCTCTGCGGATAAGTAGTTCTGCACCGTATAGGGAAGAACGAAATAACCGTCGGCCAGGCCCTGCATCAGGGCTGATGCCCCCAGCCGGTTTGCGCCATGATCGGAGAAGTTGGCTTCGCCGGCCACGAATAATCCGGTGACAGTCGACATCAGTTCATAGTCAACCCATAATCCGCCCATGGCGTAATGAACAGCAGGGAAGATCATCATCGGGTTTTCATATGGATTTTCATCGACTATCTTTTCATACATCTGGAAAAGGTTGCCGTAACGCTCTTCGATCACATGCTTTCCAAGCCTTGCAATGGATTCCTTGAAATCGAGGAATACAGCTAATCCGGTCGGGCCTACTCCAAACCCGGCATCACAGCGCTCCTTGGCAGCCCGGGAGGCAACGTCGCGGGGTACGAGGTTCCCAAAAGCCGGATACCTGCGTTCAAGGAAATAATCGCGGTCTTCTTCAGGAATATCGTTTGCTTTAAGCTTTCCCAGGCGGTTTTTCTCAGCATCTTCTTTTTTCTTAGGCACCCAGATACGGCCGTCATTCCTGAGGCTTTCGCTCATCAGGGTGAGTTTCGACTGGTAGTCGCCATGCACGGGTATACAGGTGGGGTGGATCTGGGTGAAGCAGGGATTGGCAAAATAAGCGCCTTGTTTCATAGCCTGCCAAAGGGCGCTTGTATTGCATCCCATGGCATTTGTCGAGAGATAGAATACATTCCCGTATCCTCCTGTAGCAAGGACCACTGCATGACCGAAATAACGTTCCAGTTTGCCTGTGATGAGGTCACGTGCTATGATGCCGCGGGCTTTGCCATCGACCATAACCAGGTCCATCATTTCATGGCGGTTGTACATCTTCACCATGCCCAGCTTGATCTGCCGGCTCAGGGCAGAATAGGCGCCCAAAAGAAGCTGCTGCCCCGTCTGACCGCGGGCAAAAAAGGTCCTTGAAACCTGTGCTCCGCCAAAGGAACGGTTTTCAAGCGATCCACCGTATTCACGCGCAAAAGGAACACCCTGGGCCACACACTGATCAATGATCGCATTGCTCACTTCAGCAAGCCGGTATACATTGGCTTCACGGGCACGGTAATCCCCCCCCTTCAAAGTATCATAAAACAAACGGTAAACACTGTCGCCGTCGTTCGGGTAATTCTTTGCAGCATTGATGCCGCCCTGGGCAGCTATGCTGTGGGCGCGCCTGGGGCTGTCCTGGTAACAGAATATCTTTACATTGAAACCCAGTTCTCCAAACGAAGCTGCAGCGGAAGCGCCTGCAAGCCCGGTACCTACAACAATAATATCGAGTTTGCGCTTGTTCGACGGATTGACCAGGTTCTGGTGGGCCTTGTAATTGCTCCACTTCTGGGATACGGGCCCTTTCGGGATTTTTGAATTCAACTCAGCCATAAAGCCTAACGGATAAGTAAAAAGTAAATTGGAATGATGATAAAGCCTAAAGGAATAACGATGGAATAAATAATGCCGAACCACTCAATACATTTCGTGTATTTTGTGAAATTCAGCCCGAGGCTCTGAAAAGCAGCCTGGAAAGCATGGTTCAGGTGGAAGCCAAGCACGATAAACAGCACAATATATGACAGGGAATATGCCGGCAGACTAAACAGGTCAATTGCCCTCTGGTAAAAATTCGGATCCCCGTCGGCAAACCTGGGTCCCTCAACCCAGCCCAGCTTGATGGCGTAAAAATTCATCAGGTGGATCACCAGGAAGATAAAGATGATGCCGCCGGTCCATATCATATACTTTGAAAGGAAAGGAGTTGTGCTTTTGTTGTTCACTGCATACCTTACCGGGCGCGACATCCAGTTCTGAACCTGGAGAATGATCCCAAGCAGAATGTGAAAAATGAAGCCGGCAAACAAAACCACTTCGAAGGTTTTCACGACATAGTTGGTGCCCATGAAATAAGCCGCGTCGTTAAACCACCTTCCGCCATCACTGCGCAGCAGGCAGAGGTTAATACTCACATGCACCACAAGGAAAATCAGAAGGAAAATCCCGAGTAATGCCATCCAGATCTTTTTCGTAATGGACGAGAAACGTAAAAATGAAGCGCTCATAAACCAGACTTAAAAATGTTTGTCAACCCGATGAAGTGAAAGGAATATATCGTTAATTTGTCGATAGAATTAACGACAGCAGAACAAAATTAGAAGATATTTATTTTAAAAAGGAATTAACATACAGTTTTTTTATAATTCAAAACCAGTCTAAATTATGTTTCCCTCAACAATTTACTCAGAAAGAAGAAAAAAGCTCCGCTCGGAACTATCCGGCGGAATTGTATTGTTTTTAGGCAATACCGATGTAGCCTTCAATTATCCTGCAAACCAATACACCTTCAGGCAGGATAGTAATTTTTCCTATTTTTTCGGACTTGATCATCCCGATCTGGCCGGGCTGATGGATCTGGATGGTGGGAAAGACATCATTTTTGGAAATGATCTGGATATCGACGACATCATCTGGATGGGCCAACAGCCTTCCATTGCCGAACAGGCTGCCAAAGCCGGGGTCACAGTGACTTTCCCCCTGGTCGAACTCGCGGAATACATTGGTATGGCTGTAGCCAAGGGACGCAGGATCCATTTTGTGCCGACTTACCGTGCCGAAACCCGGGTTCAGCTTGCAGGCCTGCTTGCCAATGATCATCATAAAATACACGACCATGCATCTCACGATCTGATACGGGCCATTGTCAAGCTCCGAATGGTCAAGGATGAGATTGAAGTGAAGGAGATCGAAAAGATGATCGATGTGGCTTATACTATGCATACCACTGCAATGAAAATGGCCATGCCCGGTGTTGTTGAGCAAAAGATAGCCGGAACCATCGAAGGCATAGCACTTGCCAACGCAGGCCCGGTGTCTTTCCCGGTAATCCTTACCGTTAACGGACAAACGCTTCACAACCATTATCACGGCAATGTCCTCAGCGAAGGCCGTATGATGGTGATTGATGCTGGTTGTGAGAACGAACTGCATTATGCTTCGGATATCACACGCACAGTTCCTGTTGGAGGGAAGTTTTCACAAAGGCAGAGGGAGATCTATGAAATTGTCCTTAAAGCCAATATGGAAGCGACAAAAGCCGTGAAACCGGGTGTACCGTTTAAAGATATTCATATCCTTGCAGCGACGGTGATCGCAAAAGGCCTTACCGCTCTCGGGCTGATGAAAGGAGATCCAAAAGAGGCCGTTGCAAATGGCGCACATACGCTTTTCTTTCCTCACGGGTTAGGCCATCCCCTTGGACTTGATGTTCATGATCTTGAAGGCATGGGTGAGAATTTTGTCGGGTATGACAGCGAGATCCAGAGAAGCAAGGAATTCGGACTTGGCTTCCTTCGTTTCGGCCGTAAGCTGCAGACCGGGTTCGTGATGACAATAGAACCAGGCATCTACTTCATTCCCGAACTTATAGGGATCTGGAAGAAAGAAAACAAAAATGCTGATTTCATCAATTACGATAAAGTGATGAGCTATCTCGACTTTGGCGGCATACGTATTGAAGATGATGTTCTGGTGACTGCGGATGGCGTAAGGGTTCTGGGCAGGCCAATACCGAAGACAGTTGAGGAGATAGAACAAATTATGGGTAAATAATAAAAAAGCGAGTAGCGAAAAGCGAAAAGCGAAATGAAAATCTCGAAATTTCGCCTTTCGCCTTTCACTTTTCGTCTTTGATTTTGACGCGCACCTACAAATACGATGACCTCATCATGGCAGCCTTCGTTACCGTGCTGCTGTGCTCCAACCTGATAGGAGCAGAGAAAGTCATTACAGTAGGGCCGATAACCTGCGGGGCAGGGATCCTGTTTTTCCCGATCTCTTATTTTTTCAATGATATCCTTACTGAAGTATACGGCTATGCCCGGTCCCGCAAGGTAGTCTGGGCAGGTTTCACTGCATTGATCTTTGCTTCGGTGATGGCTTCCGTCGTGGTGAACCTTCCACCCGCCTCAGGCTGGGTGCATCAGCATTCTTTCGAAGTGGTGTTCGGCCAGACACCCAGGGTTGTCATTGCTTCGATCACAGCCTTTTTCTGCGGCGAGCTCTCCAATTCCTACGTCCTTGCAAAAATGAAGGTTTAGACCAACGGGAAACACCTGTGGACACGCACGATAGGTTCAACTGTTGCCGGTGAAGCGGTGGATTCGCTGATCTTCTATCCCATGGCCTTTCTGGGGTTCTGGCCTACAAACCTGCTGATCACGGTCCTGCTTACAAACTATTCACTGAAAGTGCTCTGGGAAGTTTGTGCCACACCTGTAACCGGAGCAGGAAGCAAGCCGTTGGTGGGTCGCAGTAGTTTCGTAGCGGAGGGAGTAACCCCGATACTTCATCCTACCTGTAAAAATTCATCTCCGTTATATATTTCCATACTTTTTCGGGCAGGAAATACCGCATGTCGCGTCCTTCTTTGATGCCCTTGCGGATGAAAGAGGATGAAACAGTGATGAGAGGTGCATCAACCCTGATCAGGGAGGCATGGTGGTCGAACTGGCTGGGGGCGGAACCGGGACGGGGATAAATATAAATAGTATACTGGGAGAGAAGGGCTTCCCAGTTTTTCCATTTATGAATCGTCGGGAGATTATCGGAACCCAGTACAGGAATGAACCGTTTCCCGGGAAATTTTTCCGAAAGATAAGTGAGGGTATCTATTGTATAGGACGGCTTCGGAAGCTTGAACTCGATATTCGAAGATTTGAATCGCCTGTCGTCCTCAACCGCCATGTTTACCATCGTCAGCCGGTGATGGCCGGCAAGCAGGGTCGATTTTTCCTTGAGCGGATTATGGGGTGAGACTACAAACCACACCTGGTCCAGTCCGGCATATTCCACCATATAGGAAGCGATCATCAGGTGACCGTTATGGATGGGGTTGAAGGATCCGAAGAAAAGTCCGGTTTTAGCTTCTTCTTTCATGTTAAATCACCGTATAAGTTCCCTGCTCTCTTATGGGAAACCCGGATTCAATCAGTTTATTTCAAGAAATTTGATGATCTCTTTAACCGCGTCTGTGCAAGCTTTTTCAAGACTGTCATTGATGATCACAAGGTCGAATTTACCTGCATAACCAAGCTCAAACTCAGCTCTTGCAAGGCGACGGTGAAGCGTCTCTTCAGATTCGGTGCCCCTGTTTCTTAACCTGCTTTCAAGGACTTCGAAGGAAGGGGGCTGAATATATACTGCCAGGGCGTTCGAACCGAAATACTTCTTCAGGCTTAGCCCGCCTTTGACATCCACATCGAAAACAGGGATCTGGCCTTCATTCCATATACGTTCCAGTTCGCTCTTCAGGGTGCCATAATAGCTCCCCTCGTAAACTTCCTCCCATTCCACGAAGTCATCATGCCGGATCTTTGCCCTGAACTCATCCGCCGACAAAAAATAATAATCTTTACCATGGACCTCGGATTCGCGTTTTGGCCGGCTGCAGGCTGATATAGAAAAGGCGAGCCGTGGAAGTTCGGCAAGGAGATGCTTGACAATGCTGGTTTTGCCGGCCCCTGAGGGGGCGCTGACGATAATGGCTTGACCGCTCATAAAATGTTCATCAGCTGTTCCTTGATCTTTTCCAGCTCATCTTTCATCTGGACCACGAGCTTCTGGATATCGGCCTGGTTGGCTTTTGATCCAAGAGTGTTGATTTCCCTGCCGATCTCCTGGGTGATAAAACCCAGTTTCTTTCCCTGGGAGGTCCCTTCATCCATGGTATCAAGAAAATATTCGCAATGCTTCTTCAGCCTGATTTTTTCTTCTGTAATGTCAAGACGTTCAAGGTAATAGATCATTTCCTGTTCAAAACGGTTCTGGTCTGGAGCTGAACCGTTAAAATCCGACTTATAATTGACAAAATCCCTGATCATCTTATCCCTGAGATCATTTATCCTTCGAAGTTCAAAAGGCTCAATATCAAAAAGATACTGAAGGATCAGGTTTATCCTTTTTGAAACATCCTCTCCAAGTATTTTTCCTTCGCCAATGCGGAATTCATCCACCAGGGCGAGAGTATGCTCAATCCCGGCACGCACGAGCAGCCAGTCACTTTCATTCAGTTCTTCCTTCGCCGACTGGATCACATCGGGCATTTTAAGGACCAGGGGCAGAAGACCTTCGGGACAATCCTCCTTAAGCTCATGCTGCAAGGCTTTGAGCTCGTCATAGTATTTCTTTGCCAGTTCGTGGTTGATGGATAAGCCAGGTGTTTCGCTCACAGCCTCGGTACTGATGAACAGGTCAATTTTTCCGCGTTCAAGTTTCAGGCCGACCAGGGCTCTCAGTTCTGCTTCTTTTTCCCGGAACATCAAAGGGAGTTTCAGCGCCATGTCAAACTGTTTGCTGTTCAGGCTTTTGACTTCAATGCTCAGCCTGCGGTTGCCGAACTCTGCCACGGCCTTACCATAGCCCGTCATCGATTTAATCATGTTTGTCATTTTATCGGATGTAAATATACAAAATCCAAATTTTGCGCCAAAACCCGGAACCTTCCCTGTTTTTTACAGATTACTGCATGCTGAGATGTTTTTTGTATTTTTGTATGAGAAGCTTTGTTCTTCTGAGCCGTTGCATTGTGTTAGTTTAGCAAAGCAATTTGCATAAGCGGCCTTGGGTGAGGCGCAGCGAACCCCAGCCGCGGTGCAAGATTGCGACCGCAATCACAATAGCAGCGATGAAGGAAACAAAACAACCAACGATACAAAAATCATCCCGGCATGCAGTATCAGCTCATCGATGATACGTTTAAACTTTACAACCTGATGCTAACCGACATAGCTCAGGCTAAAGATTACATCCTGCTGGAAACATACAAGTTTGCTAACGACCATATGGGTAAGCGCTTCCGCGATGCCCTCACGAAAAAAGCAAAAGAAGGGGTCAAAGTTCGTATACTTATTGACTCCTGGGGCAAAGGTCCCATCAGTGAGGATTTTTTCACTGAACTAATCCATCATAACGGGGAACTGAAATTCTTTGAAAAAATAAAAATCAATTCCGACCTGTTCACCCGCGGCCACCGTCGCGATCACCGGAAAATCCTTGTGATCGATGATGCTGTATCATACCTGGGATCCGCTAATATAACTGGTTACAACCTGAACTGGAGAGAACTTTCACTGAGGATGGAAGGAGATATGGCCCTGGCTTTGAAGAAAGTATTCATGGAGACTTATGAGGCCTTCAATCCATATATTATTTCAAATAAACTTAACTTCACCCGGACGATATACCATGACAATTTCGAGATCATCAGGGACGTGCCTTCCCTGCCTTTGCAGAGAATTCGCAAGAAATACGTCCAGATGATCAGGCAGGCAAAAGAGTCGGTAGTTATAGAAACTCCTTATTTCCTTCCCGGGTACAATCTCAGGAAAGCCCTTACAGATTCAAGTAAGAGAAACGTTGAAGTGAAAATTATCATGCCCAGGAACTCTGACGTAAAGATGCTCGATATTCTCAGGAATAAATACTTGGGACTGCTGCATAAGAACAATGTGAAGATTTACTTTTACGGCCCTTATAACCTTCATGCCAAAATGCTCATGATCGATAACTCCCTGTTTTCGATCTCCTCGGCTAATTTTGATTACCGGAGTTTTCGCTTCCAGTATGAGATTGCGCTGATAGGGGACGAACAGGCCATTATTGACCAACTACAGGCCCATGTTGAAGAGACCTTAAGATCCTCCGAAGCTTTTAACTATGAGACCTGGGAGAAACGCTCCTGGATTGAGAAATTTTTCGAGTGGCTGCTGACCCCATTCCGCCATTTACTCTGAGCGGGAGCTTCTTTCTTTGCTGATATCAGCCGGTTTGATTTCCTTTCCCGAACCGCTGTTGACCAGGGCAACACCGCTGAAAATCAATACGGCTGCCAAAATTTTCGTTGAGGTGATGCTGCCGTTGCCTACTGTCAAAGATGCAGCTGAGGCAATAAAGGGCTGGAGATAAGTGTAATAGCTTACGATGCTGGGCATAACCCTTTCAAGAGCATAATTTATGAGGAAATAAGCCACGAAAGTATTCATGATGATCACGTAAAGGACCAGAAGCCAAACTGATGTGGAAATACCTGCAAAATTGATTTGCAGGGCGGGTTTGATCGAAAACGGCAAGATGAATATGAACCCGAATATGGAAACCCATTTTAATATGGTTGACGTTTTGTATTTCCCCGTCAAGGGTTTAATAAGGACCAGATAAAGCGCGTAGAAAATCATATTCATGATAATCATCAGATTGCCGTAAGCATGGTTCCCGCTAAAGCTCAGTCCGCTGCTGTAAAAGATCAATAAAAGCGCACCAGAGCTTCCGAGCAGAATACCCCCTGTTTTCCTGAACGTAACTTTTTCGCCGATGAGCAGGCTTGAAAAGATCAGGACCAGGATAGGGTTGATCACGTGCAGAATCGAGGCGTCCACAGGGGAAGTCAATGCCATACCTGCATAAAACAAAGTCTGGTTAAGCCCGAAACCAATAATTCCGAGAAAGGCAAGCATGACCAGGTCCTTTCTCGCAACCTTCTCATTGACAAATAGTTTCTGGAATATATAAAAACAGATCATGCCACCCGAAAGGCGCAGGAAAATCAATTGAAGCGGGGTGAACAGCCCGGTAAGAAGGTATTTGGAGATTGCATAATTAATCCCCCAGATAAATGCTGTCGCCAGCAAGGCCATGTGGGCGCGCTGATTCTGGGAGGGGGCTTGCATACAGGGAGCAAAGATACGTAATTAGGGGTTAGGGAATAGGGATTAGGTGTAAGTTCTTTCACCCATTCCCCACTCCCCAAACCCTAATCCCCATTCCCCATTACGATATTTTGATCTCTTTCTTCGTTTCCAGCTTTGCTTCCTGAAGCTTCGGCATGGTAACCTTGAGAATACCTTCGAGGTAGTCTGCTTTTATATCCTCGAGATTGATGGTTTTAGGCAGCGTGAAGGAACGGCTGAATGAGCCATAATAAAATTCCTTACGGGTGTAATTCTTGCCTTCTTCTTTCTTCTCATCTTCAAGTTCGGCTGATATCGTGAGAACGCTGTTCTCAAGATGAATTTTGAAATCGTCTTTTTTCAGTCCGGGAGCAGCAATCTCCAGCATGAATGAATCATTCAGTTCAACTATGTTTGCAGCCGGATCTGTGATCCGTTTTCCAAAAAAATCACCCAATTCGTTTTCAAAGAAATTACTCATCATGTCGCCTAAAGGGTTTCTCTGGTGCCATCTGATCAGTGTCATAATATACCTCCTTTTTTATGTTAATTTTTTGTGTTTGCTGATGGCAAATATTCAATTTTTATACCAGTTGAAATTTACGAATAAATTCTGCCATTATGGCTGCTGAAATGAGGTTGTGGTGACATTTTGGCGTCGTTCATTGTACAATTCCCCTTGATATTTTAGCGAAGCATTTCACATAAGCCGCATCAGGTGGAGCGCTGCGACACCGTAGCGGCGATGTGAAGATGCGAGCGAAAGGGATGTGAGGATGCGAGCGGAGCGCTTACCCGCAGTGTAAAAATGTATTCACGAGCTTCAGTATCTCCTTTTCATTATCCTTGATCGACTCACGCAGGAACTCATCATTATAACTGCGTAGTTTTTTAATGATGCCGTCGATCACCAGGGGCGGGAAAACGCCATCCTGCTCATAGATCGCCCGCTGTTTCTGTAAAATGCCGGCGCTTTTCCAGCAGGAATCAGGCAGGTGTTGAAGATCTTTCAGCCGCTGTTTGAATTTCTCATCAAAGATATTGATGTCAACATAGGTTTTTTTTGCATACTCCAGGGCTTCCTTCATTTTCAAGCCATGCCTTGCAGCAACAGTAAGGCCTGCGAACAGGAGGTAGATATCGGCAGACCCGTCAGGGCATCGGAATTCGACCGTCTGGCGGCTTCCGAACCCTTTCTGAGTGTCTTTTTCATGCGGATTGGCATCGGTGATCATATCGTGTTTGCTGCCCCAGCCGAGGGGAACGCGAACAAGAACCGAACGGTTGCGATCGCCCCAGCAAATATTGGTCGGAGCCTCCTGGTGGGGAACCAGCCTGAAATATGAGGTGGGGATGGTATTGCCAAAGGCAGTGAGGGAAGGGGCAAGTTCAAGATACCCTGCTATTGCCTGACGTGCCGTATCGGAGAGTTTCCCGTTGTCAAGCATCTGGCTCTTGTCGTTCTTCATCAGGCGGGTATGCACATGCAGGCCGCTTCCGGCTTTACCGGATGTAATCTTCGGCGCAAATGTGACAGTCACCCCGTATTTGTATGCCAGAGAACGGATGATCCATTTTGCGATCAGGATCTGTTCCGCCGCATCTTCAAGTTTCACCGGGATGAATTCGATTTCATTCTGCTCAAAACTCAGACCTGTTTCAGTGAAATTGCCTACTTCGGAATGTCCGTATTTGATGTAACCCCCGCAGTTGGCAATGGCTTTCATCGCTTCAAGCCTGAGGTTTTCCCATTTGCAGAATGGCGCCGATTCGTGATAGCCTTTCTGGTCGGCGGCTTCAAACAGGTTGTTTTTTTCCGAGATGACATAATATTCCAGCTCACCCATGACTTCAAACGAAAGGCCGGTCTCTTTTTTCAGGGCTTCATGCGACTTGCGCAGAATATACTCAGGGGAATTGGCAAAAGGCATTCCGTCTTTATCATAATAGGAGCACAGAATATCAATGGCCGGGAACTGGGAGAAGGGATTTACGAAAGCCGTCCTGTAACGCGGGATCACATATAAATCGGAAGATCCGGCCTCAACATAATGCGGGAAAAGACTGGAGCCATCAACGCGCTCCCCTGCGCTGAGTATGCTGTCGAGGTGATTGCGGCTCTTGATCATGAAGTTCAGTGTCTTCAACCGCCCGTCGGCGCCTGCATAACGGAAATTAAGCATGCCGATTCCATTGGCTTCGATAAACCTGATGAGGTCGCTTTTTGTAAATTCTTCGGAAGGTTTGTCAAGAAACCGGATGAGGGGGTTAGGGTTCAGGTTTATCGCTTCGTTCATGTCAATTAGTTTTTGAAAAGTATTCAAAGGCTTGCAAAAGTAAGAATTTTCCGTAAATTTGAGACACCATCAAACCATTCTGAAAGGCTATGTCGGTTAACCTGAATGAACTCGTTTTCTTTATATCTTTTCTTGTATTTATTGTAATGATGCTGATGATAGACCTTGGGGTCTTTCAGAAACATTCCCACACACTGAAGTTTAAAGAGTCTCTCGCCTGGACTCTGGTCTGGGTGAGCATTTCCTTTGCCTTCTTCCTACTCATCAGGTATCATGGCAACTGGATACACGGGGCCGACTCACTGACCGCCATCCAGGAAAGGATAGACAAGTTCCATCATCCCATCAGCATCCAGGGCCTCAGCCTGGAAGATGCCATCAGCCGTTATAATAGAAATCTTTCTCTGGAATATCTTACGGGTTATCTTATTGAATATTCCCTTTCGGTGGATAACATTTTCGTGATTGTTCTGATCTTCATTTCCTTTAAGATCAAACCTTTTTATTATAAGAAGGTTTTGTTCTGGGGCATACTCGGCGCAGTTGTTATGAGGTTCCTTTTCATTTTTGTTTCTGCTGTGCTGATCCAGAGGTTTGAATGGTTCCTGTATGTCTTTGGGATCATGCTGGTCATCATAGGCCTTAAAATGGGATGGGAGTTTTTCCTGAGCAAAAAAGAGGAAAAAATTGATACCGAACATCATCCTGTGGTCATCTTCATGTCAAAGTATTTCCGTGTTACGAAGGAAGATCATGATGAGAAATTCTGGATCAACCGCAGTGGTAAGATCTTCTTCACACCTTTGTTCCTGGTCCTTCTGATCATTGAACTTTCGGATGTGCTTTTTGCCGTGGACTCAGTGCCGGCCGTTTTTTCGGTGACACTGGATCCTTACATTGTCTTTTTTTCGAACATCTTTGCCATTCTTGGCCTGCGTTCACTGTTCTTCCTGGTCATGGATGTGATGAACCGTTTTCATTACCTTAAACTCGGCCTGGCCGTTTTACTCAGTTTTGTCGGGGTGAAGATGCTGGGAACACATTTTTATAAACTCAGCACCAATTATTCCCTGCTGATCATTGCTTCAATCCTTGCCTTTAGTATAATTGCATCATTAATCCGTTCTGTTATTATAGAAAAATCTCATGAAAAAAGATTCAGGTAAAATAAAAAAGTTCAGGCTTTCCCCCCGAAAAAGCCTGGGCGCAAGGCTTCTGCTCTGGTTTTTCGCAGTCTCGGTTCTACCCCTGCTGATCATTATCGCCGTCGGCATGCCGTTTACCTATAAAACATCCCGTGAGGCAGCCGTCAAAACACTCACATTTTCATTCAACCAGAAATACGAACAGATAAACACCTATTTTCATGAACTTATCCAGCATACCACTGTTAGGAACCGGCTGGATTTTGTCCTTCCGTTAATAAGGCAAATCAATGCCGAAAGCGAAAAATCGGCTAAACCTTTCTCGGGTTTTGTTCAGACCGAAGAGTACAAAAAAATTATTGGCCCATACGAAGCAGATTTTCAAAGAATCGCAAATGAAGGAGAGATCTTTAATGTTTTCCTGCTCGGTACGGATGGAACCATATTGTATACGATAAACAACGGGGATGAACTAGGAAAGAGTATTAATGAGAATGTTTTGAGGAACTCAATACTGGGTTCGGGTTTTCAGAAAGTAAGAACAGCTAAGAATATAAGGCTTTCGGATGTCGGGTTGTTTGGGAAAAATAATCTGGCCTGCTTTTTCCTGATCAATCCTTTGATGGAAGACAACTCAGTAAAAGGATACCTTGCTTTTCAGGTGTCGATGGACAGCCTGAACAGGCTTCTTTCTTCTGAAAGCAAACTGGGTTTAACCGCCAGATCTTATCTTTTAGGCGAGGGAATGAAGGTTCTTGCCAGCAGTAATCCGGATGATCCGAAATATGCCTTGTTTAAACATATTACGAACACAGAGGCCGGAAAACAGTTTGCCATTATAAGATCAGGAAAGGCTGATAATAATAACGAAGGAAATATTGTATCGGAATACAAGGATGCCGATAATGCCGATGTCCTAGGGAGTTGTATGCCCCTGAGCGGTCTTCAGAAATACGGGCAGAATTATCTACTTGTACAGGAGATGGGAGCGGATGAGGCGAAAGGCGCAAATATGCAGATCATTATTGTGATGCTCAGCCTGATCATTACCATCCTTGTTTTTGTGATCATTGCTTCGCTGGTTCTGGCAAGACGGATTGTAAATCCGATAAACCTGTTGTCGAATTGGGCAGGCGCTGTTGCGGAAGGCGACCTTTCATATCACGATGTTATCGCTTCAGATGATGAAATAGGAAAACTAAGCTCGAGTTTTCGTTCGGTTGTTGATTCTTTCCGTGAAATTTCAGAAGTATCGGGTTCAATGGCGATAGGAGATTTTGATAAGAAAGTTACTGAAAGAGGGCCTAAAGACCTGCTTGGGAAGTCGGTCAATGAAATGCTCGAAAGCTTCAAGACGGTTATAAAACAAGCTACCCGTATCTCTGAAGGAGATTACACCCATGAGATTCAGCCGCGTGGCGACAAGGACAGCCTGGGTATGGCGCTTCAGGTAATGACCCGGACCCTGAGAAAAAATTCCGAAGACATGAACCGCCAGGACTGGCTGAAATCGGGCATGGCCGAGCTAAGTACGAAGCTTAGTGGTGATCAGTCGATCAATGACCTCACACAGGAACTGATCAAATTCCTTGTGAAATATCTTGACGGACAAATGGGATTGTTTTACCTGTTCGATGAAAAGGAAGATCTCAATCTTGCCGCTACCTACGCTTTTCATGACCGTAAAGGAAATTTCAGCAGGCTGAAGCTAGGGGAAGGCCTGGTTGGCCAGGCTGCCCTGGAGAAAGAGATCATTGTTTTTAAGGATATTCCGGAAGATGCCCCAATGCTCAATTTCGGAGTGGATGAGAAAATCCCTTCGCACTTCATCATTGCGCCCCTCGTATTCGAAAAACTTCTGCTTGGGGTAGTCCAGGTCGGGAAGCTTGAACCATTCAGCGAGATGCAGAGAAAGTTTATCGAACAGGTGATTGAACCTGCTTCTATTGCCCTGAATACGGCCAGTTCACGGTCAAAGGTGAAAAAGCTTCTCGATCAGACCCAGCAACAGGCCGAACGTTTGCAGGTACAGCAGGAAGAACTTCGTCAGACCAACGAAGAACTTGAAGAGCAGACAAAAGCACTCAGGAGTTCCGAGGAAGCCTTGCAGGCACAGCAGGAGGAACTGCGTGTGATCAATGAAGAACTCCAGGAACGCACAAAGGCCCTCGAAGACCAGAGAGATGACATCCGCACGAAAAATACGGAACTCACAAGGGCAAGGAATGAAATTGAAGAAAAGGCAAAAGACCTCGAGGTGGCCAGCAAATATAAATCTGAGTTCCTTGCGAACATGTCGCACGAGCTCAGGACCCCTCTTAACAGTATTATCGTTTTGTCACAGCTGTTATCTGAGAATAAAAAACAGAACCTCACTGACAAGCAGATCGAATATGCGAACACGATCAATAGTTCGGGAAGCGACCTTCTCGACCTTATAAATGAGATCCTGGACCTGAGTAAGATCGAGGCCGGCCGCGTCGAACTTCATCCTGAGACCATCGATCTGAATGAAACGCTTACCCAGATGGATTCATTTTTCAAACCAATGGTTGAAAAGAAAGGCCTGAGTTTCAGTTTGCATATTGATGAAAAACTGCCTGCCAGTATCTTTGTGGATAACCAGAGACTGCAGCAGATCCTGAAGAACCTGTTGTCGAATGCCCTGAAATTTACTGAGAAAGGGACAGTGCAACTGGATGTCAGGAGACCGCTTGACGAGCCGGAGCTCAGACGGACCGGGCTTGACCCTGAAACCTCGCTTGCCTTTACAGTGAGCGACACGGGGATCGGCATTCCGAAAGACAAACTCAAGATTATCTTCGAAGCCTTCCAGCAGGCCGATGGAACGACCAGCAGACGTTTCGGGGGAACCGGCCTGGGACTTACAATTTCACGTTCATTTGCCCAGGTGATGGGAGGCGAAATACAGCTGATGAGCGAAGAGGGGAAAGGCTCGATGTTCACGCTTCTTCTTCCGCAAAAATTTGAAGAAGGCAGAAAAAAACCAGGTGTTCAAAAACCTTCACCCCAGCCTGCTCTTATAACTCCGCCTGAGCCAAAACCAATTCTGGCAAGGGCTATGGCAAATGAGAATCCCGCGAATGACGACAGGGATACCCTTCAGACAGGTGATAAGGTACTGCTCATCATTGAAGACGATCCCTCTTTTTCAAAGATATTGTCTGACCTGGCCGAAGAAAAAGGATATAAGTGCCTGATCGCGATGGACGGGGAAAGCGGTTTATACCTGGCCGACCTTCATGTACCCAGCGCCATTATACTCGATATCGGTCTGCCTGGCATCGACGGCTGGGAAGTCATGAAGCGTTTGCACCAGGATGCCAAAACAAGACATATCCCGGTCCATTTTATCTCGGCGATGGATAAGTCAAGGGAAGCCCTGCAAATGGGCGCCATCGGCTATCTTACAAAACCTGTAAGCATTGACAAACTAAGGGATGCATTCGGGCATATCGAGGATGTCATCTCGAAACCCATGAAGAAGCTGTTGATCGTTGACGACGACAAAGCAACACGCATGAGCATTGTAAGTCTTATCGGCAACGGTGACGTTACAACCACATCAGTTGGAGGAGGAGTGGAAGCTTATAAGTTGCTTGAAAAGGAGAATTTCGATTGCCTGATCCTTGACCTGGGGCTTCAGGATATGAGCGGGTTCGACCTGATTGAAAAAATACGCCTGAACAACAAGCTGGCAAGCCTGCCTGTTATTATTTATACAGGCAAGGACCTTACAAGGGAAGAAGAAGACAAGCTGCAAAAATATGCCGACAGCATTATTATAAAAGGGATACGTTCGCCTGAACGACTGCTTGCCGAGACCTCGCTCTTCCTTCACAGGGTGGAAGCCAACCTGCCGAAGGAGAAGCAGGAAATGATCAGGATGATGTATAACCTGGAAGATGTTTTTCATGACCGTACTGTTTTGGTGGTGGATGACGACTCGAGAAATGTCTTTGCGATCACTGCTGTTCTGGAGGAGAGAGGGATGAAAGTCATCCCGGCGGGGAACGGGCGTGAAGGGATTGACAAGCTGCATACCCATCCTGAAATTGACCTGGTCCTGATGGATATCATGATGCCCGAAATGGATGGCTACGAAGCCATCGGGATCATCAGGAAGAGCCCGAAACATGAACACCTGCCGATCATTGCCCTTACTGCAAAAGCAATGAAAGAGGACAGGGACAATTGTATTGAAGCCGGGGCCAACGATTACCTGGCCAAGCCGGTTGACAGTCAAAAACTCTTATCTTTGTTAAGGGTATGGTTGTATAAATGAGGTTATGAAGAAGTCCCAGGAAGAGCAGTTGGAAATCCAGGATATCGAGATCAGGCTTTTAGTCCAGGCCATCTATGAGAAATATGGATATGACTTTCGCAATTATTCCCAGGCTCATATCAAGCGCAGGATAGTGAACCGTTTCCATCTTTCGGGAATGAGCTCCATTTCCCAGATGATTCACGAATCCCTGGTTAACCATAAGTTTGTGGATCAGTTGCTGATGGACCTCTCAATCAATGTAACTGAGATGTTCCGTGATCCTTCCTTCTATAAAGCGATACGTGTACATGTAATCCCGTTACTGAAAACTTACCCGTTCATCAAGATCTGGCATGCCGGCTGCTCAAGCGGGGAAGAAGTGTATTCAATGGCTATACTGCTGAAAGAAGAAGGCTTATATAGCAGGACCCAGATCTATGCCACGGATTTCAACCCGGTCATCATAAAGCAGGCCAAAGACGGCATCTATCCTATAAGCCGGATGAAGGAATTTACCCTGAATTACCAGAGAGCAGGGGGCAAAGCTTCCTTCTCGGATTACTACACTGCGAATTACGAATCAGCCAAACTGCTTGATTCGTTTAAGAAAAACATCGTATTTGCGACGCACAACCTCGTCACCGATTCAGTATTTGCTGAAGTCCACATGGTGGTTTGCAGGAATGTATTGATCTATTTCGACCGCAAGCTGCAGGATAAGGTGATCGGCCTCTTTGCAGATTCTCTTGCCGGGGGTGGTGTGCTTTGCCTTGGATCAAAAGAAAATCTGCAGTTTTCGGGTTATTACAATAACTTTGACGGACTTGTGACCGGGGAGAGAATTTATATCAAACATTACCAGGAATGACTCCTGCAAAGAAATATAAGGTGATTGTTATCGGATCTTCGGCAGGAGGTTTGAATGCGCTTAAAACACTGCTGAGGAACCTTGACAAAGGGTTTAGAATTCCTGTTATCATCGTTCAGCATATTAGTCCCGACTCGGAGAATTACTTGATCCATATCCTTAATGACCTGAACCGCTTAAAAGTCAAGGAAGCCGATGAGAAGGAACATCTTCAGCCCGGTTATGCATATGTGGCACCTCCGAATTATCATTTGCTGATTGAACCTGACCAGACCTTCACTCTCACGATTGATGAACGGGTGAATTATGCACGGCCATCCATCGACGTGTTGTTTGAGACGGCTGCCGAGGTTTTCCGCGAACACCTGATCGGCATCATTCTCACCGGGGCAAATAATGACGGCAGCCACGGGCTTAAAAGGATCAAGGAATTAGGAGGAATGGCCATTGTCCAGGACCCGGAAACTGCCGAAGTCGACTCGATGCCGAAAGCCGCTGTGGCGGCCTGCGCTGTTGATCATGTACTTTCTCTTGAAGAAATTTCAGCATTTTTGAATAAGCTGTAGTTTGAATGCAATAAACAGTATATCTATGAGCCCTAAACCTAAAATTCTTATTGTCGATGACAATGTCAGCAATATACTGGTCATTGAAGAATTGCTCGGCGACCTGGATGTTGAGCTGATCAGGGCCAAATCAGGCCTGGAAGCCATTGAGAAGGCCAAACAGCAGGAGTTTGCGCTGATCCTTATGGATGTGCAGATGCCGGGAATGGACGGGTTTGAAACCGTTGAAATCATCCGCCAGGATGAAAAAACTTTATTGTTGCCGATCATTTACATCACCGCCATCTACAATGAGAATTATTACAGGACGAAAGGAATCAAAACGGGAGCTGTGGATTTTATTACGAAACCCATCATTCCCGACCTGTTCATCGGAAAGGTCACACTGTTTGTCAACCTTTACAAACAACGGATGATTCTTGAGCAGGAAGTTCAGAAAAGAAAGGAAGCGGAGGAGGAGATGAAACTGGCCCGGGACCTGGCCAGGCAGGCGGCACAGTCGAAGCAGCTTTTTTTATCAACGATGAGCCACGAGATCCGGACTCCCCTGAATGCCATAGTGAATACGGCTAAACTTCTGAAAGAGGAGAACCCAAGGGATGACCAGATTGAGGATATTGAGATCCTTGAATTCTCGGCAGAGAACCTCCTTCACCTGATCAACGACATTCTTGATTTTTCGAAGATCGATGCAGGGAAGATAGAATTCGAAGCGATTGAGTTTGAGATCAGGAAGCTGATGAATGGGATCCATCAGAGTTTTGATTACCATGCTACATCAAAGGAAATTACACTTGAATTTACTGTTGCACAGGATGTTCCCGCGGTCATTGTTGGAGATTCTGCCCGGCTTTCACAGATCCTGATCAACATCGTAGGTAATGCCATCAAATTCACAGAAAAGGGCAAAGTTCTTGTTGAAGCTGCCTTCCTTGCAAAACGGGGCAATATTGTTGATCTCGTTCTGAGGGTGTCGGATTCAGGGATAGGGATCCCCGAAGATAAGATACAGTTCGTATTTGAGAGTTTCACCCAGGCATCCTCATCCACCACACGTAAATATGGCGGTACCGGACTCGGCCTTGCGATCACTAAAAAACTGGTTGAAATGCAGGGAGGGTCGATTAAGGTGAAAAGCAGGGAGGGGGAAGGGAGTATTTTTTCAGTGACTTTACCGTTTGTACTCAGTGAAAAAGAACACCTCGACGAAGATATGCTTATGAAAGCAACCTTCCAGAGCCTGGCCGGATTAAGGGTTTTGGTTGTTGAAGATAACCTTGTGAACCAGAAGATCGTATCGAAATTCCTCATGAAGTGGAATGTGAATGTGGATGTTGCCGAGAATGGGAAGATAGCTGTTGAAAAAGCAAGACGCAGCAGGTACGACCTGGTTTTGATGGATCTTCACATGCCCGAGATGAACGGGTATGATGCCACCCTCGAGATCAGGAAGATGGAGAATAATCCGAACAAAGACATTCCGATCATTGCACTCACCGCATCGGCATTTATTGAAGACCGTGAAAAAATATACACTTACGGCATGAGCGGATATATCATCAAACCGTTCAATCCTTCTGAATTATACTGGAAGATTGCACCGTTCATAAAGAAATAGCGAGGTAGCGAGAAGCGAGAAGCGAAAAGCGAAAAGCGAAATAGCGAAATTTCACATTTCGCTTTTCGCTTTTATTGAGGAGCATCGCCGCTACGGTTCGCTGCGCTCCACCTGATGCGGCTTGTGCAAAATGCTCGCTGATTACAATTTCAGAATTTGTTTTTTGTTAGCAGTGCCGCCGCCGCAGTATAGGGGCTCAGGTTCCCGGCCAGGACTTCTTTCTCATAATATGCCAGGGCCTGGGCGATGTTTTTTCGTCCGTAAAACTCCCGCTTCAATGCCTGGTCAATGGTTTCGGTAAGCACCTGCCTGAACTGTTCTTTCCGCTGGCGTTCAAAATACCCGTTTGATTTCGTTGTTTCCGTAAAACTGCTGATATAATTCCATACCGATTCAATTCCCATCCTCGTTTGCGATGAACATATGTCAACAACCGGGTTCCAGCCGCTTTCAGCAGGCGGATAAAGATGCAGGGCATTCTTGTATTCCATTGTTGCAGTTTTCGCCTTGTTGATATTATCCCCGTCGGCCTTGTTTATGATAATAGCATCCGCCATTTCCATGATCCCGCGTTTGATCCCCTGAAGTTCGTCGCCGGCCCCGGCAAGCATCAGCAAAAGGAAAAAATCAACCATCGATCTTACCGTGGTTTCCGACTGCCCCACACCCACCGTCTCCACCAGGATCACATCAAAACCAGCTGCCTCACACAGAATGATGGTTTCCCTTGTCTTACGGGCAACGCCACCCAGCGAGCCGGCCGAAGGAGAAGGCCGTATATAAGCATCCGGATTCACCGAAAGCTCTTCCATTCTTGTTTTATCACCAAGGATACTGCCTTTGGACTTTGTGCTGCTCGGATCAATTGCAAGTACAGCAATGTGGTGTCCCTCTGAGCTGAGAAACATCCCTAAAGCTTCAATAAAAGTACTTTTCCCAACCCCCGGCACACCGGTGATGCCAATGCGAACAGATTTTCCGGAATAGGGCAGGCAGGCATTGATGATTTCCTGTGCTTTTTGCTGATGAGTATGTAACGAACTTTCTATCAGTGTGATCGCTTTGCTAAGAATCGTGCGGTTGCCCGATCTGATGCCAGAAACAAATTCTTCGGTTCTCAAAGCCTGGCCACGCTTTGCTTTCAGCTTTATTACAGCATCAGTATTGATCTTATCGGGTTGTTCCACCCCGTCCATCACATTAAGCGCCGACTTAAACTCCTGTTTCGGATTCATAGCATTATTTTCGCCATAAGCTGCAAGTCTTGAGTCATGGTTAAAATCACCCAATGCCTCAGCGTAACAAACAACAATCAAAAGTACAGAAAAATCCCGGGCCGAAATATTACATTTACAGCTGTTATCATTCAACAAAAAATTCCTATCTTTGCACCCCCAAACCTCTCCGTAGCTCAGCTGGTAGAGCAATTGACTCTTAATCAATGGGTCACAGGTTCGAATCCTGTCGGGGAGACAAATAATCAGCCACTTACAAAGACAACGTAGGTGGTTTTTTTATTAGTACAAACACAAGTACAAACAAAGACACAGATATAACCTATTTTCTATATCTTGAATTTTATCTTTTAAAATACTTTTGCACTTGCCTGCCCTCTGATTTTAAAAAAGGTTGGATTTATTCGACCAGCATGTGATACAATATAAAAGGCTCCTTTTCTTCAAGAATTAAAATGTGGGCTTTGGTGGGCATAAGAATGGCGGTTTGATGTATTGACAGGAATATGTAGGGAAAAGTTGCTGACGGTAAATGATTTTGCTCGTTTATTATCTAACTTGCAAGGGAATTCATAACAAAAACGAAACTTTATGGCTTGGGATTCAAAATATTCAAACTTCGGCGTTGTCAAAATCGAGAGAAAAAATGTCAAGGTCTTTAGTGACCAAAATGACTATATCACGATAGGATTAGTTGATGAAGTAACTAATGCCATATGGGTTGACGATGAACTGAACATTACACTAAAAAGCGGAGAAGTAAGGAGATATAGTGACAGAAATTATTTCATAACGATTTGATATTTCTGGTATGGAAAAACTAATTTTCCATTGGGGACTTGAAAGGCGGCGATAAGCCAATTATTTTGGAATTTTAGTTTCAAGGTTCACTTATCCCAATACATTAAATTTATCGAAAAATGAAACTCACAACCGAAAACCTAATAAAAATAGCCCTTGCCGTCCTGTTGCTAATATGCCTATTCAATCTGCCCTACGGATATTACCAGCTCTTTAAGTACATTGCGCTGGTGGGTTTTGCCATCCTTGCCTATTACGAATATGAACGGAAGAATATTCCACTTGTGATTGTCTTTGTTGGCTTAGTGCTTTTGTTTCAACCCATTGCGAAGGTTGCATTGGGAAGACAGGCGTGGATGGTTGTGGATCTTGTTGTGGCGGCGGGGTTGATTTTAACGGTGTTTGTACGGAAGCAAAAAAAGTAACATCAATGTTGAAATGAAGGAACAGCTATTATTCCATTGGGGTCTTGAAGGGGGTGGTTCTGAATTATACGGGATCACTGAAGACGGTAAGGATAGCTATATGCAGCGTTCATTATACGTGGATAAGGAAGACATTGATATCTGGCACCATAAAGAAACCAAATACCCGTCATTTGAAGCCTTTTGGGCGGAAGCCTTAACAATTGATAAATGGTTCTGGTGGCACCCCGTCTTCATTCACGACCAATGCAAGCCTATAATCAGGAAAAGTCTTGAAAAAATTGATTTGACGGGAATGACGCAAGAAGACCATGCAGCCATAGATGAATGGGAAGATATGCTCAAAGATAAAAATCAAGTTTTTCCATATGACATTGGTAATGAATGGCAGATAAACCGCTATAGATTTATGTCTGAATATAATAGGCATAAAGGGATAACTGAGTTTGGAAAAGCAAAGCGCAAAGGGAAATCCTATTCACATATTCTTAAAGAAACTTCAAAAAACAAACTTCAAAATTTCCTTGGTGAAGATGAAATTCTGAAAGTAGTTGAAGACAGATTCAAAGAAAAAGCCGGTGATTTGCACCGCGTACGGACAAATACAGTAGCATCTCAGCCCTGTTGCTTCAACTTATTTGCACCGCTGAAGAACCGACGTGAACTGGCAGGCAAACTCTTCAGCCTTCTGATGGGCAAAGCAGTGGAAGTTCAGCATATTGCAATTGAGTTCACTCCATGTATTGAGGAATCGCTTGGGGACCAATCAAAGTATGGGGGCACTGATGCGGATGTTGCCGTGTTTTACCAAGATGATAAGCAGAAAACGGGTGTAATACTCATCGAGTTCAAATACATAGAAGCCGATTTTTCCGTATGTTCTTCATACAAAGAGAAGAACGGCAAAGAGAAAGATGGAATTAAAAAGAGTGATGTCAGAAAATTCTGTGATAATCCAGGGTTCTACAAAGAACTTATCCTTTCAAATGTCGATAACAAAAAGAAACCAACCAACCCGCTGTGTGGCTACCTAAAATACAACAACTGGCAACTACTAACAAAATCAAAGGTATTCGACCTTAATGCCATTAAAAGTGCCGACCATTGCCCGTTTCGATACTCACTTCAACAACTCTGGCGTAATATTCTGTTGGCGGAAAATGTGAAAGAAGTAAGGGGTCTTGATGAGTTCCAGTTCTGGGTGCTTTGTCCATCACAGAATAAGGCGTTATGGAAGCAAAAGGGTGACGAAAATGTAAAGAAAGAATTGCAAAAGATCTTAAACTCGGATGGTAAGAATATCTTTTTCGTAAAAGACATCAAGATGGATTTTGTGGATAACCTGAAGGTGATGGACCTTGAAGAAAAAGAGCTTAATTGGATAAGGAAATTTGAAGAAAGATATTTAACAAATGTAGATTGATATAAAAATCCGGTATAAATTGTAATCCAAGGGATCTTAATCTAAATTCACTACTATGAGAAAAGTGGATATCGTTGAAAAAATTATTGTCTTAGCCCCTTAAATAGTTGGACATAATTTGGAAAATAAATTAGGTCTAATTACTTTTAAGGGACCTCACCTGATTGAAAGCTCAGTTGAAATGCCTGTCCTATACCGGGCATTCAGCTTATCAACATAGTCGTATAGGTGCATTGTAGATATAAAAGCTACCTGCTAAAATAGCGAATATTTATACAGAGAGTATTTACCCTGTTAAGGTACATTCAAATCGCCAGGAAGGTTATAAGGAGAATACCTTTGAGAACCGTTGCCATAAAATATCCCAGAAAATCAATCAGGATTTGGCGGTGATCGGCGGCAAGTTAAATCTGTCGGTTCCGCTTAAACTGAAAACGGCCAGAGATTCCTACGCCACCACCCTGATGCGTGGCGGTATTTCAAAGGATGATATTGGAAGTATGCTCGGTCATTCTAACAGCATCGTAACTGAACATTATCTAGCTTCACTAGACATCGAAAAGACCCATCAGATCAATGCGGGTCTGTTCTAAACTTTTTCCGCCAGGTTCCCGGCCAGCTTTTCGGCCAAGTAGGATGAAAACAGATGAAAACCACTGGACACTAACTGTCTAAATTTAAACAAAGTGAGATAGGTGATGGGTGGGCTCGAATATAACATTTACTTGACATTCCATTATTTTATCGTTTATTTTCTTTTACAATGTTTCTCCTTGCAATTTTAAGTCATTGTCTTTAAGTATCTTAATGATCTTATAGATAGTCTTCCGGCTCATACCTTTGAAGTTAGCCAGATCTAAGAGCGAATATTGTGTTAATTCGCCCAGGTATTCAATATTGTTCACTTTCAATGTATTCAAACATCGAACTGAGAAATCGAGATCTGTTACTTTTAATGATCGTATATTCATATTGTTTTCTCCTTGAAGTTTTAGGATAATTTTTGTTCACCCGAACTCACATAATCAGATGTAGAAGCCGCTCAAAGTTACTACCCTTTGGCCGATTTAAGACCAGTCTTGGCCAAGGTTCAATGACCAAAACATCGGAGTTTCCCTCAACCTTTTCTTAACCTCGCTACTCACATTGGGAACCCATTTATCCTAAACTAGTGACCTTTGGGTTATGAGCCAGAATCAGATGAAAAAATATATTTCTATCTTATTGAAATATAATTTATTACAGAAATTGAATTTTAATCTATTCCTTACCTCACCCCCAAAATCCACCCTTTTTCCTTACCTCATTCCTTACCTCGTTTGAGTGGGCCACTTAAAATCAATTATTTCATTATCCACTGAATTATTTCATTTACAACCATCTCACTCTCACACACCCCATTATGGTCTAACCCTTCATATTTTTTAATTGTAATATTATTCGTTTTCTTAATAGCTTCCAAATCCATCATAGATTGGTCAATTGCAATATTAATATCATTTTGCCCAAAAATCCATAATGAATAAGCTCTAATTCTTTTTACATAATCATACGGAATAAATTCATAATCATGTGAATCCAATACGCTTTCTCTTAAAGAATTAAGATACGATATTCTATTTGTATCCACTTTGTTTTTTGTAAAACTTTCAACCATCCATTTGTATGAATCTTTGAATGACATTGTTTGTGTAGAAATCATTACATAGAAATCAACATTTTCCTTTACAATCGCACGTTCAATAATCCACCCTCCCATAGACATTCCTAAAACTCCAACTTTACTAAAATTCTGTTGGGAAGACAGTGTTTTAATGGTTATTTGCAAATCTTGAGAATATATATCCACTATACTATCTTTAAAACAATTAAATCCCATAGATTTTCCAACATCTCTTGAGTCATATGTAAAACAAGCTATCCCATTGTTTGCGAAATATTCAGCAATACTCACGAAACGTGAGCTCCAACTGTTCGGAACTATTATGATCAACGGAACTTTTTTGTCCGTTTTTGGAAAAATTAGTACACCTGATAGCTGAATTCCATTGCTTTCAAATTGCAAATCTTTTTTGTCAGTTTCATAATGGTTTTGGGCAAATATTCCAATGTTTGAAAGGGAAATAATGCAAAATAGAAAAAGTATTTTCATCTTAATTTTGTTTGATTAAGTGCTGGTTTTAAAATTATATGTTTATGTTCAATCGTTCTTTCTTCAAGTACCAATTATAACACCTCTATATTGTCAGGCGGACTTTTTATCTTAACCAGGCCCTTACGGGTTATCTCGCTTTTTTCCGTACGATTTCCACCGTTTTTATCATAATTCAATTGTTTCAACCTGGTTTGAAGGGATGATCTGTAATAACCTTCGTAAACCCATTGTTTATCTCTGTTGTTGTTGATAAAGGTACAATATTCTTTAAATCCAATACCAAACTGGTTTATATTAATAATACCTAAAATTAGCAATATATCAAGTGGTTTGATTCAGTTATGACTGAAGATGGAAGGCCACTCAATACAGAGGGAAACATTGGGTGTAACCATTGAAATGAAAATTAGCTATTTGATCGGTGATAACTATCTTAATTCTTTAGTTATTTGCTGGTCGTTCAACCACGATACTATCTCTTTTTCCAGGTATTCAGGTGCATATTTCTTATAATTTGTACCCAGGATGTCGGTAGCAATCTGCTCGCTTTTTTTAAAATTGTTGACGGCAAGCATGTTTCCCGATTTATCAAAGACTTCGACATCCACGTCAATGTCGATAACGGTAGCAACAACCATAACAATTTGTAATTTCTTTAATTTAATTATCATCAGGCGATCACTGGAGGATTGAATCATCCTGGTCTTTATGTCGTCATAATTTTCTTTATAGGAGGTTGGAATTAATAACACCGTATAACCTTTGTTCTTAAATGATTGTGAAATAACCTCCTGGATCACATCAGTAAAATTTTTCCCACTCTTTGTTCCTATTGGCCAAGCAATGCCATTACCTCCAATTTGGTACCCAACAAAATCCGGTTTACGGTTGCCCTTAACGACCATCTCCCTTTGATCATAAACTGCAAGGGCGATGGATTTTGTTCCGGAATAATTTATTTCCACTTTCATTTTTTCATACGGAACTTTCTTACCTACAACACAACCTATGAGAGCTAATAAAGAGATCGAATAAATCACGAATACAGATAATTTTTTCATAATAATGATTTTTATAGATTTTAAATGCGATTTATAAACTTTTTGATGATGTTTATTATTCTCTGTATATCTTCAGTGGTCAGCTACCTGAACAGTTCATCAAGCTTAGGTTGTTTGCTCAGGAAAGCATTGATTTTTTCGGGCTGAAGCAAGGAATAGAAACTCATCACCTCCTCAGGAGAAGAAAAGATCAAACCATATCCTGAGGAAATCAGCAGGGGCACCTGTGGGTCAACGAAGGCATCTGTAAAAATGGCCAAATAGTATTTTATAAGACCTTTATCCTTTGTGACCAAAAAAGAGTAAACCGGTTTCAAATGCCGGTTAATGCTCTTGGTGTCCAATGAAGTAGAATCACCAGACTTGAAGAACCCGCCTATTTTCTGCGATTTTGGTATTTCAATCTTTTTTGCAAGATCCTCTATTTTATTTTCTTTCGCAGTTTTAGTCCACGCTTCATATTTTTGTTTTGCCACTAAAAAATCCGAAAGAAACCCTTCCAGATTCTTTTTCTGAATGTAAAAGCCACCTGTTTGAAAGTCCGTGGTGATATGCATGCCATATACATAAATTGAATAGTCATCACCATTTGCAGTTTCAACCTGAATGTTGTATGTAACAGCGTCCATAGGATTGTAATAGGTTGCGTATTGCACCTGTGAATAGCCATTGACCAGGCTAAACAGTCCGAATGTGAGAAGGATAAATCGGTTCATGGTGATGTTTGTTTTCATGTTAGATTTTTAATTTGATGATTAAAGGAGCAGCAGAACTACTTTGCCAAACAATTCTAGATGAGTGATTTTTCAGGGTTTTTCAAAGATTGTTAGATTTCTAATGAATTAATTGGGTTAAAGATGCGTTAATCAGGGTCATCTGATTCAAAATCAAGGCATCGGAACTCCCTTAAACCATTTATTCCATATGGTTTCGAATGTGCCATCCGCCTTCATGGCATTGAGATTATTTTGCCATAGTTGAACAGTACTTGCAGGTGTGCAAAGTGAAAACGCGACGTAACCGTTAATATTCAATGCTTCCATATGTTGAGTCATATCGCTCATGGGCACCCCATTCATATCAGCCAGCCATTTCACCATTTTTTAGAAAGTAGTCAGGCACGAACCCGATGCTGGCAACTTGAATGGTATTATCTTCTGAACTGCCTTTTTTACAGCTGTTTATGATAAAAAATGCCGCTATCATGAAAAATGAAACGAAAATCAGAAATAGTTTTTCCCCCATAAATATTGCTTTAAGTAGTTATACGTTTTTACACCGATAACAAATGTAGCTCCTTAAAGTTCGAATTACTATAGGGTAAACTCTGAAAATGAGTCAGGTGGGCCTATAAATGAGTTAGTGTAAACCCTAATGCGGAAGGATACTATCGTAACACTCAGCCGTTAAGGGTTCGCTGGGGGATAAACCTAATCCTTTGACCACCTTCGGCCGGTTTTTGTTGACCACGATATCTTCTTAACATTCAACAAGGTGAGATGGTCAGATTATTTCGGCGAAGGCCGGTCAAAGTGAGCGTTTTTTCATCTATGACATTTATTACTCCGAAACAATAAGGAAGGAGAATTTAAGTGATTCCGCAGATACTTTAATGCTTAACGAACTTCTCTACCTGCACCGTTCTATCTCCCGTAAGCCGTACAAAATAAACCCCACTTGGCAGTGCGGTGATATCAAGTTGTGTTTTGGATTCGGTGATCTGGCAAGTGATTATTTCCCGACCCTGCATGTTGAAAAATGAAAATTGACCTTTCTTTGGTATCACTGTTGTTTCGATAGTTATTTTGTCTGACGACGGATTGGGATGAATTGTGAAGGTTGTATGGTTTGATGTGGTTTCTCCAATAGAGGTGCCAAATCCAGCGTTTGTTGTTTTTAAAATTGTTCCAAAAAAGCCTCCCAGATAACCTGTATTATCATCAGTAAAGCAAACTGAATAGAATATGGCAGTATAATTGTTACTGGTTTGTTAATGTCTGCTTGAAATTAATAAAATGTCCTGTACATTTGTTATAAATCGATTATTCATGAAAAAAATCTATAAAAATTTTCAGAGTTGCGGCATGACAATGAAAAGAGATGAACAGGGGGGAGGGACCAATATTCCGGGTTCAGCACGCCGGAAAGGAATCAAAACTTCTCTTATTGTTGTCCTGATCAGTATTTCCTTTATGGGTTCCGCCCAATTTTATCCCCAGGACAGCATCTTGTTCGAAGTTAACACGGTGCCGGTTCACATCTGGGACTCCCCAACCAATATTTGGCAGATAGGATCTCCTCAGAAAACATACCTTAATGCGGCCTGGTCGGCCCCCAAAGGGATCATTACAGATACCATCATTCCCTATCCCATCAATACATACTCCACCTTCTCCTTCGTCATCAATTCAAAATCTCTGAAGCAGGATTTTGCGACCTATATCAGCTTCATGCAAAAATTCGATACCGACACCTTGCTCGATCGCGGAGTCATAGAGGCTTCGTACGACGGAGGAGGGGTTTGGTGTGAGTTGGGAAATACCGGTTGGATCTGTCCCAATGGACCGGCATTGATAACCTGGGATCAGGATTCATCCGTCAGTTCTCATCAAAAATACAACCATCTCGCCGTGACAAGCGGGAGGTCTGACGGATGGTTATTTTCCCGTTGCATTTTAAACTGGATCATTATTCTTAACGCTTCCGACGGGATTGTCCCTGACAGCGTGATGGTACGGTTTATTTTTACAAGCGATGGCTCAGCCAACGGACGTGAAGGCTGGCTGATCGATAATATTGTGTTCGGTTATATGGATTACTTGACCGGGATTCCTGAAACTCCCGGGAACCAGTCTGACCTGATTATCTTCCCAAATCCGATAACCGGCCAGTCTGCGATCAGGAATAAACAATTTGCCGGGCCTGTTACCCTACGCATTTTTGATCGGACAGGTCGGCTGATCCGCCAGGAATCGGAGGTAAAAACAGATCATCTGATTCTGGACCGGAAAGATTTTCTTCCTGGAATTTATTTGATGAAACTGGACAAAAAACAGGGTAATTCACAAACGGCCAGGTTCATTGTGCAATAAACATTCTTGTAACCGGCTGTTTGCAAACAGGCAATACTCAAAAAATAGCGCAGGCGAAAAAAACAAAAACCGTCTTTACAACCTTTTTGATTATATTTGAGTCTTATGTATCACGGAGCTGTTACAGGTATTTTATAGGATTAAGCCCGGGCAAGTCCCGGAGCCGGTTTCTGCCGCAATCGGCATGAAATTTTAAGGTTAAGTAAAAAAGGAGGCCATATGAATCAATTTACAGGGAAACAACCAGGAGCCGGTCATATGATGAAAAAGACGTTGTTCGTAATTCTCATTGGCGCAGGTGTTCTGCTTACCAACTCCTGTTCCAAATCAAAAGGGGAGGATACCCCTGCAAGTAACAACGGACTGCAGGCCATCGACCATACCAACTACACCATGCAGGATATCAGCAACAAGCTGGCCCTGTTCCCAGATTATGACGAATTCGATTACCATGACTTCCTTACCGAGTTGAACAAACACGGGGTGACCGGCGCACCCTATCTCATCGCCAATGAGGTGGTGACTTATAGTTCGGCCGACAACCAGGGGAAGAAGATTTCACTGAGCGGACTTCTTGTGTATCCTTATAAAATTTCAGGGAAGATCAGCGCTCCCATTTTATCGTTCAACCATGCTACCCAGATCATGAAAAAACTTGCTCCTTCGGGCTGGAAGAATGCAAGCTGGGAGGAATATAAACGCTACCCCGAGGCCCTGCTTGCAAATATCATGGCCTCTGTTTACGGCTGGATCATTATCATGCCCGATTACCAGGGTATGGGGCAGGATGTAAGTGAGATGCATCCCTTTTGTGTAAGGGACAGGCTTGCCGTTGCTACTGCCGACATGGTCCAGGGGGCTATCGCTTCACTTGGGAGTACTGCCAGTCAGTACGTAACCTGGAACGGACAGGTGTTTCTGATGGGTTATTCCGAAGGGGGATTTGTTACAATGGCAGCCCAGCGTGAACTCGAAGCAAGAAATGTAACACTGAAAGGGGTGGTTTGCATGGAAGGGCCTTACGACCTCACCGGAGCCATGCTGCCGGTCATGCTTGCCGACAGCGCTTTTCCCCAGCCATACTTCCTTCCCATGACCATTGCAGGGTATAATGCGATCTATCCGAATTCCTTTACATACAATGTGGTTCTGAAAGAACCCTACCTGACCAACCTTCCTAAATATTCCACCGGGTTTTACAACGACAGTGTGGTAAATTCCTATATGCCTGCCAATAAAGTGCTGAAAGGTATTTTCACCGATGCTTTTATTGATACCCTGGGAAATCAGGGCAGCCTTGCGTTCAATATCTTTTCGGCGAATAACTCGTTTACAGGTTGGACCCCGAAATCACTGATGTATCTCTGGCATTGTGTAAACGATGACTGTGTGCCTTTTTCAAATTACCAGTCGGCCCGTAACCGCTTTGATGAATTGGGGCTGACGAATGTAGAGTATTATGAATTTCCCGCTCTCACTCCCGATCCGGCGAAAGGGACTATCCACCAGAGGGTAGCCCCTATCGCATTCTTAGAAGGTTCGCTTTGGATATCCTTGCACCAGTAAGCTTACTTCTTTGGCTGGTCTTTCTTGTCCTTTTCAAGTGCGAAGTTTATAGGAAGGTAGTACGACACTCAGGCAAAAATTGACAATTCCCAAATCCATTCTGGCTATTTCAAACCATTTCTCCAAATATTTTTCCTTATCAAATGGGGTGACGGCTTTAACTCCATCAGGGATGGTTGAGCATGAGCTAAATGTAAGAATACCAAATATACCTAATAATGAGTTTTTAATCTCTCCCGGTCAATTCCACGCCCCTCTGGGGCGGAACCCGGGTCCAGGGCTCTGCCCTGGGGTTAATACCGATTTAATTAAATTTTTTATTTTCATATCTTCCTTTTATGGAATAAGCTTTACCCGATAAATTTGACAATATAATATCCCGCCAGGCTGACCAGTGCCGTCAGAACTGCCCCCCATGCAAGGTCTATAAAGACAATATTCAGCGGGAAGCCTTTCAGGGTTGCATAATTGGTCAAATCATAGGTGGCGTATGCGATCAAACCAAAAACGGCACCCAAAAGAACCGCCCTTCCCACGGATTGTTTTTCAACAGCAGGGCTGATGACGAAAATGAAAATGCCAACAATAAAAATCAGATAAAAAATGATAGCGGCAATCCAGTTCACTGTATCGCTGAGAAGGGCACCAAGATATTTTCGGTAGATATTCTTAGCTACAAAGCCGAGCCAAACCATATCTATTGCAAAAAATACAAAGGTGGTTAAAAGGTAACTGACGATGATCTTCGGGAATGTCATAACCTTGGGTTTTTGTTGAATGATAATAATGTAAAGAAATGGAGCATTATACAAATATAATGAAAGAAACGCCGGCTTTGACCAGCCTTCGCGGGAACAGTTTGACTATCTCATTTTATTGATTGCTAATATGGTAAAGTGGTCAATAATAATCGGCAGAAGGGGGTCACTGATGCCGGCCTGCCCAGGCAGGTTCCATTTTCCTTTATTTATAGATGCAAAAACAGCCTGATTTTTTTATTTTCAGTTTCCCTGCAGTTCAGACATCGACAATTCAATCTGCCGGAGAAGGTTCATAACATTGGCTTTTACCTCATTCAGATTGATCTCTTCCATGCATTGTTTTTCGACATTATCTGCAAGGATTTTTGCCTCATGCATCCCCATCATGACCCACTTGGTCTTGAATCCGTGGATTTGGGTGGCAATTTCAGCATGATTCGCTGATTCAAGGGCGGTCAATAATTTTTCCCTGAATCCCGGCACTGCCTCAAGGAACATACCAATATACTTTATCATCCGCAGACGGTCACCTTCGCAAAACTTTTCAAGATATGCCAGGTCAGTTACCATTTCCTTTTTGTCAGGAGCCGGTTGCCGGGCCGATGATTTTTCTGACACAGAATATCGTAACGGGATATTCAATGCTTCTGCAATCGCTTTGATCAGTTGCGATGCCGTAAAAGGTTTTGGGATAAAACCATTCATACCGGCATTCCTGCAATTGTCCAGTTCCGAACGAAGCACGCTTGCTGTCAGTGCAATTACCGGAATCCTGTTTTTAGGGGACGGGATTTTGTTCCTGATGTATTGTGTGGCTTCAAACCCGTTCATCACGGGCATCTGGACATCCATTAACACCATGTCGAACTCATTTTCCATCAGCAGGTCAACAGCTTCCTGTCCGTTCGTGGCGGTTCTGATGGTAACATTACATTTTGACATCAAAGTATCTGCAGCGACAACCAGGTTGTAATCATTATCATCGGCAATGAGCAGGAACAGGCCATCCAGGATGGACCCGTCAAGGTTCATCTCAGCATCCTGTTGTAATTTAAGTTTGTCTGAAGAGCCCGGGAGGAATGCCAGTTCAAAGGAGAATACGGAACCCTGGCCAGGTTGGCTCTCCACAAGTATACTTCCGTTCATCAGGCTTACCAATTGATTTGAAATGGTGAGACCGAGCCCGGTTCCGCCGAATCTCCTTGTATCGGATGCACTTGCCTGTGAAAATTCCTCAAAGACAGAACCCAGTTTGTCATGTGGAATTCCAACACCGGTATCCGTGACCGAAAACTTAAGCATCACCGGCGAATCATTTCCCGGACTAATTTGTTCAACTTTCAATTCGACTGATCCCCGCTCAGTAAATTTGATTGCATTCCCGGTCAGGTTCATCAGGACCTGGTTCAGGCGGACAGGGTCGCCGGTCAGCACATCGAAAACAGATTCTGGTATTGATCGTATGAGGGACAGTCCTTTTTCTTCTGCTTTGAAATACATCGTCTGAACAACCTGGTCAACGACTTCGCGCAGGGAAAAATCAATTACCTCGAGTTCTATCTTCCCGGCTTCAATCTTGGCAAGGTCAAGGATATCGTTGATGATATATAGTAAAATTCCAGATGATTTTTTAATTCCGTCAAGATAAACTTGCTGGTCTTCCCTTGGATTTTTATCGAGTAACAGGTTAGTCATCCCCATCACGGCATTCATGGGAGTCCGGATCTCATGGCTCATGTTTGAGAGGAACTGCTGCTTGAATTGTTCCGATTGTTCGGCCCTGCGCCGCAATTGTTCGGCAATTTCCTTTTCAGCAGCGATCTGAAGGTTTTTATCCTCTAACTTTCTTTTCGTTTTCTGGGTATACCGAAGGCGAAAAACAATCCCGATGATAATCAGTAACAGAAAAATACCAGCTGTCAGATAATTCCGCTGCTGTTGAGACCTCTTGGCCTTCAGGGTCTGTATTTCGGTTTCCCGTTGCTTTTCTGTAAGTTCCGTTTCGTATTGGGCCACGGCATTTTTATTTTTATTTAGCGACAGTGAATCGCTCAACTGGAAAAATGCCCTGGCATAGTAAAGCGCTTTTGAAGGTGTCGGGGAGTTTTTATAAAAGAGAAAAAGTTCTTTCTGATATTTCAGCGTAAGTGTCCATGATCGTATGGAATCAGCTTTCTGATATGCCCTGATGAGCGACTGTTCGGCCTTTCCGGGGTCATTCTTCTGCAGATAATACTGGTAAAAAAAATAATCGATCTCGACGCTTCCCTGTGCGGTTTCAACGGCCATATTAACACCATCAACTAGTTTTTTTAAGACAACCAGGCGCCTGTAGGCTTCGTCTGTGTTATAGAGTTTAAGATAAACATTAATGGTAGTTGAATACAGGACGGCAACACTCTCGATCCAATAGCTTCTGAAACCATACATCAGACCGCTGTCGACGCGATTCAGAGCCTCCTGGTACCTACCTTGTCGATCGGAGATAATAGCCAGTTTCGCCCAGCAGGACTGGCATCGTATACTGTCGTGGTCTCTTTTCCCAAGGGAGTCGGCCATCTGTAAAAACCTTGTAGCCCGCTCCAGGTTGCCCCATTTCATGTATTCATTCCCTATTACCGTCAACATCATGGATTCAAATCCGACCGTTGAAAAAGTCCGGAAAACATCCAAAGCTTTAAAGTAATATGTCAAGGCCTGATTATGGTCACCTCTCAATGAATAATATCCTCCGATTGTATTGTAGCAGGTAGATGTATTTTCGAAGGGACCATGTTGTAAATATCCAAGCAGTTTTGAATTGTAATATTTAAGTTTATCCTCCTGTCTCCCCAATCGATCAAACAAGGTGCGAATGGAATAGAGATAGCTGTTGGTAAGGAAAATATGCCTTGATTTATCGAATTCTTCGATCATCTCCCTGAACTTCACCAAAGCGGAATCGGGCTTGTTGTATTTAAGGTATTGCTGTCCCTCGATCATGAGGAGGTAGGGTTTCGGATCCGCCGCATGAATCTTTTTATTCAGGGTTAGCAGTTCGTTGATAAGTTTGATCGTGGTATCGGGGGGAGAAAAGGAATGCCAAAGATTCACAAATGCCTCGAGAGCCTTGAAACGCTCGATGTCTGAAACATCCTTTTTCCTTGCATTGGCAATGATTTCCATCAAATAAGTTTCGGTATGTTTTGGCTGGGCCTGGGTTGACCCGGCCATTATCATGAATATATACAGCAGAAGAAAAGATTTTTTCATCGTGAAAAATAAATCACAATCAGAACCGGGTTTCCCCTGATAAACTACGCAATGGTAAATTGGGCAACAATACAAGTAGTTCAGAGTTATTGATATTTTTTTCTTTCATATGAAAGGGTGATTCAATTACTAAATGGAAATGTAAACCGAACAAAACTCCGTGTAATTTTCTACTCATGGGCAGGTAGCTTTCATCCCGCCCGAATCTGTTGTTAATAATATAACAAGATGAAATTCAATGAAATATATAACAAACATACGAAAAAAATTTATCCTTTAGTTATTAATCTGAATGCCAAATTTTAAGCCATCTTTATATTTCGATTGTTTTACCAACATCAAACCCTGCATATTCGTTATACTTCACATACCCTTTTTAGAGGATATTCCTGAATCGGGTGGGTTTGAAATTCAGGGAATCAAACGGAATAAGAACGATGTTTATAAAGTGACCATCGTTTAACTGGTTCCTGAAATAAAAAAGGGGACAAATGCCCCCTCCTTGACATCCAACCGATTAAAATTATTCCTTTACCGGGTTCTCCCCTTTACGTTTCAAATAATCATTAAACGATTTCTCCCCCTCTTCATTCCAATATTGGTCATAGTAGCTCCATTTTGAACCATGGGTATAATCTCTGCAATTACCACCATCACTCATGTGATATTTGTGTTTCCAGGGTCCATAATTATGTCGGCTACGGTTGTGTGGACCACCGTGATGAAAGCTGCCAAACAGGAGTCTGCCCAGTACGGCCAATCCAACAGCCTGCCAGTAAGTAATGACACCAAGGTGGAAAATAACTGGCATCAGACAGTTCCAAAGCCACATGACCACCGCTCCGAAAAGGAATGCGAACGCGGTAACTCCTATGACTCCCAGTATTATCCATCCTATGCGGTGTTTCTTTCCACAACAACGGTGTCTATTTTCATATTTATTTTCAATTGTTTCCATGATTTTCATTTTTGATTGGTTAATAATATTTTGTGTAATTTTGAAAGAGCCCGGTGTTTGCGCGAAAGAAGCGTACCAACAGGAACTTCCCATTCCTCAGAAAGTTCTTCATAGGTTTGGTTTTCAAACCCGGTCGCAAGGACTACTGCCTGTTCATCAGGTCGAAGTTGTGAAATAGCCTGTTGCAATATTTCCGGCTCTATGTTCGAGTAATCATTCTCAGCTATTGTTTCATCGGTCACCGTATTAAGTAAATAATTTTCGTTTTTTCTGTCCGTGAAGTTCTCAATCGAAACAGTTCGTTGCTTTTTCTTCTGGAAATCGATGATTTTATTCTTTACCGACCGGTAAATGTAACCGGTCAGGTTACCGATTTGGGTATCCAGATCAAGTTTTTCGATCAAACCCAGTGCGACGTCCTGTATGATGTCTTCCGGAGAAGCTTCATAATAGCGGTCATCAAGGTTCTTCCTGATGAAATTTACCAACTTCTGGTATTCATTTCGGAAGAAACGATCCAACGACTTTTTCTGAAGTTCCTTTTCCATGATGTTATAGACGGACAGGAATTGTTTTATTGCAGTATCATGGTTTTATCGGGTTATGATCATTGTTTTTGAAGCGGTTCCGCCTTCCACCAATATCTTTACATAATATACTCCTTCGGGGATGGTTTGACCGGCCTGAAAATCAACCTGGTAATCACCGGCTTGCTGGTACTTGTCAACAAGAGTTTTTATCTCTTTCCCAAAAACATCATATATCCTGAGCTCTACGAAAGTACCTGAGTTGATCCTGTAGGAGATGGTTGAAGAGCTAAAAAACGGATTGGGATAATTCTGATACAAGGTAACGATGCCCGGAATGTCTGATCGAAGGTTCTCCATTCCGACAATGATAAATGTTTTTTCATCCGACCAGGGGCTCCATTTTAAGTTGTGATCCCGATACCTTACTCTGAATCCATAATTAATGCCGGTATTTAATTTTCCCGCAGGAACGGTTAAGGAGCTTAGGTTAATCCCTGCATTTAAATTGATCGGAGTATAATCAGGAATCCCGGAATTACCATAAATGTTCTGCCAGTCGCGAATTGTGTCAATAACCGGCGTGGAATAATTTCCGGGAACTGAGGTGACCTGGAACTGCGACGACATGCATGAATCCAGCCCAGCCATTGCTGAGGCTGAAAGGATTACCGGCTGCAGGCCCGAAACGGAATTGGCTACAGGTTTTGAAGGTGGCGCCTGGTTCATCCTGAAATGCCATTTTTCGAACAATTTATTGGCGATCGGATGACCGGTCCTGCCAATCGTATATGCTTCTGCCGAATACGATTTATTGTCGACATCGATATCCATAATCACATAGGAATAATCGGTGATGGTCTCATTGATTTCCTGATAATCCTTCGAAAGACTGTCAAAACTGTTAATTTCAGCACCGCCTCCGCCTGAAAGCACCAGTCGCAGATCATGAACGTTGTCGGTCTGGGGTTGTGTCATCTGGAAAGCTCCGATCTCAAAGTCATGAGAATGCCCGTAACCATATTGGACCACTTTGTAGAAATTGCTGAACTCATTAAAATATATGGAAGCCATCTCCTCGCGATTGCTCAGAGTCGAGACCTCCGAGTGCCATGGATGATGCCCAAACACAAATACCATATCAGTTGCAGGGTTTGAGTTTGATTCAGTCAGTACTTTCTGAAGCCAGGTCTCCTGCTGTGGAAGATCAATGATGTTTTCGTTGGTATTGATAATAACAAACTGGCAATTGACGATTTGAAATGAATAAAATCTTTCATTATAAGGAGTAAGCCTGACCAGGGAATCTGTAAAGTCTTCATATTTCATGTGATCATAATGCACGGCTGCATCATGCTCATGGTTGCCGGCTGCCACCATCACAGGCAAAGAGCTGCAGAGAGTATCCAATGGAATAAGGTACTCATTATTGAATTTTTCAACAATGAGTCCGTTGTGAGTAATGTCTCCGCTGTTTATAAGCAGGTTCACATTGTTATACCACTGATTCCCATATTTTTCTGTAAGTTTGGCCTTGATCCCCGCACAAACTAACCCCAGACGGGTATGGCCTGTGGTTGAATCCCCCCTTGAATCACCAATGAATACAACTACCAGGTGCAAACCCTGGGTACCTGCTGTCGGCTGACTCCTGAAAGGAAAAACTCCCGATGAATCCTGACCGCTGATGCAACGGTAATAATAGGTTGTGCCTGGATTCAATCCTGTAAGTTTCACCGTATGCCATATTTTTCCTGAAATATTCTGGAACGAGCCGGTTATGACCTGGGAAAGTGCCAATTGAGATAACCCGAACCTGACTTTGCTGAAGGAAGTATCTGTCGAATACCAGCTGATGTATATTGAAGTGGGTGTAGGCGTTTGCAGGTATGGATGCAATTGGGCGTTAACTTTCCCGATCATCAGACAGGAAATCATTAGTAAAGTGGAAACACTAGTGTCTACTAAATTTTTTGTTTAACCTTTATAAATACTTTAAATGTAATACGATACAGCAAAACGACCAACATCTACATTTGATTTCATATATTGTCCGAGGCCAATCCTCAAAGCAATATGAATACCGGATCTTA
>CAISRB010000008.1 GCA_903887775.1 uncultured Bacteroidales bacterium
CGTAAATATGAAAGTAGTAGTACTTGGCGCAGGAATTTCAGGCCATACGGCTGCCGCATTTCTCAAGAAAAAACTAGGCCGGCAGCATGAAGTGATTGTTGTTTCACCCAGCCAGTATTATCAATGGATACCTTCAAATATCTGGGTTGGGGTAGGTAGAATGACGGTAGACCAGGTCAGGTTTAAACTTCCAAAGGTATATAATCGCTGGGGTATCATATTCAAACAGGCAAAAGCTATCTCATTACATCCTGAAGGGGACGATGAAATCAAATCAGGATTTGTTTCCATTGAGTACACATCCGAAGGAAATACCGGCCAAAAAGAGAAGGTTCCCTATGATTTCCTGGTTAATGCAACCGGCCCTAAACTTAATTTTGATGCCACTCCTGGCTTAGGTCCTGGTAAAAATTCGCTTTCGGTTTGTTCCTGTGACCATGCCGAACATACCTGGTATGAATTGCAGAAAGCAATCGACCTGATGCATCAGGGGAAAAAGCAAAGATTCCTCATTGGAACCGGTCATGCAAAAGCTACCTGCCAGGGTGCTGCGTTTGAATATGCCCTGAACCTGGCTTTCGAATTCAAACGCAGGAAATTTAGCCACCTTGCCGATATAACCTGGATATCCAACGAATACGAAGTTGGGGATTTCGGAATGGGGGGAGCTTTTATTAAAAGGGGAGGATATATCACTTCTACCAAGGTTTTTACCGAATCGGTACTGGCCGAAAATAATATCAGCTGGATCAAACGGGCCGGCATTACAAAGGTGGATCCGGGTGTAGCACATTATGAAACCCTGGATGGAAAGATCAATTCGATTGAATTTGATTTTGCCATGCTGATCCCTGCGTTTGCAGGTCAGGGTATCAAAGCCTACTCAAAAACCGGTGAAGATATTACTCCCAGGCTTTTTGCTGCAAGCGGGTTCATGCTGGTTGATGCTGATTATGCACCAAAACCCTTTGAAGACTGGAGTATCAGGGATTGGCCTGAACGTTATCAAAGTCCTGCGTATCCTAATATTTATGCGACAGGCATCGCTTTTGCACCTCCTCATTCTATTTCAAAACCCATGAAAAGCCCCAATGGAACGGAGATATTCCCGTCTCCTCCGCGTACCGGTATGCCTTCGGGAGTGATTGGGAAGATTGTTGCTGAAAATATAGCGGAGATCATTAAAAAGGGTGGGACCAATCACCGTCATCTTGCAAATATGGGCCGTATGGGCGCTGCATGCATTGTTTCCGCAGGGTTTAGTATGACCAAAGGTCTTGGAGCGACTATGACGGTTTCGCCGGTCGTTCCTGATTGGGAAAAATATCCCGACTGGGGGCGCGATATCAATGCAACAGTAGGGGAGATAGGGCTGGCCGGACACTGGATCAAATTATTCCTCCATTATATGTTCCTGCATAAGGCTAAGGGCTATCCTTTCTGGTGGCTTTTACCTGAATGATCCCTGTTAATCATTTTAAATTGTTAAAAAATGAGTGAGAAAAGAATATCCAAAGCAAACAGGGATGAGTTCTATCCGCCAATCCCTACCCAGGCAACAAAATTCTGGAGGTCGAATTTTCTATACCAACTATACAAATTCTTCAGGCTGAACCTGAAGATCATGAGTATGGTCGTAAAGGGGCATTCTTAACTCCTTTTAATTCTGTTCTTTCAGCAAAATATCGTTAATTGCTTCCTTCATCGATTCCTTTGGTAAGGCTCCTACGGCCATTTGCGGTTGCCCGTTTTTAGGACAGAAAAGCATAGAAGGAATGCTTCTGATTCCAAAAGCTGAGGCAAGTTCCTGTTCAGCCTCGGTATCTATCTTGTAGATATTGATCTTGCCGGAATATTCTTTTGAAAGTTCTTCCAGTATTGGAGCCACCATCTTACATGGACCGCACCAATCGGCGTAAAAATCAATAAGGCAAGGCAGGTCGCCTTCAAATTTCCAATCTTTATTGACTTCGTAATTGAATACCTTATCAAGAAATACCTGTTTTGTTAAATGTTCAAGTGCCATAATGTGATTATTTGGATAAAATTCGTTTTTAAAAATTGCTCGTTTATTTCTTTGCCGTTATTTGTAACAGCAGTGATTGTATTTGTTTGATATAGTCTTCTTTTGCGGCCAGACCTACTGCCATCTGAGGCTTTCCGTTCTTTGGAACATATAGAATAGCCGGGATTGAACTAATGTTAAATGTTTGAGAAAGTTCCTTTTCCTGGTCCGTGTTGATTCTGTAAAATACCACTTTCCCCTTATATTCTTTTGCCAGCTCCTCCATGATTGGAGAAACCATTTTGCAAGGCCTGCACCAGTCAGCGTAAAAATCAATGACACAGGGCTGATTCCCTTCATATACCCAGTTATTTGGATTTTTCTGGTAGTTATAAACCAGTTTTTTGAAGGTTTCAGTGCTCATCTGATTAACAACCCCTTCTTTGATTTCTGAAGTTGAGCTTCCGGTATTATTACTGCCAATACTGTTACATGAGCTAAATACCATTATTAAAAGAGTAGCTGAGATAATTGATAATTTTTTCATAGCGAGTTTGAATTTAAATTTCGCTGCAAAGATAAAACTATTATTTAGATTAAAGCGCATAAGTATCACTAATTTTATTATTTTTGCAAAGAATAAGAGACCATACACATGAAAATACCTTTTGCTAAACTCGAAATAAAATCTTTAGTTACAGAGGAAGCTTGTTTGGCATTAATTGCGGATCAGAAGTGGGCTGGTGGATTTACCTGCCGGCATTGCGGAAATACGAATTATTGCAAAGGTAAAACACCTTATGCCCGTCGCTGCACCCGCTGCAAGCATGAAGAATCTGCTACAGCCCATACGATTTTTCATCGTTGCAGGATACACCTTCCCGAAGCTTTCAGAATTATGCATATGGTATGCAATGAACCAGCAATATCTTCTTATGAATTAGCCCGTAAAATGACAATTCGCCAAATGACCTGCTGGAAATTAAAGAACAAGTTAATGGAATGTGTTTCTGAAAAGGGAGAAATTGATATTTTGTATTCAGGCGAAACAGAATGACCTGATTTCTATATCAATTTCCGCGGCTATTATTTCTTTTTCCCCACCTGTATTGATTCCTCATACCTTTTTGTTGCCCCATTCCCTTACCCTGGCCCTGGAAACCGTATAATTCAAAGTAAAGGGAGGATAGTCTCTTGCATTGTTCAGGATTACAGATCTCTTTCAAAGCCATGTATTGCTTAACTGAGGCTTTTTGCATCTGCCTCTGCAGGTAACAAACTGAGTCTGCATAATGGTTGATTTTAAATGTATCAGGTTTATCATTTGCAAGCTCATTAAGTATCCGCGCCCTGTAACCACGTATACCCTCTGCGACAGGGTCTGTCACTTTCCTGTAATCGGCAAGTATAAGGTCTACATGTTCTGATTGGGAAGGAGTTAACGTTAATTCTTTTTGTAACGCCAATCCTGGTTTCTCTGGCACTTGCTGAGTTATTGCATCAGGTTTTCGGGAATACATCACAACAAATGTGATTAATACGGTGAGGTTGATGACTACCAGGAAGATCAGCAACCAGAAAACAAACTTGTTTTTCGAAAAGAAGTTCATGGCGTTATGGTTATTTGTTTGCAAAAAAGGTTTCATCCTCATCAACGAAATCAGGAATATTAAGATCAGATTGTATGGCCTGGATATCCTGTCGATGATTAATTATTGCAGATATTTCAGGTTCCCTTTGTTTTACGATTGAAAAACCTATAATCACTGCGATGACCAGAAGTGCAGCAACGGCCAAAGGTTGAAGAATTCTTATAAAGACGGGCTCCCTCTTTTCCTTATTGCTTTCCATTTCAGACTCCAGTCGTTGAATTATTCGTGTACCTGCAAATGGATTCGGTTCTGCATCTTTTCTTAAATCAATGACTGATGTAACAGATCGGAATTCTGAAACAATCCTGGAACACTCCGCACATGAAAGAAGATGAGCTTCAAATTCCTTAGTGTCCTTATCTGAAAGCTTATGTTCCTGGTAAGAAAAGAGATTCCTGCGAATGAATAAACAGTCCATATGATGTATTGATTTATGCATAGTCCGAAAAATAGTTAACTAATTTCTTTTGAAGGTTCAGTTTGGCCCTGTGAAGCAGGGATTCAACCGATGAAACAGAAAGATTCATAATCTCAGCTATGTCTTTATAAGCCATTTCCTCATATTTATTCAAAACAAATGCTATTCTCTGGTTCTCTGGTAGCGAATTAACGGCCTTGTCCAGGATTTGTCTTTTTTCGTTATCCTCATTCCGGGTATCCAAAATTGGCGGATCCTTGCTGAAAGCATGTGTTCCATCATTTGAACCCTGTATCAATGATTTCACCTGGTTAAAAATGTTTCTTCGTTTTTGCCTCCTCAGGTGGTCAAGTGATTTATTCACAGTTATCCTGTAGATCCAGGTAGAGAGGGACGCGTTTTTCTTATACCGACTGATTGACCTGAATACTTCAAGAAATACCTCCTGTGATAAATCCTCAGCATCCTCCATAATGGCTACAAAATAATATGCAGTTTTAATGACATCTTTCTGATAATGGTCAACAAGGTATTGAATTGCTATCTTGTTTTGATTGATAAGACCTTCAACCAGTTCCGATTCAGTCATTCTTTAATGTCTTTTTGTATAAGAAAGGAAGCTGAAATATTTCTTAAATTTAGAAATAATCCTGCTTCCCTGGTCATGAGTTTTCCTGGGTTTCTTCAGGAATCAGAGTAGAATTCAATTCACTTGTCCGTGTCTGTGTTGATGCCCATTCCCCCTGCCGCAGCAATTTCCACGACCTTGTCCGTTACGATGCTGGTAACCTTTGCCGCATCCATTGGAATTTCCTCTGCCTTTTCCGAAATTCCCACGGTTGTCGCAAACACCGTCCCCGTTTTTATCAACGAAATTTGCTCCCCGGCCTGAATTCACTCTGGCCTGGTAATTGTCGCAAATCCCATCATTATTTTTATCCACAAAGTTTCCCCGGGCAGCTGTATTTGCTTTCCCGGTATTGCCTGGATTATTTTGTGGCTTACCCGAAATTGTGTTCTGCGAAAATCCCTGGTAAGAGACAAAAAGCAGGACTGCAACGAAGGCCGTGATTCCTTTTACTGTTTTCATAGTCATGTTTAAACTGGTTAAACTTCAGTGTTTATAATTTAGACGAACAGAAATCTGAAAACTTGCGCTCAAAATGATTTTTACTCAGAGACTGTCTCTTCCGCACATATAAAAAAATCTTATTTTAGCCTTGCAGATAACGATCTACAATGGCTCTAAGTTGGAACGAAATCAAGGACCGTGCAATCCATTTCTCAAAAGAATGGGAAAGCGAAGCAAGCGAGCGGGCTGAAGCAAAAACATTCTGGGACCAGTTTTTCGATGTATTCGGGATCTCTCGGCGCAAGATAGGCAGTTTTGAAAAACCAGTTCACCGTCTCGATGAAAGCACCGGTTATATTGACTTTCTCTGGAAAGGAACCATCCTCGTCGAACATAAGTCCAAAGGCAAAGACCTGGATAAAGCCTACAAACAGGCTCTTGATTATTTTCCGGGACTGGCGGATTACGAGCTGCCAAAATACGTGCTGGTATCCGATTTTGCGAGGTTCAGGCTGTACAACCTTGAAGAGGACAGCCACCTTGAATTCGAACTGAAGGACTTGTACAAAAATGTCAAGGAATTCGGCTTCATTGCAGGATACCTGAAACATGTATTCAAGGAGCAGGACCCGGTGAACATACAGGCTGCCGAACTCATGGGCAGGCTGCACGACCGACTGAAAGCAGTAGGTTATACCGGCCATCCCCTGGAGCTTTACCTTGTGAGGTTGCTCTTTTGCCTGTTTGCCGAAGACACCAGCATTTTCGAGCGCGACCAGTTTCGCGATTACCTTGAGAGTAAAACCAGGGAAGACGGAAGTGACCTGGCGCATCATCTGTCGACCCTGTTTTATGTACTCAATACACCTGCCAATAAGCGCCTGACCAATCTCGATGAAGATCTGAATGCTTTTCCTTATGTGAACGGAAAGCTGTTCGAGGAAACCCTTCCGCCTGCCTCTTTTGACACGGCCATGAGGAACATTTTGTTTGAATGTACCGCCCTTGACTGGGGCAAGATCTCGCCGGCTATTTTCGGCTCTTTGTTCCAAAGCGTAATGAATCCCGTGGAACGCCGCAACCTGGGCGCACATTATACTTCCGAGAAGAACATCCTGAAAGTGATCAAGCCCCTCTTTCTTGATGACCTATGGAAGGAGTATGAATCGGTGAAGGTTAACAGGAACCAGCTCATCCGCTTTCATGATAAACTCGCTTCACTTCATTTTCTTGATCCTGCCTGCGGATGTGGTAATTTCCTTGTTATTTCTTACCGGGAGCTTCGATTGCTCGAACTCGAGATCATCAAGACCCTTCAGAAAGGGCAGCAGGTATTCGACGTTCATGAACTGCTGAAGCTCGATGTGGACAGGTTTTACGGAATCGAGATCGAAGAATTCCCCTCCCAGATCGCTCAGGTAGCTATGTGGCTGATGGATCACCAGATGAACATGAAGGCCAGCGAGGACTTCGGACAGTATTTCCTCCGCCTCCCATTGCGCAAAAGCCCCAACATTGTTTGCGGAAATGCACTTCGGATGGACTGGTATAGCCTCATCGAACCCATCCCCTTTGAGAAGAAAGAAACCCGCTTCGACTTCATTTACGGGAATCCGCCATTTGTGGGGAAAAGCCTGATGAATGCCGAACAAAAAGCAGATATGGAAGTTGTGTTTACAGGTGTTCATGGGGCTGGGGTTCTGGATTTTGTTACGGCCTGGTATATCAAAGCAGCAAAATATCTCACTATTGAGCATGATCCGTTATTACAACCAACTCAAACCAGATGCGCTTTTGTTTCCACGAATTCCATCGCCCAAGGAGAGCAGGTTGGAGTTCTCTGGAATGAACTATTCAACAGGTATCATCTCAAGATCCACTTCGCACATCGGACCTTCAAATGGAGTAATGAAGCACGTGGAAAGGCGGCGGTGCACGTTGTTATCATTGGTTTCTCGAATATTGATATCAAGGAGAAACGGATTTTTGAATACCAGGATATTGCAGGCGAACCTCATGAAATAAGGGTTGGCAATATCAATCCGTATTTGGTGGAGGGGAAAGATTTGATTCTACTGAAAAGAAGATTACCCATTTGTTCCGTACCTGAAATTTCATTTGGGAATATGCCAAATGATGATGGAAATCTATTATTGGATGATAATGAAAAGAATGAATTTGTTAAAAATGAACCCTTATCTGAAAAGTTTATCAAGCCATTTGTAAGTGCCAGAGAATTTATCAACGCAGAAAAACGCTGGTGTCTTTGGCTTAAAGATATTAATCCCAATGAACTTCGTGACTTGCCGGAAGTTATGAGTCGAATTCAAAAAGTTAAAGAATACCGCTTGAAAAGCACACGGGAAGGCACCAGGAAACTGGCAGATTTTCCCTATTTATTTGGCGAAATCAGACAACCAGTAAATAATTTTGTTTTAATTCCCCGTCATTCTTCCGAAAACAGGAAATATATACCGATTGGATTTTTTACAAAAGAATATATAGTAGCCGATAGTTGTAATGCAATTCCAAATGCGACAATGTATCATTTTGGGATACTGACATCCGCCATTCATCAAACCTGGATCAAATATATTTGTGGCCGTATAAAAAGCGATTATCGTTATTCGAACGAAATCGTCTACAACAACTTCCCCTGGCCTGAAAACCCTTCGGAAAAACAGAAAAAGGAGGTGGAGGATGCCGCCCAGAAAGTGCTGGATGTTCGCCAAACCTTCATGAATCCTGCCCCAAAAGTAACCGATCCCGCATCCCGCATCCCGCATCGTGCATCAGAAACTCCGCAACCTGCATCTTTCGCTTCACCTCCCGCCGCTTCACCTCCCGCCGCTTCCCTCGCCGATCTCTACGACACCCTCACTATGCCCCCGGCCCTTGTCAAAGCCCATCAGGAACTTGACAAAGCTGTTGATCTTTGTTACCGCCCTCAACCCTTCCCCAATGAAACCAAACGGATTGAGTTTCTGTTTGAGCTATATGATAAATATACCGCCGACCTGTTTACGAAAGAGAAGTCTGTAAGAAAAAGAAAAATATAGTATCATCGAGATGTTGGGCGCAGCTGTGAAAAAGAACACTCTATCTCTGCTCCTGAAAACCAAAAAAAATGACTGAAAATAATAAATTTGAAAAATCATTTGGACTAGTGGGAACATCCGCAGGAATAGTTTATTTATCGCGGGCTTAATTTTAACTTATTTTCATTTTACAGGGCTAATTTTAATTTTAATCGGTGCATTTGTTGGTTTTTCTGACACAAGTACCTTAATTGATTATGAACAGAAACGTGTCAAATTTTCCAATAATTTATTTGGAATTATTAGAATTGGCAAATGGCTTAAGCTTGAACCATCCATGAAAATTGGTATAAAGGAATCAAATTTAACCTGGCGTTCCTATAGCCAGGGAAACAGACCTCTTGATATTAACAGTAATGACTATAGAATAATTCTGCTTGACTCTGTGAATAAAGAAATTATGCCTGTTAAAAAATTCAACTCAAAGGAGTTAGCGAAAATTGAACTTGTAACGATCGGGAATAATCTTGGTTTAAGCTTGTATTGAGGATTTTAATGGAATCAAAATATAAATCCAATTGCAGCCAACGCGCCTGCAACCGTTCAAAAACTTGGCAATAAGTAAATAATAATGGTTATTTTGCAGGCATACTTTACCTGCTTTGCAATCCAATACTATAAACGCCAACCTTGTTATAGCTGGTCTGACTTATCGTATGAAACTGAATCTCCGGATCGACTGGAGCGAGCTTGATTACCTGGGCCATGTTAACAATATCTCCATTTTTAAATATGTCCAGTCCTCGAGAGTAGAATATCTGAATAAAATCGGCCTGGCTGTGGATCAGCAGGAACTCAATACCGGCCCTATTCTTGCTTCATGCAAATGCGATTTCAGGCACCCCTTTTTCTATCCCGGACAGATTACGATTCAGTCAAGCGTTACCTTTATCAGGAACACCAGCTTTGGCATTTCACACCAGTTCATCGAAAAGATGGAAAATAAAACGTTTTGATTTGCGGAAGTCGTGAGTCACAATGTTCCATGAGTTGGTGTCGACGATTGCTCCTATTTCAAAATCATGGGCATGGGCATAAATATAAAGTTATCATTTTGTAATTGTAAACGTTTCGAACACGGTGTGCTGCGCCGTATAACCCTGGAAACTGTGCACCGTCACAGTGTTTCCCGAAATGTCGATAACTGTGTAGTAATAGGTCTTTTTGGCATTGTGAACATCCCATTCGGTTCTGACTGTCGGATCTATAACGCCGCCTCCGGAACCTGCACCGCAGGTGCCGCAAAGAAGCTGTACCACATTGTTCTTCCAGGCCGGGACAGGTTTTTTGGGCTGAGGAAACGGAGCTAAACTGCCGTCAATGGTCCTCCGGGCATACAAATGTGAATGTCCGCAGGCATAAAAGTCGAACTTATTAACGTCAATGAAGGACCAGAGTGTTGTGAGTGTTGTGTCTGCTTCCGATGCTTCCGTGGAGTCATTGTCGACATAATAATAGGGTACATGGATAAAAAGGAATTTATGCAAGGCGCTGGTCTGGGCCACCTGTGTTTTCAACCAGGCCATCTGAGTTGAATCAATATGGCCTCCCATGTTTATCTTCTGGGTGTCCTTAGTAACATAATAACAATCCATTACAGCAAAAAAGGAACTGCTGGCCTGATCGCTGAAGGAATACGCCAGGTGCTCATATCCTGGAGGCCCGTTTGCAGGGCTTTCATTAAACGTACTCTGGAAATGTTGCTGGTTCACGAGAAAGTAACCATACGATGCGTGCTCATGATAAAGTTCATGATTGCCGACGGCTGCGTACAAGGGGATGCCCTTATTGATCAATTTTGAAAAGAGGTTTTTAAACATCTGGAAGGTGTATTCCTTGTTCATATAGCCCCTGTAGCACATATCACCCCCGAATATCACAAATGCCGGTTTCGGGTTTAAGGTGTCTATTTCGCGGATGATCGGGTTAAGGGCCGCTGAGTCAACCGGGAATCCAAGCGAGTCACCCCGGCTGTCGGCCAGGAAAACGAAACGAAGCTTAGCACTCGTCCCATCAGGTGGCTGTGTGTCGGAATTGCTTTTTTTACAGGCGCCCACCATAGCGGTAATAATAACAATCAAGGTCAGAGCGATTACCCGGGATGTGATTTCCAACTTAAATGACATTTTTTCCCCTTTCTTTTTTAAGATTAATTTTTTATAAAAGTACAAAATAATATCAAAAAGCTTAATTCATTTTACCTTCGTTTCCAGGAGTAAGCGAATTTTCTTTCCTGGACCTGGTAATTTGTTTCGAATGAAGCTGTAAGATCTTTCAGAAGCTGGTTCAAACTAAAAAACGGTACGAATTTGACCCTGGTTTTTCCAACACTTATTTTATCATTTAATGCAAGATTCACCACCCAGACTTCGGTGGGCTGGTATTTGTCGATGAAATTCCTGAGTGAACGGGTCATCAATGGTTTTTTTAAGGCGCTGAATTTCACTTCAACCCCAATGGGATCATGACCGCGGTCTATCACAAAGTCAACTTCTGCTTTATCGGTAGTACGCCAGAAATGTACGGTGTATTGGGATACCCTTAATTCATGCATCAGGAGATTTCCGACAATATTCTGAAATACAAAGCCCTGGTCCTGCAGCCGCTGAAGGTTGCCAAAAGAAGATAACACAAGGTTTCTCATACCATGGTCATTAAAATAGGCCACAGGAGATTTGGTTATTTCCTTTATCGTATTGTTGAAATACGGAGTAACCAGGCGTATGAAATATGTTTTTTCGGCATACCATAGATACTTCCTGATGGTGGGAACCGACAATTGTGCTTCATTGGCCAGGCTGTTTAGATTCAGGATCTGGCCGGTTTGGGCTGCAAGTAATTTAATAAGTCTTGCGTAGGATTCAGGACGGTCACCCTGTAAAAACATGCGTATATCCCTGTCAATATATGACTGGTAGATCTCATTAATGACCTGCAATTTTTCCCGGGCCGATGACTCGGTAACTACACGCGGATACCCTCCGAAATTAAGGTATTCGTTGAATAAGATCATTACACTTGAAAAATGCAGATTGATATAAGCCGGCAGCCTGTCGGAATATTTATAAGCGGTGCGATAGTCAAGAAATTCATGAAAACTTAAAGGTGAAACTTCAAAAATTCGTTTCCTGCCTGCCAGTGATTCTGATATCTTTTCTTTCAGCTCAATACTCCCCGAACCTGAAATGATGAATTTACAGGGAAGATGCATATCATAAAGACCTTTGAGAAAAATCCCCGCATCTTCTTTTCTCTGGATCTCATCAATGAAGACAAACCCCTTTTGCTGACCGAATTCAAGGTTAATCCTGCTGATCAAGGCCTCCTGCGAGCGAAGAAAGGGGAGGTCCGATTCAAAATCAAAACTTAGAAACAATACCGGTTTGCCTGCAGCTTTCAGATCATCAATCAGAACATTCATCAGCGTAGTTTTCCCAACCTGCCTGGGGCCGCTGATGAGTGTAATTTCCTTCTTGCCCAGATGATCGCGGATCTGATCTGTAATGATGCGCCTGATCATGAAAATTATGTTTTAATCCGATAAAACAGTAAGCAAAGTTATTAAAATATCGTATTAAATGCAAATTATTCTTCATATATTTTCAGAATCGTTCATAACTTCTGGTAATAGCTGATCTCTGTTTGTATTATTCCTCCGGATTACTGACGAGGTTTAACTGGTATCAGTATCTCTTCTTCCGATCCGGGATCTTCATGTTTGTATTTCATCCCCATCACCGCAAAATGAGGCCGGTTATCCAATATATAATCTGAAGCCGGCAACCAGGTCCTCAATCAGTCTTTGTTGAAAAAATCCTAATAGTATTTGAACTTCTTCTTAATATATTTACAGGGAAAAAGCAAGGAATCTTCTTTTTGATAAGACCAATGTAAAGATTAACAAAGTCTGGAACAGTTAGAACCATGATTTGAGCCTTCTTATAACCTTTAAGATTTCTTGTCAATACTATCTCAATTTGTTATCAAATTATAACCGGAATGAGTAATGTAAATGAACGTATCCTTGGGATCATCGATTTTGTAAGGGATTGTTACGAGGCACAAACCAGGGCCTTTTCGGCTTTTGAATATGACTACCTCAGGGAACTTATCCTGAAAAATAAGATTACATCCGTTCTTGACGTGGGGACAGGGGAGGGTAATTTTATTTCGGGGCTGGCCAGGCTGACTCCCGATGTTATGTATAAAGCGGTTGATGCTGACCCTGAGCTGATCTCATCTGCCCGGGAGAAACACGGTGAAGCAAACCTGTCGTTCGAACACAGGCTGTTTGACCATTCCTTTCCATCAGGAAATTTTGATCTGATCACGGCAAGATTCGCGGTAGAGCATATGAAAAATGTTCCTGAGTTTATCCTGGATGCATTTTTAAAACTCAGGAGTGGCGGGATCCTGATGATCACAGAGTATTTCATTGATACCAGCTATGCAGGGAACAGTACCTGGAAACTTTTCAGGGATAAGGAACTTGAATTCTATCATAACATCGGCTCTCATCCAAGGATTTCCCTGGCATTGCCGAAATATTTGAAAGACCATGGTTTTTCCGGTGTGGAATCTGTTCTCAGGCATGTCTCTCCCTCAACGGTAGGTCAAACAGATTTTTATAATGTGATCAGGAGTTATGCGAACCTATACAGCGCTGTTGAACCGGATTTATGGACAAAGGAGTTGAAACAGCAGATCCTGGATTACTGCGATAAGGCACATACCGAGGTTACAGAGCGGGAAGATGTGTTGTTTGTTAGCCAGACTATGGGAAGAAGGCCCTGACAAAAGAGTTTTGTCAGACCCCGGCAGTAAATTTCATCTCAGGTAATCGCTCACAGTTTTCGAAATTCCTTTTTTAACTCCTTCCCAGGTTTGCTTTTTGAAACTTACCGGTATTTCGCTTTCCTCTGCATCAGCAAAATAGGTAATTGCGTGTGGGATGCTGATCGCGAGCATCTGACTTGGGTATTTTTTATAATGCCAATCAATGACCTGTTGCAAAGAGAAATGCTGCAATAATTCATGCAGATCATAGAAATCTTTTTTCTTGGCTCTGCCAAGTATTGCCTGGATTTTCATGGCAGCAATGTCGGCCAGACTATAAAATCTTATCTGTTCAATTGTTTCAAATGGTTTAATTGGCAGATGAGGAAAGTGAACAAAATCAACCTTCACTTCGTTTATAAAGCAGAATATACCAAAGTGCGTATGTTCCTGTTTGTACACAAATTTATCCGCGAATTCTAATGTCAGGTCCTTGACAACTTGAGGTTGATCAAATTTCTCGTGATAGAACAAATCAAGATCAATTGAGCTGCGGTGCCCATATCTCAAAGCCAGAGCAGTCCCGCCAACCAGAGAAAAGGATTTCAGTGATGGCAGATCCATTAACCTTTTCAATAAGGAAAAAGTTCCGGGTTCAACTGTCTCAGTATGTAACATCTGAATTCTTGCAAAGGTTTGTCTATTACTGCGCTGGCCAGGTAAATAGTATGCAAAGGAAGATATTTTGCTTTCAGTAAAGCCTCCGTTACTTTTTCATCTCCATAATATCTCCGGCATTGCCTTATATCTTCCACATCACCCCTCTCAAATACCCTCTCAATCACAAAATTAGCCCGGAGGTCGTAATCAATGGCCTCAAAATTCACATCCCAGAAAATACGTTTATTAAAAACCGGTTTTATTTTAGCAGTCATAACACAAAGGTAATAAATTTGATGCCTTAAAACCTTACGGTTTTTCTCCGCTCCGGATTTTTATGCCTGGTTCCGGTAATGGTAAAACAATGCTACCGGACGATAAAACGCATGAGCAAACTTTGAGAAGGCAAAAAGCAGCACAAGTTCCATCGAGATCACGGTATGAACCAGAAAAACGAACTGGTTGATGATGTTGTTTGCTCCCAAAGCTACCGAAACCTCAAGCCAGAATCCTGTTAGCCCTGCAATCCAAAGAAACCAGAGAAAAGTCCAGTCGGCCGGACTGGTTTCGCTGTAAATCAAAGTCACTTTTTTCAGGCGGTAATTGATAGCCTGGCTTGTTCCCAGTATCAAAAAGAGACCGGCTATGGTACCAAGGATCCGGCTTGGCCACCATATTGTCGTTGCAGGATCTTTAAGGATGAAATCAAGGCTGGTAGCGACAAGTAGTCCTATAAATCCCCACATGATAGACCAATGAACGAACCAGGGTTGTTTGTACCAGGGTACACCCCTCCAATGTGAATCTTCTTCGGCATCGCAGTCTTTGTAACGGTCCATAGTCCCGGCTTCACTGATGACCATCCAGACGGCTTTTAAAAAACCTACTTTGGATTTGATTTTTTTATCCTTGTTCCGGTTGAAATGCATGGCCATCGAAAAAACGCCCCACACCATGGAAAGACCTGTAAAGCTAAAGATTACCAGTCCCATATTGTGGATGACATCATAAGGCAACCAGTTAAAGATCCATCGTGCAACCTCATGATCGGGTTTAAGAGTGAACAGGAAGAATCCAAGAAAAACCGCAATCAATGCTGTAACAGCTATAAAGGCAGGCGGTCTCTTGAACATGAGCCTGGTGAGCCCGGTGGGTTCATATTCCGAAATTGCAAAACGTCTCACAGCAGCCAGGTATTGGCCAGGACCGGCCTGGCGCGGACAGGTTTCGGTACAATCTCCGCAGGAGTAACAAAGCCAGGGTTCTACACTATTCAGGATTTCTTTTTTAAGTCCGAGTACACCCAACCTCACTGTTAGCCTGGGGAAGCTTACAGTTTTCTCACTATGGCTGCAAACCGCCGAGCAATTCCCGCAGTTGAAGCAGGCATCGAAATCCTTTGCCCCGTACTTTTTAAGTTCATCTGCAAAATGTGGATCTATCTTCGTCATTTCACTTGTTTTTGAGTTTGTACAGGAAGTATTCATCATTATCGTCAATGCCTGCCGACTCGACAATGTAGTATTTGTTCATTGTCATCAGGTGCCAGGTTACAAGTTCCGAAGGCTGTTGAAGGCTTGCAGCGATCTGTGGAATGGTCTTTGGTTCCTCAGAAAGGTTTTCGATGATGGATTTCCATATCTGCGGAAAATCTTTCATTCCTCCTGCATCTCCCTCCTGCCCTGATTTTCCTTTTTCGACATTCAGATCTACCTGTTGCGAAAATCCGTCTATCATCCCTTCGATCTCATCATTGGTATACTGGGCAATGTCAATGGCGTCGGCAGGGCATATTGGGGCACAGATCCCGCAGCCCTTACAAACAGGATCGTTCACCGACGCCACGACTTTGCCGTTAGTTTCTATCTGGAAAATTGCATCGTACTCGCATACTTCCTGGCATTTTCCGCACCAGGTGCAGGCTTCCGCATCAATACGGGCAATGATCGGTTCCAGTTCTAACGTGTCTTTACGTATGATGGCATTGATCTTTGCCGAGGCTGCCATAGCAGATTGCACTGATTCGGTAATATTTTTAGGACCCTGGCAACTTCCGCCAAGGAACACCCCGTTGATCACCGTTTCGACCGGTCTGAGTTTCGGATGGATCTCATTAAAGAATTTGTCGTTCCCAATGGGTATTTTAAGTTTGTTTGCGATATCCTGGCTGTCTTGACGGGGCACCATGCCGGTGACCAGCACAACCAGGTCTGCGTCAAGTTCAAGTTCCCTTTTCTTTGTCAGCGAATCCTTGATCTTTACATTAACGATATTCTTCCTCTGCACCACTAGAGGAGGTTCTTTCTCCTGGTACATTAAAAAAGTATCTCCAAGCCGGGATGACTTTTCGTACAATATTTCATTTTTACCATAAGTGCGGATGTCGCGATACAAATGAAACGCTTTTATTCCCTTGAACTTTTCATGAACCGTGATGGAGGAATGGATGGCAGCAGTACAGCAGCTCCTTGAACAGTATTTGTTCTCTCCCTTCGTCTGCCTCATGCCTACACAATAGATGTATGCAATGGTCTTTACAGCTTTCCCCTGGTATGAAAGACTGATGTTTGAAGAATCGACCAGCTTGTCGAATTCTTTCATCGTAATCACACGGCTGCCTTCGGTGAAGCCAAACTCTCCTTCTTTAGGGATATAAGATTCATATCCGGTAGTAACCAGGATGGCCCCTGCCGGGAAACTCATGACTTCACCCGGGGTACCGTTCACTCTCACATCCACCTTGAAATTGCCAATACTCCCTGTGACTTTATCGACAGTGGCCGAAGTGAACAGGGTGATCTTCGATAATTTCCTGATCTCACTTAACAATGTATCGACCAGTTCCTGGCCCTTTTGGTTTGTAGGAAATACCGGGCCTTTGCCTGCCATTTGTCCGCCGGCTACCGGCTCTTTTTCTACAACAACTACCTGGTTGCCCATCCTTGCAAGGTCAATGGAGGCACGCATTCCTGCAAGTCCCGCACCGATCACGACGACCGCTTTGGTGGCTTTGACTTCAATGTTTGTAAGCGCTTCTGAACTTGAAACCCTGCGGATGCCCGCGCGTATCAGTCCGGCAGCTTTGTAGGATGCCTGGTCAGGATGATCAGAATGGGCCCATGAACACTGCTCACGTACGTTAACTTGTACGTAATTATAGGGATTCAAACCGGCGCGTTCAGCAACACCACGAAAGGTATGCAGGTGAAGCTTGGGAGAACAGGAAGCTACGACGATACCGTCGAGCTGCTTTTCCTGAATATCCCTGATCATCTCCTTCTGATTCGAATCGGCACAGGCAAACATCACGTTCTTTGAAACTGCGACGTTTTCTTCCTGGCCCACTATATCGCGAAGCTGCTCCACATCCACGTAGTCGGAGATATTACCCCCGCAATGGCAGATGTACACGCCTATTCTTTGTTTTTTCTTTTTCTCTTCCATAATTCAGATGTTTTTAAAGCCATGAGCCATGAGCCATGAGCCATGAGCCATGAGCCATGAGGCATGAGGCAAGAGCCATGAGTACTTCAACATTCAACATTCGTTGTTCAATATTATTCACGTAATTGTCTATTTCAATGGTGTTCATTACGGCTTCGCCGAACGACATTTAATTCATTCATTTTTAATACTGGCTCAGGTACGACGCAACTTCACATGCTGCTGCACCGGCCGACAGGATCGAATCGGGAATGTCCATAGGGGCTGCTGATGTGCCGGCTACAAAAACACCTTCCACGCTGGTGCGGCTTGGATTCAGCTGAAGGTCGGTCTGTTTGATGAAATTAAACTGGTCAAGAGCAGGGCTGCCATCTTTAAACGATTTGAGTACTGTATTCTCAGGCATCATGCCAACCGAAAGTACCACCAGGTCATGGGTCATTTCTTTTACCTGTCCTGTCTCCACATCCTCAATCCTCAGAACCACATCTCCTTTGCCGTCTTCCTTGCCTTTGATCCTGGCCACCTTAGCCTTTACCAGGTTTACACCCATCGATTTCGACTGCTGGTAAAATTCTTCGTAACCCTTGCCAAATGCACGTATGTCCATATAATAGATCGTGATATCCGCCATCGGCAAGGCTCCCATTAGAAGCTGAGCCTGCTTAAGAGAATACATGCAACAGATCTGGGAACAGATGGGGTTATTGGTTGCTGCAACCGAACAGGAACGGAAGTTTTCAAGGCTTGAATCCCTGGAACCGGTGCATAATACATAGGCAATGTTACCAGGGGTTTTACCGTCACCCGGCCTGAGTACATTATTGTAGGGGCGGGTAGGGGCGATGAGCCTGTCCATCTGCATCGAATCGATCACATTCGGAAGCTGGTTGAAAGAATACTGCGGTTTGAATGCTGCATTGAACAAATTAAAGCCCGATGCGATGATGACTGAACTCGCATAGGCTTTTACAACTTCTTTTTTCTGGGAGAAATCAATGGCATAAGCAGGGCAGGCTGTAACGCATTGGTGGCATTCGCGACAGTTGCTGCAATCGAGGCAGCGGTCGGCGCTCTGGTGCACTTCTTCCTCGGTGAAAGTGAATTCAACTTCATTGAAGTCCCTGATACGTTCGGCAACAGGCCTGACTTTTTCATCAAGCGCAGGTTTAAGTTGAATATCCGGCCTGGCGAGGACTTTCTTTTTGTCCACTGCAGGAAGTTTATCACCGAACTCGAAATCAGTCAATTCAAGTCCCTGCAGGTATTTATCCATATAAAATGCTGCCCGTTTTCCTTGTCCTGCTGCTTCAATAATAGTTGAAGAACCGCTTACCGAATCCCCGCCGGCAAATAACCAGGGGGTAGCAGTCTGCAATGTATTTTTATCGGTTTTTATCCTGCCGTCTTTTTCCAGTTCAAGTTCTTTACTGAAGGCGGATGTGGTAGGTGAGAGCCCTATGGCTTCAATAACGAAACCCACATCCTCGGTATATTCTGAACCTTGAACTTCATTTGGTTTCCTGCGGCCGCTTGCATCAGGTTCACCCAGGGCCATCTTTATAAGGACAACCTGGCTGAGCCTGCCATCTGTGCCGGCAAATTTTACAGGGTTCCGGAGCAACTCAAAATGTATTCCTTCTTCCTCGGCTTCATGGATTTCGTCTTTCCAGGCCGGCATTTCCTCACGGCTGCGGCGATATATGATGGAGACTTTTGACGCTCCTAAACGCAAGGCTGTGCGGGCTGAATCCATCGCGGTATTTCCGCCGCCGATCACCATCACCTTTTTACCAGTAAGATCGGTCTTTAAACCTATCTTCGATTCCCTCAGGAAATCAAGGCAGGAAACGACGCCTTTAAGATCTGAACCGGGAATGTTCATCTTGCTTGTTTTATGTGTTCCAACTGCGACGAACACGGCATCATAATTTTGTTCTTTGATTTTGTGAAGGCTGCCCACAGGGTGGCTGCATTCTATCTCTACCCCAAGGGAGGTGATGTTCTCAATGTCCCTGTCCACGACGGTATTCGGGAGCCGGTATTCGGGAAGCGTAAGTTTTAACATCCCGCCTGCCGAAGGAGCGGCTTCAAAGATCTTCACCTTATGGCCGGCCAGGGCCAGGTGGTAAGCGGCAGTGAGGCCGGCCGGACCGGAACCCACTATGGCAACTTTCTTCCCGCTGTTCTTTTCGATAAGTCTTGCAGGCGCTTCAGGGTATTTAATATAGTAGTCTTCTGCAAAAAACCGTTTTATCCTGCGGATGTCGACTGTGGCTTCGAGACTGGCGCGGGTGCATTCCCCCTGGCAGGGTGAATAGCAGGCACGGCCAAGGCTTCCCGGGATAGGAATGTCCTCCATATGCAGATGCATGGCCTCCTCGTACTGGCCGTTCCTTACGAGAGAAATGTAACCATAAGGCTTTACTCCTCCGGGACAGGCTGCGATGCAAGGGGCTGAGGTATCCTGTCTCTCGATAACGGCAATCCTCGGATTGGCAAGGCTAAAAGGAATGTAGGCGACTTTGCGTCCTGCAAGATGGGCGTTGTATTCATCAGATCTTACTTCGGGACAAGCCATTTCACATTCCTGGCAGCCGGTGCAGGCTTCGGGCTTTACATACCTTGGATTTTTATTGATCTCAAGATGAAAGCCTTTTTCGTTCCGTTTTATGCTGTCAATTTCGGAATTTAATAAAAGTGTAATGTTTGAGTGCCTGGCTGTCTCCGACATCTTTGGTGTTGTAATACAAGCGGCGCAGTCAAGGGTAGGGAAGACCTTGCTCAGCTGTATCATCTTGCCGCCAATGGATAAACCTTTCTCGACAAGCAATACCTTATAATCCATGTTAGCAAGGGATAAGGCCGCTTCCTGCCCTGCAATACCGCCCCCGATGACCATTACATCGTACTTCTTTTCTTCTGTGTTCATCTGTTAATAATTTGATTTCAGTGGTCAGATGGAATGCCCAAAACTATCGTTCCAGTTTAGGATTAACTTTTTCCATTGGGCATTTCATGAAAGTTCAGCTAAGATTTTTGTGAAATTGGCCATATGGCTGGCAAAGGGTTCGGCGCATACAGAACAAATTGCTGCCATCCTTATCCGCTTGGGGCTTATTCCTTTTGCAGTCATCTGCTTCTGGCATTCTTCGATGATCTTATTGGTAAACTCAGGGCAGCGTGAGCTGTATGAGCATTCATGCCCGTCGGCAGCGATGAACACACCGTCGAAGCCCTGTTCGAAAGCACGCATGATCCAGCGGGGCTTGATGCCCGATGAACATGGCAGGCTTATCGTATATACCGTAGGCGAATAGTGGATCTTTCGTAAGCCTGCCTGGTCAATTCCGGGATCAGAGATCTTGTCGGTCGAAAACACCAGTATCCTTGGCGATTTTTTTGTTTCCATATGGTAATCTTTTTTATTCCTTTCGGACCATTATCCGCTGAATGCAGAGGATCCGGAGGCCGGGATTTGCCCCGGAGTTCATGCCGTTAATTTATTCAGGTTCATTTATTTCTTAATGTGGTAAAACCGTGAACAGGTAAACCACTCCCCGGAAGACCTTTCACGGGTCTTCAAATCAGCTTGTTGAATCAGTAGTTTTATTTGGAACAGATCTTCCGGGGCTGAGATTTATGCTTTCTTTAGAAATAATCTTGAATAGCTGTCTTCTTCAACGATCCCTAAAAATTCATGGGTCATTTTATTACACCATTTGGGAATGTCATTCTTGGTTCCTTCATCCGAAGAGTAGATCTCCATGATCTCTCCTGATTCAATCTCCCCGATGGCTTTCTTTGCGGCCAATAATGGGCCCGGACAAGCGGTTCCGCGTGCATCAACGATGGTGTTCGATTTGAGGTTTTTTAATTCTTCTGTGCTCATTGTGTTTTCTCCTATTTTAATTTTCCGGGAATGTTCCGGGACGATCCGCCCGAAACCCGGAGCAGGTTGCCCTGCAGTTTATAATTGATTATATGAATAATTGAATTTTACTTTCTGCTGCATCTGTAAGGAAAGTGGCCACTCCGCAAATGGTCATATGCGGATAATCTATCATCTCTTCCTTTTTAAACCCCATCAGGTTCATCGACATTTCGCAAATATTGATCTCGACACCCAGTTCACCTGCTGTCTTCAGCATTTCTTCAATGGAAGCGACCTTGTGTTTCTTCATGATCCCTTTCATCATGGCTGTACCCATTCCACCCATGTTCATATTGGAAAGTTTCAGTTTCGGGCTCCCTTTCGGAAGCATCATGCCAAACATTTTCTCAATGAAGTTCTTGCCTTTGCCGTTTTTTGCAGGATCACGCAATGCGGAAATCGCCCAGAAAGTAAAGAAGAGTTTAACTTTCATGTCGAAAGCGGCTGCGCCTGTTGCAATGATCAAAGCAGCAAGGATCTTATCCAAGTCGCCTGAAAAAACCACCATCGAAAGCTGGTCCTTTGTGCCTTCCTTAAGCTGGTTTAATTGTTCTTTTAAATCAGCAATCTGATTCTCGAGTTCTGTGCCCATAGAAATATTATTAAATGTAAAGATGTAGATAAATAGATGTGTACAAAGGTAAAAGTCAGCCTAACATTAAAGCGCTTTAGTATCAGGAAATAAATCTCAGTAAGATGTGATAATTATCACAAAAGATTGTCAGGAAAGTGTAAGCCACTGATTCACATCCGGGGCAGCGGGATGCTGAAGGTTGTGCCGGAATTCATTGGTATGCTTATTATAAGAGTAATCCCTGCTCCATTCTTTATGGTTTCTGCTTATCCGGCGCAATGCGTCGGCAATGTAGACCACATCTGTATCGGTCATAGTCGGATGAAGTGAGAGCCTTACCCAGCCTGGTTTTGCGGAAAGATCACCATTGGAGATGCTGTCGGTTATCCTTTTTGACTTTTCAAAGCTCACATCCAGCAGGTAGTGCCCGTAAGTACCGGCACAGGCACATCCGCCCCTTACCTGTATGCCAAACCTGTCGCTCAGGAGTGAAACTACCAGGTTATAATGTATGGAATCGATATAAAATGAAATTACTCCCAGCCTTTCTGTGGCATTATCGGCGAGGACATGCAAACCCGGGATTGAAGAAAACTCGCTGAACGCCAGCTTCAACAGCTGATCTTCACGCTTATGGATCTTTGCAACATCCATCTGATCTTTTAAATCCATACTGAGCGCGGCACGCATCGCCTGGAGAAAGCCGGGAGTTCCACCGTCTTCCCGGCCCTCGATATCGTCAATGAATTTATACTCTCCCCAGGGATTGGTCCAGTCGACCGTCCCTCCCCCGGGCTGATCGGGAACCCGGTTATGATAAAGTTCCGAATTGAATACAAGAACCCCTGAGGACCCGGGTCCTCCCAGAAATTTGTGTGGGGAAAAATATACAGCATCCAGGTCCTGCAAAGGATTACCGGGATGCATATTGATATCATCGTAGGGAGCCGACGCTGCGTAATCCACGAATACTTTTCCTCCGTATTGATGCATCAGCGCCGCCATTTCATGAATGGGGGTCCTTACTCCGGTAACATTGGAACAAGCCGTGAAAGATCCGATCAGCGGTTTTTCCTTGCTGTATAACTTCAGTGCATCTTCAAGGTGATTCAGATCAAAGCGCAGATCCTTGCCTGGCTTTACCACTACTACATCAGCTACCGTCTCATACCATGAAGTATGATTCGAGTGATGTTCCATATGCGTGATGAAAACCACAGGTTTGTCTTTATCTTTCATGCATTTCCCGTCCGAAAGTATGCCGCATTGTTTCAATCCCAGTAACCTTTGGAACTTTACAACAGCCCCGGTCATCCCGAAGCCGGTCGTCAGGATAACATCCCCTGATCCGGCATTAAGATGTTCCTTTATTTTTCGATGTGACTGCTGATAGGCCCGGGTCATAAGCCTGCCGTTCTCGCTGGTTTCAGTATGAGTGTTCCCGACAAATGGCCCGATCTCCTCAATGATCTTCTTTTCTATCGGCCGGTATAAGCGCCCGCTTGCGATCCAGTCGGCATAGAGCATCCTTTGCCTTCCGTAAGGAGTCAGATAGGTCTGGTCATGACCTATGGTATCCCTGCGGAACGTCTCGAACCAGGATTCCAGCTTGTCGGTTTCACGGAGCTCATGGACAGCAGCAATAGTCTGCGGCTCGGCTGACTTCATTTTCGAGGTAGTTTACAATTGCATTATGGATGATCCGTTCATTACTTGAGATCATTGAAATGCCCTGACTGAGCATAGTGGTTTTCAGATCCCCGTTGACAGGTAAGGATAATACTGCAGAACAATCTTTCAGGGCGGAAAGGTATACCTGGGGAGCCTTCTTATCATAAGCAACCTGGTTCCAGACCAGTTCCTCCCCGGTTACTTTACCCATTTCAATATTCAGGATAAGGAAACCTTTGGCCTCCTCAAATGATGAGGCTATCATCAATCCGTCGTTCGTTGGAACAGCTGCTTTCATAGGCCTTTTCTTTTATTCAGGCTCCGTAATCGATTCAAATGAACGGAAGTCTGAAATCATGAGGGCAAAATTACCAAGACCGTGTGCAGTTTGGGAAGGTTTGGGCGTGATACTCGATCCACGAAAATGTGAAAATGGCAACGAACAAATATTGCCACTTACACATAAAAATGTGTCGAAAAACATCAGTAAATGTGATATAGATCACATGAAGTCAGTGAAATTTTGCGCATCTTTGTGGGCAAAATTCTAAGTTTCGAAGACGAATGTTCCCGGATCCCCTCCCTCTGAAAACCCACTGCCGCGAATGCAAGGTGAAATCCTGCGCTGCAGCTGTGCTTAATGCAGTCGAGCTTGACAAAGTTAATGAAAACAGCAGGGAAGCCGAATTCAAAAAAGGAGATATCATCATTCATGAAGGTTCTTTGAATTCCAATATCATTTACCTTAAGTCGGGACTGGTCAAAGAATACGTCAGGACATCCAGCCAGAAAGAACAGATCCTTCAGATCGTAAAGAAATTCAGCTACCTCGGATTGCCTTCACTCTTTGGTGACAGGGTGAATCATTATTCTTATGCAGCCCTGGAAGACATCAGGGTCTGTTATATAGACATCAGCATTTTCAATAAACTGATCAGGGAGAATGGCGAATTCGCATACCAGATCCTGGTTTCGGTATCGCGCGACAGCCTCAATAATTTTCACAGGTTTATGAGCCAGTCTCAGAAAAAGACCTATGGCAAGGTGGCCGATGCCCTGTTATATTTCTCAAGGATTATTTATGAGGACCGGGAGTTCGACATTCCTTTCACACGACAGGAACTGGCCGACCTGATAGGGATCTCCAGGGAAAGTGCAACCAGGGTATTGCTGAAGTTAAAAGATGACGGGATCCTTTCGGTAGATGAGCGTCACGTCCAGATCAACGACCTCGATCTTCTGCATCAGATAAGCAGGAACGGATAATCAGGAACCTGACAGAAGAAACTTACCCACCTTTTCAAAGATCATTTCAAAGTTCCTGTCGATCAGACCGGCTTCTGAAACATTCAGGGGAAATGGATTTTCGTGGGTATATTTGTGTTCAAAGTCGAATTCCTCAACAGGGACAGGGATATCGCGGAAAGCTCCCTGCAGGGTGTTGATGATCTCAAATGAAGAGATCACAGTGTCTTTTTTCAGGCTTATGGCATAAAAGTCTTTTGCATACCTGCGGAAGAGTCCTTCCCTGAAATCCCTCATCTTCGCATAGTCGAGCATAGCTCTGAAGGTCCTGCCTTCAGGATGGTCTCCTTCAATAAAATGCTTCAGCAGGGGATCCTTTTTCAGGAAGCTGTCGAAATGTTCAACGAGATACGAATACAATGCCACGTTGGCTTCACTGTCGAGGATGTATTTGCTTACAGGTGATAGCCTGTTAAAGACCGCCCCGCTGCAGAACAGGCAGACTTTAGTCCGCCCGAAATAATCTTTATAATTGGTGAGTTTAAGGATCTCTGCAAGCAATCCGCCTATCGAATACGCAAAAATATTGAACGAGAAGCCGGGATCTATTTGTTCGTGTTTCCCTTCCCGGCATTCCTCAATGAACTGTATCACGTCGTAATATGTCTGCAGTCCCGACCAGATAAACCTTTGCGGCATCGAATGCAACCTCATGCTTATGGCCACATTGGTAAGGGTTGAATGGATGATATTCGGGAACCTTTGTTTCCGGGCTTCGCTGCTGGCGAACATCTTTCGTTTCTCGCTCCATTGGGAAGGACCTCGCTGCATATGGAAGGCAATCGGGTACATGACGACCATGCTGTTTGTATGAAGGCAGATGGCTCTCGCCCAGGGAAGATACTTGCTCCAGTTCTTCTCATTAAAGCCATGAAACAGCAGCGTGAAGTTCTTAGCCTTCCCGCTTCCCGCAGGCCTCATCAGATGTATCGTGAAATGCCTGTTTTCTTTGACGAAAGCATCCGTGATATGGATGTCGTCGTGCAATACTCCTATGTCATTATAATATGAAACAGGATAGGAGATATCCTTGTCGTGCTTTTTGCAGTGGTAGTGCTGGTTGCCCGGAAGCAATCCGTGCGACATGGAACTGAATTCAGTGCGGCTGATCACCATCCCGTCGAATTCCACTTCAGGCCGGCCGGCCAAAAGCGCCTCCTGCAGGCCATGGTAGCTGTTGAAATAATCCATCAAACAAAGGTACAAAAAGGTCAAACATTATAGACCATGAAGAAGGCTATGATTTATTTACCCTGTACCTTACGTAAAGATGATCTGGGTTTGGATCCCGCCGCACTTTTCATAGAAGTCGCCTACGGTGAGCACGTCCTTTACTCCTTCCCAAAGATCTTCCTTCTTAAGTTTGAACATGTCCATTGCCAGTTTGCAGGCGTATATTTCACCACCGCCGGCTTCTATCATTTCAAGGAATTCTTTTACGGGAGGGATGTCAAGCGCTTCCATCTGGCTTTTCATCATCAACGACACACCGGCTTCTACTCCGGGAAGCATGCCAAGAAGAGTCGGGAACGGCAGCCCGCCGGGCATACGCATTGCAGGATTGCCAACGGTGCCTGTATGAAGGCTGTTCATTTGTTTTTTAGTAATGGCATCCAGTCCGAAGAAGGTAAAAAAGATCTTCGTCTCAATACCTTCCATCACGGCTCCGTTGCTCATTACCAGGGTTGCATATACGTCTTCAATCGTTCCTTTAGCGCATATGATGCAGACTTTTTTCAGGGGAAATTCTTCTTTTGCCATTGTTTGTGTTTTTTAGTGCTGTGAATATTACACGCATGAAGCGGGTTTTGGAATACCGGATATTTTAGCTGCTTTTTTCATGGGAGCTCCGGGAAAAAGCTGGTAGAATCCTTTTATATCAATAAAACCACTGGTCCCCACTGACCTGATAGTGAGGCTTTCACCTTTTGCCTGCCTTTCACGGAGGTATTCAATTACCTGATAGTGTTTCTCGGTAAGCTCAATACCTTCTTCTTTTGCAATCTCCTTTGCGATGTCTTTAGTCCATTGTGAACGATCGGTCATGTACCCGTCATCGTTTACATCCACGCTGATTCCAGCAAAAACTTTCTGTGCCATAATGTTGTGATTAATTTTTGTTATTACTAATGCTAAATTACAATTTATTAAAAGCGAAATGGCGAAAGGCGAAATGGTGAAATTTCGCTTTTCACTTTGAGCTTTTCGCTATTTGTTGTACAAGCCTGAGCGAGTATGATAAGGACTGCCTCACTTCCGGCGAGTTTAGTTGTTTAAACAATCCGAAAAGTGATTTATTGTCAAGTTTTTCATCGGGTTTTACTTCGGCAAGTGCAAGAGTCATATTATTCAGGCCTTTCATAAGTGCAGGGTCTGAAAGATTACGTACGATACCTGCAATATTCTCAAGGTTGTTCTGAAGCCTGATCAGATCTTCCCTTGTGAACAACTGTATCCATTTGTCGACAAAGTTACCGAGTTCACTTATATATTCAAAGTACCCTTTCCTGTCGAGCTCGTTCATTTTATTCACCGCATCAAGGCCGACCTGGTGCAGTATGGGAGTGACATCCTTCATGAAATCCTTGGCACTTTCCATCATCTCGAACATTTCGTGGAAGGTGCCGAGGTTCTGAAGTACTTTGATCATAAGTCCCGGCAGGTCCACATGATCGAGTTCAACCTGAGCATTTTCAAGCATTCCGGAGGTATGACGCACAACATCTTTAATAACAATGCCCGCATCCTCGACAAAATCGTCGATTTCTTCCCTTTTCTGGTTCTGTAGTGAAACGTATTCCAGGACCATGTCCATTTTCTGATGGAGCTCATCCAATTGCTCCTGTAATTCTTTTTCAGCCATAATCCTGGGTTTACATTTTTTTACCTGCCATTGTCATCTTCGAATCGATAGGCATTTCTTTTCCTTTTAAAAGGATATGCCAGTAGATCCATCGGAACATCAGTTTGCCGTAATGGTTCGTCCGGCTTTCTTTCAGAAGTCCGAAAGGGCCTATTCCCGGGAATGGGAATGAGCCCGGGAGGGGTTCAGTGTCGTAATTGAAATCAATCAGAGCGCCTTTGCCGAATCCTGTTTCGATGTAACAGTTTGAATGGCCGTCAAATTTATCGGTTAGCGGCCTGTTTTCGATGGCACACATAAGGTTCTCGGTTAACACATCAGCCTGGAAATGAACCACTGAGCCGGCTTTCGAAGTCGGAAAATTACCGGCATCACCGATCACGAAGACGTTCGGGAACTGAACCTGCTGAAGAGTATATTTATCGGCTTTTACAAAGTCCATTTCATCACCGAGCCCGCTGCGCCCGATCACAGGATCTCCTTTGTGTACGGGGATCGTGATCAAACAGTCAAAAGGAATTTCCCTTTCATCGTACGATACAATGGCTTTCTTTTCATTGTCGACCCTCTCCATGTAAAAGTCAGGGACAATGTTAATGTTTTTCTGGACCAGCAGTTCTCCCAGGACCTTCGAAGCCCTTGGCTTTGTGAAGGCTCCGGAAAGAGGGGTCACATAAGTAATGTTGATATCATTCCTGAGACCGCGTTCAACAAAGAACGCGTCGGCGAACATAACGAATTCCAAAGGAGCTACCGGGCATTTGATCGGCATATCAGCAATGTTCAGAACAAGCTCTTTGCCTTTCCAGGTTTTAAAGAAGCCGGCCAGGGCCGTGGCTCCTTCGTAAGTGTAGAAGTCAAAGATCTGTTTATGCCATAGCGGCCCTTTCAAACCGGGAGTCTCTTCAGGAGCAGTGCGTGTACCGGTGGCAATGATCAGAAAATCGTACCGCAGATTCGTGCCGTCTTTCAGATGGACCGAATTATTTGGTGCATCAATTCGCTCGATCTCCTGAAAGATCATATTGACCCCGAATGGGAGGAAGTTTGTTTTTGGTTTCACAACATCATGCTTTGTGTAATAACCAAAGGGCATAAAGAGAAAACCCGGTTGATAATAATGGGTTTTACATTGGTCGACGATGGTGATATCCCATTCATCGCGCTCAAGAAGGTTACGCATTTTGTTAGCCATAATGGTACCGCCGGTACCAGCGCCAAGGATCAGTAGTTTTTTCATTATCTAAGTAAATATAGGGGTTCTGTGCAAATATCGACAAAGGTATATATATTTATTTGGTGATACCAAAGCGATTTATAATTTTTTTATAAATTTATATTCAGACTATTTCCAAATACTGTTAATGGATTCACAATGAAAAATAAGTATGAAAATTCGGGTAAGCCCAAGCCCTTGGTTCCGCAGCAAGCTGGGGGGAATTTACATGGAGGGATAAAACGGATGTAAATAAAAATGGCATCGGGGGCATGCATAATAGCTGCACAATGATGCCATATTAAAGAGGGGGGCGGGAAATTATTTTTTCTCTTCCGGCTTGCTTGTGGTTTCGTCTTTTTTGACGTCGGATTTCAGCTCATCTTCAATGCCGGCCATGCCGTCTTTAAAGCTTTTTACTCCTTTACCGATACCTTTCATAAGTTCAGGGATCTTCGATCCGCCGAAAAGCAGCAAAATAATCAGGGCAATGAAGATGATTTCCTGAGTGCCCAAACCGAATATCAATAAAATACCTAAGGTCATGATTTCCTGGATTTGAAAGACAAAAGTAAGCAAAGGACCGGATAAATACACATTTTATTTTTGTAAAAACATGCAGGCGTCACCATAACTGAGAAAACGGTAGCCTTTTGCCAACGCATGGGAATAGGCATTCTTCCACTGATCCCCCACGAAGGCAGCGATCAGCAACAGCAGCGTGCTTTTTGGCATATGGAAGTTGGTTATCAAAGCATTCGTAAACCTGAACGTATAGCCTGGAACGATGATAAGGCTTGTGCTTCCGTCAAATTCATTCAACCCCAGCTTTTCGAGGTAAGAGATGAGGGCATCCAGCGATTCCTTCGCAGGCGGAAGACTGGAAGAATCTGTTTCATAAGGATCCCATTGGTTCACTTTATTTATTTCAGACCCTGGATTTCTGATGGCCTTTACACCCAGCCAGTAGAGGCTTTCAAGTGTCCTTGCAGAGGTTGTGCCTACGGCGATCACAAGACCTTCGAGTGAATCTCTTAAATTCCGGAGGGTGGAAAGTTTAACAGTAATGCTTTCACTATGCATGACATGCTCGCGGATGTCGTCAACACTTAAAGGTTTGAATGTTCCCAGGCCCACATGCAGGGTGACTTTTTCCTCCCTGCAATGCCGGGACCTGAGGCGTTCAAGAAGATCCTTTGTAAAGTGCAGTCCTGCAGTGGGGGCAGCAACCGAACCTTCATGCTGGGCATAAACGGTCTGGTAACGCCTGACGTCTTCATCATCAGAATCCCTTATAATATAAGGCGGCAGCGGAACCTGTCCGGCAACGGTAAGGATTTCTGAAAAGGAAAAGGAAGAAGGTGTCCAGCTGAACTCAATTTCAAAACAACCGTCGCCGAGACTTGCCTTTCTCTCTGCCTTCAGCAAACCACCCTTTTCATCCAGGGATTTGATAAGGGCTCCGTTTTTCCATTTTTTTGAATTGCCCACGAGGCAGATCCACCTGCATTCCGACTGCTGCTGAAAAGCAAGCTGAAGATCCCGGGAAGGGGATGCCGGTTCAAGGCAAAAGATCTCGATGCTGACGCCATTGGGTTTTGCAAACATCAGCCTGGCTCTGACCACCCTGGTATCGTTAAAAACCAGAAGGCTTCCTTCCGGGATCAGCTTGTCAAGATCAGAAAAAATGTGATCGGTGATCAGGTCATCCCGTAACAACAGCAGCCGTGATGCATCCCTGACGCCAAGGGGTCTTTGGGCGATGCGGTCCGCAGGAAGTTCATAAGTATAATCTGCAATATTCACTATTTCTTTTCGGTAGTAAAGAACTTCGGTTTATAGGTGATCATCAGGTAAGCATACTGGGATCCCTTAACCGAACTTTTCAAACCGTTAAATAATTCCATCGTTGAAGTAGGAAAAAAATAACAATAGGCTGCATTAAGTTCTACATTCGGCAGCGGCTTGTAAAGGAACATAAAATCAAGTTCCGAACCAAGGTTTTTATTGACTTTCGTGCCATCGGTAAGGTATTCCTTGCCAAAGCTGAAATACCTCCAGGTAGCCTCAAGTGAAGTGACTTTGCTGAAATTCACAGTGCCGCGTGCATAGATCTGGTTGAGACCGGGATAATTGGGCGTTGTCGTAAGCATGCTGTTGAACAGGTCCATATAGCCGTATAACTGATGATTGGTCCCGTAAAGTACATTGAAACTTGTAACTTTCTTTGCAACATCGCTCTTTTTATCCGGATTATTATCTGTACCGCTCAGGTGCTCATAACCAGCCATTAGCCTGAAGGGCTTCACAATCTGATAAGACGCATTGATGCCGTACATGTTGGCCGATACCTGTCGCCCGTCCTGGATATGTCCACCCTGGTAGTATCCCCCTGCCCAGATGCCGAGGTTTTTCCAGTTAAACCACACATTACCGCCAAGTGTAAACCTTGCATAGAGCTGGTTCGGACCTGTAACAGGGACTTGCGATTTCGTGGTGAGCGTTGTATGCCCGACCGTATCCTTTCCGTTGATCACCCAAAGAGTCTGGGAAGACGTAACTGTCTGGTACTGTGTTGGCAGCTGGTAGGCATCGATGATTCCCATCACTGATATTTTTAACATCTCCTTAAAAAACGTCTTCTGGTTCCATAAATACGACATGTATTTATAGTTCTTCATGTTATAGTTTGACAGAAATGCCCCTGCCGGGTCGGCATTGTTTATGGCAAAACCGAAATCTCCCTGGTATGCGGCTTTGACGACACCCCACTGAAATCCAACCATATCATGCGCAGATCCCTGGGGTCTCCAGTTATTGTAACCGATCACTCTCTGGTCATCGTACGAAAGTGTAATACGGCCAACGCGAACAGAGAAGCTGCTGAGGAAATTGTACTTAAACCAGGCTTCAAAAATGTTCACCGTGTTATTCCTTATGGTGTCGCTGTTATAGAAATTATTTTCCCCGAAAACAAACGCATGCTGCAGTGAAAAACGGGTCGTGAATTTCTCATTATTATAATCGAAAATAATACGTTCCCGGCCCAGGATATCGCCATAACCGGTCTGGGTCGAATCGCGGAGTTTAGTATACCCGTCCCGGTATTCGGCCCTGGGTCTGAACTCACCTGAAACTGTAAACTGGGCCATCGAGGATGTGCCCAGAAGCATCAGAAATGCTGTAAGAAAAATTAGTTTATAAAGACTTTGCATTGTACCTTTGGTTTAAAATTAAGGCGCAAAAGTAGAAAAAAATCATAAGCGAACGGCACAAACGTGCACATCGAATGCCGTTAAAAAGTGTATTTTTGTTATTATGAAATACCCATAAAGACTACGTTCATACAAAACGCCAATGATAATAATGGGTATTCCATTTGACCACTAAAAAACAAATTATTAAAAATGAAATTCAAATATTATATCCCCAATTCTGTTACCCTGCTCAACCTTGCCAGTGGCGTACTTTCCATTACCTCAATGATGTCGGGCCAGGTAGTGTGGGCCGCTGCTTTTATTTTCTTTGCGGCTTTGTTTGATTTCCTCGACGGCATGCTCGCAAGGCTTCTGGATGCGCGTTCGGAACTTGGGAAACAGTTGGATTCACTGGCCGATATGGTCTCTTTCGGAGTGGCCCCGGGGATTATCGTGTTCAACCTGCTTTCAGCAAATTGCGCCGCCAGTTGCAACGCGCTTGACCGTATGCATATTACGCCTTATTTTGCTTTACTGATCCCGATCTGTTCAGCAATAAGGCTGGGTAAGTTCAACATCGACCTGAGGCAGGAGGTGAATTTCATTGGTTTGCCAACTCCGGCAAATGCCTTATTTTTTGCTTCAATCCCACTTGTGATTTTTCTTCAGCCTCATCTTTATTCGGTGATAAGACTGGATTTCATGGCCGATTTCTTCTCAAATTCAAGGGTAATTGCATTGCTTACGGTATTCTTTTCCTATCTTTTGATATCTGATTTTAAGATCTTTTCAATCAAATTCAAGACAACTGGCTGGACCGAAAACAAGAAGAGTTATATTTTACTGATCTCTTCGATCATACTTCTCCTGTTATTTTCCCTGAATGCGTTACCGGTAATTATCCTCCTTTACCTTATGCTGTCGCTGGGGTTTCAGAGGCAGATATAAAAGGCGAAAAGCAAGAAGCGAAAAGCGAAATCGTTCGCCAGAAATAATTTCGCTTTTCGCTTCTTGCTTTTCGAAACTTACCTCAGCTCGAAATTCTCTCCTAAATAAACTTTACGCACATGCGGATCGTCGGCAAGCTCCCGTGAAGTGCCTGCACGCAGTATGGAGCCTTCAAAGAGTAAATAGGCGCGGTCGGTAATTGTGAGGGTTTCATGCACATTATGGTCGGTGATAAGAACGCCGATATTTTTTTCCTTCAGACGGTAAACGATGTTCTGAATGTCTTCCACGGCGATAGGGTCGATACCTGCAAAAGGTTCGTCAAGCAGGATGAACTTCGGGTCAACGGCCAGGCAGCGGGCAATCTCGCATCTTCGCCTTTCTCCTCCCGAAAGAGTTATACCCTGGCTTTTGCGTACCTGCTGGAGCCCGAATTCATCGAGCAGTGTTTCAAGCCGCTCTTTCTGCTGATCCTTCGTAAGCATCGTGAATTCAAGAATTGCCCTGATATTGTCTTCAACACTTAATTTACGGAAAACCGAAGCCTCCTGGGGAAGGTAGCTGATGCCCCTCTGGGCCCTCCTGTACATGGGTTCGTTTGTGATATTCAGATCATCAAGGAACACATCTCCTGCAAAAGGCTTTATCAGTCCGACAATAATATAAAACGAAGTGGTTTTACCTGCTCCGTTGGGACCCAGCAAACCAACGATCTCCCCCTGCTTCAGGTCGACGGAAACCTCATTTACCACGGTTCTTTTGCGGTATTTCTTCACTATTTTCTCAGTACGCAGTATCATAAGGATTAGGTTTGTCTAAGCGTATCCAAAAGTAAAAAAAATCATCAGAAAGTAAAGTTCATTGAAACGAAAAGGCCAAATTTATTGACATTCGGATTTTGAATGTCATTCAGGTGGCTCATTCTCCAAACGGCATCGATCCTGAAAATTCTGAAAATATTTTCAATACCGGCGCCTGCTTCCCAGTATGGCTGGCTGCCGAAGGACCGCATCTGGTCTGGAAAAAGTGAATATTCCTCATTTTTAGACTGAAGAGTGCCATAAACACAACGAAGATGCACTACTTCTCTCCATTTTAATTTCCTGATAAGCGGTATATGATTGAAGAGGAGTCCGTTAAAATGATGGGTGAAATAGACGCTGATCCACAGGTCGCTTACAAACTCATAATAATTCATTAAGTTGGAAGCGTCTTCATCAAACAGGAATGTCTGATTTCCGTCGTGGTTCCTCAGGAGGGGGTAGGGCAGGGTTCCCCAGATCTTCCCGGCTTCGATCTTGTATTTCGAATAGCCGATGGTTGAAAAGTTAAACCATTGCTGGATGTTAAGCTGCAGGCGCTGGTATTCATAATCGCTTTTAAAAACATTGGGGATGCCGTAAGCAAAACTGATGAGAATGATGGGATAACTTGAACTTAAGGTAAACCTGTAGAATTCCGAGTTGACGAATTTTTCACGCCACGAAAGGCGTGTGTCAAGCCGGATCTCCGAGGTATAGATTGAGTTCATGAAGACAGGCGCTGAAAGTCCGTTTGGAAACACCACAAAAGAGGTCATGCCCAATGGGAATAACTCCCTGTGGGTCAGGGTCAGGGTGTTTGAAAGCCCGTTGAACCATTCGTGTTCATAAGCCAGTTTGTATTCCCTGACCATCGTAAGTTTATTATTCGGACCGCGATGGAACAGGGATGAAAGGATATTATCCGTTGCAAAAGCATTGGGACTGAGGCCGATCTGTTCCACATCCCATTTGTATGAGGCTGCGAAGTCCCTCCTGGGATTTTTACTGAACATATACAGTAAATCGCCTCCACCCTTGAATTCACCATCGAGGGTCCCGTATGCAACATAGCCTTCGAGCTGTATCTTTTTACTGAAGCTGTTTGCAGTTCTTCCACCAAACCTGAACCTGGCCCCTTCAACACCGTTATAGCTGAACAACTTAAAATAAGGTCCCAGCTCGACTTTGCCCCAGCATAAGTAGCCTGTTGTTATTCCGTAAATCACATCCACATAAGTCCTGAAAATTGGCATGTTCTTCACGGAATCCACCATATTATAAATTCCCTGTTCTGTTTTGTTCAGCTTGTCAGGCCGGCTGACATCCCAAAATGCCTCATCTTTTTTATCCGATCCGGGTTCGATCAGCACATTTGTGGGCATCGAGAAAAATTTCGCAGACTCAGGAATGTCAAATTGAAAATCGGAATACTGCATTGTTCGGTGAGCAAAAAATCCGATGAGTTTATGTGCGTTTGCAATAACATTGAAATCCACTGAAAATTTATCCTTTGTAAGCAGCCAGTAACTCCTGTCAGACCATTCATATTCCTGGGCTATTGCGAGATCGTTGACAAAATTGATATTGGCGTCGTCTGCAATGCGCATATCTACCCGCCTTATGGCAAAAGTGGTATCGGTGACCCAGATATTGCCGGTAAACGTCAGTTCCTGTTTCCGTTTTGGTTTAAACATCAGGTGGTAGCACCAGTTATTACCTATATAGGATGAATCAACAAGAAAATATTTGTAGGTGTCGAGGCCAAAGTCGGCGATCGGGCTTACAAAATTCTTGTCAAAAATGAGTACATAATCTTTATAAATGTCCACTTCCTGAGAGAGATTTCCAAGAAATTGGGATACGCTTGCATTTTCGAGGCCTGAAAGGCGGCTTGCCTTGATGATCTCTTTTTTCGACTTTGGCGATTTCCTGTAGTATACTTCCGACATGGTTTCAGTGATAAAGACAGGGAGAAAAGATTTCCCGTTGATAGTCGAAGTGTCAACATAGTTCCAGACGAAGTTAAAAGGTTGTAAAATCTTCCGTTTTTTCAGCTTGTCACTGATATTATTCGCATCGACTTCGATCTTCGTGTAAGCTTTATACTGGTATGTGCTGAACGACTGCAGCATGTTCGATTTCTTATGCTGAATCACTTTTTTCAGTATTTCATCCGCCGGATTTCCTTTATAACGAACTACGACTTCCTGAAGGTTATACTGCTGGGGTTCAAGTTCAAAGTCAATCGTCTGGAACTGGTGCAGGCTGATTTTCCGGGTCATGTTAAAATACCCCAGCAAGGAAGCCCTGAGACTGTCGGCCTTCACCTTGAATTCGAGTGCATAGTTCCCGTTAAAGTCAGTAAGGGTTCCCAATGTCGTTCCTTTAATAACAATATTTACAAAGGGGATGGGTTCTCCTGTTTTAGCGTCTTTAACGTGGCCCATGATCTTCGTCGCCTGTGAGAGCGAATCCATCGAAAAGAATGCATTAAAAAAGAAACAAAGAAGCACGAATTTTAATGCCCCTGATATATCCGGCATCTCATATTTAAGTTAAATGGAGATTAATTCTTCCTTCTATCCTGGTTCTTTCAGATTATCCCTTCTTTAAGAATATCGTGAAGATGGATAACTCCTTTATATATTGACTTTTCAAGAACCAGTAACTGCGTAATATTGTTCTTCCTCATCAGCGTCAGGGCGTCAATCACGAGGGTGGAGGGTTCAATTGTTTTTGGACGGGGCGACATGATTTCCCTTGCACTTAGTTTCCGCAGATCAGGATTCTTTTCGAGCATTCGCCGGAGGTCGCCGTCGGTAATTATACCGACTAATTTGCCGCCTTCCAGGACAGCGGTAGCTCCAAGTCTTTTCGAGGATATTTCGAGGATTACTTTCTTGATGTCATCGTTCGCTTTGACAAGGGGTTTCTGGTTGTGAATATACAGATCAGAGACCTTTAAGTACATCTTTTTACCCAGGGCTCCGCCCGGATGAAATTTCGCAAAATCGCCGGCAGTGAAGCCTCTTGCTTCGAGCAGGCATACTACCAGAGCATCGCCCATCACGAGCTGGGCTGTCGTGCTGGATGTGGGGGCAAGATTATTCGGGCAGGCTTCCTTGCTTACCGTAGTGTCTATCACATAATCCGACTGAAGAGCAAGATAGGAACCCGTATTTCCGACCAATGAGATCAGCAGGCTGCCCTGCTGTTTCAATAAAGGAACTAAAACCCTGATCTCGGCGGTTTCCCCGCTTTTCGAAAGGCAGATGACGATATCGTCCTTCTGAACTATACCCAGGTCCCCGTGAATGGCATCGGCTGCATGCATAAAGGTCGCCGGAGTTCCGGTGGAATTAAGAGAAGCAACCAGTTTTTGCCCTATGATCGCACTTTTGCCTATACCGGTTACGACTACTCTGCCTTTCGACCTGATAATATGCTGAACACATTTCAGGAAATCTTTATTTATCGATTTTGACAGGTTCTTTATTGCTGCCGCTTCATCCTCAATTGTGCGGATAGCAACCTTTTTCAACGCATCAGGTGTTTTCAATGCACAATTTTTTTATTTTTTTTTGGTTATTTGGAGATGTTTATCGTTATATTTGTATATACGTGCTAAAAAATTAGTAATCAGGGTTGGTCTGACAAAAGTACGAAATTAATCAATTTGAAATGGCAGTAGGCAAAGACGAATACAAGCTGCACGAAGTATTGAAGAAGGTTTTTGGTTTTGATGGCTTTAAAGGAAGCCAGGAAGCCATCATACGAAATGTACTGGCTAAAAAAGATACATTCGTTATCATGCCAACAGGGGGCGGCAAATCATTGTGTTATCAGATGCCTGCTTTGGTGCAGCCTGGTACCGCAATAATTGTTTCGCCCCTGATCGCCCTGATGAAAAACCAGGTAGATTCGATGAGGAGTTTCGGCGCCGAGGAAGAAGTCGCACATTTTATGAATTCCTCCCTTACGAAGCAGGAGATCGCGCAAGTTAAGAAAGATGTTACCAGGGGCAAAACGAAACTTTTATATGTTGCACCTGAAACTATAACAAAAGAAGAGAACATCGACTTCCTGAAGAAAATAAAAATATCTTTCTATGCAATTGATGAGGCGCATTGTATATCGGAATGGGGTCATGATTTCAGGCCCGAATACAGGCGTTTAAGGCCTATTATAAGCGCTATCGGTCAGGATGTCCCTGTAATAGCGCTCACAGCGACTGCAACCCCAAAGGTACAGCAGGACATACAGAAGAACCTGAACATGATGGATGCAACCGTGTTCAAAGCATCCTTCAACAGACCTAATCTTTTTTATGAAGTCAGGGCCAAAACGAAAAATTCATCGAGGGATATTATCAAATATATAAAGGGTCATTTAGGTAAATCAGGAATTGTATACTGTCTCAGCCGCAAGAAGGTTGATGAACTGGCCGAAACACTGGTCGTGAACGGGATCAAAGCCCTGCCTTACCACGCAGGCCTTGATGCTTCCACCCGACGGTCAAACCAGGATAAATTCCTGATGGAGGAGGCGGATGTGATCGTCGCCACGATTGCTTTTGGTATGGGCATCGACAAACCCGATGTGAGATATGTCATTCATAACGACATGCCCAAAAGCCTCGAGGGATATTACCAGGAGACAGGCCGTGCCGGCAGGGATGACGGGGAAGGCAACTGTATTGCGTTTTATGCTTATGACGATATTCAGAAACTTGAGAAATTCCTGAAAGGTAAATCAGTTGCAGAACAGGAGATCTCGAAACAGTTGCTGCTTGAAACCGTTGCCTACAGTGAATCATCGGTATGCCGCCGCAAGCAGCTTCTGCATTATTTCGGGGAGATCTTCAAGGAAGAGAACTGCCAGAACTGTGACAACTGTCTGCATCCCAGGAAAAAATTTGAAGGAAAGCAATATATCCAGCTCGTACTTGAAACTGTGCTTGCTGTCAAACAGCAGTTCAAGAATAAACATGTCATCAACATTATTATCGGCAAGAACCTGGCCACTATCAAGTCATACAAGCATAACAAACTGCCCCAGTTCGGCAAAGGCGCGGCCAAAGAAGAAAAATTCTGGAATGCGGTGATCAGGCAGGCCCTCATTGAACGCCTGCTTACGAAAGATATTGAAAACTATGGTTTGCTGAAGGTCAGCCCTGAGGGATTGGAATTTCTGAAGAATCCGTATTCCATGATGCTTATGGATGACAGGGATTATGACAATCCTGAGGAAGAGGATCTGATGGAAGTCATGGGATCGAAGAGCAGTACAACCGATAAAACCTTGTTTGCTTTACTGAAAGACCTGAGGAAAGAAATAGCCCGCAGGGAAAAACTTCCTCCCTTTGTGATCTTCCAGGATCCTTCTCTCGAGGATATGGCGATACAGTATCCCATCAATTCCGAGGAGCTTAAGCAGATCACGGGCGTCGGCAGCGGGAAGGCACATAAGTACGGCAAACCTTTCCTTGACCTCATCAAGGAATATGTTGAAGAGAACGAGATCATCCGGCCGATGGACATGGTCGTGAAATCAGTGGTGAACAAATCGGGGATCAAGGTGTATATCATCCGCAGTATTGACCGTAAAATTGCACTTGAAGATATTGCACTTGCAAAGAACCTGAGTTTTGGGGAACTGCTTTCGGAAATTGAAAGTATTGTCGGTTCCGGAACAAAGATCGATCTCGATTATTATATTGATGAAGTGGTTGATCCTTATCATCAGGAAGAAATTTTCGAGTACTTTCGCAAAGCGGAATCGGATTCCATTAATGATGCTCTTCGTGAACTTGGCGAAGATGAGTTCACCGAAGAAGAGATCCGGCTTATGCGCATCAAATTCATGTCAGAATTAGGAAATTAAAACTTTAAATCATGCAGGAAGAAATTGTTAACAAACCTGAAGAGATTCAGGAAAATTCAGCTATTGAGCTTCCGAAAACCACGGAAGAAAAAGAGGCAAGTCCGAAGCATCCGTTCTTTGTTTTCACGGTCAATACAGTGCTCGGGCTTGTACTTCTGGTTGGCCTGGTCATATTGTACATTCTGGTGCTTTCAAAAAAAGAAGCCCCGGTGCAGCTGCCTGTGGCCTTACAAAACTCAAAAGGAAAAGCCCTGAGTGTTGTCTATCTCAATCTCGATACCCTGAATATGAAATACGAGTTGATCAGGAACCTTAGAAAAGACCTTGAAGCAACAGTGAACAGCCTGCAGGGAGAACTGAAAAAAGACGAAGCCAGTCTTCAAAAGGACGGGGCTGATTTTCAGCAGAAGGTTCAGGCCAATGCAATTTCGGAAGAGAAAGGAAAACAAATTTATGAGATACTGATGCAAAGGCAGCAGGCGCTGGTTGAGAAAAAAGACAGGTATACCCAGATGATGGCCCAGCAGCAGCTCGCAATGAACCAGAAGCTGACCGACAGCCTCACAAATTTTCTGAAACGCTTCAACAAAACCTATAAGTTTGATTATATCATGGGATTTAAGAATGACGGAGAGATCCTGATTGCAAATGATACACTTGATATTACCCGTACTATTCTCGACGCTATCAATAAGGAATATCAGGAAAGAAAGAAATAATGAAGCATTTTACTGCTTTCATAATTCCCGGTTTGCTGTTAACACTGCTATCATGCAGTTCACCTGAACCTTCGAAAAAGGGCGACAGGCTGCCTTCTGATTCCATTATCCCCGAGAAAAAAATGATGTCAATCCTTGTTGATGTTCATTTGCTTGAGGGAGGGCTGATGATGCAAAGGAACAAGGGGGAGCAGGACAGGAAATGGAGCGAAGAAGCATACAAAAAACTTTTTCTGAAATACCATGTCAGGCAATCCCAGTTTGTCAGGAACCTCACTTATTACCAGAGAGACCCGGTGAGTTTTACAAGGATCTACGATACGGTACTTCACAGGATAGACAGGCTCAAAACGCAACCCAAAGAAAAAAAGTAATATTTTGATCAGGCTGAAGAAACATGCCCGGGCATCAGAAGGTTACACTGATGCCGAGGCTTGGCATTATCGGAAGCTGATCAACCTGGGTATAGGAAATACGGTCAAAATAGAAAATGTTTTGCTGGTTCAGTGCATTGGTTAAACTGAAGGTTGCGTCAAGTTTCGTATATTTTCCGAGGAAAAAGGTTTTTTTAATGCTAAGGTCAAGCCGGCTGTAACCCGGAAGTCTTCCCTTGTTATAATCAGCATACAGTATCCCCATATCACCGTTGGTGGTTGTATAATTGCCGCCCATATCACTGAATGTCAGTTTTTCATAAAAACCCTGAGTCTGGGTAAACGGGAAACCTGATCCGTAATTATATCTTGCGTCAAGTTCCCATGTTCCTTTTTTTCCAAAAAGATAAGTGGCGACGAGGTTCAGATTATGCCTTCTGTCCCAGATAGGCACATAATGCATGACCCCGTCATAGAGATGAACATAACAAAGTGAATAGGTGAGCCAAAGGCTGAGTTTCGAAAGCTGGTATTTAAGCGAGACATCAAGACCTTCTGCATCCCCGGTTTCAAGGATAAAATCCTTTTTAAAATAATCAGGTTTACTCGCGTTTTCAGGCGTATCGTCATAGAGCTTATTCCTGTTCATTGTCGTAAGCTGGGGATAATACTTATAATATCCTTCAACATTGAGGAAAAGGTTTTTCAGCAAATCCCATTCAAACCCTAATATAACCTGGTCGCAAAGCTGCAGTCGGGTGTTAACGGATCTCCCCATGAACTCCTTCTGAAGGTTCTGAGGTGCGGCAAGGTAACCGGTGAAAAGGCTGACCACGTCCTGGCTGTATGTTGTACTGATCAGGTCCTGGGAATACATGCCTGCAGCCATTTTAAGCCTGAATGCCCGTAGGACGTTATATTTTACTGAAAGCCTGGGTTCAAGCCGGATATTTGCGAGTGTTGCATAATATTGCAGTCTCAGACCAGGTTCGATCACAAATTTTCCTACGATCCACTTGTATTTTGCATAGGCGGATGCTTCCGTTGTATTCTGGTCATAATTGATGTTCCTGTTGATACTGTTGTAGAAACTCAGAACGGTATGATACCCGGAACCCTCAAGCCCGTAACGCAATGAACTTTTCCCGAAGAAATAGGTGAAGTCGAGGCCCACATTGAACCCGCCGATAGAGCTTGAGCGGGGTGACATGTCGACTTCTTCCATAGCCACTTTGTAATATGAATAAGCCATATGGCCTTCAAGCAGAACCGGGCTTTTACCCGGTATGGCGACAAAGTTCAATCCGCCACCATAAGACTTCCAGTTATAATTCTGCAATACCTGGTACTGCACCTTATCGTTAAAATCAAAGCCATACAGGTTTACTTTACTGCCATTGGGCGCATTGATCGAGATCTTCCCGTATATATCAAGATAGTTGTAAGGCAATCCGTTTTCGTTGATATAAGTATAAAGAATTTTACTGCTTTGTTCAAGGTATGAGCCTTTAACCGAGAGAACCAGTGAAGCGGAGGCGTCATTTTCGGTTTTTGCCTTTGCGATAGGTCCTTCAAACAGGCCTTTGGCGCCGAATGTACTGACATCTATTTTTCCCCCGAAACGATTCTTGTTCCCATCCCTCGTTGTGATATCCATCACGGATGAGATCCTGCCCCCGTATTCAGCATTAAAGCCCCCGGTGTAGACGTCTACATTTTTAAGAATGTCAACATCGAATACCGAAAAAAGCCCGATGGAGTGAAAAGGGTTATAAATGATCATACCATCGAGTAATACCTTGTTCTGGATGGGAGGACCGCCACGGATATACAATTGTCCGCCCTGGTCACCCGAAAAAATAACCCCGGGCAGTACCTGCAGGTACTGGGCCAGGTCAGGCTGGCCTCCAATGGTCGGGATCTGCATGATCTCCTTCGGTGTGATCTTGATAATAGACGTCTGGGTCTCTGTTGTTTTTTCCTGTTTTGAAGCGGAAACACTCACCTCCATCAGTTCAAATGTAGATTTATTAAGATAAAGCTTCTTCGTAAAAAGATCATTCTTATTAACCCTGATCGGGATCCTCAGGGTATCAAAACCGATATAAGTAACCATCAGAGTATAATCCCCCGCAGGGATTTTTGAGATCGTGAAAAACCCGTTCTGGTCGGTCGTAGCGCCGAGAGTCGTTTTATACAGGTAAACATTAGTAAAAAGAACGGGTTCACCGTTTTCTTTCTCATAAACAAACCCTCGGATTATACCATTATTTTGAGCCGATGCTGTGAAATGAGCTGTGATCAGAAGAATCACAATGAAAATAGAAGAGGAGAGTAAATTCCGGAAGGTCATAGGGTCATTCTTAGTAAGAAAAATAAGATGGCCTCAAAAGTAGCTAAAATGTACGATTTAAAAAAGAAACGCTTTATGAAAAAATTCTTATTTTTGCTCAGACACATTCATTATACTATCATGGCAAACAAGCTTTTATTATTAGGCGACGAAGCTATCGCCCTGGGTGCGCTGGATGCCGGTTTATCGGGGATCTATGCCTATCCCGGAACTCCTTCGACTGAAATTACAGAATACGTGCAGCATTCAAAAACTGCAAAAGAAAATAACATTCATTGTACCTGGTCCGCCAACGAAAAAACAGCCATGGAAGCGGCTTTAGGCATGTCATATGCCGGCAAACGGGCTATGGTGTGTATGAAGCACGTCGGTCTTAATGTCGCAGCAGACCCCTTCATCAACTCAGCGATAACAGGCGCGAACGGCGGGCTTATCGTTGTCTCAGCCGATGACCCTTCGATGCATTCATCGCAGAACGAACAGGATTCAAGGTTTTATGGTAAGTTCGCAATGGTCCCGATTCTCGAGCCATCGAGCCAGCAGGAAGCCTATGATATGGTTCATTATGGCTTTGACTTCTCTGAAAAATACCAGGTTCCAGTTTTAATCCGCATCACCACCCGCATGGCACATTCCCGTTCCGGTGTTGTTCGCAGTGATTGCCGGGAACAGAACACATTGCATCTGCCTTCCGACCTGAGGCAGTTTGTTCTTCTGCCGGCTATTGCAAAAAAACGATATAATAAACTGCTGGAGACACATCGGTTTTTTATTGAAGAATCTGAGAATTCGCCGTTTAATGCTTATCATGACGGGCCTGATAAATCGCTGGGTATCCTGGTCGCGGGTATTGCATTGAACTACCTGATGGAGAATTTCCCCGACCGCAAAATACCATATCCGTTACTGAAAATCGGCCAGTATCCTATGCCCCGCAAGCTGGTTGAGAAGCTGGTCGGCGAAAGCCGCGAGGTTCTGATAGTCGAAGACGGTTATCCCATGATTGAAGAACTTATCCGCGGATACATTCCCGGGCAAAAAAAGATCAGGGGCAGGTTCGACGGAAGCATTCCCCGTACCGGTGAGTTAAACCCTAACATTCTCGCGGTGGCACTTGGTTTGCCTGATACCCAGGGGTTGCCGGTTCCGGACCTGATGGTGGGACGTCCCCCTCAGCTATGTGCAGGTTGCCCGCATATTGATTCCTATAAAGCGTTGAATGAAGTGCTTGAAGCTCTTCCAAAGGGAAGGGTTTTTTCCGATATCGGTTGTTATACGCTGGGGGCATTAAAGCCCTATGAAGCCATCAACAGCTGTGTCGACATGGGCGCTTCGATTACGATGGCCAAAGGGGCTGCCGATGCAGGTTTTGTACCATCTGTGGCAGTGATAGGCGATTCCACGTTTACACACAGTGGAATTACAGGGCTGCTGGATGCGGTGAATGATAAATCACCGGTCACGGTGATCATCCTTGACAATGCAACCACCGCTATGACTGGAGGGCAGGATTCGGCCGGTACGGGACGCATCGAAGATATCTGCAAAGGGGTTGGCGTTGAAGAAGCACATATCCGTGTGATCAGGCCTCTCAGGAAATATCACGAAGAAAATGTGACAATAATCCGGGAGGAGCTTAATTATAACGGCGTTTCGGTTATTATCCCGAGAAGGGAATGTATCGTAACCGTGGATAAAAGAATGAGAGAGAAATTCAGGCAAAAACAATAATATTTTCAAAATGAAATACCCATACTAACAATGTTCATACCAACCGTGAATGTTAATTATGGGTATTCCATGTGACCGATTTGTTAAAAAATAAATTATTTACACATGAAAAAAGATATCATCTTGGCAGGAGTGGGAGGCCAGGGAATCATTTCCATTGCTTCTGTGATCGGCTATGCCGCTCTTCAGGAAAAGATGTTTCTTAAGCAGTCAGAGGTTCATGGAATGAGCCAGAGGGGAGGAGACGTCATGTCGAACCTGAGGATCTCCCATGATGAAATCGCATCGGACCTTATTCCTTTCGGACAGGCCGATCTCATTATTTCAGTAGAACCTCTCGAGTCACTCAGGTATCTCAGCTACCTCTCTCCCACTGAAGGCTGGCTTGTAACCAATATTACACCTTTCAATAATATTCCCAATTATCCGGATATTGAGGAAGTAATAGCCGGGATCAATAAAATTCCCCGTCATATCGCCCTCGACGCTGACAAACTGGCAAAAGAAGCGGGATCAGCGAAATCGGCTAATATCGTTATCCTGGGGGCTGCTTCACCTTTCCTGGGGCTGGCTTTTGAAAAATTTCAGGATGCGATCCGCTTTATTTTCAGGTCAAAGGAAGAATCTGTGATAGAAAAAAACCTGGAAGCTCTGAAACTGGGCAGGGATTTTACTGATCAGAATATTTGAAATATTATCTATCTTTACATGTTGTATTAATCAAAACTATAGATATGAGGATCCTTCAAAGGAAATTTGCTCATTATACTGATCCGCAAAAAGTGGAAAGGCTGGGGATCTATCCTTTCTTCAGGATGATAGAATCGGAACAGGATACTGTGGTAACCATTGGTGGGAAAAAAGTGCTGATGTTTGGTTCAAACAGTTATCTGGGGCTCACCAATCATCCTGCGATCAAGGAAGCTGCAATAAAGGCCACCGAAAAATACGGGACAGGATGTGCAGGATCAAGGTTTCTGAACGGCACCCTCGATTTGCATGTTGAGCTTGAGAAGAAACTTGCCGAATTTGTTCACAAGGATGCAGCCTTGGTTTTCAGCACAGGTTTCCAGGTTAATATAGGAGTCATACCAACGGTTACGGGACGTAACGATTATCTTCTTATTGATGAGCTTGATCATGCCTCCATAATTGAAGCAACCCGGCTTTCCTTCGCGAAGGTCGTAAAATACCGTCATAACGACATGCAATCCCTCGAGAGGATCCTGAAAAGATGTGAACCGAACAGGGTTAAACTGATTGTCGTGGATGGCATTTTCAGTATGGACGGGGATATTGTAAAACTTCCTGAAATAGTAAAACTTGCCGATAAATATGATGCTTCCGTGATGGTTGATGATGCCCATGCTATTGGTGTCATCGGGGAAAACGGATCAGGCACTGCATCCCATTTCGGTCTGACGAAGAAGGTTGACCTTATTATGGGCACCTTTTCGAAATCCCTGGCAGCGCTGGGAGGTTTCATTGCCAGCGATTTCGAAACTATCAATTACATAAAACACCACTCCCGCTCACTCATTTTCAGCGCGAGTATGACACCGGCTTCTGCAGCTACTGTACTTGCTGCACTCGAATTGCTGAAAAGCGAACCCCAACGTATAAAACATCTCTGGGATCTGACATGGTATGCCCTGGAAAACTTCAAACGGCTAGGATTCGACACAGGGCTTTCTCATACACCGATTATTCCTCTTTATATCCGGGACAATATTAAAACCCTTACCCTGACGAAGATGTTACTGGATGAGGGTGTCTTTATTAACCCGGTAGTTTCTCCGGCAGTCAGTAAAGACAATACCCTGATCCGTTTTTCACTCATGGCAACTCATACCAAAGAGCAGATCGATACCGCACTTGAGAAATTTGAAAGGGTTGGGAAAAAGCTACGCATCATCAAATGATGCAATAAACCAACAACCATGGCCATTCAAATTAAACCGGTCAAGACGAGAACTGATCTGAGCCGTTTTATCAAATTTCCTTACAGCCTGTACAAGGGTAATAAATACTGGTGCCCTCCCATGCGAATGGATGAACGGAATACCTTAAGCCCTAAAAAGAATCCGGCATTCGATTTCTGTGAAGCTCAGTATTTTCTTGCGTATAAAGGGAAAGAGCTGGTTGGGAGAGTTGCCGGCATTATAAACCACGCATCAAATACCCGCTGGAACGAAAAGCTTGTGAGATTTGGGTGGATTGATTTTACCGATGATCCTGAAGTATCAGGGGCCCTGATTGATGCCGTGACTGCATGGGGAAAGGAAAATGGCATGATAGGGATTCACGGTCCGCTTGGCTTTTCGGATATGGATAATGAAGGTATGTTGATTGAAGGGTTCGAAGAACTGGCTACCATGGCATCGATATACAACTATCCGTATTATATGGAACATATGCAGAAGATGGGTTTTGAGAGGGCTGCCGATTGGGTCCAGTATGAATTTGAGATGCCGCCTATTCCTGAAAAAATCCACAGAGCTGCCGGCTTGATCGCCAGAAAATACAATCTTAGAGTACTGCAGGCAAAAAAGGCGAAAGATTTTCTAGCCTATGCCCCTAAAATGTGGGCTACCCTGAATGAAGCATTCGATAATCTGTACGGTTATACGAAACTTACGCAAAAGCAGACAGTTCTTTATACAAAGCAATATTTCCCGTTCATCAACCCTGATTATGTTTGTATGGTGCTGAATGAGCATGACGATGTAGCAGGGTTTGGGATCTGCCTTCCTTCGCTTACACGCGCCCTTCAGAAATGCAACGGCAGGTTGTTCCCTTTTGGCTGGTATCATATCATGAGAGCGCTTAAATCAAATGAGATCATCGACATGTACCTTAACGGGGTCAAACCGGAATATCAGAACAAGGGAGTCGTTTCAATCTATCATCTTGAGTTACATAAAGGATTTTTGAAGAACAACGTAAAATATGTCGTCACGAACCCACAGCTTGAAGACAATAAATCGGCGGTTTTGATGTGGAAGAGTTATGAGACAGCCCGTCAGCATCTCAAACGTCGCTGCTGGATAAAACATTTTAATGAGCATTGATGGGTAATATCCTGATCACTGGTGCAAGCGGGTTCATTGGCAGTTTTCTTGCGGAAGAAGCATTGAAAAGGGACCTCGATGTTTTTGCCGGCCTCAGGAAATCAAGCTCCCGCCGATATCTGCAGGATTCCCGTATACGGTTCGTTGAACTGGATTTTACCGATAAAACTCGGCTAAAAGAAACCCTTCTTGAGCAGAAGCAGAAAGGCATTCATTTCGATACAATCATCCACAATGCAGGGCTTACGAAAGCCCGGAAAAAGGAAGATTTTTACAGGGTTAATTACAGGTTCACAAAAAATTTTATTGAGGCATTGACAGAAACCGGAACTGTCCCCCTGAAGTTCATTTACATAAGCAGCCTTGCGGCATATGGACCGGGTAATGAGCTCAGCATGAAACCTGTGATGCTCGATGATATCCCAAAACCGGTCGACGAATACGGAAAAAGTAAACTTGAATCTGAAAAATACATCAGGTCACTGAATGGATTTCCCTGGCTTATCATTCGTCCTTCGGGTGTATACGGTCCAAGGGAAAAAGATTATTTTGTTTACTTCCAGACCATCAGCAGGGGGATGGAACCATATATCGGTTTCAAACCGCAGATACTGACCTTTATATATGTTAAGGACCTTGTCAGGCTGATCCTTGATGCAGCATTCTCGGGCATTACAGGGAAATCATATTTTGTGACCGATGGGAAGCAATATGATTCGAGGGAATTTGCAGCAATAACAAAAAAACACCTGCAGAAGAAAACCCTCAGGATCACTCTTCCGCTGAAACTTGTCGGGGGAATCGCTTTGGCGATGGAAAAAATTTTCAGCCTTGCAGGCAGCATGCCCACGCTGAACACCGATAAATTCAAGATAATGAAAAGTACGAACTGGACCTGCCAGGTGGATGTTCTTGAGAAAGATTTCAACTTCCAGGCAGAATATGACCTCGACAGAGGTGTGAAAGAGGTTCTCGAATGGTACAAAAACGAAGGCTGGTTATAATTAATCCCTCCCCTGATGATAGAGATCAGAAAAGTCACGACATCCGCAGAATTAAAAAAATTTATTACATTCCCTCACCATCTTTATAAAGGCAATCTGTATTGGTGCCCCCCTATCATAATGGATGAGAAAGTCACGCTTTCATCTAAGAAGAATCATGCTTTTGAATATTGCAAGGCCGAATACTGGCTGGCATATAAAGATGGTAAGCTGGCAGGCAGAGTGGCAGGGATTATAAACCCCAAAGCCAATAAACGCTGGTCGGAGGACCTGGTTAGGTTTGGATGGATAGATTTCATTGACGACTCTGAGGTTTCGGAAAAACTTATAGCTACGGTTGAGGCATGGGGTATATCACAGGGAATGAAAGGTATTCAGGGCCCTCTCGGTTTTACCGATATGGACAATGAAGGAATGATGGTTGAAGGTTTTGACCAGCACTGCACTCTTTCTTCAATCTACAATTATCCTTACTATGTTGACCATATGGTGCGGATGGGATTCGTGAAGGCAGCCGACTGGGTCCAGTATGAGTTTGAAATACCAGAAGAATTACCGGAAAAGTTTGTTCGTACGGCGAAACTGGTTGAAAATAAATTTCATCTCAGGGTGCTGAAGGCAAGGCGACGGAAAGACCTTTTAGTGTATGCAAAAAAAATGTTTGCCATGCTGAATAAGGCATTTGACGAATTGTATGGCTTTGCTGCCCTGAATGAAGAGCAAATGGAGGACTATGTGAAGCAATATTTCGGTTTTATCAGGCCTGAATTTGTTGCTTTTGTTTTGGATTCTGAAGATGATATTGTTGGATTTGGTGTCACTATGCCATCGGTCACCAGGGCTTTACAAATATCGAACGGTAAGTTCTTCCCTTTTGGCTGGATCAATCTGCTTAAATCTGTGTACTATAATGACACCATCGATATGTACCTGGTGGGAGTCCATCCTGATTATCATGGGAAAGGCGCTGCAGCATTGGTTTGGAAGTACCTTCATGAAGCATACCGTAAATATGGGATAACCAAGGCCTATTCGAATCCACAGCTGGAGGATAATGCCAGGGCCCTGTCGATCTGGAAGAGTTTTGAGGGGAGGCAGATCATCAGGCGAAGGTGCTGGGTAAAGCATTTCTGAAATAAAAAAGGCGACCATCGGCCGCCTTTTTTATTCAAGTCACAGATTATTATTTTGTAGGCATAGTATCCCACCACACTGTAGACCACAGACCATCGGAAAGGACCGGAGTGTTCGGGTTATAGTTTACCTCACTTTGAGCTTGTGGAAAATGTCTTGGAATTACATTCCTTTGAGCTGATTGTAAGGGATTGGCCTGGAGGCCGATTACGTTGTCGGTCCTTCTCCAGTCGGCAAAAGCCTCAGACTGGTTATACAGGGCGATCCACTTCTGGGTCATGATCTCCTTGAAAAGAGGCGCACCTGAAGAGAAGTTAATATACTGGGTATAAACCGTCATCCATGCAGTATAATCAGCTCCCCATTTTTGCATTGAAGCCGTGACAGCATCAAGGAGGGCGGTTCTCACCTGTACAACCGAAGCATTGGTCTTATAAAGACATTCTGCCTTGATAAAGAGGGATTCAACATAGGTGACAAACGGGACTACTGAAGAGGCAGCTGCAACTGCATCGCCTGGCATAGAAACATCTGCGCTCACTTCACCCCATCCATTACCAATATAAGTGTTTTCGGCTGTGGCCGTTGCAAACATCGGGAGCCTGGGGTCATGACGAACCAGATTCAGTGTATCGATGAATACCTTCGCCATCGTAATATCTCCGCGCTGCTGCATAAACTGGTACAATGGATTCTGTGCACCTGCAGCATCAAAAAACGAAAATTGCAGGTCATTGTCATTGCTGCTGATCCCGCCTGCAAGTGCGGCCAGTGCGTTAGCCCATGAAGTGGCATCAAGCTTTGACAAATGCAGAATATAGCGTGCTTTAAGTGTATGAGCTGCCTGCAGCCATAAAGCCGGGTCTCCTCCATACATCACGTCACCTGTAATGGTTGGTGCATCGGCCATGCCTAATTGTGTAATGGCATCGTCAAGCAGGCCGAGAATAGCAGTGTAAATCGATTGCTGTGAATCAAATGCCGGGGTCAGATTAGCTACTCCCTGGAAAGCTGCGGAATAAGGGATATCACCCCAGACATCTGTTGTAACACCAAGTGTATTAGCCATAAGTACATCTGCAATACCCTTGTATGTCGGGTTGGCTGCACTTACAGCCTTTGCACTGATGATCTCAAGGTTCATCATCGTATTTGTATAATTGGTCACCCACAGGTTGTTTACATCTGATTCAAGCAGAGTGTAATTTGTAGTAGCCTGCGACTGACGGGCAACTCCCTGGAAATACTGCATCCAGATAGAGGTCACCCTGCAAAGGTCATTCCCACCTATGGTGTTGTAAGCCATGTTGGCCTGAACACCTGTCAAAATGGAACTCATCGGGACATCAGCGGGTTGATCCGGGTTTATGTTGAGGTCGGTGTTGATCCATTTTTTGCACGAACCAAGCGCCAAAACCGTCAGGAAAACCAGCCCTATGAGTTTTATGTTAATGTTTTTCATATCTGTTTTGTTTTAAATTTTTATATCTGATATTCGGAAAGGGCTTAGAACGACAAGTTCAGACCAACGGTATAGCTCTTTGTGCCAGGCATATTGAAATAGTCGATACCTTGTGCATTTGAAGCGCCCAGTAAGTTGGTTTCAGGGTCAATCCCCTGGTATTTTGTACTGATCCAGAGGTTCGTTCCTGTGAAATAAACACTGAGGCCCTTGATGAAGGTCTTCTTCAGCAGACTTGTAAAGCTGTAAGATAATGACAGTGTACGTAAACGGACCCAGCCTGAATTCTCAACATAATCAACCATTGGACCTGTGAATCCGCTTCCTACGTTTTGTGTCATCCAGAAATAGTCACGCTTTACAGGAATGGTATTGGTTTGTCCCTGGGAATTTACACCCGGGAATACATACCATTCATCACGATTCAGGGTTCCTGCTGAAGTTCCGAAATAATCGATGGCGCCACGTGTACCGTTCCACATTTTTCCGCCGTACTTGATATCAAACAATAGGTACAGGCTTAAATCCTTCCAGCGAAGGTTGGTCCCGATACCGGCAGTCCATTTTGGGTCAACGTTACCTAAAGCAGTCATGTTATTGCTCATGACCGGATAGCCGTCATCGCCAATCCTCAAATTACCCTGGGCATCTCTTACCCAGTCGTAACCGTAAATAGTACGGTAAGGCTGGCCTACAAAAGCGTCGATTTCAGATCCTTCAAAACCACCGAGGAATAACTGGTTGATACCTGCAGCAAGTGCGTCTACATTATTCTTGATGCATGACCAGTTTACAATAATGTCCCAATACCAGCTTTTCGACTTGATAGGAACGATATCGAGGGTAACTTCATGCCCGTATGTGGTCATGGATGCTGCGTTCAGGGTTGTTGTCGAATAACCTGTTGTAGCTGCGATAGGAACAGAAAGGATAAGATCCTGCCCTTTGTTGTGGAAGAAAGTATAAGAGAATCCAAAACGGTTCTGCCAGAACTTAAGGTCGGCTCCAACTTCCCAGGTTGTCGTTTTTTCAGGTTTCAACTGGTTGTTCCCAAGGTTATTGCTGATAGCAAATGCGTTATTACCGCTCCAGGGGAAAACAAGACCTGTCGTCCATCCGTCCAGTACAGCCGGGGTGTTATAATAGGTCATAGTGTTATAGGGTGAAGCGTCTTTTGCAACGATTGCATAAGACATTCTGAGTTTACCATAAGGCAGCACCTTGTTGTCCTTCAGGCCGGGTAATTCGGTGAAGATCCAGCCCAGACCAACCGAGGGATAAAAGAAAGAGTTTTTGCCCTGGGCTAAAGTTGTGGTCCAGTCGTTGCGTCCGGTAATATTCAGGTACAGCATATTTTTCCATGATAACTGAACGTCACCATACAGAGCAGCCCTTCTGACTTCAGAGGTTGTTGTAGCGGCGCTCACGGTGGTTCCGTTGTTCAGGTTGTAATATTCGGGTATGACGAGGCCATTTGCAGTGGCATTTAAACCTTTATAATACTGCTGTGTCATGTTCTGACCGAGCAGAACCTTCAGGTTGAAATCCTTTGCAAAGTCCTTGTCGATATTGATCATAAAATCGGAGTTCATGTCCTTGCTCATTTCCTGTCCTTCCCTGTTATAACCATCAGGATAATAAGAAGAGGAATAAATGTTCATATAGTCGTTCCATTTGCGGCCCCACCAGTCAATACCGAGGCGGTAAGTGATCGACAGCCATTTTGTGGTGAAGTAATCAATCTGGACATTTCCGATCAAACGGTTAACCTGGTCAGAATATTTATTCTCGTTGGCGGTAAAGTATGGGTTGTCATAACCGCGGCCATGACGATAACTTCTCTGCATCGTTCCGTTTTCCATATCCGGTAAAAGATATCCTGCAGAATTGTCAAAAGTCGAAGGGGTCCTGAGAAGGCCGAGCATCAAACCAGAAGTGTTTGAACCCTGCTGAATACGGTCACCGCCTGTGATCATATAATTTGCCGACCCGCTGAGTTTGACTTTCTGACCGAGTTTGGTGTCTCCCGTGAGTTTGAAAGTATTCCTGCGGAATTTATTGTTCGGGACAACCCCTTTTGACTGGTTGTCGGAGAAGCTGAAGTAGAAGGTAGAAACATCGGTGCCACCCATCAGAGAAAGAGAATTATTTGTCGTAACACCGGTCTGGAAGAATTTATAAGGATCGTATGTTTGGGCAGGGCCTGTTTTGGATACCGCACTGTTATTTGACACCAGGCTGCCGTCAGTATCGAAATTCTTCCATGTATTCCATACAGAAGGGTCTTTTGATAAGGACATAGTGTCGTTTTTGGCACCCCAGGCAAGCCTGTCACCTGAATACCATTTTCCGTCATGACCCTGTGAATATTCAGTTTGCATCTTCGGCAACATGCTCACTTTGTCAAACTGCACATAAGTGTTGAAGTTAACGCTGATCTTTTTCCCGGGGGTTGCCTTGCCTTTCTTTGTTGTAATGACAATGGCGCCTGAAGCAGCGCGCAGGCCGTAAAGAGCCGTCGCGGCACCGCCTTTAAGAACGTTCATCGATTCGATATCGTCGGGGTTGATATCAATATTTCGGTTAGAGGTTGCCACACCGTCGACCCCGTAAACACCGCCGCTTTCACTACCTGATATAGGAACACCGTCGATGACATACAAAGGCTGGTTATTTTGTGTAATGGACTGAACACCACGGATCTGTACATAAGTAGCTCCACCGGCGACACCTGCTGAATTGATAACCTGAACGTCGGAAACTTTCCCCTGCAGGGAATTGACCGCATCAGTGCGGGCCGATTTCATGATATCATCTGATCCTACTTCCTGCACAGAATATGACAGAGCTTTTGTTTCCCTCGCAATACCGATAGCGGTAACAACAACCTCGTCCATATTCATGACGTCGTTATCCATAACAACATCCAGAGTGGTTGCAGTTCCCAGGGCCACTTGTTTGGTCTTCATACCTACATAGGAAAAGGTAAGACTGGTATACTTGGTCGGAACAGCAAGTACATACTTGCCATCTGACCCAGTATTGGTACCAATAGTTGTACCAGGCACCACAACAGTCACTCCAGGTATCGGCTGTTTATCATCGGAGGATGTAACCGTACCGGAAATGACGCGTGTTTGAGCAAATACTCCCTGCAAGCCTACAAGTAGCAGTAATGCAAGGACAAGCGTAAATTTTCTCATAACCGTTGATTTTCGTTAGTAATTGTGTTAATAATCAGTGACTTTAATGGTTTGGGATTATATTATGATGTGTTTAATTGCCACTAATGAGTGAGCAAGTTTACTACTTTGTTAGGTGAACAACAAAGAAAATGAAAAAAAAATTTAAAAAATTATTACCGGCCAGATGAAAAATCTGAAATAAAAAAGAGACTGTTCGAAAAGAGCAGTCTCTTTTTCCAGATTAATGCAAGAAGTTTTAATTTTTATCCCAGAACAGTTTTGTGCTCACAGCATCTCCTCCGATAGCTGTAGATGCAGCGGCCCAGTTAGCCCCGTTCAAGGTTTGTTCCGTTGTAGGATAAGTAAGACGCAAGGGAATTACCGATAATGCTTCAGGTGGTGCAACAAGAAGAGGATAATCGAACCGTCTCCATTCGGTCCAGGATTCGAATCCCCGGTTATACAAAGCAAACCATAGTTGCATACCGATTTTCTCCCTGAATGTTCCCGCTGCAGTTGCATAGGCAACCCTTGGATTTGACAGGTAAGCAGCTGCATCAGCTTCTGTACCGCCCCAATAAGCAATAGAGGCTTTTATGGCAGTATTATAATGATCAGCGGCTGTGCCTCCAACTGAAAAACCTCTTTCAACAGCTTCGGCTAAAAGAAACTCAGTTTCAGCGTAGTCGAAAATCATGGCTTCAAATGTGGGCGCTTCAATTTGATCAGCCACATGGGAATAGCTGAAGAAATTGTTCGATTCTCCGTAGATTCCGCCAACATAGGCAAGCTTCGGTGTTCCGCTTGTAGAAGTATCAACCTGGGTAAAGTAAAACTGGCGTCTTGGATCAGCCAGGTTGTTCATCGAATCAACCAATGTATTTGCAGCAACAAAGTCATTACGGCCGCTGGCAACGAGATTATCGTAAACCGGATTGGTATTGGGTTGAGCGCCTAGATAAACCAGTTTTGCAATATCCGCATTCGAAGAAATCACACCAGGAGCAGCTGATTCAACGGTTGTCTTCACAAAGGAAGCTTCACTTGGAATGTCAGCGAGAAGCAAACCCATTCTTAATTTCAATGAATTCGCAAATTTCAGCCAGTTTGTAACGTCACCCTGGTACATGTTATCGGCAGTGCCAAGACTGCCCCAGGCAGGATTCAATTTTCCTATAGCAGCGTTAAGCCTGTTAATGAGATCTTTGTAAACCGTCAAACCATCATCATATACAGGGTTAACATTATTTACGTTTAATGCCTGGGTATAAGGTATGTTCCCAAATGTTTCTACGAGTACACTCCAGGTATAAACTGTCATGATTTCGACAACAGCAAGCTTGTTGACTTTAATGGCAGGGTCGGGATCAAGATAGGATGTCGATGAGATTATTGTTGCAGATTGGCTCAGATCTTTAAGGACGTCCCTGTACAGAACATTCCAGTGGTTAAGAGGGATAGGCCGGTTATCTATATTATAGTTTGCCTCATCAAGGTATGTGGTTTCCGTCCATTGCTGTGTAAACATCCTCCAGATATTGAAGTTTACATTTGGAGTTGTCATTTGGTCAAAGAGGTTTTTCTGAGCGCCTGTGAACAAAGATTCCCCGGTAACATTGGTCGGGTCTTTTGTGTTTTCATTCAGCAACTCAAGTTTCTTACATGCAGAAAATATCAGTAAGATGGTTAAAAATGCCAGTATTTTTTTCATAGCTATATGTATTAGAAGGAAAATTTAAGATTAAACCCAAAATTACGTGTCGAAGGTAAAGAGCCTGTTGTATAACCTTGCAGGTTTCCGGCACTCAAACCAGATTCAGGATCTGTGTAAGGGATTTTCTTATAAATGATCCATGGATTAGATGCGACAGCAGTGACTGTTATGCCGGTGATAAAGACTTTCTTTAACAAAGAGGCAGGCACAGAATACGATATGCTTATTTCTCTGAGCTTAACATATGTTGCGTCGTAAACAAAAGCGCTGTTTGGTAATACTTTGTAACCAAATCCGCTGTATGTGGAAGCATTGACCCTTACCCAGTTTGTTTGTCCGTTAGGCAATACACCTTCATTGATATAACCGCCGCTCGTTGATGCATAACCTTTCGAATGATCATTGGGATCTTTCCAGACAATCGGATTCCTGACGGGATTGCCCAAATCATTGGTATATGCAGTTTCAGGATAGAGCCCGCTTGACAGTCCATAATACATATCGAGTGAAAAAACACTTCCGCCTTTTTGAATATCGATCAGGAAGCTCAACGCCCAGTTTTTATACTTAAAACTGTTAGTCATCCCTCCTGTCCAAAGAGGATTGACATTCCCGATAATGTTATTTGAAGTGGTTGTTATCTGGTACTTGCCGTTAGCCGGATTGATGAGTTTATTTCCATTTGCATCATACACGTAGTCTGAACCGTACAACACTCCATAGGGCTGACCTACCATGGCATTCAGGGTGACGCCACCCTGGAAAGCTCCCAGCTGCAGGTTGTTGACACCATCGAGTAAGGAAACAACCTTGCTGTAGTTCTTAGACCAGTTAATCACGATGTCCCATGCGAAATTCTTGTTTTTGCAGGGTGTTGCTTTTAATGTAAGCTCGATGCCCTTGTTCTGAATTTCGCCGGCGTTGATGATTTTGGATTGATAACCGGTTGCAGTGGTCAGTACCAAAGGCAGGATCTGATTAGTTGTAAAAGTATTATATAAAGCAAAGTCAAATCCAAGCCTGTTCTTCAGGAAACTCATTTCCAGCCCGCCTTCCAAACTGTTCGTTTTTTCCGGCTTCAGATCTGAATTTTTCTTACTACCTGCCACAGAAGTTATGGGGCTGTTCATAGGTGTTATAATGTTGTAATTATCAACCAACTGGTCAAACTGAGCGGGTGAACCGACCTGTGCATAGTTCAGACGGAGTTTCCCGAAAGAAAGCCATTTTGCTTCCTGGAGAAGCTGGGAGAAAATAAATCCTGCTGAAACAGACGGATAATAATAGACGCTATTATTCGGTGGGAGAGTTGATGAATGGTCGCGTCTGATCGTAGCATCGAGGTAAACCATATTCTTGAATCCGACCGAAACACTTGCATAAATACCATCGACACCGACTTTTGAAACCAGTTCCTTCGACAAAGGCAATGGACCGATACTGTTCTGTAAAGAATATAATCCCGGCACTGCCAAACCGCCATTGGTGGATGAAATCAACCGGCTGAAGTTCGTCCTTCTTATATTTAATCCCAGAATACCTTTGAGATTAAATGATTTTGAAAGATTCTTATTGAAATTTGCCATCAGGTCATAGTTGTATTCACTAAACGTAAAATCCCTGCGCAAATATCCCGATTGCTGGTCACTCCTCGTTAAGCTGCCGTCAGACCCTGAGCCGATTCCAAATGGAGTGGCAATACTTCCAACAGCCCTTCTTTCTTCCTGAATTTCATAGTAGGTATCGACCGACATACGTCCATAAATATCCAGCCATTTTGTAACTTTATAATCAAGGGCAACATTTCCAAAGAAACGGTTTCTCTGATCCGTTTCATAGTTCTGATAACGGGTCCAGTAATAATTATCCCAATAGATCGGGCTGTAATCCGTTGTGGCAGGATCAGGATCGGCATAATTCCATGTTAAGTTTCTTGCAGTCTGGTTATAAAGGTTCCACTGCTCTTTAATATCAACATTTGTTTCCATCCACTGACGGAAAGAAGTTACAATATTGTCATTATAACCAGTTGAATTCCTTCCTTTTCCCTTGACTATTGAATAGCTGCCCGATGCAGAAGCAGTAAACTTATCGGTAACATTCCAGGTCCCATTCATCGAAACAATGTTCTTAGTAAGGCTGCTGTTGGGCATAAGGCCTTTCTGGTCGAAGTTGGTGTAGGCTAACCTGTAATTGCCTTTATTAAAAGTGTTGTCAATAGACAATGTTGTATTCCAGGTAACGGGTTTTTCAAAAAAGGTTATAGGACCGTTTGCTGCAGCTACCCACGGAGTTGCTTTCTGGTAGTTTGGTGATGCCGGATCCACGGCATCCCACTGGTACACCATCAGGTTTGCGTCAAAAGGAGCTCCGAAGGAAGCATCTTCCGTCGTGGGAACCCATGTCTCATTAACGCCATTTACCTTTATTATATTGAAATAAGCATCTCCATCGGGGCCGTAATATTTCCCGTAACCTGCGCCATATTGTTGCTGGTAAGTGGGGAATGTGGTTTTATCAACAAAGCCAACGTCAACCCCTGTGCTTAATGTAACACCTATCCCTTTTTTATAACCGCTGTCACCGGCTCCGGCACCTTTTTTTGTCGTTATCATGATCACACCTGCGGCAGCTCTCGATCCATAGAGGGCTGTTGCAGCCGCTCCTTTAAGGACATTGATATTAGCAATATCATCCGAATTTATATCAGATGCAGCATTGCCATAGTCGTAGCCGACTCCTGCCTGTGTCTGAGAGGAAGTGTTTGTGATCTGATTATTAACAGGTACGCCATCAATAACGAATAAAACCTGATTATCACCCGTCAGCGATTTATTACCACGAAGGATAATATTGGATGATCCTCCCATGTTGGTATTCGATTGTACCTGAATCCCGGAGACTTTCCCGGAGAGGTTGTTGATGAAGTTCGAAGTTTTAATAGTCGACAAATTGTCGCCCTGAACTTCCTGTGTAGCATATCCGAGTGATTTTTTTTCACGTGGAATACCGAGGGCCGTTACAACAACCCCCTCCAACTGCTGAACGCTGGGCTCAAGCACGACATTTACAACGTTGTCGGTTCCCAGGGCGATTTCCTTCGTTTTCATACCTACAAAGGATACCAGGAGAGTTTCCTTATCCTTCGGGACCAGAAGGGTGAATGCCCCATTCGCGTCGGTGATCGTACCGACGGTGGTACCCTTAACCAGAACGGTGGCTCCTGGAAGACCAGCGCCATCTTCAGAGCTGGTTACCTTGCCCGTAATGGATCTTTGGGCATAAGCAACCTGCAACCCTATGAATAGCATAAGGAATAATGAAATAGTAAATTTTCTCATTGCTTTGGTTTTTGTTAGTAAAAGTGTTAATAATCAATGAACTAAAATTCGTGGGAATTCTAATGCTGATGGGATTTACCGTAATACCGCATAGCAATGTTATAAAAATATTATATCATTAGCAAAAAAAAATAAATGTTTTTAAAAAAATTCGGCTGTTATGTGAATCGCCTGAAATAAAATCCGAATAATATCAGAAGGGGTATAAGAACAAGGGCTCCCGAAAAGGATATCCTGTGCACTAAAAACTGAGAAGAAGCAAGGATCAGGGAGGAGATTCCGAAAAGATAGTACCCTGTCTTCCGCAAGTTCCACATGATAATTATACCTGACAACCCCAGGATAAACAGGGCAGCAAATACTCCCAGGACCAGCCTGACAGCAGTGAGGGAATATTGATCGATCGGCGCATAAAGGTTTATAGCATCCGTAACCCATCCTGAGTAGAAAAACCCTGATAAAAACAGTATTGTAAATAAGAAAAAGTATACGCCGGAGAAAAGACACAGGATTGTCAGGAAAAACGGACGTTTATTCCCGGGCAATGGGTGTGGCGAATCCATCTCGCTGTTTTTTATATTCACGTCATTAATTTAAGATGTGTCGAATATAAAACGACAAATGTTCCCGAAAGGATGATGTCAAAAACAGAAGGGCCGGGAAGGTTGAAAAAATACATGGGAGCAAGGATCAGTAGAATCTGGGCGATAGTGTAAACGTGAAATCCGTTTTTTTTCAGGTTCCACATTATAAAGGCGCCTGAGCCTGACACAGCATATAAGACTGCATTCACAAAGAAAAACGCAGGTTTGCCTTCAGTGATCATCTCAAGCCCTGGTATTTTGTATAAATTGGCAAGATCAGTTGCAATCACTGTAAACTGATCAAAGAAAACGCCGATAAAGATGCTTGAAATGAATGTCAGGCCACTGTTGATAAAAGTAAGAATGCATAATATAGTTAACAGGTTTGGTCTGGTCAAAGGCGGTGGCCCTGTATCGGATCCGGGTGTTCTGAGTTCTTCCTCTGTCATGTAAGTTCAATAAATTTGTATTGAAGGATTATTCCAGGCTACCCGTTACCTTCTCCACTTCATTCAGTATCTCACAGGATTTTACGAGCTCCTTCATTTTGTTGTGGTCGGGGTAAAGCGGTCTGTCAATTTCGAGGAATTTAACGTACTTGCGGATCACTTCCTTCGCTTTCGTGGTCCCCACGCCGAATTTATATTCACGGAAGTCGAGCGCCTGGGCTGCAGCCATCAGTTCGATACCAAGTATACCATACGCATTGTCGAGGATCTGGAAGTTTTTCAGGGCTGTGTTCATCCCCATGGAAACAAAATCTTCCTGGTCGGCGGCGGCTGGAATGGACTGGATCGAAGCCGGCATCGAGAGTATGCGTTGTTCAACGATCTGCATATCGGCTGTATACTGGCTGAGCATCATACCTGAGAACATTCCTGCCCCTTTCGTCAGAAATGCAGGAAGCCCGACGCTCAGGGCAGGATGGTTCAAACGGTTCATGCGGCGTTCGCTCATTACCGAAACCATCGTTATAACGTACCCGGCCATATCCATTGGAACAGAAACCGGGGAACCCTGGAAGTTTGCGCCCGACAGCTGCAGGTTTTCATCAGGGAAGAAGATGGGGTTATCACCCACGCCGTTGAGTTCTATTTCCACTTGGGAACGCGCGTAAGCCAATGCATCATGGGCAGCGCCTATCACCTGAGGGGTTGAACGCATCGAATAGGCATCCTGAACCTTGCATTTAACTTTCATCTCAGCGAGGTCGCCTCCTGTTACGCATTTTAAAATTGATGCAGCGCTGCGGACGGCGCCTTTGAAACCACGTATCTCGTGAAGTTTAGGGCTATAAGGACGCATATTCGCTTTCATGGCTTCGAGCGACATCGAAGCTGCGATCTCGGCCTGCTTGAGCCAGTTGTTCGCATCGAACAGGAACAAAGCACTCATGGCTGTAAGCACATTGGACCCATTGATGGTGGCCAGGCCGTCACGGGCTTTCAAACCCGGAACCGGGATCCCTGCGAGATTAAGCGCCTCTTTGCCCTCATAGAGTTTTCCTTCAAAATAGGCATGGCCTTCGCCCATCATGAGCAAAGCGATCTGCGACATGGGGGCCAGGTCGCCGCATGCGCCAACCGAACCTTTCTGGCATACCATAGGGGTAACTCCCTTGTTCAGCATATCGACCAGGGTCTGAGTTATCTCAATCCTGGATCCGCTGTTGCCATGGGCATGCACATTGATACGGCCAAGCATGGCGCCTCGCACCCAGTCAAGCGGCATTGGATCGCCAATGCCCGCCGCGTGATTGTAAATAAGGTATTTCTGGAAATCTTGTACCTGGTTATCATCCAGCACGACTTCAGAAAATTCCCCTATACCCGTATTAACGCCGTACATGATCTCATGTGCCTCGATCTTTCTCTCGAGCATGGCCCTGCATTTATTGATGCGCTCAATGGCTTTTGGGTCAAGCTGTACTTTTTCTCCATGCCGGGCAACACGCACAACATCCTCGATTGTAAGCCCGGAACCTTTTATTATCAGTGTCATTTGTCAGTTTTTTATGTCTTATGATTTATTTTTCAGTCGGCTGATGAATTCTTCCCTTCCCATCAGGCTTTGCCCGCCAGTGTTCATATCCTTTACTGCGACCATACCGCTTTCAATTTCATCTTTGCCGATCAGGGCTACAAAGGGAATTTGTTTACGGCTGGCATACTCGAGTTGCTTCTTCAGTTTTGATGCATCCGGGTATATTTCTGATGGAATACCTTCCTTCCTGACCTCGGCCAGCACCTGCAGTGCGAACCTTTCTTCTTCGGGGCCGAAATTAGCAAATAAAACAGTTGTAGGTTGCTGGATGGTTTCGGGGAACCTGTTTAATTCGGCCATCACATCATAAATACGGTCGGCTCCAAATGAAATGCCCACACCTGAAACACCCGGCAGGCCAAAGATTCCTGTAAGGTCATCATAGCGCCCCCCCCCGCATATGCTTCCCATGGCAATATCATTTGCTTTGACCTCGATGATGGTTCCTGTATAATAATTAAGCCCGCGGGCAAGGCGAACATCAAAATTCCATTTATTGCGGAGCTTCATTTCTTTAAGCAAACTGCAGAGATGCTTCAATTCCTCAATTCCTTTTTTTCCTGTTTCAGAATTCTTAAGCAGACCCTCGAGCGTTTCGATTTTATCACTGATAGTTCCTTCCATCAGTAAAACCGGCTGTAATGCCCGGATAGCAAGATCGTTTAACCCTCTTTCTTTAAGTTCCTGACACACTTTCTCCAGGCCGACTTTATCCAGTTTGTCGATAGCAACCGTAATATCGGTAAGACTTTGAGGTGATCCTATAGCTTCGGCTATCCCGGCAAGAATTTTGCGGTTGTTAAAGAGAGTTGTGGTTTCAATGCCGAAGCGTGAAAATACCTCGTCGATGATCTGTATCAGCTCCACCTCATACAGCAACGATGCACTTCCAACGACATCCACATCGCACTGAAAAAATTCCCTGTAACGTCCTTTCTGGGGCCTGTCGGCACGCCAAACAGGTTGAATCTGGTAACGTTTGAAAGGGAATATCAGCTCGTTTTGATGCTGGACCACGAATCGTGCAAAAGGCACGGTGAGGTCATAACGCAGGCCTTTTTCGGAGATCAGGGGGGTAAGCTCCCTGTAGCCGGGGATTGGGAGTTGGGGATCGGCGACAGGGGAGATGCCATCCAGGAAGTTTCCCGAATTTAAAATTTTAAACAGCAGTTTATCGCCTTCCTCGCCGTACTTGCCCGTCAGTGTTGTAAGGTTCTCGATGGCAGGAGTTTCGATCGGAAGATATCCAAAGACCTCAAAAACAGAACGTATGGTATTAAAGATATAGTTACGGCCGGCCATTTCGGTTGGCTTGAAATCACGGGTTCCTTTAGGTATGGAAGGTTTCTGGACTGCCATTATAAAGTATTTGTGCAAAGATAAAAAAAGAGAAGAATCAAACCCCAAGTTTATTGAGAAGTTCCCCGATGTATTCACGGGTTCCGGTGCTTCCTTCCTTAGGGGCCCATGGAGCAAAGTTCTTATCGTCAATGGGATTATAAGGGCCGTCCTTTACTTCGTAGGCAACGGTCCCGCTTTCGAGGGAGAGGACAGTATGAAATATCTTTTCGGGGATTTCAACTCCGTAAACACCCTTAAGGGGGTCCAGTATGATATGCTCCCTGATATTCCCGTGTTCATCAAATTCCACTACAAGGATACGTCCCCTCAGTGCAAAAAAAACCTCCCGCTTGTCGGGATCCTCATGTTTATGGGGCTGGATATAACTCAATGGTTCCATCGCATTGAGCATTCTCTGGAGAGTGTCGGAATACTGCCTGTGGAAGTTGTAGTTCTTACGCCGCCTTGGAATGGACTTCGCCCCGGAAGTCACCGAATCCAGAAGGTTCTTTTCTATACGAATCATGTGACCAGTCGTAACGTTATTTGAGCGAAGCATTTCACACAAGCCGCATCAGGTGGAGCGAGCGAGCAATTTGCACAAGCCGCATCAGGTGGAACGCAGTGACACCGTAGCGGCGGTGCAAGATTGCAAGCGATAAGCGACACCGTAGCAGTGGTGTGAAGATGCGAGCGACATCATGCTTTTAACTTCTTGTACTTGATCCGTTTCGGGCCCTCATCCCCAAGCCGTTTCTTTTTGTTTTCTTCATAATCAGAATATGAACCTTCAAAGAAATACACCTGGGAATCACCTTCAAATGCAAGGATATGTGTGGCCACCCTGTCGAGGAACCAACGGTCGTGCGAGATGATCACCGCACAGCCGGCAAAATTCTCCAGGCCTTCCTCGAGGGCACGGAGGGTATTTACATCGATATCGTTTGTCGGTTCGTCAAGCAACAGCACATTCGCCTCTTCCTTGAGAGTGAGTGCAAGGTGCAGGCGGTTTCTCTCACCCCCTGAAAGCACCCCGCATTTCTTTTCCTGGTCGGCCCCGGTAAAATTAAATCTTGCCACATATGCCCTTGCATTCATCAATCTCCCTCCTAACTGAATCGTTTCGCTGTCATTTGATATGACCTGGTAAACGGTTTTTTCGGGGTCGATGGCGGTATGGGCCTGGTCGACATAGGCAAGTTTCACTGTATCTCCGATACGAAAATCACCTTTCCCGGGTGTTTCGCTGCCCATAATAAGCCTGAAAAGAGTGGTTTTCCCTGCTCCGTTAGGCCCGATGATCCCGACAATTCCAGCAGGGGGCAATGCAAAGCTAAGGTTTTCATAAAGAAGCTTGTCTCCGAAGGACTTCGAAACCCCGTTAGCCTCGATCACCAGGTTGCCAAGCCTCGGGCCGTTGGGAATGTATAATTCCAGACGTTCTTCTTTTTCCCTGACATCCTCATTAAGGAGTTTCTCATAGGAGCTGAGGCGGGCTTTACCCTTGGCCTGGCGGGCTTTTGGCGACATCCGCACCCAGTCCAGCTCCCGCTCGAGGATCTTCCTGCGCCGGCTTTCCTGCTTCTCTTCCATAGCGAGGCGCTTCGACTTCTGGTCAAGCCAAGAGGAATAATTTCCCTGCCATGGGATGCCTTCTCCACGGTCAAGTTCGAGAATCCACCCTGCGACATTATCCAGGAAATAGCGGTCGTGGGTGATGGCAATCACTGTTCCCTTATATTGCTGCAAATGCTGTTCCAGCCACTGTATCGATTCAGCATCCAGATGATTGGTAGGCTCGTCGAGAAGAAGAATATCGGGCTCCTGCAGCAGCAGCCGGCATAAAGCAACCCTGCGGCGTTCTCCGCCTGAAAGCACGTTTACAGGCATATTCTCATCGGGACAGCGAAGGGCATCCATAGCTCTTTGCAGCTTGCTGTCAAGTTCCCATGCATTATGATGGTCAAGGAGTTCGGTAAGTTCTCCCTGACGGGTAATGAGTTTATTCATCTCGTCATCGCTCATGGGCTCCGCGAACTTCATGTTCACCTCTTCATATTCCTTCAGCATGCTCACAACTTCGTGAACGCCTTCTTCCACGACCTGGCGGACGGTCTTTGTTTCATCGATCAGTGGTTCCTGTTCAAGAAAACCGACTGAATACCCCGGGGAAAAAACAACCTGGCCCTGGAATGACTTTTCAATCCCTGCAATGACTTTAAGAAGTGTGGATTTCCCGGAACCGTTCAAACCAATGATACCGATCTTCGCACCATAAAAAAACGACAGGTAAATGTTTTTAAGGACCTGTTTATGTGGTGGAAATATCTTGCTGACCCCCACCATCGAGAAAATTATTTTTTTATCGTCAGACATAGGATGATGTACGATTTACGATTTACGATTTATGTTAAACGAATTCTATGATAATTGTTATTTCGCTTCTAGCTACTTTTTTTCAATCAACGCTTCAATCTTCGCTGTTTCCCTCTCCCAGCTGAAATTATCATGAACAAAACGGCAGCCGTTAAGGCCTATTTCCCTGGCTTTCACGGGATTGTTCAGCAGGAAGAGTATATGTTTAACATATTCTTCAGGTGTAGCTGCAACCAGTATATCTTCACCGGATCTGGCTTTCAGGGCCTGGAAGGCAAGAGGTGAGGTAATGCAGGGAATCTGCATCGCCATGGCCTCCAGAAGTTTGTTCTGAAGGCCCGTACCGATCTGCATCGGGGCGATAAACACTTTAGCGCTGGCATAGCATTCGCGCATATCGGGCACCCAGCCGCTGACTTCCACGTTATTCGACTTCAGGATCATCACCCGGATGTTGGGATTGGCTCCTGCCAGAAGCAGATGCAGATCATGCTTTTGCAGAAACAACCTTGGAAGTATCTGGTTGACAAGAAATTCGGCGCTGTTGATGTTAGGCGGATAACCCATATTACCTGTAAAAACGAGGTCGTATTTTTTCTTTCTTTCGAGGGGTTGGAAGAAATCGGTATCCACTCCATTGGCCACAACAACAATCTTGTTGCGGTCGGGGTGAGGGATAAGGTCTCTGTCGGGTTCCGAAATAATGATCTTGTTATCGAAGCAGTCAAACACCATCCGCTCGTAATTCTGAAGCCTCCGGTGTTCAATTTTCAGGAACGGTTTCAGATAAAACGCGGAAAGGGCGATTCTCCGGTCAATACCCTTTGAAAAAACATCCTGGTAGTCAATGGTCTTTGGGATAGGAAGATCCTTGACATATTCTGCAACCCGGATAAGCTGACAAAAAATATGATCTGGTTTATAGGTGTCGATCAGTTTAAGTATTTGTTTTTTCGCCGACGGACTGTAAAAATAGCCAACCTGCAACGGCAGTCCGCTGAAAAAAGCTTTTATGATATTCAGAAGGACACTGAACTTGTTAAGTGAAATCACATGCACGGCTTTCACATATTTATTCAGTACATGCAATGCGTCTTTATGAAGCGCGCTGTCGTTCAGGGAGCAAAGAATTATCTCGTGGTGCCGTGAAAGCTGTTTGATCTGGTGGAATGCCCGGAGTTTATCGCCTTTTTCTGTCGGATAAGGTACGCGGGGAAGAAGAAAAAATATTCTCATGAGTCAATCTGTGGAAAGCAAAAGTAGGAAAATCCTGATTAAGCAATCAGTTTCATGTAAAAAGCTTCCAGGTTTTCAATGATTTTTTTCCGGTCATATGTCGACTCTGCGAGCTTTCTTGCATTTAATCCTGTTTTCTGAAGGATCTCAGGATATTCAATGCAAACAGAAATCATCTCGAAGAATTCGCAGGCCAGGTCTGCAACAAGAAGATTCTCTCCCCGTGTATACTCAATGCCTTCGGCTCCAAGGGAAGTTGAAACAACGGTTTTGCCGTAAGCCATTGCCTCGATGATTTTAATCCGTATTCCGCTGCCCGAGAACAGGGGAACGATCATAATATCATTGGCAGCAAAGAACGATGACGCATCCCTGACCTCACCTTCAACAACCACATTCTTCAGTGAAAGATTTTTCATCCATACAGGCATTTCCCTGCCCGCAATATGAAATTCAAGCGAGGGATACCGCTTATGGAGGTCGAACCATACATTCTCAATAAACCAGCGTACGCCTTCCTGGTTCGGGATCCAGTTCATAGCGCCGATAATGAATATCGTAGGATTTTTGTTTACTTTTTCTGATACTCTGTAATCGACCGGATTTATACCAAAAGGTATTGCAATAACCGGGTTTTCGGTATGGGCTCTGAAAAAATCAGCATCGTTTCCGGTGATGGCGGCCACCCCGTCAACGAGGTCGGGAATGGTTATTTCGAACAGTTTCAGTGTCCTTGCAAGGTGGTCAATATACAACCTTTTAAAAGGATTGGACGAATTTGCAGCTACTCTTTCCCAGATAAGGTGTTCGATGTTATGGGCCCTGAGAATGATCCTGGCTTTTGAATACCTGCGGATGACATTGATGTAAGAAGCCATCACAAGGGTTTCAAGCTGAACTATTTCGTATTCTGATTCCTGCAATACTTCCTTAATCCGTTCTGAGAATGAAGCCGAAATGAAACGTTCAACATGATATGAACGGCTGGTGAAGAAATTTGTAAAAGCCGGGAGCAACTTCACCCTCAGGTCGACATCGATCAGCTCGATCCCGGTTTTGTCCTTGTAATCAGGAGGAATATCGGCCGGATTAATATTATATTTAAAGGAATTGACAGCTAATACTTTTACAGAATGACCGGCATCCAACATCCCTTCAATGAGCATATTCATTGCTATCGGCCCCCCTTCCTTTGGTGGCCAGGGCGATTTATTGCAAAGGAATAATATCCTCATAGGCCCTGCTCGTTTTGAATTCGGAATATTTTCTGGAAGAACTTAATCCAGCTGTCGACATCTAGTAATGAAGCGTCATTTGTGGCTTTACGGGTCAGAAAAGCGCCGATCGGCAAAAGGACGGCCGAAGCCAGCCACATGCCCTGCCATACAGCTACCTGCCCGTCAGCGGCATACTTTTCGCCGGTAAAGGATATGATCCAGTAAAGAATAAAAAAAATGGTTGAAATAACCGCAGGCATTCCGAGGCCGCCTTTGCGGATTATAGCACCCAGGGGGGCGCCTATGAAAAATAACAGGAAGCATGCAATTGAGAACGTGAACTTTTTATGAAACACAATCAGGTGCTTGTATACAAGTTTCTCCTTGATGTCAAAATTGTCACTTGAAACACTCACGTTTTCTTTCACTGAGTTGGCCGTATTATAAGCTGCGTTGATAATATTGAACCTGTCTGAAGGTTCAAAACTGGCCAGAATGTTGCTGGCAAAAAAGGCTTTGCTCTTTTTACTTCCGGGTTTGTCCGGAACATTTCGTTTAAAAGGTGTAAACGCTGTGTCACGGCCGGTAAGCACGGTAAAATTATTGAACATATTATCAGACGATGTTTTTCTTTCTTTAAGAATTTCCTGACGGATGGAATCGATTGAAAAACGGAGCTGGCTGATGTTCAGCATCTCGTAATTCTTTTTGAACAGATTTTCATCGGTGCGGGTCAGTTGTAAGCCTGAAAGATCAAACATCTGGTACTGTTCACTGAATTTTGTCCTCTGGAATGGCCTTGTCATCTCATTCCTCCGCAAATCGATGCGTTCTTCGTAGTTATACCCGTTATACAGCCTGAAGACCAGAAATCGTTTATCGGCGCTGAGTTCCATTTTGCCCCATTCTGCAACGGTCATTGAAACATTTCCCATATGCTTTGTATGGTCATAGACCATGACGTCGCGGATGGTGTTGCCATCTGCGTCCTTTTTTCCCACCCTGATCACAAATCCATCAATGCCATTATAAAAAACACCTTCCCTGAGATTAAATGAAAGTTTCTTTTCCCTCACGTCATACAGTAAAGAAAGAAATTTAAGATTAGCTTTCGGAAGCACGATATTGGCAAAATAAAAAGCAAGCACGGAAATCAGTATGGATACGACGATCAGCGCCCGCATGATACGGAACAGGCTGATCCCGGCAGCTTTCATAGTCACCAGTTCATAATGTTCCCCCAGGTTCCCGAAGGTCATCAGGGAGGATAAGAGGATGGCCAGAGGAAGGGCCATGGGAACGAAAGTAGACGATGCGAAGAATAGCAGCTTAAGAATAATATACCATTCGAGCCCCTTGCCGACAAGGTCATCGATATACTTCCATAAAAACTGCATGAGCAAAATGAACAGGGCAATGAAGAATGTCATAACGAGCGGCCCCAGGTATGATTTTAAAATGAACCAGTCGAGTTTCTTCATGATGCGAATCTTAAAGCAAAGATAACTATTTGTTCAATTTAAGTTACATTTGCATACTAAATAGCGAAGTAGCGAAATGGCGAGGTAGCGAAATTAAGTTTCGAAACATTCAGATAAACATTTTCGCTATCTCGCTACTTCACTACTAAATTATTATGAAAATCATCGAAGTAACCGACAAAAAGTCCCGTCTTGCCTTTCTTGACATGGTGGAAACTGTTTACCGGGGTGATACGAATTTTGTTAGAACACTTGACCAGGAAATTGAGCTGGTTTTTAATCCTTCCACAAACAGCTTTTTTACCCATGGAGAAGCCACCCGATGGATACTGGAGGATGAAAACGGCAAGGTAATCGGCAGGGTTGCTGCCTTTATTAATAAGCGAAAAGCTTTTTCTTTCCAGCAGCCGACCGGGGGCATGGGCTTTTTCGAAGTGGTAAATAATAAGGAAGCTGCTTTTCTGCTGTTCGATACCTGCAGGGAATGGCTTACAGCCAGAAAAATGCAGGCTATGGACGGGCCTATCAACTTCGGTGAAAATGATGTGAACTGGGGACTACTGGTTGAGGGGTTCATGCCACCGGGTATTGGGATGAATTACAATCCTCCGTATTATAAAGAGTTCTTTGAATCTTATGGGTTTAAATTTTATTTCGAGCAGATTTCTAACCACCTCGACCTGACGAAGAAATTTCCTGAACGATTCTGGAAAATTGCCGACTGGGCTATGAAGAAACCTGAGTTGACGTTCAGGCATTTTGAACCCTTGATGAGAGATAAGTTTATCAGGGATTTGAAAGAAGTTTATGATGATGCCTGGAAATTCCATGAGAATTATACACCCATGGATGAGGCTACTCTTATTAAAGGGCTCGAAAAAGCAAAATCATTTCTTGACCCGGAACTCATCTGGTTTGCTTATTATGAAGATGAACCGGTTGCATTTCTGGTACAATTCCCCGACGTGAACCAGATCATCAAACATCTTCACGGCAAGCTCCATTTTTTCAATAAGTTGAAATTTTTATGGCTGAAATACCGTAAAACCATCACCCGCACGAGAATTGTCATTATGGGAGTAAAGCCCAAATATCAAAGATTCGGGGTCGAATCGGGAATCTTTTATCATCTTAATGAAAAGATGAAGAAGAAACCGCATATCACCGAACTGGAGCTGGGCTGGGTAGGAGACTTTAACCCGAAGATGAGAGCCCTGCATGAGTCGGTGGGAGCAGTCTTTGCGAAGAGGCATGTGACTTACCGCAAAATATTCAATGAGAACATTGATTTTCAACGTTCCACGATTATCCCTGTCGACACGAAGGAAAGGGTGGTTAAGGGCGGGCTGTAAGAAATTCATTAAATATTTTTAAAAAAATTGCAGATTTAATTGATTTAGTTTATTTTTGTTATCCCAAAACGAAAAAAAATATAGTAACAATCCTGAAATGTTAAACCTAAAATTCGAACAATGAAGAAAGTTTTACTCTTAGGCGTGGCCCTCATCATAGGGCTGGCCGTAGTATCACAGGCTCAGATCAAAGGTAAGCATACCTGTGTCAAGGCCGTGAATAAAAGCAGCCTTACAATTGAGCCTGTTCCGAGCTTACAGGCATCACCTGTAATTTCTCCTCTTCCCAATCACACAAAATCAACCAACATTGTAACAGTTCTTTCACTCGGCACTTCGGCCAACGGCCTTGGCTGGGGTTATGCAGGAGGCCAGAGAAAACACCTCTGGGCCGACAATGACCTGAAAGCAGTCGCTTTGACTCATCGCATGGGACCTGTAACCGCCACATCTCCTCCGAGTTTTACCGGATACCTGGCTATTGATCATGCTGCCAATTACGGAGCAACCGTGGCAGACTGGCGTACCAATTACCAGGTTTATGCAGCAACCCTGAATTTAACAGGTACTTATTATCTTGATGCAGCCCGTTATCCCCAGGGAGGTTTTTACAATCCTGCAGGAAACACTGATACCCTTAATACACACTTTGTTTACTTTGCAGCAAGTTTCTGCGATATTAATAATGTTGGTTCCAGCGCTCCCACCTGGGGCGGTTATGTTTATGGTACTTCACCCTGGGCCAGCCAGACCGACACCGTTGGGCATAAACATCTCAACTGGTACAGCCCTCCTCCGAAACGTGATATCCCTGCAGGATTCACCGTTTCACCATTGGGAAAAGTTTTTGCACTTGACCTTAATTATTCATATGGCAATGGCTATGATGGCAATCTTTATTTATCAACAGGTATCTGGAATGAGACGACTAAAGATTTCGAATATACCTTCAGCCTCCTTGAATGTCCTGATCCTTTTGGCGCCCAGCCTGCCGAAGAAAAAATTGCAGTTGACCCGACCGGAAACCATGTTTGGATTGGTGTCATAGGCAATAACGCAGGAGCAGTTCCCGTTTTTGACTCTGTCTATTACCCGATATTCTACCATTCAGCTGATGGCGGAACCACATGGAGCGCCGGAATGCCTGTAACCCTTGATGGACCCGGCGGTATACCTGCTATCAAGAATTATGTTTCCGATACAAGGCTTGCAACTGTTTATTCCCCTGATTCTCCTCCTTCAAGGGATGAGATCCCTTACACCTGTGCATTTGAAGGTGACCTCACTGTTGATAAGTGGGGCAACCCACATATGGGTGTTGTTATTTGCATGCCAGGCAGCGGTTTTACGATCATCAATCCTGATGGCAGCAACTCGCCCAAATTCGACAGCACAGCCGCAGTATTTGATATTTTCTCAACCGACCAGGGCAATACATGGTGCGGACGTCTGATGGGTGTTGTGAAACATATGGTTGGAGGTTTCCCGGTCGGCACATATACTGAATACAACCGTTGCAATATGTCAAGGAATGCCACAGGAACCAAGGTATTTGTCACCTACAATGACACCTGGGTACCGGGAGCAACAGATAACAGTTCCCCCGATATTTTTGCCCGTGGATGGGATCTGGTTTCCAATAAACTGACAAACTTCAACGGACATGATGCAGCTACAAATGTTACTGCCTTATCAGATGTTAACTATTCTGCAGTTTGTGGTGACCAGGCAAACATTGCTTTCACAAAACCTGACGGCTCATCTCTCCTCGCGCTGGCTTGCGAAGGCTTAACCGGTGGTACCCTTGACAACGCAGTGACTTATAAATACATCTCTGACTTCAGTTATCCGCAGAGCGCCTTTACTATTGATGCAAGCGGTCCGGCATGGGGCACTGATTGTGTTTCCCTCCCAACTGCTATCAATGACCCGGTTGCAGCTTCATCATTGACTGCTGTCATATATCCGAACCCGGTTAAGGGGATCACTTCTGTAAAAATTACTGTTCCTCAGAAAGGTTTGGTCACTATCCAGCTTACAAACCTCGTTGGCCAGACTGTGATGACAGTGACCAGGAACATTGAGAATACTGATACTTTTACCCTGGATGCATCTCAGCTTACTTCTGGTGTATATTTCTACACAGTAAAACAGGGCAGCCAGAAAGTTTCCGGAAAGATTATTGTTGAATAATTCTTACCTGATAAATCAAAAAAGAGGTTGCCCCCTTGGGCAGCCTCTTTTTTTAATATCCAAACCATGCTGCTCAAAAGGGAACTAACCCACCTTTTACTCAAGGAAATCAGGCTGGAACTGAAACAAAGATACGTCCTGAATGGTATCCTGCTTTATCTTGTATCAACTGTTTTTGTTACCTATCTTGCTTTTACTGGGACCATTACAGCTGAAACCTGGAATTCCCTTTTCTGGATCATTCTGCTGTTTGTCGCTGTAAATGGGATATCAAAAAGTTTTGTACAGGAAAACCCGGCCCGACACCTTTATTATTATACCATTACAAGCCCGGAAGCTATCGTCCTCTCAAAAATCATCTATAATCTTTTACTGATGATGATATTATCCGTGCTTGCACTTCTGTTCTTTGTTTTGTTCATGGGTAATATGATCATGAACCCCGGCTTGTTTGTCACGGCACTGATCCTGGGAAGCCTCGGACTCTCATCCGTACTTACGATGATTGCTGCAATAGCTTCCCGTGCATCGAATAATTTTTCCCTGATGGCAATCCTTAGTTTCCCAATCGTATTACCGCTTTTAATGACGCTGATGAAGGTCTCGGGATCAGCCTTAACGACTTATTCATGGAGCGGCAATATCGCTTTGATTGTCATTCTGTTAATAATTAATGTGGCTGTAATTCTCCTCGCATTTCTCTTATTTCCGTACCTTTGGAGGGATTAATAAAGAAAGCGAAAGGCGAGTAGCGAAAAGCGAAATGGCGCCATTTCGCTTTTTATTCTTTAAATAAAATCATAAAATGCTCAAACAGTATTGGTGGAAACTCCTCAGCTTTTTGCTCCTGCTTTACGCGGTGACATACGGGTTTTATGTTTCCATCCCGGAAACCATGATATTGCAGACCATGAGGAACCTGTTTTACCATGTCGGTATGTGGTTCGGTATGTTCACTATGCTTACCGTTTCCTTCATCTACAGCCTGAGGTACCTGAAAGGCTTTAGGGAAGAAAATGACCGGATAGCTATTGAGGCTGTGAATGTAGGACTGATGTTCGGTTTCCTCGGCATTTTTACAGGGATGGTATGGGCAAATTTTACCTGGGGGGCTCCATGGGTAAAGGATCCTAAACTCAACGGAGCAGCCGTAGGCCTTGTAGTCTACCTGGCCTATATCATATTAAGGAGTTCTGTTGAAGACAGGCATAAACGGGCCAAGGTATCGGCCGTGTACAATATTTTCGCATTCGTGCTCTGGATTATATTCGTGATGATACTGCCCCGCCTGGCTGGCGACAGCCTTCATCCTGCCACAGGCAATAATTCAAGCCCGGTTTTACCTATGCAGCTCGATCCTTCAATGCGTACCGTTTTTTACCCGGCCATGATAGGATGGATACTCCTCGGGACCTGGATTCTCCAGGTTCGTATCAGGGTGTCAAAACTGAAACAGAAACTTGAAGAATACTGATCGAAAAAAAAAGCGAGAAGCGAAAAGCGAAAAGCGAAATTATTTTTACCTGAAAAAATAGTACGTCGTACATTCATTATTATGGAAACTTACGGAAAAATATTTGTGGTTGTTACGGTCCTGGCTGTAATACTTGTTGGGATATTCGTTTACCTGTTCTTTATTGACAGGAAGATCGGGAAACTCGAAAAAGAGATACAGGAGAAAGAAAACCAAATTAAACAATGAAGACCATTCATATCATTATCATACTTGTTTTGGTGATCGCTATTGCTGTTGTGATCACCACGATCAGTGATTCCAGCACATATTCCGACTTTTCTGAAGCGGCAAAATCACCAGGCAGAGAGCTGCATATTATAGGGAAACTTGATATGACAAAACCACTGGAGTATGATGCCAGGAAGAATGCCAATCGTTTCACATTTTATATAATCGATGCGAAGGGAGTTGAAAAACAGGTAATTTATAACAATGCGAAGCCCCAGGATTTTGAAAAATCGGAGAAGGTTGTCGTTGTGGGTTCAATGCAGGGTGATGTTTTCATGGCGAAGTCATTGCTCCTGAAGTGCCCCTCAAAATATAACGATAAGAAAAGCCCCACCAAATTCGGGGAAAAGGCGTTCAATTAAAAGAATATGCCATACCGGTCCCTCCGCCATTTTATCCAGCTCCTTGAATCCAGGGGTGAACTCATCCGCGTTAAGGAATATGTTTCCCCCCGGCTGGAAATCACAGAGATAGCCGACCGGGTTGTTAAAAATAACGGCAAAGCTTTATTGTTTGAAAACAACGGGACTGAATTTCCTGTCCTGATACTGGCCTTTGCCGGGGATGCAAGGATGAACCTGGCCCTGGGTCTTACGAACCTGGATGACGTTCAAACCATGATTGACGGCCTGGTGAATGATTTCATAGGCCCAAAGGCGAATTTCATGGATAAGCTCCGCCTGCTCCCCGTCTTACAGGAGATCTCGTCCTGGATGCCAAAGACCCTTCATGGCCGCGGTGCCTGCCAGGAGGTCATTATGGATACTCCCGACCTTACAAAGCTGCCCGTATTAACCTGCTGGCCTCATGATGGAGGGCCTTTCATCACCCTTCCCTGCGTACATACGAGGAACCCCGAAAACAGGACCAGAAACCTGGGAATGTACAGGATGCAGGTATTCGGCCCTGATCTTACAGGTATGCATTGGCATATGCATAAAGGCTCTGCATGGCATTATCAGCTGTACAAGAAGGCAGGCAAGCGAATGCCGGTCTCGGTAAGCCTTGGAGGAGATCCGGTATATACCTATGCTGCGACGGCGCCTTTGCCGGAGAACATTGATGAATACATGTTTGCAGGGTTCCTGAGAAAGAAAAAAGTGGAACTTGTAAGATGCCTTACGAATGATCTTGAAGTGCCCTCTGATGCTGATTTCGTTATCGAAGGATATATTGATCCCGGGGAAGATCTAATACTGGAAGGCCCTTTCGGGGACCATACCGGATTTTATTCACTGGCTGAAATGTTTCCCCGTTTTCATGTTACCTGCATTACACACAGGAAGGATGCGGTTTATCCTGCAACTGTCGTAGGCATCCCGCCCCAGGAGGATGCCTGGATAGGGAAGGCGACGGAAAAGATCTTCCTGGCACCGATAAAACTGTCGGTTGTGCCGGAACTTTCGAACATGCACATGCCTCCGGAAGGCGTTTTCCATAACATTGTGCTGGCTTCCATTCAAAAGCATTATCCCGGCCAGGCCATTAAAGTGATGAACTCATTATGGGGAGCCGGGCAGATGATGTTCAACAAAATTATGGCTGTGTTTGATACGGATGCGGATCTGATGGATTATTTTCAGCTTACCCGCCTTATCAGTGAACATACAGATCCCCTGCAGGACGTTCATTTTATCCAGGGCCCTGTCGATATTCTTGATCATTCAAGCAGGCAATACGGCTTTGGAAGCAAGATCGGTATTGATGCCACATCGAAGACCTCTGCTGAGAAAATTGATAATTCCGCAAGGGGCATACCCTATGTTGATGAGAAGGGGATCATGAAGGAATTACCCGCGATCACATCCGCCAATACAGACCTTATTCAACAGGGAATATCCGCGGTGGTCTTTATGGTTCATAAGACGAAGCCGGCAGAAATCAGGTCGGTTGCAAAACAGCTTAATGATCTTCAACTGATAAAGAATGTGAGTTTTGTAATTTTTGCGGGTTCCCTGCCCGATGTTAAAAATCTTTCAACCCTGAGTTGGGTTGTTGCCAATAACCTGGATCCAATGAGGGATTGTTTTTATACTGAGCGCCCCGATGGCAGCAAATACCCCGTACTGTTTATTGATGGTACGATGAAGAGTTTTGCATTCGATGGCTTTACCCGTGAATGGCCGAATGTGATCGTCATGGACGAGCTTACGATCTCTGCAATTGATGATAAATGGGACTCCCTTGGCATCGGAAGTTTCATCCCTTCTCCTTCGATACAATTTAAATCACTGGTTATCAGTGATGGAGCTGTCGCCAGTGACAACAGGAAGGGATAACACAATTAATTTTAGTAATTTTGCCCTTTAAACCAACAAGTGGATGAAACAATTCCTGTTATTCATACTATTGCTGATATCCTTTTCCGTATTCCCTTTTTCGGGGCTGCTGTCCCAGACTCATTCTCTTGTCAAGGGAAAGCTTACCGATGCATCGAACTCTGATCCGGTTGCATTTGCAAATATTGGTATCAAGGGGAAATCAGGAGGCACTTTTACAGATAATAACGGGTTTTACAAGCTGGAAATTGAAAAGGGAGATCATATTATTGTGTTTTCCTGCATTGGTTATGAAAAACTTGAGCGTTCCATTAGTATTCTGGGTGATGGCAAACAAATCACACTTGATGTTCTGATCAATCCGACAACCCAGGAACTGAATACCGTTATTGTTTCAGGTTCGAAGTATGAACAGAAAGTGGAGGAATCCATTGCCACCATTGACGTTCTCAAAGCTCAGACTATTCAGGCTTCCAATCCATCGAGCGTGGACCAGGCCATTGACAAGATCCCCGGGATTGCCATTGTTGATAATGAGCCCCAGATCAGGGGTGGAAGCGGTTTCAGCTCAGGGTTGGGCAGCAGGGTCATGGTGATGGTAGATGAAATTCCTATGATGAGAGGAGATGCAGGCAGGCCTGACTGGGGTTTTCTTCCGGTCGATGACGTGGAGCAGATCGAGCTGGTCAAAGGCGCTTCCTCAGTTGTATACGGATCTTCAGCTATCACGGGCGCCATTAACATCAGGACAGTGTATCCGAAGTCCATACCCGAAACGAAGGTTAATTCCTTTATCGGGATTTACAGTGCTCCTCCGAGAAGCTACACGAAACCCTGGTCTGGTTTTAATCCGCTCCAGTATGGAGTTTCGGTTTCCCATCTCCAGCAGTTTGACAACATTGATGTAAGCATAGGCGCCAGTTATTTTCAGGACCAGGGTTATATTGGCGGGGTGCCTGAAGCAGCATCTGATACTGCCTTTAACAAAGGAGAATTCATTAAACGGGCCAAGGTCTATTTCAATACGAGGGTGAGGAATAAGAAGGTGCCCGGGCTGACCTATGGTTTAAACGGGAATTTCATGTATAATCAAAGTGCAGATACGTATTTCTGGTATGATGCCGACACCAATATTTATCGTTCTTACCCGGGCGCATTGTCGTATTTTAAAGTGTTCAGCTTTTATGCCGATCCGTTTATAAAGTATTTTGATAAACTGGGGAACCAATTCAGTTTTAAAAACCGGGTTTACTACGGGAATACCAACGCTACCAATAACCAGTCGAACCGGTATACCACCCTTTATGACGAGGTCAAATTCAGCAGAAGATTCAGTAAACTTGGTGATTTTACTGTTGTTGCAGGTATCGTGAATATCTTTTCTCATTCCGAGGGGCAGGTGTTTAGCGGTATTCTTGCACCAGACGGGACAACCTCGGCAAACCAATCGGGCCAATTCAACTCGGAAAACGCTTCAGTTTATGTCCAGCTATCCAAAAAGTTCTGGAAGCGTCTCACCATTGAAGCGGGAGCGAGGTACGAATATTACAATATTGCCGAACTTGTTGAAAGCAAGCCGATTTTCAGAGCCGGTCTGAACTTACAGGCTGCAAAGGGAACCTATATCAGGGCATCTGCCGGGCAGGGTTACCGTGCACCAAGCATCGGGGAGCGTTATATCACAACCAATTCGGGTGGCTTCGGTTTTTACCCGAATCCTACCCTGCAGTCGGAGAACTGTAATTCTTACGAAGTCGGGATCAAACAGGTCTTCAAGGTCGGAAAATTTGCGTCTATGTTCGACCTCGCAGGGTTTTATGAGGACTATTATAATTATATAGAATTCAACTTCGGGATGTGGGGCCATAGTTCGAACTTTCAGAAAAACATGGGTTTCAAGTTCCTGAATACAGGCCCTGCCCGCATCTATGGCTTGGATTTTACATATGCAGGCGAAGGAAAGCTGGCAAAGGATCTTGAACTCTCGGTGCTGATAGGATACACGTATACGGTCCCTGAGGCAACAAAACCTAATTACGTTTATTATGTAAACGATGGCCCTCCGAAAGTTTCTTATACCTATGCAAATACATCATCTGACACCACCGGGAATATTTTAAAATACAGGATACAGAACCTGGTAAAATCGGATTTCCAGTTTACCTTTAAAAAACGTTTTTCGGCAGGGATCACTGGAAGATATTACGGTTATATGCAGAATATTGACATCTTTCTTTACAGTCTGGACAAAGCAATGCATTCAGGTATAGTTAAATACCGCGAACAGCATCATGACGGCAATTTTATCGTTGATTTCAGGATGGGATATGCGTTTGGGATTTTCAAGGTCTCGGTGATGGTCAATAACGTTATGAATACCGAATACTCCCTGAGGCCGGTTACAATTGAGGCTCCAAGGACGACCTCTGTCCAGTTATTGTTAAATATCTGATAACAGATTACTAATCAAATAAATTTATACAGATGAAAAAATCACTCTTACTTTTTGCTATTCTTTATCTCGGACTGAATGGTTTCAGCCAGCAGTCATCACTCCCCAACGGCAATTTTGAATCCTGGTGGCAGAAGCCGAACTGGGGTTATTGGGAACCCAACGGCGGTTTTTTTCATACCCTGAATATCCTGGATACTGTGCCAACTTCAGCAGGTGTTACCGTATACCGTAGCAGCGATACTGCACATGGCGGAAATTATTCGGCACGTTGTATCACCAGGCTGATGGTTATTGCTTACCCCCTGGTTGTCACAATCCCGGGCGTAATAGGAACTTTGAATATCAATTGGGTAAAGTCAGCGGCTGTCCTTGGAGAAAAATTTAACTGGACTACGAAGCCGGAGCGATTCCAGGGCTGGTACCAGTCATATCCCCTGAATGGTGATTCAACCGGAGCGATCATCCTTCTGTCAAAATGGAACACCGGAACACATAAAAGGGATACCATAGCATACAACCGGCTTGTTTTCAAGAGTGTTGTGAATTCATGGACCCAGTTTGATGCCGCAATAACATACCGGAATAATACTACCATGCCTGATTCCATTACTGTTCTCTTACTCTCATGCGCAGGTTACGACGCAGCGAATATGATGGGATCGGTAGGGCAGCCGGGCAGCCAGGCTTATTTCGATGATGTCACTATAACGAATGTGGCGGGGATTGAATACGTTTTCCATCCCTCTGTTGATGTGAAGATAAGCCCAAATCCTGCGTCTTCTTTCATCAATGTGAAGCTCGACAAGGTGATGAAGGACGGCTCAATCGAGATTTATGACGGCCAGGGAAGGGAAACAGGGCAGTTTACAATGACAGATATCAGCGGGCAGATCAATGTGAGCAACCTGAGCCCGGGAGTTTATTATTACCGTTTCAGGAATTCCGGAGAAGTTGTGAATACGGGTTCGTTTGTCATATCCCGTTAGTTGGTGATTGGTGACTATTGACTAGTTATTAGCCACATTTAACGGTTTCCTGTAACAGGCTTGATTATATAAATTTTCAAACTTCTATACCATGACTGAAGTAAAAAATTCACAGATGGCTATGGAGCTCGAGGATAAGTACGGGGCTCATAACTATCATCCGCTGCCCGTGGTGCTTGCAAAAGGCCAGGGTGTATTTATGTGGGATGTTGAAGGGAAACGTTATTTCGATTTTCTTTCTGCATACTCAGCCGTGAACCAGGGGCATTGCCATCCAAAGATCACAAAAGCTTTGATTGACCAGGTGCAGACGCTTGAACTGACCTCCCGTGCATTTTATAACAATGTACTGGGGGTGTATGAAAAGTTCATCACAGAGTATTTCGGTTACCAGCGCGTATTGCCCATGAACACAGGCGCTGAAGGAGATGAAACAGCCCTTAAATTAACCCGTAAATGGGCATACAAGGTTAAGGGCGTTCCCGAGAACCAGGCGAAGATCATCTGCTGCGAGAATAATTTTCATGGGCGGACGATATCTGTGATATCGATGTCGACCGACCCGCAGGCAAGGGATGATTTCGGCCCTTTCACTCCCGGTTTTATCACCATTCCCTACAACGACCTGCCGGCTCTCGAGAAAGCCCTGCAGGATCCGAACGTCGCAGGTTTCCTTGTCGAACCCATTCAGGGTGAAGCCGGGGTTTACGTGCCGCAGGAAGGATACCTGAAGAAAGCTTATGATCTGTGCAAATCAAATAATGTATTATTTATTGCGGATGAGGTGCAGACCGGTATCGCACGTACGGGAAAACTGCTGGCGTGCGACTGGGAAGGGTTCAAGCCCGATGTGCTGATCCTCGGAAAAGCATTATCAGGCGGTGTGCTCCCGATTTCAGCCGTTCTTGCCGATGACCACATCATGCTCACCATCCATCCGGGTGAACATGGATCCACATTCGGTGGGAATCCGGTGGCTGCCCGCGTTGCCATTGCCGCCCTGGAAGTGATAAGGGATGAGAAACTGGCTGAAAATGCCCAGAAGATGGGCGAATTGTTCCGTTCAGAAGTTACGAAGATCAATTCACCTTTCATTGAACTCGTGAGGGGAAAGGGCCTGCTGAATGCCATTGTGATCAAACCCCATAATGGGAAATCAGCATGGGACGTTTGTCTCAAAATGCGCGACAACGGCCTGCTGGCGAAACCCACCCACGACCACATTATCCGTTTTGCGCCACCCCTCGTGATCAATGAAGCCCAGGTCCGCGAAGCGGTTGCCATAATCAAGGAATCAATAAAGGAACTGGAATAATAATCAAAAAGCGAAAGGCGAAATGGCGAAAAGCGAAAGGCGAAATTTCGCTTTTCGCTACTTAGGGCCTGCTGATTATGTCAGGCGCATTTCTGTTCAAAATTTGGCAGCAGAAAAGGTCGATCCATAAAATCACGGAACAATTCCGACCACTGTTCTGCTGAAAAAGTTACCATCGATAAAAGTTGGCAATAGACACCCAA
>CAISRB010000009.1 GCA_903887775.1 uncultured Bacteroidales bacterium
AAAAAGATCTTCGTTTAAGGGTGGTCAATTTGGACCGGCGTAGGGTGGTCAATTTGCTCCGGCGGACACCGGATAATCCTTCCGGCGAAGGGTGGTCAATTTACATCGGCGACGACTGGTCAATTAGACTGGTTTTTCCACCCTATCAGCTGATGATCCCGTTCACGTCTCACACCTTCCATGTTGCCGTATCCCTGATTTTTATCACCCTGCTGCTTACCTCCGTTTACATTCTTAACCTGAACTTCGAATCCCTCAAACTACAGCGGATCGCGAAACAGGAATTGCTTTCCGGGACGCTCACAACAAGCTCTGAAAAGTTTTTAACAGGGTTTCCTGCAATCCCTGATATTGGTTGCGAAGGGGTTCCAATTGCAGTAGTTAAAGGCCGTTACCTCATCGTGGAAGGGAAATACCAGCAAGCCCTTGATATACTTAAACAGGACCATTCAAGCCCCTGGGATACCCGGCCTGAGTTTTTCATTGCCATAGCTTATCTCATGATGAGACAGCCCGATAGTGCTTTGATTTATACAAACAAAGTGTATGCGATGAAACCCTATTTCTCAAAAAACATCAGTGTGATGAGCAGCGCTTTGGAAGCTAAAGGGAATTTAACAGAGTCTTTGAAAGTACTGGATGATCACGTAGCTCTGAATACGAAAAACGGAATGCCCATCGAAGGAGTTATCTATCAGCAACAAACAGCCCTGAAAGGCAAACTCAAACGATGACCCCCCCCCTGACTTATTCGCGGCTACACCGGAAGGCTTCTTCCGGAATATGGACAAGTGTCGGTATCAGCTTACAATGATCCCTTTGGTTATCGCAACTTTAACGAGCTGGGCCGTGTTGCGGAGCTTTAACTTCTTCAGGATGTTGGTTTTATGTCGCTCTACGGTTTTATCACTGATGAATAATTTCTCGGCGATCTCTTTGGTGTATAAGCCGTCGGCCAGCAATTGAATGATTTCGATTTCACGGGATGTCAGGGAGGTGTAATCTCCCTCTTCGTCCGAATCAGTGGCGCTGGAATATTCACGCAAAAGTATCCGCGAAATTTCTTCCGAAATATAGATTTCCCCGCCATATACCATCTGGATGGCTTTGCCCAGTTCCATTTTGGTTGCATTCTTTGAAACAAAACCCTTGGCCCCGCTCTTGAACATTTTCTTGATATATACCGGGTGGTCGTACATCGAGAGCGCGATCACTTTTACCCAGGGCATTTTCTCATCAAGGATCTTCGTGGCCTCGATCCCGTTCATTTTTGGCATGTTGATGTCCATCAGGATCACATCGGGCTTGTCATTTTCCAGCAGGGTTAACAGATCAAGTCCGTTTAAGGCCGTTCCTATGACCTCAATATTTGGAATAGAGTTGAGTAAAATCATCAAAGAATGTAGGATAATCGCCTGGTCTTCGGCAATCATCAGCTTGATTTTTTTAACAGGAGGGTTCATAATTCTGTTTTAGGTTACCAAAAAAAGAAAATTTTCCTCGATGCAACAAATTTGTTTCACCTTTTTGCAAAATCCAGCCATATTTGTTTGTAAAAATAACGATATGTTTATAACTTGACCCGGCAGGATAAGTTAGAATGCAAAGATACGAGAAAACCGTCACATATATGGGGGCTCTCTCAAAAACATGAAAAATAACTAGAATAAATGCATGAGAACCCCAATGTTTACAATATCTTCGCTTTAGTTTTAAGTGCAAAAAAATATTTTGACTGCTAACTCATTGTAGGTGAGATTTTTGTATGTTGATACGAAAAATACTATATATTTTCCCTCTATGAACAAAATAAAAACTAAATAATAATTATTATGAAAGCAATTTACAATTTTGAAAAAATTGGATTTAAGCTGAAGGCATTATTTTTTACTATAATACTTTTAGCTTCATTTTATCAGGCGGGGTCCCAAACCCTGACGGTTACCAGTACGGTAGATCCGGGTGTTATTTGTGCCGGGTCATCAACCACAGTTGTAGGTAACATTGCAACTTCCCCAATCCCCAATGGGAGTACAATTTTGTGGAGCTGGGTCGGGGCTGGAGGAACGTTTTCGAAAACGAGTACTGCCATTAATTCCGGTAATACTGAATCGACCTCACTCGTAATTAATCCGACGGCAACAGGATCTTTTGTGCTTACTGTATCTGAAGGCACGTATTCAGGTACGGCAACCACAGCGGTAGTTACGGTCACACCGATACCTTCGGCAACTATATCCTATGCAGGCTCGCCATATTGTACAAGTTTAGGAACACCCCAATTAGTGACTCAAACTGGAACTACAGGAGGAACCTATACTTCAACTACTGGTTTAACTCTCAATACATCAACTGGAGCTGTTACACCAAGTTCAAGTACACCGGGCACTTATCTTGTATCTTACATAGTTACAAGCGCATGTCCCACAGCGACATTTACCACTTCGGTAACAATTACTCAGGCACCAGTAACACCTACGATCGCTTATACAACACCGGTTTGTTCAAGTGCCTTGTCAGCCTCAGTCACTCAAACAGGTGCTTCAGGAGGTACCTATTCTATATCTAAGATAAGCGGCTCCGGTCCGGATGCTACGATCAATGCAAGCAGTGGATTAGTTTCTTTCCCTGTTACCACTGGAGGAACCTACTCAATTACATATGCTCTTGCAGCATCAGGCGGTTGCGCTACTGAAACTGCATACGCACCCTTGGTTATAACCACACTGCCGACAGCAACAATAAGTTATACTGATACTCCATATTGCCAATCTTCCTCAGATCCCACGCCAACTAATACCGGATCAGGTGGAACGTTCACCTCTACTACCGGCCTGGTATTTGTAAGTACCTCTACCGGTCAGGTTGATTTATCAGCAAGTACTGCAGGCAGTTATACTGTATCTTACATCATCCCTGCGTCCGGTGGTTGCACGACAGTCACAGCAACTACTCCTGTAACTATAACGGCAGCACCTATAGCACCAACTATTTCTTATATCACACCGGTTTGCGCAAGTGCAGGTACTGCAACGGTGACCCAAACTGGTGCTTCAGGAGGTACATATTCTATTACAAGATTAAGCGGCACCGGTACACTTGCAACAGTTGATGCAAGCAGCGGAACGGTTTCCTTCCTTACAACCAGCGCCGGCACCTATTCTATAACATATACTGTTTCTGCAGCTGGCGGATGCGCTACTGTCACTACAAGCGCATCCCTCGATATTTCTACGGTACCATCGGCCACAGCCGGCGGCAGCCAGAGCATTTGCTCAAACGGAACAGCAACTGTTAGCGGCGCAAGCGCTACCAATTACAGTACGATCGCATGGACAGAAAACGGAGCTGGTTCTATAACTGCCGGAGCAGACACATTTACTCCAACCTATACAGCAGCATCCGGGGATGCAGGCAATACGGTCACTTTATTAATGACAGTTACAGGAAGCTCATCCGGTTGCGGTACAGTAACAGCAACGGCGACCTACTCGGTACTTGTTGTCGGAAGTACAGTAATTACGGCAAACCCGGTTGATCAAACAATTTGTGAGGGGAGTACAGCTTCATTTACAGTAGCTACTGCTCCTACATTACCCGCGCCATCTTATCAATGGTATGTAAAAACTCCTTCTTCAATTGCTTTTGATCTTATTCCTGTAGGTGCGCCTTACTCCGGTACAACATCACCGACTCTTAGCATTTCGCCCACTACATATAGTATGAACACCTACCAGTATGAATGTCGCATATACGGTTGCGGTGATCCTAAAGTTTCACTGCCTGCCACACTCACAGTGAACCCCTTACCAACTGCAGCAGCAGGCGGTACCCAAACCATCTGTTCGAATGCAACGGCTACTGTTAGCGGAGCAAGCGCTACCAATTACAGTACGATCGCGTGGACAGAAAACGGAGCTGGTTCTATAACTGCTGGCGCTTCTACATTTAGCCCAACATATACAGCAGCAGTAGGTGATGCAGGCAATACAGTCACTTTGACAATGACAGTAACAGGCACAGGCGGATGCACTGCAACGGCAACAGCTTTCTACTCTGTAGTTGTAAACGCCTTACCAACAGCTGCAGCTGGAGGTACCCAGACCATTTGTTCGAACGCAACAGCCACAGTAAGTGGAGCAAGTTCATCAGGTGGTACGGTCCTCTGGACTCATAACGGAGCTGGTACCTTAAACAATAGAACGACTGTTGCCCCGACGTATTTTGCAGCAGCCGGAGATGCAGGTCATTCAGTAACCTTATTAATGACGGTTACCAACACCTGTGCCACTCCTCTGACAGCAACAGCTACTTATACAGTTAACGTAGCAGCCCTGCCAACAGCAGCAGCAGGCGGCAGCGCTACCATTTGTCAGAACGGCTCAGTTACAGTGAGCGGCGCAAGCGCTACCAATTACAGTACTATCCTTTGGACGAAAGGCACCGGAGCAGGTTCATTAACCAATGCCGGCACACTTACCCCGACGTATACCGCAGCAGCAGGTGATGCCGGAACAACAGTCACATTATTAATGACTGTTACCGGTACGGGTGGTTGCAGTACAGCAACAACAACAGCAACCTACACAGTAAATGTAACAGGCCTGCCAACAGCAACGGCCGGTGGTTCTGCTGATATTTGTCATGATGGATTTGCAACCGTTTACGGAGCAAGTGCTACAAATTACAGTTCGATCCTCTGGACGAAAGGCACCGGTCTGGGTACATTAACCAATGCCGGAACCCTTACCCCGACATATACAGCAGCAGCAGGTGATGCAGGACATACTGTAACTTTACTTATGACTGTTACAGGCACGGCTGGTTGCGGTACTGCTACTGCAACAGCAACCTTTACTGTAAATGTAGCGGCAATCCCGACGGCTACCATTACTGCAGGCGGATCAACAACGTTCTGCGCAGGAGGTTCAGTAACCCTGACTGCTTCAACTGGAACCAGCTACTTATGGTCAAATGGACTGACAACGCAGGCGATTACAGCAACTTCCACCGGCTCTTACACTGTGACTGTATTCCAGGGTACATGTTCGAATACAAGTACACCGACTACGGTAACGGTGAAACCTGCTCCGGTCGTCACTGCAGACAATTCGCCGAAACCGCTTTGCCTTGGTGCAACTCTGGCATTAATTGCTACACCTGATCTCCAGACTCAGTATTCATGGTCAGGACCAAACGGATTCACGAATGTCGGACCTAACTCAATAATTACACTTAATAATGTATCGTCAGCAAATGAAGGAGTTTATTATGTTACAGTTCTGGCTTTGAATGGATGTTCTGCTACAGCCTCTACAACAGTAACGATAACTCCTCCTATAGGTACACTTTCAACACCTTCAGGTCCAACAACACTTTGCCAGGGAGCAAGCCCCACTACTTATTCGGCATCGGCAAGCAACGCAGTTACTTATTTCTGGTCTGTAACCGGCACTGGTAATACAATTACCACAGGAACAGCTTCGGCAATTGTAACATGGAACCCGGGTTTCAGTGGCACAGCTGTCGTTTCGGTCTATGCTACGGGTTGTGGTACCACTTCTATCACATCAACAACAGTAACTGTAAATCCGACGCCTACTGTCGTCTTGGCTTCGGGATCTGCTTCACAAACTGTATGTAACAATGTTGCGATCACACCGTTTGCTTATACAGTGGGCGGCTCAGCAACAGGAGCCGGTGTCACCGGATTACCGACAGGCGTGAGTGGAACCTTTACGGGAACTACCTTAACTGTAACGGGAACACCATCAGTGACCGGTACATTTAACTATACCGTTACTTCTACCGGTGGATCCTGTGGCTCAGCTACTGCTACCGGTACCATCACTGTAACCGCTCTGCCGAACATTATTCTGGCTTCGGGATCTGCTTCACAAACTGTTTGTAATAATGTTGCGGTCACACCAATTGCTTATACAGTGGGTGGCTCGGCAACAGGCGCAGGTGTTAGCGGATTGCCGTCAGGCGTATCTGGTACATTCAGCGGAACTACTTACACAATCAGCGGAACACCGACAGCTTCTGGTACATTTAATTATACTGTAACCACTACAGGCGGATGTTCACCGGCAGCTACTGCTACTGGTACCATCACTGTAACTGCACTGCCGACCGTTGTATTGGCTTCGGGATCTGCTACACAAACTGTATGTAACAATGTTGCGATCACACCAATTGCTTATACAGTGGGTGGCTCAGCAACAGGAGCCGGTGTTACCGGATTGCCAACAGGCGTGAGTGGAACATTCAGCGGAACTACTTATACGATCAACGGAACGCCGACAGCAAGCGGTACATTTAACTTTACCGTTACGACTACCGGTGGTTCATGCGGCTCTGCTACATCTACCGGTACCATCACGGTGAATGCACTGCCAACGATTGTCCTCAGCTCAGCTGCCGGAACCAATTCACAAACTGTTACTGTCAATACGGCCATCACAACGATAGCCTATACGGTGGGTGGATCGGCAACAGGCGCAGGTGTTATTGGACTGCCTACAGGTGTAAGTGGTACTTTCACAGGCACTACCTTCACGATCACCGGAACACCAACAGCAACGGGTACCTTTACGTATACAGTAACCACTACAGGTGGTGCATGCAGCGCTGCCACAGCTACTGGTACCATAAAGGTTAATCCGTTAACCGGGGTCATTGCAGGTTATGTGACCTACGATAATACCTATGCTACGGGTTTGAACAATGTGAATGTATACTTGAAGAACCCTGCAACAGGCTCCTTAATTGCCACTGCAGTGACAACCTTCGACGGCACAGGTAATAAGGGATATTATACCTTCACAGGTATTGTTCCTGGCAACTACAGAATGGTTGCAGACTTCCCGACGGGTGTATGGGGCGGTAACAACGCCACAGACGCTTTGATCGTCAACCTGTATACAATCGGATCATGGCCGTTATATTATCTGAAAGACACCGTGGCCGACGTGAACGCAAGCCATTCAATTACGCCGAACGATGCTCTGTATATTAAACTGCGCGTGGTTGACTCAATCCATTCATACCCTGCAGGCGACTGGAAGTTCACCGACACTACATTTACACAACTCCTGACTTCGACCGTGAATCTGAAGGGTCTTTGCGTGGGTGATGTGAATGGTTCATATGCCAGCCCGTTCAAGGCTGTATCATTCCTGTCAGCAGTTGAGGATGAAGTAATGACAGTACCTGTCAATAAATCATTCAGCTACGACATCAGGAGTACAGTATCAACCGACCTCGGCGCTATGACCCTCTTCATGAATTACGATCCGAGCCTCTTCACAATCGATAAGATGAATTCTTCACTCGAAGGATTGGCCTATAAGATTGAAAACGGCAGGTTAGCTTTGGCATGGTCCAATTCGAACCCGCTCAAGGTGAAGACCGACGGAACGGTTATTTCTCTGAAGATGACAGCGAAAGTAGTGCTGCCTGACCCAACTCAGATCTTTACAATCGACGGAGGTAGCGAATTCGCTGATCCGCTCGCAAACAGGATCGATAACTTTGACCTGAAGATGGCGAAAGTCATCACCACCGGAAACAACTTTGAATTCAGCATGGTGAACAACCCGAATCCGTTCAAGAGTTGGACAGATATCGTGTATACCATACCGGAAGCAGGGAAGGTGAAATTGGTGATAACCAACTTGTTCGGACAGCAAATCAAGACCCTTGTCGATGAACAGCAGGCTGCTGGAGTCTATAAGGTGAGAATCAATCCGGCTGAAGGTTATCTGCAACCAGGTCTCTACCTCTACAGCATTGAAGTTGATGGTACAACCACCAAGTTCAGTAAAACAAACAAGATGCTGTTTAGCTGGTAATATTTACTGATGGCAAGAAGGCAACCTAGTGTTGCCTTCTTGTCATTTTTTTATCAATCATATAAAAACTGAAATCAATTGTCACCCAATGAACAGAATTTTATTTTTTATACTCTTTCTGTTCTTTTTTACGGCTTCCTTGTTTGCTCAGACTCCTGCCGTTACGATCAGTACGGCGCAAAGCTGTGCAGGCCAGGAGGTGTTGCTTAGTGTAACTGCCTCTGATCTGATGAATATTGAATCGATTGGGTTGTATGTTGATGTGGACCCGGCGAGGCTTACCTTTCTTTCCCTTGAAAACATCAACCCTCAAATTATAAACCTGTATTATAATTTTATAAAAAATCCGCCAAAAGTCGCGGTAGCCTGGAATAATATTGTTCCGGTCAGTTTTAAGGACGCCAGGTTGTTTGATATGAAATTTTATGTGAATGCAGCGGGCACACCAGTCGCTTTTGCTTCCGGATGCGAGATCGCTGACATCACACTGCAACCGCTTACAATTAACTGGTCAAACGGGGCTGTGGATCCAGCAAACCCGGTAATCTTTTTGCAACCAGGAGATGCGAATGTTTCTGTTACAAAAAATGCCTCCTTTTTAGTAAGTTCGCTTAATGCTACAGACTACCAGTGGGAGGGAAGCCAGGATGGGATAAGCTGGCAAAACCTGCAGGATGGCGATTATTACAAGGGAACCATGACCAATCGGCTTTCAATTGTGAATGTCCCGCTTACATTGAACAAGTTTAAATTTCGTTGCTTTACTTCGAATGGGAAGTGCAATACGATATCTGATGCAGCTACCCTGAGCGTAAATTCTTCTTCCTCCATTAACGAAGGAATGAATACTGATTTTAATCTTATGATTCAGCCGAATCCGTTTACTGAATCTGCCCAAATTGATTTTACAATACCTGAAGAAGGGAATGTACATATCAGGATCTATTCTGTGCTGGGAAACCAGGTTGCTGATCTGATCAATGCATTTCATTCGAAAGGCCAATATAAAATACCTTTTTCCCCTGCTCATTTGCAGAAAGGGGTTTATGCCTGCCAATTGGAATATTTGAATGGGAATACGAATTTATATGCCTGTAAGACGATGATAAAAAATTAACAGGCATTGGAACAAAAACGAAACGAAATAAAGAAAAATTAATTATATAATCATTTATCCTGAAAACTATGAAAAATAGATTTACCTTGTTGATGATCCTGCTGGTTTTTTTCGGATCATCTGTTTTTAGTCAGACGGCTTCCCTACCTTCAGTAACGGCTAGTCCGAATGGCGAAGTGACGGTTCCTTTAAATGTGACAGGTTTCAGCAACATCGGAGCGATCATGTTAAAAATTCAGATCGACCCCACAATCCTTTCATTTGAAACGATCACAGGAGCGCCCGCAGGAATGGTGGCAGGCGTAGCAGGCAATGTGCTTACTCTTTCATGGTCAGGACCACCCTACTATACACAGCTGAACGGAACCCTGGCTAATTTGATTTTTTTGTACAACGGCCCGGGTACAAGTGTGATGAATTTCCTCGGGACCTACGAGGTGATTCAGATGATCCCTGTTCCTTTTACACCGATAACGCTTACATTTACAAATGGTTCGGTGAGCCCGAAATTGGATAATGCGGCAAAAGCCACGCTTTTGGATTATTCATGTGCAGTGACCGGAGCAGCGGTATCAGTTCCTGTTAAATATGAAGGTTTTGGCACGAACGTGGGTTCCATTACACAAAAGATCCAGTACGATGCGACAAAACTTCATTATGATAGTGTATCGAAGATGGGTAATTTGGCTGGAGCCAATGCTGGAGCAACCGGCGGAATTGTTACGATTGCCTGGGAAAATACATCAGGAGCTAATATCAACTATCCAGCTAACCAGTTTATTTTGAATTTTACCTATATTGGAAGCACCTCGACAACTCTTACATTTTATCCTGGCTGTATTATAACAACCAATGCGGCTGTGAATATACCGGTAAGTTATTTCAATGGCACTGTTAATACTACAGCAATTACACCTCCGGTACCAGGCACGATAACCCAGCCTACCTGTGCCGTGCAAACAGGTAGTGTTGCGATGAGCGGATTACCTGCAGGCGCATGGACTGTAACTTTAAGTCCGGGCGCAATCGTCAGGACTGGCACAGGCACAACTGCAACGATATCGAGCCTTGCTCCCAACACCTATACTGCAGTGGTTACGAATTCAACCGGATGCACCTCAACCGCATCGTCTCCTTTCACGATCAATGCAGCGCCTGCAGTACCCACAGCGCCGACAGTAGGCACGATCACCCAGCCCACATGTTCGGTGGCAACAGGTAGTGTGGTATTGAACGGATTACCTGCCTCAGGCACTTGGACGGTAACTATCAACCCGGGACCAATCGTGAGGACAGGCACAGGTGTAACTGTAACGGTAACCGGCCTTACTGCAAATACTTATACAGCAGTGGTTACGAATTCAGTGGGATGTTCTTCGGCTGCATCAGCAAATATTGTGATCAATGCCCAGCCTGCAACACCCACAGCACCGGTTGTTGGTACCATTACCCAGCCGACTTGTGCAGTAGCTACAGGCAGTGTGGTATTGAGCGGGTTACCTGCCACAGGTACCTGGACCATTAACCCGGGAGCTCACACAGGAACGGGAGTCAGCACGACAATCACGGGCCTGGCCACGGGTACTTACAATTTCACCGTGACCAATGCTGCAGGATGTATTTCCCCGGCATCAGGCAATGTGGTTATCAATGCCCAGCCTGCGAGCCCTGTCGCAACAGCAACGAACAACGGACCGGTTTGCGTGGGCGGTACCCTGAATTTAACAGGGGGACCTGCAAGTATGACTACATACGCATGGACAGGACCTAATGGATTCACATCTGCTATCCAGAGCCCGTCCATTACGAATGTAACGTCGGCAGCAGCCGGGGTTTATCATTTGACCGTGACCAACTCGGTGGGCTGTTCTGCAACTGCTAATACAACGGCTGAAGTCAATGCCGGCCAGGTTGCAGCTGCATCGAACAACGGACCTCTTTGCGTAGGTTCAACGCTCATCTTAACGGGATCACCCGAAGGGCTGTCTGCTTACGCATGGACAGGACCGAACGGATTCACATCCAGCCTTCCTAACCCGACAATCGCCAATGTGACTACCGCTGCTGCAGGTGTGTATCACCTTACAGTAACTAATATCCTGGGTTGCACGGGAACGGCTAATACAACTCTCGTAGTGAACACCATCCCGGAAGCTCCGGTAGTGACTGCCGCCGGCTTCGTGCTGACTTCCAGCGCAACCGATGGTAACCAGTGGTATTATGAAGGTAACCCGATTGCGGGGGCAACCGGCCATACCTATACTGTGGTACATAACACTGGCTGGTACTGGACGCAGGTGACCCTTAACGGTTGTGTTTCAGATACTTCAAACCATGTTTGGATAGAAGTCATCGGGATACAGGACTTACCTTCCGATGCTTCCTTCAATGTCTATCCCGTGCCCAACGACGGTATCTTCACTGCTTCAGTCCTCTACCCGGCTGAGACAACATTCAGCATCTGCATCTTCAACCAGATCGGCGATAAGATCTTTGAGATCAGGGATGTTAAAACGATCAATGGCAAATATGATAAACTCATCAACCTCAAGCCAATGCCTTCCGGGATCTATTCGGTGGTATTCCTGAATGGTGAGGCTAAAGCTGTACGTAAAGTGGTTGTGGTTAACAGATAACGAACAACCACCACAGATAACCAAAAAGAGGGCGGCTCAAAAGGCTGCCCTCTTTTTATTATTCTCCGGCTTAGGAGGCCCCGTCACTGTATCGCGTCTGCGCCCGGCGCTAAGACAGCCCGTGGATCCGACTTTTGAGTTACCCTCTTTTTGTATCCTGATGAATGTTACCTTTGAATGTTCTTTAAATACTGAATCTAATGAAAAAGTCAAAAGCACTCAGAATATTCCTGTTGGTCTTGGGCATACTGTTTTCCCTGATAAATTCGGGCTGTAAAAAACAAACCCAGGAACCTGTTCCCGCTGATAACCGCTTAAAATTACAGGTTTATGCGCACAGGGGAGCCAGGAGTTATGCTCCTGAGAATACCATCCCCGGCTATACAACCGGGCTCTCTATCGGGACTCACTGGGTGGATATGGACATTGTGATGTCTAAAGACGGTGAAGTGATCGTATCTCACGATATCAGGCTGAATCCTGATATTGTAAGAGGGATTGACGGAAAATTTATCACTGAAAGAAAACTGGTAAAATCCTTATTACTGGACGAGGTCAAAAAATATGATGTGGGGCGGATGGATACCGCCAGCGCCTACAGCAAATTTTTTCCGGCCCAGATAGGAATGGATGGGGTGCATATGCCCACCCTGCGTGAAGTCATCCACTATGTGAACGGCAAAACAAATAAAAAAGTAGGTTTCCAGATCGAATTTAAAACCGACCCGGAACATAACGATTGGACTTATACCCCGGCTGAATTTGCCTCTGCGCTTTACAGGATACTGAAAGAGGAGGATATCGTCCCCATTTGTGAGATCCAGTCGTTCGACTGGAGGTGCCTCTATGAACTTCAGAATCTGGATCATAATGTAAAAACCGCTTACCTGACTGAATGGGATAATGAACCGGGTACGCCCAACAGTTTCTTTGATCCCGACCCGGTGAAGGCAGGATTATGGACAGGCGGTGTCCTCGTTAAAGATCATAAGAATTCAATTCCCCAAATGGTCAAAGATATGGGAGGGACATGCTGGGAGCCTGAAGATGTTGAGCTTACGAAGAGTGCACTGGATGAGGCCCACAAACTCGGGCTTAAAGTTGTCGTGTGGACCTGGCCTGAACACAGCCATACTGTATTTAATGTTGACCTCGTGTCAAAACTGATCAGCTGGGGGGTGGATGGCATCATAACCGATGACCCGGGAATGCTGATTTCGATGCTGGCAGCCCGAAACTACCAGTTGCCTGTAAGATATTGATCGGTAACTAAACCACTTTCAGGTTAACAATAAACCATCGCGTGCACGACAGTATCTTTAAATGAATAATTTTCTTCCGTTTCAGGATCAGTATTATTTTTTCAAACCTTTTTTTAAACAATACTTTTTGAAGTTTAATGCACCATTCTCATTCCCTTTTTCCTGTGCAACTTTAAAATCGTTGCAGGCTGCATCCATTTTCCCGAGTCTAAGCCAATTTACACCTCTCAGATTTAATAACTCCATATCCTGCATACCTAATTTAAATGTCTCATCGATGTCTTGAATACTTTTAATGTATTTGCCTGTCATGTGATAACAAATTGCCCGTTTAGAATATGCTTCAGCAAACATTGGTTTTTTTTCGATAAAAGAATTCAGCAAACAGATTGCATCATTGTACTTCTCAGCTTTTACTTTATCTGTTATCTGTGAGTATAAGTCTTCATAAGGTGATATTTTTATATTTTTTTGCATCGCTAGCCGCTTTTGAATGATAACAGGATCGTTCGGCATATACTTAACGGCCGAGTCAAGCATGATCAAGGCTTTTTCGTGTTGTCCTGAAGTCCACAATTGGTTTGCAGCAAGGGTCCATATTTCTGAATCAGTTTTAACCTGTTTCAAATATGTCGACAGGATTTGTTCTGATGCGCGGTACTTTCCTTTATTAAACAACCAAATGCTCAACGCCCTGACCACATTAACATCGAATGGTTTTAAACGATAAGCCTTTTGTCCCCAAACTATTGCACTATCGGTATTGCCCGATAAATTATAAGCCTTCGTAATATAATATTCCCTCCTGCTGTCATAAGGACTTGAAGCATCTGCCTTCAGCAGTTTGATTGCCTCCTGATATCTATTCTCGAAAATAAAGTATTTTGCTTTTTCAACAGCAATGGGTTCCCCAAAACTGGAGACAGTTGGGATAAAAGGAAAACCTTCCACAACATAAGAAGCTGTAAGTTTATGAGTTGTCGACAAGACATCATTATTTACCAATCTTTGATAATACAGGGATTTGACATTCAGAGAGAGAATCCAGGCAGAAATAATTAATAAGATAACTGCAAGGATAAGTGTGAATTGATAAATATATTTATGCCAAATCTTTCCCGGGGCAGTTTTATTATCAATAGCATGCCTGATCGGCATATCCATCCCTGAGAAGGCAACACCCAGGGCAACATAAACAGCAAACAGGGATTGTATTTCAGGCCGATCGGCCGGAAAGTTGAAAAATGCATCCACACTGTACGCTATCATTCCAAATGCCGGAATGAAAAGCAGTTGCCTGCGGTCATTAAGAGTGTCGGGATGGATCGAAGCTCTTAAAAAACTAATCCAGATCAGAATAAATATTGCTATAAAAGTTATACCGCCCAACAAACCCGTTTCGGCAGTTATCTCTAAAAAGTCATTATGATTTTTATACCCGAAAATATAATTTGTTGATTTTTTATTTTCAAATTTAAGTTCCACAAGTTTCCAGTTTCCGGTTCCTACTCCAAGCGTTGGATGCTCACGTATCATTTGAATCGACCATTTCCATAAAGTAAGCCGGGCATTGGTTGAGGATTCACCGGCTTTGATTGATGAAAGCCGCGATACAATTCCTGTATTCCAGATTGTATCGGTGTTTTTAGGAAAGATAAACCTTTGAGCCGCTGTATAAAGAAGAACGGCTAAAACAAAAACACCAGACCAGATAGCAATCATACGTAAAAAACCTTTGTTGCCGGCAACTATTTGCCTTAGCAGGGCATAGAGGAAGAGGGCTATAAGAAGCAGTACCAGCCCAATGTAAAATGCACGGGTACTAAGCATCAGGGTTGCCAGAATGGCGCATAATCCCGCGATATAACCAAGTCTTTTTTTCCATCCATCAGAGAAAAAAATAAGATATAATGCAACAGGAAGCTTGACAAATATTGCAGAGGCGAGAATGTTCTTATGAGAATAGACCGATTTAATATCCATTATTGATGTAACTTCCCTCGATACATACAGGATCATATTGTAAAAGACAGAAAGGCTGTCGAATAGCAGTAAAATCGTCAGGGCTGTTGCAAGGTGAATCAGGTATCTTCGATCAGAGCTGAAAATTACGTACAAACTACATGCAGAAACAAAGACCGTAAAGACTTTGACCATGTTTAACACCGACTCAACCAGGTTAATTGCACTGAAAAATGAGAGCAATGAAATAAGCAGGAACAAGGTATACGCGAAGCCAATAATTGATCTGAAAAACCGCGTTTGACCTTCCAACGGTTTTGTTTTTTTAAAATCGACAAAAATGACAATAAAGGCTGTAAGGTTTATAATGGCAAGAGCCAGGAATTTGGGCCCGTTTGAATCAAACGTGTTGAAGTTCGGTACAAAAACAGGTACAAAGGCATACGCCATCATTAAAAGATAAAATGAAGGTTTTAGCTTATCCTGGATCTTTTGTTTTGAAGGGATTTTTTTTAGGGGCTTGTTGATTTTCATAAAATGGATGAACATGAACCGACTCAAAGATAATCATAATGGAATTAATTAATAATATTGCACTCAGGTTGAAATACTGATAACAAAGACAAGGTGAGAATAGGAATACTTGGCAGCCGTGGAATTCCAAATAACTACGGAGGGTTTGAGCAATTTGCCGAACATCTTTCTTTTGGCCTGGTTCAGCTTGGCCATGAAGTATCGGTATATAATTCCCACAATCATCCTTATAAAGAAAGATTATGGAGGGGGGTGAACCTGATACATTGTCACGACCCGGAGAATTACCTCGGCATTGCCGGTCAGTTTGTATATGATTTAATCTGCATACTTGATAGTCGTAAACGTAGTTTTGATATTCTCTTACAACTGGGTTATACCAGCAGTTCGATTTGGCGCAGGTTTTTACCCGGTAATTCAAAAATTGTAACCAACATGGATGGGTTGGAATGGAAGCGCAGCAAATACCATAAACCAGTCCGGACATTTTTGAAATACGCTGAGAATCTAGCTGTTAAAAGCAGCAGCCTGCTGATTTCCGATTCAGAAGTGATGCGGGAATACCTGATCAGGATGTACCAGGTCAAACCGGTATATATTCCTTATGGAGCTTATGTTTCTGAAACTCAAAATGCAGCCGGGCTAATCCCATTTCATGTTAGGCCCCAAAATTATTTCTTGCTGATTTCACGAATTCAGTCCGATAATCATGTCGAAGAGATTATCAAAGGGGTATTACAGTCAGGCAGCAGTATGCCGCTGCTGATCATCGGTAATATAAAGAACCGGTACGGGAAACGCCTCGAGAAGCATTACAGTTCGGAAAAAATCAGATTTTTGGGTCCTTGTTTTGAGAAAAAAACATTAGATCTGTTACGGTTTTTCTCAAAGCTTTATTTTCATGGTCATTCATCTGGTGGGACTAACCCATCGCTGCTTGAAGCGATGGCCGCTTCAGCTCCGATTTGCGCCCACGATAATCCTTTCAACCATGAAGTTCTTGGACAGGATGCATTCTACTTTACCGATTCGGGGCAGATATCAGAAATGATATGTGGTTTTATCGACCCTCAGGTCACCAAATCGTTTATCCTTAACAATATACAAAAGATTCAAACAAGATACAGATGGAACGCAGTTATTTCTGCATATAATCATGTTTTCGAAGAATTGATAAAAATAACCGGCCCTAATCAATCTTTTAATCTGAACAATCACGGAAATAAACAAAATAATCGTTTTTATTTATAGCTTTGAAGGTATAATACCTTAAACAAATCTCCCTTGCCTGCCACCTATTCACGATATATTCCAATCATTTCAATCATAGGTGACTTTTTACTGTTAAACATCTTGTTTATTTTTGGTTTCTGGTATTTCATGGATGAAGGACAGTGCTTTGCTCCTAAATACCTCCTTTTTTACAGTTACCTGAATTTAATATGGTTTATTCTGGTTTTCGTATTCGGATCCCATAAGATTGACCGGAATACGAGTAAAAAATCATTGTTTTTTACATATCTGAAAATTATTGTTTTTTTCTTTTTTCTTTTTTTGATCTATTTCCAGATTGTGCCGCTCTCATATTATCCCAGACGATATATTAAATATATTTTCCCGCTGTTTTTTGCACTTCTTCTGGCGTGGAAATTTGTATTGTATTATTTTTTTTATCTCTACCGGCAGAGGGGTTTCAATTACAAAAATGTGATTATTCTCGGATATACACCCGTTACTGTCAAGCTGCAACAATACTTTAACACGAATAAATGGCATGGGTACAGATTGCTTGGTTTTTTTGATGATCAGTGTAATGACAAGAATCAATTTATCGGCCCATCAAAGTCTCTGAAGAACTACCTCGATTCGAACCATGTTGATGAAATTTACCTTGCCCTTAATGCAATACCTAAAGACATGATATCTGAAATTACTGATATTATTTCAGGCTATCCGGTCAAAATCAGAATTGTACCGGATCTGGGTACTTTTTCATTTAAGAGTGCGGAACTGATTACATATGGATCAATTCCGGTTTTACAGATCCATCCCGGGCCCCTCAGTTATTGGTACAATAAAAGTATTAAAAGGACTTTTGACATCTTACTTTCATTGGTAATGATCATTTTCATTTTATCATGGATGACCGGATTACTAGCTATTGCATCCTGGCTGGGATCCCGTGAAGGAGTATTTTTCAGGCAACGCAGGACCTGCATTGACGGCAGGGCATTTACCTGTATCAAGTTCAGAACGATGAAGAAAAACACCGACGCCGATCACAAACAGGTTACCCGGGATGATGAAAGGATTACTGTGGTCGGGAGGGTTTTACGTAAGTACAGCCTGGATGAACTTCCCCAGTTCCTCAATGTTTTAGTGGGGGACATGTCGGTTGTGGGACCCCGGCCGCATATGCTTGCGCATACTGAGGAATACCGTAAGCTAATTGACCGGTTTATGCTTCGGCATACCATAAAACCTGGCATCACTGGGCTTGCCCAGGTGAATGGCTTCCGGGGGGAGATTAAAAACCTTTCCGACCTTAGTAACAGAGTTGCTCATGATGTGCAATACATTGAAGCATGGTCATTTAATCTCGACATTAAAATTATTCTGCTCACAATTTGGGTTATAATTCGTGGGCAAATAAAAGCCTATTGATCTCCGGGTTCAGGTTCCATGTAAATTTATGTAATTTAGCTTTACTTTTTTATGCATCCGAAATGCCTTTGTTGCTCATTTTAGTTGGGACTGACGAGGCGGAGCTTTATAAATTATTCATTTGAGTAGTCCATTAAAATCCCTTGAAAATATGGTAACAACAATCGGTTTAGTTGGCTGTGGAGCTTGGGGAAAAAATATTTTAAGGGACTTGCTAAACCTTGGTTGTCAGGTTTACGTGGCAGATCATCATCCCCCAAATAGACTTATAGCATTGGAGATGGGGGCTGCACAGGTTTTTATAAATTCCGATGACTTTCCAGTATGTGATGGATATATCGTTGCAGTTCCAATTCCTGATATTGCTCCGGTTTGCGCCAGGTTATTAAAGTACAGGAAACCAATATTTGCAGAAAAAACCTTGTGCTTAACATTGGAAATGGCAGATGAATTAGAAAGTCTGGGGGGAAATGAATATCTTTTTGCCATGCATAAATGGCATTATCACCCTGGTATTGAAGCGCTTAGAATTGTTGCCCAATCCGGGCGTATTGGCCAGTTGAGAGAATTGTTTTCAATACGACATGGCTGGAATACCAGTTTTCAAGGCGGCGATATTTTCTGGGGATGGGCCATTCATGATCTTACCATAGTCAAACATATTTTTGGATATATCCCGGATAATGTGTCCAGTGCTAATATTATACGGGACCCAAATGGTTTGCCAATCAGTCTGACTGCAATACTTGGACAAGGCCCCATTGCCAACCTTCTTGTCAACGGAAGGCATGCTGAGAAGATTACATCTGTGAGCATTCATGGAGAGAAAGGAACTGCATTGCTCCATGATGCGTATGATCCATTTATCCTGGTGAAAGATGAAATCGGCCAGGAGAAAATTCCAATTGATGTAACCTTTCCGCTTTATCTCGAACTAAAAGAATTCGTTGAATACCTGGGAGGTGGGCCGCAACCTCGTTGCGGTCTTAAGGAAGCAAAGGAAATGACGCGTATAATACTGAAATTAAAGCAAAAAGCAATTACTATCTGATAGATTACCCCTGAAACAAATTAAATGACGAATGATTCACCCAGTATATTTGCCTCATCAAAAATAATCGCTCACCAGGAACGGATAGATGCATATCTTAAAGGGAAAAATATCTATCCAATCACGGTCGAACTTGACCTGACCCAATGCTGTACCCGTAGTTGCCATTCCTGCCCCTACTCTGTGGCAAGGGCACAGGGCAAAACCCTGCAATTGCCTTTCCTCGAAAAATTGTTTGCCATCCTGGGCCCAAATACACCGGGATTAGTATTATCGGGGGGAGAGGCTACATTTGCTCCTCATTTTCCTGAAACAGTTAAACTCGCGAGGGAAAAAGGGTTTAAGGAGATCGCGGTAATCTCAAACGGGACAAGGCTCGATATAACAGAAGTTCAGAACGCGCTCCTGGAATTTGTAACATCAGTACGCATATCAATTTACGACTGGCAGGAAGGTGATTCGGAATCCTTTATCGCTACTCTTCGAAGGATTGAACGACTGCGAAAAAGGATTGAACAGGAGGGAAGTTCCCTTGAAATCGGAGCGGCCATGCTAACCCGAACAGATTGGATTTCCCGACTAAAGCCCGTCGGGCTGCAGGTGCTTCAGGCAGGAGTTGATTGGCTTTACTTTCATCCGTTTTGCGTTGATTGGGAAACATATCGACCGGTTCAGGCAAATCAGTCTGGTGTACTTGAAGCGATTGAGGATTTGAAGAAGGTGGCCCCAGCTGGATCCAATATCCAGGTGCCTGTCGAGCGCTATTTACTTAGACCATTGTATTTCGAAAACCTTCATGGATCGCATTTCCTTATACAGGTAGGAGCCGATGGAATTAATTATGCCGGCCCTGAATGCAAGTATCATCCTGAGTATGCTTTACTCGACCTGAATGAATATCTTGAGCAGGATTTTTTATGGCAGGAAAAACGGCTTTGCCGGCTCAGGGAAATTAACAGCGACAATTATCGTGTTATTGGGACCAAACACAGGCCACCTGTATTCAGTGACTTTATTGAGCGCTTGATTCAGGCAAAAAAATGGTCAGTGGAAAATACACCAGCCATAGTGCATACCAATTTTCTTTATCCTGATATTGTATGAACTGGTTCAGAAAAAAGCCATCCTTGCGGGCCACAGTGATCTTTCCCACATTCGGAGACGCTCCTTTTGCACGCTGGCCGCTGGAAAGTATTCTGAAACAGTCCGTGAAGGAGATCGAGATCTTTATCATTTGTGATGGATCGCCACCAAATATGGTGACATTTTTTAATGATTTTGCAAAAGACGATCGAAGAATCAGCGTCTTTGAATTTCCAAAATCTCCAAGAACTGGTGAAGTCTATCGTGACCAATTGATCAGAACAAAGGCAAAAGGAAAAAACATATTTTACTGCTGTCATGATGACCTCTGGTTTCCCGATCATATTGCAGAATTAGAGATTCAATTAAGGGAACATCCTTTTGTAAATTCAATTCATGTTGCAGTCAATGAATCTGCCAATGGCTCGATGGCTGATTTAATCCATGATGTTATTCCCTCAAATATTCATGACGCATCATGTCGGGAAAAACTTTTACAGGATAAATTATTAACAAATTTTTTTGGACTTACTTCTACAGCACATACACGAAAAGCATATTTCTGGCTTAAAGACGGCTGGACAAACACACCTCAAGGAATTTGGACTGATTTATATATGTGGAGAAAATTCCTGTTTAAATATGGACAATCCTGTAAAACTTTGCAAAAAGCCACATCATTACACTTTCATACCGGTGTGAGAGCCACATGGACTAAGCAACAAAGATCCGAAGAACTTAAGCTGGTTTATCGATGGATTCAAGACCCTGTATCGATGGAGAAAATTGAAAATTCTATTAATTCCATAATAAATCATATGATTCTTAATTCCTCTTACCATTGATTAGTAAAATGATTTCAATGAAACTTACCCGGTTATTTTATAAATATTATTTTATTAATAAACATCAACCTGTAATAATCACGGGAGTTTCAGGTTCCGGAAAAACTACTGTATGCAGAGAATTGATTAGGCTTGGCTACAATGCAATTGATCTGGATGATATTGACGGTTTGTATTTTATAAGACATATTTCATCCGGAAAAATCGTTTCCGGACCACTTATATTGACTCTTGAATTTGTCAAACAGCACATTATGCTTTGCAATGACCGGGAAATGAAAAAGATTATACTTGAAAACTCGGATAATTTGGTATTTTATTGCGGAAACTTGTTTGAAGCAGATCATGTTTATGCAATGTTTAAAAGAATATATTTATTGAAAGTCAGCGATAAATTACAAATAGATCGGTTAGAAATAAGACCAGATAATTTTTGGAAGAATTTGGAGGTCCAAAAATGGTTGTTGCAATGTAAAAAAAAGCTGGAAGATATTATTTGTCAGCAAAACCCGATATTAATAAATGCCGACAAAAACATTGAAGAAATTATGGAAGACATTTTTCAGACCATATAATTAATATATGAATAAACTTGAAGAATATTTTTATACGCATCGTAAGAATATTGTCCACAAATGGACACACTATTTTGAAATTTACGATACTCATTTTAACAGGTACATTGATAAAGAATGTGTTATATTGGAGATCGGTGTTGCAATGGGAGGAAGCCTTCAGATGTGGAGGCATTATTTTGGGAACAAAGCAAAAATCTTTGGCATAGATATAAATATTAATTGTAAAAATTTTAAAGAAGAAAATATAGAAATATTTATCGGATCTCAATCAGATAAACAGTTTCTGAGAGATATAAAATTAAAAATTCCGAAAATCGATATTTTGATTGATGATGGTGGACATACAATGGATCAACAAAAAACCTGTTTAGAAGAGTTTTTTGATCACATAAACGATGACGGGATATATTTATGCGAAGATACTCATACATCTTACTGGCCTGAATTCGGAGGAGGTTTGAATAAAAAAGATTCTTTTATTGAGCTTACGAAAACCTTAATTGATAAACTGAACGCATGGCATATCAGGAACGGTGAACTGCATCCGGATCAATATACCAGGTTGGTAGGATCCTTACATTTTTATGATAGTATTTTTGTATTGGAGAAGAAAAAGAGGTTGCCCCCCTGGCATGAACGACGTGGTATTCGAAATAACAAATATGTTAAACAGATTAAGCAACCGAATATTGATCTTTTCGCTTTAAAACTAGAACTGCTGGGTATCCCAGTACCGGACAGAGAAGAAATTGAAGCTGAATCGATGGGTTCAACTATAGTTGAAACCATGTATCCGGATTTATTTGAAGGAAAAATATGGCCTCAGTTCGGTGAAACTATGATTGGATTTAAACGACTCAGCAATATTGAGTTTTGCATAAACGAAACAATAAAAAATAATATAGCAGGCGACCTTATTGAAACCGGGATTTGGAGGGGCGGAGCTTGTATTTTTATGCGAGCTGTTCTCAGCTCCCATGGAATCATTGATAAAAAAGTCTGGGCTGCCGATTCCTTTGAAGGACTTCCAAAACCGAATGCATCGGAATATCCTGACGATTATGGTGATCCCCATTTTAGCTATAAGGAATTGGCGGTTTCATTGGATGAAGTTAAAGACAATTTTCAGAAATATTTATTATTGGACGATCAGGTAATATTTCTTCAAGGCTGGTTCAAAAATACTTTACCTACAGCACCCATTGAATCTCTATCCATTTTAAGACTTGACGGAGATATGTATGAATCCACGATTGATGCACTTTTCTACCTTTATCCTAAACTAAGTGTTGGTGGATATTGTATTATTGATGATTGGGGTGCTATTCCATCCTGTAAAAAGGCCGTTGAAGATTATCGCCGGGTTTATAACATTACTGAAAATATGGAGATGATAGATTGGACTGGTGTGTATTGGAAAAAAGAAAGGAATATTCCCTTTGATCTCAGGTATCATTTTAACCTTATGCTTTCTAATAAAATACCATGAAAGAATGGTGGCTTTAAATAATATCATATTCGAAAACCCCAGGTTTAATGCCAAATTCACCTCCTGGGTAGAGCACATTCCTTTTGCTTTTTTTCTTATTGAGAAATTAAGACCGAAGGTATTTGTCGAATTGGGAACCCATCATGGAAATTCATATTTTGCATTTTGCCAGGCCATTCAGAACCTGCAAATACAAACTAAAGCATATGCTGTAGATCTGTGGACAGGGGATGAACACGCAGGTTATTATGGCCCCGAGGTCTTCGAATATGCCAGCAGGATTAATTCGCAGAACTTCTCACATTTTTCGAATCTACTGAAAATAACTTTTGATGAAGCAAGCATATATTTTAATGATGGTACAATTGATTTACTTCACATTGATGGTATGCATAGCTACGAGGCGGTTAAACATGATTTTGAAGTTTGGCTGCCTAAAATGAGTATTAACGGAGTTGTAATTTTACATGATACGAATATACTAGATAAAGGTTTTGGTGTTTGGAAACTTATAAAGGAGTTAAGAGGAAAATTTCCAACATTGGAATTTGATCACGGGCATGGATTGGGGATCGTTTGTACGGGGAGCAAGGTTGATTTTGAATTTCTGAAATTCATAGATGAGTCAAAAAAAGATCCATACATTCATAATTTATTTGCAATTCTCGGGAACCGCTTATATGCAAACCAACAATCTGCCTTAAAGGATCATGAATTGATGGTTCTGAAAGATTTAATTACCGATCAAAGAAATCAATTAAATAATCTCAATCAGTTATTAAAGGCAAAAGAACTCGTCATTTCAAAGCTTATTAATGATCTGAATTTAATTAAAAAGAGACTGGCATACTCTGATGTGGTTATTTCTATATTCACCAGCTCCTTATATGCTAGGATAACAAGGTCATTCAGAAATTTGAAAAAAACAAGACTTATTTCATCTTATTTATATTTAAAAAGCAGGAATAAAATTATTGAAAGCGGATTCTTCGATGAGATATATTATTTGAAGAAAAATATTGATGTTAAGGATGCCGCGATTAATCCGATTAAACACTATCTTATTTATGGTGGATTTGAAAACCGGAATCCAAGCCAATTATTTGACAGTACCTTTTATTTGGATAATTATCCGGATGTAAAAGTTTCCGGAATAAATCCACTGCTGCATTATGTTATTTATGGAAGTAAAGAAGGCCGACTAAGAAAAGACCCTGGAAAAATGAATGATTAATTCATCGTATATAAAATTCTTTTTATACAAAAATGAGGTCATTTAAATACTTTGAAATAGTCAGAAGCAGATGTTTTATTTATTATCTCCGGTTTATTAAACGTAATGAACCTTTATTCGATAAATGCTTTTATTTAGAGAATAACTCTGATGTATTAAAATCTGGAATAAACCCTGTAAAACATTATCTGAAGTTTGGCGGTTTTGAAGGTAGAATGCCCAGTTCTGGTTTTGACAGCCAGTATTACCTGGATAAGTACAAAGACGTTTCCATATCCGGTATGAATCCTTTATTGCATTATTTATTATATGGAAAAAAGGAAGGGAGATTCACTCAAAAAAAAGACGAAGAAGAATCAAACTTGTTGAAAAACAAATCCTATCATAATTGGATAGCTGAATATGACACCTTGTCGGACAATGAATTAAAAACAATGATGAAATCGATTGGCGATTTCGTACATAAGCCATTGATTTCTATTATAATGCCAGTATACAATTCTAATTCTGCATGGCTCACAGAAGCTATTGAATCTGTCATCAACCAGATATATCCATATTGGGAATTATGTATCGCAGATGATTGTTCAACGGATCCTGAAGTCATAAAAATATTAGAAAACTATAAAGAAACGAATTCACAAATAAAAGTTGTTTTTCGAAATTCAAATGGACACATCCCGGCTGCATCAAACAGCGCCATTGAACTTGCTGAAGGTGAGTTTATAGCCCTCCTTGATCATGATGATCTTTTACCGACCCATGCACTTTTTTGGGTGGTAAAAGCGATTAACCAAAATCCAAATGTAAAACTACTTTATTCTGACGAAGATAAAATCAACTGTGAATTTAAACGCTCTGAACCCTATTTTAAGTGTAATTGGAATCCCGAGTTATTTTATTCACAGAACTTCATAAGTCACCTGGGGGTTTATAATACGGAGATAGTAAAAAAAATAGGTGGGTTCAGATCAGGGTTTGAAGGTTCGCAGGATTATGATCTGGCTTTGAGATTCACTGAGATTATTGATAAAGAAGATATATTTCACATTCCTAAAGTATTGTACCATTGGAGAATACATGAAAACAGTACTTCCAGTGTACAGAACATTAAACAATATGCTTTTACATCCGGACAAAAAGCGATTGGTGAACATTTTAGGCGAGCAGAAATAAATGCTGATGTTCAAATAATGAGCCCAGGACTTTACAGGATTAAATATGCTTTACCTGATCCTTTACCGTTGGTTACATTAATAATCCCGACGAAAAATAAATCCGAACTCTTGAGCAAATGTGTCAGTAGCATTTTGTCGAAGACTACATATCCAAATTATGACATTCTCATTATCGATAACAATTCTGACGAACAAGAAACGATAGAATATCTGGCAAAGATTCAATTTGATAAGAAAGTGAAATGCATTAGGGATGAGAGGCCATTTAATTTTTCGTCTATTTGCAATAATGCAGTCCAATTGGCTGAGGGTGAATACATTGGACTTTTAAATAATGATACTGAAGTAATTACACCTGAGTGGATTGAAGAGATGCTTGCAATTGCCGCCCGGGAAGGTATCGGAGCAGTTGGAGCCAAATTGTTATATCCTGACAATACGATTCAGCATGGTGGTATTGTACTTGGAATCGGCGGAGTGGCCAGTCATGCTCATAAACATCAACCGGGTTCCAGTTATGGATATTTTGGCAGAGCAGTATTAACACAGGAATTTTCAGCAGTGACAGCGGCATGCTGCCTTATCAGGAAGTCAACCTATTTGTCAATAGGTGGATTGGATGAGAAAAATCTAGCTATCGCATTTAATGATGTGGACTTTTGCTTAAGACTCAAACATGCTGGCTATCGTAATATTTGGACGCCTTTTGCACAGTTGTATCATCACGAATCTGTTTCAAGAGGGAATGAAGACACACAGGAAAAGGAGAAACGATTTAACAGGGAAAAGGATTTTTTAATCAATAATTGGGGAGATTTGTTTGAAAATGATCCGGCATATAATCCAAACCTGACTTTACAAAATGAAAATTTTGAATTAGCCTGGCCACCCCGAAATATTTTGAGGCAATAATATGATTAATTACCGAAAGAATTTATGCATGAATTAATTTTCGATGAAGCTGAGTACCTTGCAGCCAACCCTGATGTTGCCCTTGCGATAAAAGAAGGTGTGTTTCGAAACGGGTTTGAACATTATAAAAAATATGGCAAAAAAGAGGGGCGGTTGTTAAAGCCCATTGCTATTGACATCGAGAGGGAGCAAAAGATCTTCCATCTCATTAATAAAAACGGACAGGGGCTTGAAATAGGCCCCAGTTATAGCCCGATAGCACCCAAAAAAAAAGGATTTAACGTTCAGGTACTTGATATCGCTACAGCAGATCAACTGCGCAGTAAGTATCTTGATCATGAAACATATGGCGTAAAAATTGAAAATATTGAAAAGGTAGATTTTGTATGGCATGGTGAATCACTTTGCGAACTGATAGGGAAAACGGAATGTTATGACTGGATTATTTCAAGTCATGTTGTTGAACATATTCCCGACTTAATTTCGCATTTTCAACAATGCCAGTCATTACTAAAACCCACAGGGATTTTATCTTTGGTAATTCCGGATAAGAGATTTTGTTTTGATTATCACTCTCCAATTACCTCGACAGGAAATTTACTTGATGCTTATATTGCAAAACGGAAAAGACCCACTCCGGGGCAAACTTTTGATTACATTGCAAATTCAATAAAGAGAAATGGCAGGATTGCATGGTCTTCGGATCAGGCAGGCGGAACGGATTCCTTAATACATACGAGCGAGCAGGCAAAGGATTATTTTTATAAAGCACTTGACTCTGAAGAATATATTGATATACATTGTTGGCGTTTTACACCTTCCTCTTTCCGTCTTTTAATTTCGGATTTGATCAACTTGGGTTTGATAAGTATAGAGATAAAAGCGGATTTTGGCACTTCAGGATGCGAATTTTATGTTTCTCTTGGCAAGACAAAGGATACTCACCTTAACGTGGACCGACTTGCTAATCTGCAGAAAATATTAGATGAAAATGTATTATCCGAGGGGGAATGATTTTGTTATCTAGCATTAATAACCTCTTCACGTTTAATAAAAATTATTAAGCCTTAATGAAAATTTATTTCCATATTGGCCAGTATAAGACAGGCACCAGCGCAATTCAGAGTTTTTTAAATTTGAACCGTGAAATGCTTGTCTCAAAATATAAAATACTATATCCTAATTTAAATTCCATAAATCCCGGGGGAGGGTTGATGCATAATCACGCGGTCTTCTTTAATGCTTTATATGAAGATAAGAGTGATGTATCGTTTTCCAAGATAAAGAAATGCCTCGAATATTGCGAAAACAAAGACATTCAAAATATAATTTTCAGCGCGGAGCAGTTTGAATTTGAATGGTTGCCAAAACTTATCTCTCAGATCGTCGAAACTTTTAAGACGGATTATGCAATTATTCTTTATTTGAGGCGGCAAGACAATTATCTTGAGGCAACATGGAAACAATGGGGGCATAAACATAATTCTGTTAGTACAGTACAGGAATTTGCTTCTATATTGCATTTGAATTGGTATCAGACAGTCATGAATTGGCTGAATTTTTTCAACCCTGATAAGTTTATTGTTCGACCTTACGAAAAGTCGGTTATTGGGGAAAATGTAATAATTGATTTTATGTCAATCTTTGGGATACATGATTTTAATGATTTTGTTGAACCACCTGATACTAATTGTAATAAAAACCATGGCTTGAATTTAGATGTTATTGAGATCCTGAGGTTATGTAAGAATATGGCAAAGGATTTATTTAATCATCCTCTGATTGACTTCATGTACAATTCTTTACCAGAACATTATAAAAAAGCCCCCATGGTCAGTTATGGAATTCTATCACCGGAGGAAAGGTTATATATCATTGAACAATATTCCGATTCGAATAAAAAAGTGGCCAAAATATTTTTTGGCGATAATTCTGAACTTTTTAAAGATCCCTTACCTGATATTAATGAACCCTGGGAACAGTACAAGGGTTTGACGCTTGAATCTTTTATCCCAATTTTAATGGAAATTGTCTTCAAACAATATAATGACATTCAGGGATTACAAAAAGCATTATATGGAGATAATCTACTTATCAGTCTTTCAAACAAAGATCTTTTTAATATGTCTGTTTATAATGACCAGATTGAACATATTATGTTGCATGATAATGGCGTTCATTTTAAATCTGTAAAGGATGACCCATTTATAATTCTGCCAAAACTGAAATTTCCCCAGGCTTCAATCACAATGAAACTTGATATATCTGTTCCCTCAAACTCATTTATTCAATTATTTTTTAAAACGTCTTTTTACAAATCGTATAGTGAGGAAAAATCAGTAAGACAATATGTGAACAAAGGAAGGCAGACTGTATTGATTAGAATTCCGGCAATATCAATAAAAGGCAGGTTAAGGCTCGATCCTGGGAATATTCCCGGGAACTATATAATTCATAAAATCGAATTCTACTGTTAAACAGGTTCCCGAAATATGCTTTTTACTTCAATTACATTTGGTCTTTTTTTTCTTGCGTTGTTTATTCTTTACTGGTTTATTTTCTATAAGGATATAAATATTCAGAATGCCTTTTTACTGATTGCCAGTTACATTTTTTATGGGTGGTTTGATTGGTATTTTCTACTTCTGTTATTTTCAGTATCCCTTGCAAATTATTCCATAGCTCTTTTAATACAAAAGTCACGTCATGGACTGTTTCGGAAAGTAATTTATTTTTCTGGCTTGGCAATAAATTTGGGAACATTGGTTATATTTAAATATTTCAATTTTTTTATTGACAATCTGAACAGAATTTTTTCATTTATCGGGTTTCATCATGAATTATATGTTGAAAACCTGCTTCTCCCGATTGGGATAAGTTTTTATATTTTTCTTTCGCTGAGCTATATAATCGATGTTTATCACCGCAGGATCAATGCCGTAAACAATGTTATCGAAGTACTACTGGCGATTGCCTTTTTCCCGATTATCCTTGCTGGCCCCATCCACAGACCAATAAACCTGTTACCCCAAATTAAACACAAAAGAATATTCACTGCTGCTCATGCGACAGATGGTCTAAAGCAAATTCTTTGGGGAGTGTTTATGAAAGTTGCAGTTGCTGATAATTGCGCGCTCCAAACAACGGGGATATTTAATAATCTTCCTTCATACCATGGAAGTACTTTGTTGTTGGGTATTTTCCTTTTTAGCATTCAAATTTATGCTGATTTTGCGGGGTACTCCAATATAGCAATTGGAATTGGTAAATTACTTGGTTTCAATATTATGAAGAATTTTTCGTATCCCTATTTTTCGCGAGATATAAAAACATTCTGGAGAAGTTGGAACATTTCTCTCACAGGCTGGTTCAGAGATTATATTTTCCTGCCAATTGCTTATTTCATTTCAGGAAAGGTCAAATCGGAACGGCTGTTCTATATTAAAACAGAATATTTTGTTTATATAATTGGCATTAGCATTACCTGGGTATTAACCGGACTTTGGCATGGAGCAAACTATACATTTATTATCTGGGGACTTTTTCAGGGCTTATTGCTCATTATTTATCAAATTTTCTCAAAACCCCGTAGGAAGCTATTAAGAAATATGCAAATTAATAGTAACAATAAAATTCTCATTATTATTGAAACCGGATTTACATTTTTTCTTATAATGTTTTCATGGATTTTATTCAGAGCCGATAATTTATCACAGGCACTGAGTTATATCTACCGGATATGTTCTGATTCATTATTTTCTTTACCTCAATTATCTGGCTTAACAGGTATTTTGAACACGTTCTTTTTAATTTCCATCTTTCTATTTATTGAATGGACTGGAAAGAACCAGGATTATGCAATCGCTTCATTAGGTTGCAAATGGCCAAAATCGATCAGGTGGTCAATGTATTATGCAATCATCCTGATGATATTTTGGTTTTCAGGTGAAAGCTATCAATTTATTTACTTTCAGTTTTAGCTGATTTGAACGAATTTCAAAAATTTTTCATTAAGATCACACGGGGCTTAATCTGGCTGTTTATAGTATTCTCTCCTGTTTTCTTCTTCAATTTTGCTATTGATCCTTATGGGATCTTTTTGGATTTGAATAAAAAATCTGAAATGGAACCCAATAAAAGGTACTTGAAATTATGTTATATACTTAAGAATCCTGACAAATACGATTCATTTATTTTCGGTTCATCCAGAGCTAATTTTATTGATCCGGTAAAGATACCTGGTGGAAAATATTTTAATATGGCTCTTGCGAACGGGGTTCCCAGGTATCATTTGGAGGATATAAAATTAATGGTTCGAAAAGGGATAAAAATTAAGAACCTGTTGATTGGAATTGATTTTCTGTCGCTTCTTATAAATCCGGAAATTCAGGAAAATGATTTGTCTAGAAAACATTACCCCGTATCTTTAGTTGAAAAATTTGACTTTTATAAGAGGTATCTTTTCTTCAGACCTGACTGGAAAACTGTCAAACTTTCACTATCTACGAATGGATTTGACAGAGCAACCCTATTATCCAACGGAATAAGAGTATATAATAACTTTGATTCATCGATTGAATTAAATCCTGAAGCTCATGTTAAAGCAGAAAAATTTCAAACGCCACGTGCAAGATATTCAATTAGTTCTGATATAAACGGAGCATTAGACCAAGTCAAAAAGCTTGTACAATTTGCTAAAGAGCATCAGATAAATTTGATTTTCTATATCAATCCGACACATCACATCACATACCTTAATCTCAATCTGGATAATTATTATGAGGCTTTAAAGAAACTTGCAGATTTGACGAATTTTTATGATTTCAGTGGATTAAATTCAGTTGCAATTGATAACATGAGTTTTCTTGAGAATTCTCATTTTCGGTTAAAGACAGGCGACATGATAATTGCAAGAATTTTTCATAAAGACAATATAAGCCTTCCGGATGATTTTGGACGTTATATCACCAGGTTGAACGTTGATGATGAAATTTCCTTTCACAGGGCCCTGCTTTTAAATTATATGAAAGCAACCAGTTTGAAGGAGGATACTAATTCTTGTCTGAACTTCTATTCACTTAAAAAAACCCGGAAAAAACTAAACTGTACACTTGACAGGATAAATGGAATTCAAATAAAAAATCCGAATAAACCATTACTTATTACCACACCCTGGATTAAAATAAAAGGATATGATATTGCCCCGGCATTAAAAATCCCGTAACTAATCAGTCCTATTTATAATGAGCGATTACATTGAGGGCTTGCAGCACATCTTGTTTGTTTTTGATGGCTGTTTCGATAATGGATCTCAGGATGGCAAAGTTTTCGGCAGCAAACATAGTCTTGAACTGGCCGGAG
>CAISRB010000010.1 GCA_903887775.1 uncultured Bacteroidales bacterium
TTACTGCTTCTGAATACCGTCATGCGAGGCCTGTCAGGTGTCCCTTGTACGATTTTACGTATCCTGTGCTTGATCCTGAACCTGCGAAATACTTTTTTATTACTGGTAGCCATTCTGTTATGATTTTTATCTTTTGTTGAATATTATGCTCCTGCAGCGGATTTTCCGGCTTTCTTCTTGATTTCTTCTCCCTGGAATCGGATACCTTTGCCTTTATATGGTTCCGGCTTGCGAAATGAGCGGATCTTGGCAGCAACCTGGCCAATTAACTGTTTGTCGTGTGATTTGAGTATGATAGTTGGGTTTTTACCTTTTTCGGCAGTTGTCTGCACCGAAACTTCAACAGGCACTTCCAGTATCAGGTTATGTGAGAATCCCAGGGAAAGTTCCAGCGCCTGGCCAGTTGCCTGGGCTTTGTATCCCACGCCGACCATTTCCTGGATAATGGTATATCCTTCGCTTACTCCTTTGATCATGTTGAACAGTAAAGACCTGTAAAGACCATGCTTTGAACGCTCATCCTTAGCATCAGTCCCCCTTTGAACAAACGCTTTACCGTCTTCAACCTTTATTGTTATTTTCGGGTCAATCAGCTGACTGAGTTCACCGAGTTTACCTTTTACGGTAACCAGGTTGGCATCTGATACAGTTATCTGTATGCCGTCTGGTATTGCTATGGGAAGTTTTCCAATTCTTGACATATACTGAACCTCCTGATTAACTAATGTAACATAAAACCTCGCCGCCGATTTTCTTCGTACGCGCTTCTTTATCGGTCATAACTCCCTGTGAAGTGGAAAGGATTGCAATTCCAAGCCCGTTCAGTACACGCGGCAGATTGTCGCAATCGACATATTTCCTGAGACCAGGTTTCGAAACCCTGACCAGGGAGTTCAAAGCAGAAAGCTTAGTGACCGGATGGTACTTCAAAGCTATCTTGATGCTACCCGGGCGAGGTTCATTTTCGACCTTGTAATTCAGGATATACCCCTTTTCGAAAAGGATATGGGTGATATCTTCCTTGATTTTTGATTTCGGGATTTCTACTACCCGATGGTTTGCCATCACGGCATTCCTTATTCTTGTCAAATAATCTGCAATGGGATCAGTAACCATTTTATTCTATTTCTTTTTGTTAATATTCTATTCAAATTACCAGCTGGCTTTCTTTACTCCGGGGATCAGGCCCTTGTTTGCCATTTCGCGGAAGTTGATACGCGATATCCCGAAGAGTCTCATATAGCCCTTAGGCCTGCCGGTGAGTTTGCAACGGTTGTGCAGACGAACCGGAGAGGCGTTTTTGGGAAGCTTCTGGAGGGCGATATAATCGCCGGCATCTTTCAAAGCTTTACGCTTTGCAGCGTATTTTGAAACAAGACGTTCTCTTTTAACCTCCCTGGATTTAATGGATTCTTTTGCCATATTATTATCTTGTTTTAAATGGTATTCCAAATTCTTTTAGCAGTGCCATAGCCTCACGGTCGGTGCGGGCAGTGGTCACAAAAGTTATATCCAGACCGTTGATTCTGGTAACTTTATCGATGTCAATCTCAGGAAAAATGATCTGTTCGGTAATACCGACAGTATAATTACCCCGACCATCAAAGCCTTTGTCATTCACGCCACGAAAGTCGCGTACACGAGGCAATGCAACGGAAATTAAACGGTCAAGAAATTCATACATCCGTTCCCCCCGCAAGGTCACCCTGGCTCCTATTGGATTTCCTTTTCTTAATTTGAAATTCGAAATATCCTTCCTGGATTTCGTAGGTACTGCCTTTTGCCCGGTAATGAGGGTCATTTCGCTCAATCCGTTCTCAATGAATTTGCGGTCGGTGTTGGCGATACCCAAACCCTGGTTCAGGCAGATCTTGCTGATTCTGGGAACCTGCATATGGTTCTTGTAGCTGAACTGACTCATTAATGCAGGAACAACGTCCTTCTGATATTTTTCCTTTAATCTCGGTATGTAAGCCATTACTTTATTACCTCCCCTGATTTTTTAGAATAACGAACCAATTTCCCGGTTTTACTGTCAACTTTCTTTCCTTTACGGGTAGGTTTCCCTGTGTTATCAACAACTTTCAGGTTTGAAATATGAACCGGGGCTTCTTTCTTCACGATCCCGCCCTGCGGGCTCTTAGCGTTGGGTTTCGTATGTTTTGAAACCATGTTCACGCCTTCCACGATAGCCAATTCTTTTTCGATTTTGACATTCAGCACCTTTCCTTGCTGGCCTCTGGAATCGCCTGTAATAACCATCACTGTATCACCTTTGCGGATATGTAATTTCTTCTGCATGGTAGAATTCTGTTATAGCACTTCGGGTGCCAATGAAACTATTTTCATAAACTGTTTTTCGCGGAGTTCGCGTGCAACCGGTCCAAAGATACGGGTGCCGATAAGCTCTCCTGCATTATTCAGCAGTACAACTGCATTATCATCAAAGCTGATGTATGATCCATCAGCACGGCGGATTTCCTTCTTGGTGCGAACAACCACAGCTTTGGACACCGTTCCTTTTTTGATATTGCCTGAAGGCAATGCGTTTTTCACGGTTACAACGATACGGTCGCCTACCGAGGCATAACGTTTACGGGTTCCGCCGAGTACCTTTATACAAAGTACCTCCTTTGCGCCACTGTTATCTGCTACTGTTAATCTTGACTCTTGCTGTATCATGGCTATTTAACCTTTTCAATGATTTCGACAAGTCTCCAACACTTATTCTTACTTATAGGCCGGGTTTCGGCAATAATGACTTTATCGCCTTCGCTGGTCTCTTTCTTTTCATCATGAGCCATAAAGCGTGAAGACTTCTTGACGTATTTTCCGTATTTCGGATGTTTTACTTTACGCTCGACCTCAACAACAATGGATTTCTCCATTTTATTACTGACCACAATCCCGGTCTTTTCCTTTCTGAGTTTTCTGCTTTCCATAAGTTATTGCTTTACAGGCTTTACGATTTTTTCACCACCAATGACACGGCGACGCAATTCAGTTTCAAGGCGTGCAATGGTTTTGCGATATGCCTTGATCTTATTTGGGTTTTCCAGTGGGGAAACGGCATGGTTGAGTTTCAGCTTCGAAAGCTGTCTTTTTTCCTCGTCCAGTCTTTCGACAATTTCACCGGATGTTAATTCTCTGACTACTTTTTGTTCCATTTCTTTCAGTTTTAATCTGCGATAGCTTCAGGCTTTTTTACAATTTACGCTTGATCTTCTGCATAATCGCGGCGCTTGACAGTTTTACAGGCTACCGGCATTTTCTGGGCGCCGAGGCGTAAAGCCTCTTTTGCCACGGCTTCAGGTACGCCGTCGATCTCAAACATAATGCGTCCCGGGGTGACCCTGGCTACGAAATATTCGGGAGCTCCCTTTCCTTTACCCATACGGACTTCCGCTGGTTTCTTCGTCACCGGTTTATCGGGGAAGATACGGATCCATATCTGACCTTCACGTTTCATATGACGGGTTATGGCCTGACGGGCTGCCTCTATCTGACGGCCGGTGATCCATGCTTCTTCCAGAGTTTTGATACCGAAAGAGCCGAATGCAAGCTGATGGCCGCGCTGGGCGTTGCCCTTCATCTTCCCCTTCTGCTGTTTTCTGTACTTAGTCTTCTTTGGCTGTAACATTATTCAGGTATATTATTGTTATTCAACTTTTTATTTTCTGAAACGTGGTTTTCCACCTCCTCCGGGCCTCGGACTTCCGCCACCTTTGGGGCCGCCATGCTGTGAAGGCTTCAACTTAGTTGTGGCAACGCTGGGAACCAATTCAGGCCTGCCGTAAATTTCACCCTTGCAAATCCACACTTTGATACCGATACGGCCATAGGTTGTATGAGCTTCTGCTGTCGCATAGTCAATGTCGGCACGGAATGTATGCAAAGGAATACGCCCTTCTTTATACTGCTCCCTGCGTGCCATTTCTGCTCCGCCCAGCCTGCCCGAGATCATGATCTTGATCCCTTCTGCCCCTATACGCATTGCCGAAGCAATCGAGGTCTTAATAGCCCTTCGGTATGAGATCCGGCCTTCGATCTGGCTTGCAACGGTATTGGCTACTATAACTGAATCCAGCTCAGGACGCTTGATCTCAGAAATATTGATCTGGATCTCCTTCTTCGTAATCTTCTTCAGCTCTTCCTTCAGTTTGTCAACTTCCTGTCCGCCTTTACCGATAATGATACCTGGTCTTGCAGTATGAATAGTCACTGTCACAAGCTTCAGTGTGCGTTCAATGACAATCTTCGAAATGCCGGCCTTTGAAAGACGTGCATGCAGATACTTGCGGATCTTATCATCTTCGACAAGTTTACTTTCGAAGGATTTTCCGCCAAACCAGTTGGAATCCCAGCCGCGGATGATGCCTAAACGGTTAGCAATCGGATTGGTTTTTTGTCCCATTAAATAGTCCCTTTAAAATTATTTCTATTTACTTTCATTTGTTTCTTCTTCAACCACCTCTTCAACTTCCTGGTTCGCTGAACCCAGGATAATCGTGATATGGTTGGAACGCTTACGAATCCTGTGGGCACGTCCCTGAGGAGCTGTGTTGATGCGTTTCAGGGTTCGCCCGACATCAACTTTGATCTCCTGGACGAACAGGTCGGCATCTTCTATGCGCAATCCTTCATTTTTCAATTGCCAGTTGGCAATTGCAGAAAGCAGAAGCTTACGCATTTTCTCTGCCGGCTGCTTGCTTGTATTTTTAAGGACATGCAGGGCCAATTCCACTTTCTTGCCGCGGATCAGGTCAGCAACCAATCTTGCTTTACGCGGGGAGGTAGGATTATTCTGAAGACACGCAATAGCTGTCTTCTTCTTAGCTTCCTTTCTGTTCTCGGCTTTAGTACGACTTTTGACTCCCATAATCTATATTTTTCCTTTATTTCTTTCCTTTATCTTTATTTCCGGCATGCCCCCTGAAAATACGGGTTGGGGCAAACTCACCAAGTTTATGGCCGACCATGTTCTCAGTAACATAAACAGGGATAAACTTATTCCCGTTATGAACGGCGATGGTAAGCCCGACAAAATCCGGAGAAATTACGGAACCCCTCGACCAGGTCTTGATGACGGTCTTTTTCTTGGTTTCCACAGCATCCTGGACTTTCTTTTCAAGCTTATAGTGGATAAAAGGGCCTTTTTTAAGCGATCTGCTCATAATCTTATTGATTAGCTGTTACTTTTTCCGTTTTTCAATGATATACTGGTTCGACTGTTTTTTCTTCGAACGGGTCTTGTAGCCCTTTGCAGGCATACCCTTGCGGGAACGCGGGTGTCCGCCTGAAGCGCGACCTTCACCACCTCCCATGGGATGATCAACCGGGTTCATGGCAACGCCGCGGTTTCTTGGCCTGCGCCCTAACCAGCGTTTGCGGCCGGCTTTACCGTGTTTCTCAAGGCTGTGGTCTGTATTCGAAACCATACCGATGGTAGCCTTGCAGGTCTGAAGTATCATACGTGTCTCGCCTGAAGGCATCTTTAATATGGCAAACTTGCCGTCGCGCGACATAAGCTGAGCATAAGCGCCAGCCGAACGGACCATCTTGGCACCCTGTCCGGGACGTAATTCCACGTTGTGAATCACAGTACCAAAAGGTATCTCACTAAGGAATAAGGTGTTTCCTATTTCAGGAGGAATTCCTTTCCCTGAAAGGACCGTCTGGCCCACTTTTAAACCATGAGGGGCAACGATATACCGCTTCTCACCGTCTTTATAAGTGATGAGGGCAATCCTTGCAGTCCGGTTAGGGTCATACTCAATGCTCTTCACCAAACCGGGAATGTCGTCCTTATCCCGTTTGAAATCAATCATCCGGTAAACCTGTTTATGACCACCACCCATATAACGCATGGTCATTCTTCCCTGGTTGTTTCTTCCTCCGGTTTTACGTGTAGGAGCCAGCAGGCTCTTCTCGGGGGTCATCGAGGTGATGTCATCATACGAACTGATCACTTTAAACCTCTGACCGGGTGTTGTTGGTTTGTATTTCTTAAGCGCCATTTTTTAGATATTGCTGTAAAAATCAATAGTTTCGCCTTTTGCCAATGTTACGATGGCCTTCTTTCTTGAAGAACTCCTTCCGGAGATCACACCGCTCTTCGTGTACCGGCTTTTTTTCTTTCCAAAAACGACCATTGTGCTGATCGATTCAACTTCAACTCCGTACAGGTCCTTAATTGCCTTCCTGATCTGAAGTTTATTTGCCTTGCGGTCTACAAAGAAACCATACCTGTTCAGGGTTTCTCCCTGCCGGGTCATCTTCTCCGTAATGATAGGCTTAATAATAATTCTCATCGTTTTATCGAATAAATTGTTTAATTCTGATGAATCTTTACAATTTCAGGAACTGAGCTCTCAGTCATTAATACCTGTTTTGCATCAAGAATTTCATAGGTGTTCAGGTCAGCAGTGCGGACAATTTTTACCCGCTTCAGGTTTCTGGCAGCAAGTAAAAGATTGTCATCCGGTGCATTTACAACTACCAGTGTCTTTTTGCCGGTGAGCTGAAAATTCTTCAGCAGTTCGGAAAAATTCTTAGTCTTCGGTGAATCGAAAGTAAAATCTTCAAGCACGACCAGGTTGCTTTCCTTCACTTTGTAACTAAGTGCAGATATGCGTGCAAGCTTCTTCAGTTTCTTATTCAGTTTGAAATTATAATCCCTTGGCTGAGGGCCGAAAACCCTTGCTCCTCCGCGGAATAAAGGACTCTTTATGCTTCCTTTACGGGAACCACCGGTTCCTTTCTGGCGGTGCAGTTTCTTCGTACTGCCCGAAATCATAGACTTTTCGAGTGTAGCATGAGTTCCCTGACGCTGATTCGCCATATGCTGCTTGACATCCAGATAAATGGCATGATCATTGGGCTCAATCCCGAAAACCGTATCATCCAATGTGACTTTACGGCCGGTTTCTGTTCCTTGAATATTGAATATTTTTATTTCCATCTCTCTATAATTACATATGCACCATTAGGTCCGGGAATTGCTCCTTTAACGAGAACAAGATTTTTTTCCAGAATTATCTTTAAAATCTGAAGGTTAAGAACCTTCACACGGTTTCCTCCCATACGGCCTGCCATTCTTAAACCAGGCCATACCCTTGAAGGCCATGAAGATGCGCCTACCGAACCAGGGGCCCGGAGTCGGTCATGCTGTCCGTGTGTCTTTTCGCCGACACCGTGAAAATGATGCCTCTTGACAACACCCTGAAAACCTTTTCCTTTCGATGTACCTACAACGTCGATATATTCACCCTCCACAAAGATGTCAACCTTGAGAATATCCCCGAACACTTTCTGATGGTCAGGTTCAAAACGAGTAAATTCAGCAACAACTTTCTTGGGAGTGATTCCTGCTTTTTTAAAATGCCCGAGCTCGGCTTTTGTAGTATATTTTTCCTTCTTATCCTCAAAAGCAAGCTGGATGGCATCATAACCTTCTTTTTCCTTGGATCGGATCTGTGTAACAACACAGGGACCTGCCTCAATGACAGTACAGGGAATATTTTTCCCGTTTGCATCATAGATGCTGGTCATACCGACTTTCTTTCCAATTAATCCAGACATTTCTTACGATTTTTTCGTTAGATTCAAATACAATTATACCTTGATGATCACACCTTGATTTCAACTTCCACGCCTGAAGGAAGTTCCAGCTTCATCAGTGCATCGATTGTCTTCGATGTCGTGCTGTAAATATCCAGCATGCGTTTATAAGTGCAGAGCTGGAACTGTTCCCTGGATTTCTTGTTCACAAAAGTCGAGCGTAAAACAGTGAAGATCTTCTTGTCAGTGGGCAAAGGAATCGGGCCGCTAACCACAGCTCCGGTAGCCTTAACTGTTTTTACGATTTTCTCTGCTGATTTGTCAACCAGGTTGTAATCGTAAGACTTCAGTTTTATTCTAATTCTCTGGCTCATATAAATGATTAATATACAGGCACGTAGCCTCTGATTTTAAATAACACTTCGTTCATAACATCCTGTGGGGTGGCCGCATACTGCAAAAACTCCAGCATGCAGGTTGCCCTTCCGCTGGTGATGCTTCTCAGGGTGGTTACATACCCGAACATTTCTGCCAGGGGCACTCTACCATGAATAACTGCATTTCCGATACGGGAATCAACATGTTCGACATGTCCCCGGCGTTTATGCAGGTCGCTGGTAACTTCACCCATGCTTTCATTCGGGGTGATTATCTCAAAGCGCATGATGGGTTCCATCAGCACAGCTTTAGCTTTTTTCGTAGCTTCCCTGAAGGCAATGCCTGCAGCGATCTGGAATGATAACGCATCGGAGTCCACACTGTGAAAAGCGCCGTCGAGTAATCTGACTTTAATGCTTTCCATCGGAAAACCGATGACAGGGCCGTTAGACATACCTGACTTAAGGCCTTTTTCAATAGCCGGGATAAACTCCCTGGGGATATTCCCGCCCTTCACGTCATTGATGAATTGAAGACCCTTGACACCCTTATCAGCGGGTGAAACCTCAATTGAAAGATCTGCAAAACGGCCTTTCCCACCACTCTGTTTTTTATATACCTCGTGGTGCATCACTGAATTGATAATAGCTTCCTTGTATGCAACCTGAGGGTTTCCGCGGTTCACTTCAACATTGAATTCCCGCCTCATCCTGTCGGCAATGATATCCAGGTGAAGTTCTCCCATCCCGCTGATCACTGTCTGGCCTGTTTCTTCATCAATTTTTACCTTGAAGGTGGGATCTTCTTCGGCCATTTTATGCAACACATTGGCCAGTTTCTCAACGTCATCCTGAGTCTTAGGCTCAATGGCCATATTGATAACGGGTTCCGGAAAACTCATCGTCTCAAGCATAACAGGATGCTTGAGGTCGCAGAGCGTATCCCCCGTATGAATTTCTTTAAATCCGACTGCAACGCCGATTTCTCCTGCCTCAATGTGCTTCAGGGGTATCTGCTTGTTCGCATGCATCTGCATAATGCGCAGCAATCTTTCTTTTTTATCGGTATTTACATTTAAGACTACTTCGCCTGCATTGAGGGAGCCGGAATAAACACGGAAAAAAGCGATCCTGCCAACAAAAGGGTCAGTGGCAATTTTGAATGCCAGGGCTGAAAAAGGTTCTTCAGGGTCGGGATGACGCTCTTCCTCTTTCTCAGTGTAAGGATTGATGCCCTTAATGGCAGGCATATCGTATGGTGAAGGAAGGAACTTAACAATGCTGTCAATCAGGGTCTGAACACCTTTATTTTTAAATGAAGCTCCGCAGATGACGGGTGTGATACGGTTCTGAATGGTCGCTTTACGCACCTGGACGATGATATCTTCTTCAGTTATTGTATCAGGACTTTTAACAAATTTATGAAGCAGTTCCTCGCTTTCCTCAGCCGCTCCTTCAATAAGCATGCCGCGGTATTTGCGAACCAGTTCTTTCATATCCTCAGGTACCGGAATTTCAAAATATTCCTTGCCGAGTGATACATCATCCCATGAATAGGCTTTTCCCGAGATCAGGTCGACGATACCCACGAAGTTTTCTTCAGCTCCGATCGGAAGCTGGACAGGTACGGGTTTTGCACCGAGTTTCTCCCTGATCTGTTCAATGACCCTGAAAAAATCGGCTCCTGTGCGGTCCATTTTGTTTACGTAACTGAGACGGGGAACATGATATTTGTCAGCCTGTTTCCAAACAGTTTCCGATTGAGGCTCAACTCCCCCGACTGCGCAGAATAAAGCAACGGCTCCGTCAAGTACCCTCAGTGATCTCTCCACTTCAACCGTGAAATCAACATGCCCGGGAGTATCAATGATATTGATACGGTATTGCTGACTGTTAAAATCCCAATATACTGTTGTTGCGGCCGAGGTAATCGTAATTCCGCGTTCCTGCTCCTGGACCATCCAGTCCATCGTGGCAGTACCGTCATGAACCTCGCCCATTTTATAATTGATCCCCGTATAATACAATATACGCTCGGTAGTAGTCGTCTTACCGGCGTCGATATGAGCCATAATGCCAATGTTGCGTGTATTTTCCAGGCCGGGCATTATATTATATATTGTATAGGGTTAAGTTTAATTATATTAAAATCTGAAATGTGAAAATGCTTTGTTGGCTTCTGCCATACGATGCGTATCTTCTTTTCTTTTGAAAGCAGCGCCTTCTTCTTTATAAGCAGCCATGATCTCCGATGCCAGTTTATGCGCCATGCTTTTTTCGTGGCGTTTCCTTGCATATCCAACCAGTGATTTCATTCCGATTGAACTTTTACGTGAAGGCCTGATCTCGGAGGGGATCTGAAAAGTTGCGCCTCCGATACGGCGGCTGCGTACCTCAACAGATGGAGTTACGTTAGCCAGGGCTTTCTTGAAAACCTCTAAGCCGTCCTCCTTCGTCTTTTCGCTGACAATGTCAATTGCCTCGTAGAAGATGTCATAAGACTGGTTTTTCTTTCCGCTGAACATCATGTTATTCACAAACTTTGTAACCAGGGTATCGCTGAACCTGGGGTCCGGAATAATAAGCCTTTTCTTTGGTCTTGATTTTCTCATATGCGCTTAAATAACAGCTTTGATTATGCTTTCTTTTCTTTGGGTTTCTTCGCGCCATACTTTGAACGGCGTTGCTTGCGTCCTTCAACACCTGATGTATCGAGGGCGCCACGGATAATATGATAACGAACGCCGGGGAGATCCTTAACACGACCCCCGCGGATCATCACGATAGAGTGTTCCTGAAGATTATGACCTTCACCCGGAATGTAAGCGTTCACTTCCTTCCCGTTGGTCAGACGAACACGTGCAACTTTACGCATTGCTGAATTGGGCTTTTTGGGAGTGGTTGTGTAAACCCTCACGCATACACCGCGACGCTGGGGACATGAATCAAGGGCAGGAGCTTTACTCTTGTCCGTCAATTTGTGTCTTCCTTTACGAACCAATTGCGAAATTGTAGGCATATTGAAATGTTTAAATTCTTTTCAAATATTGTGACGCTAAAACCGGCGCCTGTAAAGAAGGATATGGGCTTTTAAATATAAAAGGAGAGCTGTATTTCAGAGAGACTTTTTCATTGCAGCCGACGTTCCGGCTGCTGTTGAAACCTATAGATGTCTCGCTTTGTCAGGTTTCCTTACTATTTTCGGCTTGGTATCCCCTCAAAAACCAAAACTGATTTTTGAGGGTGCAAAATTACAAATCTTTTTCTTTCAAACAAGAGAATTAATGATTTTTTTACAAACTGTCCTGAAATTATTGTAAAAAATCCAATTTCCCACTATAACAAACTGATATTGAATTCATACATTGAGCATTGTACATCGTACATTTTTTTCGTGGATGACATCCGCAGAAACAGAAAACAGATGGCAAACAGGAAAATGTCAGAATTTATTCCTGATAATTATTACAGTGGATTCCATATCAGGAAGAACAGCCATTCCCTCAGGGATAGTTTTGCAAAATTCATCAACTGCTTTCAATACGCCTTCCCATTTACTATTGTAATCATGGACAAGGATGACCCCGCCCGGACTGAGCCGGGGGTAAAAAAATTCCAGACCTGCCTTTGTAGGGTTGTACAGATCGGCATCAATATTGACCAGGGCGAACTTTTCATGCACCAGCTTTATGGCCGAAGCGGGAAAATACCCCGGATGGATCATCACGTTCCGGTTACCGCCAATGTCTGCAATTACCTTATTTATATTGGTATCGGCAAAATTGCTGGTCGAATACGTTGCAGCTTCTCCTTTTTCAACAGTAAGGTCCTGGTCCTTAAACCCTTCGAAGGTGTCAAAAAGATGAAATCTCCTCCCGGGGTCCATATGATGGATAACCTTTGCACTATCTCCCTGATATACTCCAAGTTCTGCAAAGGCCCCGGGCACTCCTTCTTTATTAAGTCTTTCGACCTGGAACCACCAGTTGAAAAAACGGACCTTGTCGGGGTAATTCCTTTCAAGCCTGATCAGGATCTTTGACAAGCGTCCTTCCTTCCCGGCATTCTTCCACAAGGCAGGTTTGTAATTCCTGTCAAACAGCACATCCCACATATACCTCATAAAAAGAATCAGGACCAGGATGATAAGGGAATAGTTAATGATCTGAAAGACTGAAGGGTTCATTTATTTATTCTACGGATAGTGTATTTCTTTGTAAAAATAAGGATAAACAGCAAACGAGGAGACAAAAAAAGAAGCCACCCTTTTGAGGCGGCCTCTTTAAACCAAAAGCGGAGATTAAATATACATAAGTTTATTGATGCCAGATATAGGCTGAATTCCTGTATCCAGGCAAATTCTTGTACCAGTCTGCGTGCAGCAGTCCGTCGCTTTGCGCCCATGCTGCAAAGTAAGTATAGGCATCGATAACGCATGCTTTCTCCCAGGGATAATCAAAATCGACCGGAATATTCAGAGCCCAGGGAAGATTGTTGCTGGTCTTATAATATCTTCCGAGCCCGGGAATACTGTTATCATCGCCGGTACCAAAATAGGAGCAGTTAACTGCTTTCGATGTAGGTACGTAATTGGGGAGATGGATCTCCGCAACGCGTTCCATATTCCTGATAAGGAAAGGATTATACGGAGGTGTCCCAAGAGCTGTGGTCAGCATCGGATTGGTCAGGTGGACATTCAGAGTTACGACATCCGAGGTGCCCACAGGCGCCCCTACGACAGTATTGAAGAACATGCCCCCAACCTGATGGATCACATTGGCCGCATTGTCAAAAGCGATGATGACAGCCTTCGACTGCCCGCTTTCTGTACCGTTTGCGCTGAGTGTAATGTAACTGTATTTCAGGTTATACCCTGTAACCGATGCAATATCGGAAGGAAGGAGATTATCAAACTGAATGCCGAACCCGTTCTGATAGGCGGCGCCTACGGCTTTGACAGTCAATTCAATAGTAATGTCCGTGACCTTATTCTGGTTGTTCGTTATCAGCTTGAACTTATAAGCCATCACAAGGTCATTGAGGTCATAGTCTCCTTTTGCAGGCCAGAGGTCTTCATAGACAGCCGTTCCGGTCCAGGTATTATCAACAGGAGGCGGGGGTGGCGTCGGCGGAGTATTACCCTCCGGATTACATTCAGTGACACTGATGGTGTTTACAATATGAGAAAAACTGACAAAAGTAGCTCCGCCCGTAAAGTTTGAAGGCCCTCCTGATACAAGTGTACCTGTTGTCTGGGCACACTCGATAGGTCCCGTGATCACATTGGGGCCGTCAAAACGCAGGTTGCCTGATACCTTGACCTCGTTACGTGTGCCAAAACCCTGGATATCATTATTCATCCTCAGATCTGTGGTTGAGATCATCGAGCCGTTATATAATTTCATGAAACCGCTTCCCTGGATAAAGGTTTCGAGATAAACTTTAAGATACCCGGTATTATTGGTGAACTGGCAGTTATTCAGATGGAAAGTACCATGAACGATAATGGAACAATCATTCGTCACGGTGCTATTGTTGCAGTTCAACTCGCCGAAGACTTCAATAGTGCCGTTATTGGTGACGGCGTTGATCAGATTCCAGTGGCTGTTGATAGTAAGCAGTCCTGAATTCACAAGGTTACCGTTGTTCCCGTTCATATTATACTGTCCGTAAACAGTCATTGTCCCGAAATTCTGAACAAGATCCTGGGGCGTAAAAGTACCGGCAATATGGCAGGTACCCCAATTGGTGAATGTGGAATTATCATTTTTTGAAACCGTGACCGGACTTCCGGCAGAACCTATAACTCCTGTGGAACTTACAATGAGGTAACTTTTGGGTTTATTATTCCCGTTCTGGCCCATATCTACAGATCCGGTAAATATGCCGCAAATCTGTAATGTACCATCTGTAATGGTAACGTTACCGGAATAGGATCCTGTAACATACCAGGTATGTCCGTCATTAATAGTCTTGGGCGTGCTGCCACTGAGCGTAAACGGAGCTGTGGCTGCGCTGCAATCAGGGCCACCCAGATTAAGGTTTTTATTTACCGGGGTCTTAAAGGTATATGACATGTTCTCGCTTACCGGCATGGTTACGATCTGTTTCTGCCCGTTATAAGGAGTCAGCTGAATGAACAGCTGATCTGCTGCTGTCGGGATCCTGATCTTTGCAATCAAAGGAAAGTTGTTTCCGGCAAATCCCTGAAATGCGATGGCTCCGTTATTTGACGGATTCTCAAGGTAAACTGAAACATCATTATACTGGTACGAGACAGTTGGAATATCCACACCTATATTAAGTGTAACCTCCCTGGTCGTTTCCCAATTAAAGGTAGAGGAGACCTTCAGGTCATCCATCGATTTCACCTTCGCAACAGGATCCTGTGCTGCGATATCCTTACGGCATCCCGACAAAATCAATGAGGCTGCAGCAAGAAAAACCGAAAAAATTATAAGTTTTGTTTTCATAAGTTTGAGGTTAACGGATTGTCATCAGTTTAATCCTGATTATTCTCCAAAATCATATGTAAAATTATGATTTACAATATGTTAAGTCAATCTCAAATTGGTAAGTGTGGACCGCTCCGGGGTAAGTGTTGCCAGGTATTTCGTAAATGGAGCCGCATTTTTAAAATAAAAGAAGAGGCTGCCCTTTTGAGACAGCCTCTTCTTTTCAGATTTAATTTACAATACTCTAGGTTGATCAGGGGTCAAGCCTGATAAACATAGTCTGTATCGTCGGGTTTGGGGCATTGCCCGGAGTACCTGTCGGGATGAAAACAACTGCAGCCCATCCGCCGGTCGGGACCTTATACCCGCTGCCGTATGTATTGGCATCGTTTTTCATCTGGGTCATCACCGCGGATACATTAGGCACACCGCCTGAGGCAACACCATTCCATGCCGGAGATTCAAGTAACCATAATGCACCCTGGAGATCGTACCAATGATAGCCTGGATACCAGTCAAGATGGTTCAACAACCAGTTGTATTTGTCCCATGGCCTGGTTTGAGCAAAAGCCGGGAGCAGTGCAGGATATAATGATGAAAAAACGTCCATGTTGTAATTTGTCCCAACAATGATATTGGTCTCGTGGTCACAGCACCAGGATTCATAGGTTTGGTTAACAATTTCATACCCTGGAGCGACATTGGTAAGGCTTGCATCTACATAACCGCCCATTGAACCGGGAGCCCAACCTCCGTTAATAGTATATGTGGCCGTGCTCGGAAGATTGATCCACGGAGGTAATACATAATCGGCATTGGGATTACAATAGCCAATCGAGAAATCGAGAACGCCATCATTGTTCTGGGGAATAACATTGCCATCAGTAGTGGTCCAGCTTGTGAAGTAAACATAGTCAAACCCGGCACCTTTCCTGACTTTTACATAAAGCTTGAATTCGAAAATGTCGGGAATTCCGCTACGGTCAGCATACAGTACCTTAAGAGGCTGTCCTTCACCATTCCAGGCTTCATTGTTAAAAGTATTCATAAAAATAGTGTTCCTGTAGACATCAATTTTGAATATGGCCGGGAGGTCAAGCTGTATATGGTTCGATTGTAAGAGATATGGAGAACCCGGAATTGAATAGTCTGCTATGCTTTTAATACAAAGGTCGCCAAAGAAGGGTTGTTCGCGGACAGTGACCTGTTCGATCTGAAAGTAGGTAAAGCCGAAACTGGAATAGTTGCTTGCCTGGTAGCATACTGCTTCAATCGGGAGTTGGGTCTTTTTGAAAGCCTCCACATTGAATGAAATAGCCGTGGGCGAAGAAACATATTGCTCGTAAGGTGAACCTGTGTGAGGCGCTGCCGAAAGCATTACATCATCGCTGGGGTCATTAGGGGTCTGGTTATCACTCCAGATCGTAAATTCATTCAGCGTATGTATGCCCGGCGACAGCTGAATAGTATTCGTAAATGGAGCGCCATTCACATAAAACACATCGATTTTATGCTCGATACCGTCAATGGTAGCCTTTACATAATTTGCTGTCTGAGAGAAGCAGTCGGTACTGGCCGTGGATTTCAGCCCTCCGGTATGGCCGGGAGCAATGGAGAAGCTAACGCCCTGCAATACTTGCTGGGAATTAGTTGTTGTGGTTTTTGATTTGTTACAACTTAACATTGCAAGTGTCAAACAAATCACTGTCAAAATTAAAGTTAACTTTTTCATTTGTTCATGTTTTGGTTGATGATTGATTTCTTTGTGGATATATGTTGATTGTTACTGATGAACGTAGATATTCGATGTATTTCGGTAACCGGGTTTGTCCATATACCAGTCCTGGTATAACAGACCCCCGCTGGTCACCCATTCGACAAAATGATTGTATGTGTTGATGATATCAATACCCTCGTACGGATAAGCAAAGCTTTCATAGGTGCTGATAGCCCAGGGAGTGTTATCTGAACTTTTATAATACTTATGGGCTGCCGGATCTGTTTTGTCGTTGCAGGAGCCAAACAGGTTCGAACCTGCGAGGCTTGTAGGGGGATAATCAGGCAGATGGACTTCACGGCTTCTGTCAAATCCCAGAAAGATGAAAGGATTGAAATTCTCAATATTTATTGCTGACATCTGGTAGGTCGGGCTGTTAAAGGTTATGTGGATTGTTACAGTTGCAGGGGTGACATAAGCACAGCCGGGGGTGGTATTAACGCCGGTACCGCAACCCGGATTTGGCATCAGGTCAAAGAAATCATCAAAAACGATGACCGTGGGGACTGTCTGTCCATTTTCTAATCCATGGCTGTTAAGCGATATGATCCAATTGGAAAGATGGGATCCCGTTACCGTCATAGTTGCAGGGTCGACGTTATTGGTCGGGATCTGGAATCCAAAACCATTATGATAATATGCGCCGGAAGCCCTGAGAACGAATGTTCCGATAATCTCAACGACATTGTTATTATGGTCGGTAATGGTGTTGAAGCGGTAATCCATAACGACATCATTAAAGTCATAGTCTCCCTTGCAAGGCCACAGGTCTTCATAGGCCAGTGTAGAATAACCAACTGCGGGGAAAGGATTATTAAAACAGCGGGTAGGATCGTTGGGATAATCATCTACATTATCGGGGCATCCGTCGCAATCCATATCCCCCGGGCATCCGCCTCCCCCATTTACAACAACGGTAATAATTGCCGAAGAACAGAGAGAATTGACGTCACAGACTGTATAATGGATTGTTGCAGTCCCGGTATAACCGTTAGCCGGAGTGAAAGTTACTATCCCTGCAGGAGTTTTTGTAAATACCCCGACTGCAGGAAGAGGAGCCGTTCCCGGCACAAATGTCACAGAAGAAGGAACAAGAGCTCCCGATCCTGGTATATCATTCAGAAGTATGCTGATGTTAACAGGAGTGTTAAGGACCGTTGTTGCATTGTCGTTTACTGCTACAGGAGGCTGAATAATCGCGCCATTCACTGTAACTGAGATGTTGGCAGTACTGCATAAACTGTTTAAATCGCACACTCTGTATTGTATCGTTGCAAGACCGGTAAAACCCGTAACCGGAGTAAATGTGACGGCGCCTGTGACCGGGTTCACTGTAAATGTTCCCACTGTTGCAGGGTTAGGCTGGGTTCCTGGTATAAATGCCACCGATGATGGCACCAGGGCTGTTGATCCGGCTACGTCATTGGAAAGCACATTCAGCGTAACAGGAGTATTAAGGGGAGTCGTGGCATTATCATCGTGAGCGGTAGGCCCTGTAGGTGCCCCGCCACCACAATCGGTATTATAGCAAGTCATTACACTCTGGAAATCTGCAGCAGCAAATGATGCAAGCTGGAGTAAAGCTCCGGCCCTGGCCGAGACCTGCTGAGCCTGAAATGCCCCGGTAAGTTTGTACGTTATTGTGAATACGCCTGCAACCCCGTTTCCTATCCCGCTGATTCCCTCAATCCTGAATCCGTCCCAGGGGTCTCCTGGCAATGTCGGGCCGGCATTGATACTGGTAAAAGTCATTCCACCGTAAAGAATACTTACTGAAATGTTTGAATAGGTACCGGCAGCTGCCTGAACTGAAAAGCGGGAAATGGCCGGACAGCTTATTCCGTCACAACCATTGTGTTCAACCCTGAGTGTAATGGTATGAGAATGATCCGGTTCATTGCAAACCACTGATGTGAGCGTGGTTGAATACCCGCCTCCATTGCTTTTATAAAGGTCGCAAACAGTTTTTAGCTGGGCAAAACTGAATTGCGGTAGCATCATTACAATGATAAGTGTTACCGAAAACCTGATTGCGAGGAAATTACTTATTGTTTTCATCCTTACAAGATTTAAAATGAATGAACAACCCGGTTGTTTTCAATTTTCAGGATATATGAAACTCCGTTTACAACGAATGTCAGTTCCTGAGTGTAGTTCGGGATTGTTATTGCAGTATTATAAGCCTGGTTTGCTGCCAGCAATGCTTTTTGATAAACAATTCCGGAACTGGATTTGATCACAAGTGATGACCTGACCGTCGCTGTAAGCTGCAGTTCCACTTTCTGAGTGGTCTTCCAGTTGAAATCAGAAGAGGCTTTCATATCGCTCATCGATTTCATTTGTGAGGGCTGATCAGGTGAGATATCCTTGATGTCTTTTTTGCAGCTGAACATTATTAGTAATATAATTATTAATAATGAAGACCCTAACTTATTCAGATTTGATTTCATAGTCAAAATGGATTAAGGACACTTTACACTGCTCGCAAAATTATGTCAATCAAAATGTTAAGTAAAGTAAGAATTAGTATCTGTCGCAATAATTGATGCAAGTGTGGATAGTTATTAAGTAAATGTGTTATGTTGTTAAATTTTACCGGGAGACGGCAGGCCTATACCGGATTCCATTACCTTTGTCCCCATTGAAAGTATGTCGGAAATCCTAGAAAAACTTAATGAAGCCCAGCGCCAGGCCGTCGTTGCAACCGAAGGACCTGTGATGGTTATTGCCGGTGCCGGATCCGGAAAAACCAGGGTGCTTACCTACAGGGTTGCTTATTTGCTGGAACTTGGAGTTGATCCTTTTCATATCCTGGCTTTGACTTTCACTAACAAAGCGTCAAGGGAGATGACCGCAAGGATCATGGCGCTTGTCGGCAACAGTGAAGCAAAAAACGTATGGATGGGGACATTTCACTCGGTTTTTGCCCGGGTGCTTCGTATTGAAGGACATCGTCTCGGTTATCCTTCCAACTATACGATATACGACTCGGACGATTCAAAGAGGGTCATCCGAAACCTGATCAAAGAGAATACCCTGGATGAAAAACTTTACCAGCCGGGGTATGTGGCCCAGAGAATTTCGGCCGCAAAAACAAGCCTGATATCTGCCGATGAGTACGAGTCCAATCCTGAAATACAGGAATATGATAATGCTGCCGGGAAACCACTCACAGGCAAACTTTATATGCAATACCGCAGCCGTCTGATGCGCTCATCGGCTATGGATTTTGATGATCTTTTGTTCAATATGAACATTCTTCTTCGTGATTTCCCTGATGTGCTCATCAAATACCAGCAGAAGTTCAAATATATACTTGTCGACGAATACCAGGATACAAACTATGCACAATACCTCATTGTCAAAAAACTTGCCGCGAACAATGAAAATATCTGTGTTGTTGGGGATGATGCACAAAGCATTTATGGTTTCAGGGGAGCGAATATTCAGAACATCCTGAATTTCAAAAGCGATTATCCTGATTATAAGGTATTTAAACTTGAGCAGAATTACCGTTCGACGAAGACGATAGTGGAAGCAGCCAACAACGTCATCCTCAACAATAAAAACCAGATATTCAAAGAGGTATGGACAGACAATGACGAAGGATCGAAAATCACTTTGCTTCATGCTTCAACTGATAATGAAGAAGGCAACCTGGTAGCCCAGGCCATCTTTGAACACAAGATGAACCAGCAGCTTCCAAACTCATCCTTTGCAATACTATACCGGACAAACTCCCAGTCGAGGATTATGGAGGAAGCTCTCCGCAAACTGAATATTCCCTGCAGGATTTACGGTGGTGTCTCATTTTACCAGAGAAAAGAAATAAAAGACATGCTGGCCTACTACAGGCTGGCGGTCAATCCACGGGATGAAGATGCACTTCTGCGTGTAATTAACTTTCCGGCGCGGGGAATTGGCAAAACGACAGTCGAAAAGCTGATCGTACTTGCCGATGAATTTAAGAAAAGTCTTTTCGACCTGATAGAGAGCCCCCCTTCAACAGTCAGGTTCCCGGAAAGCACCTGGGCCAAAGTCACCGGCTTTATCACTATGATTAAAAGCTTCGGTGCCCTCCTGAAAACGAAAAATGCCTTTGAGATGGCAAAGCATATTGCAGCTTCTTCAGGTCTCATCAAAGAACTGCATGAAGATAAAACGCCTGAAGGGGTAAGCCGTTTCGAGAATTTGGAGGAACTTTTTAACGCTGTTAAAGAGTTTACCGAAACTCCCAGGACCAACCCGGAGACCGGTGAGATCGAGGAAAATGTGGTAAGGACGCTGGATGAATTTCTTCAGGATGTTGCTCTCCTTACCGATGCTGATTTCGGCGATAAGGATGACACAGACCGGGTGATGCTGATGACCGTCCATTCGGCCAAAGGACTTGAATTCCCGTATGTTTTTGTGGTTGGGCTGGAAGAAAACCTGTTCCCGTCAATCCAGTCCCTGAATTCGAGGACCGACCTTGAAGAGGAACGAAGACTGTTTTATGTAGCTCTCACAAGGGCCCAGGTCAAACTGTCAATTGCATATGCCGAAAACCGTTATCGCTGGGGAAACCTTACCGTATGCGAGCCCAGCCGGTTTATCAGCGAGATCCCTGAAAAGCTTATCGATTTCCCAAAACGTTCACAACCTAAAAAAGAAAGTTTTATTTCGTCGGATAACTTTTCAAATATGCTTGAGGGTCTGAACCTGCCGCCCAGGAAGTTCGCAGCCCAGACCCCTCAGAAATCACCCCTTCAGCAAAACCCGAAATTGCCGCCTCCAAAACCATTCCTGCCTCCTGTAGATCCTGCAATTTCTTCTTTGCCTCCATCCGAAATTGAAGATATTCAGACAGGCATGGATGTTCAGCATGAACGTTTCGGAAAAGGAAAAGTCGTTGCGATTGAGGGGATTGGCCCGAATAAAAAAGCAACGGTTTTTTTCTCAGGCATTGGCCAGAAACAGCTTCTCCTGAAATTCGCCAGACTGAGAATAGCCGAATAAGTTGTATCTTTGCTCAAATTTTTAACAATGGAATATAATACCACGCGTGACCAGATGGTCATTCCCGAATATGGAAGAAATGTGCAGAAGATGATACAGTACCTCTGCACCATTGACGACAAGGAACGCAGGACTAAAGCTGCAAACTTCGTGATTAATGTTATGGGGCAGCTCTATCCTGCTGCTAAAGAAACATCCGACTTCAAACATAAACTTTGGGATCATATGTACATCATCTCTGACTTTAAACTTGATGTTGATGCTCCTTATCCCCCTCCCCCTCCCTTATCTACAAGCCTCAAACCCGAAAAGCTGCAGTATCATGATAAGGGAATTGAGTTCCGTCATTACGGCAAAAATATCGCATTGATGCTCGAAAAGGCTGTTGACTATGCTGATGGTCCTGAGAAAGATTCCTTAATTCATGCCATTGCCCAGCACATGAAAAAATCTTACCTTAACTGGAACCGTGAATCAGTTGATGATGAGCTTATTGAGATACATCTTGACCAGTTATCGAAAGGCAGGGCCAAACTGAAACAGGATTTCAAATTTCAGCATACCAATGAAATTCTTGGATTAAATAAAAAAAGAAAACCGTTCCGGCCTAATCCAAACGGCAAGTATAATCCAAGGAACAGGAACCGGCCCCAGCAATGAGTTCTTTCGAGATCAACGGAAGCAGGCGGCTTGAAGGGGAAATCACCCCCCAGGGAGCAAAAAATGAAGCCCTTCAGGTGATCTGTGCCTGCCTTCTGACCAGCGAAAAGGTTACGATCCACAATATACCCGACATCAAGGATGTTAACAAACTCATTGAACTCCTTGTTACATTGGGAGTTAAAGTCGGGAAGTCGGGTTCTTCAGTCACATTTGAGGCAGGAGAGGTCAAATTCGATTTCCTGCAAACAAAAGAATTCCGTGAAAAGGTTGGCAGTCTTCGTGGTTCGATCATGATACTCGGACCGATGCTTGCACGTTTCAAAAAGGGTTTCGTTTACCTTCCGGGCGGTGATAAAATAGGCCGGAGACGGCTGGATACACATTTTACAGGTCTTGGCAAATTAGGGGCAAAGTTCTCATACAACTCTGAGGATAATTTATACAGCGTGGAAGCCCCTGAACTGAAGGGGACTTACATGCTTCTTGATGAAGCTTCCGTGACAGGCACTGCCAATATTGTTATGGCATCTGTTCTTGCCCGCGGCACAACCACCATATTCAATGCAGCCTGTGAGCCCTATATTTCCCAGCTCTGCTTAATGCTCACCCGGATGGGTGCAAAAATCAAAGGTATCGGGTCCAACCTTCTTACAATTGAAGGTGTGGAAAAACTCGGGGCTTGCGAGCACACTTTACTGTCGGACATGATAGAGGTCGGAAGCTTTATAGGTCTTGCGGCAATGACCGGTTCCGAAGTCACTATTAAGAATGCAGGCATCCGGCACCTGGGATTGATTCCTGATGTATTCAGAAGTCTCGGCATCAAGCTAATGTTCAATGGTGACGATATTATCATCAGAAGGCAGGACTTCTATGAAGTCGAGTCTTTTATGGATGGTTCTATTATGACCATTGCCGACGCACCCTGGCCGGGATTCACCCCTGACCTCATCAGTATTGTGCTTGTCGTTGCCACTCAGGCCAGGGGCAGCGTGCTCATCCATCAGAAGATGTTTGAAAGCAGGCTGTTTTTTGTTGATAAACTCATTGATATGGGGGCAAAGATCATCCTTTGCGATCCTCACCGGGCTACTGTCATTGGCCTGGACCATAAGTATCCTTTAAAGGGTATCAGGATGTCGTCCCCCGATATCAGGGCAGGTGTTGCCCTGCTTATTGCTGCGCTTTCAGCCCAGGGGAAAAGTATCATCGATAATATTGAACAAATCGACCGAGGCTACCAGAATATTGATGTCAGGCTTCAGAACCTGGGAGCTGATATCAAACGAATAAATTCCTGACATTTTGGCGCAGAAACCCCTTTGGCAGATTTTTTGATAGAAGTCCGTGAATTCTGATGAATTATCATATTACTATGTCTAAAAAAGAACACAAAGAAGAAAAAGGAAAAACACAGGACATCCCTCCTGCAGAAGTCGAAACGGCAAAGCCTGAAACCGATGGTAATTCCCGAAGCATCCCTGTTACAGGAGGGGAAACCGGAAACCAGGAACCGGAAGACCTTGCCGGGAAACTGGATGATCTCAACGACAAATATCTCAGGTTGTATTCCGATTTTGACAACTACCGCCGGCGTAACCTGAAAGAAATTGGTGATATCCGGAAAAACGCTTCCGAGGATGTGGTTATAAAATTACTTCCGGTTTTGGATGATTTTGAAAGAGCTATCAAAGCTTTCGATGCAACTGATAATGCCCTTGGATTAAAAGAAGGGATCCTCCTGATATTCAACAAATTTATGACTATTCTGTCAAATCAGGGCCTGGAACAGATGAGAACGGTGGGTGAAACTTTTAATACCGATTTTCATGAAGCTATCACTAACATACCAGCGATCAGCGAAGTAATGAAAAACAAGGTTGTTGACGAGATTGAGAAAGGTTACCTGCTGAACGGGAAAGTCATAAGGTATGCGAAAGTGGTGGTAGGGTCATAGGATTTACGATTTACGATTTACGAATCAGGGAATATAAGCCAAGAACCAAAAACCCAGAATGTCCAAAAGAGATTTTTACGAAATACTTGAAGTAAATAAAAACGCTTCTCCCGAAGAGCTGAAAAAAGCTTACCGTCAGCAGGCAATCCGTTTTCATCCGGATAAAAACCCCGGGGATAAAGCATCAGAGGAGAAATTCAAGGAGGCAGCCGAGGCTTATGAAATCCTCAGTGATCCTGACAAACGCCAGAGATACGACCAATACGGCCATGCAGGACTCGGCAACGGGGGAGGCTTTCAAGGCTACGGGGGAGGAATGAACATGGAAGATATCTTCCGTCATTTCGGCGACATTTTCGGCGGTGGTTTTGACGATCCTTTTTCATCCTTTTTCGGCGGAGGCGGCAGAAGAGGAGGTCGTACGGTAAACAAGGGATCCAACCTTCGGGTCAGGGTCAAGTTAAACCTGGAGGAAATCGCTCATGGCGTTGAAAAGAAAATAAAGGTCAACAAATACGTTTCCTGCACCAGCTGTCGCGGCACAGGGGCAAAAAGCGGCAGCGCCTTCCAGACCTGCTCAACCTGCAAAAGTTCCGGGCATGTAACCCGGGTAACATCTACATTTATTGGTCAGATGCAAACAACATCCACCTGCCCGCACTGCGGAGGGGAAGGAAAAATAATTACTGACAAATGCCTTGAGTGTGCGGGAAACGGGATCGTAAAAGGAGAAGAAGTTATAACGATCAAAATACCTGCCGGCGTTGGGGAGGGCATGCAGCTTTCGATGAGCGGAAAGGGGAATTCAGCGGCCAGGGACGGAGTTGCAGGCGATCTCCTGATACAGATAGAAGAAATTAAACACCCGGAACTGATCAGGGACGGGAATAACCTCTTATTTAACCAGTATATATCAATTCCGGAAGCGGCTTTAGGTTCAACTGCTGAGATCCCCGGAATTGATGGAAAGATTAAACTCAAAATTGAGCCCGGAACACAGGGGGGCAGGATCATCCGCCTCAAAGGCAAGGGTTTACCGAGTGTCAACTCATACGAAGGTAAAGGCGACCTGCTTATCACAATCCATGTATGGACCCCGAAAGTACTGTCGAAGGAAGAAAAATCACTGCTCGAAAAACTGGCAAAATCTGCTAACTTTGTACCTAACCCTACTGAAAAGGAAAAAGGTTTTTTCTCTAAAATGAAAGATATTTTCGAATAAAATCGCAAATCGTAACTCCCTTCCCATGGAATTATTTTCGTCACTGAATGTCTCAAAACAATTTTCAGGCCATAAGGCTTTGGATAAAGTCAGTATCAGCATCCCTGAAGGCAGTATCTTTGGATTGCTGGGTCCGAACGGGGCTGGGAAAACAACATTCATTCGAATCATAAACCAGATCATCGCCCCTGATGAAGGGCAACTCTTTTATAATGGCAGAGAACTGAAGCCCAATGATATATATAACATCGGCTACCTTCCTGAGGAACGCGGACTGTATAAAAAAATGACCGTTGGCGAGCAGTCAATGTACCTGGCCCAGCTGAAAGGACTTAGCAAAGTGGAGGCTCACAAAAGACTGACTTACTGGTTTGCAAGATTTGAGATGAGCTCATGGTGGAATAAAAAAGTCGAGGAACTTTCAAAAGGCATGCAGCAAAAGGTGCAGTTCCTCATCACTATTATCCATGAGCCCGGGCTGCTTATCTTCGATGAGCCTTTCAGCGGTTTCGATCCTATCAATGCAAGTATGCTCAAAGACGAAATAATTGCCCAGAGAGACAAAGGAGCGACTATAATTTTTTCAACCCACAATATGGCCTCGGTGGAAGAACTTTGCGATCATATTGCCCTGATCAACAATGCAAGAGTCGTTTTGGCCGGACCGGTTAGAGATATTAAAAAGGCTTATAAGACAAGTACTTATGAAATATCCTTCAATAGTTTCCCGGGTGAGCTGAACGATATACTGCCATCAGCCTTCACTATTATAAAAGAATGGAATGATCATGATCTCAGGATGGCTACCATCAGGATCCCGGCCGATTCGGGCCCAAATCAACTGATCTCATCCCTGCTGCCGAATGTTACCCTGCATTCATTCAGTGAACTGATTCCCAGCATGAACGATATATTCATCAGGGTTGTGACCGAAAATAAAAACGAAACTGTTTTGCAACTGTGATATGCATAAAATAATCCTGATCATCAAGCGTGAATATCTGACCAGGGTCAGAAAAAAGTCGTTTCTCGTAATGACCATCCTCGGCCCCCTGCTTATGGCAGCAATCGTTATCGTGCCCGTTTACATGGCAACGAGGGGGAACGAATTGAAAACAGTTGCCGTTATAGACCAAACGGGTTTTTTCTTCGAGAAGTTCAAGGATACCGATAACATCAAATTTCATTACCTGGTCAGCGACATCGCCTCGGCTAAGGCAAATTTCAGAAAAAGCGGGGATTATGCACTTTTATTCATCCCCAGGACCGAAGTCAGCATACCCACAAATGCCATCCTGTATGGAGAAAACAATGTATCGATCAATGTAATAAGTTATATCAGGAATGTAATGACGAAGAAGGTCGAGGACATGAAGCTGGAAGCCAAGCTTAAAGACCTTCAAACCGACAAGAAAAATCCTTTGAATGTCGAAGATATCCTTCGTTCGGTAAAAACCGTCATAGATGTCAATACAATCAAGATCACGGATGAAGGAAAAGAAGAAAAAAGCTATACCGAGATCAGCATGGTCCTTGGCACATTTGCAGGAATCCTGATTTACTTCTTCATCTTTATGTTCGGTTCCCAGGTCATGAGGGGAGTTATTGAAGAAAAAACCAACCGTATTATTGAAGTGATCATTTCATCGGTTAAACCTTTCGAACTGATGATGGGTAAAATAGTCGGAGTCGGACTTGTAGGCCTTACTCAGTTCCTCCTTTGGGTCATCCTGACATTTGGCATAGTAACCGTTGCCACTTCCACTTTTACGTCGAAAGGATCAACCAAACATTCTGCTGAGCAAAGCATCGTGCAGAACGCAGCCAGGTATAATCCCGACAACCTGCCCCTGCCCGATTCTGCAACATCAAAAAAATATCAGAATGAAGGTGCCAGCGAAATTTTCGCAGCTCTCAGTTCTGTTAACTTCCCCGTTATGATCGGAGCCTTTGTGTTTTTCTTTCTGTTTGGCTACCTTATGTACGGCTCGTTGTTTGCTGCGATTGGCGGTGCGGTTGACAGTGAAGCCGATACACAGCAATTTATGCTGCCAATCACCGTACCACTCATACTTTCCATTGTCATGATGCAGTATTTCATTCAGGATCCTTCCGGCCAGGTTGCTTTCTGGTTTTCAGTCTTTCCGCTTACTGCCCCGGTGGCTATGATGATCAGGATTCCGTTTGGAGTGCCTTACTGGCAGGTTGCCCTTTCAATGGGCATACTTATCCTTGCTTTCCTTGGTACAACCTGGATGGCTGCAAAAATATACCGTACCGGGATATTAATGTATGGGAAGAAGGTGTCATACAGAGAGTTGTGGAAGTGGCTGAGATATTAAAAGCGAAAAGCGAAAGGCGAAAAGCGAAATAATTTCGCTTCTTGCCTTTCGCCTTTCGCCTTTCGCTTCTCGCCTTTCGCTTCTCGCCTTTCGCTTCTCGCTTCTCGCCTTTTGCCTTTCGCCTTTCGCTTCTCGCCTTTCGCTTCTCGCTTTTCGCCTTTCGCCTTTATTTATCCAACATTTTGGTCCATTCGTATTTTTTACGCTTTACCCAGTCTTTCCTGTGATACACATAGCTTATTATCAGGGGTAACACGCTGGTAGCCTCTGCATAAACCATCTGTTCAAAAACCGTTTCCACTTTACCCCAGGAGGCTGCTTCCTTCAGTGTGGAACTCGAACATGCACCATCGCGGGGATCAGCTACGGTAATCTGGACTGCATACTTATGCATACCGACTTCTTTACCTAGGACTTCAGCGCAAATAACAGTATCCTGTACAAAATTCTTCGGCACTCCGCCCCCGATCATAAAAAGCCCGGAAGATTTTGAAGCCATTTTGATTTTTGTAAGTTCAAGGAAATCCTTTACCGAGTCAATGGAAACATGTCCCTTTGGGTTTTCCCATTGGTGGGCAACCAGTCCGAAACCGGCGCTCGAGTCACTGAAAGCCGGGCAGAATATAGGTACATTATGTTCATAAGCCACTTGTACCAGGCTGTCTTTTTTCTTCGAATTCTTAACCAGCCATTTACCCATCTCACGGATAAACTCACGGGAAGAATAGGGACGTTTTTCGAGAGTATCAGCGATTTTCTTTATAGTCATATCACAATGCTGAAGCTCTTCCTCATCAATATACGTGTCGTAAATCCTGTCGATATAATGCTTGCGGAGATCCTTGTCATCGGCTGTCGATATACCCTTATAATGCTTATAACCAAGAGCTTCAAAGAAATCCATATCAACTATTGTTGCTCCAGTGGCAATGATGGCATCCACCATATTGTTTTTCACCATATCCACGTAAACCTGCATACACCCACCGGCACTGGTGCTGCCGGCAATGGTTAAAAAAACCGTGCAGCCTTTATCGTTTATCATCCGGTTCAGAATGTCGGCTGCAGTAGCAGTATCCCTTGAAGTAAACGACATTTCGCGCATTGAATCAATAATGGGAGTCGAATCAAATGATTTGATGTCAATATGCCTGATTATGTTCTTCAGGTATTTCTTCTTTTGAATGGATTTCTTTGCCATAATTAAGGGATGTTATTTATTCCTGATTCCGGACTGCAAAGGTAATTAATACCCCAGAATTTTCAGCATCGATTTATAACTCTGTTCTTTCGAAAATAATTTAGTATATGTTTCATCATTTTCATCGAGGTCAATCAGCACATGTTTAGGCGCCGGGATCAGGCAATGCTGTATTCCTCCGTAACCTCCAAGTGATTCCTGGTACGCTCCTGTATGAAACATCCCGATATACAGCGGAGGGTCCGTCGAAAATTTTGGAAGGAAAACAGCATTCGTATGGCCTTCTGCATTATAATAATCCTCACTGTCGCAAGTAAGCCCGCCAAGAAAGACCCTTTCGTATTCGGAATCCCAGTTGTTTATTGCAAGTAAAATGAATTTCTGGTTGATAGCCCAGGTATCGGGAAGTGTGGTGATGAATGAACTATCGATCATATCCCAGGCTTCACGGTCATTTTGTTTCTTCTGATCTACAACGCTGAAAAGTATTGCACCGGATTCACCTACTGTAAAAGAACCGAATTCAGTAAATATATCCGGTTCCGGAACTTCGTTTTTCTCACAGATGTTCTTGATCTGTGCTGTAATCTCTTCGGCCATGTATTCATAGTCATAACTGAACTCCAGCGAGTTTTTAATAGGGAACCCTCCTCCGATATTCAGACCCGTAAGTTCAGGGCATACTTTTTTAAGTTCACAGTAGACCGATACTGATTTGTTCAACTCATTCCAGTAATAAGCTGTATCCTTAATGCCCGTATTGATAAAAAAGTGAAGCATTTTAAGCTCAAAATTTGGATTATCTTTAAGCTTTTCCATATAAAAAGGAAGAATGTCATTATACCTGATACCCAGTCTTGAAGTATAAAAATCAAACTTGGGTTCTTCTTCAGAAGCTATTCTGATGCCTACTTTCATTTTGGTTTTCAGATAAGGCTCGTATTTATCGATCTCAAGTAAACTGTCCAATACAGCAATGGTATTCGAAAAACCATTATTTACGAGGCTGATCATATTCTCAATATACTGCGGGCGTTTAAAACCATTGCATATAATGTAGTTTTCCTTTTTTACAAAACCTCTTTTGTACAAATCTTCAATAATGGGCATGTCGAAGGCCGATGAAGTTTCAATATGCACCTCGTTTTTCAGAACTTCTTCGAGTACAAAACTGAAATGACTGCTCTTTGTACAATAACAATAATGATAATCACCCTGGTAATCAACTTTTGCCATTGCGACATTAAAAAGACGTTTAGCCTTCTGGATTTGCTGGCTTATCTTCGGAAGATAAGTAATTCTCAGGGGAGTTCCATACTGTTTAATGATGTCCATTAATGAAACTTTATGAAAATGTAACTCATTTTCAATCACTTCAAACGCAGATTGCGGAAACTCAAAAGTCTGATCAACCAGATCACTGTATTTGATTTTCATATTAGAGTTGTTAGATGTAAGTAACTTACTTTATCTCTTTTTACTCAATGTAACTCACTTATGTTTCATTTTCTATGCAAAAGTAAAATAACATTTTCGTATATTTTAATAAATTAATAAATTTGATGGTTCCTGAAGGTATTTAATATTTAGCAACAATTATCATGGGCAGTAATCCCCGGCCAATCAAAGACAACCGGCTTCGTGAAGAGCTGAAAAAGATCATCAATTCCTCTAAGGGGAGGAAGCATACCGACTACTTGGTTGAAATTCTCAGGACACATCCGGAATGGCATGATTGTCTTTTGGATATCTATTTATCGGACGAAGAACCGTTCAGCCGAAGACTTGTATGGGCTATTGACCTGTATTCGATGGAAAATACCGGAATAGTAACCCCTTATCTGGAAACTATCGCCAAAATGCTGCCATTGTTCAGCCATGACGGATTAAGGCGGCATTCCCTGCATATTTTATCACGCTTCCCTCTTCCGGAAACAGAATTAGGCAGCCTGACGAGCATCTGTTTCGACTGGTTGATGAAGCCGGGTTATCCTGCAGCTATTAAAGTACATTGTATGGAAATACTGTATCATATTTCATTAAGCGTGCCTGAAATAAGCAAGGAACTTTCTGAATGTATAGAATTTCGCCTGAATGAAGAAACACCCGGCTTTAAAAACCGGGGCCTGAAGATCCTGAAAAACATATCTTTGCAGCCGGGAGGAAAAAGTTAAAAGCTTTTTTACCGGTAAAAATATTTAACCTAAGCAAAATTCCGATTTTATGAAAAAGTTTATTCGCCTTTTACCCAGGTTTATTTCGCTGTCAATTTGCTTTTGGGTCATTTCACAGGGTCAATCTCAGATCATTTTCAGAAACAATCATAATGCCCAGGTATACGTAGCTATGTGCCGTTATGTTGCCAGTGGAGGGTATTGGATGACGTCGGGCTGGTACACGATAGGAACGGGCGGTGAACGACTTGTTTTTGACATAATCTCACCATTGGACACCATTGGCTATTGGGCTATGACAACCATTTCCGAAGAAAAATTTGAAGGCAAAAAGAACCTTATCGTAAATGATGATTCAAAATTCGTGGTAAAGTATGCCGACAAGCCTCAAACTGCTGGTCAAAACCCGAATTACAGCTGGCGTAAATTCATATTGCTCCGTCTTCCTCCGGGAACAACAAAAGGCACTATCTCTCTCAAGTAAAAGATAATTCAATCCACCCCTTTTATTTTTCGAGGAAAAGTTCTAATTTTGCACCCTCTAAAAAATCAGACAATAATTATCTTAATTAAATTTTAACCTCATGCAGAATAAAGGCGCTGTACAGCTATTTGCGATCATATTCGGTTTAGTTTGTTTGTTCCAGTTGTCGTTTACCTTTATCAGTTACCGGTATTCGATGAAAGCTGATGATTACGCCAATGCCCCCGTTGGAAAAGAACTGGCAGTTAAATTAGCCAGGGGCGATCAGGCCCGCCTGGAATATATCACCGATTCCATTATCCGTTCCAGGTCTGAATATTTTAACGATTCGATGGCTAATGTCGATGTGTATAATATCCTTCTCAAGAAGTATACCCTGAAGGATGTAAGAGAACGGGAAATCAACCTCGGTCTTGACCTCAAGGGAGGTATGAACGTTACGATGGCCGTTTCAGTTCCTGAAGTGATACGCGCACTCTCGGGTTACAGCCAGGACCCCACCTTTAACAAGGCCCTCCAGCTGGCTATCCAGAAAGAGAAGAATAGTACATCTGATTTTGTGGACCTGTTCTCGGAATCATTTAAACAGGTGGATCCGAATGCAAAACTTGCAGCCATTTTCAACACTGTTGAATTAAAAGACAAGATCAACTTCAACACAACGAATGCTGAGGTTATCAAAGTGATCCGTGATGAAACGAATGGAGCGATTGACCGGACATATCATATCCTCACAACCCGTATTGACCGTTTTGGTGTTGTTCAGCCCAACATCCAGAAGCTTCAGACAGCAGGCCGTATCCTGATCGAATTGCCTGGTATCAAAGATCCCGAGCGTGTTCGTAAACTTTTACAGGGAACTGCACAACTTGAATTCTGGGAAACATACCAGTTTACCCAGCTGCATCCCTATCTGACAGAAGCCAATAAAAGGCTTGCTGCTATCATGAGCACCGGGGGAGATACCATTAAAAGTGATTCGGCAAAAACTGAAACTTTACAAACTGCAAAAAGCCCAGGCAAGCAACCTGAACTATCAGCAAAGAAATCAGCCGTTAAGGAAAAAATTGCCTCTGCGAAGAAAGACAGTGCCAAAAAGGATACCTCAGGCGCAAATGCATTATTGAAGCAGCTGGGCAAAGATACTTCGAAGGGCTCGGCCATGAACAAGAAAGTGGAAACCGAACAGTGGATGAAGAACAATCCGTTATTTGCGGTGCTTGCCATGAATATTTACCAGACGAAAGATGGGCAGTACCAGGCAGGCCAGAACGCACTTGTCGGGAGAGCTATGATCAAGGATACAGCCAAGGTCAATTATATGCTTCGTCTTGTAAAACATCTCTTCCCCAGGGACCTGAAGCTCGCATGGACCGTTAAGCCCGGCGATGAGGCCAAAGACGTTCTATCTCTCGTTGCTCTCAAGGTGACTTCCAGGGATGGTTCACCCGCACTCGGTGGTGATGTGATCACTTCTGCCCGTCAGGACTATGACCAGAACGGAAGAGTTGAAGTTTCGATGTCGATGAACGGGGAAGGCGCCCGTATCTGGAAAAGACTCACTGGTGACAACATCGGAAAGCAGATCGCTATCGTTCTCGATGGTTATGTTTACAGTTTTCCCAATGTAAACGGGGAGATACCCAACGGGATGTCATCCATCTCGGGAGGGAGTATGACGGTTGAAGAAGCCCAGGACCTTGCAAACATCCTTAAAGCCGGTAAACTCCCGGCCCCTGCCCGAATCGTACAGGAAGAAGTGGTAGGCCCTTCACTGGGTAATGAATCAATCCACAGAGGTCTTATATCATTTATCATCGCCTTTATCGGGGTTCTTCTTTATATGTCGCTGTACTACAGGGGTGCCGGCCACGTTGCCGATATCGCACTTTTTTGCAACGTTTTCTTCCTCTTCGGTGTTCTTGCATCGATCGGAGCCGTGCTGACCCTCCCCGGTATTGCAGGTATCGTACTGACCCTTGCTATGGCAGTCGACTCGAACGTTATCATCTACGAACGTATGCGTGAGGAGATGCGGGCCGGGAAAGGCATGAGGCTTGTCGTGAAAGACGGTTTCAAACACGCACTTTCGGCCATCATCGACGGTCACGTTACAACAATCCTTACCGGTATCGTGCTTTACATCTTCGGTTCAGGACCTATCCAGGGTTTTGCAACCACCCTGGTCATCGGTCTTCTCCTTTCGCTGTTCACCTCGATCTTTATTGCCAGGCTTGTCTTTGAATGGATGCTCGACAAGAATATGACCATCACAACAGGCTACAAATGGAGCCAGAATTTGTTCCAGAACACGAAGATCAATTTTATCGGCCTCCGTTACAAGATGTACATCCTGTCTATCGCCATCATCATCCCGGGCATCATTTCGATCTTTATCCGCGGTCTTGATCCAGGCCTTGACTTTACCGGTGGCCGCAGCTATGTGGTACGTTTCGACGAGCCTGTAAAAACATCGGACTTACGTGAATCTCTTGGAAAAGTCTTCAAGGAATATCCTGAAGTAAAGACCTTTGGTCCAAACAACCAGGTCAAGATCACAACCAAGTTCATGATCAATGAGCGTACACAGCAGGCCGACTCCTTAGTCAACCTCAGGCTCTATGAAGGGACCAGGAGCTTCTACAAGACCCCGATCACGTTTAAAGAATTCAAGTCGGGTGAGCCCAAGAAGGCAATCGGTGAAATGAGCTCGCAGCGAGTTGACCCCACAATCAGTTATGCCCTTATCTGGCAGGCTGTAATGGCTGTATTCTTCTCCCTCATTATTATATTTATTTACATAGCACTGAGGTTTAAGAACTGGCAGTTTGGTTTAGGCGGTGTGGTATCGCTCTTCCATGACACACTCATCATAATCACCATGTTTACCCTGTTCCATGGCATTCTTCCGTTCAGCATGGAAGTTGACCAGCAGTTCATCGCTGCACTTCTTACAATTATCGGGTATTCGATTATGGATACGGTTATCATCTTCGACAGGATCCGTGAATACAGGGGATTGTATCCCAAACGCGACCTGGCCGACAATATCAACGGTGCTATCAATTCAACCCTTGGACGAACCATTAACACATCCGGAGTCACCCTGGTTGTACTGATTGTTATTTTCATCTTTGGTGGTGAAGTTCTCCGCGGGTTCACTTTTGCTCTTCTCGTCGGAGTTATCTCCGGGACTTATTCGTCGGTTTTCAATGCAACCCCGGTTGCCTATGATATTCTGATGGCCCAGAAACGCCGCAAGGAAAAGAAAGAGCTTGAAGCAAAAGGAAAATCAAAGTAATCCGGCAGTCCGGAACACTCTTTAATATGTAAAAAAGGCTGACCCTGATCAGGGCAGCCTTTTTTATTTCAGGACGGAAGGAATTACACTTTTCTGTATATTTGTGCGTTATTCCAGCTAATAATATTCCTGTAATGCATCCGAAAAGCCTTATTGTTTTTATAGTCACCTTTTTGTTTTTCACCTTTCCGGTCGTTGCACAGAATAAAGCCACCAGAGCTGCCGATGATGCATTTACCGACCAGATGTATTTCACCGCACTCCAGAAATACCAGAAAGCATCTTCAAAAGTCAAGAAGAACAAGGCTGAACGTGACAGGATCACCTTCCGCATAGCTGAGTGTTACAGGATGATGAATAATACGAAGAAAGCCGAGACTGCTTACAAACGGCTTCTGAATAACGTTAAATTTATCAAAGATGAACCCCGGGTACTTCTTTACTATGCCAATGCGTTGAAGGCTAACGGCAATTACGATGAAGCTATCAAGCAATACCAGGCTTATAAAGACCTGGCTCCCAAAGACTCAAAAGGTGAGCAGGGGATTGAGACCTGCAAACTTGCGAAGGAATGGATCGCCAGCCCCACAAAATATACCGTTAAATGGGAAAAAGCGCTGAATTCGAAAGAAGACGATTTTGCCCCTGCCTATGCTGATAAAAAATACGGGTCCATTATTTTCACCTCCGACAGGGATGCTTCAAAAGGAAAGGATTTGGATAACTGGACAGGCTTAAAATTTTCAGACCTTTACCTGTCGAGGAAGGACCGTAAAAACGAATGGAGCAAGCCTGTTCTTGCCGATCAGGCCGGAATGATAAACACCAATGCAAACGATGGGGTTGGGCAGTTTGATCCGAAATTCATACATTTTTATTTTACCCGCTGCTACAATGACTCCAGAAAGAAGAACGGTTGCCAGATCTTCATGAGCAGCCGTACAGGCAGTAAAAACTGGGGAGATCCTGAAAAGATCGAGCTGGGAGGCGACAGTGCGAGCATATACGGACATCCTTCAGTTTCAAATGCAGATGTTATTTATTTTTCAGCAGAAATCCCGGGAGGAGCCGGAGGGAAAGACATCTGGAGGGCAAGTAAAAAAAGCGGGAAATGGGTTAAAGAAAACCTGGGCCCTCTTATTAATACCCCGGGTAACGAATTATTCCCGTTTATCAGGGATGACAGCATCCTTTACTTTGCTTCTGACGGACTTCCGGGAATGGGTGGCATGGACATTTTCCGCTCTGTTTATTCGAAGGGAAAATGGAGCACCCCCGAGAACATGAAATCTCCTATAAATTCCCCGGCCGACGATCTGTCGATAGTCTTTAATGCCGAAGAATCCGAAGAAGGGCTGTTTACTTCGAACCGGCCGGGAGGCAAGGGAAGAGATGATATATACTCCTTCGTCATACCTCCTATTTATTACACCCTGGAAGGAACCGTGACCGACGACCGTTCATTATTGCCTGTTCAGGGCGCTGAAGTCAGGGCTGTCGGTACAAACGGCCGTACGTTTAAATATACAACCGACGAAAAAGGTCACTACAGCTTTAATAAAATGCAGATCAATGCAAACACCACATACGATATTCTGGTTACGAAGAAAGATTATTTTAACGAAAAAGGCCGTGAAACCACGGTTGGTTTGGAAAAAAGCAAAGACCTCACAAGGAACTTTGTCATGAAGCCGATTCCGAAAAAGCCTGTTGTTCTGCCCGATATCCTTTATGACCTTGCGAAATGGGACCTTAAGCCCCAGTACCAGGATTCGCTCCAGGGACTTATTGAAACCCTTGATGCCAATGAGAACATTGTCATAGAACTTGCCGCTTACACTGATTCCCGCGACACTGAAGAACGAAATGACATCCTGTCACAAAAACGTGCGCAAAGTGTCGTTGATTATCTCATCTCAAGAGGTATTGATCCTGACCGGCTGGTTGCAAAAGGTTACGGTGAAAGAGTTCCCAGGACACTCTCGAGGGACTTTACAAGGGAAGGTTACACCTTTATTGCAGGAACAGTGCTGTCCGACTCAGTCATCAACCTGCTCCCGAATGTTGCTGTGAAGGAAGCTGCACATCAGCTGAACCGCCGTACAGAATTCACTGTACTGAGAAACGATTTTATACCTAAAACCACACCTTCGAAGACCCCGGTTACAGCCAGGATCGAAGTGGTTATAGCCCCTGAAGTAAACGGCACAGCATTGAGCAAACTCAAGGATGGGTCATATTCAGGTTTTTGCTTTATCAATGGAATAAGTACTGAGTTTATTTATGATCCGGCCGAAAAAGATATGTTCATTACTTCCGCATACGCGTTTACCCTGCTTAAAGATGGAGTAATAGATAAAAACGACTTTGAAGGCGATGCCTCGAAACTGATCCAGGAAAAGGCCATCAGTGAAAAAGCCGTGATCACGCTGAAAGAAGTACGTATTGCGAAGAACACCGTCAGGGATCTTAAAGTAATTGTAAACTCCAAGATCCATGGCAGCTTTGAGTTTGGCACCAATAACATGAAAAAATTCGGTAATTTCCATATCGATGATCAAAAGGGACAGCTGATCTTTGATTGACCTATGAGCGATAAGTCGAGATATGATAAGAGAGGTGTATCGTCTCAAAAAGAAGATGTTCACTCGGCTATAAAAGATATTGACAAGGGGATTTTCCCAAAAGCTTTCTGTAAAATAATTCCTGATATACTCGGGGGCGATGAAGCCTGGTGCAACATTATGCATGCCGATGGAGCAGGCACCAAATCATCTCTCGCTTACATATACTGGAAAGAAACCGGCGATCTGTCGGTTTGGAAGGGAATTGCACAGGATGCCATTGTGATGAATCTCGATGACCTGCTTTGTGTAGGTGCAACTGACAATATTCTTCTTTCTTCAACGATCGGAAGGAACAAACACCTGATCCCGGGTGAAGTGATTGCAGAGATCATCGCCGGCACTGAAGAGTTCCTTGCCTTAATGCGCTCCCACGGCATCGGTATCTGGTCAACAGGAGGGGAGACTGCCGATATTGGTGACCTGGTGCGGACAATCGTTGTAGATTCCACTGTCTGCTGCCGGATGAGGCGCACCGAGGTCATAGATAATTCCCGTATCCAGGAGGGTGATGTGATTGTCGGACTGGCATCATTCGGGCAAACTTCCTATGAAAAAGAATATAACGCTGGTATGGGCAGTAACGGGCTGACGTCCGCCCGGCATGACGTTTTTCGTAAGGAACATGCAGGCTTATTCCCCGAAAGCTTTGATCCGGCAATTCCCCACGACCTTGTTTATTCGGGGAAAAAAAACCTGACAGATCCTTCGGAAATCCCCGGAATAAACATCGGGAAACTATTGCTCTCACCTACACGGACCTATGCTCCCGTAATTAAATTGATTCTTGGCAATTTCAAAAAAGACATTCATGGTATAATTCACTGCAGTGGAGGGGGGCAAACGAAGGTCTTACATTTTACAGGGAATCAACATATTGTCAAGAACAATCTTTTCCCCACCCCTCCCCTTTTCCGCCTGATACAGGAACAGTCCGGAACTGACTGGAAAGAGATGTACAGGGTATTCAACATGGGGCATCGTATGGAATTATACGTCACAAAGTCTGTAGCCGACAGCCTTATTGAGATTGCCTCCTCCTTCCAACTCGAAGCCAGGATCATAGGGCATGTCGGGAAATCCGGGTCACCCAGGCTTACAGTTGTATCGGAACACGGGGAGTTTTGCTACTGAAGTACCACGGCAGGATGTAAGACATGCGATTTACGATTTACGTTCAACTCAGCTGAATTGCGTAGCAATCACGAATACCCCGAGAAAATTAATAATTTCATGAGTAAATGAGCACACAATTGAAAAAAACAATTGGTGCGAATAATTACGGTGTTCGATCTAACGCAATAACGCCATAACGCTAAACGCGGAACGCAATAACGTTGAACGCATTAACGCCATAACGCTATTTTTACTACCTTTGCACCCCTGAAAGAGGAGTAGTACACCATGGTAGATAAACTGGAAGCAATAAAACTGAAGTTCGATGACATTCAGAAGCAAATGAGCGAGCCTGATATTGTCAGTGATATGAAACGTTATATCAAACTGAACAAGGATTACAAGGAGCTTCAGCCTATCATGGACGCCTATGAGCGTTATAAGAATATTCTTGCGAATCTTGAACATGCAAAAGAGATCCTGTACAATGAGAAAGATGAGGAATTCCGGGCTATGGCGAAGGAAGAACTCGAGACACTAAACAACGAAAAGGAGAAACTGGAAGAAGAAGTCAGGCTGATGCTTATCCCCGTTGATCCTCAGGACGGGAAAAACGCTGTCGTCGAGATCCGTGCGGGAACCGGGGGGGATGAGGCCAGTATTTTCGCAGGCGATCTTTATCGGATGTATTCAAAATACTGTGAAAACCGCCGGTGGAAAATCGAACTGATTGATTTTTCCGAAGGTACAATGGGTGGATTTAAAGAAATTATTTTCAATGTCATCGGCGAGGGTGCATATGGCCAGATGAAATATGAATCGGGGGTTCACCGGGTACAGCGTGTGCCCCAGACGGAGACCCAGGGCCGTGTGCATACTTCTGCTGCGACTGTAGCTGTGCTGCCCGAGGCTGATGAATTTGATGTGGAAGTCAAACCGAGCGATGTTCGCAAAGACACTTTCTGCTCCTCGGGTCCGGGCGGGCAGTCTGTAAATACAACATATTCGGCAATCCGCCTGACCCATGTACCCTCGGGTATAGTAGTCAGCTGCCAGGATGAGAAATCCCAGATGAAGAATTTTGAAAAGGCCATGAAAGTGCTCCGGACACGACTTTACGAGATGGAACATCAGAAATATCTCGATGAGATCTCAAAAAAGCGTAAAACCATGGTATCAACCGGAGACCGCTCTGCAAAAATACGTACTTATAATTATGCCCAGAGCCGGGTTACCGACCACCGTATCAATATGACCATTTACAACCTTCCTGTGGTGCTTGACGGAGATGTGCAACCCCTGATCGATGCGCTTCAGCTGGCCGAGAATGCAGAAAGGCTGAAAGAAGCGGTAAGTTAAAAGATGTACAATGTACAATGTACAAATAGGTCAACATTTGTAATTTGTAATTTGTAATTATTCGCACCAATTGTTTATTTCAGTTGTGTGCTCATTTACTCATGAAATTATTAATTTTCTTAGTGTATTCGTCATTGCTTCGCAATTCAGCAGAGCTGAACGTAAATCGTAAATCGTAAATCCCATGACCCGAGAAGAGCTTATTAACCTCATTCGCCGGAAAAATTCCTTCCTCTGTATCGGCCTTGATACCGATATCAGCAAAATACCCCAGCATATGAAGTCGCTGGAAGATCCCATCTTCGGGTTCAACAAAGCAATCATCGATGCAACCATTGACCTCGCAGTGGCGTACAAACCTAACTTCGCATTTTACGAATGCTACGGGGTAAAAGGCTGGGAAAGCCTTACAAAGACCATTAATTATATTAATGAAAAATACCCGGGCCAGGCCTTTACCATTGCCGATGCCAAGCGCGGGGATATCGGCAACACCTCCCAGCAATATGCCAGGGCTGTGTTCGATAAAGCTTCATCAGGACTGGAATTTGATGCAGTCACCGTTGCTCCTTACATGGGAGAAGATTCCGTTAAGCCTTTCCTCTTGTACCCTTCGAAATGGATCATTGTGCTTGCCCTGACCTCAAACAAAGGAGCCGGAGATTTCCAGTTCTTCTCAAACCAGGATACAAGACTGTTTGAACAGGTCCTGCTTAAATCAAAACAATGGGGGAACCAGGATAATATGATGTATGTAGTAGGCGCAACGAAGGCAGATATGTTAACCGATATCAGGAAGATAGTTCCCGATCATTTCCTTCTTGTTCCGGGTATAGGTGCACAGGGTGGAAGCCTTCAGGAAGTTGCAAAATACGGCCTGACAAAAGACTGCGGATTGCTTGTAAATTCAAGCCGCAATATCATTTATGCGTCACCAGGAGCTGACTTTGCTGAAAAAGCAAGGGAAGAAGCAGAAAAAATGCAGAAAGAAATGTCGGTATTATTACACCCTTGATCGCTTATCACTTTTCACTCATGCCTCATGCCTCATGCCTCATGGCTCATGGCTCATGGCTCATGGCTCATGGCTCATGGCTCATGGCTCATGGCTCATGGCTCATGGCTATTCTCTCATCACTCCACGACTGTGATCCACCCATACTTATCAGCGGCCTTTCCGTCCTGAATATCACGGAGTATCGTATAGAGTTTTAAACAAACCTGGCCTGCCTTTCCATCCTTGCAATACTGAAAAACCTTTTCTGTATCCCGGTCATGAATGGAGCCGATCGGTGATATAACAGCAGCAGTTCCGCATGCTCCAACCTCATCAAATTCAGCAAGTTCCTCAACAGAAACAGGCCTGAGTTCCACGAGCATGCCAATGTCCTGGGCGATCGTTCGCAACGACATATTGGTTATTGACGGAAGTATGGAATGGGAATTCGGGGTGATGTATGTATTACCCTTGATCCCGAAAAAGTTTGCGGGACCGGCTTCGTCTATATATTTCTTTTCCTTTGCATCCAGGAATATACAGGATGCAAACCCTTCGGCATGGGCACGTACACCAGCACGCAGGCTCGCAGCATAGTTACCTCCGACCTTGATATGTCCGGTCCCCAAAGGGGCTGCACGGTCATAATCCCTGACGATCTGCATCTTGACCGGGTTGAAGCCTTCCTTGAAATACGGGCCGACAGGGCCGACAAAGATCAGGAACATGTATTCACGGGCCGGTTTTACACCAACCTCAGGGCCAGTCCCTATAAGCAGGGGACGGATGTATAAAGACGCTCCTTCTCCGTAAGGCGGGATATATTTCTTATTCAGCTGAACAACTTTCACTACAGCCTCCCGAAACATTTCCAATGGGATTTCAGGCATAATAAGGCCAACTGCAGAATTGTTTATCCGTTTGCAGTTTTCCTCAAGCCTGAAAATCCGGATCTTCCCGTCAACACCGGTAAAGGCTTTAAGGCCCTCAAAAGCTTCCTGTCCGTAATGCAGGCAGGTCGCTGCCATATGCATGTTAATGTATTCCGAGTCGGTGACTTCCAGAGGACTCCACTTGCCATCTTTCCAGTTTGAACGTACATTGTAATCGGTCTTGAAATAACCGAAAGGTAAATTCTTCCAATCTGTCGTAGTCATATAAGTAGTTTTAAGTGTTAGTTTTCAGCATCAAAGACTCTGTAAATATAGAAAAATAATTTTCACAGGTATCAGGACCTATCAAAATTTTTAATACCAGGAAATAAGCGGCTTGACATTTTGGCAGAATTTAACAATGGCATATGCTTTGTGTTAAGAGGCAAAGCTTACCGGCCTCTGGCTAATACTGAATAAGACATCCGGCGAAGCCGAAAATAAAAATAATCAACTAAAACACCGAATCCTATGCAGAAAGGTAAAATCAACGTTCAGACTGAGAACATTTTCCCCATTATCAAGAAATTCCTGTATTCGGAGCATGAGATTTTCCTGCGGGAACTCATTTCGAATGCTGTTGACGCAACCCAGAAATTAAAAACCCTTGCTTCGATGGGAAAGTTTAACGGGGAGCTGGGAGACCTGACCATAGAAGTTAAAGTCAACCCGAAAAGAAAGACTATTTCGGTGAAAGACAAGGGAATCGGCATGAATGCGGAGGAAGTTGATAAATACATCAACCAGATCGCGTTTTCGAGCGCCGAGGAGTTTATCAGCCAGTTCAAGACCAAATCGGAAGCTGAAATGAATGCCATCATAGGTCATTTTGGCCTTGGTTTTTACTCAAGCTTTATGGTTTCCGACAAGGTTGTGATCCATACAAAAACATATAAGACCGAAGGCGATACGAAGCCGGTGCTCTGGGAATGTGACGGCAGCCCCGATTACACGATGGATGAGAGCAAGAAGAAAGACCGTGGAACCGAGATCATATTGCATATTGCAGATGACTCAAAGGATTACCTTGAAGAGTACAAGATCCTCGAAATACTGAAGAAATACTGCAAATTCCTGCCGGTGCCAATTCATTTCGGCAGTGAAAAAACATGGGAAAAAGTTCCCGGCGAAAAGGACGAAAAAGGCAAAGACAAGGAAATCGAAATCGAAAAGCCAAGGATCATCAACAATACTGATCCTTTATGGAAGAAGAAACCGATTGACCTGAAGGACGAGGATTATAAGAGTTTTTATCGCGAACTGTATCCCTATACCTTCGAAGAACCTTTATTCCATATTCACCTGAATGTAGACTATCCTTTCAACCTGACGGGAATACTGTATTTCCCGAAAGTGAAGAAAACACTGGAAGTCCAGAAGAATAAGATCCAGCTCTATAGCAACCAGGTTTTTGTTACTGATTCGGTGGAAGGCATTGTCCCCGAATTTCTTACACTTCTCCATGGAGTGCTTGATTCCCCGGATATTCCGCTGAATGTATCACGTTCATACCTGCAGTCTGATCCCAATGTGAAGAAGATCAGCAATCATATTACGAAGAAAGTGGCCGATAAACTCGAAACCATTTTCAAGGAGAACCGTCCTGATTTTGAAGCCAAATGGGACGACATCAAGGTGTTTATCGAATATGGGATTATATCGGAGCCTGACTTTTTCGACAGGGCGAAGAAATTCTGTCTTTTCAAGAACAGTGAAGCAAAGTATTTCACTTTCGAGGAATATGAAAATAAAATAAAGAATAACCAGAAAGACAAGAACGGGAATCTCATATATCTATATACCAGCAATGCCGAAGAACAATTCAGCTTCATCGATGCCGTGAAGGACAGGGGTTATGATGTATTATTGCTGGATGGCATTATTGATACCCATTTTGTTAATACACTGGAGCAGAAATTCGAAAAATCCAGGTTTACCCGTATTGATTCCAACACGGTGGATAAACTCATCGAAAAAGAGGATGCATTGCCTTCAAAACTCAATGAAGAGCAGCAGAAAGCCCTGAAGGAAATGATGGAAAAGCAGGTCGACAAGGAGAAATTCACTGTTCTCCTTGAAAGCCTGAGCGAGAAAGAAGCTCCACTGCTGATCACCCAGGATGAGTTTATGAGAAGAATGAAAGATATGAGTGCGCTTGGAGGGGGTTATGGCTTTATGGGTACTATGCCCGAAAAGTACAACCTCGTGGTTAATTCGAATCATCCGAAAATTGGCAGGATGCTCCTTGAACCCGACGGGGGAAAACAGGCGGAAACCATAAGGCAGCTGTTTGACCTGGCTATGCTTGCCCAGAATCTCCTGAAAGGGAAAGACCTGGCTGAATTTATAAAACGCAACATTGAGAATGTTTAAAACTGTAAATTTCACTATATTTACGTCCAATAATCCTTTAAGTAATCTTTAGGGGTCGGTAAGACGGCCCGTAAAATCATTAATAACCAAAAATAATAACTATGAAACTTAGTAAAGGTTGGATCATTCTGATCGTGGTTGTTCTGGCAATATTGCTTCTTTTCTCATCGGGCAGCCGCTCATATAACAACCTGGTAACGAAAGACCAGGTCGTTCAGCAGCAGTGGGCTCAGGTTGAGAACGTATACCAGCGCCGTTCGGACCTTATTCCGAACCTGGTGAACACGGTCAAAGGCGTTGCAAACTTTGAGCAGAAAACCCTCACCGACGTGATCGAGGCAAGGGCTAATGCTACCAGGGTAACGATCAGCCCTAAAAATCTGGACGAAGCCTCCATTCAAAAATTTCAGTCTGCCCAGGACAATCTCAGTTCGACCTTATCCAGGCTTATGATGGTTACCGAGAATTATCCCCAGCTGAAAGCCACTCAGAATTTCAGCGAACTCCAGGCCCAGCTTGAAGGAACCGAAAACAGGATCACTGTTGAGCGCATGAAGTTCAATGAGGTGGTGCAGGATTACAATGTGCTGGTAAAGAGATTCCCATCGAATATCTATGCAGGCATGTTCGGATTCAAGGAAAAGGCATTTTTCAAAGCCGTTCAGGGTGCTGAGAAAGCTCCCGAAGTAAAGTTCTGATAAAGGCAAAAACACTGCGGCAGGCCCCGTAAGAGGCCTGCCTGCATTACAGTGTTTAAAACATAAAATCATGGGCATAACAGTAAGGGACTTCTTCAGCCCGGAACAGCAAAAAGCAATAACAAAAGCCATTGCGGAAGCAGAACACCAAACCTCCGGCGAGATCCGCGTTCATATTGAGAACTCCCTGAAAGGGGATGTCCTCGACCGTGCAGCTTATCTTTTCAGGACGCTCGGCATGAGTAAAACAGAACTCAGAAACGGGGTGCTGATCTACCTGACGGTGAACAGCAGGCAGTTTGCCATTCTTGGTGATAGCGGCATTCACAAAATGGTACCTGAAAACTTCTGGGATAAGATCAAACATCAGATGCTTGCCGATTTCAGGGAAAATAAATTCACCGAAGGGCTAATCTCAGCCATCTCCTCTACAGGAGAACAGCTGAAAAAGCATTTCCCTTATATGGTAAATGACAAGAACGAACTTCCCGATGAGATCTCTTTCGGTAAAAATTAAGCCTGCGACCATGAAAACACTGAGAACTTATTCTTTATTCCTTCTGATTGTATTGTCATTACCAGTATTTGCGCAGGATATTCCCGACAGGCCCTCCCCTCCCAGACTGGTTAACGATTATACCGGCACTCTGTCAGCTGATCAGGTTGCAGCGCTTGAACGCAAACTCGTTGCATTCAACGACTCAACTTCAACCCAGATTGCAGTGGTTTTTGTCAAGTCGCTTAATGGTTATGACAAAGCCGACTACACTTACCGCCTGGCTGAGAAATGGGGAGTCGGGCAAAAAGGGAAAAATAACGGCGCAGTTATTCTTGTCAAACCAAAAACCGGCTCGGAAAAGGGTGATGCCTATCTTGTTTCCGGCTATGGTTTGGAAGACGTCATTCCCGATGCCATTTGCAAAAGGATTGTTGATAATGAAATGATCCCCCGTTTCACCCAGGGGGATTATTACGGCGGCATTGATGCTGCCACAACGGTCATCATAGATCTTGCAAAGGGGAAATATTCAGCTGAACAGTATTCGAAAAAACATGATGCAGGTCCCGTAGGGCTTATCGTCCCGGTGATCATTCTGCTGGTGGTTCTTTTTGCTATTCGTGCAAGCAGGGCAAGTTCCCATTCGGTAGGAAAAAGCCTGCCCTGGTGGATGGCTTTATGGATGCTTGGTTCCTCGGGAGGCGGGCACAGCGGAAGCTGGGGCAACTTCTCGGGAGGTTCCGGCTTTGGCGGAGGAGGCGGCGGCTTTGGAGGCTTTGGAGGTGGAAGCTTCGGCGGAGGCGGCGCCGGCGGAAGCTGGTAAACTTACCTCAGCTGGTCTGTTTCAGACCGGGGTTTAATTTCGATGCTCTTAACTTCTTCAAGGGTGATAAAACCGCCCTTATTCCCAAAATTGTTAAGCACATAATTGATCACGGCAACCGCATCTTCTTTCGTGTTAACCTGGGGCGTCATTTCCTGTGTATACTTTTTCCCGTTAACTGTCATTTCTATTTTTGAACCGTTCAGCGTCTGTGCAACAGCCCTGCTTTTATCAGCCAGAAGATAGTCTGAATTGGCCAATGGAGGAAATATAAATTCAACACCTGTTCCGTTGGGCTGGTGGCAAATTATGCACTTTGTCTTAAAGATCTCCTCGCCTTTAGGCATCATTGCCTTTATTTCGGCAGGCAAAGAAACGCCGGCAGCTTTTTGGCCGGCCTCAGGCTGGCTGCCGCTCCCGCAGGAAGAAAGAATAATACCTGCCACACAAACTGAAAGGGAAAGATTGGCAATTCGTTCCATAGTCCGGAATTTGGGTTTGATTAGTAAGCTTACTGAGTGTAAAATTAACGTCATTTGTGAAAATACCATCATCTGTTCCTGATGATATTTTGCATGATGGCTCTTTTAGTCTGTCAGATCCGGGCTGTCATTCATTTCCGGGTCTTTTTTTTTGTACTTTTGCTCTTCAAAAACCCCCATTCCAATTGAAAAAACTATTTCTTTTTGTCATCCTTTTGTTCGTCCTGGGAAAACCGCTTGCCGTAGTATCCCAGAGTTTGAAAAACGATTCAGCGAGCTATCCGTACTGGGTTGAAATGATGCAGGACCCGAATGCAAATTTTTTCCGGACCCAGAGGGCCTTTAATCTTTACTGGAAAGACAGAAAAATAACAAAAGGATGCGGATGGAAAGTTTTCAAACGCTGGGAATATATGATGCAGAGCCGTATCAATCCCGACGGTTCAATTCCAGCGCCTGATGCCACATTTAACGCTTATAAGGCTTTTTCATCCACGAAGCGGTCCCTGACCGGCAATTGGATTTCACTTGGCCCATCCGCGATCCCTTCTCCCGGACCGGCCGGGTACGAAGGCCTTGGCCGCTTAAATACCATTGCTTTCCATCCTTCAGATCCAAATACATTTTATGTTGGCGCCCCTTCAGGAGGTTTTTGGTATACTAATGATGGCGGGCAAACCTGGTTAACATCGACCGATAACCTGCCAACACTTGGTGTTTCGGCAATTATTGTTGACTATTCAAATCCTAATACTATTTTGATTGGCACAGGTGACAGGGATGCAGGTGATGCTCCCGGAATGGGCGTATTCAGGAGTATTGACGGAGGCCTTACCTGGGCTTCTTCAAAAGCCGGGATGAGCAATGTAACCGTCGGCCATATGTTACAGCATCCCGCACATCCCCTTATCATGCTGGCAGCAACCAGCGGAGGTATCTACCGGTCTGTTGACGGAGGTGAGAACTGGACAAAATCGAAAAGCGGGAATTTCAAGGATATTCAATTCAATCCCAATAATCCTGATATTGTTTATGCAGCTTCAGGCCCGGATTTTTATCGCTCTGCTGATAATGGTATGACCTTTATAAAAATCACATCCGGCCTGTCAGGCGGGCAGCGAGGCGTGATCGGTGTATCTGCTGCCAGTCCCGCTTACGTCTATTTCCTCGTATCGAACGGGGCAAGCGGGTATCAGGGCTTGTACCGTTCGACCGATGCAGGCCTTACGTTTACCACACGTTCAACTTCTCCCAATATCCTCGATGGGTCATGTGACGGTTCCAACACAGGCGGACAGGGCTGGTATGACCTTGCACTGGCAGTAAATCCTTTAGATGCCGAAATGATATATGTAGGTGGTGTGGATGTATGGAAATCATCGAACGGAGGAACAACATGGTCGATTAATTCTCACTGGTACGGCGGATGCAGTGTTCCTTCGGTTCACGCCGACTGCCATTTCCTGACCTACTCCCCGGTCAATGGAACCCTGTATGCCTGTAATGACGGAGGCCTTTGGGGTACGGAAAACAGTGGAATTTCGTGGATTTATTACACCGAAACAATGACCATCGGCCAGATATATAAGCTCGGTGTAGCCCAGACAGTAAAGAACAAGGTTATCAATGGCTTTCAGGATAACGGCACCTATACCTATACTGCAAATGGCTGGCTTGCAACCGGCGGAGGCGATGGCATGGAATGTGCGGTTGATTATACAAATGCGGCCTATACCTATTATACAATTTACTGGGGAGATATTTTCCGTAAATATAATAACAACGGTGAGGTTCATATTGCCGGTAACGGCGTGAGCGGGATTACCGAAAGCGGAAATTGGGTCACACCTTTCATCCTGAGCAAGTCAAATCACCGCAGAATGTTTGCAGGGTACATCAATGTATGGAGAGCCGGCAACGTACTCCCGGGAGGCAGTATTCATTTCGAACAGATCTCCAATATCCTTAGAAGCAGCGACAACACCTACATGGCAGTTATTGAGCAATCAGCCGCCGACAGTAATGTCCTTTATGCGGCACGTTCCGACAATAAACTGTTCAGATCGGATAACTGCCTGAGCACAAACCCGACCTGGACCAACCTTACAGGTTTTTTACCCGCAGTCTCTACGGCAACATCCCTGGCCGCTCATCCGACAGAACCTAATACTATTTACATGACTGAAGGAACCAAAGTATTCAAATCAACAACGAAAGGAACATCATGGACAGATATTACAGGTAACCTTCCGGGAGTTCATATCAGTTCAATAGTATATTACAGGAATGCGAACGAGGGTCTGTATGTTGGTACGGATGCCGGTGTTTATTACAAGGATGCTTTCACGAACGGATGGATATCTTTCAGTGAAGGCCTTCCTGCCAACGGAAGGATCACAGAACTTGAAATCTATTACGACAAGGATTCCGTCTCACAGGACGCAATCAGGGCCTGTTCATACGGGAGAGGCTTATGGGGCTCCGATTTATACCATGCACCCGTTACAGCCGATTTCTCGGCAAACCACACAACAATTCCCACAGGCTGCTCAATAAATTTCACAGATCTCTCTGCCGGCGTGCCCACCAATTGGAGCTGGTCTTTTCAGGGCGCTACACCTGACGTATCAACAGTGAAAAATCCTCAGGGAATCACTTATAACACACCTGGCACTTATTCGGTTGAACTTCAATGCTGGAACGGACTTTCCCAGGACATTATCACTAAAACAGCTTATATCACGGTAAGTGGAACCATTCTGCCTGCTGTTGACTTTACTTCCAATAAACAGGCCCTCTGCCTTGGGGATACAGTAAAGTTCACCGATCTTACACAATATTGCCCGAATGCCTGGGCCTGGCAATTCACTCCGGATGCCATCAGCTATGTGAATGGCAGTAGCAGAAACAGTCAAAACCCCGAAGTTGTTTTCAATACAATCGGACCTTATGATGTCAAACTCTCTGCTGCCAATGATGTCGGTCAAAGCTTCCTGAAAAAAACATCCTATATTTTCAACGGGGGCTATAATGTCCCTTTTATTGAAAATTTCAACGGGGGATTCAGTCCTCATAACTGGACTGTTGTAAATCCCGACTTTGATATGACCTGGGATACGATTACGGTAGCGGGAGTATCATCCGGTGGTAAAGCGGCATGGATGAATTTCTTCAATTATAATTCCCCGAATAAACGCGATCAGATGATCAGCCCGCCTCTTTTGATGCCCTCCTCTCCTCCGGTTGTTCTGACTTTCAGGCATGCCTACGCACAGAGGTATTCACTCAAAGATTCACTGATCATTAAGATCTCGGAGGACTGCGGACTAACATGGACCCGGCTCTGGGCCATGGGACCCGATGGCACACCGTTGACTTTCGTGACATCTGCTCCTGCAATTGATTCTTTCGTCCCTCAGAGTTCCGACGAATGGTGCGGAGGATCATACGGGGTTAACTGTTATGAGATCGATCTTCAGAACTATCTGGGAAAGCCGGATGTCATGCTGATGCTTGAATCATTTACCGGGAACGGGAATAATCTTTATGTTACCGATATTGGCGTGCAGGGTGAAGTTGGCATTGTCAAACATTTACCGGAACAAGATGGTATAGGTATATATCCCAATCCTTCAAACGGCATTTTTACAGTTGAATGCAAACAATGCAGGGAAGTTCAGCATATAAGCGTGATTTCAGAAGTTGGCCTCGAAGTATTTGCAAAAAATATTCCTGAAAACAAACAGCCATTGAAAGAGACAATCGACCTGAGCGGCCTTGCAAAAGGAATTTATTTTATACGCCTGACCGGAAATAATGACATAAAGGTCGGGAAACTTCTTATAATCGAGGGAAATTCCGGCGTTCAGAATTAAATATTCCTGCAACCCTGACAATGAACCTGTTTTTCAGCAATATTATTGAAGGCCAACTTATCAGGCTCGATGAGGTCGAATCAAAGCATTGCCTCAAAGTACTGAGGCTTCAAAAACACGACGCCATTCATATAACCGACGGGAAGGGAAATCTTTACGAAGCAGAAATCTCAGATACAGGATCACAGATGGTCGAAGCAACAATCATAAAAACCACTGTAATCCCTGCCAAACGTAATTTCAGGCTTCATATAGCTATGGCCCCAACTAAAAATTCAGACCGTTTTGAGTGGTTTGTTGAAAAAGCCACAGAAATTGGAATAGATGAGATCAGCCCGGTTTTCTGCGATCATTCGGAAAGAAACAAAGTCAACAATGAAAGGCTGCAAAAAATTCTGATTTCGGCGATGAAACAATCACTCAAAACGCAATTGCCCTGTCTGAATGAAGCAATCTTATTTAAAAACTTCATTGCCATGCCCCATACGGGCATCAAGCTCATTGCAAGCTGCCTCAACGGCAAGGAACAGGAAATACAGCATGCCTGCACCAGGGGGAATGAAGCAACAGTTCTGATCGGGCCTGAAGGCGATTTTTCGGAACAGGAAATCGAAGCTGCAGTTAAAGCAGGTTTTATACCGGTAAGCCTTGGCGAAAGCAGGCTGAGGACTGAAACAGCAGGGATATACGTAACAGCAGTTATAAACCTGATTAACAGAAGTTTATAGGGCGATCGTGATGACACAACCCATGATGAAAAACCGGAGTAAAATTTTATTGTTATGCATCCTGGCTTTCCCCTTCACATCATTTTCGCAGGCTTCATACCAGATAGCTCTCCTGAAATACAATGGAGGGGGTGATTGGTACGCCAATCCAACCTCCCTTCCAAACCTTGTCAAATTTGCGAATAAAAATCTTCAAACCAACATCAGCGAGGAGATTGCGACTATTGAAGCCGGGAATCCGGAGATCATGAATTATCCGTTTATTCATATGACAGGACATGGTAACGTGGTTTTCTCTGAGCAGGAAGCCCGGAACCTGAGAAAATACTTATTGGCAGGCGGTTTTCTGCATATCGACGACAATTACGGAATAGATAAGTTCATCAGGCCGCAGTTAAAAAAAATATTCCCTGAGCTTGATCTCATTGAGTTACCTTTTTCTTACCCCATCTATCATCAGAAGTATGAGTTCCCGTCAGGATTACCCAAAATACACGAGCACGACGGAAAACCCCCTCAGGGTTTCGGTTTGATCTGGGAAGGCCGGTTAATGGTGTTTTATTCCTATGAATGCGACCTGGGCGACGGATGGGAAGACCAGGAAGTGCACCACGACAGTGAACCTACGAGACTTAAAGCATTACAGATGGGGAGTAATCTTCTCAGTTACGTTTTCACTCTTAAGTAATCTTTTTTTATACCTTTACTTCCATATGGGAGCTTTATACGAAAAACTGAGGAAGGATATACGTTTTGTTGAGGGCCTTAAGGCATGTCTTAACTGCGGAACATGCACGGCAATATGTCCGGCTGCAGAATTCTACAATTACCAGCCCCGGAAACTGGTCGACATTCTTCAGACCCGGGATGATGAAAAAATCGAGGAGCTGCTTAAAAGTGATACCATCTGGTACTGCGGCGAGTGTATGTCATGTGTTACCCGTTGTCCGAGGAATAACGCACCCGGGCTTCTGATCACTGCGTTGCGGTCATTATCCCAGGAAATGGGGTATTTTGTCGAATCCGAAAAGGGGCGTCAGCAGCTTGCCATTAAAAGAACCGTCGGCCACTGGATACTGAAATACGGATATTGCCTGTATCCTTCCCAGATCACACCCGAAAACCATCCCGAGCAGGGACCTGTATGGGAATGGGAATTCCAGAACCTTGAAAAGGTCATGGAACGGCTTGGAGCCAACTATCAGAAGGCCGGCCCAGGCGTGCTCAGGGCTATCCCTCAGGAAGATCTTGATGAAATAAAAAAAATCTTTGATGAAACCGGAGGCACATCAAGGTTTGAAAAAATAGAATCCTTTTCAAGGCAGAAAGCTGAAGAAATGGGGATTCAGCTTGACGACAGCCTTCAGAACGACTATATCAAACACATTTATACTGCTGTCAATAAAGACCATACTACCGAATCATGAAGCTCGAAGGGAAACGTCTGATCTGGAATGAATACCAGAAAGAAATCGCTGACGATAACTACTTTTATGTACGAAGCTGTGTAAGGCAGAATTTCTTTCCTGCGGCCGAAAAAACTTTTCTCCGCTATATGAAGGAATTCGGGAAGAATGTTTTTGAGAATCCCTCCCATACAACCTGTTCAGGAATCGGATACCATTCCGATATTGTCCCGATCGAGACCGCCATGACCATGGTAGCCAGGCAGTTTGCATTGATGACCGAGTCTGGTTATGAGAATTTTGTCACTTCCTGCATCACGAGTTTTGGCCTTTATACTGAAATACTTGACACCTGGCATCATTTTCCTGAGATTGAAGAAAAAATCAGGGTTCACCTTAGAAATGCCACGGGCAGGGAGTTTGTCAAACCCAAAAATCTTGCCCACGCAAGTGATGTGACTTTTAAACTCAGGAAGGAAATCAGCAAAGCCGGGAAATACAGGCTTGTCAACCAGAATACGGGAGAACCCATCCGTGTGGTTGAGCACATTGGATGTCATTATTCGAGGATGTTTCCGAGCAAAGGTGTCGGTGGCGCCGAATACCCTTACGTTCTTGTGGGTATGATCGAAGAATGGGGAGGCGAAGTAATCGATTATCCGGAACGCAGGCATTGCTGCGGATTTGGGTTCAGGCAGTATCTGATCAAAGCAAACAGGGGGTATTCGATTTCTGCCTCAAAGAAAAAATTTGAGTCGATGAAGCCCTATAAACCAGAGCTGATTCTCACGAACTGTCCCGGCTGCCCCATGTTTCTTGACCGCTGGCAGTATACCATATCGGAAATGGAAGGTATCACCTATGGGGAAAAAGGTCAGGGCATCCCGGTCCTGACTTACGAGGAACTGGCAGGCCTTATCCTTGGCTATGATCCATGGGATCTTGGTTTACAGGTTCACCAGGTGCCTGTTGAACCACTTTTGGATAAAATCGGGATACCCTATGATCCGGAACGTAAATTCCTCGATAAAGACGAAAATTCAATCGGGAAACCAAAATCTCCTTCATTTCTGAAATTTTACTGAAATGGAAAACTCAGTGATTGTCATAGGCGGCGGAATTTCAGGAATGACAGCTGCCGGTATGCTTGCCCTGCAAGGCCTCAGTGTGACCCTTCTCGAGAAAGAAAAAGAGACAGGGGGACATCTGGCCCGATGGGACCGCTTGTTCCCCGACCGCAGGAAAGCTTCCGAGGTACTTGACTTTGCGAGGGAAGGCATGAAACGGGTTAACCTCGTCACCGGTGTTACTGTTACAGACATCAGCAGGCAGGGCCGGGAATTTACAGTGGTCATAAATTCCCCAATCCCTAACCCCCAATCCCCAACTCCCGATCACGAAACCGTTCTTAAAGCCAGGGCCCTGCTCCTGGCTACCGGGTTTGACCTCTTCGAAGCCAGAAAGAAAGAGGAGTACGGGTATGGTATTTATAACAACGTGATCACATCCGCAGACCTTGAAGACAGATTTAAACTGAAAAAAGGGATCCTCACATCTGAAGGGAAGATCCCTGCCCGTATCGGGATTGTTCACTGTGTGGGCTCAAGGGATGAGAAAGTCGGGAACCTTTATTGTTCAAAAGTTTGCTGTGTTACAGGCGTGAAGCAGGCTATTGAACTGAAGGAAATGCTTCCTGCTGCGGAGGTTTTTAATTTTTACATGGACCTGCGGATGTTCGATCGCCACTTTGAAGAGCTTTATTATGAGGCCCAGCAAAAATGGAATGTCAATTTTATCAGGGGACGTCTTTCGGAATGTGCAGAAAACCCGGATGGCTCGATCATTGTCAAAACCGAAGACACCCTTACAGGGAAACCGTTCAAAATTACTGTTGACCTTCTTGTACTGCTCACCGGCTTTGTACCCGCCGGGAGTACAGGTGACATTGCCGGCATGCTGGGCCTGGTAACCGGGACCGACGGTTTTATCAATTCTGCCGACAGCCATATCATGAACAATTCGACCGATATACCCGGAGTTTTTGTTGCCGGTGCTGTTAAAGGGCCGATATCAATCGGTGAAGCCATCGCTGATGCCCGGGCTGCTGCCATCCAGCTCGCAATTTATCTAAACTCACCCACACCTGCTGATGATTGATTTCGGATATACAATAACAAAAGACAGGCAGCTCGATTATGACCGGGGCGATATGCGCTATTACAGGCTGGTGCAGTCCCTCGAACCTTCAGTGGATGTTTGCATGGAATGCGGAAGCTGCACCGCCACCTGCTCAGCCGGACAGTTTACTGAATTTAACATACGAAAAGCACATACCCTTATTCGCAGGGGGAATACAGAATCGATCAAAGCTGAACTTAGAAAATGTATGTTTTGCGGGAAATGCCAGCTGGTTTGCCCGAGGGGAGTGAACCTGAGAAACCTGATCCTGGCAATGAACAGGGCTATTGAATTACTTGGATGATAAAATTTAATTTATTCGTTCTGCCTTTCAGCCTGGGACTTATTTATGTAGTCTACAGCATTGTCATTCATTATTACAGATGGATAAAGAGCTTGCCGGCAGTCGACAAAGTCAAACTGGCAAACGGCCTTCGTACACCTTCAAAAGTCCTAGCCTCGCTGAAAGAAATTTTCCTTGAAGGTCTGATCCACCGAAAGCTGTGGAAAAGAAACCCTTTACTCGGATACATGCATATGAGTTTTGCCCTTGGGTGGTTTCTCCTCATTGTCATGGGGAACCTGGAATCGAGGATATATCACGGAGCATATATCAATGCCCCCTATTACCCGATATTTCTGAAGTTTTTTATTCATGACCGCCTTGTACTGTTTTTTGAAATATTCACAGTTCCTGCGTTTTTCCGCTTCATCATGGACTTCCTTTTGCTTTTTGTCCTGAGCGGTTTAGGGCTTGCACTTATTAAAAGGAAACAGTCGCAATGGTTCGGGCTGAAACGTACAACCAACCACAGTTTCTTCGACCGCGTTGCCTTATCCTGTTTATGGATGATCTTTCCGTTGAGGCTGCTCGCCGAAAGCTATACTGCAGGCTATTTCGGAGGCGGAGGAGGGTTTCTCACGCAGAACCTCGGGAACCTGCTGATAAAAATAAGCCCGGGCCCGGCTGAAAGTATTGCATATATTTTCTGGTGGTCATATTCCCTGGCCCTTGGCCTGTTCTTTATCATGATGCCTTATTCACGGTATATGCATATCCCTTCGGAACTGCTACTGATTATTTTCAGGCATTGCGGCATACAACCAAAAAAATGGGGTTCGAGCTTCTCTGATCTTGAATTACATTCATGTTCGCGCTGCGGTGTCTGTATCGATGCCTGCCAGTTGAATTTCGCCGCCGGGATCAGCGATATACAAGCCATTTATTTAATCAGGGGCCAAAGAGATCAGTATGTTCCCGAAAATATTGCGATGACCTGCATGCTATGCGGCCGTTGCCAGGAAGCCTGCCCTGTTGGTATCAAAGTCGATTTGTTGAGGCTTATTAAAAGGAGGGAAATCGGTTCGGGACAGGTTTCCGATTTTTCTTACCTAACCCAGAGCTATCCCGGTTTTGCCGAGGTGGTATATTTTGCCGGTTGCATGTCGCATCTCACACCCTCCATTCACATAGCAATGGAAGGGATATTCAGGGAAGCCGGCGTAGACTACCTTTTTGTGGACCGTGGCGGGAGCACCTGCTGCGGAAGACCATTAATGCTTGCCGGGAAAGACAAACAGTCAAACGAACTGATTGAATTCAATAAAACCCTGATCCGCCAGACCAGGGCCCGGCTTCTTGTTACATCCTGCCCTATCTGTTATAAGGTTTTCCGCGAGGAATACAACCTCCCTATCAGGATACAGCACCATTCCCAATATATTCTCGAACTGGTCAGGGAAGGAAAGATCGCCTTACAGAGCCAGCACCGGAAAGTCGTTTATCACGATCCCTGCGACCTGGGCAGAGGAGGCAATGTTTATGATGCACCCAGAGAACTTCTTCGTAAAATATCAGACCTGATGCCCGTTGAAAAAGAATGTGCCGATGCGCTCTGTTGCGGCGGAAGCCTCGGGCTGATGAATACAACACTTCAGAAAAAAGATGAGGTTACGCGTAATGCACTTCAATTCCTTCTTGCCGGCAATCCGGATATTCTTGTAACAGCCTGCCCCCTCTGCAAGAAAACCTTCGTGAAGCATTCTAAAACCGAGGTCAGGGATATCGCCGAACTGGTTCATGACGCAATTCCAGGCCGCCAGATCCGTAAAATCATGGATCCTCAAAAAGCTGAAGCTGCTATTCCTTAATGGATCGTATCTGCCCGTTAAGAACATCAATCCTTGCCTCTGCATCCGCTTTTTTCTTCTTTTCAGCATCCACGACCTTTGGAGAGGCATTATTTACAAAGTTCGCATTGTCAAGCTTCTTCATGACCGTTATGAGAAACCCCTGCTGGTATTTCAGTTCTTCCTGAAGCTTGATAAGCTCTTCTTCATGGTTGACGTTTTGTGACAACGGGATGAAACATTCGGTGGTTCCCACGATAAAAGAAACCGAATCAGCTGGTTTGTCAGAGGAATACTGCAAGCCACCCAGGTTACAAAGTTTGACAATAACATCATCAAAGTTACCTGCGGGGCTTTTGTTTTTATCACTGCGGATGAATACTGAGATCTGTTCCTTCACAGGGATGTTTTTCCCGGATCTTACCGTCCTGACCGACATCACCAGCTCGCTCACAAACTGGAATTCCCCGATCAGAGACTCATTGATTAAGCCGGCCTGAGGCATGCTCGCAAGCATTATGGATTCCTTGCCCGAATTATGCAGAACATGAAAGATCTCTTCGGTAAGAAATGGCATGAAAGGGTGCATCAGCCTGATCAGTTTTTCGAAAAAACCCAGGGTGGCATCATAGGTTTTGCTGTCGATCGGTTGCTGGTAAGCCGGTTTGACCATCTCAAGATACCAGGCACAGAAATCGTCCCAAACCAGTTTATAAACATCTCTCAGAGCCTCCGAAAGCCTGTATTTACTGAATTGCTCGTTGATATCAATCAGGGCCTTATTCAGCACAGAATCAAACCATTCAACCGACACCTGGCCTGATTTTGGCTGATCGAGGTCTGCATCAACCGTCCATCCCCTCACAAGGCGCATGGCATTCCATACCTTGTTGCAGAAATTCCTTCCCTGTTCAATCAGGTTGTCATCATAAAGCAGATCATTCCCTGCAGGGGAACACAGCAACATTCCCATGCGCACCGCGTCGGCACCGTATTTCCTGATCAGTTCTATCGGTTCGGGTGAATTACCAAGCGATTTTGACATTTTCCTGCCCTGCTTGTCACGTACAATCCCGGTAAAATAAACATTTCTGAACGGAACCTCTTTACGATATAAAAGTCCGGCCATGATCATCCTGGCAACCCAGAAAAAAATGATTTCGGGAGCGGTTACGAGGTCAACCGTAGGGTAATAATAGTTTATGTCCTGATTATCAGGCTTCCTGATACCATCAAATACCGATATGGGCCAGAGCCATGAGGAAAACCAGGTATCCATCACATCCTCATCCTGCTTAAGCTCATCCTGAGTGACCGGGGGTTGGGCTTTGGGGGTCAGGGACTCTGCTTTTCGAAGGGCTTCTTCACGGGTTTTGGCAACGACGAAACGGCCGTCGGGGAGATACCAAGCCGGTATCCTTTGCCCCCACAGAAGTTGCCTGGAGATACACCAGTCATTCACATTTTCCATCCAGTGCCTGTACATATTCTTGTACTTGGCAGGATAAAATTGTACAGTGTCATTTTCCACAACCTCAAGAGCCGGCTGCGCAAGTTCCTTCATCTTCATGAACCACTGAACCGAGATCCTGGGTTCAATCACTTCATCGGTCCTTTCCGAATATCCGACTTTGTTCGTATAATTTTCTATCCTGACCAGCTGGCCTGCGGCATCAAGATCCTTCACGATCCTGTTCCTTACCTTGAACCTGTTTTCTCCGATATATAACTGCGCCGCTTCGCTCAGTGTACCATCCGGGTTAAACGTATCGATCACCTCGAGATTATACTTAAGCCCAAGGTTATAGTCGGTAATATCGTGTGCAGGAGTTACTTTTAATGCTCCGGTACCGAATTCCCTGTCAACATATTCATCAAATATCATGGGGACCGGGCGGTTGATCAGGGGGACAAGGATCTTTTTGCCCTTCAGATGCCTGTACCTTTCATCTTCGGGGTGAACACAGATAGCAGTATCTCCCAATATCGTTTCAGGCCTGGTTGTAGCGATGGTGATCCATTCATCCTGGTTGCCTTCAACCCTGTATTTCACAAAATAAAGTTTCGACTGGACTTCCTTGTAAATCACCTCCTCGTCTGAAACTGCTGTCAGGGCCTTCGGATCCCAGTTGATCATGCGGGCCCCGCGGTAGATGAATCCTTTTTGATACAGGTCAATAAATACATCTATCACCGACTCATAGCGGGCTTCATCCATCGTAAAGCAGGTTCTCTCCCAGTCACAGGAAGCCCCTAGTTTCTTTAACTGCTCAAGGATAATGCCTCCGTGTTTTTCCTTCCATTCCCAGGCATATTGTAAAAATTCTTCCCGGCTGAGGCTTGATTTGTCAATGCCCTGTTCCCTGAGTTTTGCCACAACCTTGGCTTCAGTTGCGATGGATGCATGGTCGGTTCCCGGGACCCAGCATGCATTTTTCCCAAGCATTCGCGCACGCCGGACAAGGATGTCCTGAATCGTGTTATTAAGCATATGGCCCATATGCAGAACGCCGGTAACGTTAGGAGGCGGAATCACAATGCAGTATGGTTCCCTGTCATCAGGAACTGACCGGAACATATGGTTTTCCATCCAGAAAGCGTACCATTTCTCTTCAACTCCGGACGGGTCGTATTTAGAAGCAATTTCCATGAGATGCTTTTTGCAATCAGGGCGCAAAGGTAGGAAAAATCGGGAAGCTGAAATTTAATGAAGCCTGCTTCTTTTCACAAGGTACGGCAGCAGTACATGGTCAAAGGTATCATTAATGTTGGCCTCAACAAGATCAATCTTATACTGGCCGCATCGGAGAATAAGATCCTTGCTGAATTTCTCAATCCTTGAAAGATATTGTTTCCTTACTTCTTCGGGAAAGAGCCTGATTTCCTGCCCCGACTCGAGGTCAATAAATTTATAGGGCCGGTTCTCATACTCAAAACCGAGTTCTTTCTTTTTATCAACGACATGGAAGAGGACGACTTCGTGCTTATTATGTTTCAGGTGCTGCAAAGCTGAGAACATTTCCTCAGTTTCTGCTGAATTCTCAAACATATCGCTGAAGATCAGAACCAGCGATCGCCTGTGGATCCTCTCTGCAAGTTCGTGGATAACCTGGGCCAGGGCGGTTTTTTTCCGGACTTCAGGAGAAACAGGATGCAGTAATTTCTCCAGCTGCTGGTAAAGGTATTTATAATGTACAGGACTTGATTTACATTGAGTATGAAGTTCAACAGTGTCTGAAAAGAAGCTTACACCGGCGGCATCATGCTGACGCCTTAAAAGAAAAAGCAAGGCAGCGGTAAGGTAAATTGAGAAAATGATCTTGTTGGGATGCAGGATATCAGGTTTGCTGATGACCGGATAATACATTGAAGATGAGTTGTCGATAAACACCTGGCAGCGCAGGTTCGTTTCTTCTTCAAAGCGTTTGACATAGAGCCTGTCGCTTCTGCCGAAAAGCTTCCAGTCGATATTCCTGATCGACTCACCGGTATTGTAAAGCCTGTGTTCTGCAAACTCAACAGAAAACCCGTGAAAAGGGCTTTTATGAAGACCTGTTATAAACCCTTCAACAACCTGCCTGGCAAGAAGTTCCAGTGAAGAATACTGTTCAAAATGGCTTTGGTCAAGGATGGGCATGGGAAATGGTGAAAAGCGAAAAGCGAAAGGTGAAAAGCGAAATAAAATTGCGAAAGAAGAATCTGCCATTTTCGCCTTTCGCTTTTCGCTTTTTAGATGTGTTTCTCTATCAAACTCTTATAGCTCGCCTTCGGGACTGCTCCAACCTGTTTATCTATTACTTCCCCGTTTTTAATATAAAGGACCGTCGGGATATTGCGTATTTTGTATTTTGCAGTGGTAACTGGATTTTCATCTACATTAAGCTCGCCTGCTACGATCCTGCCTTCATATTCAGTGGCCAGTTCATGTATGATAGGGCTCACCATACGACAAGGGCCGCACCATTCGGCAGAGAGATCAACAATAGCTAACTTATCGGATTTTTCAACCTTTTCAGCAAAATTGGAATCAGTGAATGTCTCAAACATATACGATTTTTTTTGCAAAATTAATAAATCATTTCCATTTTATTCAGAAAGATGAAAACTGATCCCCGGAAAATCCGTAAGAGCCAGTACCACTTCTTTTGCGTTAACCCTGAATTTCTTCGAGGGAAGATCAATGTTGAATGCTTCCTCCGGGTCAACAACCCTAATCCTTAACTGGCATTTCCCCTTTTGTTTCCTGATCAGGGTGTGGATTTCATTAACTGTATTGTCACTTAATCCGTTCACCGGTATAGTAAGTGTGAGTATTTTAGCATTTTTCTCAATGGCATCAGCAAGCAGGGAAACATGAAGCACCCTCAGGGTCAGCTGATCCGGATTATCATACCGGGGTTCAATTCTGACTTTAACAAGTACATGCTGTCCTTCTTCCATGAAATGCTTAAACCGGAGGTAGTCTTCCGAGAACAGGGAAACTGAAATAAAATCCACATAATCTTCAATGACAAAGGAGCCAAAAGGTTTGCCTGTTTTCCCTGTTTTATGGGTTGCACTGATCACGGTGCCGGCAAAGCTGATTTCTTTTCCCTTGAACGGGCGCAGATCTTCTTTCAGTTGTTCGGTGCTTACATTGCAGAAGTGATCGATCTCAAGTTTGAACTCATCGAGCGGATGCCCGCTCATATAAAACCCTGTTATCTCCTTTTCATACCTGAGCTGCTCTATCCTTGACCATGGGGGACAATCGGGCAATTTGAGGTCGTCCATTTCTACCTGTTCTGCTTCTCCGAAAAGCGACTGCTGGGAGCTGTTCTGCCGCACATGGTATTCGGTTGCATGCTTTAACACACTTTCGAGGAAAGTAGATTCTTCCCCGTTCTGTTTGTAAAAAAGCTGTGCCCTGTGCATCCCTTCAAAACAATCAAAAGCCCCTGCCCTGGCAAGAGCTTCCATGCAACGTTTGTTGATATGATGCGATGACACACGTTTTGTAAAATCAAAAATGCTGATGAAGGGGCCGTTATTTTTTCTTTCTGCCGTGATTGCCATCACAGCAGCTTCTCCCACATTTTTTATGCCTGCCATTCCGAAACGGATCTCCCCTTTACGGTTCACGGTAAACCTCAGCTCGCTCTCGTTTACATCGGGGCCCAGTACCGAAATTCCCATCCTCTTACATTCATCGAGAAAAAGAGTGATTTCCTTGAGATCGGAAAGGTTCCGGCTGAGTACTGCCGCCATGAATTCAGCAGGAAAATGGGCTTTGAGATAAGCCTGGCGGTAGGCTACGTATGCATAACAGGTGGAATGCGATTTATTGAAGGCATAATTCGCAAAAGCTTCCCAGTCCTTCCAGATCTTCGTGATCGTTTCCACTTTGATGCCGTTTTTCCTGCAGCCTTCGAAGAACTTGGGTTTGATCGTGTTCATCAGCTCTTCGATCTTCTTCCCTACTGCCTTTCGCAGGTTATCGGCCTCGCCCTTCGAAAATCCTGCAAGCTCCTGCGAAAGCAACATAAGCTGCTCCTGGTAAACGGTAATACCATAGGTGTCTTTAAGGTATTTTTCCATGACAGGGATATCATATTCTATTTTTTCCCTGCCATGTTTACGGTTGATAAACCTCGGGATATATTCCATCGGGCCGGGCCTGTAAAGGGCGTTCATCGCGATCAGGTCCTCGATCACATTGGGTTTCAGTTCACGGAGGTATTTTTTCATGCCGTCCGACTCAAACTGGAAGATCCCGGTGGTTTTCCCCTGTGTGAACAGATCATAGGTATGCTGATCATCAAAAGGGATGGCTTCGATATCGAGGTCAATACCTTTTGACAATTTGATGTTGTCAATGGCCTCCTTGATGATCGCAAGCGTTTTCAAGCCGAGGAAATCCATTTTAAGCATGCCCACCTTCTCGATAAATTCCCCGTCAAACTGGGTCAGCAGCAGATCCGACTCCTTACTGGTCGCGATGGGGATGTAGTTCGTGAGATCTTCCCTGCCGATGATTATCCCGCAGGCATGAAGGCCGGTCTGCCTGATCGATCCTTCCAGTTCCTCGGCATATTTTATTGTATCGGATACTAATTTGTTCGATGAAAGCTTCGCGGCTTTTAATTCAGGGACTTCTTCAATTGCGGCTTTCAGGGTGATGCCAGGCCTGGCGGGGATGAGTTTGGAAAGGGCATTCACCTGGTCTATCGGCATGCGGTGAACACGCCCGACATCCCTCAGAGCTCCTTTCGCAGCCATAGTCCCGAAGGTGATCACCTGGGCCACTTTATCATGACCGTATTTATTCTCCACCCATTTGAGCACCCTGTCCCTTCCGTCCTCATCAAAATCTATATCGATATCCGGTAAGGAGACCCGGTCGGGGTTCAGGAACCTTTCGAAAAGAAGGTTGTACTTCAGGGGATCCACATCGGTGATCCTGTTACAGAAAGCAACCACTGAACCTGCGGCCGATCCGCGCCCGGGACCTACGGCCACTCCCATGTCCCTTGCTGCGTTGAGAAAATCCTGTACAATGAGAAAGTACCCCGGGTATCCCATTTTCTTTATCGTGGCAAGCTCAAAATCAATTCGTTCACGGATCTCTTCTGTTATTGCAGGATATCTCTTTTCAGCACCCTTGTATGTGAGGTACCTCAGGTATTCATCGGCATCGGTGAAGTTATCAGGAATGGAAAAATCGGGCATGATCGGTTTCCTGTTCAGGTCATACACCTCGATCTTATCCAATACTTCCATCGTGTTTTCAAGGGCTTCGGGGATATCGCTGAAAACAGCCTGCATTTCCTCCTGGCTTTTCAGCCATTCCTGCCCGGTATACCTTAAACGGTCGGGATCATCAATAAATTTCCCGGTATTCACACAGAGCAGGCGATCATGCATCTCTGCATCGGTCTCCTCAAGAAAATGAACGTCATTTGTTGCGATCAGCCTGATGCTGTGTTTTCCCGCAAGCTGAATCAGCACTTTTTCCACTTCAGCCTGCCTTTCATAAACGCTGGCATCACGCGTAAGATCAGTGATTTTATGCCTCATCAGTTCGAGGTAAAAATCATCGCCGAAAATTTCCCTGTATTCAAAAAGCGCAGTTTCGGCTTTTTTAATATTACCGGCCTGGATGGCTCTCGGGATTTCTCCTGCAAGGCAGGCCGAAGATGCAATCAGCCCGTCATGGTATTCCTCTAGTAATTGCTTGTCAATCCTGGGTTTATAATAAAACCCCTCAGTCCAGGATAAAGAGATAAGCTTTACGAGATTCTTGTATCCGATCAGGTTTTTAGCAAGGAGGATAAGATGCTCGCCTTTGCGGTCGGAAGGATCTGATTTATCGTTTCGTGATCGTTTTGCCACATAGGTTTCACAACCAATGATGGGTTTGAAATCAGGCACCCCTGCTGCAGCTTCAAGAAAGGCCTTAGCACCAAACAGATTGCCATGATCTGTGAGGGCAACGCCTTTCATCCCAAGCGAAGATGCTTTCTTCACAAGTTTTTTCAGGTCACAGGCCCCATCCAGGATGGAATACTGTGAATGGACATGTAAATGAGTAAAATTCAGCATCTTAACTTAAGGAGTCAGGAAAAATAATCGGAGTTCAAAAATACCTGATAATTGATTTCCTTATATGATTGTTGAAAACTTAAAATTCATTCAAAGCCGGAAAATGACTTGAAATCATCCTTTTTTTTTAATATTTTTGCTCTAAACAATCTTCACATGATACCTGTAACTCATTTTCATCCATCATCAGTGCATTTTCCAATCGCCCTGATTGCAGTCGGGTTTCTTTTTGATTTTGTATCCCTTCTGTATAAAAAAGAACCATGCCTCTCGAAGGTCGGGTATTATCTCCAGATACTTGGGATGCTGGGCGCCATTGTAGCCTGGGGAACCGGGTATTTTATCGCCGGGACGACCCATATGGAAGGCGAGGCCATGCAGGTTAAGGAGCAACATGAACTTTTCGCGACCATTGCCCTGGTAGCAATTATTATTGCAACAATTGCCAGGATAATCCTCGTATACCAAAAAACTGAAAATACATTTTACAAATACATACCCTTCGGATTGTCTTTCTTATCTGTGATTTTTATCCTGATGACCGGATTTCTGGGCGGGAAACTGGTCATTGATTTTATGATAGGGATTTAATTCATTCATTGTTGAGGAATCCGGCCAGGTTTGCAACTTATAGTCAACCTTTATCCACTAATATTAAATCAATATCCTATGAAAACAAGATGCATTATTTCTTTTATCATGATTTGTGTGTTTGGGATCCCGGCCTTCGCCGGCGTCGAAAAAACCATTGCAAACCTGACCGCTGCTTTCAAGGGGGAATCAACTGCTTCGGCGAAGTATGCTGCGTTTGCCGAGCAGGCGAAGAAGGAAGGTTTTCTGCCGGTAGCTATCATGTTTGAAGCCACATCAAAGGCTGAAGCAATTCATGCATTGAATCACAAAGCCGTAATGGAAAAACTTCAAGTGAAGGCAGATCCTGTGATGCCCCATTTTACAGTTAAAACCACGAAGGAGAACCTCGAAGATGCCATCCAGGGCGAGAATTATGAATTTACTTCGATGTACCCCGACTTCATTAAAACAGCAAAGGATGACAATGCAAACGATGCGATAAAATCATTCCGCTGGGCCATGGAAACTGAAAAGAGACATTCACTAATGTACACAAACGCCCTCACTGCCCTGAACAAGAATGACCTGAAGTCTTTGCCTAAAGTATACTGGGTTTGTCCTAAATGCGGTAACACATATGACCAGGCAAAACCTGAAGATAAATGTGCATTCTGTTATACTTCCAGGGACAAGTTTATTAAGTTTGATAAATAGTTTGCATACCTTTTGGCAGATTAATAATATTTTACGACCTTTGCACCCCTGTTTAATAAACAAAAACGTAAAATTTATTCAATCATTTAATCACTCAATCATTTAATCAGGTATGCCAACCAAAATCAGGTTACAGAGAAGAGGTAAGAGAGGCCAGCCTTTCTACCATATTGTTATTGCGGATGGTCGTGCACCACGGGATGGGAAGTTCATTGAAAAAATTGGCACCTACAACCCGTTAACAAGGCCGGCAGAAATTGATATCGACTTTAATCAGGCCATCAACTGGCTTGGAAAGGGAGCTGAGCCAACCGATACCGTCAGGGCTATTTTGTCATATAAAGGCGTTCTTTTTAAAAGCCACCTGCTGAAAGGTGTTGAAAAAGGAGCTATGACAGCCGAACAGGCTGAAATAAAATTCCAGGCCTGGCTGCAGGAAAAAGAGGCTAAGATCTCGGGTAAAAAGAAAGAGTTCGAACTCAGCGTCAAGGATGCCCGCAAAAAGCTGCACGAAAACGAAATTAAGCTGAATGAATCGAAAGCACAGGCTGTTGCGAAGAAACGGGCCGAAGTTGCAGCTGCTCAGCATGCTGCTGCTGTTCATGCCGAAGAAGCACCGGTCGTGGAAACTATAGTTGAACCTGCAGTTGAACCTGCAGTGCCTGTAGCGAGTGAAGAACCGAAGCAGGAATAAGCTTAATCTGAGCTTGTCTCATGCAAAACAATGACTTTTATTACCTGGGGAAGATCCTGAAATCATATGGTAATAAAGGCCAGCTTTTAGTTCATCTGAATGTTGATGAACCTGAAAAATATCTTCAACTGGAATCCGTTTACCTGGATGTTTATGGTGAACGGATTCCTTATTTTATCACAAAGGTTGAGCTGAAAAACAGCAATCTGGCAATATTCTCCTTTGCTGATGTATTAACTTCGGATGAAGCGGAAGAATATGCAGGCAGGGAGATGTACCTCCCGGTATCAAACCTCCCGAAACTCAGCGGCAAACAGTTTTATTTTCATGAAGTTGAAGGATTTGCGGTAATTGATACCCGTCATGGGAACCTGGGTATCCTGGAATCTGTTGTTGATCTGCATAAACAGGCTTTGTTCCAGGTCCGTTGCGGGAAAAAAGAAATTCTTATTCCGGCGGTTGATGAGATCATAAAGGAGATCGACAGGGAAAAGAAGATCATTCATATTGAAGCGCCGGAAGGCTTAATCGACATATACCTCTGACATGTCTTTCAGTTTTGCCCGTTTCCTGGTTGAAGACTCCCGTTCCACCATGAAGGTCGGAACAGATGCAATGCTCCTCGGATCATGGGTCCATCCCGGCAATGCGTTATCAATCCTTGATGTGGGAACAGGTTGCGGGGTCCTTGCCCTGATGATGGCCCAGGTATCTGATGCATATATTGATGCAATAGACATTCACCGGCCTTCTGCTCAGGAAGCGGTGTACAATATTTCCCAAAGCCCGTGGGCCGGGAGGATCCGGGTTTTTTGCCGGTCACTTGAAGAACATGCAATCCTTGCTGATCAAAAATATGACATCATCATTTCAAATCCTCCTTTTTTCACCGGCTCCCTGAAACCTGTTTCAGAAAAGAAACTTCTCGCAAAACATGAGGACACTCTTACCTTTGAGGCCCTTCTGAAAAGTTCAGTGAAACTGATGCACGCCGGATCTTCGCTTTGCATAATTTTACCAGTCTGTGAAGAGAGGAAATTTGCCGCAACAGCTTTACAGCAAGGTTTGTTCAAGGCAAGAACACTTGTTGTCAGACCCGTTCCTTTGAAACCTCCACACCGGATCCTGTCGGAATTCAGATTTCATAAGACGCCTGAACCTGATGAGGATGAGATGATCATACACTCCTCTGAAAATAAGTTCAGTGAAAAATATCTTGCGATGACCCGGAATTTTCATCTTTTTAATCAGAAGACATCCTGATCTTTTATACATTTGGTAAAATTCCTCCGATTATGTTACGAGTTGTCAGGCATTTAAAACTTTGCTTCTGCTTCGGCATGATCTTCCTGCTTTTGCTTTCGTGTGGCACGAAGGAAAACAAACTCAGGATCGCCTTATCGAAATCATCCCCGAATTACATTCAGTGGCTGAAAAAAGCAAATCCCAACATCCAGATAGTTAATCTTTATCCCTTGAATAAAACTGTTGCAACTGAGATGCTCGGCAGCTGTGACGGGCTGCTTCTTACAGGTGGAGAAGATGTGTATCCCGGGTGGTACGGCAAGGAAGCTGAATCAGGCAGGTGCGGCAGTTTTGATTTGCGCCGCGACAGCCTCGAAATGGCTTTACTGGCCAGGGCGATGGAGATAAAAATGCCGGTGTTCGGGATCTGCCGGGGAAATCAGATCCTGAATGTATACCTGGGAGGCAAATTGATCATCGACATTCCGACTGACTACGGGAGTAGCGTCACTCATATGTGCAAAGATTATCTGCATTGTTTCCATAAGGTTTTTGTGCTGAGGAACTCAACTTTATACCAGCTTGCCGGAATTGATTCAGCTTCAGTTACAACAAACCACCATCAGGCAGTTGACCAGCTCTCTCCTCTTCTGGCAGTCAGCGCCCGTTCGGCAGATGGGCTTATTGAAGGAACTGAGTGGTTAAATCCGAAAGGCAAGAATTTTCTTTTAGGAGTGCAGTGGCATCCCGAACGCATGGAAAGAAGTAATCCGTTATCCGGCATTCTTGCCGACAAGTTTGTAACAGAATGTATTGCCTATTTAAACTCAAGGACTCATTTATGAATATTCCTTACGATCAGATTCAGAAACTATATTTGTTCTCTCAGATGAAAGCCTTCGTTTTTCCATTGTTTGTTGGTCTTGCCCTGCTATTCAGTGCATGTACTCATACCAGGAAAGAATACTATCCGTCAGGAGCCATCAAATCGGAGATCATCGTTAAGAACGGAAAGTGCCAGGGGAAGTCGTTGTATTACTATGAAACAGGAGCCCTGATGATGTCATGCACTTATAATGACAATAAGCTGGATGGCACTCTGCAACGATACTACCAGTCGGGTTACCGTAAAGAACTGCAAACATATAAATCAGGGGTTTTAAATGGTGTAGCGAAGACCTGGGACAGGTATTCCCATCCTCTCCAGGAAATGTATTATTCGAACGGCAAGCCGGAAGGGCCATTACAGGAATGGTATTCTAACAGGATATTAAAGGTTGACGGGCATTATAAAAACGGGATGTACGATGGCATCTGGCTGTATTATGATGAATTTGGGAAGGTTACGGGACAGGGAATATTTACGGCCGGCAGCGGGATACAGCGGGTATACTATCCGAACGGGCAAACCAGGCAGCTCACTCACTATAAGGATAACATCAAGGATGGCGATGAAATTTTTTACACTGAAGACGGGCAGATTTCACAACGTATCACTTACCGGAAAGGGAATGCCTTACAAACCCTGATCCACGATTCCAAAAAAAAAATAGCGCATCTGCTGAAAAACAACGGTTCTGTTTGGTTGTTCATGAAAATCGCCTTAATTTTGCGCTTGTTATTTTGTTAACAATATTTTTAACCGGCTGAACTTTTAACATATTTATAATCTAAAACTGAATCACAATGAACCTAGAAAAAATCATGAGCGACCTGGAGAAAAAGAATCCGGGTGAAAAAGAATTCCTGCAAGCTGTGCGTGAAGTGCTTGAAAGCATTCAGGATGTCTATAACGAGAATCCTCATTTTGAGTCGGCAAACATCATTGAAAGGATCATTGAACCCGACCGTATATTGATGTTCAAGGTCAGCTGGGTGGACGACAGCGGCAAAGTCCAGGTTAACCGAGGCTATCGCATCCAGTTTAATAACGCAATAGGCCCGTACAAGGGTGGATTACGTTTCCATCCCAGTGTTAACCTGAGCATTTTAAAGTTCCTTGGTTTTGAACAGATCTTCAAGAACAGCCTTACTACCCTTCCGATGGGCGGTGCTAAAGGAGGTTCAGACTTCGACCCCAAAGGAAAATCAAATGCTGAGATCATGCGGTTCTGCCAGGGTTTTATGCTTGAACTCTGGAAACTTATTGGCCCCGAAACTGACGTTCCTGCAGGCGATATAGGTGTCGGCGGACGCGAGATCGGCTTCCTTTACGGAATGTATAAAAAGCTTGCCCGTGAGAATTCAGGCGTGCTTACCGGCAAAGGCCTGAACTGGGGAGGCAGCCTGATACGCCCTGAAGCAACCGGTTTCGGCGCAGTGTATTTTGCAAAGGAAATGCTTGCAACGAAGGGTGAAACTTTTAAAGGAAAAACTGTTTGCATCTCGGGATTTGGTAATGTTGCATGGGGCGCAGCCCTGAAGGCAACCGAACTGGGTGCAAAAGTGGTGACTATTTCCGGCCCTGACGGATATATTTACGATCCGGATGGAATCTCTGGTGAAAAGATTGAATACCTGCTTGAGCTGCGTGCTTCCAACCAGGATATCGTTAAACCGTATTCCTATGAATTTCCAGGTGCACAGTTCCACCAGAGCAAACGCCCATGGGAGGTGAAGTGCGATATCGCTCTCCCCTGTGCAACACAGAATGAACTTGGAAAAGAAGATGCAATCACTCTTGTAAAGAACGGTGTACAGTGTGTAGCCGAAGGAGCCAATATGCCTTCGACACCCGAAGCTATCGAAATTTTTCTCGAACACAAGATTCTTTTCGCTCCCGGTAAAGCAGTAAACGCCGGCGGCGTTGCCACTTCCGGCCTTGAAATGTCACAGAATGCAATGAAATTCAGCTGGCCTCTGAAGGAAGTTGACGAAAGGCTTCATCATATCATGTGCAGCATTCATGAGCAGTGTGTGAAACATGGAAAAGATAAAGATGGTTATGTTAACTACGTGAAAGGTGCAAACGTGGCCGGATTCCTCAAAGTGGCCAATGCCATGCTTGACCAGGGAGTTATCTAAATTCAGCCTCTGATACAAAGGCTGTCTGCATCAGGCATGACAGCCTTTTTTTTGCGCTTTCCCTTTTTAGTACTTTTGCCTGGATAAAACATTCCTCATGGAGTTTTTAAACCCCTCTTTTCTTTATGGTTTCAGCGCACTTTCAATTCCTGTCCTGATCCATTTGTTCAACCTGCGCCGTTACCGAAAAGAGTATTTTACGAACGTCCGTTTCCTTTCGCAAATCCAGCTTGAAACCAGAAAACGATCAAGGTTAAAGCAGTTGCTGATACTTGCCGCAAGGCTGCTTACAATCGCGTCCCTGGTTCTTGCTTTCTCCCAGCCTTTCATTCGTTCACCTCTTCAGGGCAAGCTGAAATCGGGTCACCAGGCCATCAGTATCTACGTGGATAATTCGTACTCGATGGAAGCAAACGGGACCGAAGGAAAGCTTCTTGACCTCGCAAAAAAAAGAGCTTCTGAAATTGTGTCGACATATAAATCATCCGACATCTTCCAGCTTTCAACCAATGACTTTGAAGGGAAACATGCACAGTTTGTCAGCCGTGAAGAATTTTCGGGTATGCTCAGGGAAGTTAAGATCACACATGCTTCAGTGAATCTCCGGGATGTCATCAGCCGTCAGAATGATCTGTTCGCCAGGCAAAGGGAACGCTCGCATACCTCATTTCTTATATCTGATTTTCAAAAAAGCACAGCCGGCTTTGAGTTTATCAAACCTGATTCATCCACACATTATGTGCTGGTCCCGCTTGAGTCCCTGGGGCAAAACAACCTTTTTATTGACTCTGTTTGGTTTACAAGCCCTATCCACCGTCCCGGCCAGGCTGTTAAACTCATGGTCAAAATAAGGAATTACGGTAATGAGAAACTGGAAAAAATACCACTTCGCCTGACCATTAATAACATTCAGAGATCAGTTACAAGTTTCAGCATCGATCCTTCCCGGCCTGCTGAGATATCCTTGCCGTATACCGAAGATAAAAACGGCTTTCAGCTTGGAAGGCTGGATGTTACGGATTACCCTATAGTCTATGACGATAAGTTTTATTTTTCTTATCATATTACTGATGAAATTAACATCCTGAGTATTTACGGAAAGTCTCCCAATCTTTATCTCAAGTCGTTATTCGCTTCCGATTCAGTGTTTAACTTCCGTGCTTATACTGCAAATCAGGTCGATTACGGCTCCTTCAGTAAACAAAACCTTATATTGATCTCCGACATTGACGAAATGGCATCCGGGCTGGCCAATGAACTGAAATTATTCCTTCAGAAAGGTGGCTCAGTCTGTATATTCCCTTCCGGAAATTCCAGGAACGAAACTTATAACACATTTTTCTCTTCTATCGGATCTTCTTCTATAGGAAAACCTGATACGATGAAACAAAGAGTGGCCTCACTGGATATTGAAAATGAACTTTTCAAAGATGTATTTGACAAGGATGCATCAGGAAAAATCAGGATGCCTGATAATGTTGATCTCCCTGCAGTATTGAAATACTATCAGGTTTCAAATAACGCCCTTAACCCGGGTACCGTTCTTATGAGGCTGCAAAACGGACTACCGTTTTTAACCAGTACAACGGTTGGCAAAGGCAAACTTTATTTGTTTGCCTCACCGATTGAGCCCTCATTTACAAATTTCCAGCAGCATCTGTTGTTTGTCCCTGTTATGTTCAGAATGGCCTTTTTAAGCACAATCCAGTCTTCATTATATTCTATCATAGGCAAAACTGAATCCCTCGATATTCCATCCGATTCGATAAACGGGAAGAATATGGTCAACATAAAAAAATGGAACAGTTCTTTTGAATTCATTCCGGAAATGAGATCTTCGGGTCAGCAAATGCAGATCTTTGTCCATGGCCAGATCAGTGAAGCCGGATGGTACATGGTTTACAGGGGGAATAAACAGGTTTCAGCAATTGCATTTAATTACGACCGTAAGGAATCCGAAGTAAACTGCTTCAGCACGAAAGAAATAGAATCCAATATTAAAAAATACGGCCTTAGAAACACCATTGTCCTTAAACCATCAGGACTCCCGTTTATGACCCAGGTTGAGCAATTAAACCGGGGTTTCCAATTATGGAAATGGTTTATCGTTATGGCAATTGTATTTATTGCTTTTGAAATCCTGGTCATCCGGTTGCCAAAGGCATAGGAACCGGAATGCTGAAAAAAATTTGACTGCTGTCTTTCATTACCTTAACTTTACTGCATGAAGACAACCGTAAAAGCATTCGGGCTGGTTGTACTATGGTGTACGATCACCCTCAGTTCAAATGGGCAGAATCCCAAAGATAATCCCCAGGTCCATAATGTCCCTGCCCCTAAAACGGGCCAGGATACGACGAAAGCTCCCGACAGCACCTCCTGCGGAACATTCGAGTATGGCGGTCAGGTATATCATACCGTAATCATAGGTGCTCAATGCTGGATGAAAGAAAATCTCAACCTGGGCAAATGGCTTGACCAGAGCCAGAACCAGACACAGCAAAAAAATCCCTTTGTTGAAAAGTATTGCTACGGCAACGATTTTGTTAACTGCGACCTTTGGGGTGGATTATACCAATGGGGAGAGATGTTACATTATGAGACGACTGCCGGCGCACAGGGAATATGCCCGGCAGGCTGGCATGTACCTGACAGCAAGGACTGGAAGGAACTGATCAGGTACCTCGGCGGGACCCAGCTGGCCGGGGGAAAGATGAAATCGACCGGCAACAGGGACTGGTGGGTGCCCAATGTTGGCGCAACAAACACAAGCCAGTTTTCGGCTTTCCCAGGGGGGTATTTCGATTTCACGACCCAGTCATGGATCGACGTACATAATGGAGGCTACTTCTGGTCTTCGGAAACGATCTCGAATACTACTTCGGTTGCTCTCCAGCTTATACGAAAAGGCACAGAGGCCGAACTTTATGAGGAATATAATCCCAGCGCATTATCCCTGCGATGTATCAAGGATTAAATTTATAATTCTTATCTGATCTGCTAAAGAAATCATGGAACATTTCTTTTCTTATAAAAAAAACCCATGGTTAGGATATGCCATGGTTGGCCTTGTATTCCTTTTATTTTTATTTGCCGAGATTTTGAACAAGCGATTCTGGCTCTCCGATTTCGAAGTTTATTATAAATCGGCAGCCCGTATTCTCGAAGGTCAGAATCTTTACAGGATCAAAGCCGATGATTTTTATATTTTTAAATATTCCCCGGTCTCGGCTGTCTTTTTTATTCCCTTTGCAATTCTTCCTTTCTGGATCGCTAAAGTTGTTTACTGGTTATTTTATTCTTTCATCATGCTTGCCTGTATTCACCTGGCAATACGCATGGTATGGCCTGATCATACCGATAAACGCAACGGCAGTATCAATTCACTGGTATTACTGACCGGGCTGATCCTTATGGTTCATTTTCTAAGGGAATTACATTTGGGACAGGTTAATTATATCCTGATGTTTCTTTACCTTCTCAGCTGCCGCTACCTCGTTGCCGGGAAACCTGGCGCTGTTGGCATTCTTGTTTCAATCAGCCTGTTCATAAAACCATTCGCTCTGATATTCCTCCCTTATTTTTTATATAAGAAAAAGTGGAAGGAGCTGGCTTATGTATTCCTTTACACGATAATCCTTGCAGCGGTTCCCCTGCTGTTCTATCGATCCTTTACAATGACTGCCAGTCAGTCTCTGGCATGGCTCCATGAGCTGTTTGTTGAACTCGGAAATAAACAGGAGTTCAGCTTACCGGCTAATCAAACGATATTCAGCGTGATTGCAAGATATGCCTTCCTGGGGGGGATACTTACAACTCCTTTGCGTTTCGAGGTTTTCCAGTTACTGATACTCCTGCTGCTGGCCTTTCTTATGGTTGTTCTGATCAGAAGGGGGAATGGAATTTCTAAGCAGGAAATCACTGAAATGATATTTTTAACCGGGCTCATCCCCCTGCTTGCTTTCAGCGGCGAAAATTCCTTTGGACTTTTCCTCCTGGCGGTTGTTCTTATTTTGTATTCATTCAAAGATCTATCCTTGCCAATGAAAATACTGGCTATCATCGGCTTTGTATTTGTTGGTGGAAATATCCATGACCTCTGGGGCGACGAATTATCCGCATGGATCGACAAAGTCTCTCTTATCTCGCTGGGAGCAATGAGCCTTTGGTTTATAGTTGCAACACTCAGGTTCAGGAAACTTTGCTAACCACCTGGTTCAGCCTCAGCAGTTATTAATATTTATTTATCTCTGATGATCAGCTTGCCTGAAAAGCTTTGGTTGTCTTGCGTCAGGCGCAGGAAATAGATTCCGCATGGCAGGTTGTCACGATAAAAAGTGACTGTTTGTCCGGAAATATTATTGATTTGTTTGATCGGCTGACCGCAGGAGTTGTAAACGGTTAAACATGCGTCTTTAAGAATTTTACCTGGCTTCAGGGTCGTTTCAGAGGAAAATGGATTAGGATAAGCAGATATAGTTTCTTCATTGTCAGGCAGATTCTGATCACCTATTCCCTGGGGATTCTTACGGATCCCGATTATTGCTTCCTGGCCTCTCGGATAGTATTCTTTATCATCGATTTTGTAATACCCGTTGAATTTTCCTCCCCACCCCCAGTTAAAATGGAACTGGTTGTTATTATTATATCCGTCGCACAAAAAACTATGGCCCCCCGGATTGGTCTTAGAAGTATCCTGGCCCCCATACATAACGGGACGTAGGGCGTCTATTTCGTCTTTGAGCATTTTTATCCAGTCGGCAGGGGAATAGTCCGCACTATCGACCCCTCTTAGGTTTGGATCATATCCGAAATACTTTTTCAGGGCATTTTCACTGCAAGTGTCATTAGGATCATGGTTCCTTGCAAGGGCACGGCCGCTGGTTTCGCGTGTCCCGTAATTAATGTCAAAGGAAACCCCGCAATGATACATCAAAATTGCGACCGCGTCATTGGGACCAAGCAGGGAATCGGGCATATTATTCCACTGGTAAGTCGTATTTTTAAAATCTGCGGTTAAAATACCGTATGTTTTATGTTTATAAGAATGTTCTCCCGTACCCTTTACAGGATTATTGTGGTATTTCATGATCATGGCCATTGCAGTTGCCACACAACCTGTCTGGGTTCGAAGTTTTTTGACCGAATCATAGGGGCATTTATCATTATAATAGGGTGACTGGTCCCACTTCAGTTTTACCAGAAAACTGTCTGCCTTGGCAGTCTTAAGGGAGGCAGATGAAGTACCGGCGTCAGAGAGTAAAACTTCCCATTCAGCTTTAATCTCAGGAGTTGCATTAAAATCCTGCTCAGTTACTTCTGCCATCTGCAGTTCATATCCTTTCAACCACCACGATAGATTTGCCGGGATATGTTCAGTTTCGAACGAAGACTCGGTTGAATAAGCCAAAATCGGGGAAACTGCATCATTGCCTGATACAATGACAAAACCATGCGGGGTCGAAAAATTGAAGACATAAAAAGCGGCCAGAGTATTGGGTTTTTCAGCCAGACCGGCCTGTTTAAAGCCTGCTGAATAAACCATGGTGGAAGCCGGAACGGTCGGGAACTGATTTCTGTCAATGTGGTTCGCAAAGAAATTGCCCGCTACGGTTCGTGCCATGTTCTCTTCTACCTGCTTTGCACTGGACATCCATGTTATTGATGTCATAAGAAGTATGAGTAAGTATAGTTTTTTCATAAGGTGGTGATCTTAAGTTTGCTATTATTAAATTTTCCCGATTTTTCCTTATTGTGATTATTGAGCAAATATACTTTAAACGCATTGCTTCATGAAACAGAAGAATGCAAAAGTTGGGCCAAACATTGCAGGCAAATTATTAATGGAAGGCTTTGTGCCGCTAATCGTATGATTATCAGGCACTAAAAATAAATTATTAGTTGAAATACGGGAATTATTAACGAATTAGAAAAACTTCAGTGTGATATTTAAAAAAATAATCGCGCAGGTACGCGAAAACGCGACATTTAATTATTGCAAAAAGGGGATGTGTCAGATTTCAAATTCATCCCATCCTTTGCTCACTTCGGTATTCCATCCATTAGGCCCGGCAGTGTAAAATAAAATGTGCTTCCCTTGCCTTCCCCGCTTTCAACCCTAAGCCTGCCGCCATTCTTTTCGACGAATTCCTTACTTATAATCAATCCAAGTCCTGTGCTGGGTTCACCTTCGGTGCCTTTGCGATTGGTTTGCAGATCGAGTCGGTATAAATTATCAACCAACGAAGGACTCATTCCGATACCAGTATCTTTGAAGGAGAATTCAACACTATTATCAATAGTTGATTTAGCCGAAACACTTACCTTTCCTCCCCTCGGCGTAAATTTAATAGCATTGGAAACGAGGTTTCGCATTACTGATTTCAACATGTTGCCATCGGCATAAACAGATATTTCCCCGGGAATATCAATAATCAGCTCAATCTCTTTAATTTTCGCTGGTTCTAACGCAAATGGTATAATAGATTCAACCACCGGAAGCAATTGAATTTTTTCGGGAGTGAAAGGGATTAATCCTTGCTGCATTCGTGACCATTCAAGAAGGTTTTCGAGCAGATTAAAGAGTTTGTTTGCAGCACCTCTCATACTCAAAGCCATCTTTTGAATCTCGTCGAGCCTCATTGTAGGTAAGTTTTCCACCAGCATTCGGGTAAAACCTAAAAGCGGTTGGAAAGGGCCACGCAGGTCGTGGGCCATGATGGAAATGAATTTATCTTTTTCTGCGTTCGTTTTAAAAAGTTGTTCGTTCTTAAGTTTTATTTCTTCTTCAGCCTGCTTGCGCCCGGTGATGTCACGGCCTATACCTACCAACCCAATAATCTGGCCATCCTTGTTCTTCAATGGAAGTTTAGATGTGAGCAGATACCGTTTCTGTTTTTTCTCGTCAAAGATATATTCTTCCCTGTTAAGCACTGGCTTACCAGTTTGTATCACCTCCTGATCGTCAGCAAAGAAACTTTCAGCAAGTTCTTTTGGGTAAACCTCAAAATCAGTCTTGCCTAAAATTTCACTCTCTGATTTCGCTCCCATGAAACGCACTTCAGCTAAGTTGACAAGTGTCTTGCGGCCGGCTGTGTCTTTCGAATAAATTGAATCCGGAATATTATCAATGAGCGTACGTATCATTAATCGTTCATTATGAAGAGCTTCCTCTGCCTTTTTGCGTTCAGTAATATCGATAATAGTCCCGATTAATTTTACAGGCTGGTTATTTTTATCCATCTTCAGCTCAGCCAAACCATGCACCCAAAGTTCCTCTCCATTTTTATGGTTTATGATTTTATATTCTTTTTCGAATCTTTGATGCTTCCCTAAAACTTCCTTTGTGACATAATCAACCATTATGTCACGCCATTCTGGATGAACTATTGCTGCCCATCCTTCCAACGAGCGGATATAGGTTTCATCAATGCCAAAAATAGTATCAAGAATGGATGAGCTTGTCCATAAACCAGCCGAGATGTCCCAAACGAAGCTGCCTAAACGGGCAACTTCCTGAGCATCCCGAAGTGAAGCTTCACTTTCTTTCAGTACATTTTCAATGTGTATCAGTTCGGTGATATCATAAACCACAGTAAAACGGTATTTTTTATCCTGAATATAAATGTTTTCAGCCGACAGCATGACATGCTTAGTATCGCCGTTCTTTGCTTTCAGTTTGGCTTCAGCATTGATTATCCTCCCATCGCTATCAGCATGCATTTGTATGGCGTTAGACGATTCAGGGGTAAGTATGCCTAGCTCAAACGCAGTCTTACCTATTACTTCATTTTTTTCAAATCCAAATAGCTTGTAAAACACCTCATTAACTTCAATATATTGTCTTGTTTCCAGATCGCTTAACCCGCAGGCAGAGGGATTGATATGAAATAATTTCGAAAACTTTTCTTCTGATAATCTGAGCTGTGAAATGTCCTTCGTGACTCCGAAAATTGCAGGTTTCCCATTCCAGGATCCAAGGGTAACTCTTGTTTCAACCGGAATCTGTACGCCCGATTTTGTTTGAACAGGAATAGGGCAAAGTTGTGCGGATCCCATTAGCATTTCGCCAACAATTCTTCCAGCCTCGTCACGGCGATCAGGCGGATGAATCATTAGGACCGGCTTTCTGAAAAGTTCATCCCTTGTATAGCCAAGGCGGTCGTACACAGTAGAATTTGCATGAATGACATTTCCCTGCTCATCAAGTACAAAAAGAAACTCATCTATAGTATTAAAAAAGGTTTCATAATTCTGACGGGTTTGCTCCATTAGTTCTTCTGCCTTCTTTCGTTCAGTTACATCCATGATAAAACCTATTCTGCAATTTCTGCCGTCCAGGGTGGTGGAATATCCAGCTATATCAGCATAAAAAATCTTACCGTCTTTTCGCAGACAAGGCAGGGCGTTCGAAATAGATTTCTCACTACGCCCCTGAGACTCAAATTCGCTTATCACCTTTTCAATCGAATCCTTTGGGTGAAAATCGGCTAAGCTCAACTTTGAAATCTCTTCATCTTTATAACCAAATAATTTGCATGCAGTTAAATTAGAAAAAACACATTTATGAGTTTCGATGTCGAAGGCTAAAATGCCAAGTGTGTTACCTTTCAACAGAACACGATATTTTTCTTCTGACACGACTAAAGCTTGATTCGCCAACTTGAGTTCTTTGATATCATTGACTGAACCAACCAGATTTGTACAAACTCCTTTGTTATTATAAACAGGTATGATGCTAACCTGCCCGACTACCTGCCCGCGAGGATATTCTGAAACCTCTTCCCATTGGACCATTCTCTTCTCGTCAATTGCCTGTTTGCATTTTCCCATCACCATCGTTAAAGAAGGTTCTGGAATCACCTCGTTCACCATTTTGCCCAAAACCTGCTCCTGAGTTAAACCAGTAATGTTGCAAAATGCCTGGTTAATCGAAATGAAACGATATTTGTTATCAGCCTCGACTGTCAATTGGAAGATGACATCGTTAACAGTGTTATAGATGGAAGACAGTCGTTGTTCGCTTGCCCGCAACATTTCAGCTTCCTTTTTGAGTTCCTTGATTTCTCTTTCGTATGATATTTTTAATTGGTCATTCTCCTTTACTAATTCCTGCAACTCTTTAAGAAGTTGTGGCTTAGTTTTATTCAGAGTATCCATAATATTGTCATTTTCAACTAGTAAAAATACATCTGAAAAACAACTAAACCTAATAATGAATGACAACCTGGCTCTGAAAAATGAAAAGTTTTGGAAAAAAAACCACTCCTTATGGAATGGCCTGAATAAAGTGAGCGGAAGCGGCAACGAAATTGTGCATCGAGGTATTGGCATAATAATGCCCTAATCTTCATCAATCACATTAAATATTAATTTACTTTTACTAATATTGCTTAAAATCAGATGTGATGAATCGAATTAAAAAAAATGGCCAAACAATCCAAATCCACCGCCAAGGCTGATATTCCCTTCGAAGACAAACTATGGAATGCAGCCAATGAACTTCGTGGAGCGGTAGCGGAGAATCAATACAAGGATTACGTTTTGTCCCTGCTCTTTGTAAAGCACCTCTCGGAACGATATGAAATTCGTTACTCCGAGTTGCAAAAGCAACTGAATGACTCCAAATCGGATTACTATTCCACCGACAAGAAGGAAATCAGCTATGTCCTTGAAGACCCTCTGGAATACCAATCGAAGAACGTGTATAAGCTGCCCCGGGAAGCAACGTGGTCATACTTGCTGGAAAATGCCAATCAGGACGACATCAAGGTGAAGGTGGATAATGCCTTTATTGCCATTGATGATTTGTTAGCAGAAAGGGAGCCCGACCACAAGGGGCTTCTTCCGCCCATATTTGTTAAGAGCCAATTATCGCCAGTGCAGGTGGCAGGACTCATAAACCTGTTTTCATCCGAAGAGTTTTCCGAATCGAAACACCCGGAAACCGACCTGTATGGAAGGATTTATGAATATTACATCGGCAAGTTTGCGATGGCAGAAGGCAGCGGTGGTGGTCAATTCTTCACTCCCAGCAGCATTGTCCGCCTTCTTGTAGAAATGATTGAACCATTGAGCGGACGCATAATGGATGTAGCCATCGGCTCAGGCGGGATGATGGTTCAGTCGGTGAAGTTCCTGAAAGCTCACAATTCAAATCCCAACTATATGGTTTACGGGCAGGAGCGGTACGAAGGCACCCTTCGGTTGTGCAAGATGAACCTGCTGCTTCGAAATATGAATTTTCAGGTCAAACTCGGGGATTCTTTGCTCGATGATAAATTTCCGGAAATTTCAGGTAAGGATGGTGCGGATTACTTTCTGATGAATCCGCCTTTTAACGTCAAGCAGTGGCATCCCGAGATGCTGGGAGATAATGACCCGCGAATTTTTGGAGCCAAAGAACTCTTTACCACCAATGGTAATGCCAACTATATGTGGTTCCAGACCATCTGGTATCACCTGAGCCCAAGAGGAACAGCTGGGGTTGTGATGGCAAACGGGGCAATGACCACGGGCAATGCCGGCGAAAAGAACGTACGGGAGCATATGATAACCCAAGAGATGATTGATTGCATCGTTCAACTTCCCGAGAAACTGTTCCTGACGACAGGAATTCCTGCCTGCCTTTTTATTTTAAGCAAAAATCGTGACGGCAAGGATGGGGTTCATCGGGAGCGGAGAAACGAAATCCTGTTCATCGATGCCCGAAAACTTGGGACAATGGTCACGCGGAAACTGCGTGCTTTCAGTGATGATGATATTGCCAAGGTTGCCAATGCCTACCATCAGTGGCGGAATGTTGGCGGGAATCATCAGGATGTCGATGGTTTCTGCAAAAGCGCGTCATTGGAAGAAGTTGAAAAGCAGAAATTAGTTCTTACACCCGGAAGGTACGTCGGCACCGAAGAAGAAGAGGATGGCGGCATCCCGTTTGAAGAAAAAATGGCAGCCCTTACTGCCAAGCTTAACGAACAGTTCACACGGAGCAATGAGCTTCAGCAGTTGATACAACAAAATTTAAAAAGCCTGAGCAATGGAAGTTAATTCAGATTACCTGAAAATATTGCAGGGGCTGAAGGAGAAAATAATTCAGACCCGGCAGCGGGTTTCAATTTCCGCCAATGCACAGTTGCTTTCCCTTTACTGGGAAATAGGAAGGACGATTGCCACAATGGAAGGTGAGCAGGGTTGGGGCGCAAAAACAGTCGAGAAATTATCCATCGACCTGAAGACGTCCTTCCCGGAGATGAAAGGACTTTCCCCGCGTAATCTCCGCTATATGCGTGATTTTTCAAACGCATATCCACACTTTACGTTATCGGCATCCCCGGTGGAATTATTGCAGCAACCTGCTGCAATAACACAAAGTCCTGACATCCAAACTGGTATAATTTTGCAGCAAGCTGCTGCAAAATTGGATGCCACATCCATCACGAACCTTGAACTGGCACAGATACCGTGGTCAGACCATCAGGTTTTACTGGATAAAGTGAAAAATGCTGACTCACGGGCTTTCTACATCCAGCAAATTATCAAAAACGGTTGGAGCCGAAATGTACTTGTTCACCAAATCACCAGCAAACTATTCCAGAGGCAGGGCAAGGCATTGAGCAATTTTGAGCTGACCCTGCCCAATCCACAATCCGACCTTGCCACGGAAACGCTGAAAAACCCCTATCTCTTCGATTTCCTGAATATGGATGCAGAAGCCAAGGAACGTGAAGTGGAAGCTGCGTTGATTCAGCATATCCGCAAATTTTTGCTGGAACTGGGCAGGGGCTTTGCTTATGTCGGGAACCAATTCAATCTGAACGTGGCAGGCGATGACTTTTTCACCGACCTGCTTTTCTTCAACTTTCACCTGAATTGTTTCGTGGTATTTGAACTGAAGGTGGGCGATTTCCAGCCTGAATTTGCCGGGAAGCTGAATTTCTACATCAACTGCATCGATGAACAAATCAAAGGCAAAGAGCACCATCCCACCATTGGTGTATTGCTCTGTAAAACGCCCAATCAAACGGTTATCAAATACTCACTGAAAAGCATTGGCACGCCCATTGGAGTAGCTGATTATGAACTGCGGAAAACCCTGCCGAAGAAACTGGCAAAGCAGATGCCAACCATCGAGGAACTGGAAGAACAAATGAAAACGGTAAAGGACGAATAGATGGAAGGGTGGAACTCATATTCTTTAGGTGAAATCTGTCAGGATATTTCTTATGGTTATACAGCAAGTGCAACCAAACGAAACACAGGGTGCAAATTTCTAAGAATTACAGACATTCAGGATGCCCACATTGATTGGGCATCCGTGCCATATTGCGAAATAACCAAATCGGAATTCGAGAAGAATAAGTTAGAAATCGGAGATATTGTTATAGCAAGAACTGGTAATTCGACAGGAGAAACGTCCATCATAAAAGATGATATTAATGCCGTTTTTGCATCATATCTTATTCGATTTAGGATTGATAGAAAAATTGCGAATCCGTTATATGTGAGTTTTGTTTTACGAACTAATGATTGGAGAAACTTTATTGAATCAATTAAAGGTGGTTCCGCACAACCGGGTGCAAACGCCAAAATACTTTCAACTTTCGAATTAACTTGTCCACCACTCCCCTTGCAGCACCGCATCGCTGAAATCCTTGGTGCCCTTGATGATAAAATCGAACTCAACCGCCAGATGAACCAAACGTTGGAACAGATGGCTCAGGCACTCTACAAGCATTATTTCGTGGATGATATTGACCCTGAGAATTTGCCTGAAGGGTGGAGAAACGGGAAACTTGAAGAAGTTGTTAAAATACGGGGTGGTGGAACCCCAAGCACTATGGAATCGAAATTCTGGAATGGTTCTATCCATTGGACATCGCCAAAAGATTTAGCAAATTTAAAAAGTCCATTTCTTATTGATACGGAAAGTAAACTTACTGAACTTGGATTAAAGAAAGTATCATCGGGCCTGTTGCCTATTGGCACGGTACTTTTATCATCACGTGCTCCAATAGGTTATATTGCCATTGCAGATATTCCTGTTGCTATTAACCAAGGGTACATTGCAATTCTGCCAGATTCATCGTTTAGCCACCAATTTATATACTTCTGGCTTAAAAACAATATAGACTTAATCATCCAATACGCTAACGGTTCGACTTTTTTGGAAATAAGTAAAAAAGCGTTCCGTGAAATTGAGTGCATTATCCCCCCAAATGAACTTATTCAAAAATTTATAGAAGCTGTTCAGCCACAATTCGATTTGATAAACAATTCCACCTACGAAATAGAAAACCTTACTCAAACCAGAGATTACCTTCTTCCCAAACTCATATCAGGCGATTTCATCCCATCCGCCCTTCAAACCATTGAACAAGCCCTATGACCCGCAATTACCTTATCGAATCGGATGTTGAAGTCGTTGCCATCGAATGGTTGAAGGCACTGGGCTATTCACATCTGCTTGGGGCGGATATTCACCGGAATTTCAAGAAGGTGGTGCTGGAAGACAGCCTGTCCTATTTCCTTTCAAGACAATATCCCCAGTTACCACCGGATGTGCTTTCTGACGCAATTAAACAGCTTCTGTTCAACGAAGGCGCTGACCTTGATGTCCGCAATCGATCGTTCCACCTGAAACTCTCCAATGGCTTAAATCTGTCTTGGCTGGATAAGGATGGCAGAACCTGTGTGGAGCATATCTATCCCATCGATTACAAGAACCCGGAGAATAACCAGTTTCTTGCGGTTAACCAGTTCACGGTCGAAGGCAGGAACACCCGCCGTGCCGACCTGATTCTGTTTGTCAACGGTTTACCGCTGGTACTGTTCGAGTTTAAGAATATGTTCGATAGTTCAGCATCGGTTGACAACGCGTGGAACCAGATACAGCACTATCGCAAAGACATCCCGCAACTGTTCGAATACAATGCCATTACGGTTATTTCCGATGGATTGAACACCTTGCACGGAATGTACAACGCCGATATGGAATGGTATACCCCCTGGAAATCGGTAGACGGGGTCAGCATTTCGGAAGACGGATTCCAGCTTCAGTCGCTTATACAGGGGTTGTTTACTAAGGAGCGTTTGCTGCAATATATCCGGTACTTCATCTTCCACGAACAGGACAAAGGAGGTTATATTAAGAAGGGAGCCAAGTACCACCAGTACTTCGGGATAAACTTTGCCGTGGAATCGACCAAGAAAGCCATCAAGCCTTTCGGCGACGGCAGGATTGGTGTAATCTGGCATACCCAGGGCTCAGGCAAGTCCATTTCGATGGCGGTCTACACAGGCATCCTTCGCCAGATGCCGGAATTGAAGAACCCTACCATCGTGGTTCAGGTTGACCGAAATGACCTTGACCAGCAGTTATATGAGAATTTTCTGAAGGCGAAAGACCTTGTGGGTGATGTCAAACACGCCCAGAGCACCGACGAATTAAGAAGTTTCCTCTCAGGTAGTGGTGGCGGGGTCATCTTCTCGACAATCGAGAAGTTCAGGTTGGTCGAGAATAGCAATGGCAAGGAAGCCGAACATCCTGTTCTTTCAACACGTGAAAATATTGTTGTTCTGGCGGATGAGTGTCACCGTACCCAATACGGGTTGATTGATGGCTTTGCCAGCAATCTTCGCAGGGCATTGCCAAACGCTTCGTTTATTGGTTTTACGGGCACCCCCGTGGACACTCGGGATGCCGACACAGTCGAGGTTTTCGGGGAAATTATCCACGTTTATGATATCCGCCAGGCAGTGGAAGACAAGGCAACCGTAAAGATTTTCTATGAACCCAGGCTCGCCAAACTCCACATTTCCAATCAGGACATCGACGAGGAAGCTGAAGAAATCACCGCCGGATTGCCCGTTAATGAAAGTAACCGGATGAAATGGGCGGCGGTGGAAGATGCGGCAGGAGCGGACGACAGAGTTAATAAGATTGCCGAAGACATCCTGCAACATTTCAAAAGACGAACTGATACCCTGGAAGGCAAGGCGATGATTGTGTGTATGAGCCGACGGAACTGTGTAAAGCTCTATGATGCCATTACCAAACTTCCCGATTGCCCTGAAGTTGCAGTGGTGATGACGGGAAACATCGGCAAAGACCCGCAGGAGTGGAACAAGCATTTTCGAACCAAAGACCAGCACGAAGCTATCAAGAAGAGATTCAAGAACCCCGAAGACCCCCTGAAAATTGTCATTGTCCGGGATATGTGGCTAACGGGCTTTGATGCCCCCTGCCTTCATACGATGTATGTGGATAAGATAATGCAAGACCACAACCTGATGCAGGCCATTGCAAGGGTGAACCGGGTATTCAGGGATAAGCCCAACGGACTCATTGTCGATTACATCGGCATTGGCGATAAGCTGAAGGATGCCACGACTAAATACACAGGTGGTGGTGGGAAGGGAAAGCCAACCATCGATTTGGATGCCGGGTATCATGAATTGCTTGAAATCGTCGGACAGTTGAAGGGATTTCTCCCCGCAGTGTTTGATTATTCCGGGTGGAAAGGTCTGGACAATGCCAGCAAATTTCTGCTTGTGAGTAGTGCCCTTAATCATATTGTTAAGGATGACCAGCAATGCCAGGACTTCCAGTTAGCCGAGAAAAGGATGAGCGCGCTGGTTCCGATTATCAAGTCTCATCCGCAGATACCCGAAATTTCTACAGACATTCTGTTTTTCCAGCACCTTGGCGTGGCTGTCGGAAAGGTAAAGAATCCACCACGGGCAACAAGGGTCAAGGCTGAGCAGATAAAGGAGCTTATCCACCGTAGCATCGAATCGGACGATATTATAGATATATATGCAATGGCGGGCATCGAAAAGCCCGATATCTCCATTTTAAATGATGAATTTCTGCTTGGAGCCCGGCAGCAGAAATCAGGTCTGGATATCAAGATTGAGATAATGCGCCAGATTCTCAACAACGAAATCAAGCTGCGCAGGTACAAGAACATCGTCAAGTACACGTCCCTGAAGGAAGCCATCGAGAAAATCATTATCCGGTACCACGAAAACGCCATTGACAGTTACACCACCATTGCAGAACTGGTCAAACAGGCAAAGGAAATAACTGAAGAAGATTCCCGGGCAAATCAGCTTGGGCTTTCGGAAGAAGAACTGGCATTCTACGAAATCCTTGCCAAACACCAGAAAGCTATTACGGATAATAAGATAATCTCTGAACTGGTAAAGCAAATAGTCCAATCCATCAAGAAAAACCTTCAGGTGGACTGGTATAAAAAGCCCGATGCCAAAGCCCAGATGATGCTGTCGGTGAAGAAGACTTTGCGGGGTAAGATTACCCTTGAAGAACTTAACGTGGTGATGGACGAGATAATGGAGCAGGCTACCGAAAGGTACAGGGAGTGGAGTGCAAACGTCGCCTAAAATACTGAAAACAAATACAATTTATATGACAAAACTTGTTAACCCCGAGCGTATATCACTGAATACTTCCACATTTTGTGTCCACAAAATTTGACTTTTCTTTGGCTATAAAAAATGAACCCACCAGTAAATTCGGGTGGGTTCTTGTTTAACTTGTCGGGGTAGCAGGATTCGAACCTGCGACCCCCTGGTCCCAAACCAGGTGCGCTAGCCAGGCTGCGCTATACCCCGATAGTTGTACGCCTTTGCGGAGAGGGGGGGATTCGAACCCCCGGTACAGTTTCCCGTACGACAGTTTAGCAAACTGTTGGTTTCAGCCACTCACCCACCTCTCCGGGTAATACTGAAAACGGGCTGCAAAGGTAGAAATTCCTGCCATCTCAGCAAAAAAAAATTATATCTTTGTCTTAAACTCATAAAACGCTCAATATGAAAGGAAGAACTTTTGCTGAAAAGATTTTCAAAGCCGAAACAGGGGCTATTGTCTTTGCTAAACCCGACATAATTCTTTCGCACGACAATACATCAAGCATTTTCAGTACATTTAAGAAAATGGGTGGTGAAAAACTTTTTAACCCCGACACCCTCCTTATAACCCTTGATCATAACGCCCCTCCTACCAATTCGAAACTCGCCAATGACTACCAGGTCATACGCGATCTGGTCGAAAAATCAGGGATCAAAAAGTTTCACGATGCAGGTGACGGAATTTGTCATCAGCTGATGTCGCTCTATGCCCGGCCTAAAATGATCATCGTAGGCAGCGACAGCCATACCAGTACAGCCGGTGCGTTTAACGCATTTGCTGCAGGGATTGACCGTACCGAAACTGCCGGCCTCTGGAAACAGGGAGAAACCTGGTTCCGTGTACCGGAATCGGTTAAGATCACCCTCACCGGCAAGCTCGCTAAAAGCGTCTATGCAAAAGACCTGGCTCTCTGGATCATCGGCATGATTGGCTCAAGCGGTGCCGACTATATGTCGATCGAATATCATGGCGAAGGCGTTACAACTCTCACTATTTCGGATCGCATGGTCCTTTCAAACCTCGCATCCGAAATGGGTGCGAAAAATGCAGTATTCCCGGCCGACGAGGTGCTTGAAGCCTGGTTAGGTCAAAAAACCGAAGGCCTCTGGGCCGACCCTGATGCCACTTATCTCAGGGAAATCAGCATTAACCTCAATGATGTTTTCCCGGTTGTTGCTGCTCCTCACCATGTCGACAATGTTAAAGCTGTTTCAGAAGTACAGGGTGTAAAGATTGATGAAGCCCTTATAGGAACCTGTACAAACGGCCGCCTTGAAGATCTCCGTGAAGCTGCTGCCGTTCTGAAAGGGAAGAAGGTCGCAAAATTCATGCAGCTTCTCATTATTCCTGCTTCGAAAGAAATCTTCAAGCAGGCAATGAAGGAAGGTCTTATAGATATTTTCATGGATGCGGGAGGGAATGTACTGGCTTCGTCCTGCGGGCCCTGCCTCGGAACGGGACAAGGCATTCCGGCCGACAATTACAATGTAATCTCTACAGCCAACAGGAACTTCAAGGGAAGAATGGGCAACAACAATTCCAATGTTTACCTGGCCTCTCCGGCCACAGTCGCGATGTCGGCCATTGCCGGCGAAATTACCGATCCCCGCGGAGCCGGGGCAAACGACAAATTCCCCTACCATGCACCACAAAGCTCAAAGGTCGATATCAGAGAAGGCGAAGACCGCTTTGCGAGGGATACATGGAACTATTCGGATGTTGACAATCTCAATACAGACCAGATGTTCGCCGGTAACCTCACCTATAATGTGCAGAGTTCCGAACCCGATAAGATCATGCCTCACCTGTTCAAGGGATTTGACAACAGCTTTGCCGAAAGGGTCAAAGCAGGCGATATTATCATGGCCGGGGCTAACTTCGGATGCGGAAGTTCACGTGAACACCCTTCGGTAGGCCTCGCTTTTGCAGGAATAAAAGCTGTAATCTGTAAGTCGGTAAACCGTATATTCTACCGGTCATCAGTGAACCAGGGGCTGCCGATCCTCCTGGTCCCCGGGGCAGTTGATGCCTATAAACAAGGCGATGAGGTGAAAGTCGATTTTGAAAAAGGCCTGGTTTATGTAAACTCAAAACCATTCAGCTTTTCAGCCCTGCCCGATAAACTCATGGAGATCTTCAAAGCGAAAGGCCTTGTGAATTATGTAAAAAATAAATGAGAAAGATCATTCTCCCGGCGCTTTTCCTTTTGGGTATCCTTGCATTGATCCTTATTCTGACATCCTTTTTCCCAAAATACCTGGGAGGCCTGATATTTCTTGCGATATTCCTGATCGGAGACCTGGCCTTATGGCTCTCGGTGCGGAAATGGATCAAACATCGGGCTGCACCGCTGAAGTTACTCCTTGCAGCCTTATACTGGCTGCCGGCTGTGAGCCTGTTTGGCCTGGTGATCTTCGGGTTCATTGTTCCTTTCATATTCTGGAATGTTACGGTCAAGGCCATATTGATGAGCCTGCTGATGATGACCATAGTGGCTAAAATGATACCTCTGGCCGTTTCCCTTATAAGCAGGCTGGCCGGCCTTATAATTTCCCGGCTGTTTAAAGTTAAAGCCACCTGGCTGCGTTGGGTCGACCTTTCAGCCTGGATAATCGGGGGAATGTTCTGGATTTTACTCCTGCTTGGAATGATCACCTGGGTCTATGATTTTAAAGTAACGACTGTGGATTTCAGCTCACGAAAGATCCCCGGGTCATTCAGTAATTTCAGGATAGTTCAGTTCTCGGATGTTCATCTCGGCAACTGGACCTGCCGGGAGAAGCTGGCGGAAGTGGTTGACAGGATCAATGCACTCAAACCCGACCTGATCGTCTTTACAGGTGATATGTTCACATTCTCCACGGCGGAAGGCCGGGATTTTATTCCGTATTTTAAAAAGCTGCATGCCCCATCCGGTGTTTTTGCCATAATGGGAAACCACGATTACGGAGATTATGTAAAATGGGAGTCATCCCTTGCAAAACATCAGAATCTCGAGGATCTCAGGACGTTTTACTCCGAACTGGGATGGAAACTGTTGCTTAATAAATCGGCTGTGATCCGGTCAGGCAGCGACAGCATTACAATTATCGGGGTCGAGAACTGGGGAGCCACGAGGAGGTTTCAGAGATATGGCGACATCGTCAGAGCCGAAAAAGGCATCAGCAAATCGGGGTTCAAAGTCCTGCTTTCTCACGACCCCTCTTACTGGGACAGCATTATCAGTAAAAAGCATCCTGAAATAGATCTTACCCTCTCGGGGCATACACATGGCGGGCAGTTCGGTATAGAAAGCGGGGCCCTGAGATGGAGCATACTCTCCTCATCGAATCATTTCTGGGGCGGATTATATACCAGGAACAAAGACGGGTTGAGCTCTGCTTTATATGTCAACAGGGGCCTTGGCACGGTCGGTTATGCCGGAAGAGTAGGAATAAAGCCTGAAATCACACTGATCATTCTGCACCCGCTGCATTGATATGCGAAGGGTCTGTACCTTTTAATGCCTGGCTTCAGACCTGCTTGGTTCTTGTATAAGGCTTGATCTCGCATTCGAACATATCGCAGCAATTATCGCAAACCCGCTTATACACCTTAAAATTGATCAGTTCCACCTCCGGGCTTTCATAGTCTGACCTTACAGGTTCCTCACGCATCAGATCCGTGCTGAGATATTTTTTATTACAATCGGCGAAAACGGTTACCACTTTCGCTTCAGGCCCCATGCTGTTTTGCACCTGCAATGCTCCAAGGAAATTGGCGCCTGATGAAATTCCAACTGCCAGTCCCAGCTGCCTGGCAAGTTTCTGGGCCATGATGATCGAATCACCGTCAGGAACTGCAATGATCCGGTCCAGCTGTTCAAGCTTGACCAGGGCAGGCACAAATTCATCCGAGATTCCCTGAATACGGTGGGATCCGACTTTATGGCCTGTCGACATCGTGGGAGACTCAGCCGGTTCAAGGGGATGAATTTTTATTTCAGGGTTCATTTGCCTGAGAAACCTGCCAACACCCATCACAGTGCCGCCGGTACCTACACCCGCGACGAAAGCATCGGGTGTAATTCCATGATATGTAAGCTGGCTCCAGATCTCAGGTCCGGTAGTTCTCTCATGAGCCTGGGCATTAGCTTCATTAGAGAACTGCTGAGGAAGAAAGATGTTTGCTTCCCTGGATGCAATTTCTTCAGAAAGCTTTATACTGCCCAGAAAGCCTCCCTGCTCTTTTGAAATCGGAATGATTTCAGCCCCGAAGCTGTTTATAATATCAACACGCTCCTTGCTCATCCAGTCGGGCATGATGATCCTTACTTTATGACCCAGGGCCCTGCCGATGGCAGAAAAGGAAATTCCGGTATTTCCGCTGGTCGCTTCAACAATGGTGTCCTCCGGTTTGATGCGGCCTTCATGATAGGCTTTCTCAATGATATACAGGGCCATCCTGTCTTTGATACTTCCGGTAATATTAAAATGCTCCGATTTAGCGTAAATTGTCCGCTTTTGGCCTTTATAAATAAAGTTAATGACCAGTAAGGGAGAGTTGCCGATGAGCCGCCAGAGATCTTTGAACCTCAAACGGAAATCATTGTTGGCATAAATATTCATGATTGGCATAAAGCAGGAATAAAAGAGATCAAACAGCTCAAAAAGATGCTGTAAAAATAAAAAAAAATCTCTTATCTTGCTTTTGAAACCTGGATGAAGCTTACTTCTATATCGCCACCCTGGGGATAAAGGCTGATATAGTCATTGTCGATACGATACCAGACATCCTGTTCCCTCACGCTGATCAGTCTTTCATTCACTTTACCGTCGGCGCTCAGATTGCGGATAACAACACCGCCGGAAGGCTGCTTGTCCTTCCCGTAACGAAGAAGAACATTGAAAGGCTTACCCGAAAGGTTCCTGAGCTTTATATAGATAAAATTGTCTTTGCGCGAAGCTACATTAAGGGGTGTGAATTTGAACTGTTTCTCATCGTTTGAGCTTATGGTAACCGGGCTGTTCAGCACATCGGCAATTGCATTTTCGGCAATTGTCCTGTGGATCCTGGTTATCATCTCCTTCGGGTAATTCTCCATAGGCAGGAGAACCGAGGCATCAGTATATGCATCAATAGCCTTGTCAAATTCAAAACCATTATAGAATTTATCCGCCTCAACAATGGCTTTGTCATATTTACCCTTATTTGCGCGATAAATGCTGTCAATTACACTATTCACGCGGTTAAGCTGGTTCCTCGGGTATGTCTCTTCAGGAAACAGAGCCATGGCCTGTTGAAAGAATTCCCTGGCTTTGCCGTAATCTTTACCATTAAGCGAATTGTCACCTTTTAACACGAGATCATCGAAGGTCTTTTTTCTGCCCTGTAACTCTGAGAGCTTTTTATTGATCTCATCCACTTTATTCTTTGGATATTGCTCATTGGGTTTGATGGAAAGAGAATTTTCATATTCAGTGCGGGCTTCCTCGAATTTTTTTTCAAGCAGCAGTTGGTCGGCCTTTGCAATTGAAGCTTTATAAGCATCCTCTTTGGCCTTTAATTCTGAAAGAATTGTGTTGATTTCCTTTATTTTATCCTGTGGATATTGTTCTCCCCCTTTGATACCAAGGGCTGTGTTATATTCAGCCTTCGCCTGTTCATACGATTTCGCAGCCAGTAACTGGTCTGCTTTTGTAATGGATGATTTATACCTGTTTTCAATTGTCGCTTTTTGCTGTGCAATTTCAGCAACAGCTCTGTCGATCTCCCCAATCTTTGTCTTCACGTAGAGGTCATCCGCCTTAAACTGTAACGCCTTCTGGTATTCAGCTTTTGCCTGTTCAAATGATTTTGCGGCAAGCAGTTTGTCGGCATTGGCGATCACCGCCGAATAAGCGCTGTCCCTTGCTTTGGTCGCTGCAATATCTGCAAGGGCTTTTTCAATTTCACTGATCTTTGCTTTTGGATATTCTTCGGATGGCTTTAATGCAGAAGCCTTGCCATACTCAGCTTTCGCCTGTCCATATGTCTTTGCCAGCAGCAACTGGTCGGCATTCCTGATCAGCCCTGCATACTGAAGGTCAAGTGCTTTCTGCTTCTGGATGGAATCAGTAACAGTTTTGTCAATCTCTGCAATCCTGGACTTCGGATACGCTTCGGAGGGTTTAAGCGTCAAAGCGGAGGTATACTTTGCTTTGGCTCCGCCGAGTGAATGTTCCCCCAGAAGTTTATCCGCTTCTGCTATTGCAGCCTGATATTGACTGTCGAGTGCCTGCTGCTTCTCAAGTCTCTCTTTTTCCAGCGCTTCCCGCTTCGCCAGCTCAGCCTGATCCGTATTGATCTGAGCCAGTTTTGCTTTCGGATAGGCCTCGGCCGGTTTTAAGGCCGCAGCCTCGGTAAAGGCGGTCTTTGCCTGGGTATATTGCGCGGCCCCCAGCAGGGAATCCCCTTTTTTTACTGCAGCATTATAATCGTCATCCAGCTTTTTAAGCCGCGCCAGTTCAGCTAACTGCTTATCAATTTCCTGAATTTTAGTTTTCGGGTAGGCTTCTGTTGGTTTCAGAACTGAGGCTTTCTGGTATTCCGCCTTCGCCTGATCGTAGGTTTTAGCTGCAAGCAGCTTATCCGCATTGGTGATGAGGGCGGTATACTGGTCATCGAGCGATTTTTGTTTCAATAAGGCTTCGGCAATACTGTCAATGCTTGTAATACGCTGTTTCGGAAGCGGCTGATCCGGTTTCAGAACCAGGGCCTTCTGATATTCCGGTTTGGCCTGTTCAAAGCTTTTCGTCTTAAACAAGGTTTCAGCTGAAGCCAGCAAAGTTTCATATTCGCTATCAAGGGCCTGCTGTTTTGCTATCTGATCGAGTATTTTATTGATCTCTGCAATCTTTGTCCCGGGATAGGCTTCTCCCGGTTTCAGCGCAAGGGCAGCTGTATACTGGGTTTTGGCTTCCGGATAGGATTTCGTCGCCAGGAGTTTATCGGCTGCAGTAATGGCAGCAAGGTATTGTTTATCCAGTGCCTGCTGCTTCTCAAGTCTCTCTTTTTCCAGCGCTTCCCGCTTCGCCAGCTCAGCCAGGGCCGTATTGATCTGAGCCAGTTTTTCTTTCGGATAGGCCTCGGCCGGTTTTAAGGCCGCAGCCTCGGTAAAGGCGGTCTTTGCCTGGGTATATTGCGCGGCCCCCAGCAGGGAATCCCCTTTTTTTACTGCAGCACTATAA
>CAISRB010000011.1 GCA_903887775.1 uncultured Bacteroidales bacterium
GCTGATGTATTGCTCGATTGCTGTAATGAAAGTTGTTGTTTCAGGTACTTGCTGTGGTTTAGGTTTGATTATGAGTTTCAACTCTTCACGAAGCCGGGAAATATTAATCGTTGGATTATTTACCATGTGCTTGTCGTAACAGGCAAGGGCTTTTTCACCGATATCTTTTAACCGGTCATTGGTATCTTTGAAGTTCTTATATTTGTCTGTTTGCCTTGCACGATGTTCTAATGGATTCCAGTTCTTTGGGTGAATTTTTTTTCCGGTTGATAGTTTGATGCGATGTTGGTCGATCCACATGATAAGGTAAATGGGTGTTTCCTCTTTTGCAGTAGACTTTTTCTTTTCCTTTGGGTCTTTATTTGACTGTGGGTCTCTTAGGATAAATGTAACGGTGGCCATAGAGTATGATAAGGTTTGGACAAATATAATACAAAATTAATAAGGGGGACGGTAGGGGGGACGGTAAAAGTAGATTGAACTGTATTTATTTATACACCGCTGAATGTTGATAATTCTGAAAAGCCTATAAACAGTGCGGTTTGAGATTCAGATCGATATGACAGGTTTGAAACAGGTTGGTTCCTGTTCCGGGCACAAAGCAATCATTATAATTACCCGTAGGTTAATCACTTACGGGTTTTTGTTTTTTCAGAGGTGACAGTACATGTGACGGTAAAATTCGGGTATTTGTAATTTACGAGAGGGTGTCTCGTAAAAGGATACTCTAGCGGTCACTACCCCAATTAATTTCACTTCAAAGCGGTTATTAGTATTCAGGAAACGTTTCTGCCCTCTACTGGAAAAATAAGTTATTTAAATCAAATAGTTTAACTTTGTGTTTGTAATTATACTATAGGTATGAATACTGGCACAAAAATAAACCAATTGCTGCAGGATATCCCGGCAGGAGTTGTATTATTATCATCATGGCTTTCGGCACAGGGATATTCTTATGAATTGCAGCAAAGGTATCGAAAAGGTGGTTGGTTGACGAGCATCGGCAATGGGGCAATGAAGCGCGCCGGGGATAGCATAACGCTTGTTGGCGCAATATATAGTTTACAGAACCAGGCAGGAATGCTGCTCCATATTGGAGGTAGAACAGCAATGGGATTGCTTGGACTTGCCCATTACCTTGAATTAAATCCAGAGGAAACTCTCCTTTTCGCAGCCCGTGGCGTTAAATTACCAGCCTGGCTCTTACAGAACAATTGGGATACTGATCCTGTTCTGATAAATACCTCTTTTCTCCCGCCGAAGTCAGGGCTGACTGATTACATGGAGTCAGGGCTGTCGATAAAAATTTCTAACCCGGTCAGAGCAATGCTTGAATGTCTTGACATGGCTCCTGATAGGTTTAGCCTGGATGAGGCTTATCAATTGATGGAAGGCTTGTCATTTCTTGTACCTGATGTCGTTCAGTCACTGCTCGAACAATGTAATTCTGTTAAAGTAACCAGGTTGTTTCTTTTTCTTGCAAAAAAAACCGGCCATAATTGGTTTAACCATATTCAAACCAAAAAACTTAATCTCGGCAAAGGTAAAAGAGCGATTGTGCCCGATGGAGTATTCGTACCGGAATATCAGATAACAGTCCCGAAAAGTTTGATATGATTGATCCAAGGTATAAAAAACAGGTAAAACTGCTCTTACGAATTTTACCAGAGATAGCAAGGGAAGAATCATTAGCGTTACACGGTGGGACTGCTGTCAATTTATTCTACAAAAACATGCCGAGACTGTCAGTTGATCTCGACCTTACATGGCTTCCGTTTGATGACAGAGAATCGGACCTGCATGCTATCCGTGAAAAGCTTATTTCATTAAGGGCCAGAGTTGCTAAAAATATTCCCGGGATTAATGCCCATGAACCGGTAATTGAATCTGAAGAATATAAGATGCGTTTTACTTCATCTGATGGGTCAAACGTGAAGGTTGAAGTGAATACAATAAACCGGGGCGTTTACGATAAGCCTGTAATATTAAGCATATGCTCCAGAGCACAGGAAATGTTTGAAATGTATTGCGAAATACAGGTAGTTCCTTTCGGACAACTTTATGGGGGAAAAATTGTTGCCGCCCTTGACAGGCAACATCCACGGGATCTTTTTGATATAAAAACCCTTTTTGATAATACTTCGTATGATGACGACTTAAAAAAAGCGTCTTATTCTGTTTGCTTAGCAGTAAACGCCCACTTCATGAATTACTGGAACCATCGCTTCTTGATCTTCGCATGGTTCTGGAAACCCAGTTTGGTGGCATGACAGATCAGTCTTTTACTTATGACATGTTTGAAGCAACAAGAAATCAACTGATCGATATTGTACGTAAAGGTATTACCGAAAAAGAGCGAAAATTTTTAATAAGCTTCTCTTATGGCGAACCTGTGTGGTTCCCATATGATTTCAGCAAATTCCCGGGAGTTCAGTGGAAGTTGTTAAATATACACAGGTTAAGAAAAGCAAATCCTGCGAAACACAGAATTCAGATTGAGAAGTTGGAAAACCTGTTTAGTTAGTGATGGTCTGATTATCATATTGATAAGCTGCAGTAATATCTGATGATAAAACCAAATTATGAATTAGTAGTTTCTTTGGAGATAATAAATCACAAAAAGACACATTAACTTTTTTCAAAACAAAATAAAACAATCTGCCCCTAATAAGCCGACAGCCGAGCAATGCGGGCGGTTTCCGTAGGCTGGCATTCACCAAACCTCCAAATAGTATTGGAAATTGAAAGTTTAAGACAAATAAAACCCACACTGCGGCTGCCGGCGAGGCGTTATACCTAATGCTTAAAGACAAATAGACAATTACAAAGTTATTGTAACAATTGTATGAAAAGATTTATCCTCGTTATTCTTATTTTTCCATTTGCTGGTTTCGGACAGAACTACACTTCTTATTTTACAGGAAATCCAAAGGATACGGTTACCAATCCGCTTGGCGGTGTTTGTCTGATGGGAGGGGCTACAGAAGACGATGATGCAATGAAATGGTTCTTACAAAGAGCTGATGGTGGAGATATTCTAGTCCTTAGAACAAGTGGTTCAAATGGTTACAATGACTATATGTACTCACTTGGTGCCCCTGTCAATTCGGTCGAATCTATCGTATTTAACAACCCGTCAGCAAGTTATGAACCATATGTCCAGGAAAAAATTCAACATGCCGAGGCCATCTGGTTTGCAGGCGGCGACCAGTGGAAATATGTATCGTATTGGCGAAATACGCCGGTTGACAGCTTAATAAACCTCGCAATACAGCAAAGAAATGTTGTTGTTGGCGGAACCAGTGCCGGCATGGCCGTTCTGGGCAAATATTATTTCTCAGCTCAACACGGGACTGTCACTTCTGCCGAGGCACTGGCAAATCCATACAACAGCAGAGTTAAAGTTGATTCTGCTAAGTTTTTAAGTTGCAATTACATGAGCAATGTGATTACCGACACCCATTTTGATAATCCCGACAGAAGAGGCCGGCTGGATGTGTTTCTAGCGAGAATCTATACCGATTATGGTGTATTTGCAAAAGGAATTGCCTGTGATGAATACACGGCAGTTTGCGTTGACCTTAATGGGATAGCCAAAGTATATGGAGGCTACCCTGCATATGATGATAATGCCTACTTTGTTCAAAACAATTGTGAATTAGCTGTCCAGGCACCTGAAAACTGCACTCCCGGAAATCCTCTGACCTGGTATTTAGGTGGGGAAGCGGTTAAGGTTTACAGAGTGAAAGGAACTGTATCTGGCTCAAATACATTTGATCTGAATGACTGGAAAACAGGAACAGGCGGAACCTGGCTGAACTGGAGCGTGATTAACGGAACTTTTTCAGAACAACCGGGAAATGCAATAAACTGCAGCCCAAATTCTGTTCATGATTATTCTCTTCCCGATGATATAATCATTTCGCCAAACCCATCGGCAGACTGGATCTTTCTTTCCTCGGAAAAAATGGACCTCGTTGATTGCATGTGTTCTGTTTATAATTCCCTGGGCCGGAAAATGGCTGTTGAACTGAATTACCATTCAGGAAAAAAGGTCGGAATCAACTTAAACGGGCTTGAGACGGGGGTATATTTTTTACAAATCACAGGAAAGGGAAACAAGCCAACCCATCACGTTTTCATAAAGGCAGAAAAGTAAGCACGAAGGCATAACGAGCCGGTTACAACAATTCGGGTGGAAGTCAGAAGCAAGGGTGCACCAGATCTGCGATCTGGCAATAGACAGCAAGCCGAAAGTCAGGTAAGTCCCTAACTGTTGAACCCAACGATGTATCTGTACCTGAATATCAAATAACAGTCCCGGGCAAACAGCTTCATCGTAAAAACTGAAGCGTCGTTGATGATAGTCGAATATCCCATACCCCGGCTTAAAAGAAAAAGTATCTTTGTGTTACTTTAAAAGGTTTATTATTAACACAGATCAAATGGATGTACTCACCAAACAAACAAGGGTAACAGGGCAAATCTTTGTTTTTCCTCTGAATCGGATGGAGCAGTGCCTGCTTTTAATCAAAAGGTCTTTGCTTGTTGTGCTGATATTGTCCGGATCGTCCCTGTATGCCCAAAAATTCGAAGAACTGGCAAGGACCCCTCCAATGGGTTGGAACAGCTGGAATAAATTTGCCTGCGATATAAATGAGAAAACAATCAGGGAGATTGCTGATGCCTTCGTAAGCAGCGGGATGCGGGATGCGGGTTATGTGTACCTTGTCATAGACGACTGCTGGCAGGTGAAAAGGGACTCAAACGGAACAATCATTGCCGATCCGGCCCGTTTCCCTTCGGGTATGAAAAATCTGGGCGATTATATCCATTCGAAAGGGCTTAAATTCGGTATTTATTCAGATGCAGGTACAGCAACCTGCCAGGGAAGGCCCGGAAGCAGGGGATATGAGTTCCAGGATGCCAGGACCTATGCTTCCTGGGGTGTTGATTACCTGAAGTATGACTGGTGTAATCACGGGAAACAGAATTGTGAGTCCTCATACACAACAATGCGCGATGCACTTTACAAAGCCGGCAGGCCGGTAGTTTTAAGCATTTGCGAGTGGGGCACAACCAAACCCTGGGAATGGGGTAAGGATGTGGGACATTTATGGAGATCAACCGAAGACATTATCAACTGTTTCGACTGCAAGAACTACTGGGGCGGACTCGGGGTAGTTCAAATCATCGACCTCTTTACAGAGATCGGAACCTATGCCGGACCCGGCCACTGGAATGATGCCGATATGCTTGAAGTTGGAAATGGGGTTCTTACACCAAATGAAGAGAGACTTCACATGAGCATGTGGGCTATGTTCTCTTCCCCACTTATGGCAGGGAATGACCTGAGAAATATGTCGAAGGAAACGGTATCTGTTCTGACCAACAAAGAAGTTCTGGCAATTGACCAGGATAAACTGGGCATCTCTGCAATACGATGGATGAAATACGGTAACCTGGAAATTTGGTTTAAACCACTTGAGGGTGGAGATTATGCTTTCTGCTTTATAAACCGAGGGAATGAACCAATAACCATCGACCAGGACCTTAAAACTTTGATCAAGAAATATATCATCGATGATTCATATATGATAAGGGACCTTTGGAAACATGAAAATATTGGAAGCACATACGAAAATGTAAAAGGCAGCCTCCCGGCCCATGATGTGCTTATGATTAAACTCACGAAGAGGTAAATCCCGGATTAATCCTGTGGACTGATACGGATAATGGTTGTCTATACTTCATGCGTAGTGATCAAAGTTTTAACAGGAGAAGGTCTTTTGTCAGCGAAGACCCGCTGAGTGAGCTGGGTATCTGCTCCTTCAACTTCATTTTGAGTGAAGAGGCGCGAACGTCCTGAATAATAAAATCTGACAACTGCCTTAGCGTTGCTGATCCCCTGGTTTCTTTAAGTTTATTCAGCAAAGCAAGTGTGAATAATCCATGCCCGGCTTGTGGAGAGGACCAGGTTCTTTGTCCGGGAGTGCAGGCAGCCAATAAAAACACGTTTGCAGGAACATTGGGGTAGCGCAGCGTGATTTTTATTGTCTTGCTTTTGTCTTGTTTTGGTTTCAGGGCATCAAATCCAAAGGAACTTTCGAGAAGAATAGTAATTCGTTTTGAGGCTTCTTCCTGTAACATCGTATACAGATCGCTGATACGGATGATGAATTTAGGGTCGTCGTTTTCAATATCAACAGGTAAGATATAGGGTTCAAGGGTTTTTTCATCAATCAGGCCGTAGCCGGCATAATAAAAAATCAGCTCGGCTTTACCGTTAACTCCCTTTGAATAGGATGAAAGTTTAATAAGCTCTCTTCGCATTTCAAAGGATTTGGCATTGATGATCATCTCAACGTTCTCCTCAGGTATCCCAAGAGTGAGGATTGCATATTCCCTGAACACCCTTGCATCCCGGGCATGATAATCAATAGAGTCGGCGTTGCAGCGGGCCATTTGCATCGGGCTGTATGCATCATTGGCGATAATCAGAACATAAGTGTTTCTCCTGTCCTGAGGGAGTTCTGGGATGTTTTTATCGGCATCGCATAAAGGTTCAAATGCCTGAGGTGACTTTGAAACAGAGTTTGGTTTACGGTTGGTTAATATGCAGAGGAAGCGGGTCAGTGTATCAGCAATGATCTGGGATGCATTGGCATAGACCTTTTCATCAGCGAGTTCAACACTGGTACCTCCTCCTTTTATTCTCCGGATATCAGTGGAATAAATAAGTTTGCCGTTTGTTTTATCAAAAACCTTCAGGCTTGCATCAAGCAAACAAAAGAAAAAATATGGAGTTTGGCCGTTGTTATAGGAATTGCATTTGACCCTTATAATAAGATCGGCTGAATTGCTGTCAGCGACAGAACGGAATTTGTTTTGAATAAGTTGCCGGCTGATTTTTTGTTGTATGACCGGACGAACTGCTCCTCTGCTCCAGTGAAATTCCGAAGCTGAGATATAAAATGTATTTTGGGCCGGGACCTGGTTTAAGATGAATCCCAATAAAGCCAGAATGAAACATAATCTGGTGGAACCAAAGTGAGGACGAATATGAAATAAACAGCTGCTTCTAATAAACAGCGGATCAAAGAAATAATGAAATGAAAACTTCCTCACGATTTTATTAATTCCTATCCGTTTGAAACGATAAGTAATCTTTAATAAGTGGAATCTCTTCCGGCAAGATGCCATATTTGAGCAGGTGGGGAACATCTTCATCAAAGGCATCCATGAATTCAGTTTCGCTGAACTCTCTTAATCCCAGACTTTTAGTGTAATAATTCAAAGCAGCTTTCCTTTCGCCCTGGCATAAATACACATGGCCTGCATTCATATAATCGTAAGCAGAAGGTTTATTTGTATTCGCTAAAAGTTCGCTGTATCCCGATTCTGCCTGGCTTAGTTTCCCGGTAACGAAGTCGCAATATGCCGCAGGCCGGAGATATTTAATGTTCGAAGGGGCATAGAATAGCAACTGGGAGTATATCTGTGAAGCATTCTCATAATCTTTAAGATTGAGGTAGCATTGGGCAAGTTGGGTCTGAAGGGTCTGATCAGAGGGTTGTACCTCCAGGGCTTCTTTAAAATATTCGAGAGCGCCCTGGTAATCTTTCAGCCGGATATAGCACCAGCCCAGTTTTTTAAGTATCCAAAGGCGGTCAGTGTCGAAAAGTTCTGCTTTTTTATAGAATTCCACAGCTTTTTTATAACGTCCCAATTTCTGATAGCTGAATGCAATTTTTTCATAAAACTCCCCTGAGGGTTTCCCCTGTCCGGAAAGATATTCAAAAAGATCTATAGCCTCATAAAAATGACCTTTTTCAAAATAAAATTCGGCAAGTTTCAGGGTGAACTGCTCCTGTTCAAAGAATGTTTTGTAGAAGTACAGATCTTTAAACGAGATCTTCTTCCTGAAAATATCTTCGAATTCTCCCCGGTTAGGGAATATCTTGAAAAAACGATACAGGTCCTGTATATACTGAATGATGATTGCGTTTTCCCCAAGTGACTGATCAAGCATCTGTTCTTCCGATGCCATTTCTTTCATCTGGGCCAGCTCTGCTTCGAAATTGGTCACGATAAGGTTTCTTTGCTGAGCCGGAATTGCCTGGAAATTCAGCACAAACGAATATTTATCTGAATTGCAGATATAAAAGGCATGCTCCAAACTGTCGAAGAGCCTTTGGTTAAGGTCTTCATTACCCGGAAAGAGCATTCCGGTTTCAGGATTATGCCTGTAAAACGGAATTAACCAGTTGCACATGCGGTTGAAGAAGTCAAAGCGCTTTAGCATCTGAAATGTGCTCATAAACACATCTCCTCCCTCCATCTGCATTTTAGAAAACTTCTCGATCTTTTCGAAAAGTCCGGGAACCTCGTCGACAATGCCTTTCCACCCGGGATTTTTCCCTTCCATATCAGTTTCTTCCGTCTGATCGCCAAGCTGAAGCTTATCTTCAATTTTTGGCATCATTTTCTTCATGTCGGGGAGCACTTCTTCTTCAAACTCCCTTGTGATCTTGTCAGTTTCCCTTGCCATGAGAAACTGAATCAGTATCACTTCGATGTTTTTCATGATGTCGGGGTCCCGGGCCAGGGAATGCAATTTTTCAACAAGATCGGGGTGGTTCGAAATTCTTTGATCGTATTTTATAAGCCCGATCATCAGACCTGTCAGAGCCCGCTGGCAAACCTGCTTTTGCCCTGCTTCGGCAAATTCGATGAGAAGATTGAATTTCTGGGGGTCAAAGTAATTCAGCAGGCTCAGAGTAAGGGCGCTGACGATAAGGGATTTTTCATGCCATTCAATGGCATCCGACCGGTTGATCCTTCTGGCAAGGTTAATGTGATAGTCTTTTATCTTTTCCGTCAGCCAGACCAGTTTAAACATTTTGTCGAGCATTTCCGGAGGAATCGCTTTTTGATCATCCCCGGCTTCAGTTTCAACCGTATCGATCAGTTTATTTAATTCACGATGAACAAATATTTCTTCAATGGTTGAGATGATACGTTCTGGTCCATCCCCGAATTCCCTTAAAAGGTCCTGTTTTTCATGATAATAAAAAGGCAGCATCGGTTCCCGCATGCTTTGCTGTAATTCATCGGCAAGTGACAAAAGGGAAGCTGAAAGGCTTTTCAGTATTGTATCCTGCTGGGGGTCCTTGTATCCTTCAAACGCGTAACGAAGCAAAGTCCTGTAATTATCGCCCAGGGTTTCGAGTTGGTAGAAAAACTCCTGCTTGCTTGAGAACCTTATCCATTGAGAGAATTCGTCGAGTGCTGATTTAAACCGGTTTTCATAAATGGCTTCTGCAATTCTGCGATACCTTTGTTCAATATCATTTCGTGACAATGTAATCATGCTCAGAATCTGACGCCTGTTGTAAAGATTAAGGACTGTAATTGATCACTGGTGTTGCTGAGGAAGATATTATTTCCGTCAGCGGCAAACAGATGCCTGTATTCCAGTCTGATATATCCTATTTTTATAGGTTTATACTCAAATCCGACTGTAAAACCCTGTGTCATCAGGCCACGAAGTTTATGGTTGTAATAATATCGTTTTGAGAGGAACCCATCATAATCGTTAAAGAACTCATAACTTGCAGCAACAGCGTATTTACCAATGAAAATGTATTTTGCCTCGACCATGCCCGAAAACATGGTTGCCGCCTTCGTCGTATCGGGTGGCATCTGGCTGTTGGTTTGGGCTGCAAAGTCAAGCTGGCCTGTGAAAAACAGTTGTTCAATCGGATTGTACTGAATGATCAGGTTATTGTACAGGATATTATTGTTGACTTCCGCATTGGTGAGCGCCTGGTTGCCGAAAAAGTTGTTGTAGTTCAGCGTAAGTTGGGGGATGGGTTTGTAAAATACGAACGTAAGTCCTGCCATATGAGTGTTTTTCCCATAGGCAAGTGAGTAGGGATTTCCAACCATAATACCACCCCAGAATTTATCAGAAGCATTCCATGTCAGTTTTACGCCAAGGACACTGCCCGGTTCATAATATCCTCCCACCGAGGCGGTACTCAGGTAATTGAGCACCGGCCAGGAGGACTCGATACCGATCGGGTTCAGGAAATAACCAAAATCAAGCCAGATTTTTTTTGTCAGCCGCCATCCGAAGTTAGCCTGCCTCAGATTTTTGATAAACTGGGACTCAGGGGTTGCAAGAAGGTTGGGTGCATCACCGAACTGAATAGTTAATTTCCCTCTGACTCTTTCGGCTGAATAGCCAATCTCGAGAGCAGCGATATTCAGACGGATCTGATTCTGAACGGGGCAGTTGCTTGCGAAAGGAACAACATTGGATGTGTCGCCGGCACTGTTCAGGGTTCCGTTGTAATAGGCATCAACATAAAACCCGAATGAGAAATGTTTCAGCTTCCTGAACATCTCCGCTTTAATCTCATCGGTAAGGCTGTCGGCTTTATTCTGGGCGCTTAGTTTTGCTGAGAATGACATCAGCAGAAGCGTAATAAATAAAATATACTTATGCAGTTGAGATATTTTATGCATCCCTGTATTTTTTGTAATAATTTTACCTCCAGCCACCTCCAAGGGCAAGATAAAGGTTAACTATACTCTGGAGCGAGTTAAGCTGGGCCTGTGACAGCTGGAGTTCAGCCTGGTATAACAACCTCTGGGCATTGATCACATCCAGGTAACTGGCGTATCCTGCATTGTACAACTGGTTTGACAGGTCAAACGCCGTCTGGGCTGCAGTCTTCAGGATCCTTTGCTGCATTACCATTTCATGCTCTTTGTTTACAGACAGCATGCCGTCGGAAACCTCGCCGATTGCAGTATAGATTGCTTTCTGATAGGTTGCCAGGATTTCTTCATGGTATGCCTGGGCTTTCCTGAGATTTGCCCTGAGTTTTCCCCATCCGAAGATCGGTGCAACAAGGCCACCCACGGCTGATCCTATGATCCCTGCCCCCAGGGTGGAATATCCCACACTAGCATTGATGCTGAGTGTAGGGAGCATCATACCCCTGGCAACACCGATCTGTGCATTTGCTGAAACAAGCTGTTGTTCGGCAGCGATGAGGTCGGGTCTGCGGACTATCAGACGGGATGGGATTCCTGTTTTAGGAAGTATGTTTGTATCGATTTGTGCCATCAGAGGCTTGCCCATACTAACTTCGCCGGGCAGGTCTCCCAGTAACAGCTTTACTGCATTTTCCTGGATGCCTACAGCCTTCTCCAGGGCAGGGATCTGGGTTTTCACCGTTGCAAGTTCGGCCTCAGCCTGGGCAACCACGAGTCCTGATGCTGTTCCTGCTATCATTTTAGCCTTCACAAGAGCAAGGGCCTCTTCACGGATCCGTACATTGTCCTTCGTGATGTTAAGTTCATCCCTGTACTCGATCAGATTGTAGTATCCCTGGGCAATACTTGAGATCAGGTTGATATATGTAGCTTGTTTATAAGCTTCCTGGGATAACATCTGGGCCCTGGCCGATTCCTTCGCACGCCGGAGTTTACCCCAGATATCAAGTTCCCATGTAAGGTTGCCGACCGCGTAAGCATCTTTGTATTCAACTGTGCCGGAAGGAGGGGTCTGGCCATTCTGATATAATGCAGCACCCTGAGCCCCGATGGAAGGGAATAACTCGGCCCTTGCAGCTTTAAACTGTGCCCTGGCTTCGTTAACCCTGGCAAAAGCGATCCGCAGGTCGAAATTGGCCTGGAGTCCTTTTCTGATTAGATTATGCAGCACGGTATCCCTGAACAGTTTCGTCCAGGAAGTGTCAGCGAACGACAAGGTGTCGGGCAGGTTTGAAAACCTGTACTGCTTCCCCAGGTCAGTCGTGGGTCGTTTGTAATTCGGGCCGATTTTACAGCTGTCTATGCTCAGCAGCATGATGGCGGCAATTGCCGTAAGAATATATTTTTTTGAGATCATATCGGGTTGTTAGACATGGTTGAATACTATTTTGACTCAGGCAAAGCTTCGGCTTCTTTTGTTTTTTTCTTAAACAGTTTTTCCTCAAATTTTTCAAAAACAACGTACAGAGTCGGTACGACAAGAACCCCGCAAATTGTTGCAACGAGCATCCCTCCGAATACCGAAGTCCCGAGAGCATGCCTGCTGTTGGCTCCGGCTCCTGCAGCGATGACCAGGGGTAAAACACCAAGGATGAATGCGAAAGAGGTCATAAGAATAGGCCTGAAACGCAGTTTGGCCCCCGCAACGGTCGCCTCGAACAGGTCCATCCCGCTCTCATATTTTTGTCGGGCAAACTCAACTATAAGGATGGCATTCTTCGCGACAAGTCCGATCAGCATGATGAGACCGATCTGTGCAAAGATGTTATTCTGCAGACCGCGGATCCACTGGAACCCAAACGCTCCGAAAATACCGAAAGGCATGGCAAGCAGGATAGGAAGGGGCAGAAGCCAGCTTTCATATTGTGCACAAAGAAGCAGGTAAACGAAGATAAAACACATCGCAAAGATCATTGGTGCCTGCCCTCCTGAAATTAGTTCTTCGCGCGTCATCCCTGAGTACTCGTATCCGAATCCGTAAGGCAGCGATTTTTCAGCTACCTGCTTTATGGCATCGATACCCTGCCCCGTTGAAAACCCCGGGGAAATATTGGCGGTCATGTCAGATGAACTGAAGAGGTTGAAACGTTTGACAATATCGGGGCCCTGAACCGGCCTGACCGAAAGGAGGGTTCCCAGCGGTACCATGGCTCCCTTGTCATTCCTGACATAAATTCTGGAAAGATCTTCAGGGTTGGCTCTGAATTTTGCATCGGCCTGGATGATCACACGGTAGGATTTTCCAAACTTGTTAAAGTCGTTTACGTAATAGCTGCCGAACATTGCCTGTAAGGCCCCGTATATATCGCTGACTGCCACACCCATTTTTTTGGCCTTTTCGTTATCCAGGTCAATAAAAAACTGGGGAACGTCCATTCGCATCGATGTAAAGATCGAAGAGAATTCCTTGTGATTCTTTGCTTCGTTTACAAAAGCCCCGGTGACCTGGGCAAGCTTTGCAGTACCTGAACCGGTCTTGTCTTCAATCTGGAACTCAAGCCCGCCTGTTTTTCCAAGACCCGGTATAGCTGGCGGATTGAATGCAATAGCGATCCCTCCCGGAATTTTGGCCATCTTCGCCTGGACGGCTGCAATGACCTCATCAGCCGATTGCTCCCTTTCTTCCCAGGGAACCAGGCTGATAAAAGCCATGGCATTCGTAGTATTGACGGAGTTGTCGAGAATACTGTAACCCGGTACGATGAGGAAATATTTAACCCCCTTTGTCTCTGAGAGTATCTTCTCAACCTGCTTCATGACCTTGTCGGTTTGCTCCAGTGAGGCTGCTTTTGGGGTTGATGCATTGATGAAGAAATACCCCATGTCTTCGGTAGGAATGAAACCTGTTGGAAGCACTTTCATGATGAAAACCATGAGCACGGCTACCACTACCAGGAGCATTACAGGCTTAAAAGGCTTATGAAGAAAATTACCGACTAATTTACCATAACCGCTGACTGTTTTCTCGAAGCCGGTATTAAACCCGTTAAAGAATTTTCCGACTATTCCTTTTTTCTTCGTTGATGGCCGGAGTATGATGGCGCAAAGCGCAGGACTCAGGATGAGGGCAAGAACAGCAGAGATAAGCACGGATGCGATGAGTGTTATGGCAAACTGGCGGTACATGACCCCGGTTGTTCCTCCGAGGAAAGTCGTTGGGACGAACACTGCGCAAAGAACAAGTGTAATTGTAACAATCGCACCGGTAATCTCTTTCATTGTTTCCCTTGCAGCATCAAGCGGTTTCATATGTTTATGGTCGATCTTCTCCTGGATGGCCTCCAGGACTACGATGGCATCATCGACCACAATTCCGATAGCAACAACCAATGCAAACAAGGTGAGAAGGTTGAGAGACATATGGAAGAAGGAAAAGGCTGCGAGGGCGCCCACAAGCGAGATCGGAACCGTAATTGCCGGGATGAGGGTCGCACGCCAGTCCTGAAGGAAGATAAACACAACTATGAATACAAGAATAAAAGCTTCTATAAGCGTTTTGATTACTTCGTCGATGGATGCCGTCACGAATAAGGTGGTGTCGAGGGCGGTTTCATAGGTTATCCCTTTCGGGAATTCCCTTGAAAGTTCTTTCATGGCTTCGTCGCAGGCTTTCTTGACAGCAATTGAGTTTGATCCCGGGGCCTGGTATACTGCAATTGCAGGCGCTGTCTTTCCGTTGAGCCTGGAGTAGGCATCGTATGTCTTTAATCCAAGCTCTGACCGGCCGATATCTTTGATCTTTACAAAGGACCCGTCAGGGTTCGATTTGACAATTATGTTGTTGAACTCCTTCTCTTCTGTAAACCTTCCTCTTACCCTGACCACATAACTGACCTGCTGACCCAATTCAGCCGGGTTTTTCCCGATCTGCCCGGGCGCGGATTCAAGGTTCTGGTCCCTGATTGCCTTCTCAACATCCTGGGCCGTGATGCCCAGCCCTGCCATACGTTCAGGATTGAGCCAGATTCTCATCGAATAATCGTCACCGCCGAATAGAGATACGTCTCCGACTCCTTTTATTCTTTTTATTACGTTGACTACATTGATGTTAAGATAATTCGAAAGAAACTTCGTATCATAGGCTGTATCGGCCGAGCTCAGCGCATAAAGCAAAAGAATGGACGGATTCTTTTTCATAACAATGACCCCGCTCTGGTTCACTTCCTGGGGCAGAACGTTATAAGCACGCTGGGCACGGTTCTGTACATTCACCGTGGCCATGTCAGGATCAGTACCCACTTCAAAATAGACCGTGATAAGGCATGATCCGTCGTTTGCACATTGGGATTGCATGTAGATCATATTATCGACTCCGTTGATCTGCTCTTCAAGGGGAACCGAAGTTGTCTTCTGCACCACTTCAGCGCTTGCACCCGGATAGTAGGCAGATACAGTGACTGTCGGAGGAACAACATCAGGATACTGAGAGATCGGAAGGGATAACATTGATAGTATTCCAACGAGCAGTATCAGGATTGCGATTACTGACGATAATATAGGGCGTGTGATAAAGGTCTGGAGCATAATATCAGTGATTTTGGATTTGAATACTCGAATAACAAATAACGAATTTTGAATTTGAAATTCGCCGGTTATTCATGCTAAATGTTTATTTTTTTTCGTGTATGATCATATTAATTTCGCTACTTCGCTACCTCGCTATTTCGCTACCTCGCTACTTCGCTACCTCGCTACCTCGCTATTTACAACGCCCCCGGTCCGGGAAGAGTAAGGGTGTCTTCTATCATCACAGGATTAATCTTCATCCCTTCCTGGAACTTCTGGAAGCCTTCGAGCATGATCTTTGATCCTGGCTTAAGTCCTGCATTGATGACAATCTTATTCTCGAAGCTCCGGCCGACCAGTACAGGGATTCTGACCACTTTGTTACTGTCACCGACCTGGAAAGCGAAATATTTACCCTGAACGATGGTAAGTGCGCTTTGGGGTACGATTACGGTACTGTCCTTTTCAGCCAGAACAAGCTGTACCTGGCAATAGTTCCCTGGTTTGATAATGTTTTCAGGGTTAGCCACTTTAGCTCTCAGAGCAATGGTCCCAGTTGCAGGATTGATGTTCCTGTCCATAAAATCTATTTCTCCCGGAATAGGGTATTTCCTTTTATCAGCCAGGGTAAGGTATACCTTGATCGGGCCGCTTTTAGCGAGAAATCCTTTATGCTGTGAAACAAACCGCATAATGGCCAGGTAGTCGGTTTCATTCATCTGAAAATTAACGTACATGGGATCCACAGCCGAAACGGTGGCAAGCAAAGTGCTTTCGCCCCTGCCGACCAGGTTGCCCGGCCGAACCTGAACCGATCCTATATAGCCGGTAATAGGTGAATCCATACTGGTGTAAGAGAGATTCAACGTCGCCTGTTCAAGGTCGGCTTTCGAACTGGCAACTGCCGCCCTGGTCTGCTTCTCTGTCGTAACGGCCACATCATAGTCGTTCTGGCTGATCGCGTTGGTTGCGAGCAGGGGCTTTAACCTGGCAACATCCAGTTTTGCTTTCTCCCAGGCAGCGGTTTTACTGTCGAGGTCGGCCCTTGAATAATCCAGGTTGTTCTGGTACTGGTCTTTTTCAATCGTAAAAAGACGCTGCCCTTTCTTTACGATGGATCCTTCCTGGAATGACCAGTTCATAAGATAGCCTTCAACCCTGGCCCGGATGTCGACAGTAGGAATGCCTTCAGCCTGGCCGACCATATCAAGAAAAATCGGCACCGTGCTTCCTTTCAGTAGCATCACTTTAAACTCGGGAGCCTGAAGAGGCCCTTTGTTTTTGGATTTGCATGCAGGGCTCATGATGATTGCAACTACCGCGACAAGCGATAGCAAACGGCTGATGTATTTCTTATTCATAAGGGATGGATTTGTTTGTTCAAAGTCAAAATTAAAAATAAAGTTCAATTATTAATAAAAAAAAATATGATTTGATGCTCATTTTCTAATTTTGCCGTTAAACAGGAAGGCCGGAATGCTGATACGCAAACTTCTGATTACAACTTTGATGATGTTGCTGACAGCTTTTCCCGGCTTTTCCCAGCCGGGATCAGTATATTATTCGGGCAGAAAGGCCTGGAAACTTCCATATACAGGTGCTTTCAGGCAGAAAATTAATTTCGGGAATGATATCCTCGAAGAACTGGCTAAGGACCTTTTAAAGCCGCCGGGATTTGTCAACCTTACTATAAATTTCAGGGAAGAGATACGGCTGCAGACTGAAACTCCTTCAATCTGGACCGCCACAATAAACCTTTCGGATTTCAACCTGCCAGGAGACCTGCAATACCGTTCTTTCCCCATCAGCGGTGTCCTCATGCCTTCCGGATTCAGACTTGCACTAAGACTATCGACTAAACTGGATACCCTGAACTGCAGTGTAAACGAATTTGAAGGAAATATGCCGGGCCGGATCTTCAGCGCCCCGAATCTTGCCATCGATACTGCCGCAGATACCCTGATCGCGGGAAATTATTCATTTATTTATTCTGATTCCTGCTGGCAGAAGTTTTACGACAAAAAGAACCTGATCGACGATTATTATGCTTCAGCTGCACTGCTTGACAGCCTAAGTCGTGAAGAACAGGGCTGGGATATGAGAGACCCTCAGCAAATGCCCTATAATTTTATCAGACTTTCTGAATTGGTGAGGATTGTAGAACTGGTTGGCCAAAGGGATTTCGGGCGGATTATTTTGGAAGGAGGAAACGACCCCAGGCATCTTCTTGATAAGCACCTTGCTGTATATAAGGTTTCGAGGACCTGCCTGTTCAATTTGGCCGAAACTCTCGAAAAATCAGGGGCAGTGCATGGCTACAGCTCCCTTGACAGCGTTTCCGATTATTTTATCGGACGGCTGATGCGCTTTATCCGTTTGAGTTCACTGATGGATAATATCCAGGGAAGGGTATACAAGGATTATTTGAGCGCCTATTATTCGATGCATGTGTTTGAGCAGGATCCTGGTTTTATCCAATCAATGCTCATCCGCATGTTTCCTGATGCCAGGCCGGATACTCTTGCGGGATGGGCATCAGAGAGCCTGATGCGGTCATACCGGAGAAAAGCAAGGGAACTGATCGCTGAAAACAACTATTCTGATGCAGTTCTCCTGATGGAAAATGCCCGCAGTATGGCCGCGGTGAACCCTTACCTGAAGAATCATAACAGCTGGGAGTATATGATGTCGGAAGCTGTGAACGGGATTTATAATGCCTATGCCGGGATTGCCTCAAGCAGCCTTGAAGGGGGAAATGTGAAATTCGCGATGGAATACCTTCAGAAAGCGGAGAAATACAGGGAGCTTTACCCGGTTTACATCACCTCAGACTCTCTCTACCACAGGGTTTACCGGTCGATCTTCATAGGGCAGCTTGACCGTTGCAACAGCCTGCTGGATGAAAGAAATTATTCCGAGGCTCTGGAATGCCTTAACAGCTGCGAGCAGACATATTCCGGGCAGACACTTGAAGTGCTTGCCCCTGACATCCTTGCAAAAAAAGAAAAGGCAAGGATGGGAATCATCGCCGATCTGGCAGGGAAGAGCATGAAAGCAATTATTCAGGGCTTCTCCGATAGCGCGATGGCATACTTCGACAGAGGCACCCTCATGCTCAATGAACTTCCTCCCGGGGCACGCATTATGCCGGCTCTTGATTCTCTGTCGCCTTCCATCGCCATTATCCGTGTAAAAAAAATAAATGCACTTGCATCGGCCTATTTCATTCACCGGCAGTTCTCAAGGGCAATCATTCAGTTTGAAATGGCGAGGAAAATCTCGGCGGCTTATTCAATACCTTCTGATCGATTTGCTGATTCATTATATCAGCAGTCAAATAAACAATGGCTTCTTGACCGGATATCAAAGGAGCAGCGCCTGATCTGGAACAATGAACCCGACTCAGCAGCCGGATTTCTTTTAACTGTCATCAAAACAGCCCAAGACAAAGGCCTGGAAACCGACCCTGACATTCTGAATGCAACAGCATTATTCAAATCCGGAATCAGCAGGCATAATTGTGAACTTATGGAAGACAGCTTGGGTTTGTTTAATATCAGGGCGGGGAGATGCTTTGCTATACATAGTTATCACCGGGGAGCGGGGATCCTGGAGTCAGCCATACAACAGGCCGGAAAGATGGCATACTGCAATTTTGACCTCAGTTTGATGCGGGATTCACTGATCAAATACAACAGGGCTGCTGAATACCAAAAAAATATTGAAGAAGTTGATATCGCGATGGTCGCCGGGGAGTATGAAAAAGGGCTGCAGATCCTTGTTGCCAATGAGAAATTATATACTTCCGGGCGGATTGATCATTTCGGAATACCCATGACTTCAGTGTATGATTATGTGACGATGAAGTCAAATCCGTTTATTTCGATGCAGGCGATCGATTATTATTTGCGGCAGGATGATCCTGTTGAAGCGTTGCGTTACCTAGGGCTTTTACGTGTTCAGGGACTCCCGGAAGAACGTTCCCTGGGCTGCCAGGAAAAGCTTGCCCGTTCTCTTGCATTAAAGGATAAAGCCGCTTATGGCAATGCCGACCCTCAGCAGATAGTACGCCGGTATTCAGCTGCAAATTCCTGGATGAACCGTTTTAATGAAGTTTATCTCCGCGAATGGAAAAAATGAATGAATGAAGAATTGCGGTTTATTGCCTGATGATCCTGGAGTGGCCCGATTCATTGTTCTTTCCACTGGCTTTCAGGAAATATATACCCGGTAGGAGACCCTCAGGGTTGATTACGCACCGCCTGTCGTTGATCCCCTCGACGACAAACACCATACGGCCGGTAAGGTCATAAAGTTCAATCCTGCGTATTTCTGCGAGCCCTTCCACGACCATTTTACCGCTGCCCGGATTCGGATAAACCATTGAGATAAAATTCTCCTGGCTGGCAATACCGACGGCGCCAATGGATGATTTGGTAATGACCCTGACCGGTAGACCGATCGCGGAATCGCCGCTTGCTGCGATGGGAGTCACTTCGAAAACCAGCCACTGGTGAATGCAGAGAGTGTCTATCGTATAAGTGATTTGATTTGCAGTGTCAATCGGTGTTATATTGATGCCAAGGGAATCGGTACTGAGATACCACTGGTAAGTACTTTCTCCTTCTGGTATCCCATTGATGCTCTCATAGGAATAAACTCCTGAAACTGCTTCTTTGAAAGCATACCTGCCCTGAATGTTTAGGTCGTAAGCAAGGGGTCGGGCATTAACAGAGGGATTCCAGTTGTTAAACCAGGAACTGTCGATATTCCTGTTCCCTGAAATGGTATCATGCAGTACATAGGTTCGGAAAGGCTTGTCCTGCAATTCCGCAGTCCCCCAGTTGCTGTTGATCCGGTATTTGAAGCTGAGAGGGTTCTGGTTGTAAAAGCTTGTGTCGATGAGGATTGTCGCGGAATAAATACTGTCCTTGTCATAGTCATAGAGGATATCATTGGTTCCGTTATGGTTGAAGGAACCTGCAACATCCACATGGTCATATTGCCGGCTGAAATGCCCTGCCCTCGTCATGTATTTCATGTTACAATAGAATGTCATAGGGACGGTAGCCGGATTATAGTCGTTGAAGTAATACAAGGGATGGATTATGCTGTCGGGTGACAGGAGAAACCTGTTTGGCCTGCCTTTCAATTCGACCCGGCTGGTATCGCCGTTGATCCTGAATTTAAAGGAGGATGTTGTGCCGGGATCGATATTGTACAAGGTTTGAAAAACATAGCTGGACCCGATACGTGTGAATGGAGAAGATCCTTTCCAGTAGTTCATGCTCCCGACCATATCAACGTAATCCGTGTCGGGTCTGAACATATGCTGCTGCACCATGTAGCTCATATCGACCTGGAACCAGGTATAATTAAGGTAATCGTTATTCCACCAGCAGTAATAATAATTTATTCCCTGCAGGATGAGAACCTGGCGGTCGACAGTTTCTGTGATGAAATCGTTGATCCTGAACCTGAAGTGGTATACCGTGCCTGAATCAAAACCCTGGGTGAGCAGCAGCGTGAACCTGTTATTGCCGGAAGGCACGAGTTGCTGATCAGGGATGGCTGAGTCGAAGACAGCGTATATACGGTCGAGTGATGGGTCGAAAATGCCGCTCCTCACAGCTTTGGTCATGTTAACTTCGAGGGAAAGAACAAATACAGTGTCAGCAGCTGCTGTTGCTTTCATCGGTTTGAGCATGCTGCCAGCCAAGAACAGTATGGTGCATAAAGTAGTAAGAACTTTTTTCATTTAATTATAATGCAGATTGCGGTGCAAAGATAGAAAATTAACGTTTGCAGGCGCGTTTTAGTCTGCAGGTTCAAAAAAGCCGGACTTTAAAGGATGATGAATTTGCCGCCAGAGGAACCGGCTGATGTCACCAGCCTGTAGAAATACAATCCCGGCTTAAGCGCTCTGCCGGGATCCCATATGAAATCATGGGTTCCGCGCTGGACTATGCCAACGAAAACGGTCCCGGCCGGCTTTCCGCTGAAGTCATAAATGACAAGTTCAGCATCAGTTGTTTTCCCTGCCAGCAGTTCAAAGTTGACAGGTCCGGAGGAGGGGTTGGGAAACACTTTTACCTGGCAACCTGATGAGGGCTGTTCCGTCGGACTGTCAATGCCGGTGAAAACCGGCTTCGGGAGCCTTACCGTGGTATATAACCTGTATTCTCCCGGGGTGAATGGCAGGGCAGCCGCTACGTCGGTCACATTCAGTGAATCACCGCTGTAATATTCATACCAAAAGCCTGTTTTCGTGAAATTGGGGATCATGTTTTGCGCAACCACGTCAAAATTGCCGAGGATCACTGCGTCCATCGATGCATCTGTGAGAACGATGCGTTTTTTTGCTGCCGTAAGATCTATCGTGTAAGATTCGCTCCTGAATACGGGGAAGTTCTTTTTCAGTTCAATGAGAGAATGATATACATTATATAAATATTTCCTACCCCATTTTGAATAATAGTCCCACCTGACAGGTTTGGGATCAAGTCTGGAGGCGGATGTGCCTGAAGGATAATTGATAGAGTAATCGTATCCCAGTTCACCAAACTGCCATATCATTTTAGGGCCGGGTATAGTGAAAAAGAAATTCGCGCAAAGAGCTCCGCGCTGCAGTGCGGTTGCAGAGTCTTTACAACTGTAAGGGGGGGTATTGCTGTTGCCGGAGCTGTAATCTTTGAACATCTGCCTTTCTTCATCATGGCTCTCCATATACCATACAAGGTTTGGTTTTGCCCAGCCACGGTTTTTGTATGAACCCCATGAGAGGTCGGAAACGCCGCCGCTGTTCCATCCGCCGGAGGCGTTATTATCATTTCCATTTCCATTGCCCCAGGGCATCATGCCTGCTGCGGCCAATAATTTTTCCTCGCTGTTATCGGCAAAATGCTCAAGGATCATATAGGCTGACTGATTTACCGACCAGACAGTATCGGCATAGACATTCAGGATGTTTATCCGGTCCTGGTCATATTGCCCCCAGAGGCTGACATTGTCGGGATATGAATTAACCTGGGTAAAACCTTTTGACATGTCGAAGCGATAGCCGTCGGTATGGAACTCCTGCAGCCAGTATTTCAGGAGACGCAGCATATACGATCTTGTAGAAGGACTGTCATGGTTGAAATCGAGGCCGACATTATAAGGGTGTTTGGGTATAGGATTAAACCAGGGGCTGTTTGCGGCAGGACGCTGGTTCTGTGAATCCCAGTATAGCTGGACGAGGGGAGAAGATCCGAAATGATGGTTGCATACGATGTCAAGGATCACGGCTATGCCTTTCGAATGGGCTGCTTCCACGAATTGTTTCAGGGTGTTTTTTGGCCCGTAGTATTTATCCACAGCAAAGGAATAATCAGGATTATACCCCCAGCTTATGTTTCCCTCGAATTCCATGACCGGCATCAGTTCGATGGCATTGACTCCCAGGTTTTTCAGGTAATTCAGGGTGTCGATAAGAGAGAGATAGGTGTGTTCGCTTGTGAAATCTCTGATCAGAAGCTCATATATCACGAGGTCGGTAATAGCGGGTGGTGTAAAGCCCTGCGATGACCAGGGATATGAAAATTGAGCGGTCTGAAGCACGCTTGCAATGCCGGTCGTTTTGCCCTCAGGATAAGGAATCAGGTCAGGATAGGTTGAAGGATCTATATACTGATCGTTGGGGTCGCTGACCTTATCACAGTATGGGTCGCCGATTTTCAGGGTGCCGTCGACCAGGTATTGAAAAATATATTCTTTCCGGGGGATAAGGTTGTTGATCTGAATCCAGAACATGCTGCCATCGGGGGTTTTGTACATATAATGAAGGGAATCCTGCTCCCAGTTACTGAAATCACCCAGGGCGAAGCATGACTGCTTCAGCGGTGCATAAAGACAGAGGTCTACTGTGGTTGAATCGATGTAATTGATGCCTTCCTTTATACCTGCCGGAAGCGCCGCAACTGATGGAGAAGGGATCACGGTATAACAGAAAGAATCGGCAGCTGCAGCCGTATCGTTTTTTGCAAGGATCTTAATCCATTGTTTCACCCAGTTATGGCCAAAATTATCTGCCAGGAGCGTATCGGTGATTTCGTGGCCCGATACTGTTTTAACGAGAGTCCCGTTCAGAAAGAGCTGCATGCTGCCGGCCAACGGACTTGTTGCATCCACAGGAATGGGTTCATATGCCGGAAGAAAGAGGTTTTTATTCTGTGGGAGGTTGATCTTAACGCTGGTTTTAGTCGGATAAACGTTCGCAAATATGTCACCCCCGTCCGATTCCCGTCCTGTTTTTGAACCATCGGAATTCCTGAAAACGAAAGCGAGTTTTAAAATTGATTCACCCGGAGGCACACCATAAAATGCCCTGATGCCCGGAAGTAATTTGATGCTGTACAGATTATTTCCCAGGGATGTCATCCTTGCTTTTGCAATATTTTCACTCCATCCGGCTATCACATATTTCCAGTCGGAGGTTGAGCTGCTCAGGTTTGTGATGACACCTGTATGCGCATAAATGGGTGGAGCGACATTGAAAAGGCCGGCATTGCCTTTAGAAGCATCGAATATAACAGTACAGGAATCCAGATCAGTGGGATAAACTGGTATTGTCACAATGGTCTGGGCTGAAACTGTCCCGCAAATAAGATTGCAGAGAAAAAAAACAAGCAAAGAAGTGAAAAGCCTTTTCATAATATCGGATTTAGTAATCACAAAAGTAATAAAAGCAGGAATCCCTGAACATAATGGTCCAGTTTGTGTTAAGTTTTTAACATAGACACTTCCATTTTTTTTGCGTCATAATCAACACTTTAGGTATTAAATAAAAAAAAAAACATAAAAATTTGCTCATCGTAAACATTTTTTTATTAATTCTGCACTGCAAAACACTAATAATAAATTAATAAGCAGAAAAATAATTAACGGAAAACTAACAATTTAAAATTAACTCTATGAAGAAACGTGTACTTAGGTTACGTTATCTGATTTTGTTTTTCGCCTTGGTATCAGCTTCGATTGCTCATGCTCAGGAGATCACTATTTCAGGTAAAGTGACAGATGCGACAGATGGAAGTTTACTTCCGGGGGTGACTATCGTTGTTAAGAGTACAACAACGGGTACAGTTACCGACGTAGACGGAAAATTCTCCATCAAGGTAAAGAAGGATGCAGTGCTTGTTTTTTCCTATGTTGGTTATCAGACACAGGAATTTACAATTACTGAACAGCGGAAACTGGATGTTTCTTTGTCTGTCGGAACAAAAAGCCTTAACGAGGTTGTCGTGATCGGTTACGGTACGGTAAAGAAATCAGATGCCACAGGATCCGTTGCTGCAATTGACCGCAAGGATTTTAACCAGGGAGCTATTCAGTCCCCCCAGCAGCTGATCATCGGAAAGATTGCCGGTGTACAGGTTACCACGACCGGCGGTGCTCCGGGTGGTGATGCTATCATTCGAATCAGGGGCGGTTCTTCTATTAATGCCAATAATGATCCTTTGCTCGTGGTTGACGGTGTTGCCATTGACAATGCTTCGACTTCCGGAGCCCGCAGCACTTTAGGTATGCTTAACCCGGATGAAATTGAAACATATACTGTTCTGAAGGATGCTTCCGCCACTGCAATTTATGGTTCACGTGCATCGAACGGGGTTATTATTATCACAACGAAGAAAGGAGCCGTTGGAGCAAAAAAAATCGGCCTTGAATATTCAGGTAATGTATCAATATCCACTGTGCCTAAAACACTCAGCGTTTATAACGCTGATGATTACCGGGCACTGGTATTATCAAGGGCAAGACAAGGACTCCAGAATATAGATACAACCCTGCTTGGCACTAGCAATACAAACTGGCAGAAAGAAATTTACAGGAATGCATGGGGAACTGACCACAACCTTGCTTTGACAGGCGCAGTCTCAACAATGCCGTACCGTGTTTCTGTAGGATATTCATACCAGGATGGTACACTGCTTTCTGATAATATGAAAAGGACGACCATTGGGGTGACATTAAACCCGACATTCTTCAAGAATTATCTGAAGATCAATGTCAATGCCAAGTATATGAATGAAAAGAACAGGTTTGCAGATAACGCAGCAATCGGTGACGCTGTTGCGTTCGATCCGACCCAGCCTGTTACTGCAGGAGGTAAATATGGATTATATAATTATTACTGGGCATGGTTACAACCCAGCAATCTCCCTGTTACAACAGCAACGACAAACCCTGTCGCACGGTTGAATGAAACGAAGAACACTTCAACGGTTAACAGGTTCCTTGGCAATATACAATTTGATTATAAACTTCATTTCTTCCCCGATTTGAGGGTTAACCTCAACCTTGGGATGGATTATTCGAAGAGCAATGGCGAAAATTATGTTCCCACCTGGGCTACATGGAATTATTACGACAGCGGTGTTGACAATATTTATGACCAGACGAAGAAAAATACCCTTCTTGATTTTTATCTGAATTATGTAAAAGAAGTGAAAAGCATCAGGAGCAAATTTGATGTCATGGCCGGTTATTCCTGGCAGCATTTCTGGGTGAATAATAACAGTTACAACGGCAATGTGCCTCATGATACCGCACACGCTAATACGATCATTGTGAAACAGGAATATTACCTTGTTTCATTTTACGGTCGTTTGAATTATTCACTGTACAACAGGTACCTTTTGACCGCCACCATTCGCGATGACGGATCATCAAGGTTCTCAAGCAGCAACCGCTGGGGACTGTTCCCTTCAGTTGCCCTTGGATGGAAGATCAATGAAGAGAAATTCCTCAGGGATTCGAAAGTTCTTTCACAGTTGAAACTCAGGTTGGGTTGGGGAGAAACAGGTCAGCAGGATATTTCCAGCAACTGGTATCCTTACCTGCCGATCTTCGAGCTCAGTGACGGGTTTACAAGGTACCAGTTCGGAAACGTATGGTACCAGACCTTGCGCCCTGATGCATATGATCCGAACATTAAATGGGAAACAACCGCTACCTCGAACATAGGTATCGATGTCGGTTTCCTGAAAGACAGGATCACCTTTTCAGCCGATTACTTCTATAAGAACACCACGAACATGCTGAACTTCATCCCGGTGCCTGCCGGAACCAACCTTTCAAATTATGTATGGACCAATGTAGGAAGCATGAATAACAGCGGTTTTGAATTCACTCTCGATGTGAAACCCATTGTGACGAAGGATTGGGTTTGGGATATCGGATTTAATGCCACCACCTACAAGAACAAGATCACAAAGCTCAATATCTCCGACGACCCCAACTACCCGGGTGTCATGGTTGGACTTATTAGCGGGGGTGTTGGAAATACGGTTCAGATTGATAAAGTCGACTACCCGATCAATTCATTTTATGTATATCAGCAGGTATATGATAAAAATGGGGACCCGGTCGAAGGCTTATATGTTGACAGAAACGGCGATGGAAAGATCACCGATGCCGACAGGTATTGCTACAAGAGCCCGAATCCTACTTTTACATTTGGTGTAAACACAAGGTTGTCATATAAAAAATGGACATTAGCTGCCAGCGGTCATGCCAATTTCGGCAACTATATGTACAATAACATTGAAGCCGACAGGGGAGTGTATGCAAATCTTTATCGCGGCAATGGACCATGGCTTGGAAATATTACAACCAACGTTACGAACACAAACTTCAATAATAATCGGTACCTTTCTGATTATTATGTACAGAACGCTTCGTTCTTTAAACTGGACTACCTTTCCCTTTCTTACAGCTTCGGGAACCTTGTAAAGAATACACTGAATCTCGGCATCACTTTTACCGTGAACAATGTTTTCACCATCACAAATTACAAGGGACTTGATCCTGAGGTGAACCTCGGATCAACCCTGGGTATTGACAACAATATGTATCCAAGATCAAGGGTGTACGTTCTAGGTGTTAATCTTAAGTTGTAACGCTAAAAAATTAGAAAGATGAAACGAATATTTAAAATAACATTTTTAGCAGCAGCATTAATGCTGTTTATAGCCTCCTGCACGAAGGATCTGAATACAACGCCGATCAACCCGACGTTGTATACCCCGGCCAATGCATATATCAATGCTGCCGGTTATAAGCAGGTTTTGGCAAAATGCTATGCAGGCCTTTCTGTTACAGGCCAGCAGGGACCCGCAGGAAAACCCGATATCTCCGGGATCGACGAAGGGTTCGGAGAATATATACGTATGTACTGGTATCACCAGGAACTTACTACCGATGAATCAGTGATGGCCTGGAACGACCAGACAGTTCATGACTTTCATTCCCAGACCTGGGGATCAGGCGATGTGTTCATTGCAGCTATGTATTACAGGATATTTTACCAGGTAAGCCTTTGCAATGAGTTTATAAGGGAATCGGATGACAGCAAGCTGGATTCTCGCGGAATTACCGGGCAGGACAAGATCAACTGCCAGTATTACCGCGCAGAAGCCCGTTATCTTAGGGCACTGAGCTATTATCATGCTCTCGACCTTTTTGGCAATGTTCCCTTTGTAACTGAAGCAGATTCACCCGGTAAATTCTTCCCCCCCCAGAAGAACCGCGCTTTCCTGTTCAACTATGTCGAATCGGAACTTAAAGCTATCGAACCTTTGATGGTCGGTGCACGCGCCAACGAATACGGACGTGCTGATAAAGGGGCTGTTTGGACGCTTCTTGCCAAACTGTACCTGAATGCCAAAGTTTATACCGGCACCGACAGGAGTACCGACTGCATCACCTATTGTAATAATGTAATCAACTCAGGTTACACCCTGGAACCAAAATACGCGAACCTGTTCCTTGCAGATAATACCAACAGCAACGAAGTGATTTTCCCTGTTGAATTTGATGGGGTGAATCAAAAAACCTATGGTGGAACAACCTTCATCATTTCTGCTGCAATCGGCGGAAGTATGAAACCTGCTGATTACGGAACTTCGAACAGCTGGGGCGGAACCCGTACCACGAAGTCATTCGTTGAGCTCTTTTACCCGAACCTGAAAGACGGTCTCTGGTCATCAGGAACACCTCCTAAGAACCCAAAATCGTACCCGGTATTAAACTGCCCGGGATCTTACCAGGGATGGAACCCCAGCGACCCAAATCATGTTGTAGGTTCTGTCAAAAGTAACAGCGAGTATGAAGGATACCTGTATTTCGAAAATGCCGGCACACAGTTCAAATTAGCAAAAGGATCATGGGATGTTAACTGGGGAGACGATGGAACTCTAAGCGGTAAGCTGAAACATGGTGGAGATAATTTTAGCATTGCTGACCCTGGTTATTACAAAGTCAATTGCGATACAGCTTTGATGACTTATTCTATTCTGAAAACTAACTGGGGTGTGATCGGCGACGCTACACCCGGTGGATGGACCACCGATACTCCCATGGCTTATGATACCGCTACAAAGACCTGGAGGGTCACCCTGGATCTCCTTGGAGGCAAAGGGCTGAAATTCCGTGCAAACGGTGGCTGGGACCTTAATTATGGTGATGATGGTCAGAAAATCGGGTTGCTGAAACCCGGCGGAGACAACATCACCATCCCCGAAGATGGGTCATATGTTGTAGTCATGAAGCTTGGTGCTCCTGACTATACCTATACCATTACGAGAAACAGCTATGACACAAGGGCAATGTTCTATACTGACGGACAATCTCTTGAAATCAAGGATGTTGGTACATTCACTGATGGTTATGCTATAACGAAGTTCAAGAACATCACGAGCACAGGAACTGCAGGATCAAGTTCTACCTTCATGGATACAGACTTCCCTATGTTCAGGCTGGCTGATGTTTACCTGATGTATGCCGAAGCTGTTCTCAGAGGTGGTGGCGGCGGGAGTATTGAGCAGGCCCTTACTTATGTTAATGCGATCCGTGAAAGGGCATACGGAGATAAGGCCGGAGATATCTCATCTTCTGACCTGACATTGCCCTTTATCCTTAACGAAAGGGGACGGGAATTATATTGGGAATGCCACCGCAGAACTGACCTTATCCGTTTTGGGGAGTTCAGTACAAGTACTTATTTGTGGCCGTGGAAGGGTGGAGCCAAGAACGGGATTTCCGTTGCTGCGTTCTATGATATTTTCCCGATACCCTCATCCGACGTCTCGGCGAATCCCAACCTCATTCAAAATACCGGATATTAATCAGTTTAAAACCCAGATACTATGAAAAAAATATTAATATTAATCCTGGCTCTTGGTCTGATAGCATTTTATTCCTGTAAAAAGGATGAGACCAAAGCCACGCTCAGTGCTTCTCCGAATGCTTCGGTTTTAAACCTTACAAGCGGGGCTCAGATCATTCTGAAGAAGTCTGATTCGGGACAACTGATCACATATTCCTGGTCAGCTTCCCAGTTTGGTCAGGTTGTCGTTATCGGTTATACCGTTGAAATGGATATGGTCGGAAATAGTTTTAAAAATGCTATTCCGGTAGTACAGTCAAGCAATGCCCTGTCTGCGTCCATCAATACATATGACTTTAACCAGAAGATACTCCCTATGGAGTATGATCCTAAAAATCCGACTCCCATTAACCTGGAGTTCAGGGTAAAGGCTGTCATCAATGCCAATATAGACCCGCTTTATTCGGCTGTCGTACCCCAGACTATCACACCATATTTCGTTAAGATAGTTTATCCCATACTTTTCGTTCCGGGAAGTTACCAGGGCTGGAACCCTGCCGATTCATCAACCGTTGTCACTTCTAAATCTTCCAACGGGCAGTTTGAAGGATATATCTGGTTCGGAACCGACCAGGTGCTGTTCAAGTACACTCAAAAACCCAATTGGGATATTAACTGGGGGGATGATGGCGCTGACGGCACTCTTAACCCCGGTGGAGCTAATATTCAAGCTGGTCTGCATGGCTACTATAAGCTGAATGTCGACCTGCCTAACCTCACCCATAAGTTCCTTCTCACGGCCTGGTCGATTATCGGAGATGCAACATCAGGCGGATGGAACACCGATACTGATATGAAGTATGATTCCATTTCCAAAACATGGTCGGTAACAACTGGCCTGACTGCTGCTGGCCTGAAATTCCGTGCCAACCACGCATGGGATCTCAACTATGGCGACGATGGCAGCAATACAGGTAAACTTTCCGTCGGTGGTGCAAATATAGCAGTACCTGCAGGCGGAAACTACACTGTTATTCTCAACCTGAGCCAGCCTATTTATAAATATCAGTTGAAGAAAAACTAGGATTAATTTCCATCACAAAAAAGAGGGTGTCCCAAAAGGGCACCTTCTTTTTTTATGCACTTAAACAAACAGGGTTTATTTCGCTTCAGGCTTCAGTAAAAATTCCAGCGGTACATCGAGCCGTTTAGCCCATGCCTTTTCGGAATGATTCTCGCCAGGGAAATATCTCGTGATCCGGTTTTTTTCCCTATAGCCCCCTGACTTCATTATGGCATCAGCCTTTAACTGGAAAGGTTTGTACATACTGTCGAGTGTCTGGTCGCCATAATCAAAATAAATTTTATGGGCAGAAGGACTGGGGAGATGTGTTTTCAGGTATTGCAGGAAGGCATCGGGTATCGGATTGTTTTCGGTTGCAAGAATTCCGGGCCAATGTGTTGAAAGGCAGGCAGCTCCACCGAACACTTCGGGATATTCACAGATGGCGTAAAGGCTAATCAGGCCTCCCATGCTGGAACCGGCTATTATAGTATTGCTACGGTCTTTTAATGTCGAAAAAGTACTGTCGATGAATGGTTTCAGCTCGCTCACAAGAAATTTCAGGTATCGATCGGATTGTATTTCCGAAGCAAACAAAACCTGGTCCTTGTTCCGGGTTGAGTTATATATGGCTTGCTGCTGCTCTTTTGTGAGTGATTCGAAGGGTTTCTGAGGGAAGTATTCGGAATGCCTCAGCTTCCCGCCATTCCAGATGCCCACCACAATACATTCACGGATCTTTTTCTGTTTCATCAGTGTTCCCGCTGTTTCATCCACACACCATTCCTGGTGGTTCCATGTGGAGGAACTGTCAAAAAGCATCTGCCCGTCATGCATATATAAAACAGCGTATTTTTTCGCAGGGGAATATCCATCAGGAAGCCATACATCAACATTCCTGTGAGCAACATAATGTGAAGGGAAATCTTCAAAATGCCTGACCGAGCCTGAAGAAACCCTGGGCGGCATTTTAAGGATCATCCCGCTCAGGGGTTTTAATATAATACTGTCACCCCTTATAACTTTGTTGCTGAGAATATCAGTTGAGCCTGAAATTCCGCGCAAAGCAAAGGTTTGAGGAACAGGACCGGAATTGATCATAATAATAAGCTCATGTTGACTATCGGAACGCTTATATGCCAGTTTACTGCCATCCGTGATAAGAAACTCAAATTTGCCTGTGCTTAAAATCTGGTTTGATTTCCTTATGTTGATGAGTTTCCTGTAAATTTCAAACTGCTCCCCGTTAAAGCCAACCGGGTCATAGGATTTTACACCTGGCTGGTAGTTGTTCCTCGTCTCCGGATCAAACTTATACTCTTTCCACCATAAAGGTTTGCGGCAGTCGGGATCATCTTCTCCCCACATGCCCATTTCCTCGCCATTCCATATCTGGGGGGCGCCTACGGTAGTGAACAGCCATACAAGATAAAGCCTCATCCGTTTGTAAGTTTCAGCATCCGGTTTCCCGGTCCGGTAAGAAGAGTCATCACGTGGAAGCGCGTTTACTTTGTATTTATTGGTATTATAGAAATCGGTCAGCAGTCGCGGGGCGTCGTGGGTTGATGAAACGTTCATCATCGAGTAAAGGTTTTCAGGCCTCAGCCGATTCCATTGCAGCTCAATGCTGTCGCGGAACTGCTTTGCATCGATCGGGAAATTAGTCTTTGCAAAGAAATACCTTGCAGGCCGGTACACCTGGTAAAACATGACTGCATCAAACACATCGCCTTTCGTGTATGGAGCAGGGTCCATCAACACATTGGGCCATTTTTCCCACCAGATCTCCCCGATGAGGTAAGCCTCGGGCTGAATCGAGCGTACAAACTTTCTCCAGTCACGCCAGAAAACCATGCCTATCTGGTCAGCCACATCCATCCTGAATCCATCTATCCCTTTCGTGCTGTTACCACCAGGTGCCAGCCATCGTTTTGTAACAGCAAAAATATACTGCTTCGCCCCGGGGTTTATATCTCCTTCATATGGATGCCCGTTTTCCCTTTTAGTTGTTACATTTACTTTCCTGATCTCGGGCAGACTTTCTATTCCAACCCAACCGTGATATTTAAATTCATTCTCAGGCGTTGCAGGGTCATCGAAGGAAATGATATCGTACCAGTCTTTATAGGCCGATGCCGACTGCTTTTTAAGTATGTCCTGCCATGCCCAGAACATCACACCTGTATGGTTCCATGAATAATCCAGTAAGACTTTCATCCCGCGTTTATGTGCCTCATCAACAAGGTTTAAAAATAATTTGTCGGCTGATGTCCATTTCCAGGTCGCCGTGTCCACAGGGTTTTCAAGAGCAATAATTTGCCTGTCTCCTTTGGGATCGGGTCCGAAATTAACATCGACGTGATGGTAACTGCGGGCATCATATTTGTGAAGCGATGGTGCGTCATTGACCGGGTTGATGAAAATTGCCGTAATGCCCAGTTCCTGCAGGTAATCAAGTTTATTCATGACTCCCTGAAGGTCACCTCCGTACCTGCGGTATTGCAGGTTGTCCATGAAAGGCTTATTTGTTGCTCTGGCCCAGTCCTCCTGCTCAAACCAGTTATGTGTCCATGGTGTTATTGACCAGCCCGGGGGGGCAATTTGTTTCAGGGGAGGAATATTAATATCATCGGGTTTGGGATCATTCTTTTGATCACCGTTATTGAAACGTTCAACAAAAATCTGGTACCAGATTGCGTTCTTAGCCCAGGCCGGGGGCTGGTCAGGAGGTGTTCCGGCATTTTGTGCATTCGCCACTACCTGAGAAAGCAGGAGCAGGGCGATAATCCATTTTTGCATAATTTGAACTTCTTATTTTGGTTTGAATGTTAACTGCCGGAGTATTGTCTGTCCAATGGGAATCAGGATCACCGCTTCATTTTTCCGGCTTACAGGGTTGTACAGGGCTGTTGAAAATTCCAGCCTGCCTGGTTTCGTCTGTTTTACCTTTTCATCGGCAAACTCAAGCACGTTCATAGTAACAGGCCTGTATGTCATATCCCGGAATCCTTTCAGAGGATAGGTCTTTGTTTGTTTCCCTATACTTTGAATGGGGCGGGCCAATACCAGCGCGCCGTATGTGAAATAATACTCCCCGTTAATGTCCTGCAGGACCTGGACTTCCGGAAAAAATTGAATGTTTACAGATTGTTCACCTTTCCACCGCCTGTGAATTATTATAAAACCCTTTTCTTCACGGTATTCCTCGCTTACTATGATTTTATTGGCCCAAAGTGGTCTCCTGATCTTAAGATCAAATTCAGAGTCAAATGTTTTAACATTGAATACCAGTGTGTTATCGTAGGGGTATGCGGTCTGTTCTTCTATATTTACACGCTTTCCTTTAAAGGTTGTTTCAACTTCACAGGGCCCGAGCAGTGTGGCAATAAGTCCATGGTCATCCTTCATCCACATGTTTTGAACATAACAGGGAGCTATGCGGCCGGCATTCGGGACACAACAAACTGCCACGTCCTGATGTACGGGCGAGTATTTATATCGGTTCTGGTTTTTTGCTGTCGTATCACCGTTCAGGCCACCGCACATCGAATAGGAGTTGTCTGTTTTAAGGTATGCGATTGAGCTTTCAAAAGGATTTCTGGATCCTTGTGCAGCATTAAAGAACAGCTTCTCGGTAAACTCACCGAAATCAGCCTCTCCGGTTTTTGACAACAGGTCTGCATAGCTGTTCATGAGTTCCTGAATGGAGCAGTACTCGTATCCACGTTCAGTGGCATCTGCTCTCTTTCCTGCAATCCATTCATCTCCCACCGGGCCTCCGGAGGCCGTTGTATTATTACTGATCTTCTGAAGGAAATTTTTAAGTGCGTTTTTTAGTTCCGGGCTGCCTGATGCATAATAAGCTGCTGCAAGGGAACGGAGATGCTCGTATGTATGTACCCCATGCCCTTTCAGGGGTCCGGAGGTATCGCTTAATTTACCGTATTGTGCATCCTCATTCAGGTTCTGTTCTGAAAAATCCTTATACAAAAAAATGCAGTAATCCCTGTATTCGGTCTTCCCGGTGATCCTCCATAATTCCTCAAGAACATCAGTGAATGCGAGCCCGTGCGTTAGCCCCCCGGCATATGGATTGACCGAATAAAAAGGATGTGAAGCATAAGCAGGATAATTGATCATGACATTCTGCACCGCTCTTTCAATATCCTTCAGCACGGTATAGTTTCTGACGAACTCATACCAGGCCAGCAACCCTCTGAGCAGGGTGGTTTTTGACCACAACTCCCCATTCTCATTATCGAATTTATAGCGCAGGTCAGGATCATAGATCCCAAGGTAACCATCCGCATCCTGGGTTGAAAGCATTTTCTGCACATAATCTTTCGCTTTCGAAAGATGATCCTGGTCCCCGGCAATTATGGCCGACCGGATATAACCATCACGCCAGTTGCTCTGGGTTTCACTGTTCCACCAAAGGAACTGGGCCTGTAATTCTCCGTTTTCAGTAATTGCGCCCACATCCTTCGACTTGTCATTCCTGCTTAACCTGTTTTTTCCATAGATATCATCACGGAGGATAAGATCAGGAGCCAGGGAGTCAAGGTGGCCTGTGAAACCGTTAAGGTTTTCCTGTACCTGTTCTTTTATCCATCCCGTAGGAAGTATTTCGAAGAATGGCAGGGGCTGGAAGGTTTCAGGAATACCCCCGGTCTTTTGAAAGGCATTGCTTTCCTGGGCTTCTGATCTGTGAGCTGACATCAGAATGCAATAAAAAATGAAAATAGTGCAAACAGAGGCATATTTCATGACCGGTCAAAATCAGCAGTTATTGTACGCTCCTTTATGGCTTACCGTTTCTGGTAAACCCGGTATTCCCAGGCTTTGAGTGTCAGGGTCTGAACATTTCCAAGATTCAGATTCTGGCTGTCCAGTACAGGTTCCCATTTCTCGGAAGGAATACCATCTGGAAATTTTACAGTACATGGAACAGACGACAAATTAAGAATAACTAAAACCTTGTTGTTGTCTTTCTCCCTCATAAATGAATATACCGACTTCTCCTGGTCATTACGGACCTTCGAAAATGTTAAGCCAACATTGCCGTTTTGCATGGCCTTATTTGTTTTCTTCAGGTCGCAAAGTGTGGTATAGAAGTCCTGCAGAGGGTATGTACCCCATTTAACCGTATCCTTGTCGAAAAAGCGCAGCCTTTTACTCATTGCCGACTCCTGGCCTGTATATATAAGAGGGAAGCCCGGAAATGTAAAACAGAAAACTGCAAAAGTTTTAGCGGCAGGCCCAAGTCGTTCATATTCGCTTCCATTCCATGAGTTTTCATCATGGTTGGTAGTGAATCTCATCCTGTATGCATCGGCATGAAATCTTTTCATCTCTGAAGTAAACACCGAATCAATCTTATCGGCTGTTTTTTTCCCTGCAGCAATGTCATTCGTGAGTTTGTAAAGGTCCCAGGAATAGGTGGCGTCGAAAGCAGTATCATGCATTTCCGGAGTTTCCCATTCGGCCAGCATGAAAATCGGTTTGAGTTTTTTAACCTCGGGCACAGCCTTATTCCAAAAGCTTACCGGCAGCATCCCTGCCACATCGCAGCGGAAACCGTCTATATCTGCTTCCTTTACCCAGTAACACAAGGCATCGGTCATGTATTTTCTGAGTCCTGCCTTAGAATAGTCCAGGCCGGCAACGTCGGTCCAATCTGCGACAGGAGGGATGATGTTCCCCTTTGCATCCTTCTTATACCAGTCGGGGTGCTTTGTGATCAGGTTGTTGTCCCATGAAGTATGGTTGGCAACCCAATCGATGATCACATACATCCCAAGTTCGTGGGCCTTGCTTACCAGCTCTTTCAGATCGGCCAGGGTCCCGAATTCGGAATTCACCGCCAGATAATCCTTCACAGCATAATAACTGCCCAGGCTGCCTTTGCGGTTTTTAACACCTATAGGATTTATCGGCATCAGCCATAAAATGTCAACGCCCATTTTTTTCAGGCGCGGCAGATTTTGCTGAAACGCCTTGAAAGTGCCTTCAGGTGTGTATTGTCTTACATTGACTTCATAGATCGTAGCATTACGGCTCCAATCTGGGTGGCCTGGTTTTCCAGCCTGGCTTGATGATTCCGTTTTTGGCTTACATGCACTCATGACCAGGAGGATTGAAACAAATAGGATCAGTGTTTTTTTCATAAATCAATTAATTACTTAAGAGTTCAAATGAATTACCATTAAGGGTCAGACTGACTTTCCCTTTTTCAATACTTGTTTTATTCCCAAAATTTGATGTGAATACGGAATTGGCGAATCTCTTCGGAATCTCAAACTCGATCTTCCTTGAATTTTTATCTTTATTGAATACGGCAATTACAGCCTTGTCGAAATAGGAACGCATATAGATGAAAACTTTTTCACTGACTTTGATCGTAGTGAAATCTCCGTAAATCAGCGGCAAACTCTCCCTCCGCATATTAGCAAGCTTTGAAGTGATTGCAAGGAGGTGCTTTTCATGGGTGTTCAGGCTGTCGAATTTCATCATCCTGCGGTTGTCAGGATCGGCTGCACCGGCCATCCCGTATTCATCCCCGTAATAAATCACGGGGATCCCCGGTATGGTCATATTAAAAGCCATAAGCGAGGCAAGTTTATAGTAGCCAATCGTATCCTTCACCTGGACGTCGCGTTTCCATCCCGCTTCAGAGGCGTCTTCTGAAAGGCTCAGGGCCCCGCCTGCATAGGAAATGAAGCGTGGCATATCCTGGTTCCCCGTGATGTTGCCCATCAGGTTATGCTCTCCAAAATAGCTGAACGACTGCTGAAGCGAATAATTCAGGTCGCGGAAGGACGTATAGTCCTGGGCAAAAGTATTCTTTGCATCCCAGTAAAGATTGAACTCGAACTGGGCGTCAAGCATACCGGGATTGATATAGCTCCTGATCAGTTCCCGGCTGCCGAAAGTTTCACCGATCTGGTATACCTTTCTGCCTTGGGGAATGACAACCTGCTGAGTGAGTTTTTTATTCAACACACGCCAGTAGTTTTCAGGGACGTGTTTTGCAGCGTCATGCCTGAAACCGTCAATATTGTATTCCCTGATCCAGAAGGTGGCCGAATCGGAAACCATTTCAGTAACCTCAGGCCGTGTGAGATCAAAAGTTGGCAGGAAAATGTCGAACCAGGTAGTAAGGCGGTTCTCATCAAACATCCTGATGTTTTTTCTTTTTCCCGGAAGGTCCAGCACCGTTATCCAGTCGGGATGTGCTTTGAAAACTGCATATTCCTGGTGTGCGTGATGGGAAACAAAATCAAGCACGATGTTCAGGCCTTTACCATGCGCATCATTTACCAACTGGTGAAGTTCGTCAGCTGTGCCGAACCGGGTATCGACAGTCGTAAGTGTGATGGGCCAGTATCCATGATAGCCCGAGAATTTCCGGTGTGGCGCGGGAAATTCATTATATCCTTTAAGCGGGTTCTGGGTTATGGGGGATATCCAGAGTGTATTTACACCCAGTTTTGTGAAATAGCCTTCTTCAATGGCTTTCGTGATTCCGTTAAGGTCGCCTCCCATATAATTGACCTTGGGATCAATATCCTTATCTTTTATAGGGGCGTTATTTTCTTTATTCCCGTCGCGAAAGCGGTCGACCATTATAAAGTACAAAATCATTGCTTCCTGGTCAGCCCTTGTGAGTTTTGAAGCATCGGTAAGTACTTTCCCATTTTTTAAAGGCACCAGGATCTCATTTGAAATGCCGGTTTTATTAACAGCCCAGGCACGTATGAAGCTGCGCTCGAAAGAACCTGCAGTCTTGGGAACGCTGATATGTATCCCGCTGCTGTCCTGCTTCCAGAATTTGCCATCGAGGAAATGATTATCCCAGAGAACAAACACTGTGTCGGCTTTGTTCTTTAAACCCAGGATCAGCTTTTTGCCTTCAGCTTTTACAGTAAATAAGGATGGAAGTGAGGTGGAATTCAGGTTCCCAAGGGTCAGTTGGGAGTTATAGCCTCCATTATTGTTCGAGACTGAATCCGGATTATTCCTGTCAGAAGCCCATTTGCCATCGCAGACTATCTTGTACTGGTATTTTCCCGGGTAGAGAAAGAGATCGGTATACCACTTACCATCCTTCAGGAACATATACCCTCCCGGAGGATTCCAGTCGTTCATCTGCCCCGCGATCTGCACCTTTTTGTATTTTTTGTTCCCCGGATCAAAACTGAACCGGAAATGGATCTTCTGTGAGCGTTCCAGTATAAGTGAGTATGAAAATCCTTTCGACCAGACCGTGAGGGTGCTTAGCATGGGTATATTATGTTCCCCCGGGCTGAGGATCATTTGCAGGGAATCCTTTGTTATCCTTGCCGTAAGTGATTTGTCAACAAAGAAAGAATCGATTTTATTCGGGTAAAGAAAATAATCACCAAGTTCAATCACTGTGGAGTCAGCTGTGTTTACCGTTACCGGGGCTGACAACTTAAGCATCTGAGGTTCCTTTGAAACAAGGATATCGGTTCCCGAGCCGCAGGCCTGGAAAAGAAGCGCAAAGCCGAAGAGGGATAAAATGGAAGAAAACTGTTTCATACAAGCTGTATTAAATGTGTTTACTGAAACTGATTAATTGATTATGGTTACTATCCTGCTCGTTTTGTATCCGTCGCAGAGATCGAGATGAACTCTTGACCCGGCAGGCACTGTAAACCGTATGTCGGTATTCCCCCTGAACGGATTTGGCCTGTTCCGGTCAAGGCGGATGTCATTACCCGGTAAATTTTCATTGATGCCGTTGGTATATGGAAAGAACTGCATCAATGGAAACTTCAGGTGTTCTTTCCAGTTCCCCCAGCTGTGGCCTTCATGGATCTCGCGAAAAGAAAAGGAATAGCCTTTCAACTGAAGCAGGCTGGCAAGTTCATGTACCATGGGAATGAGTTGGGCTAAATCATAAGTGCCAATGTCAAGATAAAAGTCAAGGCTGAGTTTGGGCCCATTCTGCAGGACCGAGCTTATAGCAGGTATCACATCGCTCGACTGGGCGGCTATCCTGCCGAAGATCTCAGGTTTGTTTACCCCCAGGTAAAGTGCGATGTTACCACCGTCGGAAGCGCCCAGGGTCGCACGTTTCGCGGGATCCTTGCTGGTCCTGTATTTCTGGTCGATCACGGGCATTAATTCCGTAGTAATAAACGATGTAAACAGGTCGATCTTTGTCCCTGCATATTCAGGCTGACGGTCAACAGGGGGCACGAAAACAGCAATTACAGGATTGATCATCTTATGTGCAATCAGGTAATCGAGGACATTGTTTGCCGCAGCAAGACTTATATATTCGGGGCCGTCATGGAAAAGGATTACCGGGTATTCAGCAGCCAGGGGGTAAGAAGGGGGGAGATAAACTCTGACCTGCCTGGAATTATTCAGGACATTACTGTGGAATATGGTGTCCTTGATAGTTCCGTGAGGAATATTTGGATCAAAAATGGTTTCGACCGGCTTCGTGTTCCCGCCCATGCGTAATTCTGAATTTGGTCCGAATCCGCCCATACAGGTATTTGGATTCCTGGGGTCAAGTATCCAGTTACTGCCCCCTGTAACCAGCTTGTAGTCGAGCCTTGCATCAGCTTCATAAACCTTTGTCAGGTACCAGAAATTCGTACCTTGTATCAGGCTCAGAGACTGGTTCGGGTTCCATTGGGTGGCATCTCCGGCAATTGCAGCGGAAGTAACGGTTCCTGTATAGATATAATGCACGATACTGTCGTGCTCAATGAAGGGAAAAGCCGTGCATGCATTGACAAAACTATCAGCTGCGGCCTGTCTCTCTGCCTGGGGCAAGCCGTTGGTATGGTCGATGAAGTGCTGAAAATCCTGGGCCTCCGAACAGGATGCCGTCAGCATGACTATTAATGCAGCAAGGCTTTTTCGCATGGATGGCCTGTTTTAGATTGAAGTCTTTTTTTCACTTACAAACATCCAGAGGAAAGCCGAAATTGCCAGGGAAATACCGCTGATAATGAAGACCATGCTTTTATCAGCTGCATGGCTTATAATCCTGCCCATGGCAAAGCTGGCCACCAGCTGGGGAAGTACGACGCTGAGATTGAAAATACCCATAAAGAATCCCATACGGCTTTTATCCACCTTTTCCGACATGATTGCGAAGGGAAGGCTTACTACTGCAGCCCATCCGAAAGTGAGTATGCACATCATCGCATAAAGCATGAAAGGCGTTGTTGCAAAGAATACTATCCCGAAATACCCCAGGCTCATAATGCCAACCATAAGTACCTGGGTTCGCACCCTTCCGATCTTTTTGCTCATTGGTTCAAGAAGGAATGCCGGCCAGATCGCACCAACCGCATTAAGAATGAAAAATGACCAGCCGATAAGTTGTCCAAGGTTTGCATTGCGATCGGCTGCCGGCAGGTTTTGCATCGAAGGCATTTTCTGTTCAAGAAAAGCAAAAATATAAACGAACATGGTCTGGATGCCAAGCCAGGAAAACGCGTGTGCAAAATACAGTTTGAAAAGTTCCACCCAATGGGTTTTGGTTTTAACCTTGCTGTCTTTATCTTCAGCTGATTTTTCGAGTACTCTTGGTTCTTCAATAAAGATGAGGGGGCCGATCGAGAAAAGGAATACAATAATGACACCGGCATAGATCAGGAAGTAATTGCTTATGAGTGCCCCCATGAGGTATGCCCCGCTGCCGAAAAGGTTTGACACGCTCTGCATCCAGGTATATCCCTTCGTACGGGGCTGGCCATCGGGAGTGACGTCGGCAATGATGGAACGTGTCGGGTTGAAACTGATGTTGATCGAAAGATCAAGAGTAAGGGCAACGGTGACAGCCACAGCCATGATGCTTCCAATGCCGAAGAAATCGTTGATCCTTGCTATGTTCGGCAGTGCCAGGATCATGAGTGCGGCAAGCATTCCCCCTATGATGATAAAAGGCTTTCGACGCCCGCCCCAGAACCAGATCTTATCGCTGATGAGGCCGACAAGGGGCTGGCCAAGTATACCGGCAATAGGGCCTGCAGCCCACACAATACCTATCTGGTCTATATCCAGGTTGTATTTCGTCCGCAGTATCCAGCTGAGAACTGCTATCTGTATCGAAAGGGCAAACCCCATTGCAGTGCTCGGAAACCCTATGAGAAGGTAAAAAATGTTTGACAGTTTTTTCTGAAATGCCAGCATATTGGTTGAGTTTATTGTGTGATTAATGTTTCAATTCGATGACCATCACCGATTTCCCGGGAATTGTCAGTTTCGAAAGATCAGTTATAGTATTGCCGCTGATGATATCCCTCCCTGAATTGAAATTCTTAAGAATTTCCCCGTAACGCGTGGTTTCATCAATTTTTTGCTCCTCATTGTTGTTCATGACAACCATCACGGTGCTATGGCTGTTGTAACGGAAGTAAGTATAAATTCCGTCAGCGGGGATAAAATGCAGGAGTTTACCAGTCTGGAGAGCTGTATTTGACTTCCTGAAATTAAGCAGGGTGTGCATAAAGTTGTACATCTCGTTTTCGGACTGGTTGCGGCCCGAGGCTGTGAAAACATTCCTTTTGTCGCCCGGCCAGCCTCCGGGAACATCCCTTCGTATAGTGCCATGCCCCTTGTCGGCCCCCGTGGTCATCAGCAACTCCGTTCCATAGAAGATCTCAGGGATTCCCCGGGTAGTTAAAATGAAAGCCATTGCCATCTTAAGTTTCCTAACATCATCATTCTGGGTGTCGAGGTAACGGTTCACATCGTGATTGTCGGCAAATGTGACAATATTAAGTGGATCAGGATAAGAGAAGTCCTGGGATAAAATCTCGTATAATCTGAGAATTCCCGTATTCCAGCCTTCTTTCTCGTTGAATGCCTGGATCAGTGCATCATGCATCGGGAAATCAAAAATCGAGGGCAGGTTGGAGTTAAACCCGTCGAGGTTCTTTGAGCCTTTCTGCCAGTAGGCCACCGTGGCAGGGTAATTCATCCAGCATTCCCCTACAATGTTGAGATGGGGATATTCTTCAATCATTCGTTTTCCCCATTCGCTCATAGCGTCTTTGAATGGATACGGGTAGGTATCCTGCCTTATACCGTCTATCCCGGCAAACTCCATCCACCAGATACTGTTCTGTATCAGGTAATTTTTCATATACGGATTTCGCTGGTTGAGGTCAGGCATTGTCTTATCGAACCATCCTTTCGAGAACCGGATGCTGTCGGCTTGTGCCACGTAAGGATCGCTTATACTTCCTGCCCTGTATGTGCTCCTTGTGAATTCAGGCCATTGGTTCAGCCAGTCATCCGACGGCAGGTCCTTCATCCACCAATGTTCACTTCCGCAATGGTTGAACACTTCGTCGATGATCAGCTTCATACCACGCTGATGGAGGGCTTCAGCAAGTTCTACGTAGTCTTCATTGGTCCCGAACCGGGGATCGACCTTATAAAAATCCGTAGCTGAATATCCATGGTAGGAGTATACAGGCTGGTCGTTTTCCACGAGAGGTGTCATCCACAGGGCGGTGATGCCCAGTTCTTTAAGATAATCAAGGTGGTTAATAATCCCTTTGATGTCACCTCCATGCCGGCCGTCTGGATTGCTGCGGTCGGCTTTTTGTTTCATGCCGGCAATATTATCGTTCGTGCTGTCACCATTGGCAAAGCGGTCGGGCATGATAAGATAGATCACATCCGAATTATCGAATCCTTTCCTCAGGGCTGAACCTGCAGTCCTCTTTTTTAATTCATACTTAAAGCTTGTGAAAAGCTTTTTCCCGTCGGAAAAATTCAGCGTATAGGTTCCCGGCCTTGTGGTTGCGCCTATTTTAAGGTCTACAAAAAGGTAATCCGGGCTCTTAACTTTATGAACGGCAGTAATGATTACTTCAGACTGTTTCCCCCCGGCTATCGAAACGGCTTTGTTGCCAATGTCTTTTCCATATATCAATAACTGCAGGCCGGGGTTTTTAAAACCTGTCCACCAGAAGGGAGGCTCTACTCTTTCAATCCCCGACTGGCCTGCAAGAAAGCAGGCCGGAAACAGCAGGAAAATCAGAAGGATGAAATGCTTCATCTTATTTGGTTTTGGTTTTTGACTTTTTTGCCCTTCCGTATAGTTTTGTGAGATGCGCCAGTGATTCTGCAAGTTCATCCGAAAAATCACCCTGCCTGGTTCTCCATTTCCAGTTGCCTCCGGTAGTCCCGGGAAGGTTCATCCTTGAACCGGTATCGAGCCCTAACAAGTCCTGCATCGGTACTATGGCAGTGTTGGCGACTGATGCCCATGCAAGCCGAACAAATGACCAGTGGATTCCTTTTTCAGTGCAGTTGATATAATCGAGTACTTGCTGTTTGTCGGCTTCCGAGGCTTTGCTGAACCAGCCCACTACGGTATCATTATCGTGGGTGCCGGTATATACGATGCAGTTTTTATTATAGCTGTAAGGTATGTAATCATTTTCTTCGGAAGAATCGAAAGCAAATTCAAGGATTTTCATTCCGGGGAACCCAAAACTGTCGCGCAGATCTTCGACTTCAGGGGTCATAACTCCCAGGTCTTCGGCAATGATCGGCAGTTTCCCTAATTCATTCAGAAGTGCCTTGAAAAAGTCTTTACCCGGCCCTGGAATCCAGGCCCCGTTTATGGCTGTCTCTTCGCCATATGGCACGGCCCAGTAAGCTGAAAAACCACGGAAATGATCTATCCTTATCACATCGTATAAGCTCAGGTTAGTCCTTATACGTTCCATCCACCATTTATAGTTGTCATTTTTCATGACATCCCAGTTGAACAGCGGGTTTCCCCACAGCTGACCTGTCTCGCTGAAGTAGTCTGGAGGAACACCGCCCACCCTGATCGGGTTGAGATCTTTGTCGTATTCAAAAACACCCGGATTGGCCCAGGCATCAGCGCAGTCGGGTGAGATATACAATGGGATATCACCTATGATCTTTATCTTGTGTTTCTTTGCATAATCTTTTACGCTTGTCCATTGTTTAAAAAAGACAAACTGGAGAAATTTATGAAAGTCTGTCTTATCGGCCAGGCGGATCTCCGCGGCTTTTAGTGTGTCGGGGTTGCGGAATTTCAGATCATCTTTCCATGTATACCATGGCGAATTGCCTGATTCTTCCTTGAGCGACCTGAACAGGGCATAATCATTAAGCCAGGATGCGTGGCTCTTAAGAAAGTTCCGGTATGCCAGCTTGTCCAGATCCGCTGCATTGGCGGTGAATGCAAGATATGCTTTTTCAAGCAACGGAAGCCGGGCTTTCTGTACCTTATCATACAAAACCTGGCCGTCATCAGACTGAGGTTGGGACTTCAGGTCATCCTGTGTCAACAATCCATATTTAACAAGCAGGTCGGGATCGATAAGATCCGGATTGCCGGCATGGGCCGAATAACACTGGTAAGGCGAGTCGCCATATCCTGTTGGCCCCAGGGGCAGGATCTGCCAGTATTGTTGTTTCGCTTTACTGAGAAAGTCAATAAAGTTAAAGGCGGCTTTGCCAAGGGTTCCTATTCCATATTTCCCGGGCAGGGAAGTCGGGTGAAGTAATATGCCTGAGGCACGTTGAGTCATCATTTGCATTAGATATTTAGGTTAACATTTTATTTGTGAATTCCAAAAGATGAAAGGATAAACGTAATTTGCTCAGTATTTAAACCCGGGTTCGCAGGACGGTCTGTGCCGGTGCTGACCAGCAGTGTATTCCCGGGTTTCGTTATTTTTCTCAACCCGGATGCGAGGGAAAGGCCTGCAAAACCCTTATCAGGCCCGTTTGTGTATGCATTCAGGTAGATGTCAGTAGCAGTCGTATTGGCTGTATTGCAGGAAAAAGCCGGGTTCTCAAGTATCAAAACCCTAACCCATGAAGGATGTTCTTTCGCAGTGTTGAATGCGATGAGGGCTCCGTTATCCTTTCCGGCAAGCGCAATGAGGCCTGCTGAAGTGTATTTTTTCCCGATGAGGGCAGAGAGTGCTGCAGCAACTTTATCATTGCATTCCTTTTCGTCGGAACCGGCAGAAGATAAATGAATAAAAGCAATGTAAAAACCCCTGTCTGTCAAACTGAGCAGTTCAGGACTGAAACCGTTCTCCTTTTCCCCCGGGGGCCCCGAATCAATGAATAAAAGAAGAGGGTTGGTCCCATCCTGCATGTCCAGCTCTCTTTTCCTGATCAGAGAAACGGGTATCCTGCTGTTATTTTTGCCTGCAACCCAGCTCACTTCAGCTTTGTAATCCTCAGGACGATAATTTTTAATTTGTTTTTTCCAGCGAATGCCCATATGCATCGAATGTATGCCATAGGTGTAACATGTCGGAGGGGTCAGAATACTTGAATACCTGAAAATAATTTTGTCATCGTCCTTGTTATAAGAAAGATCGGAAATCCGTCCTTCGGGTTCCGGGAAGTTAATCACATTTTCAACAGAGGCCTCCCTGACTTTTTCAGGGTAAATACTTGTTATTTCAAGGGATGTTTTCAAATTCATTCTTTGGATCAGTACGAGGTACTGAAGATTAAGCAAAGAAAAATCATCAATAAAAATGCTGTCGTTTTCGCGCACTGCAGCTTTCCAGCTGCCGGAACCGGGATTTTGTGAAGGGGCGATTAGAAGGCAGCGCTTCGGAGCATTCTCGTTTGATAAAATCCATAAATTATTTCCCCCAAAATGATCAACCTTGTAAGTAACCCCGGGTTTTCGTTCCGCTACCAGGGACGGCTTCAGAGATTTACAGGAGAATGGCAGCATCCATACTTCGGAAGATAGAGGGGAAGAACTCTCAATAAAAATAAAAGATCCTGAAGCTGAGGTATGCAATCTGACATGAAATGCAGGATCATTTTCGGTGAATATGATTCTGTCATCACGCTTCGTATTCTCTCCTGAGACTGCATCAACTTCTTTCCCGTCTTTCACAACTATATTCCAGTTTTCACCGGCAGCGATGGCAGTATCATTGCCGGTAGTTTCTGCAGGGGGAAGTTTGTATTCGCGGCCCGCCAGTTCGGTTTGTATTGTTTTCCTGAGGGAACTGATACTTTCAAACCATTGCTCTTTGTATTTATTTTCAGCATTTGCATAAGTCCCGGCAGAATTCCCGTTCAGGGGAAGCTTCATAGCTTCAGGAACAGCTGGTTTCATTTTACATGATGCTGTTATAAGCAGCATGCAGACAAATGTCAGTGGAAAAAGTTGATAAATTTTCATGTCAGCCCGATTTATAAAAGGTTAATGGGTTGCTAACTTTCTGACCGTATTATCTTTTCCGCTTTGCTTGTATGTCACCACAAAAAATGTTGCCAGCGAGGCAATTGCAAAGCAGACTCCGCCAATGAGCATGGCGCTCATGGGTTTGCCTGCAAAGAAAAGTCCAATCACATAACCAAGCAGGCTGGATGCTATGACCTGGGGTATTACAATGAACAGGTTGAATATCCCCATCATGACCCCTAGTTTATCAGGGGGCAAAGCTGGTGTGAGCATGGCATAAGGCATGGAGAGGATGCTTGACCAGGCTATTCCTATGCAGGTCATTGAAACTAACAGTCCGTATTTTCCTGTCATCAGCGGGATGATCAGCAACCCTGCAGCGCCAATTGCAAGGCAGAGAGTATGCATCAGTTTCGGTCCGGTATATTTCGTTGCCCTGATCAGGACGAAGGAGAATAAAAAGCAAACCGCATTGTACATGGCAAAACAGAACCCGGCCCAGGCGCCTGATGCTTCCATTTCAACAGTGCCTTCCCGGGCATGAAATACATTACCGGCAATTGCAGGGGAAAAATAGACCCATAAACAAAACATGCCTATCCAGGTGAAGAACTGAACCAAACCCAGTTCCCACATCCGTTTAGGCAAGTGCCCGATAAGCCTGACGATCTCTCCCAAACCGAGGGTCCAGTCAAACTTTCGGGACCTGATTGCAGCCAGTTCCTCTTCGTCGGGGGGTATCTCCTTTGTTGAAAAAACCGTCCACAAAACAGCTCCTATGAAGGCAACCGAGCCGATATAAAAAGATAAAGTTACTGAACTCGGAATATGACCCTGGCCTGCCTTATCCTGGGCAAGTCCAAACCAGTTTGTCATCATCCACGGAAGGGCTGAGGCGATGGTACCACCGAGACCGATAAAAAGTGACTGGATGGCAAAGCCTTGGGAATTTTGCTCTTCAGGGAGGTTGTCGGCCACCATGGCCCTGAATGGTTGCATGCTGGCATTGATGGTCCCGTCGAGCACCCAGAGAAGACCTGCGGCAACCCAGAAAGTCGGTGAATTAGGCATAAAGATCAGCGCCAGGGAGGCCAGTATGGCTCCAAACAGGATATACGGGCGGCGGCGGCCCAGCCTTGTCCAGGTACGATCACTCGCCTGCCCGATAAGTGGCTGGATGATAACGCCGGTGACCGGGGCAGCAAGCCAGAGTAAAGCTATCTGGCTGGGTTTTGCACCAAGGTAGGAGTATATCGCACTCATATTTGCCATCTGCAGGCCCCATCCAAACTGGATGCCCAGAAAGCCGAAACTCATGTTCCAAATTTGCCAGAAACGCAATGTGGGTTTTTCACGCATGAACTGATACTTGTTTGTTTGTTAGAACCGGTGCTGTCCTTTCGAAAACCTGCACGCTTCGGTTAATATTATATATTTTCAGGCTATGTGTATTGTCCATGATGTTAAAGATGCTGGTATGCAGGGTTTCCTCATTAAGCCTGCCGTGGCCTCCGAAAATAGCAGAGTCGGAATTCAGGATCAGCCGGTAATCCCCCGGTTCGGGAACGTGGAATGCATAATCCGGGATTGAGTTGAAAGGATGAAAGTTAAAAACGAAGATCAAACCCGATTTCAGGAAAATGACTGTTTTATTCCGGTGGTCCATCCATATCTGCTGCCCGAAATTTGCTTCCAGAAGCCTGTACGTCTTTGCAAGCTTGATCATCTGTTTGTCAAAATCGCCCAGAAAGCGGTACTTGAGGTTTTGATTCAGAACCAAAGACCATTGTCTGCGGGCATACTGGTGGCTCCAGTTATTTCCTTCGCGGGGAAAATCTATCCAGTCCGGATGGCCGAATTCATTTCCCATGAAATTCAGGTACGCCTGGCCTCCCAGCGAAAGCGTGAAAAGACGGATCATTTTATGCAGAGCCAACCCCCTGTCTATAATATGGCTCTCTTCCTCACGGCTCATTTTAAAGTAGATCTCGCTTTGCATCAGGCGGAACGCAATGGTCTGGTCCCCAACCAGGGCCTGGTCATGCGACTCGCAGTATGCGATGGTCTTCACATCCGGGAGGCGGTCATTCATCACAGTCCACATCTCGTGGATGTCCCAGTCCTCATCTTTCTTTTCCTTGAGGATCTTGATCCAGTAGTCAGGAAGCGCCATCCCGAGGCGGAAATCGAAACCAATACCACCTTCTTTAATTGGCCTGCACAGGCCGGGCATGCCGGTGACATCTTCAGCAATCGTAAGGGCGGAAGGTTTTACCTGGTGCGCCAGGGTATTGGCAAGCTGGAGATAGGTGATGGCATCCCATTCAACGCCTTCTTTAAAATACCCGTCACGGTCCCACAGATCACGGTAACCATGGTCAAAATACATCATCGAAGTGACCCCGTCGAATCGAAATCCATCAAAATGAAATTCCTTTAACCAGTACTTGACGTTTGAAAGCAGGAACTGCTGAACTTCACGTTTTCCGTAATCGAAACATTTGGAATCCCAATGAGGATGATTGCCCCTTGGACCTGCATGGAAATACTGGTGATCAGTACCGTCGAACATATTCAAGCCCTCATTGGTGTTTTTCGCTGCATGCGAATGAACCAGGTCCATAATGACGGCAATGCCCTGCTCATGGGCTTTTTTAATAAGATATTTCAGCTCCTCGGGTGTGCCGAAACGACTCGAAACAGCAAAATAATTGGTTACATGATATCCGAATGAGCCATAATATGGGTGTTCGGCGATTGCCATCAGTTGTATCACATTATACCCGGCGTTTTTGATGTAAGGAATAAGGTCGTCGGCAAACTCTGAAAAACTGCCTATGCCTTCACGCTCCTGGGCCATTCCCGTATGACATTCGTAGATGAACAAATCATCCGGACCTTTCAACTCGAAATTATCGTTTTCCCAATCGAACTGCCTCGGGGGATCCCATATCTGCCCCGCGAAATCTTTAGTAAGCGGATCCTGGATAACCCTGGTAATATATGCCGGCAGCCGTTCATTCCAACCCAGTTCTGAATGGACCATCACTTTGATCTTTCCCTGGTGAATGAAACGTTCCCTGTATTCATCATCCGGCAGGAAAATCTCCCAGATGCCATTTTTGTCGCGGTTCAACCTGTGAGAATACCGCTGCCAGTTATTGAAATCGCCAAACAAGTAAAGATCCTGTGCATGAGGAGCCCATTCCCTGTATACCCAGCCTTTTTGTTTACGGTCATGATGAAGGCCAAACCATAAGTAAGCGTCGGCAAATTTCGAAAGCGATTTCCAGTCGGATTTTATTCCCTGCAGTATACTCTGATACCTTTGAAATCTTTCATAAACCTCAAGTGTGACTGGTTCAAACCATGGGTCATTTTTTACAAGCTTCAGTTTTTGTGGTTTACCTGTTTCCATGATTCTCTTATTTGTTGTTTCGCACTATACAAATTTAATAAAAGATTAAAACGAAGACTGTATAATCAGGAATAATGTTTCGTAGCTTTGAATAATCATTAATGGCCTGAATGACACAGACGGATCTTTCTGAAAATAAATTCCGGTTTAACTGGAAACAGTTCTTATTTGTTTTCCTCCTGGCATTGGGATTGTTTGCCGGGGGGCATTTCTATTATAATCATCAGAGGGAGGATGTTATTAAGATCAATAAGGAATTTCTTTCAGCCGTTTCCACGTTTAAAGTTCATGAGATCAACAACTGGATCGAAGAAAGAAAAGCTGAAGGCACTTATATTGCCGGGAGCCCTGAGTTTATCCTCCATTTTAAAAAGCTGATCCAGGCGCCGGGAGACCGTGAGAACAGGCTGGTCATATTCAACTGGCTGGAACCTATCAGGCGCAATCATGAATACAGTAATATTATACTTTACGATTCCGGAGGAAAGAGGATTTTCAAACTCGTTGAGAATAACAGAGGATCCTCGGAGGATGGTTTGGAACAACCTGATAAAGATCTGCTGAATCACGGGAAGGTTGTGCTTTCCGATATCAGGAAATTAAAGGATGGAACTCTGTATATCACCAGTTCAGCGACTTTAATTCAGCATCAAACCCTTTTGGGTTATGCAGTGTTTTTCATTGATCCTTCGAGGAACCTTTTTCCAATCCTTGCCTCATGGCCGGTGAAACGGATGACAGCCGAAAATATTCTGCTGCATCATGATTCCGGGTCAAATTTCTACCTTTCAGGCAGCAAAATCAGGCCCGATACGGTCATTGCTTTTACAACCCCTTCAGCAATAGATGAGATAAGCCATACTGTCCCTCTCCGCGGTTCTTTTGTGCGCGCCGACGCAAGGGATTACAGGGGGGTCCCCGTAATTGCCGACCTGCGCCGTATTGAAGGCACGAGCTGGTGGATCATTTGTAAAATTGACAGAAGCGAACTCACAACTCCTTTGCAAAAAGGCGTTTTCAACCTCATTTTATATATTGTCATATTCGTCCTGGTCATCACCATTACTGCTGCCCTGATCTGGAAAAGCCAGCAACTCGAGCATTTCAGGTCCAAATTTAAGTTTCAGCAGAAATCACAAATGGATGAAGAACAGATCAGGTATATGAATGCGTTACTCCAGGAAATAAGTGATGCGATTATAACCTTTGATAAGGATATGATCATTCAAAGCTGGAACAAAGGAGCTGAAAGGATTTATGGATGGAAGGCCGAGGAAATTGTGGGCAAGTTCGGAGGAGGATCACTGCGGATTGGTTTCCCCGGTGAAGGCAGAGCCGGAATCGTTGAGGAACTTGAACAAACGGGGAGCTGGAAAGGCGAATTGGTTCATAAGAGAAAGGATGGTGGTACGGTTTATGTCTTATCATCCACTTCCCAGCTAAAGGATGAACAGGGAAACGTGCTGGGTGTCATCACAATCAACAAGAATATTTCGGACGTCATACAGTCTGAAAAAGTCAAGGGGGCTGTATACAGGATTTCGGAGCTCGCTCATTCCGTGACAGGCCTGAATGACCTGTTTGCCAACATTCATATTGTGATCGGGGACCTGATGGATGCAAATAACCTGTTTGTAGCACTTGTGGAACCGGATAGTGATATCATCACTTTCCCATACTTTATCGATGAGAAGGATTCCGCCCCGGCTCCCAGGAAGCGGGGAAACACACTTACCGATATTGTACTGAGAACCGGTAATCACCTGTTGGCAAAACCTGAAGATATCGAGTACTTTGTTAATCGCGGAATCGTTGAGACGCTGGGAACACCAGCCATTGACTGGCTTGGAGTCCCTCTTAAGATTGATAAGGACGTAATAGGCGCATTGGTTGTCCAAAGCTATAATCCTAAGATTCGATACGGAGATCGTGAAGTGGATGTACTGACTTTCGTATCGGAACAGATCGCATTATCGATTCATCGAATGAAGATGCAGCAGGAGCTGGTGGTTCAAAAACAAAAAGCGGAGGTCTCTTCGAAACTCACTTCTTCGCTTCTTGCCAATATGAATCATGAGCTGCGTACTCCCATGAATGGGATTTTGGGGTTCGCTGAGATTCTGTCGAATGATTTGATGGATCCTGAAGCAAAGGCGAAAGCAGAGAATATTCTGATCTCGGGGCGCCGGCTGATGGACACTCTTGATGCTATAATGGACCTCTCTCATCTGGAGTCCGACAGGGTCAACAGAAAGCTGCTCCCATTAAGCATTAGAAAAAGTCTTTTGAAAGCCCTGTCGAATTACGAGCCCCTGATCCATCGAAAAAATCTGAGTTTGAACCTGAATGTTCCTGCCTTTTTGCAGATCCTCGGAGATGATTATCTTTTGCAACATATGCTTAGGTGCCTGATCGACAATGCCGTAAAATATACTGAAGAAGGCAGTATTACAATTGAAGCAAAAGAGTTTCAAGAGAAAGGGCAAGACACTATCGCCATTTCGGTTAAGGATACCGGCATCGGGATAGCAAAGGAGAATTTCGATCTGATCTTTGACACTTTCCGACAAGTGAGTGAGGGATATGGTCGAAAATTTGAGGGTTCAGGCCTTGGCCTCACTATATCTAAAAAAATTGCCATTTTGCTTGGTGGAGAGATCAGACTGAACAGCAAGCCAGGAGAGGGCTCCGAATTTATTGTAATACTGCCTTCAGCCGGGGTTCATTTCGAAGAGCCCACCCGTATAATGCATGAACATGAAGCCGGAAAATCAGGCGACCATGATCATGTAAAGAGCCATCCTTCAGTGCTTATAGTGGAAGATAATTTTGTAAACCTGCAGTTACTTACTTTGTATATCCAGGATACCTGCAATGCGTATTCGGCACTGGATGGCAAGTCAGCCATTGAATGTGCCAGGGAGAAAACTTTTGATCTGATACTGATGGATATCAACCTCGGCCCCGGACCTGACGGGATACAGGTGATGCAGGCAATACGCAAACTGAATAATTATGAAAATGTGCCGATTGTTGCTTTAACAGGATATGCCTCAATCGGTGACCGCGACAGGCTTATTTCATTAGGGTTTTCGGATTATCTGCCCAAGCCCGTTACGAAGGATGTGCTCCTTAGCCTTATTGAAGAGATGATGAGGTCTTAGTTTGTCATGCAAACAGCACTACTGCTGCAATGATTGCCAGCACAACAGGGACCACGACATAGACAACCCTGGCATCCCTTTTAATATTTGTATTCATCTGGGCAATTCCCTGAATGCATTGTTCGTCTCCGGGTTTATACTCCAGGGCGGCTTTGAATTCTTCCCTGGCCGACCTGAAAAGGTCGATCTTGATAAAATGACCAGCTCTTTCGGTATGTTCCCTGAATTTCAGTTCTTCATGGGTTAAATTATGATGGTCGGATAAATCGTGATTGGCCATGATCTTGTTCTTTGTATGGTTTATGAGGATTTCGCAGTCAAAATTAATAGATTTTCTCAATCATTCAATCTAACCTGAAAATAGCATGCCTTTTTATCGTTAATTTTGCGTTTTATATTATAACTATGACCATTAAAATGAATCTTGTAATTCTTGCATTCCTTGTGACCTCTGTGCCTGTAGGAGCCCAGAATATTCCTGCGAAGCCGGTTGAAACAGGTACGGGTATGTATTGGGGCCTTAGCAGACCCTTGAAAGATCTGCCTGTGATGAGCCGTGCCGACTGGAATGCAATGGCGAAAAAAGCGAAAAAGGAGCTGAATGAGGGTCTTGAGAAGCGCACCTATCCATATGCTGCAACAGCTCTTCCCAACGGAGCTGATACCTTTTACCAGGATTTTATGGGCAATCAGCATAATGTTTCAGGACAGATTGTAAACTTCGATGGACAGACTTCGCCGTATTATCCGCCGGATTGTAATGGTGCAGCAGGTCCGAACCATTTTATGCAGACGGTTAATACAGTATATGCAATATATACTAAAGACGGACTGCTTGTTGCCGGGCCTACAAACATTAACAAGCTTTTCGGCAGTGTGCCGGGGGCTAACCGTAACGATGGCGACCCGATTGTTCTGTATGATGAGCAGGCTGACCGCTGGCTGGTGGCTGAATTTTCCGTCCCTAACACCGGCCAGAACTACATAATGATGGCTGTTTCTGCCACTAACGACCCGACCGGGACCTGGCACCAATACTCATTCCCTGTTGCAACAATGCCTGATTATCCAAAGTTCAGTGTATGGCGTGACGGATACTATATGGGGGACAATAACGGAGGGAGCACCGATACATATGTTTTTCAGCGTGATTCGATGCTCGTGGGGCAAACGGCAAAGATGGTAGGTTTTCGCAACTCCTGGAGGCCTTGGTCCGTGGATGGGTTTATGTGTGTCCCCCCGGTTGATAATGACGGGCCGTATGCACCTGCAGATTCGCCGGGCTTATATATTGCTTTCAATGACGATGCATTCGGGGGTGGTACTGACCAGCTGTGGCTCTATGAACTTGCCGTGGACTGGATTACAACGACCAGTTCGACCTTTAAGAGGGTTCAGCAGATCAATGTTCAGCCTTTCAGCAGTAATTTCGGGGATAACTGGGACAATATTTCTCAGAAGGGAGCTTCCCAGAAAGTCGACGCGATCCCACAGGTCATAATGAATGTTCCTCAATACCGGAATTTCGGGTCATATCAGACCATCGTCTGCTGTCATACCGTAAACCTCGGGACGCCTCCTGGCAGCAATCATGCAGGGATCCGCTGGTATGAACTTCGCAGGACTACAGGACCATGGACAATCAGGCAACAGGGAACCTATGCTCCTGATTCCGACAGCAGGTGGATGGGGAGTATTATGCTTAACGGTTTTAACTCTATTGCGCTGGGATATTCTGTGTCAAGTACTGCAATATATCCTGCCGTGAGATACTGCGGACAATCTCCGGCAGCCTATGCGGCCGGAAACAGCACTCTTGATATCGCAGAAGATACAATTATTAACGGACAGCATTCACAAACAGGAATGAATCGCTGGGGGGATTACTCACTGATGTCGGTAGATCCGGCTGATGATAATACCTTCTGGTTTACGGATGAGTATATTGGATCGGGCGGGACCCGAAAAACAAGGATAGCATCATTCAAATTCGCCTTCCCTCCCTCAGTCATCACTACAGCAGCTTCAGACATTGCTGGTGTATCTGCAGTTCTTAATGGTAGTGTTAATCCGAACGGATCAGCTGCCGATGGATATTTTAACTGGGGAATTTCTCCTTTGAGCCTCACGAACACGACAACACCCGACTCTGTGGGATCGGGGATCTCCGATATACCTGTATCGAAAATAATCAATGGATTATCAGCAAATACAACATACTATTTCAGTGCAGCAGGTTCTAATGCCAGAGGCATTACTGCAGGAGATACCCTGAGCTTCACAACGGCTATGCCCAGCCTGGCAGTTGATCCTCTGAACCAGGAAGTGGGAGATCCTTCAGGACTGACCAGATTTCTTGTGACCAGCAACATATACTGGTCTGTTGCCAGTGATGCATCATGGTGTGTACCTACCGCTTCAGGAATGGGCAATGATACAATCTTTGCCGCCTTCGAAGCCAATACCAGCATTTATTCGCGGATCGCCACCCTTACCGTCAGCGCCGACGGAACCGACCCTGTTATCGTCACAGTTTCGCAAGCCGGTGCCACGCCAACTTTAAATGTAAGTCCTGCTAATCAGGATGTAACGGCCCTTGCCGGCAGCGTTAATTATACCGTGACTTCAAATACAAGCTGGACGGCTCAAAGCGACAGCAGTTGGTGCACTGTCACATCCGGAAGCGGAAACGGCACCATCATAGCCAATTATACTGCAAATGCAGGAACCGTAGTACGTACTGCACATATTTCCGTTTCAGCAACTGGTGCCAGCCCGGTATCGGTTAATCTGACTCAGGCTAGATCAAGTTCCGGAATCGGCGAAGAAGGTTCAGACAAGGTGAGGATCTATCCGAATCCCAACAAGGGCATTTTTACTGTTGTTCCGGCGGAACAAAATAAGACCTCTTTGAATATTGAGGTGGAAGACATGAACGGCCAGTCAATTTTCAGGAAGCAGCTTAAAGGGCAGAACCAATACCTGATCGACCTTTCAGGGGCTGCAGCCGGCACATATAATATTGTAATACGCTCCGATACTTACGTGATCACGAGGAAAGTCGTGATTATAAGGTAATATGGGCCGTTGCTGACCCTGTCTGAATTAATTCTTGATTATTTTCTTTCTGATGATCCCATCGGAAGACTGTATCACCAAAATCCCGGGGCCCGCCGACATGTTCTTTAAATCGATAACCCAGCTCGATTCTCCTTTAGGAATAATCCTCTCGGACTCATAAAGCTTGATTCCAAGTTCGTCGAATAAGATTATTTTACAGGTTTTTTCAAGGGAGGTGATAAAGTTCACGATCAGCTTCCCGTTTGCCGGATTTGGATAAACACTTGCATTAAATGCTGTATTTTCAGTTATGCCGACAGCAATTGCATGCTGGATATTCGAGGTATCGGAGCTGCAATTGTCGAGAGTTACAATAGTGTAGTAATCCCCGGTAAGCTCTACATTGAGATGGTCAAGCGTATCGCCCGTCAATGGCTGATCATTCAGGTACCATTGGTTCCCGTAAAGCGAACTGGAAACCAGGGTATTGTCCTGATTCAGGGTTATTACAGGTTGGGGAGGGGTCGGAACCACTGTAACGAAAAGGTTTGAAGGAATTCCATTCCCGCAAATATTGGACCCATAGACTGTAACATACCCGGATTGGGCATCCGGCAAATAAGTACAATGAATTATATTGCTGTTGTCACTGCCCTGAAAAACGGTTTGAACCGGCAAAGCCCAATGATATGCGGATACACTTGAAATCGGATTTATCGAGTATTCCTGCCAGAATGCCGGGGCACAGAGCAAGGATGGCCCTGATATGGCTGATGCAGGTGAAGGTATTGTGATCACACTTACCGGCAGGGTGTCAGGGGTCATTGCCAGGCAGCCGGCCGGGGATGTATAGGTCACAGAGATCCAGTGGTTCCCGACAAAGGTCCACTTCACTGTTAATGTTGAGGTGCCTGTTCCGTGAAGTATTGTGTCGCCGGAAGAAATGGCCCAGATGTAATCAAGCTGTCCGGCTTGTGTGGAATAGGTTTTAGGCAAAGTGTCAAAACAAAGAGCAGCACTTCCCGAGATGACAGGTATTGGCCTTGGGTTGACAGTCACTGTTTTAATTGTCGGAGATGTTGGATTACAACCCTTAGGCGATGAATAGGTTACGGAAATTGTTGAAGTTCCTGAGTTTGCCCAGTTGACAGTGACTGAGGATGTACCCTGGCCTGAAATAATTGAACCGCTTGTGGATGTTGCCCACTCATAATTGACCATCCCTGCCTCGGTGGAATAAACCTCTCCGGGGTAATTGGCGCAGACCGTACCATGGCCGGAAATACCAGGCAGCGGAAGTGGAAATACATTGACATTTAAATTTGAAGGAGAAGCTGCTGAGCAGTTTTTTTCGTTCAAATAATTTACCGAAACTGTCTGCGGTCCTGTTGTTGTCCATTTAACATGTATGGAATCTGTCCCAAGCCCCGAAACAATGCTGCCTCCGGGGGAGATCACCCACTGGTAATTGTTCATACCACTTTCAGTAGTGTAAATTCCGGTTGTATTCATGCAAAGGCTGTCGGGCCCGTAGATATCAGGTTGAGGCCTGGCGTGAACATTGACCTGAAGTGTAACTGGATTTGATGCAGAGCATCCGCCCGGAACAGTGTAATTAAGCTGAATCTGATGAATGCCCGGAACAGTCCATTGCACTGTGACTGATGAAGTCCCTGCCCCGGCAGTGATAGTTCCTCCCGAGGGGATGAACCATGAATACCCGTTCATCCCGCTTTGGGTGATATATACTATACCTGCACTGCCTTCACAGAGACTGTCGGGCCCGGTAATAACAGGTTGTGCGATGGGGCGTACAAAGATGTTTTTAATTACAGGTGAAAGCGCCTGACAACCAAACAAGTTAGAGTAATTCAGGCTGATCCATTGAGGGCCGGTATTATTCCATGTTGCATTGATAGTCGCTGAGGATGCTCCTGATACAATAGTTCCTGAAGGTGATACCTGCCACTGATATGCCAGCATGCCGGGAGTCGTAGCATAGGCATATAAAACAGTACGGCAAAGAGTATCCATACCTGTAATAACAGGTACAGGTAATGGGTTGACGGTGACATTTTTTACGGTAGGCACCGGGGCGAGGCATCCGTTGGTTCCCCGGTAGACCACGCTCACAGTTTGAGAGCCCGGTATTGTCCAGGTGACAGAAATGAAATTCGTCCCTTGACCGGAAACGATGTTTCCACCGGATGAAACGGTCCACGAGTAATCAGTCATTCCTGCATCTGTGCTGTAAACCAGAGCCGGACCCATCGCACAACTTGAGTTTACACCGTTTATCACCGGTACTGGCCTGGCTTTTACGGTAATTGGAAATGAGGGAGACAGTGGATTGTCATTGCAAACGTTGACTGCACGAACCGTCGTATTACCTGAAACGGCATCAGGGCCTGCCGTCACAACAACGGTGTTACTGCCGGCTCCCTGCGTGATTGTGAAACCGCCGGGGAAGGTCCAGGCGTAAGAGGTGGCCCCTGTAACCGGAGATACAGTATACGTATTATTCGACGTACCCGCGCAGAGAATGGATGGCCCGCTTATTGTCCCGGGAGCAGGGAGTCTTGCATTGGTAACCTGGCCGTTGATATAATAGTTACCCGGCGGGGATTGATACATCGGGTTACCTCCTTCGTCTGTATATTTACAATCATTGCCTGAATTCGATGAAGTGTTATATGCCAGTGCCGAATTTCCTGATATATAATTAAAATTGAGAAGAGCAAGAGTATCGTGGACAGCCAGGGATTTAGGGGTGGCGCCTGACCATGAAATCAGGATCTTATGTAAAGTGGAAGGGCTGCCAACTGCCTGGTCAGTGATTTGCATCCCGCTGATTATTAATGGTTTGCCGGCCGTACCTGAAACAAATGTCATAATTGCCGGGTCATATTCAATCCTCTGATTACATGTAGTAATGTTCAAAAAGCTGTCAATGGCCACTGGAATTACCAGGGCATGGCCCGGACAACCGCCTGTATTCGGGAGGGTGGAAACGGGGGCATTACGGTAAGAGCAGAAACCAGAAGGAAGCGTTATTCCTGAAACCGCGCATAATCTGATCCTGTAAGGTCTTTGAGCAGCAAATGTGGGTATCATCAGGATATAATCCATCGCGACATTTGCATCTTCCTGATTATGCGAGGCCTCAGTTTTGCTCACCCAGGTTTCGGCATTGACTTCAGGAGGTATGACATAATGCCCGTTCCAGCTTAGATTGACCATCCCGTTCGCAGATCCGACACCGGTATATGAACTGGTCTGTACTCCCTGGGTGGCAATAGAGGAAATGTTCTGATTGGCAGATATCAGCAAGGTTGAATTATAAAACTTATATGTGTTGGCAAGGCTGCCTGTAAATGTGATCGTCAATACCTTACCACTCAATTGCGTATTAACATTAATACTGTCACGGACCATAAGGTAATCGTACACTTTTTCTTCACTTGCCATCAGAATATTGTCGAGTCCGTTTTTGCCATAGGTATTGGCAACATAGTTCATATAATTCTGGAAGGTGGAAAAAGAATAACCGTAACTGGCGTTGGTTACGGAATGTGTAAACATCACCCCCCATTGATGGGCTCCTCCTGTGCTTGCAGTTGCCAGACTGTTAACAATGGCACTGAGACTGATCGATTCATAACCGTTTGTCCTGTGCATTCCAAAGTTCTGATGCGGAAAGGCGCCCGAAACATTGAACCCGGGATCACCAAAAGGATATCCTTCCCTGTAACAAATATTATAGCCCTGGGCCCATGCAAAAGGAGAATAAGACTCGCTGCCGTTTGGATTAATGAAGATCTTAATATCCGGCCCGCCGGCAGTTGCCGATTGCATCATCAGTTTTATATAGCTTCCGTTTCTGGCTACCTCATATCCGGGAGTTCCACCTCCGCCGGATGTGAGCCCGTGATTCGAAACACCCCAGTTTTGCTGGTACATTTCGATGAGCTGCGGCCAGGTTACAGTAGTTGCAACATAGGGGCCGGAGGGATCATGCATGTCAATCAGATTAGACCCCTGAAGGGAAAATGAGAAAATCGAGGCGCTCATTTTAAATTTTTTAGTGTTCCCGCATCCGTCGGTATACATTAAACCCGGGTATGTAGAACCACTGATAACACCGCCGTTCAAAAACGGGTAGGCCGTAGTGTAGATATCTTTGTCCCCGTCATCTTCCTCAAGGCTGAAAGCAAACAGTTTATTATACCGTAAGGGTGCTTTGGTCACGCTATAAGTGGAAGGGGCAGAACTGAAGGTCACAGTAATACGGATTTTCTGAAGGCTGTCAAAACTCTGGGCCCTGGAGCTTAAGCAGATAAAAAACAAAATAAAAATAAACCACTGAGAGATCAGTCTTCTCATATATGGAGATTTGAAACTTCTAAATTAAGCGTTCTGGACCAAGTTTTTGTCAGCTGTTAATAACTTATGATTACTAATGTCTGCCGGCAATGTTTACCTTTATATTGAATTTCAGGACCCAAAATAATGTACTTTTCTATCCCGGTACAGGTAATGAAAATGATTACAGATGTGTATTCCATATGACCATTAAAAACAAATTATTAACAAATGAAAAAAAATATCATTAATGTCATCATAACCCGGGGGATATTCATTTTCCTGGTTTTTGCATTTATGCCTGCTTTTTCCCAGACAGTATCAGTTCATAATGACACATTGCCAACGGCATTGTTATTGATCGATATTCAGGAGTTTTATTTCCCGGGTGGCCGGCTTCCTCTTGAAAACCCTGAAGCAGCAAGTGAGAAGGCTGCTTTGGTACTGAAGCTCTTCAGGGATCAGAAGTTGCCGGTTATACATATTCAGCATTTCGGAGGAAGCCCGATTCATGCGAATGTTGCACCTCTGCCGGGAGAAAAAGTGATTACTAAAAAGGAAGCCAATGCCTTTGACGGGACAGATCTGCTCGAGACCCTTAAATCCCTTCATGTGAAGCGTCTTGTACTCTGTGGAATGCAGACTCATATGTGCCTGGAAGCAGCTACGCGCGCTGCTTTTGACTATGGTTACTCTTGTATTGTTGTTCAGGATGCATGTGCAACAAGGGCTCTTAAATGGGGTGACCGCACTGTAACGGCAGCAGATGTTCAGGCGAGCACTTTGGCCTCTCTGGACAGGTTTTATGCAAAAATCAGCAAGGCTGAAGATCTGAAACCTTAGAAGTGACATGCGCCATTTGCGCAATAATGCACCTGCTTTTCTCCTTCTATAAATAAAGGTAGCGCTTGATTTTTTGTGTTGCAGTTTTTTCGAAGGGGTATTCCTGTACAACGATTCGCTGCAGCTGGGAGAATTTATTTACTCTGGCATTGACATATTGTAAAAGCTCGAGCTGGAGTTCTTCAATCTTATGCTCCACATAGTTGGAGATGTCGTACTTGAGCTGGGAATACCTTTCTTCAATTTCTTCCCTGTTAAAATGGACCAGGGCGACGAGACGTTCCTGCTGAAGGACCACCAGTGAATCAACCACATGACTGTAGTTGTTGATGATTGATTCAATGTCTTCAGGGTGAATGTTTTCACCTCCCTTGCCAATGATGGTGTTTTTCAATCTTCCCTTGATATAAAGGTAGCCATCTTTATCGAAAATTCCCAGGTCGCCTGTCTTAAACCAGCCCTCGGGGGTGATAACTTCTGAAGTAAGACCGGGTTCCTTAAAATATCCTTTCATGATATTTGGACCCCTGGCCCAGATCTCTCCTTCACCTGTTTTTTTATCCGGATTCTGAATGATCAGTTCGATATCTTCAATTGAAGGTCCGGTTGATTGAAGCCGGGCATTCTGGGGATTAAATCCGGCAAGAAGGGGAGAAGTCTCAGTGAGACCGTAACCTATTGCGTAAGGGAATTTTGCTTCGATAAGAAACTTCTCAACAGTGCGGTTTAGCTTCGCTCCGCCGACGCCAAAGAAATGAAGTTCTCCTCCAAAGGTCTGCATCAACTTTTTCCCTGCTGCGATATTAAGCAGTTTCCTTATAAATGGAATGTGAATCGCTGTATGAAGGAAAATATTCTTTTTAAAGGCAGGTTCTATGCGGTTTCTGAAAATCTTTTCAATGATGAGAGGCACAGTGAGCATAATTGTGGGCTTCACTTCCTGAAGGGCAGGAAGAAGAACTGAAGGAGTTGGAGCTTTGCCCAGGTACCAGATACCTGCTCCCCTTAACATAGGCAGTACCATCCCGATAGTGTTCTCATAGGTGTGGGAAAGAGGAAGCACGGAAAGAAAACGATCCGTTTCAACGATCTCCTGCACATGTCCGCTTTTATCGGCGGTGAAACAAATATTAAGGTGGGTCAGCATAACCCCTTTTGATTTGCCTGTTGTTCCCGAAGTGTAAATAATGGAAGCAATGTCATCCTCCTGAACAATGTAATCATTTACAGGTTCGGCAAGAGGGTCAAATAAAGGGTCACCAGGTTCGTTGCTTTTTAACAAGAAATCTTCTATCCTGATCCTTTTCGGGGCTATTTCAGCAGGGATTGAAGAAATTTTTGACTGTTGCCCCTCAGAGAAAAAGATAGCTTTGGATTCGGAATGTTCAAGAATGTTTTTTACTTCATCGGGGTGGAAATCGGGAAGCAAAGGAACCGCAACAGCTCCCATGAAAGTGACAGCGTAATAACTGGCTCCCCAGTTTGGCATTCCTGCACTCAGAATAGCGACTTTATCCCCGGGCCTGATACCTAGCTTTTCAAGCAAAGCCATAATAGCCCTTATGCGGCGGTAAAGTTCCCCGTAAGTCAGAAGTTCACCTCCCAACATCGCCATGGCATTACGTTCGCTGTGTTTGCCAAGGGTATGAAGGAATGCTGCGGGGAGAGTATATCCGGCTTTTGAAACCATCAAAACCTGTTAAATACTTTGCAAATATACAAATAATTGGCTACCGATGTCAAGGTCCCCTGGCCGAGTGATTCTTTTTGTAAATTTGCCCATTGTTTTCCCATCAAAATTTCCGAAGTTAAGACCCGATATGAAATCATTGAAATTGCTGATATTTACTTCCTTTTTGATGCTTCTCTTTGCTGCATCCTGTAATAAAGCCAACGTTACACCTTCAACAAAAACGGGAACAACCCTGGTTATCGTTTCAGACAATGAACCAAGCAGTGAAATTATCGTAGGTATATGCGGAGCTGTGCGGTCGGTAAACCCCTCAATGGAAGTTCAGTTTTACCAGTCAAAAGCTTTTGATATACCACAGGGGGCGTATTTATTGTATTATGTAATGCTGAATTATCCTAAGGGGACTTACATAGCCGGTATTCTTGAACCAGGCGTTTCCAGCAAAAGGATTGTTTACAAAGCGGATGATGATTTTATCCTTGCACCTGATAATATGTTGTCGACCCGTATATTTAATTATTCCCCGGTTTCGCAATGTTATTTTATTGATAATCCGGCAGTGCTTCAGGGTGCACAACCATCGACCCTTTCATTTGAGGAATTCTACAAAAGGGCGATAATCTCGCTGATATCAGGCACTTCGCTTTCAACTTTCGGTTCAGTTTGCCAAAATCCCCAGAAATTTACCGTTCAGGAGCCTATGCTATGGAAGGACACGATCAAAGGGGAGGTATTGTTTGTTGATAACTTTGGTAACTGCACGACCAATATTCCTCAAAGCCTGACTTCAAATATACCATTAGGAACTGTTTATAAGCTGATGTCTGATACCACTACTTTAAGCATAGTACTGGGAGTGAATTATTCATCGGTACCAACGGGTAATAACGTTTGTTTTATTAACAGTTCTCAACGCCTGGAACTTTCGATCAACATGGGTAATTTTTCTGAAAAATATCATATGGTGGCAAATTCGAAGGTGTTCATGAAGAGAAATTAAACGATAATGCTGAATTGCGGCTTTGGTATTAACTTTGCATCTATGAAAAAAAACAATTTCACCCGTCAGAATATCCCTCAGCGAACAAGTACCACCATTGTTTTTCTTATCCTGATCGCGTTGGGGATGATCCTTCCTTTTTCCCGCGGGAATGCCCAGACATGGCTCTATTTCCAGGATAGCCCAAATCCTGATTATTACGATTTCAGCTGGATGGAACAGTATGCTCCAAGTTCGGTTGAGATCATCCAGACCGGAGCACCACGTTTCCCGGTAGAATCTGTCATTCCGGCCCAGCAGGGCATCAATTCGCTCAAGCTTCACTGGACTTCGAAAACCGGGGGCAACTGGTATGCGATTGCTGCCGGTATGGACTGGACTGCGAAGGATATATCCACAGCAGATACCCTTACTTTTTTCTTCATGTCGGAAACCGGATTGGCAAAGGATTACCTGCCGAAGGTTTTTTTTGAAGATGTCAGCAACACGAAGTCCTCGTTCTTCAGCATCTCGCCTTACACCGGTGATCTCCAACCGGGGATCTGGACCCAGATCAAAATGCCCATGAACATTTTCCTGACTGCCGGTGATCCGATGGATTACACGAAGATAAAAACAGTGGGGTATACGCAGGACGCAGCTGACGGAGCGGAGCACACCATTTACGTCGATGATGTGAGGGTTTACAAAGGAAGGGGTTTTTCGCCGCCTGTATCCGCACCGAAGGGCGTTGTGGCAAAAGGATATGAAAATCACATCTTCCTCTCCTGGACACCCAATCCGGAATCAAATGTAAGTGGATATGAGATATACCGGTCGACCAATGGAGGTCAGACTTTCACGCGTGTAGGAATGGCCGATACCGACATTTGCATGTTTACGGATGATGTTAAATCGATGAGTCATAATACACCTATTTACTATTATTTAAGAGCTCTGAATGATGTCAACCAGCCGTCCCCTCCTTCAGATACGGTTAATGCAAGTACCCGGGTCCTGACGGATGATGAGTTGATGGATATGGTACAGGAAGCCACCTTCAGGTATTTCTGGGATTACGCTCATCCTGCATCAGGCATGATCAGGGAGAGGCTTGGTTCGGGAGATGTTGTGACGACCGGAGGATCTGGTTTTGGTGTCATGGCCATCCTTGTCGGGATTGAGCGCGGATTCATAACGCGAGCACAGGGGTCGGAACGGATGCTGAAGATCCTCAATTTTCTGAAGAATGCCGACCGGTTTCATGGTGTCTGGTCCCACTGGATCGATGGCAACACAGGAAAAGTGATTCCTTTCGGAACAGAGGATAACGGGGGGGACCTGGTCGAAACAGCATTCATGATCCAGGGGCTATTGGCAGCCAGGCAGTATTTTGATCAGCAAAATACGCAGGAACAGCAGGTCAGGGATCTGACAACGGAGCTCTGGCAGGCGGTTGAATGGGACTGGTACCGTAAGAACAACAGCAGTGTGCTTTACTGGCACTGGTCACCTACTTATGGCTGGACCATTAATATGCAAATCCGCGGCTTCAATGAAGCCATGATAATTTATATCCTGGCCATTGCCTCTCCGACACACGGAGTCCCGGCTTCTCTCTGGAAAACCGGATGGGCAGGAGAATCCTACTACAGGAACGGTGGGACTTTTTATGGATACAAACTGGAGGTGGGATGGGACTATGGCGGGCCTCTTTTCTTCACACATTACTCTTTTTTAGGGTTTGATCCGCGGTACAAGCGCGACGATTACACCAATTACTTTAAAAATAACAGGAACATCACACTGGTCGACCAGGCTTACTGCAAGGATAACCCGTTGAATTACCCGGGTTACAGCGCCTCCTGCTGGGGATTGACGGCCAGTGATGACCCTGACGGGTACGCGGTTCACGAACCCATCACTTCCCGTGATAACGGAACCATCACCCCTTCGGCGGCATTATCTGCCATGCCTTATGCGCCTGACGAATCAAAGGCAGCGCTGAAGCACTTTTACCTTGACCGAAGCAATAAAATCTGGGGGAATTTTGGCTTTATCGATGCCTTTAACCTCCAGGCAAACTGGTATGCAACTTCCTATCTGGCGATTGATCAGGGGCCGATCATTGACATGATCGAGAACTACCGTACAGGATTGCTCTGGCGACTTTTTATGGCAAACCAGGAGATCAAGCCGGCCCTCGATGCCATTGGATTTGTTGCGGATTCCGCGAGCAGCATTCAGGATCATGACCAGACAGGCCATATTTCATGTTTTCCTAACCCAGTTAAGGATGTGCTGAACATAGTAAATACAAAAAACGTTTCCAAAATCATCATCACCAGTATACTTGGTCAGCAAGTGCGGGTTTTTGAAAATCTCAGCCGCAATGAACTGCAGCTGCGCGTAAATGACTTAGTAAGCGGCCTGTACCATGTCAGCCTGTACAACGGTACTCAGTTTACATCCCTGAAATTTCTTAAGGAATAATGCTAAATTCACCTGCGAAAATTTGTTTTTTGTATTTTATTTTTATTTAATTTGCAATCCATTTGCAAAATGTGTTTGTTTTATTTTATGACACCCTTTATTGCCATTAAATCCAAAAACAAACACAGGAGTATTTAGTAAATTACCTGATAACCCCAAATTTAAAAAAAAAGTTATGAAGAAAAATCTACCACGAAAACAAGTCATGGGCTGGTTCAGGAGCATGTTTTTGCTGTTGCTGGCCATCGCTTGTACTGCGGCATTCGGGCAGGACAGGAGCATCAGTGGTTCCGTAACTGACCGATCTACAAGTGAGTCATTACCGGGTGCAGCGGTATTGATCAAAGGAACCTCCATCGGCGTTGTGACCGACATGGATGGTAAATTTACCCTGAAAATTCCTTCGGGTGACAACATTTTGGTCATCAGTTATGTAGGATATGAGAGACAGGAAATTCTCATTGGCAACCAATTGGTATTTCGCATACAAATGGTTCTTTCAAAAACTTCCCTTCAGGAAGTGGTTGTCGTTGGATACGGAAGTTCAAAGGTCAAGGATCTTACTTCATCAATCGTGACAATGAAAGCCGATGAGATAAGCAAAACACCGTCCTCACAACCTATCAATGCCCTGCAGGGAAAAGTGGCAGGTGTGCAGGTGATATCGGCCGGTGGTCCTGGTGATTCGCCAACACTCAGGATCCGTGGAGTCGGCTCATTCCCGGGAAGAGAAAACGAAGCACCCCTTTACGTGGTTGATGGAATGTTCTACGATAACATTGACTTTGTTTCTCCATCCGATATCGCTTCCATGTCGGTATTGAAGGATGCTTCCGCATCAGCTATCTATGGTGTAAGGGCTGCTAACGGGGTCGTTCTGATCGAAACAAAATCAGGATCATACAACCAGAAACCTGAAATCACATATAATGGATATTTCGGATACCAGGTTGCCCAGAATGTATTGAAAATGGCCAATTCCCAGCAGTTTACGCAGATGGCCATGGAATCCGGATCTGAAGCTGACAAAACGTTCATCCTGAACGCCATGCAGCGTTATGGCCGTAGCTATATTGACCCGAACATCCCGGCACCGAATACCGACTGGTATGGAGAAATTCTCAAGCCTGCCATGATTACAAACCAAAGTCTCAATTTTACAGGTGGCAATGATAAAGCAAGATACACCATAGGAGGGGATTACTTCCTGCAGGATGGTATCATGAAAATGGACAACAAGTATGAACGATTCAACTTGCGTACCAAAGTGGATTTCAAGGCCACCAAATGGCTGACCATCGGAGGCAATTTCATCTTCAGCAATGCTTTAAAATACAACAACTATGCAGGAGCATGGAGCGATGCATATTATGCCGTACCGATCATGCCTGTTTATGATCCGTCGAATTTGCTTGCAACCCCGACGGCTTACTCGAATGCGCAGGATTTGGGGTACAGAAGTGGCCAGAATCCTTTTCCAAACATGGATAATAATATTGACCGCATGAAAATCAAGAAGTTGCTTGCCAATTTCTACCTGGATTTCACTCTTATCCCGAAAACACTGACCTTTAAAACGACTTACAATTACAGTTTTCAGTCAGTCGATCAGAGAATGATCAATTTACCCTGGTTCATCGGCAACAGCTTCCAGAACCCGGATGCGACCATCACGCGCTATCTTACGAATTACAATGACTGGATATGGGACAATGTACTCACCTTCACAAAAAGTTTTGGGAAACACAACCTGACTGTGATGGGCGGTACTTCATTCAAGAATGAGTCCTTCACAATGCTTACGGCCCAGGGAAAGAATTTTCCTACAGGCATGGAACAATCCTGGTACATTAACCAGTCGACGGTCATCCCTGTGGAAGCAGTCAACGACAATGGATCAGCTCAGTATGGCATGTCCTATTTCGGAAGAGTTGCTTATAACTACAAGGAAAAATATTTGCTTTACGCCACGATGCGTGCTGACGGGAGTAACAAATACCAGCAAAAATGGGGATACTTCCCCACAGTAGGTGTGGGCTGGGTAATCACTGAAGAGAACTTCCTGAAAAACAACAAGGCATTGCCCTATTTCAAAATCAGGGGAAGCTGGGGACAACTTGGAAACGACAAGATTCAGGCCAGCGATGGCGCCTATACAACTTACGTAGTCAATACCACGATGGGTGGCGTCGTATACGGTGGAACGGTTGTGACCAATAGCTACTCGGAACTCAAATGGGAGATGACCCAGGAGTTCGATGCCGGCTTCACGGCGAAGTTTCTCACCAACAGGCTGTCAGCTGATTTTGACTATTACAACCGTACAACAAAAAATGCGGCTATTCCAGTTCAGATTCCACTGGTTGGCGGCAGTGTCTTAAAACCTGTCGGTTCTATCCGGAACTCAGGGGTTGAGTTAGCCCTCAACTGGAGTGATCAGGCTTTCAACGGCAAGTTCTCCTATAGTGTTGGTGCCAATTTCACCACACTGAAAAATCAGGCGACTGATCTTTACGGGCAGGATTATATCGATGGAGGCACTGCTGAATTTCGTCAGCGTACCTATGTTGGTCAGCCGCTGATGGCCTTCTATGGCCGCCAGGTTGCCGGCGTATACCAGAATCAGGCCGAAATTAACGCGGATCCTGTTGCTATTGCAAACGGACTCGTCCCAGGCGATTTCAAGTATGTTGACCAGAACGGTGACGGAAAGATTGACGATGATGACCGGGTAATCCTGGGCTCTTATTTCCCAAGTTTCATATACGGTGGTGAAATCAATCTGAAGTACCTGGGCATCGACCTTTCAGTCAGTGTTTATGGTCAGACAGGAAATAAAATCCTCAACCGCAAACGTGGCGAAGTCATCTGGACATCCGATGCAAACATGGATGCCGACTTGGCAGTAAATCGTTGGCATGGCGATGGAACAACCAATAAATATCCTTCATCAGCCGGTTTGCGCAAAGGTTGGAACCAGAAAATGAGCGATTTCTTTGTCGAAGACGGATCATTCTTCAGGATTCAGAACATTCAGTTAGGTTATACCCTTCAGAGCAAAAATTGGCTGAAAGGTAATTTCCCTGAAACCAGGATCTTTTTAACAGCCGAGCGTCCTCTGACCATTTTCAAATACCATGGTTTTACTCCGGAAGTTGCCAACGGCGTGGATAATCAAACATATCCGGTTGCAGCAGTATATACAATTGGCCTGAATGTTAAATTCTAATCTTTAAATTATTTACGTATGAAAGCATATAAATATCTCATTTCAAGTATCTTGACACTTTTTTTCCTGGTTGGTATAACAGGGTGTGACAAGTACCTCAATGAACCACCTGAAAACACATCCTTCACTCAGCAGACCGATTATACCAAGAGTGAAAATATGAAACTTCCACTCATTGGGCTGTATGAAAAACAAAATATGGTAGACCTTGGTTGGTCCGATTTTCCGCTCATCTCTGTTCGCGGGGATGATGTGAATGCCGGTGGATCAGGTGACCAGCAGGATTTTTCAGAGACCGACAAGTACAATTACAACAAGGATTACTGGATGTACAATGCGTTATGGCAGGATTATTATTCCTACATGATAACAGCCAATTCAGCGATGGAACAGATCGATCTTTACAAAGAGTATTCTCCCGATAAGGCACTGGCTGAGCAGTATAAAGCTGAGGCGAAAGTTTTAAAGGCGTGGTGGATGTTCCAGCTGAGCCGTGTGTGGGGGAATCTGCCGATACCTCCATCTTCCGACCCGACTGATTTGCTCACCGTCCCACTCACGAGTAAGGATGATATCATGAAGGCTATTTCGGGCTGGATGGATGAAGCGATTCCGAATTTACCGGCCATTAGGCCCAATGAACGCGCAGATCTCCCGGGTGGGGTAACCAAGTACACGGCTTATGCCATAAAGGCATTGGCCAACCTCGAATTGAAACAATATCAGGCCGTAGCCGATGCTGCCGGTGAAATCATCAATTCCTCAAGGTTTTCACTCGAACCCGACTTTTATCAGCTTTTCAAGATCAAAGGCAAACTGAACAATGAAAATCTCATGGAGATGCAGTATTCCGATCTTGGACAAGGGTCGGGTGACAATTATTATTATCTGTTCTCATTCTTCGGACCCCAGGGATGGACTCCCAAAGTAGAAGGTTCAGCCGACGGATGGGGCTTCTGGGAACCCAGTATTAAGTGGATAAAATTCATGCTTGACCGGGGTGAATATATCCGGTTGCAGACCAGCGTACTTTTCACCGACAGGGGTATTGCCGAGATCAAAAAAGATCCGAATTATGCCACGTTGCCATCATGGATCTCGAATATTACTCCTTCTGGGGATAAGATCAATGATTTCGCCCGCGAGATGTTTTGCAGCGGAAAGCATTATCTTCCGACCGATCAGCTGACCCCGGGCAGGGTTACTTATGGAACCAATAAAAACTTCCAGTGTATCCGCTATGCTGAAGTGCTTCTCATGTATGCTGAAGCACTTACCCAGGGAGCTTCCGGTACTGCCGGATCTGCAGCTCAGGCAGTCAACATCGTCAGAGCAAGGGCTGGCCTGCCCCTGCTGTCAGGAGTAACCCTTGACCAGGTGATGGATGAAAAGTTTGCCGAACTTGCCATGGAGTGGGGAACCCGCTTTTTTGACATGGTCAGACTTGGCAGGATCAACGAGCTGAGTTATGAAGGAAGGACGTTTACGACGGATAAAACCTTCCTTCCTTATCCTCAGAACCAGGTGGACCAGCTTCCAATCCTTCGGAAGTAGCTCTCTATGAATAGTTGAACATTTAAAATATATAACATGAAATCATTAAAATATATATTGTTTGCATGTCTGATAACAGTCCTAGCTGTTTCATGCAGAAAGGGCCTCGACCCTATAAACTATGTTGATCCCGGTCCTGACCTGGAACCTCCGGTCGTTGTGATCACTGATCCAACCGATGGAAAAGTAGTTGTCACCACTGATTCAGTGGGTGTTGCCACCTTCAAATTTGCGGCTTCAGATGATATCGAACTCAAATCCGTCACTGTTACATTTGACGGTACCGTACTGGCGAGCTACACTTCGTTTACTGACTACCGAAGAATGGCCCAGAACCTGGTTTATAACCATCTGCTCGATGGAAACCATACACTAACAGTCAATGCAGTGGACCAAACAGATAAAAGTACCACTAAGACCGTTAACTTTAAAAAGGTGACCGCTCCACCCTACGATCCGATGGAAGGAGAGGTCATTTACCTGCCGTTCGATGGCAGTTATCTCAATTATATTGGTTACACGATGGCGGGTGTTGTTGGAACACCGGGTTTCGCTCCTGGTAAGAAAAATGATGCCTATGCCGGAGCAACCGACGCTTATGTAACATACCCTTCAGCAGGTGTTGTTGGCGATGAATTCAGTTTTGCATTCTGGATTAAGATAAATCCTACTCCCCTCAGATCTGGTGTTGTGGTAATTGGTCCTCCGGGTACCGGTTCGGATGCCGATAGAAAATTCGGACTCCGGATGTTCCGGGAAGGAACTGCTACAAAGCAGAATATCGGTCTCAACGTAGGTATCGGAACAGTGGATGTCTGGAACAATCCATTTACCATCGTTACGGTGAGTGAAGATTGGGTTCATATTGCTTTGGCCATTTCGCCTAGCTATATCAAGATCTACGTGAATGGTGATACGGTGACGGGACTTGCACTTAAATCGAAAATTGACTGGACCGGCTGTAATTCAATATCTATTGCTTCGGGTCAACCCACATTCACCATCTGGGAGCACTTCTCTGATCTCAGTCTCTATGACGAAATGCATTTCTTCAATCGGACAATTACCGCAGAAGATGTTCAAAAACTTTACAATTTGACGAAGAAATAGATTCTGTTTTTTTGATTCAAAAAGAGGATGACGTTTAGGGCATCCTCTTTTTTTTGGTATTTTTGGATGTCACATCCCAAAAACGTGCTGCCTTGAAAAAAATCAAGATGTTGTTTGGTTTTTTCTGCATTTTTTCCCGGGAGCCAATAACGGTGATTATTGAAAATTACCGGACCGGGATGAAATGGTTCCTTCTCGCAACGCTTTTCCTGGTTCTGTCGATTCCTGCCGGGGCGCAACAAAAAACCTATTGCAACCCGGTAAATATCGATTATGGCTATAGCCCCATTCCCAATTTCAGCGAATGGGGCAGACACCGGGCAACAGCAGACCCTGTAATCGTGAATTATGAAGGCGATTATTTTTTATTTTCGACCAATCAGGGGGGATACTGGTGGAGCAATGACATGTTAAAATGGAATTTCATCCCCAGGAAATTTCTGCGGACATGGAACAAAGGCTGCGATGAACTTTGTGCCCCGGCTGTTGGAATCATTGGCGATACCATGCTTGTTTTGGGATCGACTTACACCAGCAATTTTACCATCTGGATAAGCACCAATCCGAAGGCAGAAGAATGGAAGCCTTTGGTTGACTCTTTTGCGATAGGGGGCTGGGATCCCGCTTTCTTCACGAATGACGATGGCCGTTTATACATGTACAACGGAAGCAGCAATCAATACCCGGTTTACGGAGTGGAACTGAACAGAAAGACCATGCAGCCGCTGACGAACCGTAAGGAGATGTACATTCTTGAACCCTGGCGTTACGGGTGGCAGCGTTTTGGAGAATATATGGATGACACCTTTCTCGATCCTTTCATTGAAGGCCCATGGATGACCCGAAACAGGGGGCGGTATTATCTGCAATACGGTGCTCCGGGAACCGAATTCAGCGGATATGCCGATGGCGTGGTGGTGGGAGATAGTCCTCTTGGCCCATTCAGGCCCCAGTCGATGCCATTCAGCTACAAGCCCGGCGGCTTTGCGCGTGGCGCCGGGCATGGGGCCACGTTCCAGGATCGGTGGGGCAATTACTGGCATGTATCAACCATTGCCATCTCGGTGAAAAACAATTTTGAGCGCCGGATCGGAATCTGGCCCGCCGGTTTCGATGACGATGGGGTGATGTACTGCAATACTGCCTTTGGTGATTATCCGGCATATCTCCCAACGGGCGAAGCCGATCATCTGAAAAGCTGCTTTACCGGATGGATGCTTCTCAATTATCAGAAACCGGTAACTGTATCATCCACCTTTGGCCAGTATCATGCCAATTATGCTGTGGATGAGAGTATCAAGACATACTGGTCTGCCGCTACTGCCAACGAAAACGAATGGATCCAATCCGATCTGGGGGATCTTTCCACGGTTATGGCTGTTCAGGTAAATTATGCCGACCAGGATGCGGAATTTTTGGGTAAATCGACCGGAGTTTTCCATCAATACAGGATCTTCGAATCTGCTGACGGGAAAAAGTGGAATCTTCTTGTTGACAAAAGCAGGAATCAAACGGATGTGCCCCATGACTATGTTGAATTGGCCAGGCCAGTTAAAACCCGCTATCTGAAGCTGGTGAACATCCACATGCCAACCGGGAAATTTGCCATCAGCGGATTCCGGATCTTCGGGCATGGATCAGGAAAAAAGCCGGAGCCTGTCAGAGAGTTCAAGGTGCTCAGAACGATGAAAGACAAGCGAAGCGCCTGGCTGAAATGGAGTCCGGTCGACAATGCTTATGCCTATAATATTTATATGGGGACTGAACCGGATAAATTGTACAATTGCATCATGGTTCACAGCGCCAATGAATATTGGCTCAAAACCATGGATAAAGAAAAAACCTATTATTTTAACATTGAAGCGATAAATGAAAATGGAGTGAGTACAGGAAGTCAAGTAATTGTTTCCGAATGACTTTTCACCAAATGACAAAAAGCCATTCTGACTGAATTACTCCATGAATCAATAACGGAATAAATACAATAAGGTATGAGATATAAATTAATATTCCTCTCTGCATTTCTTGCGCTTAACCTGATGACCGCAAGTGCCCAAAAAACTGGGACCGCCGGTGACCCGAAGATGAATCGTTTTATTGGTGATCTGATGAAAAAGATGACCCTGGAAGAAAAAATAGGGCAGTTGAATTTGCACCCATCAGGGGATATTGTAACCGGGGAGACGTCCGGTTCCGAAATCGGTAAAAAAATCATAGAGGGTAAAATTGGCGGCCTGCTGAACATTAAATCCGTGCAGAAGATCCGCGATGTGCAGAAGGTGGCTGTTGAAGAGAGCCGCCTGAAGATCCCCCTCATATTCGGAATGGACGTCATACATGGTTATCAGACCACATTTCCCATTCCCCTGGCACTTGCAAGTTCCTTCGACATTGGTGCGATGGAGCAGACTGCCCGGATCGCAGCTATTGAAGCAAGTGCTGACGGTATATGCTGGACCTATGCTCCAATGGTTGATATCACCCGGGATCCGCGCTGGGGACGCATTGCTGAAGGGGCAGGTGAAGACGCTTATTTGGGTTCATGCGCAGCCGAAGCATATGTTCATGGCTTCCAGGGTGACGATCTTTCAAAGAACAACACGATCATGGCCTGTGTAAAGCACTTTGGGCTATATGGCGCCGCAGAGGCCGGACGTGACTACAACACCATCGACATGAGCCGTTTGCGCATGTACAATGAATATTTCCCGCCATACCGTGCCGCGGTTAAGGCCGGCGTCGGAAGTGTCATGACCTCCTTCAATGAAGTTGACGGAATCCCTGCCTCCGGTAACAAATGGCTGATGACCGACGTGCTGCGCGATCAGTGGGGTTTTAATGGTTTTGTAGTGACCGATTACACTGCGATCGATGAGATGACCGAGCATGGAATGGGCGATCTTCAGACCGTATCCGCCCTGGCGTTAAGGGCGGGTGTTGACTTTGACATGGCGAGTGAAGGTTTCCTGACTACCCTCGAAAAATCTCTCAAGGAGGGAAAAGTTACGCAGGCGCAGATTGACCAGGCCTGTCGCCGGATACTGGAAGCCAAATACAAGCTGGGGCTTTTTGAAGATCCTTACCGCTATTGCGATTCGAACCGCGCCAAAACTGAAATTTTTACAGCAGAACACAACAAGATCGCCCGGGATATTGCAACGCGGACCTTTGTACTTTTGAAAAACGAGAACCATCTTCTGCCTTTGGCCAAAAAGGGAAAAATTGCCCTGGTCGGACCCATGGCAAACAGCCCGGGAAATATGGCCGGCATGTGGAGTGTTGCGGCAGATCAGAAGCAATCCGTATCCTTGCTCCAGGGATTCAGGGAGGCGGTTGGTGGCCAGGCTGAGGTCGTTTATGCCAGGGGAACAAACTTTGTGGATGATCCCAGGTTGGACTCATGGATAAACTTTGGCGAGTCGGTTGGCGACTACACGCGCACGCCAAAGGAGATGATTGAGGAGGCTGTCTCGGTCGCTTCAACTTGTGATGTGATTGTTGCCGCCGTAGGAGAACCTGCGGAAATGAGCGGAGAGTGCTCCAGCAGGACAGACCTCTCACTGCCAGGAAGCCAGAAAGAACTGCTGGATGCATTGCTGAAAACCGGGAAGCCGGTGGTAATGCTGCTGTTCACCGGCCGCCCGCTGACGATAACCTGGGAACAGAAGAATATTCCTGCCATCCTGAATGTCTGGTTCGGCGGAACTCAATCGGGCCATGCCATTGCTGATGTTGTTTTCGGCGCAGTCAATCCCTCCGGCAAGTTGCCTGTTACCTTCCCTCAGAATGTCGGGCAGATACCGCTTTATTACAACCATAAAAATACAGGACGGCCGCTTGAAGACAAGGAGTGGTTTCACAAATTTCTTTCCAATTACCTGGATGTGACCAATGATCCTCTTTATCCTTTCGGGTTTGGATTGAGTTATACGGTATTCACCTATGGAGACCTGAAGCTGGATAAAAAGAAGCTGGCCGGAGATCAGAAATTAATTGCAACCATCAGGCTGACCAATTCGGGGAAATATGACGGGGCAGAGGTTGTTCAGCTGTACATCCGCGACATGGTTGGCAGCATTACCAGGCCGGTGAAGGAGTTGAAAGGTTTTCAAAAGGTTTTCCTGAAAGCAGGGGAATCCAGAGACCTCAGCTTCACCATCACTCCTGAAGAACTTAAGTTTTACAATTCTGATCTGAAATATGACTGGGAGCCCGGTGAATTCACCATCATGGTTGGCGGAAATTCGAGGGATGTTAAACCGGCCACGGTCATTTGGGAGAAATAGCCGGCCGGATGCAAAGAAAGCCCTTGCCATTCTGATCTCACTTTCCATATTACACTGCAATATAACAAACTACACTGGCATCAAATCATAACAAAGTTTGAAAAATTACAAATAAAAACGCCCGTATGTTATTTATATACAGGCGTTTGTGAATTAATATATGTGATCCCGGCGCGACTCGAACGCGCGACCCACAGCTTAGAAGGCTGTTGCTCTATCCAACTGAGCTACGGGACCTGAATGCGGGTGCGAAGGTAAGGATTTACTAACAATTTCATCACCGTTTGCGTCTAAATTCTATATTTGCCTGCGGGAAGGACGGAAGGTATGAATTTCGAATGAAACAGACAATTATGTGAATAATATTGAATATCGAACGCAAAACGCCCTGACGCCGAACGCTAAAACTCAGTAACGCAATAACGCAATAACGCAAAACGCCCTGACGCCGAACGCCCTAACGCAATAACGCCGAACGCCAAAACACCATCCAATGCAATCTGATCCGGAAGATAATGCAACACACTCTAACGGTGAACCCCCCGAACTTGAATCAGGTTCTCTCTCACAGACAATCCATCTGAACGACATGTATCAGGGATGGTTCCTTGATTATGCGTCATACGTTATACTGGAACGCGCTGTGCCAGAGATCAACGACGGCCTGAAACCTGTCCAAAGGCGCATTCTTCACGCTATGAAAGAGCTTGATGACGGGCGTTACAACAAAGTGGCGAACATTATTGGCCATACCATGAAATACCATCCCCATGGGGATGCTTCTATAGGAGATGCCCTTGTGCAGCTTGGTCAGAAAGACCTTCTGATCGATTGCCAGGGTAACTGGGGGAATATTTTTACCGGCGACAGTGCTGCAGCTTCGAGGTACATAGAGGCAAGACCTTCAAAATTTGCCCATGAAGTGCTGTTTAATCCAAAAACAACCACCTGGAAATCATCATATGACGGAAGGAATAAGGAACCTGTGGCCCTGCCCGCAAAATTTCCTTTGCTGCTCGCCCAGGGTGTTGAAGGCATAGCAGTGGGCCTGGCCTCAAAGGTGCTTCCGCACAATTTCAATGAGCTTATAGATGCTTCGATAAAGATTCTGCAGGGAAAGGAATTCGAGCTTTACCCTGATTTTCCGACAGGGGGTATGACGGATGTATCAAAATACAACGACGGATTGCGGGGCGGGAAAGTAAGACTTAGGGCAAGAATTATCCAGGAAGATAAAAAGACCCTGAAGATCACTGAGATACCCTTCGGCACTACAACAGGATCAATTATTGATTCTGTTCTCACTGCAAACGACAAAGGAAAGATCAAAATCCGCAAGATCGATGATAATACTTCAGAGAATGTTGAAGTAATGATATACCTTGCTCCGGGAGTATCACCGGATACCACGATGGATGCCCTGTATGCTTTCACCGATTGTGAGGTTTCAATATCTCCCAATGCCTGTGTTATTGAGAATGGGAAACCGAGATTCCTGGGAGTCTCTGAAATTCTCAGACATAATACAAGGCAGACTGTTGAAATGCTCAAACTGGAACTTAAAATCAGGCTTGAGGAACTGAATGAAAACCTGCATTTCTCATCTCTGGAGAAGATCTTTATCGAGAATGAGGTTTATGACGGGATAAAAAAATGCAAAACCGACGATGAAATCGACACTGCCATCCGCAAGGGGCTTAAGCCTTTTTCGAAACAGATCATCAGGGAAGTCTCTGCCGAGGATGTCAAACGCCTGAGAAAGATTCCCATTGAACGTATTTCGAAATATAATTCAAACAAGGCTGATGAGGTGATCAGGACGGTCAGGCTGGAGATGGAGGAAGTGCAGAATCACCTTGACAACCTGATAGATTATACGATTGAATATTACCGGCAGATACGCAAGAAATACGGAAAGAACCGGGATCGTAAGACGGAAATTAGGAATTTTGAAGTCATTGAAGCGGTGAAGGTCGCCGCTGCCAATGAAAAGCTATACGTAAACAGGGAAGAAGGATTTGCTGGCACTGGCCTCCGCAAGGATGAGTTTGTTTGTGATTGTTCTGATATCGATGATATTATTGTATTCAGGACCGATGGCACTTTCATCGTGACAAGGGTGGCCGAAAAGGTATTTGTAGGTCAGAATGTGACTTATATTAATGTATTCCAGAAAAATGATAACCGCACAGTGTATAACCTGGTTTACCGGGATGGCAAGAACGGGAAAATTATGGTTAAACGATTCAGCGTACTGGGGGTGACCCGCGATAAGGAATATAACGCTACAAAGGGAACGCCCGGTTCAAAGATGCTTTATTTCACGGCAAATCCGAACGGGGAGGCCGAAGTTGTAAAAATTGAACTCAAGCCAAAACCCAGGCTTAAAAAAACCGGCTTCGATTTTGATTTTGCAACTCTTGCCATCAAGGGAAGGAGTTCAGTGGGAAATACGCTGACAAAATATGCCGTGAGAAAAATCGAGATACGGCAGGAAGGAGTATCAACCCTGGGCTCCCTGAATATCTGGTATGACGACACTGTCCAGCGTCTGAATACCGACGGCCGCGGCCTTCTTCTTGGCGCATTTGCAGGTGCTGACCGCATTCTTACAGTGATGCAGAGCGGTACTTATAAACTAACTTCTTTTGACCTGTCAACCCATTTTGATGAGGATATGCTGCTGATCGAGAAGTTTGATCCGGCAAAGGTGTATACCGCTATTTACCAGGAAGTTGAAACGAAACAATATTATATCAAACGCTTCAGTATTGAACTGACGGAAAAAAAAGTTGAATTTGTCGAAGCTGGCGATAAAATGATCTTGTTTACTCTTGATAAATATCCGCAGCTTGAGATCCTTTTCGACATGAAACAGAAATCAAAAGGATCGGACACAGAGATCATTTCTGTTCATGAGTTCATTGGAGTAAAAGGAGTCAAGGCAAAAGGTAAAAAGATCACACTTTATCCAGTTAAAAAGCTTGAGTGGCTGGAGCCTCTCCAGATCACTGAACCTGAAGTCACTTTTGAAGAAGACTCCTCGGATGAAGACCCTTCGGATGAAACCCGGATAGAATTACCGGGGGCAGATATTGAACCGGAGATTGAACCAGGGATTGAACCTGCTGCAGAAGGGGCATCCGGACCGGCGAAAGCGAAAAAGCCGAAAAAGCAAAAAACGAAAGAGGAAATAGAAGGGGAGCAGATGCAATTGTTCTGATATCCGATGTGCAATTACAAATTACAAATAACAAATTTCAAATTACAAATAAAAAATTACAAACATCTGACGCTACTAACCCCTAATCCCTAACCCCTGATCCCTAACCCCTAAACCCTAATCCCCAACCCCCAATCCTTACTCCCCACTATGACCGACAACAAAGTACTTCCCATAACCAATGATGTTTCCTGGATCGGAGTTCTCGACCGCGACATTGTTACTTTTGACGTGGTAATGGAAACAAGGTTCGGCACTACATACAATTCCTATTTTATTAATGCCGGTAAAAAAGTTGTAATCGAAACGGTCAAAGAATGTTTCTGGGAGGTTTATCTTAAGAAACTGACATCCCTGGTGGACCCTTCGGAGATCGATTATATCGTAATGGATCATACGGAACCCGATCATTCGGGATGCCTGGCCAGGCTCCTTAAGATCGCACCAAATGCCAGGGTTGTCGGCAGCGGTAATGCAATAAGGTACCTGAAAGACCTGCTTGGTTTTGAATTCCCGAACCTGGTAGTGAAAGACGGCCATACACTCGACCTTGGCAACAAAACGCTGAAATTTATCGGCGCTGCCAATCTCCACTGGCCTGATTCAATGATGACATACCTGCCGGAGGAGAAACTTCTTTTCACCTGTGATATTTTCGGAGAACATTTTTGCAATGAAGGTATGTTTGACGATGCGGTCCCGGATTTCAGCGATGCCTTCCGCTATTATTTTGATGTAATCATGAAACCATACAGCAGGTTCATGCTGCAGGCCATTGAGCGCATCCGCCCACTCGACATCAGCATGATCGCTCCGGGTCATGGCATGATCCTCAGAAAAGACTGGAAGAAATGGGTTGACCTGACAGTGAAATACAGTGAGGAATATCTTCAGAACCCCGTCCGGAACAAAGTATTTGTTGGTTATGTTTCAGCCTACCACAATACAGGGGCGATTGCCGGGAAGATAGCGGAAGGGATACGTTCCTCGGGAGAAATCGATGTCGATTTATGTGATATTGAGAAAATGAATATTGCGGAGGTTGAACAGAAGCTGATACAGAGTTCGGGTATCGTCCTGGGCTGCCCGACTTTCAGCCAGAACATCCTGCTCCCGGTATACCAGGTTTTTGCTGCCATCAATCCTATACGGGACCGGGGAAAACTTGCCGCCGTGTTTGGGTCTTACGGTTGGAGCGGGGAAGGGGCGAAGATCATGACGTCTGTACTTGCAAACCTCAAACTGAATGTTATGGATGAGGGGCTGATGATCAAATTCACTCCCCATGCCGGGACCCTTCAGAAATGTTTTGATTATGGAAAGTCATATGGTGAAACCTTCCTTCGGAAAGAGAAATAGAAAACCACTGAATTACTTTTTCGGTATAATATTTGTGGGAATGAGTAGTTTTGTATTATGATGATTCTGACGAAAAGCCGGATACTTATACTCGGGCTCAGCCTTTTCTTCCTTTTTTCCTGTTTGCCGGAACAAAAGCTTGCTCAGACTTTTGTAAAAAGCGGGCCAAAAGTAAGGCTCATGATAAACCCTCCGGATTACGTTTACAAATTTAATCACAAGGGTGAGGCAATCGATGGCTTTGCCAGTATGACTGACAAGCAGCAGGATTCCGCGCTTTTTTACAGCAGCCTTTTTATTCAAAGGATCAACGATTCGGCTTTCCTGGAGAATTATATAAACGGGTTTATTACGGAACTGCGAAATTCCAATTTTGATGTATACCTGCCCGACCAGATGGATGCTTTCCTCACCGACCAGACCCAGGCATACGTTGTAACGATTGCCCAGATCCAGCTTGATGAATATACTTATCCAATGGAAGACAAGGAGCCGATCAACGATACCGTTTATTATAAAAAAATCGACCTGAATGCGATGGATTTCAGCGTATGGGTTGAATTAACCAAATCCAATGCAGCAAAGCCAAGAAAGACGACATTATACGATTCACAATCGGCGTACGATAATTTCGAAGGGAGTTTTATTGTCGACCCCTGGACAAACAAGGTGAGGTACAAGTATCACCTGGATACACTTTCCCTCGTTGACCTGTATGATATGTCCAGGTACCTGGGTAACAAACATGGGGATTATCTCTTTGATTTTTTTATGAACCAATGGGTTGCTTTCAATATGCCCGAGAACCAGTACAGTATGTACTATTACCACTATAACCGAAAGCGTAATTTACTTGAAGTCGCCGAAGATGACTGGTTTGAGGTACTTCCTGACAAATGATCAGAACCTGCTCCTTGCATAGGGGGCATCGGACTGAAGGGCAAAATTCTTTTTCAGATATTTAAAATACCCTGTAACAGCGATCATTGCTGCATTATCTGTGGTATATGACAGAGGCGGGATGAAAACATTCCAGCCATTTTTGTCTTTCATGGCATTGAGGGAGGAACGCAGGCCTGAATTTGCTGAAACACCTCCGGCTATCGCGATCTCGCGAATCCCTGTTTCAAAAGCAGCTTTCTCAAGTTTGGCCAGCAGGATATCGATGATCGTTTTCTGAACGGAGGCGCAAAGATCAGCCTTGTTCTGCTCAATAAAGTCTTTATTCTCTTTTATCCTGTCTCTGAGGAAGTATAATATTGAAGTTTTAAGCCCGCTGAAACTGAAATTCAGTGCAGGTATATTAGGTTTTGCAAAGGAAAACCGGCCAGGGTCTCCTTCCCGGGCAAGCTTATCAATAAAAGGACCTCCGGGATATGGAAGTCCCATGATCTTTGCTGCTTTATCAAAGGTTTCGCCGGCTGCGTCATCGATAGTCTGTCCGATAATATGCATATTGAAATGATCCTTCACGATCACAATTTGTGTATGACCTCCGGAAACGGTAAGACAAAGAAATGGAAATGAAGGCACCGGATTGGACTTTTCAGCGTTATGTATAAAGTGAGCCAGGATATGGGCCTGCAGGTGGTCGACTTCGATAAGGGGGATGTTAAGGCCCAGAGCGAATGCTTTCGAAAATGATGCGCCTACAAGAAGCGAACCCAGAAGCCCCGGACCCCGTGTATAAGCTACTGCAGCAAGCTGATTTTTATTTATATTTGCTTTTTGCAGTGCGGCATGGATCACAGGTATGATGTTCTGCTGATGGGCACGCGATGCAAGCTCGGGAACCACACCCCCGAAAGAGGAATGGATATCCTGGTTCGCTGCGACATTCGACAAAATCACGTCATCAGCGATCACGGCTGCAGCAGTGTCATCACAGGAAGATTCAATACCAAGAATGTATAGAGGCATGTTGAAGTTTCATTGTCCGGCTCCGCACCGGCTAAGCGGTACAGGATCAAATGTAATAAACAAAGCAAAAGTACCATAAAAACCCTGATCAAAATACTCGTTTATACCTGCGTGATCATTTTATCAATTGCTTTCACGCTATGGTCGGTGGTTCGCAGCCCGGGAGTCCAGACCCTGGGAGTCAGGATTGTTGCAGCATACTTCTCAAAGGCCTGGAAGACCGAAGTGAGGATACAAAGTTTCAGTCTGAATCCTTGGGACGGGCTGGTCATCAATGAGATCAGCCTGAAAGACCGGAAGGGGGATTACCTTTTCAAAGCAAAAGAACTGTCGGTGCGCCCCGGCCTGGTCAATTTAAAAAAACACAGGATAAATCTTGAAAAAATCTTCATCGACCACGGTATTGTACAATTGCTGACACATAAAGGGGACTCTTCCCTTAATCTTCAGTTTATCATTGATTATTTTGCATCTAAAGACACAACACGAAAAACCGATACTTTAAAAGGACCGGTCTGGAACATAACCTTCTCGAACATCATTCTGCATTCCACGAGGTTTCATCTGGAAGATGAGAACACTCCCAGGGAACCGGTGGGCATGGATTACTCCAATATCGATGTGAATGACATTAACCTTCATCTGACCGACCTCCGTTTTGATGCAGACACAATTCGTACTAATATCCTTGACCTTTCGGCAACCGAACGTTGCGGCTTCCATGTCAAACGCCTAAGCGGGGAGTTTCACGTAAGCCCCGGCTTTTTAAAGGCCAATAATCTGAAAGTTCTTACTGATTACTCTGATATTTCCCTCAGCTTTGCATTTCTTTATCCATCCTGGAGCGCCTATAATGATTTTCTGAATGCAGTCAGGATCAAAGCAGATATTGCACCATCCTACCTCAACCTGGAGGATATAGGCTTTTTCGCGCCGGATATCAGGAGGATGAAGGACCAGTTCCGCTTTGAAGGCAAGATAGATGGAACGGTGAGTAATTTCAGGGCAAGGGATTTCAGGGTTGCATATGGCATAAATACCTATTTCTGGGGCAATATCAGGGCATTCGGCCTGCCTGATGTAAAGGAAACATTTGTTGATGTAGCCGTGAAAACTATGACCACCAACAAGAAGGATATTGAATCATTTCTGCTTCCGGGGGAAGGAGACAGTATTGTATTGCCTCACATGCTTGCAAATCTGGGAGTCCTCAGTTTTACCGGGAATTTTACAGGATATTACAACGATTTTGTTTCCAATGCCCTTTTTCGTACAAACCTGGGTAATGTCAGAACTGACCTGGTGATGCATCGGATTCATGACGAGTATAAACTGGGGTACCATGGCCAGCTTGATGTCAGCGGATTTAACATTGGGAAACTGACCGATGACACTGCGTATTTAGGTGTTACCACTTTCAGGGGCGAGATTAGCGGCAAAGGCCTGAGTTCTGCCAATGCAGATGTCGAAATAAACATTCACGTTGATTCAACGAAGCTGTTAAAATACAACTACCACAAGCTGGATATCAGGGGTTTATTGTTTAATAAACGTTTTACGGGTTACCTGGATGTTGCCGACACAAACCTTGCCCTTGGTTTTAGCGGTACCATGAATTTTTCAGATTCCATACCCGGTTTCGATTTCAGATCGGAAATTCGTCATGCCCATCTTTTCAATCTTGGTTTCATGCACCGCGACAGCATCGAGACCATTTCCACGACGATCAGTGCAAACTTCACAGGAAAAAGTCTGGACAATATTGACGGAAAAATCGGGCTCGAAAATACGAATTATGTTGAGGGCAGGAAATCCATTCACATGAAGAACCTTCTTCTGGACAACGATATTGATGAAAAAGGGAATAAATCGTATCATCTTAAATCTGATTTCGTGGATGCAGATATCAGCGGTCACTTCAGTTTCAGGCAGGTTGTCCCTTCCCTCTACACCTTCATTAAAAATTACCTGGCTTCCTTTTATCTCAAAGATTCGGTGAAAGTTGAAGCCCTCGTTACCTCCGGCCAGGTTTTGAAATGCAATGTGAGATTCAAAAACACCGAACAACTCACAAACATCTTTATTCCGTTCCTGAAAGTTTCCGATAAGTCATTCATTGAAGGTTCTTATAATGAGCCTAAAGGCCTTTTGTCTTTTCGGGCTGGTGCTCCCTACCTGGATGTCTCAGGGATCTTTATTCCAAACTGGCATCTCGAAGCTCAAACCAGTACAAATGAATTATCGTTGAATACAGGCTCTGATGAAGTTTATTTTAAAAAAGCAAAGAAAAATGACAGTATTGAAATTAAACTTGACACATTCAGTCTGATCTCACACATACGTCACGACAGCATTCTTTATGCCTTTACCTGGACTGATGCCGGGAGGCTGAGCGGCTTTGACGGATTTGTAAGTTTCCTTAACAACCCGAAAACCGAAATCAAAATCACGAATATGGGCGTTTTGCTAAACGGAAGGGAATGGACTGTCGACAGTAAGAATTATATTACAATAGACACCAATTTAATTGATATAAGACGTTTGTTTTTTTCCGGAAGTGACCAGTTCCTGCAAGCTGAAGGTAAAATTTCGGGACGGCCCCAGGATACACTCACGCTGGCTTTTAACAAGGTGGACATATCCTCCTTTGACAGGCTTACCGGAAGCACGGCCATTGATCTGGAAGGAATGCTAAGCGGGCAGGTGAAACTTATGAATGTATACAAGGGTATCAGGATTTTGTCGGATCTGAGGCTCGATCAGTTTAAATTCAATAAGGAACTTCTTGGCGATGCCATCTTAAATGTCAATTATATCAAAGCAGATGAGAGGTTTGATGTAAAGTCCCGCATTGAGTTTACAGGCAAGGCCGGAAAAACTGTACCCTTCGATCTGAGCGGAAGCCTTTACGCAGAAAAAGAACCCCGCCTGGATTTCAATCTTGGCCTGGAAAACCTGAACCTGAAAATGCTTCAGCCCTTTGTCTCAAGCTTTATGTCGGGTGTTAACGGCTCAGTATCGGGGCATGCATCCATTAAAGGTACTTTGGATAAGCCCCGTATTTCGGGAGATCTGAGACTGAATCACACAGTGTTCAAAATTACTTACCTGAACGTGTTGTACTCACTGACGGATGTTGTTCGCATTGATTCCAATGCCTTTGTCTTTAACAAGATGGAGATATCCGATTCCCTGGGGAACAAGGGAACGCTGAACGGACGTATCAGCCATGATCACTTCAAAGATATACGGCTTGATCTGAATGTTGACCTGAACAACTTTTCGGCTTTCAACAACACCTATTCCCAGAACTCCGTTTTTTATGGTAAAGCCAGGGGTACAGGCTCAGTTCATGTTTTTGGCCCACTTGACAACATCACTATTGCCGTCAAGGCACAGACCGGAAAAAACACCAATGTAGCTATTCCTATAAACCTTACGGCAAGCGTTAGTCAGAATGACTTCATTAGATTCGTGAATAAAAATGATACAATATCATCAAAACAGAAAGCCCAAAAGGATCAGACCAACCTGACTCTCAACATAGCCCTGAAGGCAAATCCGGATGCCCTCGTGGAGGTTTTCCTGCCTGATCAACTGGGTAACCTGAAAGCCCAGGGCACTGGAAACATTGTCATGGGAATGACCCCGACAACACCATTCAGCATGAAGGGGACCTATTCTATCACGAAGGGATCATTCGTTTTCCAGATCAAGAACCTGTTAAGGCTGCCGATGAGTATCACTGAGGGGAGCAGGATCACCTGGTCGGGTGACCCTGCTGATGCAATTCTCAGTGTAAGTGCAATTTACCGTACGAAGACAACACTTGCAGGCCTTACTTCCTACGCCGAAGATGCACAGAGTCGCTTCCCGGTTGAAGTCATTTTCCATTTGGGCGGCAAGCTGCAAAACCCCGATATTAAATTCAGCATGAACCTTCCGGATGTGGAAGAAAACATCAAGGCACAGGTATACAGGTCAATCGACACCACCAATGTATCAGAAATGAACCAGCAAATGATTTACCTCCTGGTCATGAACTCCTTTAAACCTGTAGTTTCTTCAACCGGGTCGACGATCAATGTAGGGGCAACATCGGCTTCACTGGTGACAAACCAGATCAACTCATGGCTTTCAGGAGCATCGAGGAATGTCAACGTGGGGGTCAACTACCGTCCCGCATCTTCCACCGATATTCAGTCATGGGACGTTTCGATGTCGACCCAGCTGCTTAACGACAGGCTGCTGATCGACGGGACATTCGGGATGAACAACTACAAAGGCTCATACCAGCAGGCCAACCAGATAGTGGGAGATATCAATATTGAATACCTGCTTACACAGAACAAGAGGTGGAGAGTGCGTGCCTTCAACCGCACCAACAATATGAACCTGCTGAATAACTATGCGCCTTATACCCAGGGGGTAGGGATTAAATACCAGCGTGATTTCTATACTTTCGGTGAATTGTTTCACGGGAAAAAATGGGCTGAACAACAGGCTAAGAAAGCGAATAAAAAATAATGTCGTTTACCGTATACAGAAGCTCGGCCGGATCAGGCAAGACCTATACGCTTGTAAGGGAATACCTGAATATTATTTTACGCGACACCGACAGCTTCAGGAATATCCTGGCGGTTACATTCACGAATAAAGCCGCGGGAGAAATGAAGCGAAGGCTACTTGGCTGTCTTGAGGAACTTTCGGGACCTCAGTCAGGAAAAGGCAAAGCAACCAGAACACTGCTTCCCTCACTTGTTGAAGATACGGGTCTGAGTGAAGCGGAGATCAGCCGGAACGCAGGGGAAGCGCTGAAGAAAATCCTTCACCGTTATTCTGATTTTGCGATAGGAACAATCGACAGCTTCTCGCACCGGATAATTCGCGCTTTTGCACATGATTTCGGATTACCCGTGAATTTTAAAGTTGAACTGGATGCCGATGAACTTATAGAAACCACAGTCGACCTCCTTCTCGACAAAGCCGGGGATGATGAGCAACTGACCACCCTGCTCGTGAATTTTCTTGAAAACAATCTTGAAAACGATAAAAGCTGGGCTATTGATAAATCCCTGATCGAATTCTCGAGGCTGCTGCTTGATGAAGAAAGCCAGGATCAGCTGCCGAAAATGCGCAGCCTGAGCATTGAAGACTTCAGGCTCGTGGCAAATTTCCTGAGAAAAAAGACAAAAGAGTTCGAGAATTCATTGAAGGAGGAAGCAAGCCTGTCCTCAAAAGCTATTTGCGATGCAGGCCTTGAACACGATGCCTTTGCATACGGCAAGTCAGGGATTTCCTGGTATTTTGAACAGATTGCAGCCGGAAGGCTTGATAAACCGGTCCCGGGTTCCAGGGTGATTTCCACGGTTGAAAAAGACAGTTGGAGCAGCGGTAAAGCCACATCAGCCGACAAAGAAAAGATTGAGAATTTAAAACCCCTGCTTCTTGACAGTTTTCAGAGGATACAGACACTGATCGGAACATCTTTCGCCGGGTATAAGCTGTATAAAATTCTTATTAAATCAGTCTATCCTCTCGCTGTGCTTAGCAGCATCGACCGCATACTGCAGGATTTTAAGAAGCAGAACAACCTTATTCATATTTCCGAATTCAACAGCCGTATAGCGAAAATTGTACTGGGTGAGCCCGTACCTTTTATCTACGAACGGATAGGTGAGAAATACCGTCACATTCTTATCGATGAGTTCCAGGATACTTCGGCCCTGCAATGGCAGAATTTCGTCCCTCTTATCGAAAACTCACTGGCATCGGGTTATTTCAACCTCGTAGTGGGTGACGGCAAGCAGGCGATATACCGATGGAGGAACGGGGATGTAGAGCAGTTCACAAACCTTCCTGCTCTGAAGGGCAGCGAAATTAACCTCTTGCTCAGGGAAAGACAGGAGTCCCTTGACAGGAATTTTACTGAGCTGTCGCTGGATAAAAATTTCCGTTCAGGCCAGGAGATCGTAAATTTTAACAATGGTTTTTTCGGCTTTGTAAGCGGTTTTCTTGATGAACCCCGTAAAAAAGTTTACCGGCAATTATTTCAGCATGCCGATCTTGCGAAAGAAGGAGGATATATAAATATTTCCTTTACCGGTAAAGGAGAGGATGAGGAACCTGTTCAGGAAGTGATGCTTCAAAAAGTTCACGGGATTATTGCTGGATGCCGTAATGAGGGTTACGGCTTTAAAGACATTGCCATACTATGCCGGGCGAACAGGGAAGCCTCGATGGTTGCTCAGATGCTGATCGAAAACAGCATTCCGGTCGTTTCGGGTGAATCGCTGCTGCTGAATTACTCTCCCCTGGTAAGAATGCTGACAGGCCTGGTAAGATACATCTTTGGCCCTATAAACCCCGTGATCGAGGCAGAGACTCTGAACCATTATTCAGAATTGTTCCCTGGCAAGAAGCCTTTTTACAAATCATGGCTGAATATGGATCAGGAGAAAAGAACGAAAACATTCGGGACTTTTCTCACTGAAAACTTAGGGGAAGAAGGTGTCGATCCATTGAAAACACTGCCTGTTTACGATCTTTTTATCAGGCTTGTAAGCAGCTTCTGCCCCTTAAAAGCCTCTGACCCGTATATCCAGTTTTTACTGAATGCAGTCCACAAATTCAGTACCGACAATTCCTCTTCCGCACCGGATTTTATTGAATGGTGGGATGAACACTATGAAAAACTTTCAGTGGTCATGCCTTCGGGTTATGATGCGGTGCAGATAATGACAATACATAAAGCCAAGGGCCTCCAGTTTCCTGTTGTTATCTATCCTTTTGCAGGCGACAAACTGAAAAATTCGAAAAAGTACCTCTGGGCCGATCTGGATCACAATGAAGTGCCCGGTCTGAACACTGCATTGCTTGCTTCTGAAAGTGATATTAAAGAAACGATTTTTGCAGAGAAATATGTGGAAGAACGTCAGAAATCCTTGCTCGACCTTATCAACCTTCTTTATGTTGTCATGACAAGGCCTGAGAAACAGTTATATCTTCTTCCCCCGTTTCCTCCCGTAAAAACCGGTGAACCTTCATCAGTGCCGGCTTTTATTAAATTGTGGCTACAGCATAAGGAACTATGGGATGATGACCGTTTTGATTATGACTTTGGATTTCGACCTCAACCAAAACCCGGAATTGCTGAAGAATTAAATATCATGCCAATACCCGGGCTCAGGTATGCCAACTGGAGGGAAAAGATCAGGATACGTTCGCGGGCTCCCGAGATATGGAACCTTGACGATCCTGATAAAAACCGCCGTTTTGGAAATGTGCTTCATGCAATTTTGGCGGGCATTACTCCCTTCAATAACGCAGATGCCATGATCCGGATCGTGCTGGATAACGGCATGCTTGACGGGGCCCTGGAAGATGAAGTCCGCAGTAAGATCCATAAAATTATTAGTGATCCTGATCTTGCTTTTATTTTTGATGAAAAAGCCGATGTAAGACCTGAAGCGGAGATTCTGACTCCGGAAGGTCATACTTTGCGTCCCGACCGGGTGATCATCAGGGGCGGGCAGGCCGTGGTTGTTGATTATAAAACCGGCCGCCCAATGGAGAAGTATAAGAATCAGCTGCTCAAATATGCTGAATATCTTGAAGCCATGGGATATAAAGATGTGAAAAAATATTTGTTATACCTTGAGCCGGAAGTGAGGCTCGAGGAGGTGAAAGGATGAATGTGAATATCGAATATCGAATGTCGAATGTCGAATGTCATTCTGCGAAGCCGAATTGCGAAGCAATCACGAATACCCGGAAAAAATTAATACTTTCATAAGTAAATGAACACCATTAAGAACAGACAATTATGTGAATAATGCCGGACATTGAACTTTTGCTTGATTGCTGAATAAACGAAGAACGAATTATATAAATGAACATAGAGGATAAATTAACGACACTATACTGCGGCTTTAGCGGAAGCAAAGCACTGCGGATTGAAAAGATCGCCGGATCGGGATCCTACAGGCAGTATTTCAGGATCACCGGGCCTGGGGGAAGCTTAGTGGCAGCATACAATGCAGATGTGCGTGAAAACACCGCGTTTCTTGAATTTACAAAGCACTTCAAATCGATGGATCTTCCTGTACCAAGGATTTTATATACCGGCCCTGATAATGACGTCTACTTCCTCGAAGACCTGGGTGATACCACCCTTTTTTCATCCCTGATGAAATTACGTGGGAGAGAGAAGGAGTTGCACCCTGATATCGTTGACCAGTACATGAAGGTCGTGGAGTTTTTACCGCAATTCCAGGTTGTTGCCGGAGACAAAATCCCGTTTGAATTCTGCTACCCTAGGCCGGCTTTCGACAGGCAAAGTATGATGTGGGACCTGAACTATTTCAAGTATTATTTCCTTAAGCTGGCCCGTGTCTCCTTTGATGAACAAAAGCTTGAAGAAGATTTCAATGACTTTGCTGATTTCCTGCTCGAAGTACCGGGGGAACACTTCATGTACCGTGATTTCCAGTCAAGGAACATCATGATACTTAATCATTCTCCCTGGTTCATTGATTACCAGGGCGGCCGTAAGGGAGCGCTTCAGTATGACCTGGCTTCGCTTCTTTACGATGCCAAAGCTGACCTGCCTGAAGATTTCAGGGATCAGCTCCTGAACCGGTACATCAAGTCCGCCGCTGAATCTGCATCGTTTGATGAAGGTTTATTCCGCAGGTATTTTGATGGATTCGTACTGATCAGGATATTGCAGGCCATGGGGGCATATGGTTTCCGGGGGTACTATGAGAATAAACCATTGTTCCTCCAAAGTATTCCGTATGCCGTGAAGAACCTTAAAACGCTGCTTGAAAGAGCAAACATCCCTGTTAAGCTGCCCATGCTGTGGAAATCCCTCGGGGATATCATCGGGAATCCTGCCTTTTCAAGCGTGAAACCGGCTTCCGTTGAGCTCACGATTAAAATATTCAGTTTTTCATATAAGAAAGGACTGCCTGCTGATGAAAGCGGAAACGGAGGCGGCTTTGTATTCGACTGCCGTGCACTTCCTAACCCGGGAAGATATCCTGAATATGCCGGTATTACCGGAAGAGATAAAGCAGTCATCGATTTTCTTAAAAAAGAACCGGAAGTGGATGTTTTTTTGAATCATGTTTTCAGCCTGGTCAGCCAGAGTGCAGGAAACTATATTGAAAGGGGATTTTCAAGCCTGATGATCAGTTTTGGTTGCACCGGGGGCCAGCACCGCTCGGTGTATTGTGCGGAGGAGCTTGCAAAATACCTGGTTGAAAAATTTAACGTTAAGGTGAAATTGTACCATACGAATATAAAAGAAGTAAATGATTAACCTTACCTGACTGGTTACTATTGACCATCGCCGGTAACCGTTCATTAAAAGAAGTGGCATGAAAGCAATGATTCTTGCAGCGGGATTAGGGACACGGCTCAGGCCGATCACCGATACCATCCCAAAAGCCCTCGTGGAGATCAACGGGAAAACCCTGCTTGAACACTCCATCGACCACCTGAAACTTTTCGGTGTTAAAGAAATCATTGTCAACGTGCACCATTTTCCAGATCAGATCATCAGTTTTCTGAAAAAGAAGAAAAATTTCGGTCTTGCAATTGAGGTTTCGGATGAACGGGATCAGCTGCTTGATACCGGCGGCGGATTTAAAAAAGCCTCCCCGTTCTTTGAAGGAGGAGAGCCTTTTGTCATCAGGAACGTGGATGTTCTTTCAAACATGGACCTGGGAGCGATGCTCAGCTTCCATAAGAAACATAAACCCGTTGCAACGCTGGCCGTCAGGAACCGTGAGACCTCCCGCTATATGTTATTCAATGAGCGATGGGAACTTATTGGCTGGACAAACGTCAGTACCGGGGAAAAGAAACTGAGCAGGAAAGAATACAAACGCATGTACCCCCTGGCTTTTTCGGGCATCCAGGTTCTTGATCCTTCCATTATTCCTCTGATCACTGAAGAAGGCCGGTTTTCTCTTATTGCCATGTATCTCAGGCTGTGCAGGGAAAATCGCATCTGTGCCTATACCGACAATGATTCTTTTTGGTTCGACGCAGGGAAAAGAGAGGAAAACAGCTGATGGATGCATTCCTGGAGCAAACGGCGGCTCACCTGATCTCAACATATGGCGATGAGGTTTCACAACTTTGCATTGTGATGCCAAACCTCCGGGCGGGTCTGTTTCTCAGGAAGTTCCTGGCTGAACGCCTGAAAAAAACAATCTGGGCTCCAACCATATGCTCCACCGATGACTTTGTTACCCTGATCGCCGGCTTACGGCCGGTTGAACCTCTTCAGATACTCTTTAAGCTATACGGGATCCATAGGGATGCAGAGCAGGAGAGAGCCCAGCCTTTTGAAGACTTTATTCAATGGGCGCCTCAGTTGCTGAATGATTTTAATGAGGTTGACTCGTATCTGGCCGATGCACGCCAGCTGTTTTCAGCCCTGACCGACACAAGAGCCATATCGGTTTGGAACTCTGAAAACCGTCCCCTGACCGAGTTCGAAAAACAATATCTCAGGTTCTACAGTTCCTTGTATGTTTATTACAGCAGGCTGGTTGATGACCTGCTTGAACATAAACAGGCTTATCCCGGACTGATGTGCCGCATGGCAAGCCTGGGAATAGAGAAGTTCAGTGAAAGATTGCCCTGGAAAAAAGTGGTTTTTGCCGGATTTAATGCACTCACAGCTTCAGAGGAAAAGATCATGGATTCACTGAATAAGTCGGGAAAAGCTGAATTTCTTTGGGATGCTGATACCTATTATTTGAATGATCCCGGGCATGAAGCGGGGGAGTTTCTTCGCCATAACCGGAAAAAATGGGGAGGGAAAGAGTTTAACTGGGTTTCTTCAGGAATTGCCGGAGTACCCAAAAAAATTACTATTACCGCTGTGCCGAATAATATTACCCAGGCGGGGATGGCCGGTGAACTGGTAAAAACAATCAATACCTGTGATGAGCATACAGCCCTTGTCCTGATGGATGAAAAACTTCTCATCCCATTGCTGTATTCCCTGCCTGCCGGGGCAGGGGAGATGAACATTACGATGGGGCTTCCGCTTTCACAAACTCCCCTGCACGATCTTCTCGAGCTGGTCTTCAGGATGCAGATGAACAGGGAAAAATTCAGCGCCAACCGAAGGAAGGGCGAAAAACTCTTTTATTTCAGGGATGTACTTGCGTTATTGCGTCATCCTTATATCTCCGGCATGGCCGCAGGGATCATGGAGGGCAATTCTTTCGTGTTCGACAGTATGCTTCAATCCATAGCCGGGGGGAGTAAGGTGTTCATTTCATCCGAAGAAATCCTGAACCCGGGCACAGGTCTGTTCTCGGCCGATGCAGATTTTCTCAAACCATTATTCGGAAACTGGCAGTTACCTGAAGATGCGGTCAATGCCCTTAAAGACATCATAGGATCTTTCAGGGACAACCTTACAAAGGACAAGGAATCACTGGAACTTGAATATTTATACGCGTTCTCAAAGATTGTTTACCAGGTTGACCAGCTTCTTAAGACGCATCCCGGAATGATAACAACGATACAAACCTTGTCGCGTCTTTTTGTTCAAATGGTACAGGCCGTTACTCTTCCATTCTTCGGCGAACCCCTGAAAGGGATGCAGATCATGGGGATGCTTGAAACCAGGGGGCTCGATTTCGAAACGGTTATCATGCTTTCCTGCAACGAGACACTGCTTCCAAGGGGACGATCAGACAATTCCTTTATTCCTCTTGACCTGAAACTTGAATTCGGGCTTCCTTCATACAGGCAGAAGGATGCCGTTTATGCCTATCATTTTTACCGGCTGCTTCAGAGAGCCGGGAACGTGAGGCTGATATACAATTCAGAACCGGGTGAATTCGGGGGAGGGGAGATGAGCCGCTTTCTGCAACAGATTCTCAGTGAGCTGAAACGCGCAAACCCATCCGCAGACATAAAAGAAGAACTTCTTGTTCTGTCGCCTTCATCTTCGAGCCGGTCGGACAAGATCAGAATAGAAAAAGACAGCGTTATTACGGACCTTCTGAAAGCAAAGGCAGAAAAAGGATTCTCCCCGACTTCCCTGAATAATTTCAGGGCTTGCCCGCTGAAGTTCTATTTCAGCGACATTGCAGGGCTGCAGGAACCCGAGGAACTCGAAGAAGAGATTGATGGCCGCATTCTTGGGAATATTGTACATGATGCCTTGCACAGGCTTTACAAAAAACATATTGGCCAAAAGCTTGATGAGGGTCAGGTAAGCATTATGAAAGCCAGGATTGATGAAGTTATCGATGAAGCATGCAATAAGGAATTTCATGGCAGGGATGTGAATTACGGGAGAAACCTTCTGCTGGTAAGGGTTGCAAAAATGATGCTGAAGAGATTCCTCGGTTCGGAGCTTAAAGCCATCACTGATCTGAAAGAAAATGGAGAAACAATAACTATTGTCGGGCTTGAGCAATGGCTTGAACGCAGGCTGGATCTGACTTTGACCGGTTCGGTGTTAAACATTAAGATCAAAGGTTTAGCCGATCGTATCGACAATACAGGAAAATGCCTGAGGATCATTGATTATAAAACCGGATCTTCTGACAACAAAAGAACAAAGGTTGATAATTGGGAGGAGTTTGCCCTGGACCCCTCCACTGATCATGCTTTCCAGTTGCTTACATACAGCTGGATGTATTCTCCGAGAATGAAATCAGAAATCCCTGTAAAGGCCGGGATATTATCACTTAAAAAATTGAATGAAGGGCTGATGACGGTTTCCGTTCCCTCAGTCGAAGAGAAAAAAGGCAATGACATTTTAACGGCCGAAGACCTCAATCAGTTTGAAACCAGCCTGCGGCAGGTTCTGAATGCCATCTTTGATACAACGGCAGGCTTCACTCAAACCAGCGATCCCAGGGTTTGTGCAAAATGCAGGTTCATAAATATATGCGGAAGATAAAGGTCATGGATGCTGGATCAATGTAAATACACAAGGAACTTATCTGAAAACAAGTTTCCTGCTTGCAATGCATACTCCCTCCCGGTTTTCTGCAAGAAGTAAGTAAATTCCGGCAGGAATATTACCCCTTTGAAAAGTCAATGGCGTACCTGTATACTTTGCGTTGAAGACTGGTTTCCCAAGGCAATCAAGCAGTACAAGACTTGTTTCTTCCCCGGGGGAGAACCCATGTAAGGATATTTCAGCATTGAACTCTACAGGGTTGGGAGTGACCCGGATTAAAATCCCGGAAGGCGCACTCATGGATTCTATATCTAAAAGTTTCTGGCATGAAACAGCCTGAGGAATGCCCCAGGCTTTGGAGCCCTTTTTGTAATACATCAGATAATATTCAAATCCAGGCACCTGGGGATATGAATATCCTGCCGAATAATCTTCTTCCACCAGTCCGAGTCCTTCACAGAAAAACAGATTGTCATAAGCGTTTGTGTTGTCTGCAACCCAGCAGGTTGTATTATTCTCCCGATACATACTGTTACGGCCAACTCCTCTCATGCGGTTACTGCCAAAACTGACATAAGTCGCTATTTGAAAATAAGTATCAGCTTTCCCTCCGCGAGGGACAAACTCCCAGGGCATATAATATGAGGCAGAATCCTTTTCGGGATGATTAAAATCATAATGTTCAGTTATAGTATCTGTTTTTTTTAAAGTATCCGCCATGTTGGAGCTTAACATGTTGATTGAGCATATCTTAACCAGGTAATCGACCGTATTACCGGGGTTCAGTGTTTTATTCAGTATCTCTTTGATCGAAAATGTATATTCCCATAGGAGACTGGAGTAAGATTTCATATATTTATAATGAAAAATATCACCGACATCAAAGTTGTAGATCTTTTGCATGGTCAGATCACCGAGGCCGAGATCCGGTCTTGATTTCCCGGCCAGAGTATATGACAATGTATCAAACGGAACGGAGACCATATCGTAGAGCCATGTAAACCCATAGTTCCTGCTAAGTTTGAAGAACAGTTGGTTGAAAACCGATGAAGCATTGTTCCCGCTGTTGTCTTTGGCTTGCAGGGAGATAATTTTCACCTCGTCTGTTTTACCGAAAATCGTATCGGTTATGATAGCTGAGGCCTTTGCCTCCAGAAATTTTCCGGCGTTGATGTCGCAAAATCTCCAGGTGTCGTTCAGCTTCGCCTGGGTGTTGATCCGGATAGTATCATTCTTACTGTTAAAAAAGAAAAACCAACCATCGTGCCTCCTGTAAACTTTTTTACCGAGAACAGTTCCGCCCAAAGTGTCAAGGCAAAGGCCCCCGGGGTAATTGATTGAATTTCTGACTTCAGGGAAAGCAATAAAAATACTGTCATTATTCCCAGGCAGGATAATGGAGTCGCTTCGGAACGCCTTCAATACGCCATTGTTATTCTGCAGAAAATATGTGATGCCCGGGCTGCAAATGTTCTGGTAAGTCTGAGACCATGCATAAATAGGCAACAGAAGAAACAACCAAAGAAGAATTGTCTGATATGTTTTCATTATGGAAGAACATATAAGGTCAGATCCTTAGTATTTTCCTCATGACCTTTACGATCGTTACGCCCGTCACGCCTTATTCCCCGAACACGCATGCCTCATAGGTATATAGTTCGGCATCCTTCCATCCGTCCCAGCCTAATCCTGCCTTGTCGCGGGCGCAATGGCCGAGGAATTCGTCCTTGCTCCATCCTGTTTCGGTCGCCACCTGGGGAAGGAATGTACCCGAATAATATCCTTTTTTGATATATATCCCGTGTTTGCCCAGTACGATCTCATCCGCAGAATAAATCCTTTTCATTGGAGACAATACGGATATTTCAATTTCCAGCTTGTCAATCTCTTTCGCCGTAACAGGCATAAACCTTGAATCCTGGGTGGAAGATGCTATAGCCATCTCCTGGATCACTTTCCAGAGGGGGATGTCGGCTGTGAACCGGCCGATGCAACCCCTCAGTTCGCCTTTTTCCTTAAGTGTGACAAAGGCTCCCGAATGCATTTTCAAACCGGGGCTGAAATTTTTATCATCCACCTCGGGGGTTTTATGCTGGTTGATATACATGATGATCGTGGCACGGGCAATACCCAGCAGGGTTTTCTGCTCCTCTTTCGTAAAGCTGAACCCTGGTGCAGGGGTTGATGCTGATGCCCCGTTCCGGGTTATGCCAATAGACCAGTAGCCTACACACTGTGAATGATCACCGTACTTCGAATCCCCTGAATTCATATATTGCACCGGAGTATATTTGATGCCTGCATCCCCGGCTGTCATATATAAAAGCGTAAGGACGGAAGTCCAGCCGCAAAGGTTAGTCACCAGGTTCGGGATGTTTTTCTTTTCGTATCCCTCGATGACTTTCATCAGGGCATCGGGATTGTTCGTGATGATGGCATCGCAGGTGGCTTTATCGGTGGATTTTGCATCGTTATAAGGCGGATAATGCGAGAAGTCGGAACTGATAACAAAGAGATTGTTCCCGTTAAAATAAGGCTTCAGGGCCTGGGCAATCCGTTTGCAGGTCTGCGTGCTTTGGCTGCCAATCACGATAGGGACGATCTTAAACGGTTTTTTTAAATGATATTGAAGGAATGGCACCTGTACTTCGAGGCTGTGTTCATTAAGATCCGCATCGTAAACATAGCTGAAAACAGGATTGGATTTTATAAGCTCATTGGCAAGGGTGATGTTCACAGCTACTTTGCCAAGGGGGGTAACGTAATCACCTTTGTTATAAATGGAAGCGCCCATAAATGATGCCTGGTGGCTTGAGCCAATGATAAACACATTATCATAAACTTTATCGGGATCTGCCTGGTTAATCCCGCTGGCAGCCACTGTACCTGAGAATACATAGCCTGCGTGCGGACAGATCACAGCCTGCAGGTTCCTGGATGTACCGGCTTTCGCGTTCCGGAATAGCTCTGAAAGCTGAGCCCGGAGCGAATCAGGGTTTGCCGGGTAAAATTTTCCGGCTGCATATGGTTTGCGATCGGTTTTTGGCCCCTCCTGGGAGGAACCGCCGTTATTGAATGTGAGTGTGAGTCCCATAATTAGTATGAATCGGAAAAAACTGCCCATTGTTTATTAACTTTACGGAAAATCAAGGTAAAGGTACGAAACTATGAACAAAAATGCAATCCGTGCAGGTCTGTTCTCACTGGGTTTTATCTCAATCTCCACCCAGATCTATCTTCTTCGTGCAAGCTATATGGTGTTTTACGGGAATGAGCTTATCCTTGGCATTATGCTTTCGGCCTGGTTGCTGCTTACAGGGGCGGGAGCCTGGCTTGGGCGGTATTTCAGCAAGATCAGAGGCCCGGCCGTCTTTGTCCTTTTTTTAATGCTTTTACTTTCGGCTCTTCCTGCTCTTATGCTGATCAAACTAAATCTTTACCGTGCCCTGGTATTGCCGACCGGCACACTTGCCGGGATCAACGACGTGGTTTATGCAGCCTTTATTGTTCAGATGCCGTTTTGCCTGATCAACGGCTTTTTATTTTCAGCTTTAAGCAGTATGCTCGACAAGGCAGGCAATGCCTATTCGCTTGAATCGGCCGGCAGCATGTTTTCGGGAGCCATAGTGAACTTTATTTTGCTTTGGTTTTTTTCTTCTTCCTTCAGTATTCTTTTGCTGAGCGGTTGTTACCTGATAACAGTCGTTTATTTCTCGTTTCATGTGCCGGGCAGGCTTTCTCCCTGGATCACTCTCCTGGTCTCGGTAATGATCATGATGTTACTGTCAAAAACCGATATTCGCACTGTTTCATACCATGCCTTGTACCCGGGGCAATCTGTTATTGAAGATAAAGAAACTCCTTATGGACAGCTCGTCGTGACTGTTAATTCAGGACAATTGAATTTTTATGAAAACGGTCTGCTGATGTTTTCCTCGGGAGATGAAATCAATAACGAAGAGAATGTTCACTATGCCATGGTGCAGCATGCCACCCCAAAAAACATATTGCTGATCTCAGGCGGATTATCCGGAGTTATTAATGAGATCCTGAAATATCATCCGAAGCTGATCGATTATGTCGAGCTTAACCCGGCCCTGCTGGATCTGAATGTAAAATCGTTAAGAAACCTTCAAAAAAAATCAGTTTACCTTCACCCGGGCGACGCAAGGAGGTTCGTGAAAAATTCATCTGTAAAATATGATGTCGTATTGATCCTTTTGCCCCCTCCATCCAGTTTACAGCTTAACCGGCTTTATACAACCGAATTTTTAAAGGAATTAAAAGTACGGCTGTCGCCGGATGGCATTGTGTCGTATTCCCTGCCTACTACGAGTGATTACGTAAGCCGGGCCGGTGAAGGGCTGAATTCAATATTATACAAGACCCTGAAGGAATCATTCAGCAATGTTTTGCTTGTCCCGGGTGGAAAAACTTTTTTCATTGCTTCCGACGCAGGGATGAGCCTTGATATACCCGGGATGATTGAAAAGAAAGGGATACGCACATCCTACGTAAATAAATACTATCTGGATCCGGTGCAGATGAAGGAAAGGTCGGAATACATCATGGCCAATATTTCCGGTTCTGCCGGCATTAACCATGATTTCAGGCCTCTCATGTTTTTCGCCCAGATGAAATACCGCCTGACTTATTTTAACAGGCATTATCTCACGGTAATTATTATCGTGTTACTTATTATTGGGCTGATCATGCTGAATCTCAACGCAGTCAATACAGGGCTTTTTACCGGAGGGTTTACTGCCGGTGCATTCCAGGTGCTGATCATCCTTTCATTGCAGGTCTTCTGCGGTTATGTGTTTCAGCTTACAGGGTTCATAATAATGCTCTTCATGCTTGGCCTTATTCTGGGCAGTAAGGCAGGTACATTATGGTTCAGCCGAAATCTGTTTAAAGTTTATTTATCCGTTCAGCTGCTTCTTGCGGCACTTTCAGTTCTCATTCCGATTGCCCTGATCCTCATGGGCCGCATGGGCCTGCCTTTATGGATGGTACAAGCGAAAACAGCCGGAATAACCTTAGCCTTGTCCGTATTGATCGGCCTGGAGTATTCCCTGGCCTTTCGTCTTTCGTCAAAAAAACCGGCCCTGGCTGTGGCTAAAAATTATTCCTCGGATCTCTTCGGCTCGGCACTGGGGGCCTTCATCGTTCCTGTTTTTCTTTTTCCCCTGCTTGGGTTGATGAACACTGGTTATCTTCTGGCTTTATTGAATACAGCCGGTGCAACTTTCCTTTTCATAAAGCGTAAAAATTTCGTATCTTTATAGGGTGAAATCCGAAAGTGGACAGCGTTTCAGCAAGCGGCAGTTCCTCCGCCTGAGCCTTGCCGCGCTGGGTGTTGCAGCAGCCGGCATAAGGCCATTCCACGGTTTTGCTAAAAATCTGATGGCTATGAACCCAGATACCCCTCCCCCCCCCGGCTCACCAGGAAAATACAGCAAAGAGTCGCTGTACTATATCCTCACACCCAAGGGTGTTAAATGCCAGCTATGTCCCAACCAATGTGTTCTTAAAGAAGGCCAGGAAGGACTATGCCGCAATCATGTTGCGTATGACGATAAGCTGTATTCCATTGCATACGGAAATCCCTGCAGCGTGCATGTCGACCCTATCGAGAAGAAACCCTTGTTTCATTACCTGCCCTCAACCGAAAGCTTTTCCATTGCAACTGCAGGCTGTACCCTGGCCTGTATGAACTGCCAGAACTGGGAGATCTCTCAGGTGAGCCCCAGGACCACCAATAATCTTGAACTGTTCCCTGTCCAGGTAGTGCAGGAAGCCGCTGCAAACGGATGTAAAACCATTGCTTACACGTATTCGGAACCCCTCTCGTTTTACGAATATACATTTGACACCTCAAAACTTGCCAGGGCAAGGGGGATTAAAAACCTTCTTATCAGTAACGGCTATATTAACGAGAAGCCATTACGCGAGCTCTCAAAATACATAGATGCAGCCAATATCAATCTGAAGTCTTTCACTGAAGATACCTATGCCAAACTCAATGGAGGCAGCCTGGAACCCATCCTGAGAACCCTGAAAATACTGAAGGAGGAAGGAGTCTGGCTCGAGATCACAAACCTGATCGTCCCCAACTGGACCGATAACATGAATATGATACAGGAAATGTGCGGGTGGCTCGTTGCCAATGGGTTCGCCGATTACCCTCTGCACTTCAGCAGGTTTTTCCCTCTTTATAAACTTACAAGTTTACCGTATACTCCTCTGCCAACACTTGAGAAGGCTTATAACATTGCCCGTAAGGCCGGGATCAATCATGTTTATATCGGTAATGTTCCGGGCACTGATTACGAAAATACGTACTGCCCGAAATGTAAAAAAATGGTCGTTGAACGCCGTGGTTTTACTGTCGTTTCAAATCATATTGTTAAGGGTGACTGCGGATATTGCAATACCAGGATCAACGGGGTTTGGGCCTGACCGCCGCTCATCCCCTGACCCTCGCCCCGGTTCAGTCAGCCAGATCGAGATATACCGGCAGATGATCCGAAAATCCTCCTTCATAACGAAAGCCGTTGAAAGTGCGGAACGGTTTGTTGCCGAAGTATTTCAGGTCTTCCTTCAACAGAAATAATCCCCTGAAAATGTTCACCGATCCTCTGACAAGCTTTAATCCCCTGCCGGGCCGGATCATGTTTGAACTCATAATAAACTGGTCAAGCATGCTCCAAATCCCTTTGTAACGGTGAGATCCCTCCCTGTCACTCAGAGGGTACATCAGATTCACGAGCTCATTAGTGTTTTTCATCGAATCCGGATGGATCGCATGTAGAATATTTTTTATGCTTCCCGATCCAGGTTCATCGTTGAAATCACCCATGATAAGGATATTTGCCTGTTTATTCGCTGCCGCCAGGGAGTCAGCGACCGACCGTAAAACATTTGCGACAAAATCCCTTCTTGGCTGGGATTCGGCATAACCCCCTCTCCGTGATGGCCAATGATTGATAAGAAGGTTCAGGGTGTCGGCATGCAGAACCACCCCCTCAACAAAAAGTATCTCCCTGGTCTGGGCTGCTGTGTCAAAAGGAAATGTTATTTTGAATGGTTTTGACCGTAATACGATGAAAACCGAAGGTCTGTATAGCAGGGCTACATCAATGCCTCTCAGATCGGGGGATTCATGATGGATCATGCGATAACCATAGGATTTAAGGGGGCTGTCATAAATCAGCTTATTCATGACATAACGGTTTTCGACTTCGCATAAGCCGATAATACCAGGCGGTTCCCATTGGCCGACAGCAATGAGGGTTTTTGCAACATGGTTGATTTTGTTATGGAAGCGCGTGTAATTCCAGCGCATTATACCTGATGGGGTGAACTCGTTGTCAAGGCGGGTGGTATCGTCATAAGTGTCGTAAAGATTCTCCACATTCCAGAATACCACCCTGACAGTTTGGCCTTGAGTTGACTTCATGGCTTGCTGGCAGGAAAAGGCTGTCTTATACTGTCTGAAATGATATAAATTCTTACTTGCAGTAAATGAATTATTTAGACTTAATAAAACAAAAATACACAGGGTAAACTTCAATTTTTGCACGGTTTTTGTAGGAGAAATCCCGGGTTTTAATGATGGTTTTTTCATTGAAATAAGGTTGTGATCCTGAACTTAATCCGGTAAACATTAAAATGTGATACACATTGGATAAAAAGCTTTAACAATTCTTTAACAGAGTCATTAACAGATTTTAACGGGTTCAGCAAAATATGGGCATATGGAATGCGTTAGGTTGAAGGAATGACATTATGGGTATTCCATTTGACCAATTTGTTAAAAAAAATTATTACCAAATGAAAAAATATCTTCAGATTTTTCTGATTGCAGCAATAGGTGGAGCTGTGTCATTGGGACTCTACAAGGCAGTTGAGAGGAGAAACACGATTTACTATTCGAAACCTGAGGGTGTGCCTGTCAGGCAGGTTGCCTTGTATGGTCCTGGGGTACAGGGAAACCTTCCCGATTTCGAAACAGCTGCCTCTGTTTCGGTTCATGCCGTTGTTCATATCAAATCGGAATTTGAGAAAAAAAGCCTGGTATACGACGACTTTTTCCAGTTCTTTAATTTCGGCAATCCTACACCACATGAATATATTTCACCTTATTCAGCGATGGGGTCAGGGGTTATTGTCTCAGCCGATGGTTACATTGTGACAAACAACCATGTGGTGCAGGATGCGGTCAATATTACGGTTACACTTAACGATAAGCGGGTTTATAAAGCCTCGGTTGTGGGTACTGACCCCAGTACCGACCTGGCTCTTATCAGGATTGATGAAAAAAATCTTCCGTTCCTGGCCTATGGTAACAGCGATGATGTAAAGATAGGGGAGTGGGTGCTTGCAGTCGGCAACCCGTTTAACCTTACGTCCACGGTTACGGCGGGTATTGTCAGTGCAAAAGCAAGGGATATTAACATCCTGGGCTCGAAGGGAGCCGTTGAATCTTTCATACAGACCGATGCAGCCATCAACCCCGGAAACAGCGGAGGTGCACTGGTCAATACAAGGGGCGAACTCATCGGGATCAATGCAGCCATTGCCTCAGGAACAGGATATTATACAGGCTATTCATTTGCGATACCGGTTAACATAGTGAAAAAAGTAGTGGATGATTTTACGAGGTACGGAAAAATTCAGAGGGCTTATCTTGGTGTGTACTACCGTGAGATCGATGATCAGTTTGCGAAAGACAAAGGACTGAACAGTCTCAGCGGGGTTTATATTGATGATGTGGTTGCCGGTGGTGCCGCAGAAAAAGCCGGAATCCGGAAAGGCGATATCATCAAGAATATTCAGAATAAGCCTGTGAACGGAAAATCGGAACTAATGGAAGTTGTGTCACAGCTTAGTCCGGGCGATGTCATCACGGTTGCGATCGTCAGGGATGGAAAGGAGATCAGCATGCCCGTCAAACTCATCAGTGAAAACCCGGGGAAGATGGTTGCAATGAGCAATAACAGGATTCAGCTGTATGGTGCCACATTCGAGCCCCTTGGTGAGCAGGATAAGGCGAGGTACAGGCTGAACAACGGTTTTAAAATCACCCGCGTTGAACCTGGTAAATTCAGTGAAGCCGGTGTAAAGACAGGTTTCATCCTGGTTCATGTGGATCGACGGGATGTGAGCTCAACGGAGGAACTGAAAGATGCTCTTACCAGCAGGGAAGGCGGGGTGCTCATCGACGGGCTTTACCCGAACGGGATGAGGGCATACTATGGACTGGGATTGTAAGGAGGAAGGAAAATGAGACAGCTTAAAATTTCGAAATCCATCACAAACCGTGAAACGGCTTCTTTAGACAGATACCTTCAGGATATCGGCAGGGAAGAGCTTATCACTGCTGAGGAAGAAGTGAACCTTGCCCAGAGGATCAGGCAGGGTGACCAGTGGGCACTTGAGAAATTATGCAAGGCAAACCTGCGCTTTGTTGTCAGTGTTGCAAAACAGTATCAGAACCAGGGTCTCAGTCTTCCAGATCTGATCAACGAAGGGAATGTTGGCCTGATCAAGGCGGCCAGGAGATTTGACGAAACCCGGGGATTCAAATTTATTTCGTACGCGGTATGGTGGATCCGCCAGTCTATCCTCCAGGCCCTGGCCGAACAATCAAGGATCGTACGCCTCCCGTTAAACCAGGTAGGTTCCCTTGGGAAGATCAGCAAAGCAATATCGAAACTGGAGCAGATCCATGAAAGGCCGCCTTCAGTTGATGAACTTGCACGGGAAATGGATATCCCGGGACATAAGGTTGCTGAGACGATGAAAATGGGAACCAGGATAGTTTCGATGGATGCGCCTATCGACCAGGATGAAGAAACAAATCTTCTGGATGTTTTTGTTGCTGTGGATACTCCTGAAACTGACGAAAACCTGATCCAGGAAAGCTTGTCGATGGAGATCCAGCGGTCGCTTGCCACCCTTACGGAGAAAGAAAGGGAGATCCTGAATATGTTTTATGGCATAGGGCATCCGCACAGCTATACCCTCGAAGAGATTGGTTATACCTTTGGCCTGACCCGTGAACGGGTACGCCAGATAAGGGAAAAAGCTATCCGCAGACTGAAGCATTCTTCAAGAAGCAGACTGCTGAAGTCCTACCTGGGCTAAGAGAGCAGGATCTCAGAGGTAATTGATCCTTACCGTTTGCTTCAGACCGGGATGAAGGCTGAGGGCCACCGGACAGTTTTTCGTAATATGTTCAACCAGCCTTTTTTGCTGATCGGTATATTGATTCGGTGGCAATGTGAGTTCGACGATGATCTCCCCTATGCGGCGGGGATTGTCGGCCATCACCTTGGTCACATCCCATGTAGCTCCGTCAATACTGAAGCCCTGAGTTTTTGCGGAAATTCCCATGATCGTTATCATGCAGCTTCCAAGAGCGGTCGCAACAAGGTCGGTAGGAGAAAAGAATTCCCCCTTGCCCTGGTTGTCAACGGGTGCATCGGTAACCAGGCTTGTGCCTGACTGAAGATGGGTTGCTTCGGTCCGCAGATCACCCCGGTATGTTGAATGGACTGTTGTCATATGTGTTATTTTAACGGTAACCTATCGCTGAATATCCCACCCAGTGTTTGATGGTTGCTTTTGCAGTAGTTCCCATTTTAATGTCATTAACGGGGATTGGTTTTTCACTGATGGATGTGGAATACCCTATAAGCGTCCCCAACGATGACATTGAATGGAGTGAATTCTCAAGTTGCATAAGTGTCAGAAGCCCGAAAGGGACGGAATATCTTCCGCACCAGGTCCATTTGTAAGTATGATAATTAGTGTCCTGGACCGTGTATTGTGTGAATGCCTGCACTTTCTTTTCGGTGACCTGCCCCAGCAAGCTGTTTCGCATAATTTCATATTCATGATCGACAGCCTTGTAAAACCCCACTGTGTCGCAGCCATAAAATGCGTAGTCGGAACCTCCCCAGTCTTCACATCCATAATGGACCGCATCAGTTGAAATGACAATTGCATAATCCCTGCCGATCTGAAGGTTACGCTCATTGTACTGGCTAAGGTTATATAATGCATCGGCCAGGCCTGACGATAAGTTCTTCATCGTTGAAAATGACATGGCCGGTATCAGAATTGAGATAATTTCGACTTTTTTATTGTAATACTGCAGGAAAGGGATGATGGCTTCCACAGAATGTTCTGCGCCCTGAAGACTGTCGCTGACAATATATGAAGACCTCGGCAGTTTGTTCATTATGGATTCTCTTAAAGCTGAAACTTTGACCGGACCATAAGGACCCTGCCAGTAATCATAGCTGTCGAACACCATGCGTCCTTCAATATTAAACTTTTTCGCCTTATGGGCTACACCAAGCAGGATCACCGTCCCTGCCTTTATATTTCTGAGAACTGCCGGGTAAAGCCAGCCCACATAAGTATAATCATCATGAGGGCTGACCGCCAGTTTCCATGACATGTATTTTTGTATGTTGCCGTTGTCAAGGGCTTCGTTCATTTTCATTCCCTGCAGCCTTTCTATCCTTTTCATGATTGAATCCATCTGCCAGGACCGGGTTGCAAATCCCACGGGGTCGACCTGCTTTCGGATGCGTGCTGCAGGGCTGCCGCTTAGGAGAACAATCAGAACAGAAACTGAAACAATAATATTTAATATTGATTTCATACTTGTTTGGATATTAAGGATATTTTTGCAGCCTGAGAATTACTCAAATTCAATGTAAAATTAGCATATCCCCATGAATAAAGGAATTAATGGCTCTCCTTTTCTTGAGAATCAGCACAATTTTCGCTCTCTGGAAGGAATTCAGGCTCAAAGCGGAAAGAAGTTCAGGAAGAACATGGTATATCGCAGCGGCAGCCTGGATAAATTAAGCAAAGCCGACATCCGCAAACTGGAGGAAATCGGCCTTGCACTGGTGATCGATTTTCGCACCGACAGGGAAATAGCTTCATTTCCAAGTGCAAAAATCCCTTCAGTTCAGAAGACAATCAGGATCAGTATTTCCGATGAAGCAAGGGACAAAACAATGGAGCTGTTAAACCGGAATGACGCTGAAGGACTTGAGAAAGTCCTGGTTTCCGATTACAGCAGGATGATACGCAATGACAGCGAGCGCTTCGCTGAGTTTTTCAGAACCTTGGAACAAACCACCGAATATCCCCTCGTGTATCATTGTGCAGCAGGGAAAGACCGTACGGGCTTAGCAAGTGTTCTGCTGCTTTCAGCGCTTGGTGTCGATCCCGGTATTGTGGAACAGGACTATTTCCTGAGTAATTTACGCCTGAAATCCTTTATTGATCGTCTCATCGGGAAAGCCACGGAACAAGGCAGGGATGGTGAGATTCTAAGGCCGATCATGGAGGTGAGATCTGAATACCTGCATGCGGCCCTGGATGAGATTGACCGTTCTTTCGGGGGAATGGACAATTATCTCTCCGGGGTTCTGAAAGCTGATAAAGATCTTCTGAAAGCAAAATTCCTGGAATGATCCAACGTTAAAAGAAATTTTGTCTGAGACCGGCGGTTGCTGTTGTTAACTATTCCTGAACAGGCAGAATTTTCAGCCTGTAGCCTACGCCGGGCTCGGTGATGAGCAGCTCGGGCACCGAAGGGTCGTTCTCGATTTTTTTACGAAGCTGGGCGATGTGTACTCTTAATATCTGTGCATTATCTGCATAGGGAGCGCTCCAGATTTCACGACTGATATAGGAATGGGTAAGTACTTTTCCTGCATTCCTGATAAAAATCAGTAACAGTGAATATTCTGTTGCAGTAAGTTTTATCTCTTCTTTGTTCAGCCTGGAAACCCTGCTGTTAATATCAATTTCAAGACCTCCTGACCTGAATACGGGAGATTCGTCCATTCTCAGGGAATGACGTATTGCAACCCTGATTCTGGCAAGCAGTTCACCCGCGTTGAAGGGTTTTGTAACATAATCATCAGCTCCCGAATCCAGGGCATCGATCATGACCGATTCTGAATCCTGCACTGTGAGTACGATGACGGGTACTGCCGACCACTCACGCAGCTGGCGCAGCAGGCTCAGGCCGCTTTCGTCGGGAAGGCCGAGGTCAAGCAGGATCACATCAGGATGGTTCATTGTAACGGCAAGCATGCCTTCTTTGGCAGAAGATGCTTCGAACACTTTGTATTCGTTTGTTTCCAGTGTCATTCTGAGAAGACGCCTTATCTGTGCCTCGTCATCAATAATGAGGACTTTATATTTTATTTTGCTTTTCTCCATGTCACTCCTCTGTTTTTAATATAATTGTAATTTTAAAACCTCCCTCCGGGTCATTCAAAGCCCTGATAAATCCTCCGTGTGCTTCAACGAAAGCACGTGAAATAGCCAGCCCCAGTCCTGTCCCTCCGCTTTTCGAGCCGGGAACCCTGTAAAATTTTTCGAACAGGTGGCTGAGGTTTTCTTCCGGAACACCGGGGCCATGATCCCTGATGGTTAACGATACCATCCCGGCCGGATCATTCACAGCGCTGATAACGATACTCGTCCCGGCCGGAGTATACATGATTGCATTTCTCAGAATATTCACCAGGACTTGCCTCAGCAGGCTGATATCGGCTTTGATCAGCGACAGGTTATCGGGCATCATGATGTTCAGCCTGTGGCCTTTAGTTTCGCTTTTCAGATCCTTCACGACCAGGCCTGCCAGATCGGCTAAGTCGCAATATTGGAGGTTGAGTTTCAGCAAACCTGATTCTATTCTCGACATGTCCAGAATATTCTCCACAAGGTTATCCAGCCTGGTCGATGCGGATTCGAGTTCCATGCATATCTGCTTTCTTTTTTCAGGCTCGGAAGAAGTTCTTAAATCATTGAGATTATCAACTGCTGCTGATATTATAGCGATCGGTGTGCGAAGTTCGTGGGAGACGCTGTTTAAAACAGCCTGGAACAGCTTCTCAGAATGGTCGAGCAAGCCTTTTTCCATAGCGGCTTCAATGTTGATTTCCCGTCCAAGGGTAGATGCGATGATAGTAATGAGGGACTTTAATAGTATCATTTTATCTTCATCCGACTGAATGTCAGGACTTAAAACAATCCCGATAATTCCAATTATCTCACGGGGATCATGCAGGGGGAAATAAAACAATCCCTGGGGATTTGCTTTTGGCTCATCCGGCGTTCCTGTGCTTGCATCCAAAAACAGGTTGGCTGCAAAGTGGGCGCCGGCAGCACAGTGCAATGCAACGTTGCCATATGGCACAGTCGACAGGCTGCGGCTATTCCTGTCCTTGAGATAGATCACAGCTTCATTCCCGAAATATTTCTTAAGACCTTCTCCCGAAATCCCGATGACTTCAGAAATTGATTTGGCGTTATTCATCGATTCGAGAAAATTATACAGGATTGTGAGCCTTTCCTGGCTGTTCTGAAGCACGGTCCGGCTTTTTCGTACTCTCGTTATCAGGATTACAAAAACAATTCCAACAAGGAGATCGGCAATGTTGGCAAACAAATCTTCAATGTGATGGATGGTAAAGGTAAAGAGAGGTTGCTGAAAAAAATAGTCCCATATCAAAACATTCAGGATTGCTGCGACCATCAATGGCCATCTCCCTAAAAACAGGGCCAGAAGAGCAACAACCATCAGCAGGATAAGCCCGATGCTGACAATTCCAATGACATGGGTGAGAGGGAAACAGATTGCTGCTGTTATTGCAATAGCAAGGAATGCAATGAGGTATTCACTGAAATCGGACCGTGAGGAATATCTTGAAATATTGGCCCTGATCATATGTAAAACATTTCTCATTCAAACCTAATAATAAATTTTCAGACTGAGGTTATAAAAATACAAGGCAGGGTCCTTTTTAGGGCATGCAAAGAAAATCAAATTAATATAAATTGCTGATAAATTTATTACCCTGCAGTATAAAGATTTGGTAAAGCAGAACCTGTAATTGTTTCAATATTCCCGTCCCGCTGATTTTTTTTCTATCTTTAACTCGTCATCCTGTAAATAATGACGATGCAAAAGGTTTTCTGGCATTTCTTTTTGATTACTCTTTCACTTCTCCTTGCAAACGGTTGTAAAAAGAGTGACAACCAGGCTGTGTCACCCAATTATTATGCCGGAGCAGGTACCGCCGGTGATGTTCTCTCATTCGTCGTAAATGAAAGCCTGATGAATTATTCTGTTTACAATGAATCGAATAAACTATACGATAACGGGTCCTTTACCATATACTCAAATGAACTGAACGGACTTTATAAGGTCTATGCCCAGGGAGCATTTTATTACGCAGTTGAGATACCCGGCATGGTATTCACCGGGAATTTTCCAACAGCCCGGCTGAACAGCAATCTTTCTTTCAGCATCAGCCAGCAGGCAAATGGCAGCAATCCTCAGATCGGCGGGAATTATGTTTACCTCCATATCAGTAATACTTCGGTAAACGGCAGTACACTGAACAGGGAATGGGGCATTCTTACGATATCAGCTGACGGAACCTGGACGAAGCAAGGTTATTGTAATGATACCGGTTCATTGCCCAAACTCATGCCTGACGAATATTCCGGAACTGTTCCTCCGGCTTATCCTGCCGATTCAGGTTTCTGGAATATCAACCCCGCGTATCCCAACATTTTTAGAATGTCTCAAACGAATTCCGCTGATATTTTAACAGGCTTCCCATTTGCCAGTGATAGCGGGGCGGTATTTATTATGGACCTGGGATACGGGCATGGATTTTTAGCAGGGCTTAAAATCCTTGACGGAGACCAGAACAGGATAAAAGGAAATTACGGCTATGCCGATGTGATGTATAACGCGGCTACGGGAGGAGGAAAATTTGCCGTTAATGACAGCTCATATAATGTTGAATGGTGGAGAGCTGATTCCTATTCTAAAGTCAAAAACGGCCTTTTCGGCAACCTGAGCCAGACCGCTGTCCTGAAGAACGTTTACTATTCGAAGGATGTAGTATTTAGTGGTGACACAGTGAATTTTTATGCTGTGACATCCGGTCCCTATTTCATCGAATTCCAGTTCCGAAATAACAAATTCAGATCTTATGGCCTGGGGGCCCGGCTGCCATAACCCTGAGATTTTGTTCAGATCTTTTCTATTAAGCCTCTCTCCCCGTCAAGCCTTATCCGGTCGCCGGTCTTAAACAGTTTTTTTGCACCCTTAGCGGCAACAACAGCAGGGATGCCATACTCCCGGGCAACAACGGCCCCATGTGACAATGGGCTCCCAATCTCGGTGATCAGACCGGAGATAATACTGAAATAAGGAGTCCATCCTATATCGGTGAAAGAAGCAACCATGATCTCGCCTTCCTTCAGTTGCTCGGCATCTTCAAGTGTATGAATTATCCTTACGGTCGCTTCAACAACTCCGCTGCTGACCGGAATACCGGCAAGCTGGCCTTCTTTAAGTTCGAATGATTGCTCTTCTTCAAGAGGTTCCGGTATGCCAAAGCTTATCTCTTCGAACACCAGTTTGTCTGTATCGGCAAGGAGTTCACGCCTTCTTGCAGCTTTCATTTTCCAGCCTGCATCTTTATCTGCAATCAGCCTGCCAAGCTCCTCATGCGTGAGAAAATACACCTGGTCAGGATCGTCAAGCAGCTGTTCGGAAACCAGTGTCAAAGCCAGTGCATTGTATCCTCTGCGGATGGTATCCACCATCTTAATCGAAAGTGCTTTGGTTATTTCACGCCTGGCGACAGCTTTCCTTGCTGTGGCTATCATGGAACGCAGAATGATCCTCGTTGCCGGCCTGAGCTTGCTCAAAGCAAGAGTAATTTCTTTTTTTGTATCGTGTGACATATGCCTGACTTCGCCTGCTTTTACCCGGGTCTGAAGGATCTGGATGAGCTGGGAGGGTTTCTCGGCCCAGGTTTTCTCTCTAAGTTCGGCTTCCCTTACACAACGGTGGCCATGGCGTTCAAGAAAAAGCCTGAACTGTTCGCTGACTTCTTCGGGAGCCTTTTTTTCAAGCATTTCAAGTGCTTCTGCGGAAGTGGCCAGTATGAATTTCTCACAGAACTCTTTGTGAGAACGGATCATCCTTCCAAACCGCTCGAGTGTTTTCACTGCATCAGCACTCTCAATCTCAGGAATATCGAGGAGAAGCATCGTGGCAATATGGTGGTCAGCGGCCCCGGGCCTTCGTTTATCCCCTGTCATGATCCTCATAAAGGCTGAATACATGGTTCCGCTTTGTGCCGATGCCATAATGTGGTGGCCGAATCCTGTTCCCAGCTGAATCCTTCCTTCTTCCAGTTTTTTATGCAGTTCAGCAGCCGGCAGTGATATGTCGATGTGGAAACCGGCTTCCAGGATCCTCAATTGATCCAGGTATTTGCCGGCCCATAAGGTAGTAGACATCTGACGGAAAAAATTCAGGACCCTGACAGGGAATGAAACATCAGGAACCGCTGTGAGCCCGTCGAATATTTTCCCGCTCAGGGCAAATTGAACATCTTCCGGTTTATTTAACCATATCCTTTTCGGATAGTCCATCATATTGCTCATGTTGATGAACAAGCGGTTATAAAACATCTGGATATACCTGGGACCGACCCGGTCGCGTATACGGTATGCTCCGCCACGCTCGGCCAGCATCACCATCCCATAGTCGATGGCTTCTGCGCTCACCGAACAGGTCAGGGGGGTGGCAACCCCAGGCATCATTTCTCCAATATTGCCAAGGGTCCAGATATCATTGCTGTCTCCTTTTATAGTGTCAAGCTCGTTGAAGTGGACTTCATTCAACGCAGTGACCGGTCTTACCTGCAACCAATTCAGAATCCCTGCATTATCAATGGCCCATTCCATATCCACCGGAGCATTAAAATACGACTCGGCTTTTTTCGCTCCCTCAAGGATCTGACCGAGGAGCGATTCATCGAGGAGATGGCCATTCTTTAATATCTCTGTTTTAATATTTGATCCGCTGCGGAATATTTCATAGTGGCAGGCATCCTTTTTCCCGCTCACAAGGTCTTCGCCATGCCCGGCGATTGCATTGACAAGTATTTTATCACGACGGTTGTTAACCGGGTTAACTGAAAAAACCACTCCTGCTACCCTGGCGTCCACCATATTCTGAAGGACAACCGAGATCCTCAGGTCTGCTTCAGAAAACAGACTGCCCGTATATGCTTTTACACGGGCTGCACTTGCCGCATCAACGCATTTAACAATTGCTGATTTGATCTCTTCGAAGGATTTAAGGTTCAGATAGGATTCAAACTGTCCCGCAAAGGAAGCCGAAAGCCCGTCCTCGCTCATCGCAGATGAACGTACCGCTTTGGGGCCGGGTCCCAGAGAGATGAGATGCCGCCGGATAGCCGAGTCCAGCAACTCCTTAGGTTCCGGCTGCAGCAACACAACTGCCTCCGGAACGTTATAACCAAGCTCTCTCAGGATCTTCAGGCCTCTTGCTTTGCCGCCTACCGGATGCCCGTCTATTTCATGAAGCCGAAGTATCACGTATCAGATATTAGTATCAGTCGATTTGATATTTGTCTTTGTGAAAGCCGAATTCAACCATGCCCAGGCCGTCAATACCATCGAATTTATAGGTTCCGATAGCTTCACGCATCTGGTATTTCCCATCCATAAGATAAGGGAAATGGCCATTTCTCCTGAATTCAACTTTATGCTTTGCTCCGCTCCGGCATATAATATCTATAAACCCGTGGTCAGGTAAAAGTTTTTCGCGGGATATCGTTTCAAGGTCGGTGCATTCAATGATGGCATCCGTATGCCCGTCGGGATAAGTAATAAACCCTGCCGTAAGCCTGCCCAGGAAATCCCATTTAATAGTTGTAACAGTCCAGTGCATCCCTGCGTCTGAAATTCCCGTTATCCAGTAATGCCTGTCCCAGGTCAGCCAGGTTCTTGAACCGAATGAATGATCTCTTGAAGCCCTCATCTCCATTGTATACACCTGCCCGTCCAAAGATATGGTCCCTTTGAAGATGCCGGTCTGCTCATAATGAGTCTGCTGAGTATCCTTCATCATGAAAAAAAACTTCTTGTTCCACTTCTCACCTGCGACAGCCTTTGCTATCATGCTCTGGTCGGAGCTCTTCGCAAAATCATAAGGTTCATGCTCGCCGATGAAAAGCATGTCGGTCTTGCAGTGACAGGATTTGCCCTGCTCATCGGTCACCGGGCCTTCGTAGGTGATCCTCCATTCCTTACCTAAAACTGTATTTTCCCATTTCAGGCTGCCCATCTGGAACCCGGCCCCATCAGGACCCGGATCGGTCTTCAGACCGAAGAATCCTCTTCCTTTAATGAAAAAATCAAACCACCATTCATGCTGTCTTTTTTTGCCCCTGAAGGCCATACGTGCGATGAATGCATTACCTGCTTTATCTCCGCCATAAAAATAAGAGCTGTCGTTAGGGAATGGCTGGTTGAGGTCTACATGTTTCTGTTCGAGGATTTCAATGGGAAACTGCCTGTTCTTCGTGCGTTTCACCATCTGGCGTGCGATAAAGTATTTCAGCATGAGTTTTTTTTTAGGGCGCAAACTTAGGTTATTTTGCCGAAATGCCGAAATTTGGGCTTCGAAGTTTATACTAAACATTTCAACCGTGATGTTGTTCAGGAGATCTGCCGCCGTGGTATTTATTGTGGCTATGATTATTAGCCGGTTTAGCGCAGAGGCCTCGGAGGGGGATACGATAAAAAACCAATTCTGGAATTATCATTTCCAGCTTACTTTACTCCCGCAATATCATCCGGCTTTCAAGGCTGATTACTCGGGTGAGAACAGCCTTCAGAAATATGAAGAATCTACGGTTTCTTTATCTGCAACTCTTTTTTTCGGGATGCGTTTGTGGAAAGGGGCCCAGATATATTTCAATCCGGAGGCCTCAGGAGGCAAGGGCTTTTCGCAGACCCATGGTGTTGCCGGCTTCCCCAACGGTGAAGTCTACCGTGTAAGTGATCCTTCGGTGCATGTTTATATCGGGCGCTTATACTTAAAGCAGGTTTTTGCCCTTTCAAAATCATGGCACAGGTCAGCTGATGATTTCAACCAGCTTTCGGGTCGCGAACCCGATACTTACCTCTCCCTGATTGCAGGGAAATTCAGCATGATGGATTTTTTCGATAACAATTCATTCAGCCACGATCCCCGTGTACAGTTCTATAACTGGGCGCTGATGGGGAACGGGGCCTGGGATTATCCTGCAAACGTAAGGGGATATGATTACGGTTTGGCCGGGGAATTTGTGAGACCAAAATGGGCCATTCGTGCGGCTTTCGTAACAATGCCCACGGAAGCCAATGGCCAAAAGATGGAATATAATATAACCAGGTCATTCGGCAGTGCTGTTGAATTTGAGAAGAAATACTCACTTGGACGGCAATCAGGTATAATCAGGGCTATGGCCTATTTTAACCTCGCTCCAATGGGTAATTACAAACAGACAGTCAGACTTGGGAGGGAGGAGGACAGCATTCCTGATATCACTCTGACAAGAGCGGAGGGTCGTACAAAATATGGTTTCGGGCTCAATATAGAGCAAAATCTCGACAGGAATTTCGGGATGTTTATGCGGGCAGGCTGGAACGATGGTCAGAATGAAACCTGGGTGTTTACCGAGATTGACAGGACGATCAACCTTGGCCTTAATATAGATGGTAATTTATGGCAACGCGACGACGACAACCTGGCGATTGCCTTTATCATGAACGGTATTTCTTCTCCGCATGCCGATTATCTGAGAGCAGGAGGCATGGGATTTATGATCGGAGACGGAGGCCTGAACTGTGCTCCTGAGTTCATCGGGGAGATCTATTATTCATTTCAATTCTTCAGAAAGCTTTTATGGATATGCCCCGATTATCAATACATCCTTAACCCGGGCTATAACCAGGTTCGCGGGCCTGCGAATGCCTTTGGGCTCAGGGTCCACATCGAAATCTGATACCCGCTCATTCTTGTTGTTGGCTCAGTATCAATGACAAACCTGTCTGAGGGAAGATGAACACCGAACCCGGAAGCGTTATCCTTCTGTCGATTCCAGGGGTGAATGAGGTGAATTGATTGTAAAGCAGAAAGAAGCGCCTTTTCCGGGCTCCCCAATGCCCCACATCGTTCCCCCGTGCCGTTCAATAATGCGTTTGGCCGTAGCCAGCCCGACACCTGTTCCCGGAAACTCCTCCTGTGTATGCAGCCTTACAAACGGTGTGAAAAGATTTGCTGCCCTTGATGGATCAAATCCAACGCCATTATCCTTTACACAAAAGATTGTTTTCCCGTCTTTCTGAGAACTGCTTACCCGGATCGTGGGATGTTCTGTTGTTGAAGTGTATTTCCAGGCATTTCCAAGAAGATTCTTAACAACAACCATCAGAAGGCTTTGATCGGCTGTAAGTTGCATGTTATCCTCGATTTTCACATCAATATCGCGGGCAGGATCATCCTGGTGGATCCACTGCATGACTTTACGGCACATCTCGCTCAGATCAACAGGTTGAGAATGGATGCTTATCGTCCCGGTGCGTGAAAACTGCAACAGGTCGTTAATCATCTCTGCCATCGATCTGGTGGTGGAATGTATCGTCTCAACATATGAAACTCCTGCTTCATCGAGCTTGTCAAGATAATGATGGTGCAGCAGTTGTGCGCTCATGCTGATGTGGTTCAGGGGTGTCCGGAGGTCATGTGAAATAGTGTACGAAAATGCCTCCAGGTCACGGTTCAAACTTATAAGATGCTCATTCGATCTTTGCAGTTCGGCTTGTGCTTCTATAAGCTGATAGTTTTGCTGTACGGCATTTTCGTAAACCGATAATAAAAGGTCCAGTATTTGTTTTCTCTCTGAATTGATTGCATATTTCTGGCCATTGAACATGATCTCAAGCACCAGGTCGCTGGTTCCCTGGTACCTGAGTTCCCTGTTGGCCAGCAGATAATTAATGCGGGAGAGCAGGTATTTGGCATCATAAGGCTTCGTAATGAAATTATCTGATCCCGCTTGAAGTCCCTTAATGATATCCATCGAATCCTGCAGCGTTGTGAGCAGTATAATGGGGATTTCTTTAAGCTCTTTCGTGCCTTTAACTTTCTGACAGAGTTCATAACCATCCATGCCAGGCATCAGTATGTCGCTGACAATAAGAATAGGAGGTTCTTCCAGGGCTGCTTTAAAAGCAGAGCTTCCCTCTTCGAAATCTCTTACTTTATAATCGTGTTTCGTCAGAAGGGATTTCAGCATCATCGCCTGGCTCTTCGAGTCCTCGACGATCATGATATAGCCTTCCCTTTCCCCGGATGAGAACAGATGACTCATGTCAGCCCATTTTTACAACGAGATCAGCCATCCTGCATGAGTAGCCATTCTCGTTATCATACCATGAAATGATTTTGATAAAATTACCCCCGAGGACTTTCGTCAGCTGGGAATCGAACACCGAAGAATGAGTGTTCCCAATAATATCCACGCTGACAATAGGGTCTTCAGTATATTCAAGCACACCTTTCATTGGCCCATCGGCAGCTGCTTTCATTGCCGCATTGATCTCTTCTTTCGTGGTTTTTTTTGCCAGTTCGCAGGTCAGGTCCACCAATGAACCGTCGGGGGTCGGGACCCTTACAGCAAATCCGTCAAGTTTTCCTTCGAGTTCCGGGATGACAAGACCGATTGCTTTTGCGGCACCTGTCTTAGTCGGGATGATCGACATCGCGGCGGCGCGTGCCCGGCGGAGGTCTTTATGAGGTGCGTCAAGTATGATCTGGTCGTTTGTATAGCTGTGTGTGGTGTTCATCAACCCCCTGACAATACCAAAATTATCATTCAAAACCTTCGCAATCGGAGCAAGACAGTTGGTTGTGCAGGAAGCATTCGAGATCAGCTGCATTTCGTGGGTGAGCAGGCTGTCATTAACTCCGAGAACTATCGTGGCATCTACATCTTCCTTGTTGTCGGAAGGCACACTCAGCAGAACTTTCTTAGCTCCTGCTGTAAGGTGTTTACTCATCTTTTCACGGTTGCGGAATATCCCTGTGCACTCCAGAACCGTCGTAACCCCTATTTTTCCCCAAGGCAGGTTTGCGGGATCCTTTTCAGCATAAACCCTGATCTTTTTTCCATTGATGACCAGGTATTCCCCATCCACAACTACAGTGCCTGGAAACTTCCCGTGAACTGAGTCATATTTCAGAAGGTGGGCCAGGGTTTTAGAATCCGTAAGATCATTGATGGCTAAAACTTCAACATTTTCTTTTTTAAGCAGGGCACGGAAGGTTAACCGCCCGATCCTGCCAAATCCATTGATACCGACTTTAATTGTTGTCATAATAAGTTTGTGTTTATATTAAATTCTAATTTTGATTTTATCTGTAAATATTTAAATTTTTACATATTGGTCAGATGGAATACCCCTATTATCATTTCCGGTTTGCAATAACCTGATAAGTATCGTATTTCATGCTTCAAAAGTACTTAATTTAATCGAAAAGCTAAAATATGAAAAAAATGCAAAATTTTGTATTTCGGTAAAATTACCTTAGTTTTAAAGACCGAATAATTTTGATATCATGAACAAGCTATTTGTGGTTTCCGATGGCTCGGGACGTACAGCCGAGCAGATTCTGATGGCTGCGCTCACGCAATTCCCTGATTCCAGAGTGGAGATAGTGCTCAGGCCGGAAGTTCGAACCGAACAGGCTGTTGAAGAAATAGTAAGTGAGGTTGCAGAAGAAAAGGGTTTTATTTTGCATACCCTGGTCTCTGAATCGCTACGGGAATGCGTTCTCAGGCTCAGCCGGATCCATAATGTGGATGCCATTGACCTCATGGGGCCTTTGTTATCAAGGCTTTCACATCATTTCGCCGATTCTCCGAAAGGAGAACCGGGTTTGTTTTTCAGCCTTAACCAGGAATATTTCAAACGGATCGATGCCATGCAGTTCGCTTTTACCCATGATGACGGGCAGAGGGATTATGATTATGATAAAGCTGAGATCATCCTTGTAGGTGTTTCACGTACTTTCAAAACGCCACTCAGCATATACCTGGCCTTTAAGGGTTGGTTTGTCGCAAACTTCCCGGTCGTCCTTGGCAGCGAATTACCTGACATACTGAAAACGCTGGAACATGGCAGGGTCTTCGGACTGATGACCGAACCTCAGGACCTTTGCAGCCTGAGGTCAGTAAGGCAGCAATATCTTGGCGGGTTTTCAAGTGATTATACCTCAATGAATAATGTTAAACGGGAATTGAATTATGCTATGAAATTTTTCTGTCAGTATGAATGGCCTGTTGTGCATGTAACCAATAAACCAATTGAAGAGATCGCAACTGAAATTCTTACCATTAAAAAGAGGATAGATCTCCCGGGCTATGTTCGTAAAAAATGCGAATGAGGTGTAAACTAATTTCTCCCTGTTTGCCGAAAACGATTATTTTTGTGTTCAGTAATTCTTCATTGTGATTAGAATATGTCCTCAACCAAATATATTTTTGTAACCGGCGGTGTTACTTCGTCCCTGGGTAAGGGAATTATTTCCTCTTCTATAGCGAAACTGCTGGTTGCCAGGGGGTTTACGGTAACTATTCAAAAACTCGATCCATATATCAACATTGATCCGGGAACATTGAATCCATATGAGCACGGCGAATGCTACGTTACAGAAGACGGGGCCGAGACCGACCTGGACCTTGGACATTACGAAAGATTTTCAAGTGTGCCTACAACACAGGCAAATAATGTTACTACCGGGGTAGTCTACCAGAGTGTCATCAGTAAGGAACGACAAGGTGAGTATCTTGGCGAAACTGTTCAGGTAATCCCCCATATCACCGATGAAATAAAATTCAGGATCAAACTGCTTGCAAGTAAACAGCATTATGATTTTGTGATCACTGAGATAGGCGGAACCGTGGGCGACATTGAATCCCTGCCCTTTATCGAAGCTGTTCGCCAGTTGCGCTGGGAATTAGGAAAAGACAGCGTGGTTGTTCATCTTACGCTGGTACCTTATCTTGCGGCCGCAGGAGAACTGAAATCAAAACCAACCCAGCATTCCGTAAAAACATTACTGGAACAGGGAGTTCAGCCCGATATTATCGTTTGCCGCACCGAGAAGCATCTTCCAGAGAGTCTTCGCAACAAGATCGCTCTTTTCTGTAATGTTAATCCTTCCTCTGTAATTGAATGCATAGACGCAGAGAGCATTTACGAAGTTCCTGTGCTGATGAGGCAGGAAAACCTGGATGTGGAGATCCTTAAAAGGACCGACATGCCCACTAACGGAGTCCCTGATCTTCGTGACTGGGAAAAGTTCCTTTTTACATTGAAAAATCCCACCTGCCATTTCAGCATCGGCCTTGTAGGTAAATATGTGGAATTAAAAGATGCTTATAAGTCGATCAACGAAGCCATTATCCACGCAGGGGTATCGAACAGCTGCAAGGTTAACGTCATCTCCCTGCATTCGGAATTCATCGATGAAAAAAACGTGGCTGAAAAGCTTCAAGGCCTGAATGCCATACTGGTCGCACCCGGTTTCGGAGAAAGAGGCATTGAAGGGAAGATAACTGCCATTAATTTTGCCAGGACACATGGGATACCATTCTTCGGGATATGTCTCGGGATGCAGTGTGCGGTGATAGAATTTGCACGCAATGTGTTGGGCTTGAAAGGAGCCCATTCCACCGAATTCAATAAAAACACTCCTTATCCCGTCATCGATATGATGGAGGAACAGAAAAAGATCATGGGACTTGGAGGTACGATGCGGTTAGGAGCTTACCCATGCCAGCTTGAAAAGTCATCGAAGGTTTACGAAATATACCAATCCGAAAATATTTCCGAAAGGCACAGGCACAGGTATGAATTCAATAATTCTTACCTTGAACAATATGTCAAAAACGGTTTTTTACCCGTTGGGATAAATGAAAAGGACAATCTTGTCGAGATCATGGAACTCACAACCCATCCCTGGTTCATTGGCGTTCAGTTTCATCCTGAATATAAAAGTACGGTTGCCAGACCACATCCTCTTTTTGTGGCTTTTATTAAAGCAGCAAGGGAATATCAGCCCAAGTAAAGACAATTTCTTAACTTTGCACCCCCAAAAGCCGCTTTTAGATTAATTAAAACTCTTTCATGAATAACAAGAATACGATCATCGGGCTCGGCCTCATCTTCGCAATTTTTATCGGGTATACATACCTGTTGAGCCCATCTAAGGAACAACTTATCGCCCAGAAGCGTAAAGCAGATTCTATGTACATGATTAATGTACAGAAGCAGCACTCAATGATCACATCCATTGCAAGGGAAAAGGCTATTGCCGTTTCAAAGGAAAAAGAGAAATTCGCTGCCCGTGGTGAAAAAGTTGACTCGGTAACTCTGGTCAGGATGACGATGAAAGGCGAACTTGGTGTATTCGCCAATGCAGCAGTGGGGAAGGACACATCTTATACCATTGAAAATGATGTCTTTAAACTTAATTTTCTCTCCAGGGGAGGGAAGATCGGCCGTGTTGAGCTGAAGAACTACCTTACCTGGAATAAGAAGCCGTTAGTTCTGATGGACAGCGATTCGCTGAATTTCGGCATCTCGTTTTTCTCCAACAACCGGACCATAAGCACCAACCATTTATATTTTCAGCCTTTCTGGCACGATCCTTTACACAAGGGACAGACTTCAATGAAAGTCAGCGGGAAAGATTCACTGCAGTTCGGCATGAGGTTATATACTGCCTCAGGCGATACCGGCTTCAATAAGGATCAGTACATCGAATTCCTTTACACTATTAAAGGGGATGACTATATGCTTCGCTTCCGGGTGAATATTGAAGGTATGGATCAGGCCATTGATGCAGGAAATAAATTCCTCGTCCTGACCTGGAGCGAGAATCTGAAAAACCTCGAGAAAAGTCTTAAAATGGAGCGTATGACCAGTACGCTTTACTATAAATACGATCAGGAAAAGGTCGATTATATAACTGAAACGAAGGATGAAGAACGCTATCTGAAAAATGAGAAGATCAAATGGTTCTCGTTCAAACAACAGTTTTTCAGCAGCATTCTGATAGCCGACAACTATTTTACCGAACCAAGGCTCAGGACCCAGACACTTCCGGGGCCTCCGGGCTACCTTAAGACCATGTTGGTCGAAACAGGAATTCCATATTCCGGGAAAGAGACCAAGTCGTTGGGCATGTCTATGTATTTTGGTCCGGATAAATTTTACACGCTAAAGCATTACAATTTAGACCTCGAAAAACAGATCCCGCTTGGATGGAGCTTTTTCCTGATGGCATGGATCAACATATACGCTGTTATCCCGGTCTTTACTTTCTTCGGGAACCTGGGGTGGAATTATGGCATCATCATCCTTGTGCTGACCATTTTACTGAAGATCGTCCTTTTTCCGATAGCTTATAAAACATACAAATCATCAGCAAAGATGAGAGTCCTGAAGCCGGATATCGATGAACTGAATAAAAAGTTTTCGAAAAAGGACGATGCCATGAAAAAGCAACAGGCGACGATGGACCTCTATAAGAAGGCAGGGGTCAACCCGATGGCAGGTTGTATCCCGATGCTGCTGCAGTTCCCTATCCTTATTGCGATGTTCCGCTTTTTTCCTTCATCCATTGAGCTCAGGCAGCAGTCTTTTCTTTGGGCTACAGATCTTTCATCATATGATTCAATATGGACCTTCCCTGCTGGTTTCAGCATACCCTGGTATGGTAACCATGTCAGCCTTTTCGCTCTTCTGATGACCATCTCGAGTATTATCTATACCAGGATTAACGACCAGATGATGGGCAGCACCCAGCAGCAGATGCCAGGCATGAAAACAATGATGTATATGATGCCGGTGATGTTCCTGTTCTGGTTTAATGATTATTCTTCCGGGCTAAGCTATTATTATCTTCTTGCAAACCTTCTCACGTTTGCCCAGATCTACCTGATCCGTGCCTTTATGGACGAGAAAAAACTTCATGCCCAGATCGAAGCCAACAAGAAAAAACCTGTGAAAAAATCAGGGTTCCAGAAAAGGCTGGAAGATATGGCAAAACAGCGCGGGATGCCAGCGAAGAGGTAGAGGAGCCCGAGTAATTCAATGTTCAATATCCGATGTTCAAGCTGCTCTGTTGCCTGATTCCTGACTAAAGAAACGACAGGAAGAGGTTCAGCCCTTCTTTCTTTGCTTTATCAAAGTTAAAGGATATGTTTTCGCTGAGGTACTGTCTGCAATCGGCGTTTTTCGGAAGCTTTGCGCTGAAGAAATCCAGGGTGCCTTCAATATTTTCAACTCCGAATCTCAGGGCTTTATTTAAACAGCCCAGCACATCTTCCGGAATTGGTTTCAGGGATACCCAAACAGCAAAAACAAAAGGCAGCTTTGTAAACCGTATCCACTCTTCGGCAAGATCATAGGAGTAGGGATATCGCCCTTTGAGGTCAAAAGTTTTATCGCCGATAGCAACGATGGCCTCACGTTCTGAATGATCTTCTGCCTGACCCGGTTTCAGCCTTTCGAACAAAGGAGTTATTTTCCAGAAGGATTGTGCCAGGACCTGGACAAGCTTCGACGAGGTCCTGGAGTCAAAATCAAGATAAACCTTTCTGATCTTTTCAAGCGGCTTATCAGAAAGAAGAAGTACTGTTACGACTTCCCTGACAGCACCTATGCAGTAATCTGAAATTATATGATAATTTTTGAAGTCGGAAAGCGCCCCGGTTGGGACCAGGGCAATATCAGCCTCACCCGACTTCAGCCTCTCGGCACACATTGATGGCACCTCGAGATATAACTGATAGTCGCGAAGATATCCCGATTGCTGTATGCCGTAAACAAACGGGTAGGTGTTGAGGTAGGAGACTGCAGAAATATTAAGCGCTTTCATGTGTTAATGGTTTTCCTTTACAAGCTTTTCATGGATGGATAAAACCTGGGGGATCAGCATCTGAGAGCCGTCGTTGAGGATGACAAAGTCAGATTTAAGGGCTTTGTCGTCATTTTTTATCTGGTGTTGCATCCTTGCAAGCACCTGGTCCCTGCCGACCCCGTCACGGGCGATGACCCTGCCGATTGCCGTTTCATCAGGGCATGAGACAAGGATAATGCGGTCAAATTCCTTTGCATACCCGGTCTCAAACAGAATGGCAGCTTCCATGATCACATAAGGAAATTGCATTTTTGACAGGATCCATTGATTGAAATCATGCATTACAAGTGGATGCAGTAAGGCGTTTAGCTTGCTTAAAGCCCCCGGGTTGCCGAAAACAATTAAAGCCAGCCGTTTATTGCTGATAATCCCGTTTTCAGCAATTTCCTGCCCGAATAAGCTTTCGATTTTATCAATGATTTCAGGGAGTTTCAGTAATTTCTTTGATGCCTCATCGGCATTATACACGGGAACTCCGATCAAAGAGAACAGTGAAGCCACAACCGATTTGCCGCTGCCGATATTTCCGGTAAGTCCTGCCCTGATCATATGCTTTATCTCACTTTGTTAAGAGCCAGGCTGTCATGTTTAGGTTGTAAACCGGTTGCAGGCCTTGAGCTGATGCGCTGGATTTTTCTTGGAGCGACCCTTTCAAGATTAAAAAACAGGGTGTCGGGAAACACCATGTAAATTTCTGTCTGAAAATTCATCTGGGTTTTGATGTCCTTCCCAATGTCATTGGTCAGAAGGTATCCGCTGATATTGCCGTCTTCAGAATGAATTTTAATCTTTCTCAGGCTAACGGTATATTTAGGATTCCCGGCGTGAATGAATTCTTCGGTAAAATAATCAAACCCCTGGACCTTAATGCTGACCTTGAGGATACTGTCGGAATAACCCGTCATTCTCAGGTTGGAAGGCAGGTTAATGTAATGAATGCGATAGTTTACAGTGTAAAAATAATCACGGGAAAGTCTGACCAGAGACCAGATAAAAACGGAAAGCAAAAGGCAAACAGTAAATATATACAGCTGGTGCCTGAATTTTTCACCCCTGTTTTTCCTGGCTTTACCGATCAGATCAATAAACCCGCTTTTCAATTACCATTGATTATTTATTGCTTTCAATAGTCTGGCTTGTGTCGATGGCAATAGCTGATTTCTCAACACGCAGTTTTACGTTGTTATCGACTTCGATGGAAACAGTAGTTTCCTGGATCTCCACAATTCTGCCGTGAATCCCGCCAATTGTAACAACTTTCTGTCCTTTGTCGAGAGTTTCCCTGAATTTTTTCTGATCCTTGCTTCGTTTCATCTGCGGGCGGATGAAAAAGAAATAGAACACTACGATGATAAGCAGAAGAGGTAAAAAGGAATACCAGCCGTTCTGCGAGCCGCCCTGTGCCTGGGGAGCCATTAAAAGAATGTTAAGAATATCCATCTGATTATTAATTAAAATTAAACTGAATTATTTATCTGCATTGGGACCCACGATCTGCGCCTTGATCCTGAGAAGCGTAGTATTTGGCTGGGTGTTTGCGACGACCAGAATGTTCTTTGCCTGAAAACCATTTTTACCCGCGCTGTTAAAAGAGACCTTGATTGCCCCTTTGTCTCCTGGCCGGATCGGTGTTTTTGGGAAAGAAGGTACAGTGCATCCGCAGGAAGTGCTTACATCAACAATGATAAGGTCTGATTTTCCCGTATTTGTAAACTGAAACTCATAGGATACTGATTCCCCCTGAATGATCTTGCCGAAATCATGTTCGATCTCCTGAAATTTGAATGATGGCAAAGCCCCCGCATTGCTTTCGCCATTTGCTGTATTTGGGTTCTTTACAAGATCAGTCGAGATCTTTTGCTCTTTCGTACCGGAAGAATTGCAGCCTGAAACTCCAAAAATGACAAGTGACAGTATGCATAAGAATAAGCTTCCAAACTTCATAAGCCTTATTTTTTTACGGACTGCAAAGGTAGTAATTATTTTGCATGAATTTGTACTTTTACGCTCAAAAAACAACGAACCTTGAGAATCTATCTGATCGGCTTTATGGGATCCGGCAAAAGCACTTTGGGGAGGCAACTCTCAGGCTTGCTGAAAGCCGGTTTTTCTGACATTGATGAATTGTTTGAGGCACGTTACCATGTCAGTATTAACGATTTTTTTGAGAAATATGGTGAAACGACATTCCGTGATATTGAAAGGGAATTGCTTCTTGAAACAGCCAGGCTCGAAAACACAATCATCTCGACCGGGGGAGGAACCCCCTGCAGCAAAGACAATATGAATTTTATCAGGAATAACGGTATTTCTGTTTATCTGCGGATGACAACCGGTGAACTGAAGGAACGGTTGCTGAATGTCAGAAAGAAAAGACCCCTGCTGAAAGATTTGGAAGCAGACATGCTTGAGGAATGGATAAAATCACAATTGCAAATAAGAGAAGTCTTTTACCTTCAGGCAACCCACATCTTTTATCCTCTCACAGAGGATATCAGGGACCTGGCCATTAAGCTAAGCTGAGAAGAGCTACATTCTCGACATGCTGTGTATGCGGAAACATGTCGACCGGCTGGCATTCGATCAAAGTGTAACGGTTGTTGAGCAAATACATATCCCTGGCCTGAGTGGCAGGATTACAACTTATATATACGATCTTAAGGGGAAGCACCGTAAGCAGGGTCTGAATTACTTTTTCATGCATCCCGTTCCGGGGCGGATCGGTTATCACCGCATCGGGATGCCCATGAGTGCTGATAAACTCCGGGCTCAACAGTTTCTCTGTTTCGGCTGCGAAAAACCTGAGGTTTGTATTTCCGTTCAGTTCTGCATTAACCCCTGCATCTGCCACTGCTGAGGCTGAAGCTTCTATTCCGATCACTTTGTTTACATAAGGGGCAATGTAATTGGCTATTGAACCAGTACCGGTATACAGGTCGTAAACGACCTCTTTGCCTTCAGGTGAAAGGTAGCCGGCAGCGAGGCGGAATAACCTGCCGGCCTGTTCCGGATTGGTCTGGAAGAAGGAAACCGGCCCAATCCTGAAATTCACGGGACTGTGATTTTCCCTGAAAGGCGGCAGCGTTTCTGTGATGAATTGAGTACCGGAATAATGTCTTATTTCAAGATCGCTTATCACATCATTCTTTTTCTCATTGATCACATAAAACATTGAGGTTATCTGAGGAAAGACCTGCATGAAATGATCCAGCATGGGAAAGATCACGTCAGGCTCATCGTTTTGATAAACCATGATCAGCATCAGATCGCCCATGGTCGTCGAACGGAGTATCATATTCCTTAGAAAACCAGTGTTATTCCTGGCGTCATAAAAGCTCAATCCCTTTTCAATCGAATAACGCCTGGCTTCAAGCCTGATGAGATTTACAGGCTCATCCATAAGGTAACAATAGTCAATGTTAAGGATTTTATCCCAGCGTTTGGGGATGTGAAAGCCCAGGGCAGGGGAGCTGTCACTTTCGCCGCTACCGGTAAACCATCGCCTCGATGAAAAGGTAAATTCAAGTTTGTTGCGGTATCCTTGTGTTTTATCTGAACCTATAATAGGGCGGATCAATGGATTGTCAAACTTTCCGATACGTTTAAGGTTGTCTTCAACCTGCTTTTGCTTGAAATGAAGCTGGCTTTCATACTTCATCTGCTGCCAGCGACAACCTCCGCAAAGGCCGAAGTGAGAGCAGAAGGGTTCAATACGGTTTTCTGAGAGCTGATGAAACCGAATGATTTTTCCCTCTGCGAAAGACCGTTTTAGCCTGAAGACTTCAATATCTACGACATCCCCCGGAACACCGTAAGGCACAAACACTACCATGTCGCCATGCCTTGCCACCGCGTTCCCTTCGGAACCGGCATCGAGGATCTCTATTTTCTCAAGTAGTTTCATAATTACAAAGTAGCGAGGTAGCGAAAGGCGAAAAGCGAAAAGGCGAGAAGCGAAAAGCGAAATGGCGAAATAAATAATTCAAAACATTAAAATCTGTAATGAAAACACTAAGGGAACAATAAATTTCTCTCATAAGAAATTTCGCTTTTCGCTTTTCGCTTCTCGCCTTTTATAGTGTCTCGAATCGCCCCACTCTCCGTATCCGATTTCATCTCCTGCAGCCTGAATGTTCTTTTCCAGTGCTATCTTCGTTTCATCCGGCTGGTCTTTTACATTCGGTTTATTTTCATAAAGCAGGTAGTTGTCCCTGTATTTTACAGGGGTCAGGTTTGGCATGATCACATTGGCGCCGGCGAAAATGGCTTTCTCCCTGCCTTTTGGGTCAAGGGCTTGCAAGGCAGTAGTGGCAGCAATATTTATATCAGGCATGATGATCCTTAATATGGAAACCATCTTAACGGAAAGATTAACACGATCTGTTACAGAAGGGATCATGTCGCGGAAGGCGTATAAAGGCGTATCCTCGTGCTCAATATATGGCCCCATGCCGACCATATCGATGTCGAGATCCCTGAAAAAACAAAGGTCCTCGGCCAGGTCTGAAATAGTCTGAAACGGCAAACCGATCATTACCCCGCTTCCAACCTGGTACCCTGTTTTTCTCAGCAAAGAAAGGGCTTTCAGCCTGGCTTTGTGAGTGTGCCTGCTGTCACCGGGATGGAGACGTGCATATAAACCGGGATTTGAAACCTCAATCCTGAGCAGATACCGGTGAGCTCCTGAATCGTACCATCGTTTATAGGTTTCTTCAGTTTGTTCGCCAAGCGACAGGGTTACATGAAGTTTCCCATCTGTCTCAGTATGTATTCTTTTGAGAAGGTTTTCAATGGTCAGGGTGAAGTCTTTGCTGCTTCTTTCCCCAGCCTGTATAACGATTGAAGCAAAATTATTGTCATTCGCAAACCTGGCGGCTTCAAGAACTTCATCATCAGACAGCACATATCTCTGGTAACGGCTGTTGTCCATCCTGATACCACAATAGAAACAGTTTTTCGTACAAATGTTTGAATATTCGATCAAACCCCTGAAATAAACTTTTCTGCCTACATGAAAGTTTTTGACCTCATGAGCCCTATGGAAAAGCGTTTCCGCTTCTGTATTGTCAAGGGATAGCAGTAATTTTATTTGATCTTTGTCTAAATATTTATTTTGTAAAATATTATCAACAGTCGGGATCATTGTTAGGGAAATATTAATATTTTAGCTTGGCAGTACAAAGGTACTTTTTCTTTTGTAATTTAGCGCCCGATAAAACCGCCTCCTATGGAAGAAGTGATAAGGACCGTCCTTGTTGATGATGATAAATCCAGTTTGGTGATATTACAGTCCCTGCTCGGGAAGCATTTCACCAATGTCAATATCATCGGGACTGCGATGACGGTCAAAGATGCAATAGCTTTAATTGATGAAACAAAACCTGAAATGGTCTTTTTGGATGTCAACCTGCCCGATGGGGAAGGATTTGACGTGATAGAAGGAGTTACGCATCGCCGTTTCCAGGTTATATTCGTCACTGCTTTCGACAAATACGCGGTAAGGGCTTTTGAGTTTTCCGCCCTGCATTACATAGTGAAACCTCCCACATTTGATGGTCTTAAAACAGCCTTGGACCGTTACAGGGATTCGAAGGTAAAGGAAGAGGATATTGATGACCGTATCTCTGTTCTGAGAGAAAGTCTGAAAGGCGGGCAGGAAAAGATCATCATTCCTTCTTCGGATGGACTGAACATTGTTAAGCTTGGTGATGTTATCAGGCTGGAGGCCGATGATGTATATACTACGTTTTATCTTTCAAACGGACAGAAATTCGTTGCATCGAAGTCAATGAACAATTACGAAAAAATACTTGAAGACCTTCCGTTTTCGCGTATCCATAGCAAGCACCTTATCAATCTTGTATATGTCAAACGATATATGAAAGGTAAAGGTGGCTCGGTGATCATGGAAGATAATTCCGAGGTTGAAGTATCGGTAAGGAAGAAAGCAGATTTTCTTGAGAAACTAAAGTCTTTTGCCCGCTTTGTCTAGACGTTAAAGCGGATGTGGATTATATCCCCGTCGCCCACGACATAATTCTTTCCTTCTATTAACAGTTTTCCTTTTTCCCTGCATGCATGTTCGGAGCCAAGAGAGATGAAATCGCTGTATTTCATCACTTCCGCCCGTATGAATCCCCTTTCCAGGTCGCTATGTATCACCCCGGCAGCCTCGGGGGCAGTCATTCCCTTATGGATTGTCCATGCCCTTACTTCCTTAGGACCTGCAGTGAAAAATGTCTGGAGATCAAGTAAATGGTAGGCTGCTCTTACCAGCCGGTTCACACCTGGTTCAGCAAGACCAGCATCGGCCAGGAAAACCATCCTGTCTTCTTCCTGTTCCAGTTCGGCAATCTCTGATTCCAGTTTACCTGCCAGGATAATTACTTCGGCATTTTCGGCCTGAACAGCCTTGATGAACCTTTCCGAATAAGCGTTTCCGTTTACCGCTGCATTGTCGTCAACATTACAAACATATAAAACAGGTTTTTCGGTAAGCAGGGCGATATCGGCAATGTATTTTTTATCCTCTTCATAAACCGGCGCAGTACGCGCGCTTTCAAAGGATTCGAGGTGGGATTTATATACATGGAGGACTTCAATGCATTTCTTTGCGTCCTTATCTCCGCCCATGGCTATCTTCTCAAATCTGTGTATCTTTTTTTCCACCGATTCCAGGTCGCGGACCTGAAGCTCAAGGTCGACAATTTCTTTATCTCTTACGGGATCAACAGACCCCTCAATATGGGGCATGTTGGGATCGTCGAAACAGCGGATGATGTGTATCAGGGCATCAACATTACGGATATCGGTCAAAAATTTATTCCCTTCTGTATGGCTGCCGCCTTTTGAAAGCCCTGGAATGTCGACCATCTCAATCGTGGTAGGAACGATTTTTGCAGAATGAATGAATTTGTCAATCTCATATAATCGGGGATCGGGAACATTCATAGTGCCAAGGTTCGACTTTGTAGATGTAAACGCAGCTTTATGAGTTTCGGCCCGGTTCGAGGAGATGCAGTTAAAAAAGCTGGTCTTGCCGGAGCCGGAAAGACCGATGATCCCGCATTTTAAAGGCATGTTCTGGAATTTTCAGCAAAAGTACATGATTTATTGGTCGATTCAAAGATTCTTACTACATTTGCACCCCATTTTAACCAGGGTGAAATGGCAAAATGTTCTTTATGATAAATCCCCGGAAAATCAATATTATGTAAAACCCGGCAGGCGGTCACCCGCCTCCACTTAGCAAGTAATTTAAATGACTCCTGAAGAAACCAATGTCAACATGGAGCAAACTGTTAATGTTGAACCAGAAAAAACCGCTGCTGAAGCACCTCTTGAAGAATCATCCTCTGAAGCGCCTCAGGCAGAAGTAGTCTCCGAAACCCCTCAGGCAGAAGTAACACCTGAAGCTGTAACCGAAGCACCGGAGAAAAAAGAAAGAAAAAAGAAAGCAGCACCTGCTGAGCAACCTGAAGAATTTGACTGGGACTCAATCGGAAAGAAACATGAATTGTATTCTCCTGATGAACGCAAAAGACTGGAAGATGCATACGACCAGACCCTGAAAGCCATCCAGGACCATGAACTTATCGAAGGTACTGTTGTAACCATGACTAACCGTGAGATCGTAGTAAACATCGGTTTTAAATCCGATGGCGTTCTTATGGCCAACGAATTCCGTTATAATCCTGACCTGAAAATCGGGGATAAGGTGGAAGTCTATATCGAGAACCAGGAAGACACCACCGGCCAGCTTCTTCTTTCACATAAGAAAGCCCGTATCCTGAAATCCTGGGAGCGGATCAATACTGCTTACGACAACCAGGAGATCATCAAGGGCCACGTTAAATCACGCACGAAGGGCGGCCTTATCGTCGACGTCTTCGGAATTGAAGCATTCCTCCCGGGCTCTCAGATCGACGTGAAACCCATCAGGGATTACGATGTGTTTGTTGATAAGGTCATGGAGTTTAAAGTGGTTAAGATCAATCACGAATACAAGAACGTGGTTGTGTCGCATAAAGCACTTATTGAAGACGAACTCGAAGCCCAGAAGGCAGAAATTATCAAGAAACTTGAAAAAGGACAGATACTTGAAGGCACAGTCAAGAATATCACTTCTTACGGTGTATTTATTGACCTGGGCGGTGTTGACGGACTTATACATATTACAGACCTCAGCTGGGGCCGTATCAACCACCCGGAAGAGATTGTAAAACTTGACCAGAAAATCAAGGTTGTTATCCTTGACTTTGATGATAACAAGAAGCGCATTGCCCTTGGTCTCAAGCAGCTCACCCCTCATCCCTGGGATTCTCTTGATCCGAACCTCAAGGTTGGCGACAAAGTTAAAGGCCGCGTAGTCGTAATTGCCGATTACGGAGCTTTCGTAGAGATTGCTTCCGGTGTTGAAAGCCTCATCCATGTTTCAGAGATGTCATGGTCACAGCACCTTCGCACTGCACATGATTTCCTTAAGGTCGGACAGGAAGTGGAAGCTGTTATCCTTACTCTTGACCGCGAAGAGCGCAAGATGTCGATGGGCATCAAACAGCTCATCCCTGATCCCTGGAACAATATCAAGGAGAAATATCCCCTTAAGTCCAAACATAGCGCTATTGTCCGCAACTTCACCAATTTCGGCATCTTTGTCGAACTGGAAGAAGGTGTTGACGGGCTCATCCATATTTCAGACCTGAGCTGGGCAAAGAAGATCAAGCACCCGGCTGAATTCACGAAGATCGGAGAGAATATTGAAGTGATGGTACTCGATGTGGATGTTGAGAACCGTAGGCTGAGCCTTGGCCACAAACAGCTCGAAGAGAACCCCTGGGATGTGTTTGAAACGGTGTTCTCGGTAGGCTCTGTGCATAAGGGGACCATTGTAAGCATGAACGAAAAGGGGGGTATCGTAGCTCTTCCATATGGTGTTGAAGGTTTCGCACCTGCCCGCCATCTGCATAAGGAAGATAATACCAGTGCAAGGGAAGAGGAAGTTCTTGACTTCAAGGTCATCGAATTTTCGAAAGAAAACAAGAAAATCATCCTTTCCCATACGAAGATCCATCAGGATGCCGTCTATGCCGAGAAGAACAAAGAAACCAAGGCAGGCCAAAAGAAGGAGAAGGATACGAAGAAGGCTGTTAAAAAGCTGAAGGATAATCTTGAGAAGACGACGCTTGGAGATATTGAATCACTGGCTAATCTTAAAGCCGACATGATGGCTGCTGAAGAGAAGTCACGTACTCCCAAGGCAGCTGCTCAAGAGGATACACTTCCTTTCGACGAACCTAAAGCAGAAGAAGGAGAGACCGAAGAACCTAAGGCCGAATAAGCCTTATGACTTTCTCAGTGACCATACTGGGAAGCAATTCGGCAATCCCGACTTTGCAACGTAACCCAAGCGCTCATTTGCTAAACGCAAATGAGCGCTTGTTTTTGATAGACTGCGCTGAGGGCACCCAGCTTCAGCTGCGACGTTACAAAATCCATTTTCAGAGAATAAAACATGTTCTCATCAGCCATCTTCATGGCGACCATTTTTACGGGCTCATTGGTTTTTTAACCAGCTTGCACCTGCTTGGCCGCAAAGATGAATTACATCTTTATGCGAACCGGCAATTACAACAGATTATAGACCTGCAACTTTCAGCCTCCCTTACAACCCTGACTTATCCCCTGATCTTCCACCCTTTGCAATCTGAAAGCAAAGAGCTGATCATAGATACCGAACGGCTTAAAGTTTACACTTTCCCGCTTGTTCACAGCGTTCCAACGAATGGTTTTCTTTTTATCGAGCAACATGCATCCACGGTAAGGATACGACATCCGAGGTCCTATGCCTATTGCTCCGACACAGCCTATTCCGAAGATATTATACCTTGCATACAGGGTGTGGACCTGCTTTACCACGAAGCCACTTTCCTTCACGAAATGGCAGTCTCAGCCCATGAAAAAATGCATAGTACTGCCCTTGAAGCTGCAACGATAGCAGAAAAAGCCGGGGTAAAAAGCTTGCTGATCGGACATTTTTCAGCCCGTTACGATGAACTTCAGCCGCTTCTTGATGAAGCCAGATCAGTATTTCCTTTGACCGAACTTGCAGAGGATGGGAAAAAAATCGAAATTTGTATGTATGATAAACATTGACCTATAATAAACCCATGGTATGAAACGTGTAATTTTCTTTTCAATCTTCACTCTCATGACTGTAGCCTTTACAAAAGCCCAGGATGCTACTATCCGGGCCGCAACTGAGGTAAACGATAATGAAAACCCGTTCTTTTCAGAATGGGCAACAACTTTTGGCGTGCCTCCCTTTGAAAAAATTAAAAATGAACATTATATCCCGGCCTTCACAAAAGGCATTCAGGAGCACAACCAGGAGATCGCGGCAATTATTAAAAACCCTGCCTCCCCCGATTTTAAGAACACCATGGCGGCTTATGACAACAGCGGAAAGCTGCTTGAAAAGGTAAGCTCTGTTTTTTTCAGCCTCAACGGCGCGAACACAAATCCGGAGATGCAGAATATTGCCAAAAAACTTTCACCATTGCTGAGCAAGCACAACGATGACGTCAACCTGAATCAGAAACTGTTTAAGCGGGTTAAAATGATTTATGCCAACCGCGGGAAAGTCAAATATGATCCCGATCAGCTAAGGCTGATAGAAGAAACATACAAGAATTTCATACGGGGCGGCGCCGGGCTCGATTCAGCAGGGAAGGCGAAGCTGCGTGAACTGAATAAGGAGATCAGCCTGCTACAGCTCACATTCGGTCAGAACCTTCTTGCCGAGAATAATGAATATAAAATGGTGATCGATAAAAAAGAAGATCTTGCCGGATTGCCCCAGGATGTGATCACGACTGCGGCTGAAGCCGCCAATGCCGATGCAGCCACAAAGGGCAAATGGGTATTCACTTTGCAGAACCCCAGCGTGATGCCTTTCCTGCAGTTCTCCGACAGTCGGGAACTCAGAGAAAAGATCTTTACAGCCTATATCAACCGTTGCAATAATAACGACGCGAAGGATAACAAAATGCTGGTTGAGAAGCTGGTTAAGTTACGCCGGGAAAAAGCGAACCTGATGGGATTTAAAAGTTTTGCAGCTTTTATGCTGGATGACCGTATGGCCAAAACGCCGGCGAATGTTTATGATCTCCTGAACCAGGTATGGACACCGGCACTTGCAATGGCAAAGCATGAAAAGGATGACATGCAGCAGCTGATCAACCAGAGTGGTGGTAAATTCGAACTGATGGGCTGGGACTGGCGTTATTACAGCGAAAAAGTCAGGAAAACCCGGTTCAACCTGGGGGAGGAAATGGTTAAGCCGTATTTCAAACTTGAAAATGTGCGTGACGGAATTTTTTATGTCGCAAACAAGTTGTACGGCATCACCTTTACATTGGTAAAGAACGCTCCGACATACTATCCGGGTGTACAATTATATGAATGCCACGACAGGGACGGCAGCCTTTTAGGAGTGGTGTATATGGATTTCCATCCCCGTGCAGGCAAGCGTGGGGGCGCCTGGTGCGGAAGCTACCGCTCACAGTCATATAAGGACGGAAAACGGGTTCCTCCCGTCATGACCATGGTCATGAATTTTTCACCTCCGACAGCTGATAAGCCGGCTCTTTTGACAGCCGATGAGGTTGAGACCTTCTTTCATGAATTCGGCCATAACCTTGCCGGTCTCTTCAGGAATGTGCGGTTTGATGGTATAGGGAGCGTTCCCCGCGATTTCGTTGAACTGCCCTCACAGATCAACGAACACTGGGCCTTTGAACCTGAAGTGCTGAAAGTCTATGCCAGGCATTATATTACCGGGGAAGTCATCCCACAGGATATTGTCGAAAAGATCGTGAAGAGCGGAAAATTCGGCGAAGGCTTTAAAAGCACCGAATACCTTGCAGCCTCATTCCTTGATATGGATTTCCATACCCTGCCTCAGGAAGCTGAAAAATCAGACATCCTTAAATTTGAAGATGAGTCGATGAACAGGATCGGCCTTATTAAACAGATACCTCCGCGATACAGGTCAACCTATTTCCAGCATTCGATGACGGGAGGATACACAGCAGGATATTACAGCTATATCTGGGCCGAAGTTCTTGATGCTGATGCATTCGAGGCTTTCAAAGAAACCGGCAATATTTTCGATCAGGCAACCGCCACCCGTTTTCGAAAAGATATCCTCGAAAAAGGAGGTTCGGAAGATGCGATGCAGATGTATCTTGATTTTCGCGGAAAAAAACCTTCCATTAACGCACTGCTTGAAAACAGGGGCCTGAAATAAGCCGCTGATCCATAAAAGCTGAAAGATTATTATCTCTCTTTCGTCTATTTGTTTTGTATATTTGAAAGATGAACTCAAAAGAGTTGAAGATTTTAGCGATTGATGACAATCAGGATAACCTTACATCGCTGAAAGCCGTTATTGCCGATGCCATCCCTGGCACAAAAGTAGTTACAGCACTGGATGGATATTCCGGTATCGCCCTGGCCCTTTCAGAAAAACCGGATGTGATCCTTCTTGATATAGTTATGCCGGTGTTTGATGGTCTTTCCGTTTGCCGGAAATTGAAAGAGGATGAAGATATTAATCACATCCCGGTAATCATGCTTACCGCCCTGAAAACTGACCATGAAACCCGTATTATCGCGCTCGAAGCCGGGGCCGAAGCATTCCTGGCCAAACCTCTCGATGCTGTGGAGCTGATCGCCCAGGTAAAAGCCATGGCGAAGATCAAGGAATCGGCCGACCGTCAGCGGACTGAAAAATTCAGGCTGGCTGCCCTTGTTTCTGAACGTACTCTGACCATTGAAAAGGAACTTGCCGAGCGCCGGAAAGCAGAAGATGAGCTGAAGAAGGCTAACCAGAAGCTGAGCCAGACACAGCTGGCAACCCTGAACCTCCTTGACGATCTCAGGAAAGAGATGACAGCTCATGAAAAAAGCGAAAAAGAACTCATTATTGCAAAAAATAAAGCCGAGGAAAGCGACCGCCTGAAATCCGCCTTTCTTGCCAATATGTCGCATGAAATACGTACCCCTATGAACGGCATCATCGGGTTTTCAGAACTGCTTAAAGATAATGACCTGGGCACAGAAGAACGTGACAGATACGTAAGGATTATTAACGAAAATTGCCAACAGCTTCTCCATATCATCAGCGACCTTATTGATATCTCAAAGATCGAGGCCGGCCTCATTGAATCTGAACCGGGCGAATTTTGTCTTAACTCCCTCATGGATTCATTGGCCGAAAATTATATTTCAAAGACTGCTGACAAAGGCTTGCAACTTAATCTTCATAAAGATTTTCAGCTCAACGATAGTTATATTATCTCGGACCAGTCTAAATTGAGGCAGGTTATCGAAAACCTGCTTACAAATGCTATTAAATTCACACATTCCGGGATGATCGATTTCGGATATAAACTCAGGGACAATAAACTTGAGTTTTATGTAAAGGACAGCGGGATTGGTATATCGGAAGATCACCGGAACGCAATTTTTGACCGGTTCTGGCAGGTTGAAACGGGTTTGGCAAGACAGTATGGTGGCACAGGTCTTGGATTATCCATTTCAAATGCTTTTGTCAAGAAAATGGGAGGAGAGTTCTGTGTTGAATCGAAGACGGGCCTGGGTTCCCGCTTCAGTTTCAGTTTGCCTTATGTCCCATCCGATAACTCACCGTCAAAGCGGATCAGCCCGGTTAAAGACTCAATTGATTTTGAAGGGAAAACAATTCTTATTGTTGAAGACGAACCTGATAATTATGACCTTCTGAGAATTGTCCTGAGCCGACTCAGGTTAAATGTCCTCCATGCCTGGGATGGAAATGAAGCTATGCAGATTTTCAATCATCATCCCAAAATTGATCTGGTCCTTATGGACTTCAAATTGCCGGATATCCCGGGCCAGGAAATTACTCAATTGATGCTGAAGCAGCGTACTTCCCTTCCTGTAGTCGCAACCACTGCCTATGCCATGAGCGGAGACAGGGAAAGGGCCTTCGAAGCCGGCTGCGTCGGCTATCTGGCCAAGCCTATACATATGGATGAGTTGATGGAGACCCTGAAGAGTTTTCTTAGGTGATGACCGCAATTCCTGAACTTCTGGATGTGATGAACAGGGTGTATGGAAAGGATGTTTCCATATACGACAGATCATTTCTGTTAAAATCGATCGACAAAAGGATTTCTGCGCTGAAAGGGATCAGCAAAAAAACATATACTGAAGTGCTGGCCGGGGATGAACATGAAGCGAACATTTTTTATGACTCGCTTACAATCTGTTACAGCGATTTTTTCAGGAATCCATTAACTTATGCCTTGCTTGAGGAGTGGATCTTTCCGCGTCTGCTTGCAGAAAAGCAGTTAAACTCTGAGATCAGGATTTGGTCGGCCGGCTGCGCTTCAGGGCAGGAGACATATTCCCTGGCCATGACCCTCGACGAACTCATCCGCAGACATGAAAGATTAACTCCTTTCAGGGTGTTCGGAACAGATATTTCAGAAAAAGAGCTCGAGACTGCCCGAAAAGGAGAATTTGAAAGTTCTGAGGTTGGGAATATCACTTTAAGGCGGATAACGGATTATTTTACCCGGAATGCTGAGGTATATACGGTCTCGGGGGGCCTGAAAAATTCTATCGATTTTTCCTGTCATGACCTGTTAGATAAGAATTCAATCAGCCCTGTGGAAAGTATCTTCGGTGATTTCGACCTGATATGCTGCTGCAATCTTCTGATTTATTATAGCACGGAGATAAGACAAACTATTTTGAACAAACTTTATCTCTCACTTTCCCCACAAGGTTATCTGGTAACAGGGGAGGCTGAAAGAGATATTGTTGCGAAATCGAGGTTCCGGCCGGTACTCCCCCCTGCAGCAGTCTTTCAGAAAAAATGACAGAGGCCATCTTTCAACGATTATTACTAAAGCTGAACAAATGAGGATACAAAACTTCAAAATCGGGACCCAGCTTAGAACAGGCCTGGGACTGATCATTTTATTAGTTTTCGTGCTTGGCGCTTTTGCCTGGTATCAGGCCAACAGAATTTGGGAGCAGACCGACATGATTTATTCCCATCCGATGAAAGTAAGAAAAGCAATAGCAGAGCTTAAAACAGACGTTTTGTTATGGGACAGGTATGTGAAAAACATTGTTCATGATAAAAATAATACAACCAGGCATGACGATATCAACGCTATGAATTTGTGCGAGGCAGATGCTACCCGGCAGTTAGACAGTATTTCCGTGGTATATCTTGGCCCTCAAAAGGATGTTTCAGATATTTATAATGCATGGGTAAAACTGAAGGAAACCAGGGAAATGATCCTTGAAATGATCAGGGAGGGAAAGAATGCAGAAGCGATAAGTTCGACTCTTCGTAAGGGATATGAAGAAGCTCAGATTGATCAGGTGCTGAAGGAGATCAATGATGTAAGTCTTTTTTCTTTTGCTAAAGCCGATCAATTGTATAAAACGGCGAAAATAAACAAGGAAACTCTGCAGTTATTCATGTTAATATTGTCATGCGCCATACTTCTTTTTTCTTTTCTCATAAGCCTGATTCTGGTAAGAGGAATCAAGAAACCCATAGAGGAGATGATGATAGCTAATGACGAATTCCGGAATGGCAATCTAAATGCCCGCATTGGTTATTCCGCAAAAAATGAATTCGGGAACCTGGAATCATCCATCAACAGGCTTGCTGAAGCCAATAAATTTGAGATACTTAACCGGGACGTTTTGGTTCAGGTCGCCGATGTAATTATTAAACAAGACGAGCTCCATCCATTTTGCCATGAACTTCTCAGGGTGCTGATGGAGAAATCAGGATCTCAGACCGGTGCTGTATATCTGTTAAACGAGCCGCAGACCCATTTTGATCTTTTTCAATCGATCGGTTTCAGTTCCTCAGCCAGGGCTCAGTTTTCAGCAACCTCCTTTGAGGGTGAATTCGGCCTTGCGATGGCCAGCCGGCAGATCCGGTTTATCAAAGATATTCCCGAAGATACTTCGATGGTGTTCAGCGCTGCTGCAGGTGATTTCAGACCCAGGGAAATTGTAATCATACCAATACTGTCAGGCAAGGATGTTGTGGCCATCATCTCGATGGCAAGCTTAAGCTGCTATTCTTCTGAAGCAATCCGTTTGATCAATGATATATATATCACGTTAATAGCCCGTTTTAACGGGATCCTGTCTCATCAGAAGATCCTTGATTTTTCGAAAAAGCTTGAAGCCCAGAACCGCGAACTCGAAGAAAGAGCCAGGGAACTTGACATTCAGGGAAATGAACTCTCACAGCAGAATCTGGAACTTGAGATGCAGAAACAACAGCTCGATGAAGCAAACCGGCTAAAGAGTTCATTCCTTTCGAATATGAGCCATGAGCTGAGAACTCCGCTGAATTCCGTTATCGCATTATCAGGCGTGCTCAGCCGCCGCCTTCATGATAAAATCCCGGAAGATGAGTACAGCTATCTGGGGATCATCGAAAGGAACGGGAAGAACCTTCTCACTCTGATCAATGACATTCTTGACCTTTCAAGGATCGAAGCAGGGCATGAGGAGATCAATTTCAGTAATTTCAGCATGTATGATTTGGTTGAAGAAGTTGTGACCATGCTTGAAACCCAGGCAAAGGATAAGAACATAGGCCTTATTAACAAGGTCCCGAGGGGTCTTCAGCCTTTGCAGAGTGACTACGGAAAGTGCCGGCATATACTACAGAATATCATTGGCAATGCCGTAAAATTCACTGAGAAAGGTGAAGTCGAAGTGACTGCCATTCAACTCGAAAATGAGATTGGAATTGCAGTTTCCGATACAGGAATAGGTATATCGGATCATGATCTGCCCAATATCTTTGATGAATTCCGCCAGGCTGATGAGGGCTCATCGAGAAAATACGGAGGGACAGGCCTTGGGCTGGCTATTGCGAAGAAATTTACCGGCCTGCTGAATGGTAAGATCAGGGTTGTAAGCCAACCAGGAAAGGGATCAACCTTTACGCTGATACTGCCGACCATGCCGGAGATCTCCGAAAGAATTGAAGGTGAAACAGGGAGCGCATTCACACACTATGTAAAGAAGCCTCCATCATCACCACCTTCTTCTTTCGGGGCAGGCAAGAAAATCCTTCTTGTCGAGGACAGTGAGCCTGCGATAATCCAGATAAAGGATATTCTGTGTGAACAGGGATTCACGGTTTTTGCAGCAAGAAATGGAAAAGAAGCCATGGAACAGCTCAGTCTGGTGATTCCTGATGCCATGATACTGGATCTTATGATGCCCGAGGTAGATGGCTTTCAGGTGCTGAAAATGATACGTGAAACCAAAGCCACGTCAAAGCTTCCGGTCCTCATCCTGACTGCAAAACATATTACGAAAGAAGAATTAAGCTTTCTGAAAAGGAATAACGTCCATCAGTTCATGCGGAAAGGAGATGTAAGCAAACCCGAATTGCTTGCGATGGTTGGTGAAATGGTAAATACACCGCTGCGGAAAGCTGCAAAAATCAAAGCGGGACCCCGGTCTGTAAAGCGAACAGGCAATCCGCTCATCCTTATTGTAGAGGATAATCCTGATGATGTCAAAACACTGAAGGCCCTTTTGCTTCCTGATTACACAATAGTAGTGGCATCTGATGGTGAGGAAGGTGTAAGCCAGGCTATGAATTGCAAACCTGACCTGATACTGATGGATATATCTCTTCCTGTAATGGACGGGATGTCAGCTTTTGAGGAGATCAGAAAAACAGAAGTCCTTCAGGATATTCCCGTGATTGCCATTACTGCAAGAGCTATGAAAGGAAGCCGTGAAGAAATTCTTGAGTGTGGTTTCGACGATTACATCTCAAAGCCCATTGACATCCCCCTGTTCAGAAGGGTTCTGGACCATTATCTTAAAGGGGAAACGGAACCAGGTAACAATGCGTCGAATATTATCTCCATTGGATGATGTGCCTGGCGTCCGGTGCCGTCGATGATCTGCTGACGGCAGCTTGTGCCCGGTGCGGCTATAATGAATTCTGATGATGTTTTCCGAATCTCAGGGAAAAGAACCAGTTCACCTACCTGCATAGAAACCTTATAATGTTCTTTTTCATAACCAAAGGCGCCTGCCATACCGCAGCAACCCGACCGGATCTCTTCCACGGAGTAATTGACCGGTAATGAAAGCATTTTTCTTGTGGTTTCAACGGATGCCAGGGCTTTCTGATGGCAATGCCCGTGAAGCTTTATCTTGCGTGGTTCTGAAGTGAACATCAAAGGGCTGATCCTTCCGGCTGAAGCCTCCTTCATGATGAATTCATCAAACATCAGGCAATTGGCCGAGAGTAGTTTCGCCTGTTCACGGAGGTCAGGAGAAACAAGGTCGGGGTATTCGTCCCTGAACCCCAGGATGGCCGAGGGTTCTATGCCGACGAGAGGTTTCTGCGGGGAGACCAGGTCTTTGAAGATTGTGACATTATGTGTTGCGATCTGTTTCGCCTTGCGAAGCAGTCCCTTCGACATAAAGGTCCGGCCACTGAGATCATGGGCGGCCGGTAAGATCTCATAACCAAGCCGGTTGAAAAACTGCACTGTTTTTATACCGGTTTCAACGTCATTGTAATTCGTAAATTCGTCAATGAAAAGGTAAAAGCTGCCTTTTTTATCACTGATGGAACTGTTCAGCTTCTGCAGGTTTTTCCTGAGCCAGCGTTCCATCGTGGTCTTATAAAGCAAAGGGATATTCCGGTCCGCTGCGAAACCAAGCATCTTTTTCGATAATCCCGAAATCAATGGATTTTTCTGGAAGAAGTTGAATAGAAATGGAGCAAGACTTCCGGCGCGGTTTATACTACTGATATAGGCGATGAGCCTTGAGCGCATTGGAACACCATTCGAGTCGTAATAATGCTGGAGGAATTCAGCTTTCAATTTTGCTACATCAACATTTGAAGGGCATTCGCTTTTGCAGGCTTTACAGCTCAGGCAGAGGTCCATCACTTCATAGATCTCATGATGGTCAAAGGGGTTTGTTTTCGGAGAATTTGTGATGAATTCACGAAGGATGTTAGCCCTGGCCCTGGTTGTTGTATTCTCATCGCCCACTGCCATATATGAAGGGCACATCCACTTTCCGGTAGCCAGGTTGTTCCTGCAGTCGGCCGACCCGTTACATTGTTCGGCAGCCCGCTGAATACCATGGCTTGAAGAGAAATCAAAATACGTTCTGATGTCTCTTATCGGGGTTCCCGGCCGGAACCTCAGGCTGGAGTTCATTTCAGGGGTGTCGGTGATTTTGTTCGGGTTGAAGATGCTCAACGGGTCCCAGCATTTTTTGATCTCTTTCAGAAGTGCGTAGTTATGATCACCTATCATCAGGGGGATAAATTCACCCCTTAGTCTTCCGTCGCCATGCTCCCCGCTAAGCGAACCCCTGTATTTCTTAACAATCTTTGCTGTCTCCAGTGCAACCGTATGAAACAACTCTACATCGGCCGGATCTTTGAGATTCAGGACCGGCCTCAGATGAAGTTCGCCTGATCCCGCATGTGCATAATAAACGCAGTTCAGTTTAAGCCCCGAGAGCATGGCATCGAAGTCCTTGATGTAATCGGGCAGGACTTCGGGGTTAACGGCGGTATCTTCTGTGACGGGTACCGGCTTACGGTCGCCTGGATAATTGGAAAGCACGCCAAGTCCGGCTTTCCTGAGATCCCATACACGTTTCAGTTCAGGTGGAAATACAACGGGAAAATGATAACCCAGCCCGGCTGAACGCATCTCAGCCTCCATACGGCTGCATATACCGGCAATCTCTTCCTTCGTTTCCCTTGCGAATTCAACGATAAGTATTGCTCCCGGATCACCTTTAATGAAAAAACGGTTCTGCCTTTGTGTGATATTGTCTTTCGTACAATCCATGATGGCCTTGTCCATCAGTTCTACCGATCCCGGCTCATATTTCAGCGCGACCAGGTTGGCCTTCAGCGCCACTGCAACCGAGGCGCAATGCACGCATACAAGGGCTTTCTGCTTTGGAGGGAGTGGGACAAGGTTCAGCTTGATCTCGGTCATGAACATGAGAGTACCCTCGGAGCCGGAGATGAGCTTGCTGAAGTTAAATGGTGGAATGGGGTTGAATATCGAATATTGAATATTGAATGTTGAATGTTGAATTACTTCATTATTTACAAACGGTTCGGTTTCGAGAAGAAGGTCAATCGCATACCCTGTGTTTCTGCGATGGATCGCCTGATCGGGGTATTCACGGCGTATTTCTTCCTGGTTTAAAGGATCGGAAAGGATATCGCGAATCTGGCGGTAGATCGTGTTTTCGAGCGTATCACCTTTACATTTCTCCTGAAATTCATGAACTCCGAGATCCCTGAACTCGGCTTCTGAACCATCACTCAGGAATCCTTTAACCGAGATCAGGTGGTCGCGGGTGCTGCCATAAAGTATCGAATGTGCCCCGCAGGAATTATTCCCTACCATCCCGCCGATCATGCAACGGCTCGAAGTGGAAGTCTCAGGTCCGAAAAACAAGCCATGTTTTTCAACGACCTTATTCAACTCATCGGGAATGACCCCGGGCTGAACCCTGACCCAGTGTTCACCGGCATTGATCTCTAAAATGGACGTCATATGGCGGGAGACATCCACCACCAGCCCGGAACCTACGACCTGCCCGGCAAGAGAAGTTCCAGCAGTACGGGGGATGAGAGGGATGCTGTTTTCCGCTGCAAAACAGATGATCTTCCTGATGTCCTCAGCATGACGGGGCCTTACCACGCCAAGAGGGACCTCCCGGTAAGCTGAAGCGTCGGTTGCATACATCAGCTTCGAGGCTTCGTCGGTGAATAATTCTCCGTCGATTAACAGTCTCAGGGATTCAAGTTTTTCACTGAATGGAAGTGCGGGAATCATTGCATCTTTTTAATGAGGTCGAAATACGAGGGATTGTCCCTGATGATCTGAAATTCAGGCTGGGACTGAGCCCTTGCTTTATTCCTGAACCCGTTGTCAAATGCTTTTTTAAGATTGGCAAGGGTTTGCACTGTGTCATTCTTCCTGCCTGAGAGAACGGCCATCATGTAGTCAGGTTCAGGGTTGCCGGGTTCAACCAGTGCATAAATCCCTATCACCATCTGAGTTTGTTCAGTATTATTCTGTTTCAGAAGAGCATTGGCGTTCGAGTAGCAGAACAGGCCCAGAAAAGCCAGCAGCCGGTGGTTCATAAGTGTATCTTCAGGGCTGAGTTTAGAGTTCTGATTATTCCTGTATTTATCAAGCCTGGCCTTCCACCACTTCAAATCCTTGCTATATACAGCCTCCATGAGCATCTGTTGCTCTTTCTGTTCCCTTCCCAGGACTTCGTTGAATTTTTTCAATGCAGCCTTATACCCTGCAGAGGCTTCAAGAGTGTTAAGCTGATTGTTTAACAGGGTCACATCGGCCAGGCCATCCAGGCAGCTGATCATGTATGCCAGGTTCTGCCTTGCATATAAAAGGCGGCCCTGGTTTACAAGAGAGTCGTAATCGGCCGTCATTCCCAAACAAAAACTGTTTATGATACTGTCGTTCTTTTTCAGGCGGCCATCCTTCATTGCATTAAACAGATGCCAGTCCCAGGCTTTTTCAATTTCACGGAGGCCGGGCCAGTCATGAATCCCGTCAAACTCAAGAATAAAATGCCTGAAATTCATCTGCGACAGGGTCTTGTCAAGGGCTGTCATCTCGGTGAGGTTGAAATCGCCCTGTCCCACGATGCCGAAATAATTCAGCTTATAGTTGGGAGGCTGCACCCCTGAAGGAAAACCGGCGCCACAGCCTATGATCCCTTTGACGTAAGGTCTGTATATGGCAGTGGCTGTGGCAACCCGGGACCCGCCCGAAAATCCCATGACATAGATCGCTGAAGTATCAATGGGAAGCCTGTTCTCGATTTCTTCAAACATAGCCTGAACCACGGCTTCGCTTTCTTCAGGTGATTGCATGTTCTTTGAGTCATTGGAACCAACAAGGATAAAGCCATACTTCCCGGCCAGGCTGCTGAATTGTTTTACCGGCAGGCTGCCACTGCCACCGGGGTCAAAGGCAAGAACCACAGGGAACCTTTTCTGGGCTGAAGATTTGTCGAAGCGGTTACTGCATCCGGGGGGCAGGTAGAGTGCGTAAGTGAGCAGGGTGTTTGCATTGCAACTGATATGATCATGCACAATGCCGGTTTTTGGGAGCAGAATGGCCCCTTCCTTATTATTACTTCCCGGTGAGCATGAGAGAACAGGCAGCATCAGTGCCATGACAAGGATCAGTTTGAAATATACCCGCATAGGAGTTGGAGTTTAATGTTTGTAAAAATCGGTCGACTCAAATATTTTATCGGCCGACCTGGCGATAAAACCACTGTATAATTGTCCGTCACTATCGGGGTACCGCCTGGCAAATTCATAGTAACACCCGGGAACCTCGCGGATGCCTTCAACAAATGGAGTTTTTACCATGCCTGCCCTGATACTCGATTGTTCCAGGAGTTCACCGGGGCTCCCCCGGATCTCTCCGCCTGCATCATTCATAATAAAACCGTTCTGTTTAAGGAACGCATTAACCTTTTGAATACTATCGTGTTTCTTCAGGAAATTTATGCTTACGGTGAAATGATTGGCACAAAACCCGTTAACATACAGCCAGGCTGCATACTCTGATTCTTTCCTGAGCTTTTCAAACACTTCAAATTCAGGGAGCCCTGAGAGATTGCCCGAATAGATCAACCCGGGCGATGCCAGTTTTGAAGCAGGAATTGCGCTGATCCATTTACGTATAGTCTGCTGAAGAAATGGGCTGAATTCAGAGGTGATCAACTGGCTTATAAATACCCTTGGAGCGTGAACATCGCTGTTGTGTTCAAAATGCTTCGCATACAGCTTCTTCTCTTCAAAGCGGTAATCGCCTTTGTAAACATACCCATTTTCGAGGAATTCACCGGCCAGAACATCTATATTAATCTGCGGATGGTCGAACGTACGGAATGCCACATGGTCGTTTATAATTGTTTCGCCTTCGGCTGACAGCAACTCGTAAACCCTCCGGCTTCCGGGGTTCTGGGCGGTGTATATCGTCCAGAGCGTGTCGAATATTTTCTCGTGGCTCATTGTGTTTGATTCATGTGATTTCGTTCGCATCTTGCATCGCTGCTACGGTGTCGCTTTTCGTTCGCAATCTTGCATCGCTGCTACGGTGTCGCTACGCTCCACCTGAGGCAGCTTATGCAAATTGCTTCTCTACGCTCCACCTGAGGCAGCTTATCAAATTGCTCGCTTATAATAGTTCAATATTCATTTCTTCAAAACACTCCTTCCAAAAACTCCCCGATGCTCAGATTTGCAAAGTAATCAGAGAGATTAAACCTCTCCAGGGCTTTGCGTATCTCCGATTCCTCGTGGGGAATTCCAGTCAGGGCTTCCTCTATATCTTCCGTTTCAAATTTAGAGAAATAATCTCCAAATATCTTAATATGCAGGATCGTACCATTCTTCACATCGATGTCAAATTCAATGGTGCCGCTCTTTTCGGTACGAAGAATTTTTTTAAAGTTATAATTGGGCGAATACCCGAAGTTCCATTCCCATGTACTGTATTTTGTCCTGACGAGCTCGTTGATCTTCTGATGATCGTCATCACCCAGGTCATAGGATGCTGCATCCGGATACATCGTGATGATATGCTCCTGGATGAGATCAGCAAACATCATCACATCGATGGGTTTCTTAAGGTGTTCGCTGATATTGGTAACACGGCTTCTAACCGATTTCACGGCTTTATCGCGGAACTTAAGCGGATCGGCATTCAGGGCATGGCTCAGGTCGGCCATCCGGGAAGAAAACAGCAGGGTGCCATGGTGAAGCACCCTGTCTTTCCAGATATGCTCAGCGTTGCCTGAGAATTTTTTTCCTCCTATAGTAAGGTCGTTCCTCCCTTCGAACCTGGCGTCAATTTGAAGTTTCAGAAGAACATCCAGGATGGGCTGGGTGTATTTTCTGAAATCCACCAGCAGATCCGGCTTCCCGGTCTGGATAAAGGTAAAATTCAGGTTTCCCAGGTCGTGAAACACAGCCCCGCCCCCGGAAAGCCTTCTCACAACAGGGATGTTGTTATGTTTTACATAATCCACATTAATTTCAGCCAGTGTATTCTGATGCTTGCCCACAATGATTGAAGGTGCATTTCTCCAGAGCATAAACGAATCATCAGGAATCTCTTTCAGAACATATTCTTCCGTTGCAAGGTTAAAATAAGGATCGGTTTTATGTCGTTTGATGATAAGCATTCTATGAGATTTTGCAACAAAAATAAATCATTCCGTTTAACTTTGCATCTCAATTTTCTGTATGGATTACCTTGTTTATATCTTATTCAGGGCTTTTATTGGTCTTTTCCGTCTGATGCCGTTCCGGATGATTTACCTGGTTTCCGACATCTCTTGTTTTGTGGTTTACCGGCTTACCGGCTACCGTAAAAAAATCGTATATGCCAACCTGAAGAATTCCTTTCCGGGAAAATCCGGGGAAGAGTACACTAAAATTGCCAGGGCTTTTTATCATCATTTATGCGATATCCTGGTTGAGAGCCTGAAGTCCTTTACGATGACTGAAACCGAGATTGTAAAACGATATATCTATACGGCAAATGATGAGATGAACAGGCTTTTCCGTGAGGGCAGGGGAGCCCTCTGTGTCGCCGGCCATTATGCTAACTGGGAATGGGCCGGGATAGCGAGCGGTACGCAACTTCTTCACAAACCTGTAGGTTTCTACAAGCCGCTTGAGAACAAATATATTGACAGCTATACACGCAGAACCAGGGTTCAGGGACGTTCGGTCCTGGTTTCCATTGCAGATACAAAGCAGGTATTTGAAAACGACTGGGGAGAGCCGGCTTTATTTTATATGATTGCCGACCAAAGCCCTCCAACTGCCAGGCTTGCTTACTGGGTAAACTTCCTGAACCAGGATACGGCCGTTTTGCATGGCCCCGAGAAGTATGCGAGGATACACAAGCTTCCGGTTTTCTTTGCCTGGGTAAGGCGTATAAAAAGAGGGTATTACACAGTCGATTTCATTTCTTTATGCAAGGATCCGGAGACAACAAAAACCACTGAGATCACTGCTGGCTTCATGAAGATGCTGGAAGACCAGATAACTGAAGATCCAAGGTATTACCTCTGGTCACACCGGAGGTGGAAGCTGAAAAGACCGGAAAATAAATGAAAAGCGAAAAGCGAAAAGCGAAATATAATTTCTCTATCTCTCCTTTCGCTTTTCGCTTCTCGCCTTTCGCCTTTCGCTTCTCGCTTTTCGCCTTTCGCTTCTCGCTTTTCGCCTTTCGCCTTTCGCTTCTCGCTTTTCGCCTTTCGCTTTTCGCCTTTCGCTTCTCGCCTTTCGCTTTTCGCTTTTAGCTATTTCGCTACTTATAGCAGTCCCCCGTTTTTATAGATAGCCATCTGGGCGTCGTAGAATTTTTCTACTGTTCCGGCTTTATTGTTTCTAAGGTTGACGATCCCGCCATGTTCAAAATCGACACGGACCAAATCCGCGTCCTTTAGGTCCAGTGAGGCTATGATTTCCGGTTTGTAAGTAAGAATAGGCATGGCTGCATTAATGGCATTACGTTCATAGATCGCTCCGTAGGATTCGGCCATGATACAGCTGATGCCAAGGGAAATAAAACAATCCACCGCCTGTTGTCTTGAGCTACCTGCCCCGAAATTTTTCCCGGTCATCACGATGTCTCCGGCTTTGGCTTTCTTTGCAAAGTCCTCATAACCCCTGAGGTTGTCAAAGCTGTACTGTCCCATTTCCCTGATATCGGTGATCGTAAGGTAACGGTTGTGGAAGATCATATCGGTATCGATATTGTCCTTCTGAATAATCCAGACCCTTCCTTCAACAACATTGGGTTTATTTGTCCTGATTTTTTCTTTGACTACAGATTTCAGAATGGCGGAATTTCCGAATTCAGCCGGCTTAGCCGGGATCTGGTCAGGTGTCGTAATGAAACCTGCTACGGCGCTGGCTGCCACTGTTGCAGGGGAGGCCAGATAAACGAAACCCTTGCCCTGCTTGCCTTCAAAATTTCGGTTGCCTGTGCTGATGGTCACTTCGCCCGGCCCGTTCTGTCCCACCTGTCCGGCGGCACAACCTGCGCAACCGGCATTGGAGACCATGGCTCCGGCTTCCTTAAAGGTTTTGATAAGACCTTCATCAAGTGCCTGGTTCCAGATGTCATTAGTGGAGGGAACAATTTTTAATACGACTCCGGGCGCTACCTTCCTTCCTTTCAGCACAGAGGCGGCAATCCGCAGGTCCTCTATACGTCCGTTCGTGCAACTGCCGATAAATCCCGAATCAATCTTTTTGTTGCGCACATTTTCAACCGCTGTATCATCTTCCGGGTGCCCGGGTTTTGCGACCATGGGCACAAAAGTTGATAAATCCAGGTCGAAGGTTTGTTCATATACGGCATCAGCGTCTGCAGTAATCATCGGATAATCCTTCCCGGTGATCTTTTTTAATTCGGCAAGCACTGCCTGATTTGTCGGAAAAATAATAAGAATGGCGCCCATCTCAGTCCCCATCGACGAAATGGTGATCCTTTCATCAAGGGTGAATTTTTCCGTCGCATCACCATAGATCTCCACAGAATATCCGAGTAAGCGGTTCGCCCCGAATATGCCGAGCAGATTAAGAATAATATCCTTTGCAGATACATTGGAGGGTCTTGAGCCCTTGAGATTGATCTTCACTGAAGCCGGTACTTTGAACCATACTGCACCTTTTGCCCAGGCAGCAGCGATATCCTGGTCACCCATACCCTGCCCAAAAGAAGCAATGGCGCCCATGATATTGGCATGGGAATCGGTTGAAACAAAAGTGCTTCCCGGCCAGGCGAGCCCGCTGTCGATGGCAAGGTGTGTGCCAACCCCCGAATCAACATCATACACCCGTATCCCTTTTTCACGGGCATACTGACGGCAGTAATGCTGGTTCTGGGCATATTTCTGATCAGAACCTCCCGGGTTGCAGTCGAACGTAAAAATTGTCTTAGCTGCATCGGCCAGGCCAAGCCCGTTATCCAGAATATTTTTAACCACGTTCGCACCCCCGAAATCGCGGGCAGCACGGGTGTCGATGAACACGTCAACTATATCACCAGGCTTAACCGGTTTGCCAACTGAATGGGTGCTAATTATCTGTTCTATTATTGTCATAGATTTCGTTTTTTGTATTAACAAAAAGTGAAAAGCGAGAAGTGAAAGGCGAAATTTAAGTTTCGCTTTTCGCTTTTCGCTTCTCGCTTTTATTTCAGCCTTTCCCTGAAGGGTTCAAACGTCATGAAGTCCGCATGATGCACGATATAGGCTTCAACCGTCCGTTTCACCATATCGCCTTCACCGGCATGGGTTGCAACAATATGGCATACTGCGGCAGGCACACCGCATTGTTCGGCCAGTGAAACGCCTGAGAATGGATGGCGGAGAAATTTCCCATACATTCCCTGAACCGATTTACCATCCTTCATTTCGTATTCGAGAAGCTTGCCTACGTCGGCCAGAATGGCCCCGGCAATCAGTACATCCATATTCACAGGAAGATCATCCCTGAAGAATTCATTCATTTTGTTCCCGGCATCACGGGCCACATGCACCACGCAACGTTTGTGGGCCATGAAAGAGACTTTCAAATCGGGTCCGGCAAGCAGGGTAAAAGGTATCTTGTTGAGGTCTTCAGGAGTAAGAACACTCTTTTGAAGGGCAAGTTCCCAGGTTGCGGCCGTCTTTTCGCGCAGATCGGGATCATTGATCCACATCAGCTCGGGCCAAAGGTCATTAACTCTATCAGTCATACAGAATATTTTAAAAGCGAAAAGCGAGAAGCGAAAAGCGAAACTTAAATTTCGCCTTTCGCTTTTCGCCATTTCGCTTTTTGTTTCACAAATACATTACTTAAGTTTAGCGATTATAGCTTCTGCCATCTCCGACGTGGATGCAGCTCCCTTGCTGAAAACATCAGGTTTGCCTGGGAGTTTCATCATATCGTAAGTCATTACTTTCCCTTCTTCAACCACCTCTGCAATGGCTTTCGAGATCCTGGCTGCTATGGTGTTTTCGCCAATATGTTCGAGCATCAGGCAGGCGCTCATGATCATGGCGATAGGATTTACAATTGATGGGTTGAATGCGGCATATTTTGGGGCGGAACCATGGGTAGGTTCAAACACGGCGATGTCAGGTCCAATGTTGGCGCTGCAGGCAAATCCAAGCCCGCCGATCAGTCCGGCAAAACCATCGGAGATTATATCGCCGAACATGTTACTTGCAACGAGCACATGGTATATTTCGGGGTTCTTTGTGAGCCACATCATCTGGGCGTCGATATTGGTATCCTGCACCTTAATGCCCGGGTATTCGGTTTTTGCCATTTCCTGGGCAATTTTCAGCATCATACCCGAGGTTTCACGGATCACGTTCGGCTTTTCGCAAACGGTGACGGTGTCGAATCCCCTGGTCTTCGCATATTCAAAAGCTGCTTTAATAATGCGGGTACTGTATTTTTTTGTTAAGATCCGGGTGGATACGGCAAGTTCAGGCCTTGGGCATGATGCAAAATTTTCCCTGAACTTTTTGTGGGTCATCAGGGCATCGTATACCTGGTCGGGAGGATTCGTCCATTCCACACCCCCGTAAAGACCTTCAGTATTCTGCCTGAAGATCATCGTATCAACCACAGGTTCCTCGATAACGCCTCCAAAACCACGACGAATAAAATTCAGCGGGTTTCCTTTGAAGGTTTTGCAGGGACGCATGCAGATATCAAGGTCATATTTCTGGCGCATGCTTACAATGGGGCTGTAGTAAGTAAATCCTTTGCCTTTAAGCTCGGGTGAAATCTCTGCTTCGGCTTTATCTTTGGGCTTTGAAGTAATTGCTCCGAAGAGCCCGATTTTATGCTGCTCAAGGAGTTTCTGTGTGCGTACGGGAAAGGGGTCGCCTTCCTTGCACCAGAATTCCCATCCGATATCGCCATGAACGTATTCAGCCTCAAAACCGGCAGCATCCAAAACGCGGATGGCCTCATCCAGGACTACTTTACCAATGCCATCACCAGGCATGGCTACGATTGTTCTTTTTGCCATAAGAGTATGATTTGGTTTGTATTAGGGTGTGTGAATTTGTTAACAAAAATATGGAAAAAATGCAACAGTCTGCATATGTTAACTAAAAATTTTGAGATTCTGGAAGGATGAAGATGTTATCCTGCTTACCTATCTGATTTCGAACTCCTTTAGGAGGTTTTGGAATGTTTCTTTATCTGATAGGGAATGTGATTGTCTTGTTGCTTCGGTGTATGCCTTTACATGAGGATCATCATGGAAATTATAAACACTCCATTGATTGCTGGAAAATTCCAGGGCAGACAGGTTTTCCACCCAGTCACCTGAGTTAAGATACATGACTTCTCCCTGCGAATTTGTGATCTTTCTCATTACAGGCTGATGTATATGTCCGCAGATCACATTCGCATATCCTTTCGAGATGGCTATCCCTGCAGCTGTTTCCTCGAATTTGTCGATGTAGGAAACGGCTCTTTTTACACTATGCTTAACCCGTTTTGAGAATGAGATCTTTTCTTTTCCGAGTCCGGTCAGGAGAAAATTTACAAAACTGTTTATCAGGATCAGCAGGTCGTAACCGAAAGACCCAAGTTTCGCAAGCCATTTGCTGTACTGCATCGTAATGTCAAAGACATCTCCGTGGAATATCCAGGTTTTTTTCCCGTCAATGTCAAGAAGCAGTTTGTTTACAAGTTTGAAAGAGCCCAGATTGAATTTTACAAACTTCCGCATTAACTCATCATGATTGCCCGTGATATAAATCACTTTGGTATTCTTTGCGATCATGCCTGTAAGATGCCTGATCACCATCAGGTGAGATTTGGGAAAAAAAGCTTTCCGGAATTGCCAGATATCGATGATATCCCCGTTAAGGATGAGCATCTTCGGACGTATGCTTCGCAGATATTGCAAAAGCTCCTTCGCGTGACAACCAATTGCACCAAGATGAACGTCGGAGATCACCACTATTTCGATTTCCCGCTTCTCTGCTGCAGATGATTTTATTTTCACGTTGCAAAATTCCATTAATAATAAACCGACAATGTTAACATTGAGTTACATTTTGATTAATAATAAGTTAACAAATTGTTAAGTTTATGTAACATATGAAATCGTACGATTCTATCGCTGACATTTGCTGCCGTTATCCCGGCTTATATGGATTTTGATTTCCAGGATTGAAAACAATTTAATTTACATCAATGGATGAGAATCTCTCAGAAAAAAGACAGGTTAACAAAGTCCTGTGGTTAACAGATACGTACGGGGATCATAATGGTGTTTCTATGGTATTGCAGTCCATACACAGTGAAATAGTGTTAAGGAACCTTCCGGTGGACATCATGGTTTGCAGCAATGATCTGAAATCTGACAAACACCTGATAGTTCTGAAACCATTATCGGAATTCAATATTCCACTGTACAGGCAACAGCCAATGAGGATTCCAAATTTTTTGACAATCCAAAGGATTTTCAGGAAACGGAAATATGACCGTATCATTTGTTCCACCGAAGGGCCGATGGGATTTGCAGCCTTGTACCTTAAGAAGCTGTATTCGGTGAAAACTTATTTTTATCTGCATACCGACTGGATTATGTTTGCACGGCAGGTAATGGGGATGGAAGATAAAGGGGTAAGTCGCCTGCAAAGGGTGATGAAGACATACTACAACCAGTTTGATAATATTTTTGTCCTGAATTCAGATCAGCAGAAGTGGTTTACAGGGCATGCGATGAAGTTCGACCCCTCGAGGATCCTGATGACGGCACATTGGACAGAAAATATTTTTCTGCAGAACGGAACGTCATCAAACGGATACCTGGATGCCATAGAAGATCCGCCGGTTCTTTTATATGCAGGCCGACTTAGCCGTGAAAAGGGAATCTTTGAACTGCCCGGTATATTCAAGAGGGTCAGGGATAAAATACCCGGCCTGAAAATGCTTATCGCAGGTACCGGGCCTGCTGAAAAGGAACTAAAAGCTGTGTTCCCGGAAGCTGAATACACCGGATGGATAGACCATAGCCGGTTGCCTGAGATCTATAGATCAGCCGGCCTGCTTATACTTCCTTCACGCTTCGATACTTTCAGCTGTGTTGTACTTGAAGCGCTCAGTTGCGGATTGCCGGTTATTGCATATAATACGAAGGGCCCCAAAGATATCATTCAGGATTCCGTCAACGGCTTTCTGGCCGAGACTGATCTGGAAATAAGTGAACGTATCATTGATTATTTCTCCGACAGGGATCTCAGGCTGTCTTTTAAACAAGCTGCGTTGCAGCGGGCGAACGATTATTCTGCCGATAATATCCTGAAGCAGTTTCTCCTGGATATAGGTATTCAACCCCTTAGCGCAGCAGATGGAACAAAAGCAGCCTGAACCATCAACCTGGTGGAAACACGGGGTTATATATCATATTTATCCGCGAAGCTTTTTTGATTCGAACGGGGATGGGATAGGCGATATACAGGGTATTATCAGTCAGCTTGATTATATTGCAGATCTCGGGTTTGACGGTATCTGGCTTTCTCCTGTTTTTTTATCTCCCAATGCTGATTACGGTTATGATGTTTCAGATTATCGTGTCATTGATCCTGCTTACGGGAGTTTGGCCGATTTTGATATGTTGCTGCAACAGGCCCACAACCGCGGGATCAGGGTCATACTCGATATGATACTAAATCATACGTCGGATCAACATCCCTGGTTCAGGGAATCTGCTTCATCAAAATTCAATCTGAAAAGACATTGGTATATCTGGAGGGATGGATGTAAAGGAGGTCCGCCGAACAACTGGAAATCCTCCGTTGGCGGAAGTGCATGGAAATTTGATGAAACTTCTGGGCAGTATTATTACCATTCATTTTTCAGTCAGCAACCAGACCTTAACTGGAGAAATCCTATGCTGCCTGAAATATTTTTCGAGGAACTGAAGTTCTGGCTCGACAGGGGAGTTGACGGATTCCGCCTGGATGTCATCAACCTTATTGTAAAGGATAAAAAATTCAGGGACAACCCTTATCTGTTCGGCATTCCTTTTTTTCAGAAACACGTTTTTACAAGAAACCGCAGGAAGTCCCTGAAAATTGTAATGGAGTTCAGGAAGCAGGTAGACCAGTACAAAGACCGTGTGCTGGTGGGTGAAATTTATACCATGCCGCCCGGGAATTCCGAGATCGCCGCCAGTTATCTTGCCGATGGCAAGGGTATCCATATGGCCTTTGATTTTTCGCTGATCTTCCGTTCTTGGAGTGCAAGGAATTATTTTAAATGTATCAGGGATTGGTATACCAATATTCCTGAGCAGGGATGGCCTTGTAACGTTTTGTCAAACCATGATCTCTTCCGCAGCATTGACCGCTTCCCGTGGCGGCGGCATAAGGAAGAAAAAGCCAGGATCGCTGCAGCGCTTCTGCTAACGATAAAAGGAACGCCGTTCATTTATTACGGAGAAGAAATAGGGATGAGGAACGGAAAGATAAAAAACAGGGATATTAAGGATCCTTTGGGAATACGTTTCAGGCCATTTTTTTCAGGCAGGGATAAGGCAAGAACACCAATGCAGTGGAATTCAGGAATCCAGGGAGGGTTTTCTTCCGGAAAACCATGGCTGCCTGTAAATGATGATTATAACTTCCGGAACGTTGAAGATCATAGACAGGATCCCGGCTCTTTGCTCAATTTTTACAAAGCGCTTATCAGTATTCGCAGGACCCAGCCTGCGCTTCAGCAGGGCCGCTGGGTGCCATTGATAACCGGGCGGAACGGGATACTGGCTTATGCCCGTATCCTTTATCCCGACAGGATAGTTGTGATCCTGAATTTTACTTCACGTAAAAAAAAGATCGATCTTCCTGAACATAGCTTCGGCAACGTACTTTTTTCAACACACAGAAATGACGGGGAGATTTATTACTTCCAGGATCACCAAATACACCCGTTTGAAGCGAGTATTTATAAAACATAAGAATATGAAAATTACAACCTGTCAATTCAATGATTCTTATTTCCCGATTATGGACGGGGTAGGGATAACGGCACACAATTACGCCCGCTGGCTGAATGAAAAATACGGGAAAACAGTACTTGTTGCGCCAAAAGTCAAGGATTATGAGGATGATGAAGACTACAGGGTGTACAGGTTCAAGTCGGTATTGCTCCCTGGAATGAATCCATACCGTGTGGGACTTCCTTTGATAGATATTACATTTAAGAAGAAGCTGAAAAAGCTTCACTTTGATATTGTTCACGGGCATAGCCCGTTCATCAGCGGCCAGCTTGCACAGCAGCTGGCACGAAAACGCGGGATACCTCTTGTTGCAACTTTCCATACCAAATTCAGGGACGATTTCAGGAAAGTGCTGAACAATAATCTGTTTGTTGATTTCCTGATGAACCTGACCCTTGATTTTTATAATTCTGCTGACGTGGTATGGGTGCCCAATAAATCAACGGGCCAAACCCTTCGAGAATACGGATATAAGGGCAAATTCGAGATTATGCCAAACGGCACGGATATGGAGATACCCGACAAATCAAAACGGTTAAAGCTTAGAAAGGCAGGGCTTGAGATTACAGGGGCCGACGGGAACCAATTCACATTGTTGTTTGTTGGCCAGCACAGGTGGGAAAAAAATGTCAGGATGATCATCGACTCATTAAGGTTATTATCCGAAAAGAAAGTCATCTTCCAGATGATATTTGTAGGTGAGGGATATGCTGCCAAAGAAATGAAAAAGCTTGTAAAGGAGTATAATCTGAATGATAAAGTCATTTTTTCCGGACTGGTTACCGATCGCAATAAGCTTAAAAGCATTTATTCCTGTGCCGACTTGTTTGTTTTCCCTTCAATTTATGATAATTCACCTCTTGTAATACAGGAAGCTGCAGCATTTGATGTCCCATCAGTGGTTGTTAAAAAGAGTTCTGCTGCCGAAGGAATTACCGATAAAGTCAATGGATTTCTTATTGACGACAATCCCCAGGCCTTGTTTAAACTGATATCCGAAGTGAAAAAATATCCTGAAGTCATTAAACTTGCAGGGGAAGGCGCCAGGAAATCGATCTATAAACCCTGGGAAGGGATTGTGGATTTAGTTTACCAGAGGTACGTGGAGATCATCGAAGAAAATGTCCATAAACGCAAATCAGTCAGGCCTGCAGAAGATGACGACCTGGATGATTAATTGAATTTTGCCAGGTGATGGCCTGCAGATCAGAATCCCGGGTGAATGAGCTGTGCGAGCCAGAAGCAGAGGGCAGCTACGATTGCCGCGGCAGGGATAGTAAGGATCCAGGCAATCACAATATTCATTGCGATCTTCCATTTGATCCCCATTAAATTTGTGACAGCACCGACTCCAATGATAGACCCGGCAATTGTATGTGTGGTCGAAATGGGGATTCCAAAACTTGTTGCCAGAAATATGGTGAGAGCTCCGGATGTTTCAGCCGCAAAACCATGAACCGGTTTTAATTTTGTAAGTTTCATTCCCATGGTTTTAACAATCCTCCACCCGCCGATCCCTGTACCAAGAGCCATAGCAGTGAAACATGATAAAATAATCCAGTTTGTGTTGGAATGCATAAGTGATAACTGAGTGTCGGGTGAGAGCATCCCGGCAGCAATAAGCAATGCGACAATGACCCCCATCGTTTTCTGGGCGTCATTCCCGCCATGCCCGAGTGAATAAAGTGCGGCTGAAAACAACTGGCCTTTCCTGAAAATGCTGTCTACACGATGAGGCGTCGCCTTCTGAAATATCCAAATCACAGCAAGCATAAGAAGAAAGCCAAGTACAACTCCTATCATAGGAGCGATGGGAATAAAAGTTGCAGTCTGTATAACTTTTGTCCAGTGTATTATACTTGTACCTTTGTATGCCATACCGGCTCCGACAAGGCCTCCGATAAGTGCATGGGAGGAACTGGAAGGTAGTCCATACCACCAGGTGACAAGATCCCAGAGAATAGCTCCGATAAGACCCGACAGGATCACATACATAAATGCAGGGTCGACAGGATCAATAATTACTATATGTGCAATTGTATTTGCAACCTTGGGGGCGAAAACGAACATTGCCGCGAAGTTGAAAAAGGCGGCCCAAAAAACGGCAAATTTTGGCGACAGCACCTTCGTCGACACGATCGTGGCAATTGAATTGGCCGCATCGTGAAACCCGTTAATGACATCAAAGATCAGGGCAAATATAATGGTGATTATAACGATTATCAGCATAACTAACGAATTAGGAATGATCAGATCAGGCGTTGTCGATCAAAATACTTTCAATCGTATTGGCGACCCTCTCCATGCGGTCTACAGCCTTTTCAAGACGTTCAAAGATTTCTTTCCATTTCAGGATGATCATCATGTCATTCGTTTTAAACAAATTGGCAATGGCTACACGGGAGATGTCATCAGCCTGATTCTCAAATTCATGAATTAATGAACATTTAGTACGTATTTCATGACTTTGTTTCTTGATGTTTCTCAGGCTTTTAATAGCTGCCGCCACTTCCTGGTTGCAGTTATGAATGATTTTTGCAAATTCAAGCGTTTCGGGCCTGAATTCTTCTATCCCATAATAAAACAGCCTGAATGTAGCTGCATTCATCTGGTCTGCAAAATCATCCATGCCATTGACAAGCTGGTAAATCTGGTCACGGTCTATCGGGGTTATAAACGTCCTGTGAAGCAGGTCGATACACTCCTTTGTAATTTTATCAGCCTCACGTTCAAGCCTCTTTATGGCGTTTGTCGCAACCTCAGGATGTTTCTTTTCCTTTACAAAGGCAAGAAATTCATTGCTGACCTGAAGGTTAATGTTCATCAGCCTTTCAAAATAATCATAAAAGGCATATTCCCGGGGTAGAAGTCCACGTAACATGATAAAACTTTGTTAGTAAATGAGTATTTAACGACTGGCTGCCGTGTGTGCCGGGAGCCAAATCAAAAGTAAGCAATTAGGCTCAATTGCAGCATAATTGTTAACATCTTCTTATTATTTTCTTACTTTTGACGCAAGTTCAGACCATGGTAACATTTAAACACTATCTCGATCATAACATATTCCGAAAAGTGTCGGAAGTGGCTGATGAAATGCAGCTCATGGCCTGTGTTGTGGGAGGCTATGTAAGGGATTGTTTTCTGGGCAGGGGGGATAAGAACGACATCGATATCGCGGTTGTCGGAAGCGGGATCGACTTCGCCCATGCCGTTGCAGCCGGACTAAGCCCGGCTCCCGAGGTAAAATTCTTTAAAAACTTCGGAACCGCTATGATTCAATATCAAGAATGGAAGGTTGAGTTTGTAGGGGCAAGGAAAGAGTCCTACCGCAGCGATTCCCGTAAGCCTCTTGTCGAAGACGGATCGCTTGAAGATGATCAGAAACGAAGGGATTTTACGATCAATGCAATGGCTTTTAATCTGCGGAAGGACCACTTCGGAGAACTTATCGATCCGTTTTTTGGAATGAAGGACCTGGAGGATAAAATAATCCGCACTCCCCTTGATCCGGACCTTACTTTCTCTGATGACCCTTTACGGATGATGAGAGCCATCAGGTTTGCCACCCAGCTTGATTTTACGATCGAACCCGAATGCTATTCTGCGATCTCGAGAAATACCAACCGGCTTGGCATAGTTTCAATGGAAAGGGTTGTTGACGAACTTAATTTTATCATTCAGTCCCCGAAACCTTCAAGAGGGTTCAGGATGCTTGATGAAACCGGCCTGCTTACATTGATATTTCCCGAGCTGTTGGACCTGAAAGGAGTGGAAACCATTGATGGCAAAGGTCATAAGGACAATTTTTATCATACCCTGGCAGTTCTTGACAATATCTCAAGAACTTCAGATAATCTCTGGCTGAGATGGTCGGCCCTGCTTCACGACATTGCGAAACCTGCAACCAAAAAATTTGTTCCCGGCATAGGGTGGACTTTCTATGCCCATGATTACAAAGGTTCAAAAATGGTTTCCAAATTATTCCGCAGGTTGAAATTGCCCCTGAATGAGAAAATGAAATTCGTCGAAAAAATGGTACTGCTGCATCTCAGACCCATCGTACTGGCAGAAGATATTGTCAGCGATTCAGCAGTCAGAAGGCTTCTTTTCGACGCGGGCGATGATGTGGATGAACTTATGCTGCTTTGCGAGGCAGACATCACATCTAAAAATCCTGCCAAAGTGAAGAACTTTCTTGAGAATTTTGAGATTGTCAGAAGGAAACTTATTGAGATCGAAGAGAAGGACAAGCTCAGGAACTGGCAGCCGCCCATCACCGGTGACCTGATCATGAAAACTTTCGGTATCCCGCCTTCGAGGCAGATTGGCGAGATCAAGGAAGTTATCACCGAAGCAATACTTGATGGCAGTATCCCTAATGAATTTGAAGCCGCGTTCCAGCTGATGCTCGAAGAGGGGAAAAAACACGGACTCATCCCTCCTGGTTCTTAAGATTTGTTTATTTTTACCGCGGAAAAACAATTTGCAATGTTGATATACCGTTTCAGGATAACAGCCCATGACCATGACGAGTTTTTAAGGGATATTGAGATCCTGCCCAACCAGTCCTTTTTGGATTTTCACTATATGCTGGTTGAAACGGCTGAGCTTAAGAATGGTAATGGGGCTACGTTTTTCATGACCGACAAGAAGAAAAAGGTCAATCATGAGATTACGCTGAGATCGACAAAAAGGCAGGTCAGGCGTTATGACGATGACCTTGGGGAAATTGTTATCGACACCGTGGTCATGCCTCTGATGAAAGATGCAAAGATCAAAAATTACATCGAAGATCCACATCAGACAATGAACTACGAATTTCATGGCAGGGAAATCATTGCTATGCATATTGAATTGTTTAAAATAGCACAAAGTGAAAACCTTGTTTCCTATCCGAGGGTCGCACGAAAGACAGGTGAATTAAGGAAAATTATTGAACTGCCTGCTGCTTTGCAGCCCTCCGTAAGCGATGAGGTACTCCCCCTGCCAAAAATCCAGAAGTCCAAACCGGTGCCCGTGCCTAAACTGGCCGAAACTTCAAAACTCGATGCAATCGAAGAAGATTTTGATGAGATCAAGGCAATACATGAAGAGCTGGCTGAAATTCTTGAGGAAGAAGCTCCTGAAAAATTTGAAGTGGAAAGCCAGATAGCATCCGGCGATGACGAAGAGGAATCAGGCTTCGGAACTGATGAACAGATGGAACATATTGAGGATTTCGGGGATATGGACCAGATTGATGAAAGATATTCCAGTTACCGGGAAAGCTCGGATGATTAGTGAGAATAAACTTCTTGTGGTACTCTGCGGACCAACTGCCACAGGGAAAACAGCAGCGGCCATTGAACTGGCAAAATCCCTCAGAACAGAAATTATTTCGGCAGACTCCCGCCAGTTTTACAAAGGCATGAACATAGGTACGGCTGCTCCCACTGAAGCTGAGATGGCCGATATACATCATCATTTCGTGGGACATCTCCTGGTAACCGATTCCTATAACGTTTCCCAGTTTGAGAAAGATGCCCTTGACCGCCTTGAAATGCTTTTCAATACCTATCCGGTAGTGATTATGGCAGGAGGTTCGGGTTTGTATATTCATGCGGTGACCCATGGGATCGACGTGCTTCCTGATCCTGATCAGCAACTTAGGAAAGACCTGAAGGAATTGTTAGCCGGGAAAGGAATTGAGGCCTTGCAGGAAAAATTGTTCAAACTGGATCCTGTATATTACTATTCCGTTGACCTGAACAATGCCGCCCGCCTCATAAGGGCCCTGGAGATATGCATTGCCACCGGATTGCCTTATTCTTCACTGAGAAGCCAGAAACCCCGTTTGCGTCCTTTTAATATTCTGAAAATAGGGCTTGAGCTTCCCCGTGAAGAGCTGAACCGGAGGATTGACGAACGGGTTGACCGTATGATTGCCGGCGGCTGGCTGGATGAAGCCAGGGAACTGTATATATTCCGCGACTGCAATGCCCTGAACACCCTTGGATACAAGGAAATATTCGGGCATTTTGACGAAAGGATACGATACAAAGACTGCATTGATAAAATAAAGACAAATACCAGGAGGTATGCAAAGCGCCAGATGACCTGGTTCAGAAAAGACAACGAAATTCACTGGTTCCCGCCGGATGACTTCCGGGGAATGCTGGAGCTTATCAATGCGACCGTGAGCTGATGGCAGATATCGGACATTATCGCTACTTAATTTAATTTCGCTACCTCGCTATTTCGCTACCTCGCTACCTCGCCACCTCGCTACCTCGCTACCTCGCTATTTCGCTACTTAAATTGTGAAACTTAAGCAAACCTTCCATCGGCGCTTTGATGACAGTCCCTATATGAATCCCTTCTTCGGCTGCGGCTTCGAGAAGAATTTTATTGTAATGATGAGCAATGGAGCCGACAAAACTTACCGGCATCTCCCTGTATCCTTCATAATGTTTAACCTGGGCATCCAAGAAAGCATGAAAAGCATCATGAACCAGCTTGTAAACATAGGGATGTTCCTGATACCGGGCCAGGAATTCACTGAACGAAGCCAGGAAACGGTTCGGGTAGGGGAGGTTATACAGTGAATTCAGGATATCTTCAAGAGAGAGCCTGTAATTGCTGTCAAATTCAACCCTGAGGTCAGCCGGCAGCTTTTTCCTGAGATAGTCAGAAATCAGGTTTTTCCCCAGGTAAGAACCCGCTCCTTCATCACCAAACAAATAACCCAGAGAATCAACTTTCGAAAAAATATTTTCGCCATCATAATAGCAACAATTACATCCCGTGCCAAGGATACAGGAAATTCCCCTGTTCTTACCGAATAAGGCTCTTGCAGCCCCAAGTATGTCGTGATACACGAATATCCTCGCCTGGTGAAAGAAGGTTTGCAGGGTCCCTGAAATAAGCTCATCGTTTTTCTCGGTACTGCAGCCTGCCCCGTAAAAGTGTATTTCCTTTACATGGTCAGTCACAATGAATGGCAGAAGCTCTGCTTTCAGGATTGCATCAATGCTTTCAGAGGTGTGAAAATAGGGGTTCAGCCCTGCTGTTTTAACGGTAGTTTTAAGTTCTTTCCCTTCAAGCAAACACCAGCTTGATTTCGTGGAACCACTGTCAGCGATTAGTTTCATATGTTTAAATAGCGAAATAGTAAGGTAGCGAAGTAGCGAAATTAGTAAACATTCGATATTCAATATTCGACATTCTTTTCTTTCATTCCTTTAAAAGTGCTTTCATAGGATTCTTCAGCCCTTTTGCCTCCTTCAGGTATGCCTTCACGGTTCCGACAAGTATTTTGGCTTCAATATAGACCGGAATGTGGTTTTCGTCATCGGTAATCCAAACCAGTACATCCTCATCACCTTTAAAAATTGTGCCTTCCACCATCCTGGCAGACAGTTTAATGCAATTGTATCTTTTACCGTCACTGTTTTCAACCACTTCTTTAGCAAGAGGCCTGATATAAATGTTGTAGACCTGGTCGTCAATCACAACCGAAACCATCCTCTTCTGGTACATAGGAATATGAGCAATATCTATAGTCCTGGTAAAATATACCGCGGCCAGCATATCGAAAGAACAGGGCTGAATGGGAATGGTGTCGAAGCGCACAGGGTTATTATTGCTTTTTGTCGATGAGAAAATTTTTTTCTTCTCGTAATCGAAATTCAGGGCATTGACCAGGGTGTATCCTCCTTCGTAAATGTACCGTTTAAAATTCCTCGTATGAAAAGTTTCCGCATCGACCCAGGTTTCATAATAGTCCCTTACCTTGAATAATACATCATAGGAATGGAATGTCTTTCCGGTACTTGTAAAATGCCAAAATTGTTTTTCTTGTTTCTTCTCCATCTCTGTCTTGAATGTCACTTCGCCGGCATCAACCCAGATGGGACCCCAATTATAGCTTATCGTATAACTGATGTCTTCTCCTTCTCCGAAAGCTTTATTGCCTTCATAGCACTGAGCCTGTGACCAGGCAGGGCAAAGCATTACTAACAGGATGGTGATTTTTTTGAACAGGTTTACAAACATGATGGCCTTGCTTAGGCTGGTTTCTTATGCCAGAGAAAATAAACCGGTATTCCAAGTATAACGATGATCAGTCCTGGCCAGGTATAATCGCGCTTATAAAAAAGAAGGATCAGCATTATCGCAGTTGCAAGTATGATGTAAAGTGCAGGTACCACAGGGTAACCAAAAGCCCTGTATGGCCTTTCTGCATCCGGCATTCTTTTCCTGAGGATAAAAATGCCGCCAATCGTAAGTACATAAAAAATGAGTACGGCAAAGACCACATAATCGAGAAGCTGAGAGTATGTTCCCGACAGGCAAAGCAGGGATGCCCATACTGCCTGAAGGATCAGTCCGACCGAAGGCACGGCTTTCCTGTTCAAGGTGCCGGCTTTCTTAAAAAAGACACCATCCCTGGCCATTGCATAGTACACCCTGGCTCCTGAAAGGATCAGGCCGTTATTGCATCCGAAAGTGGATATCATAATGAACAGGGCCATAACGGATGCCGCATAAACGCCGAAAACATCATAAACGGCTGCCGTTGCAAGCCGGTCATTCAGGGCATACTGAATACCCCTTTCAATCACAGTGGTCCCCGCAGGATCGCCCCTGAGCGGCAGAACGACAATGTAAACTACATTCGTGAGTATAAAAAGGATCGTCACGAGAAAAGTTCCGAGGAAAAGGCTCATAGGGATGTTTTTCTTCGGGTTGATCACCTCTGCGGCTGTGAATGTCACATTATTCCATGCATCTGAAGAGAACAGGCTGCCTACCTGGGCCATGCCGAGAGCTGCGATGAGGGTCATTCCGGTAAGAGGGATCCACTGACCTCCAGAATTTTTCACTGCGGGCTCCCAGAAGACAGCCATGTTTTTTGCAATGGATCCGGAATTGGCTGCAAAGAAAAATCCGACCAGGATCAAGCCAAGCACGAGCAGGAATTTTCCTGACGTGAATACGTTTTGAACCCTTTTCCCTTCAACGATCCCTTTAAGGTTGATCCATGTGAGGACACAAATAGAAAGGATGGCAACGATCTGAACAGGGCCGAATTTGAAGATGTAATTGAAAAGCTCAAGTTTATACCATATAACATTCTCTGAAACCCAGGGGAAAAGAACGCCTGTAAACTTCGCAAAAGCCATGCCAACCGCTGCAATGGTGCCGGTTTGTATGACCAGGAACAAGGTCCATCCATACAGAAACCCCGTAAGAGGATTGTAAGCTTTGCGAAGATAGACATATTGACCGCCGGCATGAGGGAACATCCCTGCAAGTTCGCCATAACTCAGGGCTGCAAAAACAGTAAGAAATCCGGTGATCACCCAGGTCATGATAAGCCAGCCTGGCGAGCCCACCTGTCTTGCAATGTCTGCCCCGACAATAAAGACCCCGGAGCCGATCATCGATCCCATCACGATGGCAGTTGAGTCAAATAAAGTAAGGCTCTTGCGGAATGAAGAATCTTCTCTCATATTCATCGAATTCGATTATGCAAGATTAATCAAATTTCTCTACATTTGAAACCCACATTATCTAAAAATGCCTGCAGTAGTTCACATGATCCGGAATTTCCTGCCCCCGATGACATCCTTCGTGAGGAACCAGATCATGCAGCATATAAGGTATGAACCCGTTGTGATTTTTACAGAGAAAAATGAAAGTCCACTGTGCCAGGAGATATCCTCGAAATATCCTGCATGGTCACCGATCGGCTCTGAAAAAGGGCAATGGTTATGTGATCACCTGTTATTGTTTACTGCGGATGACCGTAAGCGGCTGATAAACCGGCTCAGGGAAACCAAACCCGGCCTGGCCCATATTCATTATGGGGTGGAAGCTGTTCTTTATGCCCCTGTGCTTAAAGCGGCAGGCGTCCCTGCCCTTGTTTCATTTTACGGCCATGACTGTACTGCGTTTCCCTCACGTGCCTTTGGCATGGGCAGGTACCTGCTCAGGAAGAATGTGTTCAATAACCCGGCTGTCAAGGTGGTCACGGCCATGTCGCCCGATATGGAGAAAGATCTTCTTGCCCTTGGATGCCCCCCCGGGAAAATCAGGGTGCATTATCACGGGATAGATACCAGCCGCTTCAGCCGGCCCAGGGAATACAGGGAGGAGGGTGAAATCACTTTTTTGATGATCAGCATGCTGGACCCGAAGAAAGGACATGAAGTGCTGATCAGGGCCTTTGCTGATGCAATCGCAGAAACATCAGCTCCAATAAAGCTTTTAATATACGGTAAAGGAGAACTGGAAAAGCAGATTCGCGCCTGGATAGCTCAAACTGGCATTAGCCGGATAAAATTTTGCGGTGAGCTTTCATTTGGCTCCGAAGAACATATTTCAGCTTTATTGTCTGCAGATGTATTTATACATCCAAGCCGGCGATCGGCCAGCGGCGAAAAGGAAGGCATACCCGGGGCAATCGTTGAAGCCATGGCCTCGGGGCTCCCCGTGATCAGCACGCTTCACGCCGGCATCCCATATGTCATTGAAGACCATAAAACAGGCTTGCTGGTCAGGGAAAACAATGTGGAAGAACTTACCCGGGCAATCGTTCTTCTTGCTGAAGATACCGCATTAAGAAAGCAAATGGGAAATGCAGCCAGACAGTTTGCTTCAGAATCCCTTGATATCAGGAAAAAGGAAGCCGGGCTCGAGAATTTGTATGATGAAGTCGTTTCAGCCTCAGAATGAAACAACCAATTTCCTGGTAAGGTTTGATCTTCCGTTATAAATAGTAACGAGGTAAACACCTTCAGCCAGGTTTGAAATATTAAATTCATTGCTTCCTGCCGACGAAAATTCTTTCAGCCGGCGGCCCTGTAAATCAGTAATCCTGACCTTGTATTCTGCCTGTTTACCAAAGCCTTTGACAGTGAAAAAATCGCGGGCCGGATTTGGTTGAAGAGAAACTTCCTGCAGGTCTTGTGATTCAATCCCGGAAATTATCTGTGTTTTCCCTAAAATCATTCCATTGAGTCCTGCAGCCCAGGTGTAAATTATTGTGAAGTAATCTTTTGTTGAATAATCAACAGCAGCAGAAGCGCTTGTTAACCATTCGGTGGTCGGACTTGTTTCCGGGGTCCATGAGGTGCCGTCATAATGTAGTATTTTTCCGCTGTCGCCTACAGCAGTCCCATAGTTTGCGGTTCCGAATGCGAGCCCCATCAAACCGGCTGTCATCGAGCCCAGGTTGTAATCTGTAAGGGTGTCTCCTGAAAAATGAGTGAGCGATGCCGGTGAACCTGATATCCATCCTGTATAGGCCCCGGTATATACACATGCCCCCCAGTATTGCGAACCTGAAGCCTGGATTATATTCCATGTTGTTCCTCCGTCGTCGGAGGAAACAATGACCCCCTGGTCGCCTGCAACAATTATTTTATTCGGATCAGTCGGGTCAACCGAGACACTGGTCAGGAAGACAAGGAATGGAAAGTTGGTTATCCTGGTCCAGGTCTGTCCTCCATCGGTGGTTTTGATGACCGTTGCCGCATCGCCGACAGCATACCCGGTTCGGTTATTCGTTTGAGGCGACATTTCCAGGTCGTTTAGCCCGAAACTCATTCCTGAATTTTGAGCAATCCAAACAGGGTTTGCACCTGTATAAAAAGGTGCATATTTGATGGTACCGTTATCGCCACAGATCCATGCCTCCCTCTGCCCGTTGGTGATTTTCATCGAAGTGCTTAGATAATTGGTGTTATCCTTGAGTGAGGATGAGTGCCAGACCTGCCCGCCGTTGTCGGTCCAGAGTATGGTCCCGTTATTTCCGACGGCAACCCCGACTAAGGGGTCGGCAAATCCTATGCTCATTAAATTCTGATTAGTGCCGCTGCTTTGGATATTCCAGGTTTGGCCTGTCCCGTTTAAAGAAACCAGGACGAACAGAAGTATGTAAAAATTCTTCATACAACAAAAATTTTTGTTAATGTTTTCCTGATCAGACAAATATAATAAAGAAGGAAGGGAAAATCAAGAAAAAAAAGACTGTATTAAAATATCAGCTCACAATAAGAGTTCGGGCGTAATCGCTAATGATTTACCGGGTGTGATGATCGAGGAATATCTTTTCTGGGATAACATGACCCTTATAAACCAGATTGGACTCCGAAAGTAATGCGGCGCCGTGCTTTTCTGACTAATTTAGCGCTGATACCTTTAACTGGAATGTCTATGAAACTGGAAGATTTGAATAAACTGGCTTCCTCCTACGACAGTGCGGGCACCATGCCCGTGCTGTTTGTAGGGCACGGCAGCCCGATGAATGCGATAGAGGATAATGTCTTCTCCCGGAAATGGGCCGAAATCGGCAAAAAACTTCCGAAGCCAAAAGCCATTTTATCCGTTTCGGCTCATTGGGAGACGAAGGGGGTGCATGTAACTGCCATGAAACATCCGAAAACCATCCATGACTTCGGGGGATTTCCACAGGAATTATTTGAAGTTGAGTATCCTGCAGCAGGGAGCCCGGAGCTGGCTTCCGAAACCGCCGATCTTCTTCGCCCTGCAGAGGTGTTACCCGACCAAAACTGGGGGCTTGACCATGGCAGCTGGAGTGTGCTTAAACGGATGTACCCCATGGCTGATGTCCCGGTATTACAGCTGAGCCTTGATTACGGCCGTTCCCCTGAATCGCATTACCTGCTTGCAAAGGAACTGGCGCTTCTTCGTGAAAAAGGGGTTCTGATCCTCGGAAGCGGGAACCTGGTACATAACCTCAGGATGGTTGCATGGGACAGGCTCAACGAACCGGGAGTCGGCTATGACTGGGCGCTGGAAGCCGATGGGAAAATGAAACAGCTTATTCTTGCAGGAAACCATAAAGCCCTGATCGATTTCCGCTCACAGGGCAGGGCTTTCGACCTGGCCATCCCCACCCCGGAACATTTTCTACCCCTGTTGTATATCCTGGGGCTGAAGAAAGATCATGAGCAGATCGAATTCTTCAATGAGCAGGCGGTAGCAGGTTCGCTTACGATGACCTCGCTGAAAATAGGCTAAAACTGAGAAGGATTGAATAATCCTCACGGGAAGAGCAAGAGACAATTACCGTATTATCCGGTAATCTTCATAACATTAATCAATCTCGAAACCTGGAAAGCAAAAAGTCAATCCATTAAGGATGGAAAACAAAGACTCCACACCGGTTTTGGTGAGGAGCCTCAGAAAAATGAAAATGGTGAAACAGTTTTCGCTATTTCGCCATTTCGCTACTTCACTACTTAAGTAGCGTGATCGAGAATTGAACTCGAGACCTCCGGGTTATGAATCCGACGCTCTAACCATCTGAGCTACCACGCCAATTTTTGAGGGTGCAAAGTTAGCAATTCAATGCAAACAGTCAAAGAAAATTTTATCCTATCCAGATCGTCTTGATGTTTACAAACTCCCTGATACCATAGGTGGCAAGTTCACGGCCGTACCCAGATTTTTTAATCCCGCCAAACGGCAAACGGGGATCTGATTTCGTAATCCCGTTTACAAACATTGCCCCGGTTTCGATTTTCCTGGCTATTTTTTCACCCCGTTCGGGGTCTTTTGTCCACACACATCCACCCAGCCCGAATTCGCTGTCATTCGCTACGGCAATGGCTTCCTCTTCCGATTTTACAGTAATAATACTGAACACCGGTCCGAAGGTCTCTTCGTGGTATACAGCCATTCCTTTTCTGACATTTCGGAGGATGGTTGGCAGATAATAACAACCAGGCCTTTGCGGGCGTTTGCCTCCATATACCAGGGTCGCACCTGATTCCAGTGATTTTTGTACTTGCTTTTCAACATCCTCAACCAGGTCGGGACGGGCCATGGGGCCCATGTCTGTTGCAGGATCCATGGGATCGCCAGTCTTCAAACCCGATACGGCCCTGAGCAATCGTAAAGTAAATTCTTCAACAACAGTTTCATCCACGATAAATCGTTTAGCTGCAATACAGCTTTGGCCCTGGTTGATCATACGGCCTGTAACGGCCGCCTTTACCGTATTATCAAGGTCGGCATCATCAAGCACGATAAATGCGTCGCTGCCTCCCAGCTCAAGCACAGCTTTTTTAATGTGTTTAGCAGCTGCAGAGGCCACGCTGCCGCCTGCTGCGCCGCTGCCGGTAAGGGTCACAGCCTGGACCCTTTGGTTTGTAATGACAGCTTCCACCATCGATGAAGGGATCATCAGGGTGCTGAACACGTTTTCAGGGAAGCCTGCCTTCGTAAATAACTCTTCGATGGCCAAAGCACAGCCGGGTACATTCGAGGCATGTTTTAATAAAGCCACGTTGCCTGCCATCAACGAAGGAGCTGCAAAGCGGAATACCTGCCAAAACGGAAAATTCCAGGGCATTACGGCAAGGATCACCCCCAGGGGCTGAAAAGCGACAAAGCTCCTGCTGGCATCCGTTGATACCATCTCATCCTTCAGCATGCTTTCAGCATTTTCAGCGTAGTAGTCGCAGGCCATCGCACATTTCTCAATTTCGGCCAATGACTCCCTGATAATCTTACCCATCTCTTCTGTCATGAGCCTTGCAAGTCTGTCCTTATCCGCTCTGAGTAAAGCGGCAAGGTTGCGGAACAACCCTTCCCTGAAGGCAAAACTTGTTTCCTTCCACGAAAGACCTGCCTTCCAGGTCTTTTCGATGATAGCGGTTACGTCTTCAGCGCTGTGATCTGGGTATTCACGTAACAATCGGTTTAAAGCAGGATTAACACTTCTCATTTGAATTGATTTTGCTTTTCAGATATTCTCCGGTATACGATCCGCTGAAATCGGCCAGTTCTTCAGGTGTGCCTTCGAAGACTATATGCCCGCCCGGATCACCGCCTTCTTTGCCCAGATCGATTACCCAGTCGGCAAATTTTACGACTTCCTGGTTGTGTTCAATTACAAGTACTGAATGCCCCTGCCGTATAAGGGATTCAAATGAAATAAGAAGTTTATGGATGTCGTGAAAGTGCAGACCTGTCGTCGGTTCGTCAAAAATGAAAAGGGTGGGCTTCTCGTTTGCTCCTTTCGATAGAAAGAATGCGAGCTTAATACGTTGTGCCTCTCCGCCTGAAAGTGTGGAAGACGATTGCCCCAGATGGAGGTAGCCAAGGCCCACATCCTGGAGGGATTTCAGCTTTGAAGCAATTCGTTTCTCGCCTGCATGCCTGGTATCTTGGCCGAAAAATTCAATAGCCTCATCCACTGTCATATTCAGAATATCAACAATACTTTTGTCCCTTAGCTTCATATCCAGCACCTCATCCCTGAATCTCTTTCCCTTACAGCTTTCACAGGTCAGATAAATGTCGGCCATGAACTGCATCGCTATTTTCACGACCCCGTCTCCTTCACATTCCTCGCATCTTCCACCTTCGATATTGAACGAAAAATAGCCTGGCTTGTATCCCCTTGCTTTAGCCAGGGGCAGATCTGCATACAAATTCCGGATATCATCGAAGGCTTTTATATAGGTTGCAGGATTGGAACGTGAGGATCGCCCGATAGGATTCTGGTCGACAAGTTCGACAGCTCCTATACGGCTGATATCGCCATCCAGGCTTTCGAATTTGCCGGTTTTCTCACCATACCCTCCGAACATCTTCTTAAGGCCCGGATAAAGTATCCTCTTGACCAGGGAAGTTTTACCGCTTCCGCTTACCCCTGTGATCGCTGTGATAACATGAAGAGGGATCTTTACGGTTATGTCTTTCAGGTTGTTTTCACGGGCTCCCCTGATGATGATTGATTCTTTCCATTTTCTACGGCCATCAGGAACTTCAATAGCAAGGTCATGGCTGAGATAGCGGCCGGTCAGACTTTTTTTGTCCCTGATCAGGGCCTTGAAATTCCCCTGGAAGATGATCTCTCCTCCGTTACGGCCGGCCAGGGGGCCTATATCGATAATCTCATCTGCAGCCCTGATGATCTCTTCGTCATGCTCAACCACGATGACGGTATTGCCAAGGTTTCGCAATTTCATCAGGACTTTAATAAGCCTTTGTGTATCCCTCGGATGAAGTCCGATACTGGGTTCATCCAGGATATACATTGAGCCGACCAGGCTGCTGCCAAGGGCTGTCGAAAGATTGATCCTCTGTGATTCGCCACCCGAAAGGGAGGAAGAAAGCCGGTTCAGCGTAAGATAGCCCAGGCCCACATCATTCAAAACATCCAGACGGTTGTTTATTTCAATGAGAAGCCGGTTCGAGATGGTCTTCTCATGCTCGGGAAGCCTGAGTTTACTGAAGAATTCCGTAAGCCCGGTTACAGGCGTCAAAACAAGATCGACAACCGACTTCCCGTTAATTTTAACATAAGCAGCATCTTTTCTTAACCTCGTTCCCCTGCAATCCGGACAAACGGTTTTGCCGCGGTATCTCGAAATCATCACCCGGTACTGGATCTTGTAATTCTGACTTTCGATAAACTCGAAGAAGGCTCTCAGGCCCTGGAAATACCGGTTACCCCTCCATAACAAGGCTTTCTGTTCATCAGTCAGCTCATGAAAGGGTTTATGAACAGGAAAGTCAAATTTATAGGCATTCATCACCAGTTCGTTCTTCCATTCGCTCATTTTCTCACCTCTCCAGCAGGCAATGGCTTCCTCATAGACCGACAGATTCCTGTTGGGTACCACGAGGTCTTCGTCTATCCCGATTATGCTGCCGAATCCCTCGCAGGTCTTGCATGCACCGTATGGATTGTTGAAACTGAACAGGTTAACAGAAGGTTCTTCGAAAACAATGCCGTCCGCTTCAAATTTATTCGAAAAGGACCGTTTTGAAACGCTGCCGTTAATCCACTCCACATTACAATAACCGTGGCTTTCAAAAAATGCAGTCTGAACCGAGTCGGCAAGCCGGCCGGAAAGATCCTGGTCGTCATGCTTAACAATGATACGGTCTATAAGGACTGCCAGTGAAGAAAAGTGTTTATTCCTCATGCCCAGGGCATCTTCAACGCTGATAATCTCGTCGTCGATAAGAATCCGGGTAAATCCCTGCTGAAGAAGAACTTTGCATTTCGATCTCAGGTCGCCATTTCCCGAATTCATTGCTATAGGCGCGTATATGCTGAGTTTTGTGAGTTCAGGCAGCGAGAGTATGAAATCAACCACGTCGGATACTGTGTCGCGTTTGACAACTTCCCCGGAAACGGGAGAATAAGTGGCGCCTATTCGGGCAAAAAGCAATTTTATATACTCATAAATCTCGGTTGAAGTACCGACTGTTGAACGCGGGTTCAGGGTATTCACTTTTTGCTCTATCGCAATAGCAGGGGCAATGCCTTTGATATAATCAACATCAGGCTTGCTCATCCTGCCGAGGAACTGCCTTGCGTAAGCACTGAGACTTTCAACATACCTTCTCTGTCCATCGGCATACAGGGTGTCAAAAGCAAGTGAAGATTTTCCGGAACCGGAAAGCCCGGTAATGACTACAAATTTATTTCTCGGGATGGCAAGGCTGATGTTCTTGAGATTATTTACCCTTGCACCTTTAATGATAATGAAGTCCTTCGGATCAAATGCATCGGGGTTAAAATTTTTCATCTCAGAGTTAAACGGGAGGCAAAATTATGAATAAAACTTGCTTTTTTAAATTTTTGCTTATATTTGCGCAACCTTTCGGGGTTAAAAACGTATAGAATAACAAACCAGCACTGTAGAAAAGTGCACAAATATAGGAGGGACTCTATCGGCCACACCACTACGCTTTGAACCTTTAAACGTAGCGACATGATTTCCCAAGTCAGTGACCATGAGCTGATCAATGCGTATATAGCAGGTCAGCATTCTGCCCTCGAAAAGCTCATTCATCGTCATAAAAGCAGGGTCTATGCTTATATCCTTATGGTAGTTAAGGATAAGGAGCTTGCAGAAGATCTGTTCCAGGATGCTTTTATCAAAGTTATTAACACCATCCGTTCAGGACAGTATAAAGAAGAAGGCAAATTTATTCAATGGGTCATGCGGATAGCCCATAATCTTATCATCGACCATTTCAGGAAATCGAATCGGCTTCCGCTTATCGAAAACAGCAACGAGTATGACATATTCGAAAAAGTGCGTATTCCTGTTGAATCGGTTGAGGAAATGATGATCACCGAGCAGATCCATAAGGACGTGAAAAAGCTTATCGAATATCTTCCGAAAGAGCAGAAAGAAGTCCTGGTACTTCGGCACTATGCTGACATGAGTTTCAAGGATATCGCCGAGATGACCAATGTGAGCATCAATACTGCTCTTGGCCGGATGCGTTACGCCCTGATCAATTTACGCAAACTGGTGAAAGAGAATGATGTTATTCTTTCGGTCTAAGTAGTGAAATTTTAAGCAGATATTTTTTCCCCATTTCGCTACCTCGCTATTTCGCTACCTCGCTACCTCGCTACTTCCTTTTATAATAGCGAAAAATTATTTTTCAAGGAATAAAATATCCCCATAGTCATTTCCGTTTGTTTACCATGAACCTTATAAAAAATAAACGGTATGCCTATGAAGAGACAAGCTACGTTTTACTCTTTGAATTCCAGAATATCAAAGGAGAACAGTTTTTCCAATGAGTTTAGGAAAAACGGCAACAAAGTTTCTCCCAGTGATTCAGTGATCCGGAACTTGCTGAACTACTCTCGAGCTCTTACAATACTGAAAACACAAGACACAGGGATCATCAGACTGGTGATGAACTAAAAAAAAAGAGGCCGCTCAAATGAGACGGCCTCTTTCAATTTATATTGGCAGGGTTACACCCTTTCTTCTTTAATACGTGCTTTTTTACCCCTGAGTTCCCTCATGTAGAATATCCTTGCCCTGCGTACAACACCATGTTTGTTAACATCGATCTGGTCGATAAAGGGGGAGGAGAGAGGGAAAATTCTTTCAACTCCCACGTTGCCGGAGATCTTGCGTACTGTGAAAGTACTGTTTATACCTTTGCCGGAACGCTGTAAAACAACTCCGGTGAAATTCTGGATACGTTCCTTTGTGCCTTCCTTGATTTTATAGTGAACGGTAATGGTATCACCGGCTTTAAATCTTGGATAATCTTTCTTCTCGATTACAGTATCCTCTACAAATTTAATGATCTCAGCTCTGTTCATGTCGTCAGTAAAATTAATGGGGTTCTTTACAAAAAGTTTGCAAATATAGGACTTTTTTTTGAAATTCAAATTAAAACAGGGGAATCATTGATCCAATAACCCTGGCCTGCGTAACTTTGTTCTTGCGATGCTCTGCTCATGCTTCCACTTCGCGATCTCTTTATCATTACCTGATAACAGGATTTCCGGCGCTTTCCACCCCCTGAAATCAGCCGGCCTTGTATATACAGGAGGAGAAAGCAGGTTATCCTGGAAGGAATCTGAAAGAGCCGAAGTTTCATCATTCAGGACCCCCGGCAGCAGCCTCACTACAGCATCGGTGAGCACAGCGGCAGCCAGCTCACCTCCCGAAAGGACATAATCACCAATTGAAATCTCCAGGGTGATAAAATGTTCCCGTATCCTTTCGTCAATGCCTTTATAATGCCCGCAAAGGATCAGGAAATTGTTGTGCAGCGAAAGCCTGTTTGCCATGTTCTGATCGAGCATTTTGCCGTCAGGGCTGAGATAGATGACCTCATCGTAAGCGGTCTTTCCACGCAATTCTTCAATACAGCGGGCGATTGGTTCTATCATCATTACCATGCCGGCACCTCCTCCGAAAGGATAGTCATCGACGGTTTTGTGCTTGCCGGCCGACCAGTCCCGGATATTAAAAAGATTGATTTCGGCCAGGCCTTTTTCTTTTGCCCGTTTAATGATTGAATGGGAGAAGGGCCCATCGAACATTTCGGGAAATAAGGTCAGGATATCGATCTTCATACTCAAATGCTCAGGGTTAAACCATCATAGGCAAGCCTTATAAAATCGGGAAGTTTGCTATTCACCTCGTCATGAAGGCCGACAAAGTGGCTGAGGTGGGTGAGGTAGGCGGCTTCAGGATTAAGTTTTGTGAGGATATCGACTGCTTCCCCAACCGAAAAATGGGAAACATGCCTGGAATTCCGTAGCGCATTTAAAACAATCACCTTTGAACCTTTTATTTTTTCAAGTTCTTTCTCGGAGATAAAGGAGGCATCGGTAATATACGTGAAATCGCCTACGCGGAAACCGGTGACCGGTAGTTTCTCATGAAGGACTTTTATAGGGATAAACTCAATATTACGGACCGTGAACGGTTTCTCGTCAATAGGATGAATAGTGAGCTGGGGAGCCCCGAAATACCTGGATTCTGAAAAAATATACGGAAACTCGGTTTGAATAGCTTCCATCACTTGCCGGGTGCCGTAAATGTCTATTTTCTTATTCAATACATAGTTGAAGGCCCTGATATCATCGAGGCCGGCAATATGGTCACGGTGTTCATGAGTGAAAATCACAGCATCCAGATTGTTCACATTCTCCCTCAGCATCTGTATCCTGAAGTCAGGTCCGCAGTCAATCACAAATGTGAAGCCGTTCACTTCAAGCATCACCGAAGTCCGCATTCTCTTATCATGCGGATCAGATGACTGGCATACCGGACAGTCACAGGTGATCACAGGCACTCCTATCGATGTGCCTGTACCCAGAAAGGTGACTTTTAGCCTGTTGTCGTTTGCGGTTGTCATCAGAATATGAGTTCGTCAATCTGCGCTTTATCGATGATCAGTTGTTGCCGGAGATCTTCAATCGAAGCAAGCGTTTTCTCTTCCCGGAGGCGTTTATGAAAATACAGGGTAAGGACTTTATTGTCGACCTGCTCGTTGTTCTCTGTAAGATGCACCTCAACTAATGTGTCGATAGGGGATTCATGGTTTTTCCTGATAAAACACATGCCTTTTTGAGGCTGTACCCCGCCTTCAACAGTCACGGCATAGACTCCGTTCGGAGGCACAAGCTTGCAATCTTCCTCTATCTGTAAGGTATAGCTGGGAAACCCGATTCCTGCCAATATAATGTTACTGGGTTTTGCGGGGCCCATGATAATATAGAAGTGGTCAAGATAAGCATTGGCTTTTTGAATGTTTCCTTCCCGGAGGGCATTCCTGATTTTGGTTGAACTGACAAATTCATTATGTATGTCCTGTTCCGGGATTTCTTCCACATCAAAACCGTTTCCGGATCCAAGCTGCCGCAATGCCTCATAATCCCCTTCACGATTATGTCCGAAATGATGATTAAAACCAATAATGATCTTCCGCGCATGCAGTTTATTCAGCAAAATATTTTTAACAAACTCTACGGATGTGATCTTCGAGAACTCCAGAGTGAAATCCACTACGATCAGGTTGTCAAGACCTGCTTTTTCAAGAAGATATATCTTTTCACGCTGTGAACTGATGAGGTAGAGGTCTTTTCCGGCGGTTTCGGGATATAGGACCTTTCTGGGGTGAGGGTGAAACGTAATCAGCACAGTCTGGCCTCCGGTAACGTCGGCATGATTTCTTAAATGCTGAAGAATGACTTTGTGCCCAATATGAACTCCGTCGAAGGAACCGGTGGTCACAACAGCATTCCGGATTTCCCCGATTTCATCAAAATTATTAAAGATCCTCACTGTTCGGGTTTACTTAAATCGTTCGTCGTTTTTCTTTGCGAAAAATGCGACCTTTTCGAGGGAAGTGATCATGTCGTATTCTTCGAGATATACATAGGCAGGAACATTCAGGGGTTTTGGGGTGTAATTGAGAATTCCTTTGATCCCCGACAGCACAAGGGCTTCGGCAATTTCAGGGGCCTGTTCGGCTGGTACCGTGATAATCCCGATCGAGATATTATTCTGTTTGATAATTTCGGTCATCTGGTTGATGTGGTAACAGGGAACTCCGTCAAACACCCTGTTGATCTTTTCCGGATTGACGTCAAAGGCTGCGATCATACTCAGTTTGGAACGTTTTCCCTTAAAATAAGAGATAAATGCCTTGCCCAGGTTTCCAAGCCCCACAACAGCCACCCGCTGCCCGCGTTCCGAATCAATGATCTTGCCAATAAGCTCTATAAGTTCCTTGATGTCATAACCTTTTCTAAGGTTGCCCGAATAGCCTATCAGCATCAGGTCCCGCCTCACCTGTACCGGCGTAATATGCAGCATTTGAGCGATCTCATGTGAAAACACATGGGTCTTATCTTTCGATAATATCATCAGGAGAGCGCGACGGTACTGGCTAAGACGTTCGACAGTCTTGTGGGGTAGGTTTTTTATGAACATGGTTTATTTATTGGAAGTTTGACTTTGAATATACTGCCCTTGTCCGGCTCACTTGTGACTTCGATTTCCCCTTTATAGCTGTCGATCAGCTTCTTTACAATGGAGAGTCCCAGACCACTGCCGGATATATTTTTGGTTTTTTCGGTTTTAATCCTTACGAAATCATCGAAAATCCTGCTGCTATCCTCAGCGGTCATACCGATTCCCGTATCTTCAACCAGGATCTCAACGCAGTTTTCATTCCTGCTCAGCGTACAATCTACTGAACCGCCTTCCCTGTTGTATTTTATTGCATTACTGATGAGGTTGTTGAAAATGATCTCCATTTCCTCGCTGTCGGCCATGACAGTTATGGTATCATTCCCATGAAGGTTCAGCCTGATGTCCTTCTGTATCGAATATGGCCGCATGGTGTCGATGGCTGTATGTGCAACATCTACCAGGTTAACCTCTTTAATATCGCGTTTTCCCTTGCCCGACTCAACTCTTGTGAGGTCAAGAAGGTCAAGGATCAGCATTCTCATACCCTTGATCCTCTGTAACATACGGTCAACCATGTAGTCGTAACTTTCAAGCTGTGGACCTGCCTGCCGTTCCCTGATCATCTGAAGGTATCCTTCAATTGAATTCAGGGGTGCTTTGAGTTCATGTGAAAGAACGCTCAGGAACTGAAACCTGATCTGCTTCCCGGTTTCCTGAAGTTTGTTCGTCATTTTCTTCAGGAATACCCTTTTCGTGATGTTCTCGATCGAAGATTTCAGTTCCTGGGGGGTAAATGGTTTGGGAATGAAATCGTAAGCCCCGTCGCTCGTGGCTTTCACTGCAAGTTCAAGAGATGCGTAGGATGTGATCATCACCACAATGATGTTCATCTGCTTTTTACGGACATATTCGAGCACTTCGACCCCTTGTATGCCCGGCAGTTTATTGTCGAGAAGCAGGATATCGGGTTTGTCATTTTCAATGGATTCAATCCCGGCCTCTCCGGTGGAAGCTTCACGGACCTCAAAGTCGAAGGCCTCTTCCATGAAAGGATAATCCACTCTGAAGTTACGGAGAATACGACTTATCCCGCTCCTGATGCCGGGCTCATCATCGATGACAAGAATTTTCAGAGTAGACATGTTAATAAAATCACAACAACAAAAATAATGTAAAAAAAGTGAACTTTAACATCATCTGTTAATTTTTAACAGCTGGTCTATTTCCTCTTTGAGTTTTTCCGACCTGATCCCCTTGTCAAGAAAACGATCGGCCCTGATCCATTTTCTGTTATTCTCATCGTTGATGTCAAAAGTGATCCCGGTTTCCGCTGCAACTCCTGTTGCAATGATGATAGGAACATCGGGATATTTTTTCTTCATTTTATAACATAGAATAAACCCGCTGTCCTCGTTTTCCATCATCAGGTCAAGGATAGCAATATCAGGTTTGATCTTTTCAATCAGTTCCTCAGCTTCTTTCTGGCTTTCGGCAAGCAAAATCTGGAAGCCGAAAGACTCAAGCCGGTTTTTCATCTGGTAGAGATAATCCTGGTCATCGTCCACGATGAGGATTGTTTTCTTTGTGGTCATACAATTAACTATTATAAGCGAAAAGCGAGTAGCGAAAAGCGAAATAAAATCAAACTAAATTTCGCTTCTCGCCTTTCGCCTTTCGCTTTTTGTTATACATTTTCATACTCTTGGCAATGTAATTGTAAATGTCGTCCCTGTCGTCCCTGCCGAAGGATCATTATTTGAATCGACATGTATCTTCCCTTTATGCATTTTTACAATTCCGTAGATCAGGGCCAGTCCAAGCCCGGTGCCTTTTCCCATTTCCTTCGTCGTGAAAAAAGGAGTGAAAATTTTATCCATATGTTCTTTCGATATCCCTGTTCCGGTATCGGTGATGATAAACCGGATCTCTTCCTCATCTCCATCGACACCAATGGTGAGTATTCCTCCACCCGGCATAGCATCGACAGCGTTTTTCTCAAGGTTTGTAAGCACCTGCATCATCTGGTCTATATCAAGCCTCGCCTGGGGATTGGCAATTGAAGGTTCGAACACAACCTTTATATTTTCAGGCTTGATAATGGAATCTATACTATGCCTCGTAAATTTCACAATGTCGGTCTCGCTCAGAGTAACCTGGTTTTTTCTCGCGAAGTTCAGAAGTCCGCTCACGATCTTTTTACAGCGTTCTGCCTGTTCGGCAATTAGTTTCAGGTCATCCCTCACAGGATCGTTTTCAGGTGATTCGTCAATCAGTATGTTTGAATACATCGTGATGACTCCCAACGGATTATTCAGTTCATGAGCGATCCCGGCCGAAAGTTGCCCCATGTGAGCCAGCTTTTCCGATTGTTTCAGCGCCTGCTTGGCCCTGGCAAGTTTTTCGTTTGAAACGTTAAGATTTGAAATGGAATCATGCAACTTCTCGATGGTGTATGGCAGGCACATTTCTGTTTCTGCGAGGTCTTTCACAATGGCAATAGCATGTTCCACGCAGGTATCGTATCCGCAAGTGCCGCAATTCAGGTGATCCTCAGGATTGAACTTACCCATCGCATGGAGAGCTTCAATGATCTTATCTTCGGCAGGGATCTCAAAACGACGGTCCTCCGGGCTGAATTGCTGGGAGAAATCCAGGGAGCTGAATTCTTTGATCTGTTCTTCCCATTGTTGTTTATCAAGGGCAGCCAGTTTTTTGCCGGCATACTCTCCCACGGCAGCACTCCTTGCATACCTTTTACCTCCGGGGGATGTACCGGGTCCCATGATGCATCCCTCGCAGCATAACAACATCAGATGCTTGTTCCGGATCAGGCCTTCCTCATATTCCCTTACAGCCTCCTTGAAATTCACCCTTCCCTCGGCAACGACGACTTGTTCTTCAGGAATGGTTTCAGTGGAGTTTGCTGTGAAGTACAGGCCGCGGCTGATCGGGAAAATGGCTCCTTTGCCGCTTACCGGGGGATCAAAATCAGAAGGAACCGCATTTTGCCAGCTTAATTCCTTCTCATTGAACATTTCTCTGAGTTCCCTGAATGTAAGCACTTCATCAACCTCTTCTGATTCGGCTTTTTTGGCGAAACAGGGTCCTATGAAAACAACCTTGAGTTCTTCCCCGTATTTTTTTTTCATGATCCTGGTCATTGCAAGCATTGGCGATGCAATAGGGGCGAGGTTGTCGACCAGTTCAGGATGATATTGACGAATGAAATATACAATGGCAGGGCAATCCGAACTGATCTGGCCAATCCCTTTGCTGTTCTTTATCCGGTGTTCATATTCCCTGGCGATCATATCTGCCCCGAAGGATACCTCGGTAATGTAATCGAAACCTAACTGCCTGATCATGCCAACGAGCAAACGATGGTCGGGGATCTCGGTGAATTCGGCAGGGAAGCTGGGTGCAATACAAGCAGCTATTTTCTTCCCGGACTTCAGAAGCCCGTTCACCTCATCAATTGAGCGCAGCGGGTATTTTGCCCCCTGGCTGCATACTTTGATGCAATTTCCGCATCCTATGCATCGTTCATTGATCACCTCCGCCTGTCCATTGATTATTTTAATAGCTTTTACAGGGCACTCCCTTACGCATGTATAGCATACGCGGCATTTATCCTTTACAGTAAAAACCAGTTGCCGGTGGTAAGCATGGTTCATATGGCGGAAGTTTTAAGTGGTGTTTTATGCAATATTTCCTGGTTTCGCTGGCTGTTCGGGCCTGACAGGAATTTTTCAAAAAGTTCATTCACAACAGGGTTCTTGTGCGCAACTTTAACCATTTCTTCTTCATCTATATCATACAGAGCCTTCATCCTGGACTTGAGGCATTTCTCATCCGTCCCTGTTCTCTGACCCCCCCCGTTGATGCATCCGTTCAAACAGGCCATCACTTCAACAATATGAATGTTCTCCCTGCCGTTTGCGATTTCATCGATGAACCCAATGGCATTAGCCAGTCCGCTGACAGCGACGACATTTACAGACTGTTTGTTAATTCTCACTTTAGCTTCTTTCTTCGGTTTTAAACCCCTGAGGTCATTTATTTTTAACGGGCTCAATTCCTGTCCGCTGCTCATGAAATTGATGCTTCGGATCAAACCTTCCAGGTGCCCGCCCGAGATGCCGAACAGCCTGCCCGATGAACTGCTGATACTGAAAGCCGAATCGGCAGGTTCCGGGTCCAGGTTGCTGATATCGATCCCCAGCAGCCTGATCATCCTGATCAGCTCCCTGATGGTGATGACAGCATCAACAAGCCTGGTTTCACTACCGTTACTTTCTGCTTCAGACTTTCCTGCCGTGCAGGGTGTGACGGAAACAACAAATACTTTCCCGGGTTTGACCCCGGCGCTGCTCGTAATATATTGTTTGATCAGTGTTCCCATGATCTGCTGGGGCGATTTTACCGGTGACAGATATGTAGCAAACTCAGGCCTGAAGACTTCAATATATCTGACCCAGGCAGGGCAGCAGCTGGTCAACAATGGAAGCTTTGTGTTTTTTTGCAGGCGATCCAGAAACAAGGCTGCTTCTTCCATGATATTAATATCGGCTGCCATTGAGGCGTCGAAACTCTGGCGGAATCCCATTTTCTTCAGGGCTGCCCGCAGCAGGTTCAGGATATCCTTGCTTGATTTTAATCCGAATTCTTCAGCAATGGCTGCAGGAACCGTTGGAGAAAATTGCACAACAGGGTAAAGATCGGGATTACTGAGAGCTTCGATAACCTGCTGAATCGATTTTTTTTCTGTGAGCGCTCCTGTCGGGCAAACCATGATACATTGTCCGCACCTGACACAGGCATTGAAATTCAGTCCCCTGTTGTACGAGGTGCCTATCCTGGTATGCGACCCCCTTCCTACAGCATCGATAGCCGACACCCCGACGATTTCCCTGCATACTCTGCTGCATCGCATGCAAAGAACACATTTTGCCGGATCTCTCTGAATTGAAGGGCAGGCTTTATCGATCTGTACAGGTTTGTTCCTGCTCATATATTTACGCTCCCTCACCTGTAGCTCTTCCGATAATTCCTGTAACTCGCAGGTCCCATTGCGGTCGCAGTAAAGGCAGTCGTCGGGATGATTGGCAAGCAGCAGTTCAACAAGAGTTTTCCTCGCTTTGAGAACCCTGGGTGAATGAGTATGTATCCGCATCCATTCCTCAACCTGGTGTGAACAGGCCGGAACAAGATGCGAGAGACCTTCGACTTCCACGACACACATACGGCAGGCCCCGGTGGGAGAGAGGTTGCTGAGGTGGCAAAGTGTAGGCACTTTCACGCCAATACGGTTCAGCACTGTAAGTATGGTTTCGCCCCGTTTGGAACTGACCTGCTGGCCGTTTATTTCGATAGTAAGCAGCATAATTCCTGTTATTTGAAAAAGATTGCACTGAATTTGCAGGCATCAAAGCAGATCGCACAGCCGGTGCATTTGGATTCAATAATGAAATGAGGCATCTTAAGAGAACCCACAATCGCGTTCTCAGGGCATTTTTTCTGGCAAATATTACAGCCGTTACAAAGATCGACATCGATATAAAAGCTGCGCAGGTCATGGCAGACTCCTGCTGAGCATTTACGGTCGAAAATATGTTCTTCAAATTCCTCCCTGAACCACTTGAGTGAACTCAGGACCGGGTTGGGTGCATTCCGTCCCAGGCCGCAAAGCGAAGTGTCACGGATGACACTGGCAAGGTTTTCAAGCTGAACCACTCCTTTGAAGCGTTCAAGAGTCTCATGCGTGGATTCTTCTTTAGGCCTTTTTGTAATACCCTCCAGTATATCGAGCATCTTGCTTGTACCCTCCCTGCATGGGATGCATTTACCACAACTCTCATTCTGCAGAAACTCAATGAAATACCTTGCAAGGTTTACCATGCAGGTCTTATCGTCAAGGATGATGAGCCCTCCAAGACCGAGGTTGACCCCTTTATCAGACAGTGCTTCGTAATCTAGAGGAGTTTCCAGATCAGCAGGGGGAATGCATACCCCTGATGGCCCTCCGAGCTGAACAGCCTTTAATGCCCTGCCATCTTTCACTCCCCCGGCAATCTGGCTGATGATTGTTGAAAAAGTGAGACCCATCGGGACTTCGATAAACCCGGTATAAACAGATTTTCCTGCTATTGAAAATAATTTCGTGCCTTTTGAGTATTTGGTTCCAACAGCTTTGAACCATCCCGGACCGTTCTCAAGGATACCCGGGACATTGGCAAGGGTTTCTACATTATTGATCACGGTCGGGTGTTCCCAAAGGCCTTTCTCGGCGGGAAAAGGAGGTTTCGACCTGGGTAACCCTCGCTGACCCTCAAGGCTCGAAAGTAAGGCCGTTTCTTCTCCACACACAAAAGCGCCGGCTCCCTGCCTGATGCTGACCGAAAGATTAAATCCGCTCCCAAAGATATCTTCCCCGATCATGCCATAATCTTTTGCCTGCCCTATGGCCTGTTCAAGTATTTTCAAGGAGTTCTCATAGTCAGTCCTGACATAGATTATCGCCTGGCTCGCTCCGATTGCATAGGCAGCAATGGCTATGCCTTCAATTACCCGGTGAGGGTCGCTTTCAATTACAGCCCGGTCCATGAATGCCCCGGGATCACTCTCGTCGGCGTTGCAGATCATGAATTTCTGGTCTCCTGCAGTATCAAGGGCCACTTTCCATTTTTTGCCTGTCGGATATCCGCCGCCTCCGCGCCCCCTTAACTCACTCTGTTCAATGATTTCGCAGATCTTATCAGCCGGGTAATTCAAAACAGTCTTGTAAAGCGATTTATATCCGCCTCTTACAATATAATCCTCAATGGATGCCGGACTGATAATACCGGCATTTTTTAATATATGCCTTCTTTGGAGGCTGAACCAGGAAATCTGCTCAAGCATTGGAATGTTCGGCCATTCCTCAAGGCCATCCTGTTTATATTGCCCAAGAATGTGATCATCCGGCAAAGTATGGTGAAACACCGAATTCAGTATATCTTCAACTTTATCCTCTGTCACATTCCGGAAAGATAAGCGGGTTTTACCCGGCAACTGAATGTCGAGAAGGGGCTCGGCGGAACAAAATCCGGTGCAGCCAACCTCGATAATGTCGGCACTGAACCTGGCTTCGGAGAGATAGCTGTTAATTTTCCCGAGGGTGGCTTTAGCTCCTGAAATACTACCGGAGGTTCCTGTTCCCAGGTATATTACCGGCCTTGAGATTTTATCTCGCCTGATCACGGCAACTCTTTCGGTTGTTGAAGCATCAAAAATCCCGGAATAATTCTTGATGACTTTCTCGACCAGGAACGCTCTGTTGTCTGTTATAGCTTGTGTTGGCATGTTACTCGGTTTTTTCCCTTAGTGAACGGATCAGCGTATGCAGCTCAGCCAAACTCAGGTGATGATAAGTTTTATCGTTGATCCTGATCACAGGAGACTGGCTACATCCACCCATGCAACTCACTGTTTCAAAACTGAACTTCTTATCCCTGCTCAGGGAACCAGCTTTTACTTTCAGAAGTTTTTCGATTTCCTTCAGGTAGGATGTTGAACTGCAGAGATAACACGATGTACCACGGCAAACCTGGATATGGTACTTGCCTTTTTGTTTAAACCGAAACTGATCGTAAAAGGTGGCTACCCCGTATATTTTGTTAGTAGGGATATTGAGATGGGCCGAAACCCTCTCAATAATCTCGTCGGTAAGGTAGCCGTTTTCCTTCTGAATTTCCTGAAGAAGAGGGATGAGGTTCTCAGGCTTCTTCAGGATGTACTTTTCAAAAATATGATCCATAAGAATCGTTTTGAATTGGGTCCCGCGTTTTATCCCTCTATAGTCTTTTTTGCATCAAGCGAAGGGCTTTCAGAGGTTCTTGTCATTGATTCAATCATTTACAAAAATAATATAATAATTTCAATTATAAAAATATTATTGTTAAATATTTAGCATTGTTAATAAATAAACAATAAATGAGTTTTGATTATTGTGTAAAAAAAACAAGGCAAAATAAGCGAAAGAAGCGGTTTATTAGTAATTTTGACGATTATGACTGATTCTCCTTTATTCGAAATTCACAGGGAAACCTGTATTAAATGCTATTCCTGTGTGAGGATTTGTCCGGTCAAAGCTATAAAGGTTGAGGTGAACAACGAATTTCCTTTGATTATCAGTAGTCGCTGTATCGGTTGCGGCAGCTGTTACAAGGCTTGTTCACCCGGGGCAATATCCTACCGGTCTTCCATTCAGGAAACGAAAGACCTTATAGCTTCGGGAGAAAAAGTTGCAGCTATCTGTGACCCTGCAATATCGGGTGAATTCCACGACATTACAGATTACCGCAAGTTCGTACAGATGATACGAAATCTGGGTTTTACCTTTGTTACAGAGGTTTCGTTCGGTGTTGACCTGGTTGCCAGGGAATATAAAGGACTGCTTGAAGATTTCAAGGGGAAGTACCATATTATGGCCAATTGTCCTGCCGTGGTGTTTTTTATTGAAAAATATTATCCTGAGCTTATCAGTAACCTTGCGCCCCTGGTTTCACCCATGCTGGCAACCGCGAAGGTGATACACCAGCGTTATGGACAGGATGTAAAGGTAGTGGCCATAGGTCCCTGCATTGCCGCAAAAGATGAAGCTTTAAAATTTGACGGGGACGGAAAGATTGATTCGGTTTTAACATTTGCAGAGCTCAGGCAGCTTTTCACCGAGTTCAATATCCGCGAGAGCCATCTTGAATTTTCAGAATTTGACTCTCCTCTTGGTAACAGGGGGTCGTTATACCCCATAAGCAACGGTATTCTTCAGGCAGTCGACATCAGTGAGAATCTCCTCAGCGGGAACATTATCACGACCGAGGGCCGGAATAATATGCTGAACGCGGTCAAAGAGATTGATACCAGGATCGATCTCATCCGCCATCATTTTAATATTTTTTATGATGACGGATGTTTGATGGGGCCGGGAACTTCCCATGGGGGTGAAAAATTTTTACGGCATACCCTGGTCACCGATTATGCCAATAAAAGACTGAACTCTCTTGATAAGGATGCTTGGGAGAAGGATCTTCTGGAATTTTCGGCAATAGATCTCAGTCGTTCATATACTGCGGATGACCAGAGACTTCCTCAGCCTTCGGAAGAAAAAATCGCTGATGTGCTTGGGATGATCAAACGCGGGGATCAGGCCGATAACAAGATCGGCTGCGAATCATGCGGGTACGACAACTGCCGGGATTTCGCAGTTGCCATAGCACAGGGGCTTGCCACAACCGATATGTGTCAGATTTTCAGCGGCAGGAACCGCCAGGAATATATCAAGACCCTCAGGAATACGAACGAGACGCTGGCCAGGACCCAGGAAGCCCTGAGGCTCTCAGAGGAAACCGCAAAACGCGAGAAAGAAAGCCAGGCGGAGACATCCGTCCTTATATCATCAATGCTCCAGCAACTTGTTTCCGGAGTGGTTATCGTTGATGAGAACCTCAGGATACTTCATGCGAACAAGGCGTTTATCAGGATACTCGGAGAGGAAGCGGCAATGGTCGATGAGGTGATCCCCGGTCTGGAAGGGGCGGACCTTAAATCCCTTCTCCCGGTACATTTCTATAAGATATTTTCTTTTGTTTTGTCTTCGGATGAAAGTGTTGAGAGAAAAGATGTGCAATATCAGGAGGGAATGCTGAATGTTTCGGTTTTTCCCCTTCGTTCAAAGAAGTTCGTCGGCGGTATTATTCGTGATATGTATATGCCCGAAGTTTACAAGGAGCAGATCATCACAAGGATGAATGAAGTGATTGACCAGAATTTCGACATGGTCCAGAAAATCGCTTTCCTGTTGGGTGAAGGGGCCGCAAAGACTGAACAGATGCTTAATGCGATCATAGAATCCCATAAATCCCAAAACAAAAAGTAAGCGGGTTTGGACGAAAAGTTTTACATAGAAGTCGTCTGCAAGCAAAAGAACCACGGAGATGCCAGGGTTTGCGGTGATGTGTTTTATACACGAAAGATACGTGAGGAAGGACGTATCATCGCCGTTCTTTCCGACGGCATGGGGCATGGAATAAAAGCAAATATTCTGGCTACACTTACATCGACACTTGCGCTTAATCTTACGCAGGAACATAAGAGCGTGGAATCAATCGCTGCGACGATAATGAGCACTTTGCCTGTCGACAGTGTCAAGGAGATGAACTATTCAACTTTTACCATTGCCGATATTGATGTTGACGGCGAGGTAAAGATACTGGAATACGAAAACCCTAAGACTTTGTTTTTCAGGGGTGCGAGGCGTTTTGAACCCCAGTGGAACGTCGTTGTCCTGGAAGGTGTGAAGTATGCCGGCAAGGAAGTCCTGACTACAAGTTTCAGGCTCGCAAAGGAAGACCGCATTGTGTTTTGTTCTGACGGAGTAGTGCAATCCGGGCTGGGTACCGACAAATACCCGATTGGTTTCGGGCAGGAGAATCTTGAAATGCTCCTCACCGACGCCATCCAGGAGGAACATACAATTTCAGCCGACAGGCTTGCTTCCAAAGTCATTGACAGGGCGAATCTGAACGATGGTTTTCATCCGCGGGATGATATCTCATGTGCTGTTATATATTACCGGGAGCCGAGAAAACTGATGATCTGCAGCGGTCCGCCTGTTGATCCTGCCAACGACAGCCTGATGGCGGGATTGCTTCAGAAATTTGAAGGGCGGAAGATCATCTCAGGCGCCACCACAGGCGACATGATTGCCCGGGAATGGGGGAAAGAGATTGTCGACAGCAATGTGATGACCGACCCTGATCTGCCACCTGTGTCACATATGGATGGGGTAGAGTTAATTACCGAAGGTATTCTGACCCTGAGCAAGGTGAGCGAACTGTTAAAAAAATACAATTCGGCGTATGAACTTGGCAAAGGCCCTGCCGACCTGATTGTAAAGGCTATTCTTGAAAGCGACAAGATTTATTTTATTGTCGGTACCAACATCAATGTGGCACATCAGGATCCCACGCTTCCAATCGAACTTGAACTGAGGCGTACAGTGGTTCACCGGATTGCCCGTACCCTTGACGAGAAGTTCATGAAGGAAGTCTCAATGAAATTTTTCTGACATCTGCCAAACGCGATGCGTCATACCAGGGAAACAATTTCATCGTCTGGTCTGAAAATGAAAAGGCCCGCAGCTGAAAATAAGCTGCGGGCGCATTTCAAGTATTAACCAAAAACTGATCTTAAGTATTGTATTCTGCTATGATGTCGGCAACCCCATCGGGGGCTACGCGTCCGTATACTTTTTCTCCCACCAGTACAACGGGAGCGAGACCGCAGGCGCCAACGCATCTGAGACAGCTCAATGAGAATTTTCCGTCGGGAGTAGTTTCACCTACCTGGATCTTGAGCTGGCGTTTGAATTCTTCAAGCACTTTCTCCGCCCCGCGAACATAACAGGCGGTTCCAAGACAGATGGAGACCGGGTGGATGCCTTTTGGTTGCATCGTGAAGAAAGAATAAAAGGTGACCACCCCATAAACATGTGCAACTGAAACATTAAGTTCCTTTGCAATGATTTCCTGGAGCTCGGCCGGAAGGTAGCCGAAAAGGCTCTGTGCCTTGTGGAGGACATTGATCAGTTCACCCTTTTCATTGTTGAAAGCTTTACAAACATCTTTCAGCTCCTGGATCTTTTTCTCCGATAATTTTATTTTGGCCATAATGCGTATATAATCTGGTAGTATGTTAATTTGAAAAAGCGAAAGGCGAAAAGCGAAAAGCGAAATTTTTATTCAGATAAATTTCAAATATTTTTTTGCTTTTCATTCTATAACTTAACATTTATTCAATTATTTCGCTTCTCGCTTTTCACTTTTCGCTTTTATTCTTCAACAAACACCCCTGCACTCTTATCGAAGTAATGCGTATGCAGCAGATGGTGTGACTTTTCCCCGCAGGGTTTGCCTAAAAAGTCTTTATACAGTTCAAGTATGAATGGGTTTTCATGTGATTTCCTGATGGGTTTGCCTGCATCTTCGCGGTACAAGGCAGAAGCTCTCAGTTTGATTACCTCGGAATCACCGTGGTGGTATGGTTGTCCGCCTCCGCCAATGCACCCGCCTGGACAAGCCATTATCTCGATAGCATGGAACTGGCTCTTGCCGTCACGTATGTCTTCGAGAAGCTTGCGTGCATTTCCGAGCCCGTGTGCAATGCCGATGTTTATAGGCAGCCCGTCAAAATCGATTGTAGCATGCCTTACATTTTCGAGCCCGCGGAGTTCTTTAAAATCAACCTTCTCAAGTTTTTTTCCTGTATACAGTTCATACGCAGTGCGGCATGCGGCTTCGATCACCCCGCCGGTCGTACCAAAAATGACTGAAGCGCCGGTAGACTCCCCGAGGGGGTTGTCAAAATCATCCTCAGGCAGCGAACTAAAGTCAATATTTGAAGCTTTAATGAGATGGGCAAGTTCACGGGTTGATAGTGAAAAATTCACATCAGGATCGCCGTCAACTTTGAATTCATCACGCTGGCATTCGTATTTTTTAGCCAGGCAGGGCATGATTGAGACCACGATCATGTTTTTGCGGTTGATGCCCAGTTTCTTTGCAAAATACTCCTTTGCAATGGGCCCGAACATCTGCTGGGGTGACTTTGCAGTTGAAGGAATTTCGCGCATTTCGGGAAAATTGTGTTCGAAGAAGTTAACCCAGCCCGGGCAGCAGGAAGTAAGAATGGGAAGTTTCACATCCTTATCACCCTTAAGGTAACGGGTAAGACGGTCGAGTAGTTCGGTGCCTTCTTCCATGATCGTAAGGTCAGCGGCGAAGTCAGTGTCGAATACATAGTCAAATCCAAGTCGTCTTAGTGCGGCGACCATCTTACCCGTTACAAGGGTGCCTGGCGCTAGGCCAAATTCTTCTCCCAGGGCAGCTCTGACGGCAGGTGCTGTCTGAACAACAACAGTCTTTGCAGGATCAGCGAGAGCATTGATAACGTTGCGAGAGTGGTCAACTTCAGTCAGGGCACCGGTGGGGCAAACAGATACACATTGTCCACAGTAAGTGCAGGGAGATTTCTCGAGATTCATCTCGAACGCAGGTGCCACAACGGCCATAAATCCTCTGTTGACGGCGTTCAGCGCGCCTACCGTCTGAACGTCGTTACACATCATTTCACACCGGCGGCACATGATGCATTTATCCACATCCCGGATGATGGCAGGCGAAGTATCCTTGCGGTACTTCGACTGCTCACCCTGGTAAGGTATTTCCCTCACGCCGAGTTGCTGTGCCATGCTCTGGAGCTCACAACTTCCACTCTTGGCACAGGTAAGACATTCAGCAGGATGATCCGAGAGTATGAGCTCCAGAACGGTTCGGCGTGCGTTCAATACCCTGATGTTATGTGTGTAAACTTCCATACCCTCGGCTACCATGGTATTACAGGCTGGTGCGAGATTCCGTCTTCCCTTGACTTCAACCACGCAAACGCGGCATCCGCCCGGACGGTTTTCAATGTTCATGTCCTTCAGTTCGAAGTAGCAAAGGGTAGGTATATCGATGCCAACGGTCTTGGCTGCCTTTAAAAGCGTTGTATTTTCAGGAACCTCTGCGGTCTTTCCGTCGATGATCAGTTTTATCGTTTTCATAACGTTCCTTTTATTAATTGATGATGATTGCGTTGAATTTGCATTTTTCCATGCAGGCTCCGCACTTGATGCATTTCTCCTGGTCGATAAGATGGACCTGTTTGCGTTCCCCGCTGATTGCATTTACCGGGCAATTTCTTGCGCAAAGAGTACAACCTATGCATTTTTCAGGCACTACCAGGTATTGCATCATCGATTTGCAAACTTTCGAGCGGCATTTTTTGTCCTTCACATGTTCGTGATATTCCCCGATGAAATTTTCAATGGTGGAAAGTACGGGGTTGGGGGAGGACTGTCCCAGCCCGCAAAGAGAAGTGTCTTTTATCACGGTACTCAGGTTGCGCAACTTGTCGATGTCTTCCATCGTTCCGTTGCCCTGGGTTATCTTTTCAAGAAGCTCGAATAAACGTTTATTCCCGATACGGCAGGGGGAGCATTTTCCGCAGGATTCTTCAACCGTGAAGCCAAGGTAAAATTTGGCAATGGCGACCATGCAGTCGTCTTCATCCATGACGATAAGGCCGCCTGATCCCATCATCGAGCCGGCTGCGATCAGGTTGTCATAATCGATGGGCGTATCAAGGTGCTTTTTTGTGAGGCAACCACCAGACGGTCCACCTGTCTGGGCTGCCTTAAACTCTTTACCTCCCTGGATTCCACCGCCTATTTCGTAAATCACTTCACGAAGGGTAGTGCCCATCGGAACTTCAACTAGCCCGACATTATTGATCTTGCCGGCCAGTGCAAATACTTTTGTGCCTTTCGATTTCTCAGTCCCGATCGAAGCAAACCATTCCCAGCCTTTATTGATAATGACAGGTACGTTGGCAAAGGTTTCGACATTATTTACATTCGTTGGTTTTTTCAGGTATCCTTCTACGGATGGAAAGGGTGGTTTTACTGTTGGTTCTCCCCGAAGGCCTTCCATCGAGTGGATAAGAGCGGTTTCTTCACCGCAGACAAAGGCTCCGGCTCCGTAACGGATGTCTATATCAAAGTTAAAACCTGTTTGAAGGATGTTGTTTCCGAGCAATCCCATCTCCCTGGACTGTTTCATCGCAGTTTTAAGCCTTTCCACGGCCAGGGGATACTCAGCACGGATATATATCAGCCCTTTCGAAGCGCCGGTGCAATAGCCATTGATAGTCATAGCTTCAAGAACTGCATGGGGGTCCCCTTCGAGAATGGAACGGTCCATAAATGCTCCGGGGTCGCCTTCGTCAGCATTGCAGACAACGTATTTCTGATCGGCCTGCACCTTACGGGTGATCTCCCACTTCAAACCGGCAGGAAATCCGCCACCACCACGGCCGCGAAGTCCCGACTTCTTCAATATTTCAATAACGGCTTCAGGTGAAAGCTCGGTTAACACTGTGGCAAGGGCCATATAACCATCACGGGAGATATAATCCTCGATCCGCTCAGGGTCTATGACGCCGCAGTTACGTAATGCTATTCTTATTTGTCTGGCCATATATTTTTTTGATCTAACGTTTGGGTTCTAATATGCAAAAAGCAAAAGGCGAAAAGTGAAAAGCGAAAGGCGGAAATTTCGCTGCTCGCTTTTCGCCTCTCGCTTTTATTTATGCTGTTTCATAATTCATCGGGATAACTCCATCGATTACTTCGCCCTTACGGATAAAACGTTCGATGATCTCGTCTGCTTTTTTTGTGTTCACAAAGCCAAAAATTACAGGGCTTTTACCAGGCATGGTGACTTCAATCGTTGGTTCAGCATAGCAGAAACCCATACAGCCAACCTGGCTTACCAGTGCAGGTATATTCCGTTTGCTGAGTTCTTCTTTCATGAAATCATATACCGGTCTCGATCCTGATGCAATGCCACAGGTTGCCATCGTCACTTTAACCTGGATGGTGCTTTGTGGATTGTCCTTCTGTGACAAAGCGGCTTGTTTTGCCTTTAGCTTTTCCCTTAATTCAGTCAAAGACTTTATTGATTCCAGTATTGCCATAATTATGTTATTGAAAATTAGCCATTTAAAATTATTTTACAATTGGCATCTGTCCGTTTATACAAGTTCAAGGCTGCAAAATTAGAACCTTTAAAAGTCTTGTGCAAGCTTTTTATGTTATTTATTTCACATTGTTAATAAAATCACAAACAAAGGAATAATGAACACATAATAATGTCAATTAATGTCCTTACTGCGGACCTAAAATCCTTTAACCCTGATTTCTTTACAGGATTCTAATACCTGATCCAAAAAAAATCGTTGATATACACCTCAACGGCCTTTAGCCTTGCATCAAAAAGCCGTAATGATAATGTAATTGAAAAATGGTTAACTTTGTAACCCTTAGACCAGCTGGTTGCTATTTTACTCAACTCTACTATTGTCAGTAAAAGAAAATATATTGAAGACTGCCTGTCTGATAATTATACTGGTTATAGTTTCAGGCATCAGCGCAATAGGCCAGCACTACCCCGTGCGCACATACACTGAAGCTGACGGACTGGCCAGTTCGATGATATTTGATATTGAACAGGATTCTTCAGGCATCATCTGGATCGCCCGGCGATCAGGGATCTCTTCATACGACGGGATCAATTTTAAAAACTATAATGTAAACGATGGACTGAAGCCCATAAGCTATTCATTTTTGCGGTTAGATTCAAAAAATAAATTATGGGCTGTGGCTGAAAGCGGACAGCTTGTGATATCAGTATTCACAGGAAAACATTGGAAAACTATAACCTGCGATATCAGGCAGACCTCGGGTTTTTATAATTCATATACAGCCTTTGATGTATTTTATGAGAACAATGAACCTGTGGTCCTCGTCGGTTCGGATAAGGAGGGTTTATTTAAATACCAGAACAGCCAATGGAAACAGTTTAAAACAAGCAATGGCCTTCCCGGAACAATTGTGAATGGAATTATTCAGTTTGACGGCAAAGAGCTGGTTGAAACAAACAAGGGCTTGGCTGTATTTAAAAATAATACATTCGACACAAAGATCCGTGAAGTTTCCGAATATTTGTCAAAAAACATTCTGGCTGTGGCAGTTGACGGGAATTGCCTCTGGATCCTTGGTGAGAATTGGCTCGGATCTCTCTGTGATGAAAAATTTACGTTATATACGAATGATTTTATACTCCCTCTCGATCGTAACGGGAGACAATGTTTTTTGCAATGTGACAGGATGGGCAAAGTGTATTTCGGGAACCTGTTCAAGGTATTATGTTATGATCAGCAAAGCCATAGCCTGGAAACTTTAACCAGAAAAAACGGATTGATTTCAGAAGGCGGAAGCTGTGCCCTGATTGACCGTGAAAAAAATACATGGATCGGTGGGTTCAGGGGAATAACAAAAATACAGTCCAGGAGGTTTGCCTGTTTTTACCAGAGTGACGGTCTGTTCAGCAATGAAGTGGCTTCGGGAATTGAATACAGCCCCGGCCGTTATGTGTTCGGGCATGATGGAGAGTTGACTTTTTATGATGGAAGATCATTCAGCACATTGTTGCTTCATCCTTCATCGATCAATGTGGGCAATGAATGCAGGGTCCTGGATATTACGAAAGATTCTCAGCAAAATCTATGGGCTGCAGTAACCACAAAAGGAATGGCAAGAATTGACAGGAACAGGAAAGTCAAATGGTATACTGCTTCACAAGGCCTCGATGGATATGTGTTTTCAGTGATTTCATCTTCTGATGGAAAGATTTATGCCGGGACTTCCAATGGTTTCTATGAATTAGTTAATGAGCGGTTTGTCCACCGTTTTTTCAATGAAATGCATGGATCGTCGGTCAGGAAACTATATCCTGGTAAAGACAATTCCTTATTTATATCGACGATCAACTGGGGGCTGCTCGAAATCAAAAACGGCAAAGTCTTCTTTTACTCTTCATCTGATAATCCGCTTGCGAACAACGTCTTCTCCTTTTTTCTCGATTCAAAGAGCCGTAAATGGGTGGGAACTGCAGCGGGATTATTCATGGTCCGCGATTCAATGCTTGTCAGGGCCGGCCCAACAGAACCTGCAATCAGCCGCCCGGTATATATGATCCTCGAAGACCGCAAAGGGAGGCTTTGGTTTGGCTGTGATAACGGTATTTACAGATGGGACGGGAATGTTCTTGATCATTTTTCAATAGCAGAGGGTGTTTCCGGGCAGGAGATAAACAGAAGCGCCGGTTTTATTGATTACAAGGACAGAATCTGGTTTGGAACGAATAATGGCCTTACTGTTTATGACCCTTTATTGGATTATTTGCCTAAACAGGTTCCCCCTCCCTTACTGGCCTTGCTTTTTGCTGAATCAGGCAACGACTCTCTGAACCTGGATAAAAATATTGTATTTCCCAGATCCCAGAATAACCCTACATTTCATTTCAAAGCCTTATCTTTTATTGATGAAAAAAAGGTAGTTTACCGGTATAAACTTGAGGGCCTCGACACTGCATGGTCCCAGGAAGTTTTTTACCAGAATAATTCTGTCAAGTATAATAACCTCAAACCGGGCACTTATCGTTTCGGGGTGAAAGCAGGAAACTCAATTGGCATCTGGACTGAACCGGTTTACTCAAACATAATTACTGTTCAGCAACCTTTATGGTTTCGATGGTGGTTTCTTTTAGGAATTATTGTTCTTTTAGGTGGAATCAGTACTCTTTTAGGATGGTTCGTGCTCGTAGCAAGGTATAATGCCAGGCTTGAAAGAATGGTTTCAGAACGAACGAGGGAACTTGAACATTCGGAACAAATGCTGAAAGAAAGTAACCAGGCAAAAGATAATTTCTTCTCCATCATTGCACATGATCTGAAAAGCCCTTTTAATGTGATTCTTGGGATGCTTGATCTACTTACAACGGGATACTCGGAATATTCTGACGAAGAACGGCAGACCATGCTTATCAGACTGAAGAATGCCTCGACCCGTACTATCGATCTGCTCGAGAATCTTCTGACCTGGGCAATGGCTCAGAAGGGGATGCTGCCTTTCAAACCTGTAGATTTTGATATTCTGGAGATCGTTCATGAAAATGTCATGCTGTTTGAATCTGCAGCACATAGTAAGGACATTCTGATCAACTTGAAGGTTGAAAAGGGTCTTCTAGTCAGGGCAGACCGTAATATGGTTAATACTGTGGTCAGAAACCTGATCTCAAATGCAATTAAATTCACTTTGCCGGGAGGAACCATTTCGATAAACTTTGTCCCGGATTACCATAATCAGATTATGGTTTCAGTTAAAGACACAGGTGTCGGAATGCCGCCTGAAACGCAAAATAACCTTTTTAAAATAGAAAAAAGGGCCGTGGTAAAGGGAACAAATAATGAAATGGGGACCGGCCTTGGTCTGATACTCAGCAAAGATTTTATTGAAAAAAATGATGGACGAATCTGGGTTGAAAGTGAAGAAGGCTCAGGAAGTACGTTTCACTTTACCCTGCCTGCGGCCTGATAATCCTGAACCCGTTCCCATGAATATTCACGATCTCTATGTCCGGATCGGCTTTCAGATATTTGCGGAGTTTAGCAATAAAAACATCCATGCTGCGGCCGTTGAAGTAATTGTCGGCTCCCCATATCGTTTGAAGAGCATCCTTGCGGATTAAAATACCGTCCCTGGCTGTGCAGAGCATACGCAGCAGCTTGGCTTCCTTTGGTGACAGTTGCTGGGTTTCATTATTAATAGTAAGGGTCCTTAAATCAAAATGAAAATCAAATTTGCCAATCCTGAATTCGCTGACTTCCCTATCATGCTCTGAAGAAGATTTCCTGTTCAGGATCGCGGCAATTTTATACAATAAAACCTCTGAATCGAAGGGTTTCGTTATGTAATCGTCGGCTCCTGTCTTAAAACCTTCCAGCATATCGCTTTTCAATGATTTTGCTGTCAGAAAAATAAAGGGGATTTTTGGGTTTTCTTTTTTAATCTCTCTTGCAAGAGTAAACCCATCCATCTCAGGCATCATCACATCGAGTATGCAAATGTCAAAAGGAAAGGTTTTAAATGCTGATAATCCCTGCTTCCCGTCTACCTTCAGCGTGACCTGGTAATCGTTCATCTCAAGGTATGATTTCATAATGGATCCGAAATTAGGATCATCCTCAACCAGTAATACCTTCTTTGTTTCCATAATCATAATTTGATATTCATTCTATCATTCCTTCATACACCACCCTGTCACCCTGCCCCGGTACATAGGCCAGGCTTATCTCAAAGCGACTGCCTTTACCAATTTCCGACTGAAGGTTGATTTCACCATGGTGCGCAAGCACAATAGCTTTAACATAGCTGAGACCAAGGCCAAAGCCTTTGATGTTATGAATATTCCCTGAAGTTACCCGGAAGAATTTATCAAACACTCTTCTTTGGGTTTCAGCGCTCATGCCTTCTCCGTGATCCTCGACACCAAAGAAAAAGTGTTCACCCCGGTTGAATGTGAAAACCTTTATGTCGGGCTTCGAACCAGAGTATTTATTTGCGTTGTCAAGCAGATTCATCAGAACATTCCTCATATGATCCTCGTCAACCTCAACAAATGCATTTGAAGCTTCAAACTGAGTTGTAATAACGCCTTCTCTCTTTTCGATCTGCAAACGGTAATGGTCAACGGCTCTCTGTATCATCCTTTGCATATCAGTGACAACGGGCCTGAGCTTAAAATCCCGGCTGTCGAGCAGGGCCATCTGCAGGACCTGTTCAACCCTGGTGTTCATCCTGTTGTTCTCCTCCTTGATAATCCTGGTGAAATTCCTGATTTTCTCGGGCTCCTGAATAACTTTTAAATTCACGATAGAGTCGGCAGCTATCGAGATGGTTGCGATTGGCGTTTTAAACTCATGGGTCATATTGTTAATGAAATCCGTTTTAATATCGGATATCTTTTTCTGCCGAATCATCACTACAATACTTGCACCCGATGAAAATACAATAACCAGGGTAAAGATGATAGAGCCTATCATCAGCAGGGAAAGGGAACTGAGAATCTGTCCTTTCTGGCCAGGGAAGAATAACAAAAGCTGGTTGGGCTTAGTGATCAGGTCGTTTGGGAAAAGAGTTATTTTGTGTTCCGTATTTATATTAACCGGCTCAAAACCTGCCGATTTAACCGGAAACCTGTTTGAATCATTTGAGGGGGAGAATACGGCATATTCGAATGGTATTCTGATATCCTTGTCCGAAAGTGCTTTCCTGATGATCTGTTCAAGTGTGTCTGTCTGGACCCTGTCAGCTATCGGTTTGGGTTTCGTTTCTGATTCTACCGTAAGCTTTTGCAATATATCTTTTAGTTTCCTGGTTTTTTCGGTCAGCCTTCTGACACGGTCCATAACTTCAAAAGTTGAAGCATCAGGCGGGGGAGGAGGCTGGCGGTGCACAACATACCCGTTAACATTTCCAGGCCCTGAATTGTAAAAATGAACGATCTGAGGGGATGTGCTGAATATCACATCCGGACCTGAATTCCATTCCTCATCAATCCTGTATTCAAACTGTGGGTCCTGGATAGCTTCTGTCTGCAGCTGCATGACGGAGTCAATCTGTTTCAACTCCTTATCATTCCATTCAAATTGCATTTCTGTGAAAAGCGGATTGACATTGACCGTTACCTTCCTGACTTGCTTCATCAAACTGTCAACACCCTTCTTTTGAATCTTCATCCTGTTGGCATAGGCTTTATCATGGATCGCCCTCTTGTAGTAGCGGGGAGAGTCAGCAGGGTTTTCCTCGGGGTACTCCCTGAGTATGGCATTGATGCTATCGTTTATGCTGGTTCTGATCAGGAGGTGCACACTTTCTTTTGTCTCGAGCTTGTTTACAACAACTCCCATAGCGTCATTGACACTTCGGCTGAACTGGGCCTCCTTAACCTGAATGGCGTTCCTTATCCAGAAAAACTGAACAATGATTATTCCCAAAAGGGAAAGACAAATCAGAACGATAAGAATGTATAACCTTCGCTTATTCATGCTGCAAAAATAGATAAAGAACTTCTGTTTTTCAGCAGATTAACTTTTCATTAACCAAGTTTAACTAATCATTAACATTTCGCCCCATAATCCCGGTGTAGTTTTGTGAAATAAAAAACAAACAAATGAAAACAAGCAATCTTTACCGGCCTGCTGCGATCCTAACAGGAGTGGCAGTATTTATGTGTACCTGCCTTATTATTTCTCCTGCCAGAGCTCAGGATAAAAAGGAGCAAAAAGTCACGGCGACAGTGACTGCAAGTCCATCAAAAGATAAGAATCAGAAGAAAGTTACAGTGGTGGCAAAATCTGATTACAAAAACAAGGATGGGGAAGTTAATATCCGTATTATCAAGGAAGAGAATGGAAAGAAAACCGAAATCGATACTGTAATCTCCTCTCAGGCTGGCATCGACAGCGAAGATCTGGAAAAACTTATGAAAACGATGCATTTGCAGATGAAAGATGCGGACAACCAGATGAAGGATGTTAATGTATATATCAGTACAATGAATGATTCAGTTTCTTCGGATTCTTCAGACCATCATCAATACAGGATAAAAGTTGTTGGCCCTAAATGCTGCCGTCAAATCCGTATAAAAGGGAGCCCTCCTGCCTTTAATTACAATTTTGAAATACCTGATATCCCCGAACCACCTGATGCCCCGGAATATTTTGAAAATGAAATCTTCAATCATCAGGCGCCAGGCCCAAATGTGATCATATCAAAGCGGAGAGGGGAATCCCTTTTGGATGTCCTGGGGGATATTCCGATGAACAGGGTAAAGTCTTACAAAATAATTGATAAAAAAGGCGGGAAACGCATCGTTATTGACATTGAAGATGGCCCGTCTTTATAAAACACCAAAAAAATAATTCCAGTCCGTTCTTTTCATACCGTTAGTTAGTGATGTGTTTAAGGCTGCCTTGGGATTTGGCAGCCCCTAAAAAAAGAAGCCGTCTTTTGGACGGCTTCTTTTTTTGTGTAAGTGAGTCAACTAGTATCTCTTTCTGGGAGTGTAGTGGGTATGTAGCAGTTCATGGGATTTATGGCCTAAGGGGTGACCGAGAAATTCTTTGTAGATCAGCTGTACTTCCGGATTATCATGAGATTTGCGGATCGACATTCCCAGGTCTTCTTCGTAAATAGCCTGTTTTCTCTTTGTGCGGATGTCTTTGTTTGTGGGAATAGGTTGTCCGCCACCTCCAAGGCATCCTCCCGGGCATGCCATGATCTCGATAAAATGGTAATTGGCTTTACCATCTTTCACATCCTGCATAACCTTTTTGGCGTGGGCAAGACCATTGGCAACAACGCATTTCAGTTCAACGCCTTCAAGGAACTTCCATTCAGGCTTCGTCTTTTCAATTGTCAAAGAGGCTTCGCGTACTTCACCTTCGGTACCACGGACCGCAGTAATGTTAAGTCCTTCGAAGGGTATCTCTCTTCCGGTTACAACTTCATACACTGTGCGGAGAGCGGCTTCCATAACACCGCCAGTGGTCCCGAAAATCACAGCAGCTCCTGTTGATGCCCCCATCAGGCTGTCGAAATGTTCTTCGGGTAATGCTTCAAAATCAAGGCCTGCCTGCTTGATCATGATTCCAAGTTCGCGGGTCGTCAGAACATAGTCAACATCCTTATAGCCGCTTGAACGCATTTCGGGGCGGTTGGCTTCAAACTTCTTTGCCGTACATGGCATGATTGAAACGGAAACGACATTCTTCGCATCCAGTTTGGATTTCTCGCAGTAGTATGTTTTAACCAGGGCGCCGAACATCTGCTGAGGGGATTTACATGTCGAAAGGTTACCCAGGAATTCAGGGAAAGTATGTTCGATGAATTTGATCCAGCCTGGTGAGCATGATGTAAACATTGGCAGGGAAACATTGGGATCCTTTTCGAGCAAGGCCTTCTTGAGCCTGGTTAGTAATTCGTTACCTTCTTCTATAATAGTCAGGTCGGCCGTAAAATCGGTATCAAGAACTGCGCTGAAGCCGAGACGTTTCAATGCAGCAACCATTTTTCCGGTAACGATTTTTCCCGGAGGCATGCCGAGGGCTTCGCCAAGGGCTATACGTACGGCGGGAGCGGTTTGGACGACCACATGCTTCGTGGTATCATAAATGGCATCCCATACCTGGTCGATGTAATTCTTTTCAATAAGGGCTCCGGTCGGACAACGGTTCACACACTGGCCGCAATTGGTGCAAACCACTTCAAACAACGGATGCTCATAAAAAGTGGAAATCTTCATATGATTCCCGCGATAAGCAACACCAAGTGCGCTTACACCCTGGAGTTCCTCGCAAGTCCTCACACAGCGCTGGCAGCGGATACAACGGCTGTCGTCCTTAATAATAGCCGTGTTGAACATGTCGATAGTGTACTTATGATCCGGGACCAGGTCAAGGAACATATGGTCACCGGTAAGCATCTGAGAAGCAAGTGATTGAATCTCACAAATTCCGTTTTTATAGCATTTTGTGCAATCAGCGTTATGCTCCGATAAAAGAAGTTCCACAATATGTTTTCGGGCAAGCCTTACTTTCATACTGTTCGTATGAATGACCATGCCTTCTGAAGCCGGCGTTGCGCAGGACGCAGGCAGGGATTTCACCTTTTCCTGTTCCACGATACACACGCGGCAGTTACCTGCAACGCATAGGTCTTCATGGTAACAGAGTGTTGGGATATGTATATTAAGGTGGCGTGCGGCATCGAGTATCGTTGTGCCCTCGTCAACACTTACCTGAATTCCGTCAATAGTAAGATTGATCTTCTTTATACTTTCTTTCTTGGTGTTTTTCATGATAGGAGTTACTTTAGTAAATCATTTCTTCTTTGAAGTTATAGACGATGGATGAAAATGAGTTGGCAACCGATTGTCCGAGGCCGCATTTTGCAGTTAACTTCATGCTTTCGGATAGTTTCATCAGCTGTTCGAGATACTGTGATTTTTTATCACCTTTTTTTACTGCTTCAATACCCTTGCGAAGCTGCTGGCAGCCCACGCGGCAGGGAGTACATTGTCCACAGGATTCTTCTTCAAAGAATTCCAGATAATTGTGCAACACATTGTACATTGATCTGGAGCTGTTGAAAAGCATCATCGAACCTCCTGTTGGCACCCCTTCAAATCCAATGACCGTATCCTTGAATTTTTTACGTGGGACGCAAAAGCCCGAAGCGCCTCCGACCTGGACTGCCTTCGTGTCACCGTCGCCGAACTCGTCAACAAAACGATCAAGGGGCATACCCAACTCAAGCTCGTAAATTCCGGCTATCGGAGTATCACCTGAAACTGAAAATACCTTGGACCCGCGTGAGTCGGTAGTGCCCAGCATCTTAAACTGGATGGGGCCGAGGCGCATGATCATCATGATATTCACAAAGGTTTCCACATTATTGATCACAGTGGGTTTTCCAAGATATCCAAAAGTTGTAGGGTAAGGAGGTTTGTTCCTGGGTTCACCACGGTTCCCTTCCATCGATTCAAACAAAGCGCTTTCTTCACCGCAGATATATGCCCCGCTGCCAAGCCTGATTTCTATCGAGAAATCAAGGCCGATGCTTTTGGCATTCTCGTGATACCCTTCAAGTTCTCTCAGGAGTTCCGGCAGGAGGAATTTATATTCACCCCTGAGGTAAATAAAACCTTTTTTAGCCCCGATTACCTTCCCGCATATCGCCATGCCAGAGAAAACTTTCCTTGGAACCCGGGTCAATATTTCACGGTCTTTGAAAGTGCCGGGCTCCCCCTCATCAGCATTGCAAACAACATATTTCTCATCTCCGGGGGCCTGAGCTGTATATTTCCACTTCATGGCAGTAGGGAAACCTGCGCCACCACGCCCGCGCAGACCCGATTCCAGAAGGTCCTCAAGAATCTTGTCATTGGGGAGCTTTATCGTGTCGGCAAGAACCTTATATTTAACATTGGAATATTCTCCAAAAATAAGGTCAACTCGTTTTAATTTGGTATCAGACATTGTCAATCTCCTTATGTTAAATTATTTATGCATATATTCACGTAATATGTCATGGACCTTCTCGGGTGTAAGACCTGAATAAGGTTTCTCATTGATCAGCATGGCGGGCCCTTCGTGACACCAGCCAAGGCAGTTGGTCTCAAGCAGGGTGAACTTTTTATTCGGGGTTGTTTCGCCGACTTTTATCTTCAGCATGTCTTCGATCGTCTGTACGATTGTCTTCTTGCCATGCATGTCACAGGTTATGGTCTTGCAAATACGGATCACAAATTGACCGCGGGGCTGTGTTTCAAGAAATGCATAAAAGGTTGCAGTACCATAAACCTGAGCTGCAGAAAGATCAAGTTCCTTTGCAATTTCAGTCATGTCAAGGTCGGAAATAAAATTATTCTTCTCTATCACTCCCTGCAGAATTGGTATCAGGCTGGTACGGCTTCTTCCGTATTGCCCGACTAATTCACCGATGTAATTGTTGTTGTTTGTAGCCATTGTATCTTGATTTATAATAAGTTATCAGAAAAAAAGAACATTTTATTCAAGTTTCACGGCAAAATTACATTTTTCTTTTGTTAATTAAATAACAAATGAAGTTTTTTTTTTAACTTTACCAAAATAATTGAAAATGAGCTCTTCGAACCACCGCCTTTTATTGCAATGGGTACTTTGGCTTATTGCTGTTCATTCCATTTGTTTTGGCATGGCATTGATTATTTTCCCTACAGGCTGGATAGAGTTTTTCGGATTTCAGCTCCGGGAAAAATTTTTCGCAGACCAGGGGGGAGTATTTCATTTGATCATAAGCCTTGCTTATATCATCGCTGCACTTGATCCTGAAAATTCGAAAAAGTTTGTTTTTTTATCTTATATGACCAAATTTGCCGCAGCTGCATTTCTCTTTTCTTATTATCTGTTTGACCGGCCGATCTTCATGGTTTTACTTTCAGGGGTTGGGGATTTGCTGATGGGCGTGGCAATACTCATTTCCTACAGGCTTTATATCAAATCATTATGAATACCAGTCTTCCTTCAATTATCATCACAGGGGCCTCCGGATTTGTCGGCAGGTATTTTCTTGATTTTATTAAAGATCAGTATACGGTTTTTGCCATTGCCCGCCGATCAGCAAAAGAAGCAAATATCCCCGAGCATCCGAATATCCAATGGATCCAATGGGATATTGCACATTCAGCCCAGATCCAGGAAGTTTACAAATACATCCAGCTAAACGGGGGAGCGGACTACCTGTTACATCTGGCGGCTTTTTATGATTTCAGCTATTCGAATGATGTAGCTTATCAGAGAACAAACATTGATGGTACGAAAAACATAATTGAACTGGCAAAGCAACTGAAAATAAAACGGTTTGTTTTCGCGAGTTCCCTGGCTGCCTGTAATTTCCCCGGACCCGGCAATACTATTACTGAAAAAACTTCGCCTGATGCTGATTTCGCGTATGCTAAAACAAAGAAGTTGGGGGAAGAAATGCTTCGGACTAATTCCAGTATTCTTCCGGCCATTGTAATTCGCTTTGCAGCAGTATTCAGCGATTTCTGCGAATATCCGCCTTTGTATAAGTTTCTCGGAACCTGGCTTTCAAAGGGCTACGACTCAAGAATACTGGGTGGAAAAGGAGAATCTGCCGTGCCGTATATTCATATTCATGACCTGGCCAGGCTGATCCTTATCGTTCTTCAAAAAAGCCATCTGTTGCCACAATTTGATATTTATGCTGCCAGCCCAGACGGAAGCACTTCCCATAAAGAACTTTTTGAGATTTCGACCAGGAACTATTTTGGCGTCCCTGTAAAACCCCTCTTCATTCCAAGAATGCTTGCATATCCCGGTATTGCAGCGAGGATCATCATGGGAAAGCTTAAGCTTACTCCGGAGCCATTTGAACGTTTCTGGATGCTTAAATATCTGGATCTTAAACTTGATACCGACGCATCCTACACCCGGCAGGTACTGAGCTGGGAACCACTGGCAAGGCTGAATTTGATGCGAAGGCTGATGTTCCTTCTGGCCAGGATGAAAAGTAATCCCCTGGAATGGCAGGTGAAGAATGAAGCCGCCTTGCGCCACATTTCAGTACGCACCAACCTGCTTATTTACGAAGTGCTTTCAAGGGACAAGGAAAAGCTGGTCAATATAATAGCAGCAAGGGTCAACTCCGAAGGAAATACTGTTGACCTTTCACATTACCAGCATATGGATATCCAGGAGCTTAACCTGATCCTGCTCACTCTTTATAATGTGCTTGCATCAACCATTCTCAATGGTGACCGCAGTCTTATCATCAATTATATGGATGATTTGGCACGGCCCAGGTTTGCAGAAGGGTTTACGGCGGATGAGATCAGCGCCATGCTGGAAATTTTCTCGGAGATCATAAGCAACCACCTCCTTCATTCAACAGATTATCATTTTACAAAACAAGTGCTTTATGACCATATCAGCATTCCGATTCAGCTTGCCCAGGATGAAATAGCAGAGAAATATGACTTCCATCTGGGTCTTGCGAAAGAAGTTATTCAAAAGAAAAAAATTAAAGTCACAATAGACGGAGATGAGGTTTTTGTAGACGAGGGCCTTTCCATCCTTGATGCTGCCAGATCCCTTAAAATCCATATTCCAACACTCTGTTACCATAAGGATCTTAAAATTGCAGGAAACTGCAGGATCTGCCTTGTAGAGATTGAAGGCTCCAGGCACCTTGTTGCCTCCTGTGCTACGCCTCTCGAAGAAGGTATGGTGATCTATGCAAATAGCATGCGTGTGAGATCGGCCCGAAAAACCATGCTCGAGTTATTGCTCGCCGAACATTTTACCGATTGTACCAATTGTTATAAAAACGGAAAATGCGAACTGCAAAACCTTTCCTCGGAGTTTAAGATCATTAATCCTACCTATATACCCTTGCACCATGAGGAGAAGGTTCATCTTGATATCATGTCACCGGCTATGGTGAAAGATGACCGCAAATGTGTACGCTGTCAGCGTTGTGTGCGCACCTGTGCTGAAATCCAGGGTGTGAGTGCTGTTTGGGTGGCCCATAAGGGAGGGAAAATGAAAATATCTACGTACCTGGGCAAACCATTATATGAGGTTTTCTGCACGAATTGCGGGCAATGCATCGATCGATGCCCTACAGGCGCGTTAGTCGAAAAGAACTACATCGAGGAAGTCTGGAATGCCATATGGAATAAAAATAATCATGTGATCGTGCAAACTGCTCCTGCAGTGAGAGTCGCCATTGGGGAAGACCTGGGTATAGAACCCGGGAAACGTGTAACCGGAAAACTCGTCAGCGCTCTCAGAAGGCTTGGATTTGATACTGTCCTCGACACTGCATTCTCGGCAGATATCACAACTATCGAAGAAAGTGCGGAGCTCCTTGACAGGCTCAGGAGGAAACTTGACTTTCATGATGATAGCGTGAAACTACCGATGATCACTTCCTGTTCCCCGGCCTGGATCAAGTATTGCGAGCATTATTTTCCCGACCTTCTGCCTCACCTTTCCACCTGTAAATCTCCTCAGCAAATGTTTGGTGTACTTGCAAAAACCTATTATGCAAAAAAACGCCAGCTTAAGCCTGAGAATATTGTCACCGTATCCATAATGCCATGTACTGCCAAAAAGTTTGAAGCGGACCGCCCCGAGATGAGAGGCAGCGGATTTAAGGATGTCGACTATGTTCTGACCACCCGCGAACTGGCTATAATGATCATCCAGGCAGGCATTGACTTCAAATCCCTGCCTAACGATCATTATGACGACCTGATGGGTAAGACTACAGGTGCAGGTGTCATTTACGGAGCCACAGGTGGGGTCATGGAATCTGCCTTAAGAACTGTATATGACAAAATCACAGGCAGGGATATCCCGTTTGAGAACCTGATCATCAAACCGATCCGTGGCATGGATGGGGTTAAGGAACTCTCACTCCCCATTACTGATTGTATAGAGCAGTGGTCCTTTTTAAACGGGCTGGAGTTAAAAGTTGCCGTTGCTCATGGGCTGGCCAATGCAAAAACACTGATGCAGATGATACGCAGCGGCGATTCCCCCTATCATTTTATCGAGATTATGGCATGCCCGGGTGGATGCCTTGGCGGTGGGGGGCAGCCAATTCCCACCAACCCCGACATCCGCCTGAAAAGGGTACAGGCATTATATGCTGAAGAAATGGGAATTGATTTGCGCAAGGCACATGAAAATCCGGAAGCCATCGAAGCTTATGAAGAGTTTTTACTTGACCCTATGAGCCCGGTGGCCGAAGACCTGCTTCACACTCATTATACATCCAGGACAACCTACTGACACCATGCATTAATCGAGGGTTCAGGATTTCTGAGATAGAAGCGCTTCGAGAAGAAATTTGTGGGTCTTTGAAAGGATGTCCGGATACCGTTTTCGCAGGACCGGGCTTAGCTCCTCGCTGAATTCAAGATCTTCCGCTATTTCCACTGCTATTATCATGATTTCTGAAGGGAGCGGGTAATTCAGTTTGTTCCCGACTTCAAGAGCCGTAAAAAAGTTGATGTCATGAAGATTTGAAATGTGCATGGTTTCCCTGAAATCATCAGGAGAAAAGAAGTACACGGTCCCGGGTTTCCCGCCTGCGGTCCGGATAGCATCTATCATGAAAATTCGGGAATACCCTGAAATGGTCTCCATTAATTCCAATCCGCCGACGGCTGCCGTTTTGAAAGTGACTTCAGCCGGAAGGTCCATTTTGGTGAGGTCTCCAGCCAGTTTGGGTCCAATGCCATCATCAGTGAGAATGTCATTCCCTATGCCGAGCACCATGATTTTTTCTGTTGTCATAGTTATTTGCTATTATCTTCTGAATGAATCAATAATGTTTCCTTCAATATCCCTTATGTTTAGAATCATCCTCATCTGGCCCGGCAGGGAATGAGTGGCACATGAGAAACAGGGATCATAGGCTCTGAAAGCCATTTCGATCATGTTCAGAGTGCCTTCGGTGATCTCGCTGCCTTTTTTGATAAGGCCCCGGGCAGCTTTTTTAATGGACATGCAGATAGCCGCATGATTGTTCGTGGTTCCTACAATCAGGTTGACTTTTCTGACCATGCCTTTGTCGTCGGTCCAGTAGTGATGGGTTAGTGTTCCTCTCTGGGCTTCAACAATGCCAACACCTTCGCCCACTATTTTTCCCAATGGGGCGCGAAGCTCATTGCCGGTTATTTCAGGATCCATGGCCAGTTCAAGGCAGTGCTCAGCTGAGTAAATCAGTTCGACAAGTCTGGCCCAATGCATGGCCATCGTTGCATGGACAGGTTTTCCCTGAAGGGTTTTAAACATAAACTCATATTCCTGCTGCGCCACAGCTGTGGCCATTCCGTCAGCAGCATTCAGTCTCGACAGAGGTGTCGCATGGTAAACCCCTGATTCCTGACCTTCAGTAAATCCTTTCCAGCCAATCTTTTTAAGGTATGGGAACTTCAGGTATGTCCAGGGTTCAACCCGCTCTTCGACGAAATCAAGGTAATGCTCAGGCGAATATTTATAGAGTTCTTTACCTTTTGTATCTACTACTCTAACCTTACCGTCATAAAAATTGACCTTATTCTGCTCATCAACCAGTCCCATCGAATGAAGGACTAATGAGTAGGGGCCGTTCATTATAAGATCAACATAGTCCTTATTGCCGAGTACCACATCCTTGAACAGCTGGATCGAAAATTTTGAAAATTCAACGAATCCTTCGGCCTTTTTTATGATATCATCTCTTTGTTCCGGGGTGATACCTTTTTTTACCCCACCGGGGGTATTCATGATAACATGGGTCTGGTGACCACCAATCAGCGCTTGAATTTCTTGGGCAATCCTGCGTTGTTTGATAACTTCGGACCCAATTTGCAAACCCACTTTATTGATCACTCCGAGTATTGTTCTATCGACCGGGCTGGCAGTGGGACCCACAACGAAATCAGGTGCCGCGAGTGCATAAAAATGAACGATATGGCTGTGAACAAAGTGAGCCATGTAAAATAATTCCCTTAATTTTTTGGCAGTCGGGGGTGGCTCCACACCAAAAACAGCATCTACCGCTTTGCCTGAAGCCATATGATGGCAGCCGGGGCAGACGCCGCATATTTTCGTGACGATGGAAGGAAGTTCCTCAACCGGCCGGCCTTCACAGAACTTCTCAAAACCGCGAAGTTCAGGGACCTGGAAGTAGGCATTCTCGACTTCCCCTTCGTCGTTAAGGAAGATCTCGATTTTCCCATGGCCTTCAAGCCTTGTAATAGGATCAATGCTGATGTGCTTCATATTACCTTCCTCCCTAGGATAGAGCCGGGCAGGCTGAAACGATAGAACAGTCCGGCGGGGTCAACAATAGTTTCGATGATGTTATCAATTTCATCAGGATCATTGGAATTTATCATAGTTCCGATGGCTGCCATCATTTTTGCTCCCGGGTCGGTCGCTCCCGGAGGCGGGCCATAACATCCACGGCAAGGGGAATTCCCTTCCACACAGCGAACGCCGCACCCGCTGCGGGTTGCAGGGCCCATGCAGATAACACCCTGCTCGATAAAACAAGTTTCTTTATCATCCTGGATCTCCCAGGGCCTGTAAAATTTTCTGACTTGTTTCTTGTCTGACTTTTTCCGCTTGCATTCATCACAGTTGGTCTTGTCATTGGCTCCGACGACCGAGCCGGCTGGCGGCAGCCCGATCCCGGTGACAATCGCTGAAAAGACCTCGATGAGCCTTTCACTCTGAGGCGGGCATCCCGGAATGTAATAATCCACATCGACGATCTGATCGAGTGGAAACACATCGTTGAACATTACCGGGATTTCCAGAGTTCCCTCTTTGACTGATGTACTGGTGACGGGGTAGGTCTTTTCGGGGTTGAAGGTCGATTCAGTTTCCTCATAAGCCCTCTTGAAGATGTCGTTTTTTGAAAAGAAATTTGCAAGGCCGGGGATACCCCCCATATAAGCGCAGGAACCATAGGCCACGAGAATTTTTGATTTCTGTCTAAGCACTTGTGCCATATGCTTATTCTCACTGTTGCGGACGGCCCCGTTAAAAAGCGTCAGATCGATCGATTTATCCGGCATGTTCTCCACATCCTTATACTTGATGTCCATCGCGATAGGCCAGAAAACAAGATCGGCAGCAGCAACTATATCGAGAAGTTTTTCATGTGTATCGAGCACCGAAACGCAACAGCCGCCGCAGGCAGCACCCCAGTATATTGCCAGTTTGAGCTTTGGTTTGGTAGGTTCCTGAGACATATTTATTTCGTTTTTAAGTGTTCAAATTCAAGAGTTTTCTTCACTTTACCCGGACCAAGCTGAAGTATAGTTTTTGTCATCTCATTCACCAGTTCAGCAAATTGTTTTCCTTCGCTGGCACTGATCCATTCGAGCTTCAGCCGTTCTTTCTCAATGCCCATCTGGCTTACGAATTTCTCCAGCAGTTTAAACCGCCTGAGGCATTTATAATTGCCTTCCTGGTAATGACAGTCACCAGGATGACATCCGCAGATAAGAATACCATCAGCCCCTTCTTTAAAGGCTTTCAGGATAAAAGTGGGTTCAATCCGGCCTGAACACATGATACGGATGATACGCACATTCGGGGCATAATGAAGCCTTGAAGTGCCTGCCAGGTCGGCGCCGGTATAGGCGCACCAGTTGCACAGGAAAGCTACGATTGTGGGTCTGAAATTCATACTGTAAAGCTTAATACGACATTGACATTATACCTTCGATTTCCGAGAGAATCTGACGGTCGGTGAAATGTTTGCTTGTGATAGCTCCTGCGGGGCAGCACCCGCCGCAGGTTCCGCAGCCTTTGCAGAGTACTTCATTAACTACCGAAGCTTTTTTAATTTCATCATATGATACTGCGGAATAAGGGCATACGCTGATACAGGTCTGGCAGCCGCAGCAAAGAGATTCATTTACGATGGCCGTAGTGACTTCAACCGGCACAGAACCCTGTGCGATGGTTGCAAGTATCCTGGCCGCTGCAGCTTTAGCCTGGGCCACAGAATCCGGGATATCCTTAGGGCCCTGACATGTGCCAACAATATATACTCCCCCGGTAGTAGTGGCAACCGGATCCAGTTTCGGATGTTTCTCGATAAAGAACTGGTTGCCGCATAAACTTACACCAATGGTACGGACAACTTCCTTGACATTTTCATGAGCTTCCATATTGACCATAAGGATCACCATATCCACAGGGACTTCTATGTCGATCCCCGAAAGAAGCTCATTCATTTCGATCAGCATATTGCAATCATCATCACGGTGGGCTTCGCGTATCACGGGCAGACGTTTCTGCTGGTCGTACATTAAAAAAATGATTTGCTTGTGGGTGGTCATCGCATAGAATTCCTCATGCCCTTTCCCGTATGCCCTCATATCGGCATATATTTCATAAATATTGGCCTCGGGCAGGGCAGCGCGGATTTCATGAACAAACTTCAGGGCAACCATACAGCAAACCCTCGAACAATATTCATGGTATTTCCTGTTACGGCTGCCAACGCAATGGATGATGGCTACATTCCTGGGTTCCTTGCCGTACTTTGTAAGTATCCTGCCTGCCCTGAGATTATCCTCGAATTCAAGTGAAGTTATCACATCCGGGAATTTGCCATAGCTGTACTCTTCGATTACTGAGGGGTCGAATGGTTTAAGACCAATGGCCGCTATGATATTGCCAAACGTGATCTCGGGTTGTTCTGCACCCTTTTGAGCAAGCCTGGCCCTGAAGTTTCCGATGTAGCCATCAACTTCCTTTACTTCGGTATTAAGAGATACACTGATCATGGGATGATTCTCAACCCGTTGTATCATCGGCCCTATCATCTGCTGAGCGCTCGAAAGGTGAGGGAATGTGAGGTCGAACCTGGCAACCTGGCCGCCAAGATGGTCAGCTCTTTCGATCAGATAAACTTTTTTACCTGCATTTGCGATCTCAAGGGCTGCAGACATTCCTGAAATGCCCCCGCCAATGATCAGAGTGGCCGGGTCAACATTCACTGTGCGTTTCTGTAAGGGTTCATGGTATCTTACCCTCCTGATGGCAGCAATAACCAGGTCAATGGCTTTTAATGTTGCTTCCGAGCGATCGGTATGCACCCAGGAATCCTGCTCCCGTATGTTTGCCATCTCGAAAAGATAAGGATTGATACCAGCCTTTTCACAGGCATTACGGAAAGTGAGTTCATGGATTCGGGGGGAACAGGCAGCTACAACAACCCGGTTCAGGTTATGCGATTTTATATCTTTAATGATAAGATCCTGCCCTGGGTCGGAACACATATATTTGTAGTTTTTCGACAGTACCACATACGGCAGGGTGCTGACTTCTTTAGTCACAGCTTCCACATCCACCATTTTGGAGATGTTGGTGCCGCACCAGCAGAGGTAAACCCCAATTCTCGGTTCTTCCATAATTTTTGTTTTTCAGGGATGACCAGATTCTCTCGGAACAGCGTATCTTTTAAGTTGTTGAAAATACACGGCAAAAGGCCTGTAGGCAAGATGTGACCATTTCGAAAATGGCACTTCGATAAGTATCATAGGAACCAGCACCGCCATGTGGGTAATATAAGATATATAAGTGGCCAGCGGCATCCCATTGATCCTGAAAATATGGATCAGTATGCCGGTAATGGCGGTAAGGGTCAGCATTGCCAGGAAAAGCCAGTCACTGATATGCGAAAACAGGAATTTGACATCCTTCCTCTGAATACGGCCGATGATAGCCACGAACAAACCGAAGAGCAGGCCGAAGGTTGCATAGTAACCCAGAAGCCGTTGCGGATGCCATATCGGGAGGATCTTCTGTGTCTGGAACCACGGGAGGTATACCACAATTACAATGAACATTATAGTGTACCCCGACATCAGAAACCAGTGTGACAGCCAGTAACGTTTATCATCGCATTTGTTGAATTTCGGCTGTACTGCGAAATTGAAGATCAGGAGCCAGAATTCCCTGATATGAACCCACAGGCTAACCTTCATATTGCCGTATTTCCAGATGATCTTGTAATACATCCGTAATATATTGGAGATGAGCAACGATGCCACTACAGCAGCCATGCACCAGTCAAATGTCTCAACAACATGGATCGGGGCGAAAGCATTTAACTGCACACCTCCCTGGGCTGTCAGCTCTCTTGTGAAATGATATCCCATCGATGGGAGCAATACCAGAAATGATAACACAACGAGAATGGCAAATACAATTATGAAGCCAAGTTCCCACAATTCAGAAGTGTAAAATTTCTTTGACAAACCAGTCCAGTCGTAGATTGATGTAAGATATCTTCTCAGCGACATCATCAGTTCGCCCGGATTCGCATCCCTCGGGCAGGAGGTTGAGCAGTCCCCGCAATAATAACAAAGCCATGGCTCAACACTGGCTTCCAGCTCATCTTTGAGGCCCATCTGCATCAGGCGGATTTTTTTCCTGGGGAAAAGAAAGCCTTCTTCCGAAAGCGGGCATTGAGCCGTGCAGGTACCGCAATGGTAACAGGCATTCCAGTCACCAATCCCAAACTGGATCAGCTGGCTCCTCAATTCCGGTTGAACACGTACACTCATTGGTTGTTCGATTTTATAAAGCTACATTCGATAATTCTTCTATTTTCCGCAACACGTTCTCAAGCGAAACCGATGCCTGGTCGTTGCGTATCTTACCTTTCAGAATGCTTTGAATAACCCTGGCTGCAGCAGCAGATCCCTGGGCTACACAATCAGGTATGTCTTTTGGACCCTGGCAGGTACCGGCCAGGAAAATCCCCCCCCGGCAGGTTCCCGTTGGGTCAAGATTGTAATGCGCTTCTTCAAACCATCCGTCGGTATTCGTGGGAATATTCAGCATTTCACTGATCTTCCCGGCATCCTCGCCTGCTTCAAGGCCTGCGGATAGAATGACCATATCGACCAGGTTTTCAAGGATTTCACCCTTTAGGATATCCTCTCCCCTGAGAAACAACTTTTCTCCATGTTGTTCAACTTTTGCTGTTTTGCCCCTGATTATGGAAACATCCTCCTGCCTGATCCTTTCATAGAACTCTTCATAGCCTTTGCCAAAGGATCGCATGTCGATGAAGTATTCGAAGATCTCCGCCTCGGGCAATTTTTCCATAATAAGGTGTGCGAACTTCAGGGAGTACATACAGCATACCCTCGAACAGTATTTATTGAAGTTCTTATCACGGCTGCCTACACAATGTATAATTGCGATCTTCTCAGGCCTGGCGGTTGTCGTATTGAATATCCAGTTCCCTTTTTTATCCTGGCTCCTGAAGTGAATATTACCCCCGGTGGGGCCCGAGGCATTCAACAGTCGTTCAAACTCAAGCGAGTTGAGCACATTTGGGAAACGCCCGTACCCGAACTGAGTCATCCGCCCGGCATCGAAAAGTTTATATCCGGTGGCTATAATGATATTCCCTACATTGATTGTTACAACTGAGTCTTGTTCGTCCAGGTCAATACAGCCGGGGACAGGACAAGCCTTCACGCAGGCTTTGCATTTTCCGTTTTTCAGATATATGCAGTTTTCCGCGTCAACCAGGTACTTATTGGGAACAGCCTGTGGAAAAGGGATATAGATTGCTTTCCTCATGCAGGTACCCGCATCAAACTCACTTGGGGCCTGGGCAGGACATTTCTCGGCACAGGTTCCGCATCCGATACAGGTCTTCACGTTCACCTTCCGGGCTTTCTTTAATACTTTAACATTAAAATCGCCAGGCTTTCCGTTAACCTCAATAATCTCTGAGTAGCTCATCAGCCTTATATTCGGATGCTGGTTTACCTCCACCATTTTCGGAGTAAGTATGCAGGCAGCGCAGTCCAGGGTTGGGAAGGTTTTGTCGAACGTCGCCATTTTCCCGCCTATCGTACCGCTTTTTTCAACCAGATACACCATATTGTTGCTGTACGCAATTTCGAGGGCAGCCTGGATTCCTGAGATTCCGCCTCCGACTACGAGTGTTGCATTGTTCACCGGCAGTTCATCAGGGATCCCGGTAAATTCATAAGGAACACCTGCTATGATCGAAGCAAGAACTATTTTAAGCCGTTCCGTGTTGAAAACCATACCGGTACAGTAATCGTTGAAACTTGCAAGAAGGACCTTCTCCGGATCTTTGCCTGCAAGTGTCATGGCTTTAGAAAACAATGCCTTAACCGTTCCCGGCATAAGGCCGGCAATAATCAGCCGCTCAAAATTATTCTCCTTTATTTTCTGCAGGATGTTCTTTTCATTCCAGATGAAGCCGGAATAAGTGTAGGCTTTTACGATGTTTGGAAATGAAAATGAATATCTGATTAACTCTGAATAATCTATGGGGTCCGGGTACAAACCCTCAGGGTTGTAGAAAAACATCCCGGTGATCTCGGTGTTTTTCATTTATTTGTTAATTTGTTAACAAATGAACTAAAAGATCACGCTTAAAACAATGATTTAAATCATGTTTTTAATTTGTTTGATAATTTAAAACCTCCTGCTGAAAAGCCTGTATGGTCAGTACTTTGGATTAGCAATAAATTCAAGCCTTGGGCAGTCAAGAATAAAAATCTTCCTTCCCTTGATACTGATTATTCTTTCGTCCTTCAGGGCCGATAACATGCGAATGACTGTTTCGGGAGTCGTTCCAATGATATTCGCCAGGTCAGACCTTGTTAAATTAAGATAAGGCATCGGGAAAGAAGGGGAGGTGTTATGAAATGATTTATGTAAAAAAAGGAGGGATTCTGCAAGACGTTCCTTCAACGGACGGTGGGCGATACCTATCAGCCGGGCCTCCGCTTCCTCGAGAAGTTGGGTGAGCACAACTATTAACCTCCTTGAGAAATCGGGATATTTTATCATCAATTGAAAGAAATCAGATTTGGGAATAAAGCAGGCAGTACTATCTTCCATCGCAGTGGCATTGACGGAATAATCACGCCCGCTTAACAGCGCTCTCAGCCCGATAAGATTGCCGGGAAAAGCAATTCTTGTGATATGCTCCCTCCCGTCGAAACCGTTTTTGTATAGTTTGACCTGTCCTTCCTTGATACAGAAAATGCCGTGAGTTTTATGACCTTCTTCGAAAATATTTTGTCCCTTGCGGTATTGCCTTACCTCTCTTTCGGTATTAAGATATTGAAGGTCGGCCTTGTCAAGGCAGATAAAGAATTTATGATAAGCCTGATGGCAGAGTTCACATTGGGCTTCTTTATCTTTCCTGGGACCCATTGTACTGTTTATCTGGTAACAAATTTAAGCAAAAAAACACGGAAATTATGTATAATTGTCATATTATACTTTATCTCCATTATCTTTGAGTCAACAAATCAGATTTGCACAGGGTTTTTTCAATATGATGAGATACTTTATTAACCTATCTTACAACGGAACAAACTATCACGGCTGGCAGGCACAGAAGAATGCCATCAGCATACAAAAAGTGCTCACAGATGCTTTGTGTATGATGCTCAGGGAGGAAGTGAGCCTGACCGGTTGTGGCCGGACCGATGCAGGGGTGCATGCGAGGGAATACTATGCGCATATGGATCTGGTAAAAGAGCTGGGCAGGACCCAGGCGGGGAAGCTCGTTTTCAAACTCAATTCCTTCCTCGGGAAAGATATATCCCTTCGGGATATTTTTAGTGTCCGGCCTGACGCGCATGCCCGTTTCAGCGCAACACTGCGTACTTATAAATATTACATCACCCTTGTTAAGGATCCTTTTTTGGTCGACCGGTCCTATTATCATTTTGGCCCGATTGATATTGACCTGATGAACCGGGGAGCGGAACTCATCATGAAATATTCCGATTTTACTTCATTTTCGAAAGTCGATTCCGACACAAAAACGAAGATCTGCAGGATTTCTGAAGCGCAGTGGGAGAGAAGCGGGGATCTTCTTGTATTTACTATTTCGGCGGACCGCTTTCTCAGGAACATGGTCAGGGCTATTGTTGGAACCCTTCTGGATCTGGGCACAGGAAAAATGTTGTTACGCGACCTGAAGCTCGTGATCGAAGCAAAAAACCGTTCCGACGCAGGAGATTCTGTGGCTGCATGCGGGCTGTTTCTTGAGCAGGTTGTTTACCCTGAAGATATCAGGTCATAATCGGGGGATTTAATCATTTTGGGGCGGACTTCGGTGCATCAGGCTGAGAATCCGGTTCATTTCTTCTTTCCGAGCGCTTTACGGCAGCCTTTGATGATATCACCGGAAGTAAGACCGAACTTTTGCATTAATTCATGGGGAGTACCTGATTCGCCAAAACGATCATTCATCCCTATAAACTCAATGGGTACAGGATACTGTTTGCTGATGACTTCCGATACGGCCGAACCCAGTCCGCCGGCAACCTGGTGCTCCTCAGCAGTTACAAGGACTCCGCATTCTTTCGCTGCAATTACTACTGCAGTTTCATCGAGGGGCTTGATGGTATGGATATTCAGAACTCTTGCGTGGATCCCTTCTTTTTCAAGTTCGTAGGCTGCCTGCAGCGCTTCCCAGATCATATGCCCTGTAGCAATGATGGCAATGTCGCTGCCCTCGTGTACCAGCTGGGCCAGGCCGATCTGAAAACCCATCTCAACTGATGTGAAATCAGGCATGGCTTCCCTTCCGAACCTGATATAAACTGGTCCCCGGCACTGCTGTATTGCGGCCATTGTGGCCAGCCTGGCCTGGGTGGCGTCGCAGGGTGACAGTACAGTCATATTGGGCATTACCCTCATCACGGCAATATCTTCCAGTGCCTGGTGGGTTGCCCCGTCGGGGCCTACCGAAACGCCCGCATGAGCCCCGCCAATGACCGCATGAAGCCTGTTGTAACAAAGTGAAACCCTGATCTGGTCAGTAGTGCGCAATGCCGAAAATACACCGTAAGTCGCAAATACGGGAATTTTACCTGAAAGCGCCAGCCCTGCCGCTACACCAACACAGTTTTGTTCAGCGATCCCCAGCGATATGAAACGCTCAGGAAACCTGGAAGCAAAAAGGTCAACACCCACCGAAGCGGTGATATCCGCCCCGATGGCAACAACCCTCTCATTAAGGATTGCCGCTTCAAGCAAGCCTTCACCGAATCCAAGCTTCGTTGATTTATTTCCCCGGTTAATGAAGTGCGTCAGCATTCAATGTTCAATATTCTGTATTCCACCTTCCAATTCCCTCAAAAACGCCACCGCCTGTTCCTTCGTCGGTGCTTTCCCATGCCAGCGGTAATCCCCTTCAATGCTTGCTATCCCTTTTCCCATTACAGTTTTCGCAATGATCACCGATGGATGTAACAGTTCCATGCGGGCTTTGTTAAATGCAGGAAGCAGCGACCTAAAATCATGCCCGTCACATTCCAGCGCCTGCCAGCCAAACGCTTCCCATTTCTTTTTCAGGGGCTCGAGCGCCATTACTTTCTCGGTACTGCCATCGATCTGCAGACTGTTGCGGTCGATGATCACTGTAAGATTATTCAGCTTGTGATGAGCAGCTGACATGGCGGCTTCCCATACCGAACCTTCCTGGAGTTCCCCGTCGCCGCACAGACAGTAAACCCGGTTATCAAGCCTGTCCATTTTTAAGGCAAGGGCCATACCCACCGAAACCGAAAGCCCCTGGCCCAGGGAACCCGCCGAGAGCTCCAGCCCGGGCAGTTGATGGTCCCTTCCCGGATGCCCCTGTAACCTGCTGCCAAGTTTGCGCAGGCTTAACAATTCTTCTTTTCGAAAATACCCCGCTTCGGCAAGGGTTGCATACAGCACCGGCGCAATATGCCCGATTGAAAGGATGAACCTGTCCCGGCCTGGCCATAAGGGTTCATCAGGCGTATGCCTTATTACTGAAAAATAAAGGGTTGTAAAGATATCGGCCGAACCCAGAGACCCTCCGAGATGGCCTGAGCCTGCCTCTGCAAGACTTCTGACCACCGACTGCCTTATTGCCCGGGCGAGCAGGCCCAGCTTTTCCAGATCGTTGGTCAGGGTATAACACATATTATCTCATATCAATGACCTCGACCCCGGGGAACTTTTTGGCGTCAAAGGTGAAATCAGCAGCGCCTAGCGGCATATCGGTTTGGAAACGGGTAATTGTATAAGTGAAGATGTTCCCGTTCTTATCATAGATCACAAACGATTTGACCTGAAGCTTTGACTTATCGACCGAAAGCACGGCACGATTATAATTCTTGATAGTATTCGGCACCAGCTCGATCTTAACTGTTCCGGGATCGGTATTCTTATCATTCAGCAGTTTTGATTTGAAATTGGTATTGTAGTTCGATAAGAGCTTCGACGGAGTGAGTGCCTCATCCTTATTGTCAAGAGAATTCACCTGTACCTCATTCGTTTCCGGCATAAAGGTCCAGATCGTTTTCCCGTCACAGATCACGGTCTGTCCGCTGGCTTCCATCCTGTACTTGTCCCCGCTGAGCAGCAGGGTGCCCTGTTTCTGCTCGTTGATCTTTGCTTTCGTGTTTTCCATTTTATATGAAAAATCAGCTTTGATCGACTTGTAGGCTTTTGTTTTAGAGCTTACCTGGTCGAGGAGATCGTTTGCTTTCTGGTCTTTCTGGCTGTATGCGCTGATCACTGCCAGTGAGAAAAATAAAATGAGGAATTTCTTCATAGAATACTTGCTGTTTTTTTGATAAATGAATTAGTCGTTTCCCATGCTTTGGAGGTAATCCTCAAGAGCTGTCGAATCCTTGAATTTTACATCCCTTGCCTTGCTGCCCTCAAAAGAGCCCACAATTCCTGCTGCTTCCAGCTGGTCTATGATACGCCCGGCCCGGTTATAACCAAGTTTCAGTTTCCTCTGCAGAAGGGAGGTGGAGCCATGCTGGTGCTGGACCACGAGCCTCGCGGCTTCAGCAAAGAATTCATCCCTTTCGTTGGGATCAAAATCTTTACCCGATGCATTCTCTTCATCATAGTATTCAGGTAATGAGAATGCCTGCGGATAGCCTCTCTGGGATCCTATAAACTCGGTTAATCTATCAACCTCGGGGGTGTCAACAAAGGCGCATTGCAGCCTGATAAGGTCGCTCCCTGTCGACAGCAGCATATCGCCCCGGCCGATGAGCTGATCGGCCCCGGAAGAGTCCAGGATCGTGCGGGAGTCTATCTTCGAAATCACCCTGAACGCAATACGGGCGGGGAAGTTCGCCTTAATAGTGCCTGTGATAATGTTGACTGATGGCCTTTGGGTTGCAATGATAAGATGGATCCCTGTAGCCCGGGCCAGCTGGGCCAGACGGGTGAGGGGTGTTTCAATCTCCCTGCCTGCTGTCATGATAAGATCGGCAAACTCGTCAATTACCAGAACAATATATGGCAGGAACCTGTGCCCGTCGTTGGGGTTCAGCTTGCGGTTCACAAATTTTTCATTGTATTCCCTGATATTCCTTACCTGGGCGTCGCGAAGCAGGTCGTAGCGGCTGTCCATCTCTATATTCAGGGAATTCAGGGTGCGGATGACCTTTTTTGTGTCGGTGATAATGGCTTCCTCGCTGTCGGGCAATTTGGCCAGAAAATGACGTTCTATCCTTGAAAATAAGGTCAGTTCCACTTTCTTCGGGTCAATCATCACGAACTTGATCTGTGAGGGGTGCTTTTTGTATAACAGGGAGGTGATGATAGTGTTCAATCCCACAGATTTACCCTGCCCGGTAGCCCCGGCCATCAGCAGGTGGGGCATCTTCGCCAGGTCGGCGATAAATGTTTCGTTGGCTACGGTTTTTCCAAGAACAAAAGGCAGTTCAAAGGAAGTATTCTTGAATTTGTCGGAGCCAAGCAACGATTTGATCGAGACGATTTCGGGGTTCTGATTTGGAACCTCGATGCCAATGGTCCCTTTACCCGGGATGGGAGCGATGATTCGGATACCCAGGGCCGACAGGCTTAAGGCAATGTCATCCTCCAGGTTCTTGATCCTTGAAATACGGATTCCCGCTTCCGGGACAATCTCATATAAGGTAACCGCAGGGCCAATAGTGGCCTTGATCTTTGAAATCCTGATGTCGTAATGTGACAGGGTTTGTACGATCTTGTCCTTATTGGCTTCCAGCTCTTCTTTCCTTACCGCAACAGATTCCCCGCCATAATCGCTGAGAAGGTCAAGGGTAGGGAATTTATAGCTTGGCAGGTCAAGGGTAGGATCATATAAGGTATCAAGCCCCTGCCGGGCTACCGGTCCTTTTGCTTCGGATTGCACATCATCTTCCGGCCTTTCGATCTGCAGTTCAATTCCGGTAGCTGCTTCTTCCACGGGCATGGCGTCCGCGGGGCCTCCCAGATCGATTGGCAGCGGTGACAACTCAGGCTCTTCAATGAAGGTATTCGCGTAACTCAGCACCGTTGGTTCAGCCGGCACAGACTCAGGCTTTGCCGCGTCCCCATCCGCAGTCAGATTTCCTGAATTATCATTATCCGGCCCGGCTTTCATCCATCGGAATGGAATATTAAACGAAAGGATCATAAAGCTCAGGAAGGTAAAGGCAAGCAGTATGGCCAGGCCGGAAGTGCCGAGGAAATCAACCAGCCATAAGTTCATCTGGAAACCATATACCCCGGTAAATAAAACTCCTGTAGTGACGAGGTCCCGGGGAAGAGTAAGCCCGAAAAATACAGGCAGCCAGATGACCCCAAAGAAACAGTATTCCATGACTTTCCATGGATGCAGTATCGTGATCCTCATCAGCCACCTGATACCCCATACAAGAAGGATGACAGGAAAAAGAAACGATGCGATACCAAACCAGTTTGAAATGAACATGTAGGCAATCAGGGCCCCTGTTTTGCCCATCCAGTTCTCGCATTTGAAGTCGCCTGCCCTGAATGTATCAATGGTAAAATGTTTGAAAACCGTATCGGTGTAACTGTAATCCGTCTTCCAGGTTTGCAGGTAAGACGTAAATGACAGGAGCAGGTAAAGTCCGATTAACATGAAAGCAAGCCCCCAAACCCTCAGCCTTCGTTCTTTTTTTTCAATTTGCTCCTGGGTAAGCTCTTTTTTCTTTTTCTGTGATTTTTCCTTTTTTGATGGTTTTTCCCTGACGGGTTTTTCTTTTTTTGTTTTTTTTGTTTGCTGATTTTCCGCCCGCTCAGGTTGAAATACATCTTCGGAAGTATTGATCTCTTCCCTGAAAGTGTTTGATTTTAAAGGATTATACTGTTTCGACATGTGTTTCTATTCCTTGCCCCCTATTTTATTTTTCAATTCATCTTTTGTAATTATCGAATACTCGGCAGGTACTTCAAATTCTTTTAATGAAATTGCCTTTTTTTCAACTGAAACGGCTGTAAACCGCATCAGCATATCAGTGGTCTTCATTGAGAATTCCATAAGGACCCCGTCAATATCCTTGTAGATCCCCTTATCAAAATTTGCCTGTTTGCCGCCAAGTTCCGGAGTATAGAACACCTCAATAGTGTACTTCCCGTTTATGTCATTGACAGTGATTCTGGCATTTTTACATGGATAACCTGCAAGGGTTTTCGTTTCGCTGGTATATTCCACTTTTACAGGGGGTTCTTTCGCTGTTTCCTGAGCAATTTCCTCGGTAGTGTATCGGATGGCATATTTCTGGCCCATCATATTCAGTAGTTTGATCTTTGTTTTCTCCTGATGATCGGTCATTTCTATCCGGCTGCCGCCACTTGTAATAATATCGGTCCTTGACTTGCCTCCTTTGATCATTACGGTAAGCGCTTTCGGGAAAAGGGCAAGCTGGCTTTTGGTAAGTTTATTGTTGGGGTAAGTGATCTTAAAGTTAATGACTCCTTCGAACTGCTGTCCGGCTTGCACACTCACAGTGGCAAACAGCAAGGCAGGTGTCAGTATGAGAAGAAACCGGAGTCTCGGGAGTTTCATAGGAAGGAACAGGTTTTCCTGTTTTTAATTTACAAAATGAAAGAGTTTGCGCCAGCGGATCTTACCGCCCAACAATGTTTTGTTAGGATCCATAGAAAGCCATACGAAGGATGCTTTCCCCACGATATGGTCTTCGGGAACAAAGCCCCAGAACCTCGAGTCAGCCGAATTATGCCTGTTATCGCCCATCATCCAGTAATAATTCATTTTAAACGTGTAAGAGTCGGCTTCCTTTCCGTTGATATAGATCTTTCCATCGCGTAACTGCAGGTCATTGCCTTCAAACACTTTGATGATACGTTTATAGAACATGATGTTGGAAGTGCTTAATTTCACTGTCACGCCTGCTTTGGGGATCCATATCGGGCCGAAATTATCGAGGTTCCAGCGGTATAAGGAGTCAAACGGAAAGATATTCGGATCCCAAACCCCTTTCCGGGCTATTTCGGGTTCAACGGATTTTACATTACTGAACTGTTTAATCCCTTCAAGGGAAGCATCCGAAAGAACAAACTCATAGTTGCCGTTATTGTCGGTTGAAAAATTCTCGGTTATATCCAGTTTTTCCAGGTTTTTACTGTTTATCTGGCTTCCGTCGGTATGAACAAGGTACCTGAACTGCCGTTTACCGGGATTCTGTTCTTCTTTCCCGTTGATCATGACAATCCGGTTGATGATCCGGATACTGTCGCCGGGTATTCCGATGCAGCGTTTGATGAAGTTCTCCCGTTTATCGACCGGCCTGGCAATAATGTCGCCGAAATTTTCCTTGCTGCTCCAGACGAAATCCCGGCCATATTGCCTTACCAGCTGGTAATAACTGATATTACTTTGAAGTTTTGTTGAAAGCGTATCTCCGTCGGGATAGTTGAACACGACAACATCCATATTCTTAACGTGAGCCAGGCCCGGGAACCGGTAATATGGCAGGTTTATCCATTCAAGGTAGGATTTGGTAGATTCCGTCAGGGGGAGGGTATGGTGCACAAACGGGAATGAAAGCGGGGTATTTGGAACCTTAGGCCCGTAACTGACCTTGCTCACAAAAAGATAATCTCCAACAAGCAGTGATTTTTCCATTGAGGAGGTCGGAATGGTATAGGCTTCAAAGAAGAAGATGCGGATTATGCTTGCGGCGATCACTGCAAAAATGATGGCATCCACCCATTCTCTTACTGCAGATTTCTTTACCGCTGCAAGAGTAGCCGGATCATGAAACTGCTGGCCTGGTGAAAAGGCTAAGTAGGGGAGGGCGATGAACGGGAAGATCACTCCGCCTGCCTGTTCGAGCAGTCCGTATTTTTTAAAACACTTCAGGATCTCAACGATCATCAGTAAAATAACAAATACATTGATGAAGGGAATGATCAGGAAAATATACCACCAAAGAGGCTTATTGATGATTTTAAGCCAGATGAACAGATTATAGAAAGGGATGAGGATCTTCCAGCCTGCTTCTCCGGCTTTTACAAAAATCCCCCAGAGGCCGGCAACGATGGCTATCGAAAACAGGATGAATAAGACAAGATAAAGGTTCATGTTGTTAGTTTATATTTCAATAACGTGATTTTCATTGATTTCTTACTGTCAGGCAGTACTTTTTTGAGAGTTCAGAAGGTCCTTCATCTCAAAAAATCCCTGTTTCCCTTTGATCCATTCCGCTGCCAGCAGGGCGCCAAGTACGAATCCCCTGCGTGTTTTAGCGGTATGGGTGATCACGATGGCATCCATTTCAGATTCGTATCTCACCACATGGGTGCCGGGTACATCCTCCGATCTGTAAGACTTGATCCCGACTTCGTCAGGATTCTCCTGCAGTTCCTTAACCCATTTTTCTTTTCTTTCGTTATACCGGATGATGTCGTTCGCAAGTACGATAGCTGTGCCACTGGGTGCGTCAAGTTTGTGGATATGGTGGGTCTCCTCGATGGAAATCTCGTAATTGTCCCATTTCGCCATCAAAGATGCCAGGAATCGGTTCAGCTCAAAATAGAGATTGACTCCGATGCTGAAATTCGGCGAAAAGAAAAGGCTCTTGTGTTCGTTAAGGCATGTCTGGCGGATTTCCTCAATGTCTTCGATCCAGCCGGTGGTTCCGACGACTACCGGGATATTGGCTTCAAAACAATGCATGATATTATCAACTGCCGAATCAGGGGTTGTGAATTCTATGGCAACATCGGCTTCTTTCAGAAGGTGGCCTTTATCCTGCCATTCCTCGTCATTATCAATGATCATGACGATTTCATGGCCCCTCTTTTCAGCTAGTTTGTGGATCTCCTGTCCCATTTTTCCATACCCCAGCAACGCAATCTTCATAGTTCGAATTTAAAAGTGTAATGATAATTTTATTCCCCCGCCCATCTCTCTTGAAGCTACCGGGACTTCCACCGAGGGGCCGATTTTCATGCTCAGGGTTTTATTAATGTTGAAACTGTATAAATGAGCATCAACAGTGGCATCAAGAATATTAAGCAAATACCAGATGGCGCTCACAAGGCAGGTAATTTCAAGGTTTCGGCGGTAGTATTCCCTAGCTGAAGCCAGTTCAGTCGTACTGTAACGGTTTACAAGATATGCATAGTTCCCGTTTTTATCACCGTTGACTGACTCGATATAAGCACATCTGTAGTCCAGGTAGTAATTGGTATTGAATACAATTAAATATGCCATCACCCCAAAGCCAGCATATATGATCGGCACTTTCCATACCTTGTGATTGTAAATTTGCCCGAGCCCCGGAAGGCATGCCGACATGATAGAGGCTTTTGTGGGAGAATGTTGCTTCTCAAGCGTTGAATCCGGTATTTCCCTGGGGATGCTGTCGGTTTGGGCTATTGCTGTTTTAAACGGTAAAACGGCAAGCCAGAGTAATACAACCGCCAGTATCTGAAATCTCATTCAGGGTTCATTTTGGAAAGTAATTTGTCGAATTCTTCTTCTGAACTAAAGTGGATCAATATACTTCCTTTCCCTTTGCGATGCAGGTGGATCTCTACTTCTGACTGTAGTTTAAGGCTTATGCTGTCTTTGGCTTTCTGATAATGGTATGGAAGCAGTTTGGGGCCTGACGGCAAAGTAAGTCTGGCTGGCTTTTGATGGTCTCTGACAAGGTCCTCGACCTGGCGAACCGATAACTTCCGTTCAAGTATCTTCTGAAGAAGCTGCAACTGCCTTTTTTCATCTTCAATGGTAATGAGGGTCCTGGCATGCCCCATACTGATAATACCATCCCGCACGGCAACCTGTATCTCGACAGGCAGTTTGAGCAGCCGGATATAGTTGGATACAGTGGATCTGTCCTTACCGACTTTCTGACCCAGGTCTTCCTGGCGTATCCGGCATTCTTCGACCAGCCGCTGGAAACTCAGGGCCACCTCAAGGGGGTTGAGGTCCATCCTCTGGATATTCTCAACAATCGCCATTTCAAGCATCTGTTCATCATTGGCAAGCCTGATAAATGCCGGGATCTCTCTTAACCCGGCGATCCTGGCCGCACGGCATCTTCTTTCACCGGCGATCAGCTGGTACCTGTCATGACCTATTTTTCGAACGGTAATAGGTTGAATGATGCCCTGTTCCTGAATCGAAACTGCCAGTTCGGCCAACTCTTTCTCCTCGAACTGAGACCTTGGCTGAAATGGATTGGATTCAAGCTGATCGAGCGGAATAGCCGATACCATATGGCTTGCCGGGATAACCGGTAATTCTTCCCTCGCAAGTTCTGATGAGCTGCCCTCAAGTAAAGCGCTCAAGCCTCTTCCCAATGCTTTCTTTTTTCCTTGCATGCTACTGGCTTATATCTTGCTCAACCCCGGTTTGAACCGTTTCTTCATTTTTCTGTAAAATCTCACGGGCCAGATTCAGGTAATTAATGGCACCGGTACTGTTGATGTCATGCATCATGATAGTCTGCCCAAAACTTGGAGCCTCGCCTAATTTGGTGTTCCGGTTGATAATTGTATGAAACACCATCTGCTGGAAATGAGTTTGAACTTCTTCGACGACCTGTTTTGAAAGATTCAGCCGGTTATCATACATCGTGAGAAGTATCCCTTCAATATCCAGGGCCGGATTTAAGCGGGACTGGACTATCTTAATTGTGTTCAGAAGTTTGCCCAGGCCTTCCAGGGCAAAATATTCGCACTGAACAGGAATGATCACCGAATCGGCTGCGGTGAGAGCATTCACGGTGATCAGGCCGAGTGAAGGCGAACAGTCGATGATTATAAAATCATACTGGGACCTCAATTTTTCGATCACCTTTTTCATAACCTTTTCACGCTCAGGAAGCTGTATCATTTCGATCTCGGCTCCCACCAGGTCGATGTGAGAAGGGAGCAGGTCAAGGAACGGAGTCGTACATTTCAGTATGATCGATAATGGATCAACATGGTCGATAATGCATTCATAAATGCTGTTTTCAATACTGCGGGGATCATATCCAACCCCCGAAGTGGCATTCGACTGCGGATCTGCATCGATGAGAAGTGTTTTGTTCTCAAGTACGGCAAGCCCCGCAGCAAGGTTGATTGCCGTTGTGGTTTTACCCACGCCACCCTTCTGATTGGCAATAGCGATTACTTTCCCCATATAGTGTATTAATCAACAAACAAAATTAAAGTATAAAGCCGTCTGCTAAGGCGATGTTAATAAGTTTTAATAGATCGTGAAAAGGTTGCCGAAGGGGCAACAGGCTGATATCTGAACTCCTTTTTTATTCTGTTTGTTCAGCTTCAGCGCGATCCGGGGCCTTGCCGGTCTTAATGAATTCAAGGGAGTCGTTAAGCCCGGTAAGAAATTTTTCAAAGTCTTCCTTGTATAAGAAGAGTTTATGCTTTTCATAGAAAAACTTTCCCTGATCATCAAACCTGCGCTTGCTCTCGGTAATAGTCAGGTAAGCTTCGTCCTCAACTGTGGTCTTGACATCAAAAAAGTAAGTACGCTTTCCCGCCCTGACGGCTCTTGAGAAGATTTCATCTCGTTCTTTACCCTTATTTTCAGTATCTTCCATTTTAAACTGGCATTTTTTCGGTTTCTTTGATAATGAGTAAACGCAAAATTAAAAATAATATTTGAAAACTCTGTGCTTCTTTATTTAGCTTTGTAAACGATTCCGGGAGGAAAATAAACACTGACTACATGCTGGGACGACGACATTACAGGGTAAAAGTACTGCAGGCATTATATGCTTTTATTCAGGGGGGGGAACCACGTATGGAAATAGCGGAAAAAAACCTCATGAAAAGTATTGAAATGGTTTACCAGCTATTCAGCCTGCAGTTTTCATTCCTCTTTGAACTGATGCATTTCTACGAATTCAGGATGGAAGAATCGAGAAATAAATTCTATCCTACTGCCGATGAGCTGAACCCCAGCTATAAACTGCTTCAGAACCGTATTTTAAAGATATTGCAGGAAAATGAACCCCTGAAAAAACGGATTGAGCACTGGTCAATCTCCTGGACAGAAGAACAGGAAATGGTCAGAATTACTTATATGAGATTAAAAGCCTCGAAGGACCTCCAGTCTTATCTTAATTCAGGTGAGAACTCAATTGAAGAGGACCGCAGTTTCCTGGTCAAACTGTTCAGGAAGAATGTCGCCAATAACCAGGATCTCAGGTCTTTCTGTGAGTCAAAAAGCATCCACTGGCAGGACGACTTTGATGTTGTTTCGGGGTATGCTATAAAGGCAATTATGATCCTTCCTGAAACTTTTTCGAACAAAGAAGACATAGTTTCCCTGTTTATAAAAGAGAACGAGGATGAAGCAGCTGAAGATGATAAGTTCATCAGCCAGCTGTTCAGAACAACCATAATGCACAGTGAAGAATATGGAAAGCTGATCGGATCCAGATCAAAGAACTGGGAAGTTGAAAGGATTGCCCTTACAGATATGATCATTCTTAAAATGGCTCTGGCCGAGCTGCTGCATTTTCAGGAAATACCGGTTAAGGTTACCCTGAATGAATATATTGAAATTTCAAAACATTTCAGTACCCAGAAATCAAAACAATTTATAAATGGCATCCTGGATAAATTGGTTGCCGACCTGAAGGATCAGGATCTGATCAAAAAGTCAGGCAGGGGGCTGATCCAATAGTTTCTTGATCGGAATAAAATATTTTACCCGGGCTTTCGTTAATTAGTTAAACCAAATAATAATCGTGCAAGGTATTATACGCTTCCTTTTTGTTTCCGCTATTTTACTGTCAGTTACTATAAATTCTCTCTTTGCCCAAAGCGGCAGCTCAGGCACCTATGAATTCCTTAACCTGACCAATTCCGCAAGGATTGCCTCCATCGGAGGGAATTTCCTTCCTGTAAGGGATAACGACGTGACCATTGCCCTGGCCAACCCTTCGGTGATCACTCCTGAGATGAATAACAGCCTCGCCTTCAGTTTTGTCAACTATATGGCTGCAAACTACGGCTATGTCATGTTTGCACATTCATTCAATAAAGCCGGAAATTTTGCAGGCGCCTTACAGTTCGTTTCCTATGGCAGTTTTACACAGGCTGATGCCAGCGGTACTATAACAGGGACTTTCTCTGCCTCCGAGTATGCCCTGAGCATTGGGTGGGGAAGGCCACTGAGCCGTTGTTTCAACATCGGAGCCAATGCCAAGCTGATTTATTCGGCTCTCGAAACATACCGCTCGTTCGGCATCGCCGTCGATGTGGCCGGCACATATACTTCGACCGATGATGTATTCAATGCCTCGCTGATCTTCAGGAATATAGGTTACCAGATTGTCCCGTATACAGCCGGCAATCATGAACCTTTACCATTTCAGATCCAGATTGGTCTCAGTGAAAAATTAAAGCATATCCCTCTTCGGTTCTATGAGCTGCTCACTGACCTTCAGAAATGGGACCTTTCCTATACAGATCCCAATAATCCGGCCAACCAGGCAGATCCTATCACAGGCCAGACCCAGTCAAAATCGGGAATCAGCAAGTTTGCCGATAATTTTATGAAGCATGTGGTGCTTGGAGCTGAGATCACTATTGCGAAAGTGTTTGCCATTCGCCTTGGTTACAATTACCGGGACAGGCAGGAAATGAAGCTTTACGGGAAGACCGGACTTGCAGGTTTCTCACTTGGTTTCGGATTGAGGATAAAAATGTTTAACATCAGCTACACCAGGGCCAGTATGCAGGCCGGAGGCCGTAATCCAAATTATTTCACCGTCGGGGTTAATCTTTCGGAATTCACGAAGAAGAAATAAGGACTTCGTATCTTTGCACTTCTTATTTCCCCGGGGATGTTTCTTCATAAGCTTTTACTTTCAGATTTTAAAAATTACGAACAGGCCAGTCTGGTCTTCTCCGACAAGATCAATTGTTTTACCGGAAATAACGGGGTTGGAAAGACCAACCTCCTCGATGCCATCCACTACCTCTCATTTTGCAAGAGTTTTTTTAACCCGGCCGATACACAGAATATCAGACATGGCCAGGATTTTTTTGCGATCAACGGCAGTTTTCAGAGGAATGGCGACAGCAACGAACTCGTTCAGTGCATTCAGAAAAGGAACCAGCGGAAACGTTTCCTGCTGAATAAAAAAGAGTATGACCGCCTTGCCGACCATATCGGGAATTTCCCATTGGTCATGATCTCTCCTTATGACAGGGATCTTATCAGCGAAGGTTCTGAAATCAGGAGGAAGTATATCGACAGCGTCATTTCCCAGTTCGACAAACAGTATCTCGACGATCTGATTCAATATAACAAGGTCCTGGTTCAAAGGAATGCCCTTCTTAAAACTTTTGCTGAACGGGATTTCTTCGACTCCGCCCAGCTTGAGATCTGGGACGAACAGATGATCAGGCTCGGGAAGCTGTTGTTCGCGAAACGAACCCGTTTCCTCGAAGCCTTTATACCCATTTTCCAGCATTACTACACTTTCATCAGCGGAGGACAAGAAAAAGTTGATGTGCAATATAATTCTCATCTCTGCAGTTCAGAAATGGAAATACTGATCAGGGAAAACCGGTCACGCGACAGGTCAGCCCAGTTTTCCACGGTGGGAATCCATAAGGATGACCTCGAATTTACCCTTGACGGGTTCCAGGTCAAGAAATTTGGTTCCCAGGGCCAGCAGAAATCCTTCGTGGTCGCGATAAAGCTGGCACAATTTGATTACACCAGGAATATTAAAGGATACAAGCCTATTTTATTGCTCGACGATGTGTTTGACAAACTCGACGACGTGAGGGTCCAGCAGCTCATCAGCCTGGTCAGCCAGCATAATTTCGGGCAGGTCTTTATCACGGATACCAGCGAAGACAGAATACGCAGGATCTTCGATACAATGGACATAGATCATAAGTTTTTCAGCCTCCCCCTTAAGGACTGATATATGAAGACGAACGACCGGCCTCTTAAAGAGATTGTTCAGGAGATCTTAAAGAAATACAGGCTTGAAGATCATCTTGAGGAAACCAGGGTCATTGAAACCTGGGGTAAGGTCGTCGGGCCAATGATAGCCAATCATACCAGCGGTCTATGGATCAGAGATAAGATATTGCACGTGAATGTCGATTCAGCAGCCCTGAGGCAGGAACTGCAATACAGGAAAGAAACCCTTCTGAAACTCCTGAACAAGTCATCCGAAAGGGAGGTGATCAGGGATATCCGGTTCAGATAGACCAGGCAGGGATCATTTGATCTCGCATCAGGGATATCCGGTTCAGGTTGACCGACCAGGCAGGGATCATTTGATCTCGCATCAGGGATATCCGGTTCAGGTTGACCAGGCAGGGATCATTTGATCTCGCATTTGAGTATTTTTTCATCTTCAAGATATGCTTCCAGCATATCCCCGATTTTAACCGGCCCTACTCCAGCCGGTGTTCCGGTAAAAATAAGGTCACCCGTTCTGAGAGTCATATATTGAGAAATATGGGAAATGATATCTTCAAAGGAATAGAGCATCAGCCCTGAGTTTCCCTTTTGAACGGTTTTACCGTTGAGGTCAAGATGGAAATTGATGTTTTTCAAGTCGCTGAATCTGTTTTTAGGAAGGAACCTGCTGATGGGAGCCGATTGGTCAAATCCTTTCGCAACAGCCCAGGGCAGTGACTTTTTCTTCGCATTCTCCTGAAGGTCCCTGGCGGTCATATCCAGACCCAGTCCGATCTCATCAAAATATGAGGAAGCAAACTGCTTTTGAATATGTTTACCCACTTTGTTGATCTTCATCACGAGCTCAAGTTCATAATGAATGTCAGCTGAAAAGGAAGGGTAATAAAAAGGGCGGTTCCTGATGAGCAGAGCGGTATCGGGTTTCAGAAAAAAAACAGGTTCGGAGGGGATTGCATTGTTGAGTTCCCTGATATGCTCAACATAATTGCGGCCGATGCAAATAATCTTCATAAAATCTTAAAACAGTTCTGTTTTCACAGATTCCTTATTAAACCCGCGGAGTTTTATCGCAGTGACTACTTTTTTTGTAGACAGAGGGAATTCACTTTTCATGATCCAGTCGTAATAGGAAGGTTCATCACGGAACACATCGCTCACCGCTTTGCCTTTGTGTTTGCCGAAATTAAAGACCTCAATATTTTTATCATTGTAGATAATATGGCCTATCAGGTCGGCTGAACGGTTGCTGAAGCTGAAATCGCTTAAGGCTTTGATGTCGTTGACTACGGGTTTTGTAATGATCCCTTTTTTATCCTTGAACTCGGTTTTATCATATCGGTCAAGCTGGGCCTTAAGCACCTCGTAGGTGGCAATGGTATCGGCTTCAGCTGAGTGAGCCTTCTTCAATTCCAAATTGCAATAGAATTTATAGGCTGCACTAAGGTTCCTGGGTTCCATTTTATGGAAGATATTCTGAATGTCGACAAACCTGCGTCCTTTCAGTTCCAGGTCGAGGCCTGCCCTTAAAAATTCTTCTACGATCAGGGGGATGTCAAAATGATTTGAGTTGTATCCGGCAATATCACAGCCATCGAGGAATTCTGAAAGTTCATGGGCTACCTTCGAAAATTTAGGGCAATCCTTCACGTCTTCATCAGTGATGCCGTGAATCTCCGTTGCCTCAGAAGGGATCGGAATTCCAGGGTTTATACGAAGGGTTTTGATCTTTTGCGAGCCATCCGGGTTGATCCTCAGAAGGCATAGTTCAACAATACGATCCGTTGCGACTTTAATCCCTGTGGTTTCCAAATCAAGGAATACCAGGGGGCGGGTAAGGTTTAACTCCATAATCAGATAGTCTGAGTGTTATCAAATTGTTCAAGATATTGTGCAAGCTTGTTGAGGAATTGCCCGCCAAGAGCGCCATCGATGACCCTGTGGTCAAACGTGACGGATCCGATCATGACAGGCCTGATCGTAATCATGTCACCCTCTTCGGTCTCAATGACCACCGGGCGTTTTTTTATAGCGCCAACAGCAACTATTGCTGTCTGAGGCTGGTTGATGATAGGAGTGCCCATGACAGTTCCAAATGATCCAAGGTTCGTAAGTGAAATGGTCCCGCCACTGATCTCGTCAGGAACCAGTTTATTGTTTCTTGCACGGTTTGCAAGATCATTTACGGTTTTGGCAATCCCAAACAGATTCATATTGCCAGCATCCCTGACAACAGGCACGATAAGGTTCCCCCCGGGAAGTGCGACTGCCATGCCTACGTTAACTTTCGAATGAACCAGGATCTTCGTGCCGTCCACCGAAACATTGATCATCGGGTAATCCCTGACAGCTTTGGCAATGGCTTCAATAAAAATAGGAGTAAAGGTCAGCTTTTCTCCGTATTTCTTCAGGAAATTATCCTTGTTTTTCTCCCTCCAGCCAACGATCCTGCCCATGTCGATTTCGACAAATGAGGTTACATGAGGAGAAGTTTGTACCGATCTGACCATATGGGCTGCAATCAGCTGCCTTACCCTGTCCATCTCGATAATCCGGTCTTCGCCTGTGTTAAATACCTGAACGATGGGCTCTGGCCTGACTGCCAAAGCCGATGGTTTATCTGATAATGAGTCCCCTTTCTTCTTTCCCGAAATATATTCCAGGATATCCTGCTTAGTAAGCCGGTCTTCTTTTCCCGTCCCAGGAATGGTATCCAGCTCTTTAAATGACAGACCTTCCTGCCTTGCGATATTTCTTACAAGAGGCGAATAATATCTTGATTGGGAAAAGGTCTCTTCAGGAACAACAGGAATGGCTTCCAGGGATTCTGTGGGCCGGTTCCCCGGTTGAGGCTCAGGCACTGGAGTTTCAACAGCGGTTATTGGATCAGGAACAGCTTTGTCAGATTGAGTGCCGTCCCCCGCCTCAATTACGGCAAAAACTTTGCCAACAGGCACCACATCGCCTTCATTGAATATTTTTTTCAACAGCTTACCGCTTGCAGTTGATACGATTTCAGAATCAACTTTATCAGTAGCAATCTCAACGAGAGCTTCTTCGGTTTCAACCAGATCACCTTCGCTCTTCAGCCACCTGGTGATCGTAACCTCGATCACGCTTTCACCAAGCCTTGGAACAACTATTTCAACAGTCGCCATTTGAATTACTCATCAGCCTGCAAAGATACGTTTTTTCTTATTTATAATCATTGAAGAACCTCGCGGCAAGCCGCGAGGATTCTTCGATCCCATAGGAATTTAAATTTCTGCTCGCATTCCCCGCTGCCAGCAGCGCGGAAAGCGCTCGCGGGGATTCAAAATAAAATGATCAGGTACTGCCCAGGTAACGGAATCCCTTAATTACAATATTAATGTCGTTCGCCAGGTGATAATCCCGGGCATACATAATGTTGAGCCTGTTCTTATCTTCTTCGCTGATCTGCTTTGACTTCAGTGAAACCATCGGGTTCAGCACTCCTTTTTTAATCAGCGGAACATGCTGAACATTGTCGCCGCTCACGGGGGTATAACCTACCCAGGATTTTTTTGCGAATAATACCAGGGCTATATTCTTCGCGAGACCGATCGGCTTTCTGACAACAAAAATAAACAGGGGGTAAAGGCATAAAATAATCAGTCCAGCAGCAAGGTCAAACACTCTTTTATTTCTCCTGTTTGATTTTTTCGTGATAGCATTAATGTCGACGACATAAAGGTCCCCGGAGGTATTTATTGAATTGCTTCCGATGATGGACAGGCTTTCGGGAGGTGCTATTTTATAATCAACCTGGGCATCTTTTAACTCCGACATTTTATCGATAATGACCTGGGCGGGTACATCCTTTGCACAGAAAATTACTTCGTCAATTTTGTGGATTATAATGATTTCTTTGATTTGCTGAAGATTCCCGATGAATCCGTTCAGGTTACCTTTAAGGGGACGATAACACACCAGTCCGACAAATGCCGGGTTCATCCCGGTTTTTTGCAGAAGGTCGGCAACCCTTTCCGATTCTTCTTTTTCCCCGATTATTACAAATTTTTTATTCTTGTTCGAATTCAACTGAAACCCATTGATCTTTGAATAATTCAGGATTAACCTGATTCCAAGCATGATAAACAATCCCCAGCTTGCACCAAAAAGGATCAGCGCTCTCGAGAACCGATAATTTTCACTTAAAAGGCTGTATAACAGCAATACCAGAACAGTACCTGCCAGCATCCCCTGGACTATTTTTTTAAGCATGATCGGGCGGTCGTATCCACCGCTCACATAAACACTGATGAGCCAGATAAAAATATAAACCGGCACCGCGATCTGCATAAATTCAGGCGGGTAGTGGCCCCCGTTTGGAAAAATAAAGTTCTTTTCCCAGTAAGAAGTCATAAAAAACATCCCGGTAAAGATCATTAGGGCATCGAGAAGAGGGAGAAATATGCGGTTTGCAAACCGTGTCATGATCGAGAAAAAGGCACGCAGGTAGATTGCGGAGTGGATCATGATGGAGAAAGACCTGGCATTTTCTTTAGAAAAATGTTTCCGGGCGAAAATGATCATCGCATTATAAAACATGAACACATAGTTCAGGCTGCCCTTTTTCGTGCTTTCTCCTTTGTAGTGAATGATCCTTGTTCCCGGGTAATAATAGTTTTTATAACCTGCCTTGTTTATCCTGTAGCTCAGGTCGATGTCTTCGCCATACATAAAAAAAGATTCATCCAGTAAACCGATTTCATCGAGGACTTTTTTCCTCAGCAACATAAAAGCGCCTGCAAGAACGTCGATCTCGTGTACTTTATCTTTATCCAGATAACCCAGATGGTACTGACTGAAGATCTTTGATTTGGGAAAGAGTGATGACAACCCGAAAATTTTATAAAAAGAGACTACCGGGGTGGGCAGGGCCCTTTTGGATTCGGGCAGAAACTTCCCTTTACCATCAATCATTTTAACGCCCAGGCCGCCGGCATCTGGATGCTCATCCATAAAAGCAACAACTTTTCTGAGCGTGTCATCTTCTACAAGAGTGTCGGGGTTCAGAAGCAGGATATATTCCCCCCCCGCTATCTTCATCGCCTGGTTGTTGGCCCTCGAAAAACCAAGATTCTCTTTGTTTTCGATCAGGATAACATCAGGAAATTTATCTCTGACCATCTTGATTGAACCGTCAACGGAACTGTTATCCACCACGAAAACTTCCACCTCAAGGCCTTTGCAGGCATTTTGAAGGGAATGCAGGCATTGTTCGAGGAAATACCTCACATTATAATTGACGATGACAACGGATAATTTCATTGCTGCATTGAAGCTGTAAATTTAATGCTTATTCAGATAGTTCCTGCATTGATCATTTGCACTACTCTTTCAATAGGTTCGTCTTCTCCTTTTGGGTCGTATAAGGTCTTAAGGTCATACCCGAAAAGACGGGCCAACGTTTGCCAGAAAAAAGCATTGAATCCTCCCTTGAGCTCTTTCACAATGGCAAAGGTCGATGAGCCGGTTTCCCGGTAAATCAGTTTTATCAGTATTTTTCCCTGAGAATAGGTCATGTCGCGTAACTGGTCACCGAATTGTGCATCAAGCTCCTTTTCCGATTTCCTCAGGAATGCTTTTTTCTGCTTCTCGTTTTTCATTGTGTCGAGTACCGCTTTAATTTGTTTTAGCTTCACACCTGCAAGTTTGGCATAAGGGTAAACAATCCTGATATTGTACATCAGGCGGTCGTACCGTGCTGCTTCCCTCCTGGTATCGTACCTGGCTGGCGGTAAAATGGTAACTCCGACAAGGTCAACGGCAGGGAGAGTATCTCCCTTAATGATCTTAAAGGGTAAGGTGATTTTGGTGGTATCCTGAGAAAAAATGGATACGTGAAATGTGCATAAAAGTAAGGAGGTCAGTAACAATATTCTCATCGGAATTGCCTGTACTTACAAATAAAATAAACGAGTAGAGGGGCAATTTAGTATCAGGCTACCTTAAGCCTTGATAAACTTGTTTTATTGAATTTCTCTTCGACAAAGGCAAGATTAACTTTCAGGCTTTTTGTATTGGTTTTGGAAGGAAGCTCAAACATGGCATCATTCATGACTCCTTCAAGTATAGCCCTGAGGCCCCTGGCGCCAAGCTTGAATTCAACAGATTTATCGACTATGAAATCCAGGGCTTCTTCATCAAAACTGAGTTTAATATTGTCGATCTCAAAAAGCCTTACAAATTGCTTTATGAGTGAGTTTTTCGGCTCGATAAGAATGCGTTTAAGGGTAGCCCTGTCAAGAGCATGCATGAAGGTGACAATTGGCATCCTTCCAACCAGTTCCGGAATAAGCCCATAGGCTTTCAGATCAACGGGAGAGATGTACTGAAGAATATTATCTTTATCAACTTCTTCTTTTTTTCTGTCAACCTTATAACCTATACGGTTTGTCTGTAAACGGTTTGCAATCTTTTTTTCAATACCGTCAAAAGCGCCTCCCGTGATAAACAGAATGTTCGTCGTGTTGATCTGGATCATGCGCTGTTCGGGGTGTTTCCGCCCTCCCTGGGGTGGCACGTTCACCACGGAACCTTCAAGCATTTTCAGAAGGGCCTGCTGAACCCCTTCTCCCGAGACATCCCTTGTGATTGAAGGATTGTCGCTCTTTCGTGAAATTTTATCGATCTCGTCAATAAATACTATACCCCTTTCAGCAGCTTCGATGTTGTAATCTGCAACCTGAAGCAGCCTCGAAAGTATGCTTTCAACGTCTTCACCAACGTAACCGGCTTCTGTGAGGGCCGTGGCATCGGCTATGCAGAAAGGGACATTGAGCATTTTTGCAATGCTTCTTGCCAGTAAAGTTTTCCCGGTGCCTGTTTCGCCAACAACGATGATGTTTGATTTTTCAAGCTCCACATCATCCTCTCTCGCTTCCCTGGCATGCCTGATCCTCTTGTAATGATTGTAAACAGCCACAGAGATTATGCGTTTGGCTTCTTCCTGGCCGATTACATACTGGTCAAGATACCGCTTGATCTCATGCGGCTTTAGCAATGTATATTCCTGGAAATTTTTGGGCTTCTGTAAAGTAAGTTCTTCGTTCAGGATGATCTGAGCTTGCTGTACACAGTTGTCACAGATGTGGGCGTTGAGACCTGCAATAAGCATCCTGGCCTCACGTTTTTCCCTTCCGCAGAAGGAACAGCGTTCATCAGTCTTTGCCATTATTGCGATTCTTTCTTCGATTTCACCAATACCTCGTCGATCATACCGTAATCTTTAGCTTCATTGGCAGTCATCCAGTAATCCCTGTCGGCATCTTTCAGAATTCTCTTATACTGCTGACCCGAATGAAGCATGATGATCTCGTACAGTTCTTTTTTCAGTTTCTGGATCTCGCGTGTGGTGATCTCAATGTCTGATGCCTGGCCTTCGGCGCTGCCCATAGGCTGATGGATCAGAATGCGCGAATGTTTCAGAGCCGTTCGTTTCCCTTTTTCTCCGGCACAAAGCAGGATTGCCCCCATCGATGCTGCCATTCCTGTACATATGGTGGCAACATGAGGGTTGATGTACTGCATGGTGTCATAAATTCCCAGGCCTGCATAAACAGATCCGCCGGGAGTGTTCAGGTAGATCTGGATATCCTTATGAGAATCAACTGATTCGAGGAACAATAGCTGGGCCTGTATAATGTTTGCCACATAATCGTCGATGGGAACACCGAGGAAAATGATCCTGTCCATCATCAGACGGCTGAACACATCCATTGTAGCAATGTTGAGCTGCCGTTCTTCAATGATGGTAGGGGAAATGTAATTGGCCGATATGCTCTTGTATTTTTCAAGGTTCAGACTGCTGATACCCCTGTGTCGTACTGCGTATTTTGAAAATTCATCCATGGCTGATTGATTTATTGATTTTACTATTCCTTAATCCCTAATCCCTATTCTCTTCATGATGTTCATGCTCATGTTCATGTTCATGTTCATGCTGATGCTCGTGCTCATGTATTTCTGAGGCGAGTTTGACAAATTCATCGTATGAAATTTCTTTTTTAACAATATTAAGAGTCGTTTTAAAAAGACCCATGAGACGCGCATTGTACAATTGGTCATTGATCCTTTGCACCTGCTCCTTGTTCTGCATAAAGGCATCAACAATGGAATCATACTTTTTCTCCATCTCCGGATCGACAAATTCCGTGCCAACCCTGCGGAGCATCACGGTCTTGATATAATTCCTTATGTCTTCGTCACTTACCTTGATTTCATTTTCGCGGATGATCCTGTTTTCTATCAGCTGCCATTTCATCGATTCCCTGAACGAAGGGTAATCCTTCTCGATTTGTTCCTGTGTAAATTTACCTTCATTATATTCAAGAAGCCATCGTTTCAGGAATTCATCAGGAAGTTCAAAACTGCTGCTCTTTACAATGGTGTCAATGGCTTTATTGAAAAATATCCGGTCTGTCTCCTGGGCAAAGCTGGCAGAAGCGTCTTTTTTTATCCTGTCCCTGAATTGCTCAACATCTTCAATTTTCTCGCCTGGATATACCTTATCAAAAAATTCGGGGGTGAGTTCAGCTGGTGTCGTTTCCCGGACTTTGGGTTCTGAAGGCGGTTCCCCTTCAGCCGGAGAGCTGGTTTTTTCTTCCTCCGCAGGTTTTCCAGTTTCGGCCGGCAATTCGCTGGCTTCAGATGTCACCGGTATGCCAAACTTCTGGCGTGTTTCATTCACGTATTTGTCGATCATGCTTTCATCTACGAGGATTTCAAAATCCTCAACTTCTGTTTCGGGGCCCAATGGAACCTTGAAATCCGGTGCAAAACCAATATCGAAAAAGAATTCAAAACTTGTCTGGGCTTCAAAATTCACCACAGAATTCTTCTCCTGATTCGGGATGGGGTTTCCAAGAAGGTTAAAATTTTGTTCCTTGATAAAATTGTTAAGCGAATCGGAGATCAGTTTGTTGACTTCCTCTGCCAGTACTGCCTTGCCGTACATTTTACGGACAAGTCCCGACGGCACATGCCCTGGCCGGAAACCCGGTATATTCGCTTTTTTCTGGTAATCTTTGATTACTTTATTTACCTGTTCAGTGTAATCTTCAGGAGTGATCGCCAGCCTGATAGTTGCAGTCAGCTCAGATGTGCTTTCTTTAGATATATTCATGAATTTCTGTTATGTTTATTTCTGTCTTTCTTTCCTGCCTGGTTGCAATCCTCAACAGGCCTGTTATCTGGTGCGGATGAAGGGACTCGAACCCCCACGCCGTAAGGCACAAGATCCTAAGTCTTGCGCGGCTACCAATTACGCCACATCCGCATCATGGGGTGATTTTTAAGCCTGCAAAGGTACTAATTATTTCTTTTTCTGCGTTTATGATAAATGGAGATGCTTTTCCCGGATTATTGTTTTCTGACTTCGGGCAACCTTCACCCGCAGTTTCCAATCCTCATACATGGTAACCATGAGGCTGCATAAGTTTATATTGTTTTTTGTGCTTTTCCCGGCTCTGCATTTTATGGCTGAGGGACAGTCAATGTATGGGTTGGTACTGGACAATTATGCCGGTGTGAACAGTGTTCAGCTTAACCCCAGCGCGATGCGTAATTCGAAGACATGGCTTGATATTCAGTTTGTTGGTGTTGGCGGATTTCTCCAGAACAATTATCTGTATCAGCAAAAATCGGATTATAAATTCTCTCATTTTTTTCAGAGCGGCTATGAATGGCCGACCCATTACGAGGGTTATGGAAGTGAAGTTCGTATTTTTGAGCACTATGGTACTATGAAACCCAAGAGTGCCTATATTGATACCAGGGTCAATGGGCCGGGGGCAATGCTGATCTGGGGAAAGCATGCATTTGCCATTACGTCTGCAATCAGAAATATCATTTCGGCGCATCAAATGCCTTATGAGTTAGCGAATTTCATATATCTCGGCCTGAATTACAGACCCCAGCAAAAGATCAATTATCAGGATAACCGCCCATTCAGCGTGGCCCAGATGGCATGGGCGGAAGTCGGCCTTTCATATGCCTATGAGGTCTATGGCGGGGGGTTTAGCCGTATTGATGCAGGCTTGTCTGTAAAACGGCTTTTTGGCTATACGGGAACCTATGCAGCGGTTGATAATATAAATTACACGGTCATTGACGATTCTACCCTGCAGATAAACAACCTGAAAGCTGAAATGGGATTGTCGTGGCCGATCGATTACTCAAGCGACCAGGTCAGCGGCGCCACAGCGTTCAGGGGAGGAGGCTGGGGAGTTGATCTCGGGGTCACTTATACACGGCTGATCAAACCTCACCAGAACGAATATTTTACGAGGCTGTGTGCCCAACACTATGAGGATTATCTGTACCGTCTTGGTGTGTCACTTATCGATGTGGGGGGGATCCGCTTCAATACCAATGCGCAGAAACTGTCTGTTGATAACCGGTCCTCATACTGGGAAAGTCTTACCAGGATTAAGTTCCGGAGTATCGACCATATTCTTGATACCATCAGTTATAAATTCTATGGGGATACGAATTCAGCAAGGGTCGCCGATAAATTCACCCTCTGGCTCCCTTCGGCCCTGAGTGTTCAGTTTGATTACCATCTTACAAAGTTCACCTACGTGAATGCAAGCCTTATCTTTCCGGTTTCTTTTGCGAAAGCCTCAGTCAGCCGGCCTGCCGAATTAACTATAACCCCCAGGTATGAATCAGGCTGGCTTGAGGTCAGCCTGCCGGTCTCACTTTACGACTGGTACCTCCCAAGGGTTGGCCTTGCTGTAAGGGCCTACGGCTTTACGATAGGCTGCGATAAACTTGGGGGATTCTTTAATTTCAGCGACTTTACGGGTCTTGATGTGTATTTTTCAATAAAATACTTCCTCGGAAAAGGTTCATGCCATAAAAGGGACAAAGGTCGCTGCGGCAACCTCGAATTCGGACCAAACTGATCAGTCCCGGATTTTCACATCCAGGGCATCCCTCAGGGAATTCCCCATGAGCATGAATGCCAGGACCAGCAACATTATTGCAATGCCCGGAAGGATTGCCAGGTATGCATAATCAAGGATTATGTACCCGTAGTTTTCCTTGATCATTGAACCCCAGGATGGAACGGGAGGCTGGACGCCGAGCCCCAGGAAACTCAAACCGGCTTCCAGCAGGATGGCGGAAGCAAAATTCGCAGCCGATATTACAATCACCGCTGCCATTACATTAGGCAGAATATGCTTTATGATGATCCTTGTGTCTGAGAAACCAAGCGCCTGCCCGGCTTCAACAAATTCTTTCTCCCTGAGGCTTAAAACCTGTCCCCTCACCATCCTGGCCACATCAACCCACATCGTGAGCCCGACGGCTATAAAAACCTGCCAGAACCCTTTACCCAGCGCAAAGGTGATCGCAATCACCAGCAGGAGCGTTGGTATTGACCAAACCACATTGATAACCCACATGATCAGGTTATCGGTCCAGCCCCTGAAATAACCCGCGATTGCACCCAGGGTAATGCCAATCAGCAGTGAAATAAAAACAGAAATAAGACCAACCGAAAGGCTTACCCTTGCACCAATGATCATCTCACTCAGATAATCTCTCCCAAAGCGGTCGGTGCCCAGCCAGAAAGTTTTTTTCTCGGGCAATCTCACTTTTTTTAATGCAATCCTATTTTCGGGGGATAAAGCCGCCCCTGGTTCTGAATAAGGTCTGTAGTATAAAGTGCCGCTGCTGATCCTGTAATTACTTAAAGGAACAGGGATATATGCGCTCTTTTTCCCGGCCAGCATAGTTTTCAGCCAGTTTGAAGGAGGCGGGGGGTCGGCTTTCATGATATACAGCATGTCAACCTTAAACCCCGGCTTTTTAAGCCCGAGTTCGAGAAACTGCTGGTTTGAATACGGACTTTTATCAGGTGTTATCAGGTAACCGAGAATTGCGGCGAGGCAAACGAAGCCGATAAAAATGAGCGAGCCCATTCCCATGGGTTCATGGCTGAACCTGACCCATGCCAGCCGGGAAAGGGATGCGGAAACAATCCGGGGACGTTTTTTGAAAAGGTTCAAGGAAGCCGGGTCTTTTTGCAAATTTAATTTTTTTTTGTACTTTTGCAGCACAATATGGTGGTCGTAGCTCAGCCGGTTAGAGCGTCAGATTGTGGATCTGAAGGTCGTGGGTTCGATCCCCATCTTCCACCCTTAAAAAAATGCCGTCCCTGAAAGACGGCTTTTTTTATTGCACGGAGTCCGAACCTTATTTTTTAGTACCTGTTTTATTATAGGTATCCCTGTATTCTTCCCATTTCACATCCTTAAATGCGTTCTCGCCGAAATAATGGATGACAGGAGCAAATCCATCCACGTTCATGAAGCCCGGAACCACCGATAGCACCTGGTTCTGCTCGTTGAGGAAAGCATAGGAAGGATATGACATTTTACCCCTGAGCAATTCCACAGCAAGCCTGTTATTCCCACCCCTGCCAACGGGATTGCTATTGACAAATTTTACAGTGTCGATTACAATAGTGTCTTTGGTCTCGGCATTCAGCTTCACACAGTAAAAATGTTTCTGCATGTACGTTGCAATGTCAGGATCCTGAAAAGTCTCCTTGTCCATCTTTTTGCACCAGCCGCACCAGTCGGTATAGACATCCACGAACATCTTTTTCGGCTTCTTCTTATTCAGTTTGTAGGCATCTGCGAAACTAAGCCATTCAATGATATTCTTCTTCTCTTTGTTTCCCTGCGACAAAACAATCCCCGGCAGGGAAATCATAATAATTATTAAAAACTGCTGCCTGATAAGGTTTTTCATGAATCTGTGATTTAATCCTTTGACCGGTCAATTTCCCGTTTCATATCTTTCTGTTTCAGGGTCTCGCGCTTGTCGTATGAATGTTTTCCCCTAGCCAGGGCAATGGTAAGCTTCGCGAGGCCTTTTTCATTGATGAATAAATGGGTGGTAACAATGGTAAGCCCCCTTTCCTTGACTTTCACGAGGAGCTTATGAAGTTCACGCCTGGTGAGTAAAAGCTTTCTTTCCCGCTTAGGTTCATGGTTGTATATGTTGCCCAGGCTGTATTCAGCAATATGCATATTGATCACGAACAACTCATTCCCCCTGAAGCTGCAATAGGCATCGGCGATAGAGGCCTTGCCTTCCCGGATCGATTTGATCTCCGTCCCGCTCAGCTGAATCCCGGCAGTGAATTCCTGCAACAGGAAATATTCAAAGGCTGCCCTTTTGTTCTTTATGCTTATAGTTTTTTCCATTGTACCGGCTGCAAAGGTACGAGAAAAGTTTAGCGTTATTGCGTTATGGCGTTCTGCGTTGTTGCGTTATGGCGTTCAGCGTTGTTGCGTTATGGCGTTATGGCGTTATCAATTCAATCAAATTTTAAGCGAGATCCCGAAAAGGAAGTTCAGCGGGGCCTGGGGAAAATATCCGTTTTGTTCGTAATAGCTGCCGTTCTGAAGATACGGATAAACCCAGGCATTGGATTCGTACTTTGCACTGAAAAGGTTACTTACAGTGAGGTTAAAGGCAATTTCCTTCATCCATCGCGGGTGGATTGCCCAGGCAGCACCTAATCCGTTTACAAAATAATCATGCAAAGAACGTCCCTTCGTCGATGTGTTATCGATATATTGACTGCCTACATACCTTGAGTTCCAGGAAAATGAAAGATTCTTAACAGGTTTGTACGTAAGGGTTCCGGAACACAGTATATTTGGAGAGAAAGAAAGGTCAGTCTTTCCGAGGTAATTCGATTGCTGGCCTTTGAAATTCCAGACAGAGTCATATTCATCAATGTATTGGGTAAAATCCCTGATCTTATTCCGGCTGAATGTCGCCGTCATGTCCAGATGCAGTTTTTTTATGATATCGATCCCTGCCGATATCTCTATACCTAAACGGTAGGAGTGGGGAACATTCACCATGATGGCTTCTCCCACTGAATTAATTTCCCCTGTCAGCACAAGTTGCCTGCTGTAGTCCATATAAAAAAGGTTTGCATTGGCAGTGAACCAGTCATATACGACAGTATACCCGGCTTCATAATCATACAGTCTTTCAGGAGAAGGCATGCGGCTGGTGTCGGCATCCTTGTAGTTGTCCCGGCTGGGTTCCCTGTTCCCGACAGCAAAAGAAAGATAGACCTGGTGGTGTTTATTGAAAGCAAATGAAAAGCCGAGTTTGGGATTAAAGAAATTGAAGACATGAGACTGGTCCAGTGTTCTGAGGTCCTCGATGGTGCCGTTAAGCTTGTAGGTAACATAACGGTACTGCAGGTCGGCAAACAGACTCAGCTTCTTCCACAGGGTGTAGTTTATCTTTCCGAAGATATTGAAATCAGTTTTTGTTCCGTTACCGTTATACCAATTCCAGTCATTGGTGCTCGCTGAGGCATACTGCGCCCAGACAATCTTCCCGAAAGAGCCGCCTGAATAAAGACTCCAGGCGCCGCCAACGATCACATTCAGCTTTGCATCCGGTTTGTAATTACTCGAAAATGTAAATCCGTAGTAATCATTATCCAGCATTTTACGGTTAACCAGATTTGTCGAGGAGATCGTGTCATTATGAAGGATTATATCGGGGAGCCCGTAAGCTGAGAACGCTGCATTTTGTTCATAACTCTCATAATAGCCCTGGCCTTTCGTATAATGCAAGGCCAGGTTCAAATCCCAGTCCTTCATTAGTTTCTGAGAGAAAATTGCCTGAAAATGGGTCTGTACATAGTTATCGGTTTCGTTATCGTAATATTGTGGTTGCCCGTTCTGGTTATAATATAATCCCATAGGATTGAACCTCCGGTTTGTTTCAAGGGAGTCTTTTGGTACTCCGCCCCATGCCTGGTAAGTCTTTTCTTTCCCTGAAAAAAGGATCAGCCTGAATGTGGTTTTACTCCCGTAATACCCGCCCGAAAGATACCATGAGCCCAGGTTCGAAAAAGCCCTTTCGATATACCCGTCTGAATGAATGACTGAAAACCGCCCGTCGACACTCAGGTGGTTCGCAAGCAAACCGGTTCCGAACCTGAGTGTTGATTTAATTGTATTAAATGAGCCCGCCGAAACATCCAGTTCGCCATAAGGATCAGGATTCAGTTTTGTCGTCTGTATATTGATTGAGGCCCCGAATGCGCCTGCTCCGTTTGTCGAGGTTCCCACACCCCGCTGGATCTGTATATTGTCGGAAGATGAGGCGATGTCGGGCAGGTCGACGAACCATACACCCTGGGATTCGGGATCGTTCTGGGGAATACCATTTATGGTTACGTTGATCCTCGTGAGATCGCTGCCGCGGATATTGATGCCCGTGTAACCTATTCCTGTTCCTGCATCCGACGATACAACGACCGAGGGTGTATTCTGAATAAGGTAGGGCATGTCTTTTCCCAGGTTCACAGCCTGTATCTGCTTCGCTGAAATATTGGTATGTGCAACCGGGTACTTATCCTGTGCCCTGGTAGCCGTCACATTCACTTCCTCTTCGAGTATTGCAGCAGGTACCATTTGAATGCTCAGGCTTGTATCGTTATTCAGTTTAAGTTCAAGCCTTAAAGTGGCATACCCGATAAATGAAATACGAAGAGTGCAGGGACCTGCCTTAATACCGGAAATGCTGAAATGCCCGCTCCTGTCACTCACAGCATTTTTGCCGGTTTTCTCAAGAATAAGATTGGCTCCGGAGAGGGTTTTCCCGTCTTGTTTATCACTGATTGTTCCGCCCAGTTTTAACTGGGCAAATGACGTTGCGCCCAGTAAAAACACGGCCATAAAACAGGCCAGAAACCTGAGGGCGTTAGTTTTTTTGTTTTTTTGCGTCATCATAAGTTATTCGTTTAATGAATTTAAACTGATAACTTACAACAGAGGCAAGCTGTAATGTGATACTCTTGTTCCTACGCCGGCATTATCCGGATCAGGTTCAGAGGGTATGATCTCAGCCTGTATGATTAGGCACCCCTATTGGAAAGTTGAAACAAAGGTAAGGAATTTCGAATATCGAACATTGAATATCAAATTTTAAACCCAGTTCAACATTCAATATTCAATATTCTTTTATTCCTTTTACCTTTGCTTCTATGAAAAAGATCCTAATCATCAACGGCCCGAATCTCAACCTGCTTGGGAAGCGGGAAACTTCAGTATACGGCAATAAAAAATTCGAAGATTACCTTAAAACCCTGAAAACGGTCTTTCCGGGCATCGGGATATCCTGTTTCCAGAGTAATATTGAAGGTGAAATTATCGATGCATTGCAGAAAGCCGACGGGAAATATACCGGTGTCATCCTTAATGCAGGGGGATACACTCATACATCGGTTGCCATAGGGGATGCGGTAAAGGCCATTGATGTACCGGTGATCGAGGTGCATATTTCCAATGTGTATTCCAGGGAATCTTTCAGGCATGTTTCATATATTGCGCCTGTTTGCCGGGGTGTGATCGCCGGATTTGGTATGGACTCATACAGGCTGGCCATCGAAAGTCTTCTCTATGCCTGAGGTTTGAACCTGGAAGGTTTCAGTTGTGAAAATTTCCGTTTCCGGAGAATGAAATAATCAAATACAAGACTTCCGCTATAAATGTTTCTTACAGAGCCCTGTTGAATCGATTTACGTTTCTGCCTGGTTTTGGAGAGGGTGGAGTAAAAACTGAAATGTGCCCGGGCTACTGCCCAGAAATCCTTAAAACCAGCCTGGATCAGAAACTTCATTGCAGCAACACCGTCAAGCAGAAGCCTCACAACAAATACCCGTACCAGCCAGGAATCGGGGAGATTCTTATACAGCAGGATAAAATTATTCCTGAAATTCAGGTAGGTTTTTCTCCATGAGATTTTGGGCAATGTGCCCCCGCCTATATGAAATACTGTTGAATCTGGACAATACATAATTTTATACCCGGCATTGTTCATCCTCCAGCAGAAATCAATTTCTTCCATATGGGCAAAGAAATCCTCATCGAAACCACCTAGTTCGTGATAAAGTTTTGACCTTACAAACAAACAGGCGCCCGAAGCCCAGAATATTTCATGAACATCGTCGTATTGCCCGTGGTCTTCTTCAATTTGCAGGAACATCCTTCCCCTGCAGAAGGGATAACCATATTTGTCGATGAACCCCCCGGCTGCGCCTGCATATTCGAACTTCTTAGGTTCAAGATAAGAGCGGATTTTCGGCTGGCAGGCTCCAATTGCCGGGTCACTGTCCATGATCTCAATGACCGGCCTGATCCAGTTCTCGGTTACTTCAATATCGGAGTTAAGGAGAATATAATATTCTGCTTCAACCTGCCTCAGGGCAAGGTTATAACCCCTTGCAAACCCCCCGTTATCAGGATTCTGGATGACCCGGATCTGGGGGTAATTTGTTCTCAGGAATTCAAGGGAGTCGTCGGTAGAATCATTGTCAGCAACAATGATACCTGTATCAGGTTCAATGTGCTGTATCAATGCAGGGAGGAATTTTTCAAGAAAATTTTTCCCGTTCCAGTTAAGTATTACTACCGCGACTCGCACGTTACAAACGAAAAATAAGGATTAATTTAAGGTTCAAAAGTAAGAATAAATCCTTAGCGGAAGAAAGAAATGACGGGCAATATAGGTTCCTGTCAGAGATTGGTGGTGGGCAAGTCCCATGAATCTTCCGAGAAATCACCCCATACATTGACAACCTGTGTTTCACTGATGTCAACAGGTGCGGTCATCTTATTTCTCAAAAATACTTTCCATGTAGGCGTGTACTGTTCTCCGATCGCATCAGAATGAAGCAGGATGAAATCAGCCGTAACCATATCAGGAGAGTAGAAAACAAATTTCTTGTTTCTCTGACTGTTATTCAGGGTATAATATTGCCAGATCTCATAAGGATATGTATTGGGTTCTGCATAATGCCCTTCTCTTGCATTCGGGGGGCCGTATTCAAGGAAAACTCGGCCCCGGTCTGTCTGATAGCCTCTCTTGATCGTCGTGCTGAAGTTGGCCTGGGCCACCTTAACCTGGTCCTTGTATGCCAGCCAGGCTTTTTCAGGCTCAGCTGAACTCCTCTCCTGCCAGAAAGAATAAAAATACTTCTGCAATGTGGGGAGGTCCGATTTGTTTAACTGGAATCTTATGAAGTCCTTCTCATATCCTGTGGAGATAGGATACAGGCTGTTGATAAACTCTTTCAGCGAATCTGCAGATGTGATCTTCTCTGCAAAAGTTCCCTGAATGACCGTTGACGCAATCTGGGTAAGTGAATATGTTGCATTCGGATTGGTCCTCTGGAAGAAAACTTTCTTCGAAAGTAAAACTTCATTATTTGCATTTCTGGCTTCAACCACAAGATTGTAATTCCCTGTTGCAAGGTCTTTGATATTGAAGTCGGCCAGCAATACATTCACTGCTTTGGGAGTTTCTTTCTTAGCTTTCGCAAAATCGTTAAGCTTCAGATTATTTTCAAAACATTCAATATAATAGCAGACCAGGAACTTCTGATCCTGAGGAACTGCTTTGTCAAGTCCGTACAGTTCAGCATAAAACCCCAGGTTGGCATCGGGCCCGTTATAAAAATTATAGATGTTCGGGACAAGATTATACCCGCTTTTGGTAAGAGTTGTAGGCATGTCTGTTTTTGTAAAGCTCTTTACCATCTCAACACCCGACATCGATGGTTTGTCGGCAGGAAAATCCACTACAATATTCTGGGTATATGGCGATGCCAAGGCACTCTTGTTTTTATCTGATACCTGGATTTCGAAATTGTATGTTCCGTTCGCGAGCTTAAACCTCTGCTGGTCGATGAACTGAAAATTAAGATTAGCAGTATCGGCCATCTCGTTGCTGTTCAACTCATATTTTTTAAAGGCTTTGATGCCGGTCTTATCCTTGAATGTCATGAGCACATTGACAACGGCTTTATATTTGCCATCGGCTTGTTTGATCCATTTCACACTGTTCCCGGCGATGCTCAGGTAAGTTTCAACATAAGGCCCTTCGGGGGAGTTGAATGTCGTATATGTAAGATAAGCCCAGAGATTCTTTGCCGAAGCAGATGATCCTGCCAGAATTAAACCGGCAGTAATCAATAGGAGTAAGGTCTTTTTCATAACATCAGGTTTCTAGTTGCAATTAAAAGTATTTGGGGTATGATTTTATAAATCCTATACAAATATATTGAAAATTACACGATTTTACAAGAAAATTCTGCAAAACAAGGAGTCTGAAAGCTGAATCCATATCTTCAGAATGCCAAAGCCCTTCTTGCCGGTTCGGAAAATTGTTTTAATTTTGCTCCCGGAGAAATGGCAGAGTGGTCGATTGCGGCGGTCTTGAAAACCGTTGAGGCTCATACCTCCGGGGGTTCGAATCCCTCTTTCTCCGCTAATTACTTGATAGCCTGCATGGATGATAATAGTAATGCAAAACTAGTTCAGGCGATTTTCGGTTTTCTCGAAGCAGTAAATAGTAAAAGGGATGCAAGGGCGGTTTCCGAGTTGATCCGTGGAATGATCGAGGAGATGCTGGCCGAAGATCTTAAAGCCCGGGAAGCAGGTATTCAGGCAATTCCTCCCCTCTGGAACAGGCTCGATCATGCCATCCGCACACCAATGAACGGGATACTCGGCTTTACAGAGATCCTGCTTGAAGAAATTACAGATCCTGATCTGCGGTGGAAAACGGAGCAGATCCTTACTTCAGCCAGGAGGCTGATGCAGATGCTCGAAAACAGCAGTATTTACAGTTTTGCTATGCCGCTGGTTGATGAAATCCCAAACACGTCACCCCCGGCAGTAATCTCTTCGCAACCTATACCCTTGCCTGAAGCTCCAGGCAAAAGGAAATCCAAATCAGCAAGGAAAAAATTACCCAACGTGCTGATCGTTGAAGACAATATGGTCAATAGCAACTTATTGATGCAACATATTAAGAAATACTGCCATCTCTTTTTTTCTCAAACAGGAAAAGCTGCTATTGAAGTGACCAGGAGAGAAAAGATTGATGTAATTTTTATGGATATTAACCTCGGACAGGGAATGGACGGAACCCAGGCCATGCATGAGATCAGGAAACAGTCGGGGAATGAGACCCTTCCTGTTGTGGCGGTTACCGGGTTTGCAGGCCGGGAAGACCGGGATAATTTCCTTAAAGCCGGATTTAATGATTTCATCGCAAAACCATTTGAGCGCAAGGACATCATAAGTGTAATGGAAAGTTTATTTAAACTGGATGACTGAGTCCCTGGCCGAAATTACCCGAATTATTTCTACTTTTGCTGCCTCGTTCTACCGGAGAGATGCCAGAGCGGTCGAATGGGGCGGTCTCGAAAACCGTTGACCCTCGTAAGGGGGTCCCAGGGTTCGAATCCCTGTCTCTCCGCAGATAAGCTCCATATTCAATTGTATATCAATTAAATATGGAGCTTATTATTTTTCAACACACAAAATGCCACACAATTCACTGGTCAGGAAAAGGAATATTAAACTTGAATAGGGGGGTGGGTCAGCAAAATTATTTTCGGATTAACTTCATAACCCCACCTCTTTGGGCATTAACCCATCTGATCTTTAAATAAGGATGGCAAACAGTTTGTTGAGTATACCATGACCTTGGACTGCTTGATTGATTGATTGATCATATCTGTAATTCGCTACAGCATTTTTCCATCTATAGTAACCACCAAACCCACCTGGAATTGGCTGAGTGTAATTACTGGCGTTTTGAGCCTCACTTTCATTTTGGAATATCGCCATTTGGTCCCAGTTTCTGTTTTGTGCAATTATCCATTGAGGTTCTGTTTGAGTATAAATTTCAACTCGTTGATGATTTGGAAAGATTTGCCGTCCATTATTCAGGTAACTCTGTGTTTCCGCCGAATCAAGTGCCTGTTTTTGTTTTAATTTCATATCATTGGGAATGATATTACCAGTTGAAAGGTCTTTCTGCATTTCGAACCAATATATGATATCAGAAGTCGTTTCGAATTTTCCGTTATGAAAACAACCACCGGCTAAAAGTGTCCTGAACACCTCTCCTCGGGTGTTAAAAGAAGTGCCATCACCTGCAACCACAAGTCTGGGCACAAAATAGATATCGAGTGAATCTGGCAGGCTATCAAGTATGGCTGTGGCGGCTCCAGGTGGTATTGTCACCGCTCCATTTCACATTAATGGAAACTGCATTTATAGGCATTCCCTGCTTGTGATTGCCCCATAATCTGACCTGCTTTGGCTGCCGTGCTGGGTGGCGAGGGATGGAAATGGAGGAGGTGAAGCAGCGGCGAGGTGAGTTTCTGCACTCTGATTCAAGAAAAAAACAGAAAACCTTGAACTTCAATTCCTATTATCGTACATTTACCCCATACCAAGGGGTTATGTCATTGACGAAATAATGATTCTCCTTCCACCCCTTTGCTGCCGCCGTCTTCCCACACAGGCAGTGACCCCTTGAACAGCTGTTATAAATGGCAAGATGAAAATATATGGGTCAACAATTCAAAAAATCATTTGTATGAAAAAAACACTACTCTTTGCAATCCTTGCATTATCGATTAATGCTCTTGCACAAAGCAAACATCCAACATTTTGGTCAAATGAAAATGTTCAGGATAGAATGCACAATTCAGGAATGAAAATATCCAACCTGCATTCCGAAATGAATTTGGGAAAAATCATCAAACCTCAACCCCTTAAACCGCAGGATTTAATCCAAATCGTTGATAGTGTATACCAATGGAATTGGGATACTATCAGCGTTGGATGGATTATTGGATATAAAATCATAAACATCGTTTATGATGCCAAACATAATATGACAAGCTCCACAGGGCAAAGTTGGAACGGCAGCGCTTGGGAGAATTCCGATAAATCCACCTCTACCTACGATGCCAACAATAATGAGACAAGTAATTTATACCAAGAATGGAACGGCAGCAACTGGGTTGATGTCTTTAAATACACCTCTACTTATGATGCAAAAAATAATCTTACAAAGGAATTAGATCAAAGATGGAACGACAGTGACTGGATTAACACCTATCAATACACCTATACCTATGATGCAAACAATAATCGGACAAGTTTGATATTCCAATATTGGAACGGCAGCGACTGGGTAAATTCCGGGAAACACACCTATTCATACGATGCCAACAATAATATGACAAGTGAATTACACCAACGTTGGAACGGCAGCGACTGGGTAAATTCCGATCAGGATACCTTTACCTATGATGCCAATAATAATCTGACAAGTGATTTAATGCAAGACTGGGATGACGGCAGTTGGGAGAATTCGATGCAATACACCTATACTTATGATGCAAAAAATAATCTCACAAAGGAATTAGATCAAAGCTGGAACGGCAGCGATTGGGAGAATTATGAGCAATCTACAATTACCTACGATGCCAACAATAATCAAACGAGCCAATTATACCAAAGCTGGAATGGGAGCAATTGGGTGAATGTATGGCAATATGAAGGCGCCTATGATGCAAACAACTTCGAAAAAAGCCATACATATAAAAATTGGAATACCGCTGGTACGAAAATCGAGTCGGGTGATAGTTCCTACTCTTTTTATCATACGGTTCTTGGAATAAACGGCCTGATGGCGCAAAATGGAAATCTTACTGTTTACCCCAATCCCGCATCCACACAAATAACGATCGAAATATGTGCATTACCAACCCAGAGCCAATTATCCATTTCAAACCTCAACGGTCAGCAGCTCATCACCCGTCAGATCACCTCACCAAAGACTCAAGTTGACATATCCAGCCTGCCCAGCGGTGTGTATTTTGTGCGGCTGACCAGCGATAAGACCGTGGCGACGGGGAAAATTATCAAGCAGTGATTTTTGTATGACAAAACGGAGTAAGGAATGGAGTGAGGAAAACAGCCTGAAAATGGTAGTGGAGTAAGGAAATCTAAAACACAGCCATCATATATCAAGCTGATTTACTGTATTTTACATACATATAAAATTCGATATGTTGGGCTCATAACCCAAAGGTCACAAGAAATATTTTTCATACCCTATTAGCTATGGTTACTGAATAAGATGCTGCAGTGGTTGTTCAGGGTAACGCATCCCAGAATCATCGCTTATTACTTGTAGATTTATTAATCATCTGATTGATTTCTAGATGATCTGATCGCACGTTTTTTGTTGATCTTAGGTGATCATTAAGGGAATGTGACAGTCCCTGAACACACCGTAGCTGCGGAATGACGCTTTGCCCTTGATATCGTTGAGTATATTCCTCATTTAATAATAACTTGAATGGTAAAGATAATCTATATGTCCCTGGATATCAAGAGGAAATTACAGTGGAATAGGTTGAAAAAGGGGGGGGCGTTAAGGGAAAAGAACCTGAGGGAATTTATTGTTTAAAGAAGTTTAAAGTCTGTCGTATTCGGAAAATTCTAATCTAATTTTCACCCCACAATAAAACTACTCAAATGCTTTCCGGGATCGGAAACTTTCATTAGCCCCCTTGAAAAGGGATAACATTAAAACCCTCAATGCACTCTCCCTTTAACTTAATGACTTCTTGGCGGTCTCTTTCGGTATGCGAGTTTGAATTCCTCCCTGGTCATGTTTATGACAACACCAGGAAAATGCCTGTAATCAGATAAAAACCGCCATGTTTCCCCGCATGTCGGCAGGTCACAGTTCAGCGGTTGTCCGCACAGAAAGCAAAATTTATCATTCCCATTCCTTAAAGTGCCACATTTGGGACATTTGAACGTGTTCATTTGTCTTTTTTTTGAAGTGTAGAACTCCTGTTCCGGATTGAATACAATGCAAAGAGTGGGCCGTTGTTGAACAAAAAAGGACATTGTTCGGTTTCTGTCAACTATCTATCTGAAAATGAAAGTAAAGAAAAAGAATTTATATCTGAAGAAGGAATATCCGGAAAGAGAGTGGGGGACATTTGTTGTTTGTTTCTGAAAAATATCGCGTAAATACGCAAAAACGCGTTTGTGCGCGATATTGTTTTAAGATAAACTATCGAGACTTCCCAATCTCTTCTATCTGATCGAAAACCTTCTTGAATGGTCACTTCTACAGAGGGGTGTCATTAATTTTAATCCTGAACAATTTTCGCTTTTACCTGTAATATCCGAGTCCCTCAGGCCGGCAATGGATTCAGCCCTTAAAAAAAAGATTAAGTTTGTTTATGAAGCTCCTGATGATCTTGTAGTTTGGGCCGACATTCAAATGATCCAGACCATCATTCGTAATCTGGCCTCGAATGCTGTGAAATTTACACCTTCAGGCGGCAAGATTTACCTTTCTGTGAGTAAAACCGAACATGATAATATTGAATTGAGCATCCGTGATACAGGCATTGGATTAAGCGATGAAATGATCCCTAAACTTTTTAATCTTAATGAAAATATTAACCGCAAGGGTACTGAAGGGGAACCAAGCACAGGTCTTGGTTTAATCATCTGTAAAGAGTTTATTGAAAAGCATGGAGGGAAGATATGGGCTGAAAGCGAAGTGGGAAAAGGTTCAATATTTCATTTGGGTAAAAAAAGCCATTAACTTTTCCTGTTTCCTGTATCATCTTTGCATATCAAACCGGATTAAGCAATAAAACTTAATTCGTAAGAATATGAAAACAAGTCAGAAAATCATCTTGATGGGGATCGCCAGGACGGTCGTTTTATAGAATTCACTTCTTGTTAAGAAACCAATGAGATGTCCCGGTTTTGTATCTTTACCAGGAGATTCTTTCCCGGGAATGCTGAAAAAAAATTCAATACTGTCTTTTATCCTTCTGTTAACCATTGCCTTGTTTGCACAAGTGAAAGGGCAGAAGTCAATAAATCCCGGTCCTGAAAAAGCGCATCCGGCCGTCGACAGGAAGGCCCTGGCTGATTATGCAAAACTATACGTTGGCACACCTTACCGGAAATCCGGCATGGACCCTGAAAAAGGGTTTGATTGTTCGGGTTATGTAAAATTTGTATTCAGTCATTTCGGGATTATCCTGCCGCGTAGCTCCGGGGATTACAAAACATTCGGAAAAGCTTTAAAACCCGAAGAGTTCAAGGTTGGCGACGTGCTTGTTTTATACGGGTATAAAGACCAGAAACATATTGGTCACGTTGGCATCATCTGCGAGGCGAACGGCATGAAATCCAGGTTTATTCATGCTTCTTCCGGCAAGGCGATGAGCGTAACTATCAGCGACCTTGGCTCTAAAGGATATAAAAAACGGTTTTACAAATGCATTGATGTGATCAAACAGAAATAAAGGAGCTTCCGTCATTCACTGACCAGCAATTCAGTTAAAAGCTCGTCCTTCTCATAAATGTCCTCATAAAAGTTGATCTCTCCCCTGGGATCAACCCAGGCGGTGAGGTAAGCTATATACACGGGGATCTTCTTTTTTAATGAATAGCTTGTTTCTTTTCCCGCTTGCATCGCAGCGTCAATTTTTGCCGGGGTCCATTCCGGGTCATCCCTGAGAATTTCAATCGCAAAATCCCTGGGTTTCCCCACACGTATGCAGCCATGGCTGAATGCCCTGCTTTCCTTTTCAAAAAGGCTTTTGGCAGGTGTATCATGCATATAGATATCATTTGAGTTCGGAAAGATGAACTTCACAAGCCCAAGCGAATTGTTCTTTCCGGGCTTCTGGCGCACCTGCCCGTTGTTCCACTCCATGTTGTGGGCTGCCAGGTAATTCTTATTCTTTTTTATTCCTGGCTTAACCTCTTTATCGATGATGCTTTTCGGCAGGTTCCAGTATGGGCTGAATACGATATAGCTCAGCATCCCGTTGAAAATTACCGTCTTTGTTGTATTCTTTCCGACTACCACAGGGGATTCAAATGCACTTTTTCCCCCGCGTATAAAGTTTAAACGGTATGAGGGAATGTTAACGACGATATACTCCCTGGCTTTTGCAAATTCGGGTGAGATCCAACGGCATCGTTCCATGTTTACGATGATCTGTTTGATGCGTTCACCAACCGCAACATTCATTGATCTGATGAGATCAGGACTTATATCCATATCCTGTATCTTCCCGTTATGAAGCTGATACGCAGTCACAGCAATAAGCAATTCAGGATCATATTTCTCGCTCTTATTGTTGCTCTTTAAATCACCTGTTATAAAAAGCCTTTCTCTTATCTGCCGGATCGCTTTTGCCGAGTCGCCCGGCTTGTAGGATCTGTTCCCCGGATCCGGGTCAATGGGTTTCCATCCCCCCTTTTTCTCAATTTCACGATACTTTTGCAAAACATCCCTAAGCTTGTAGTACTGGTTGAATAAAACGCTGTCGTCGCGGTTGATAAGCGTCGGATCCGACATGACCGAATCCAGCAAAGCATTAAAGGAGACCTGTTTGCGGGGCAGCAGCCAGCCCATGGCCGTGGTGGTGGAATCATCGAGCCCTTTATAGACATTACCTGCATAAAAAAGATAAAGGTTGGTCAGCATCAGTTCGGTTTCTATCGGTGAGAGGGAATTTTCCACTTCATTATCGAACACACCGTCAATTGTTTCATCATATGGAAATCTGGCTGAAACCCCCTCTGCTTCAAGGTCTTTAACCTTGCCATAAAGCGTCTGGCCAAACTCCACAACCCCATGCTTGTCAAACCAGATCTGGTTGAACCGGTGTTGCCTGTAAACCATTAAAACTTCATCTTCGTATTTGTCCAGTTTGGGATAGTTACGGTAGAAGGTGTTCAGCAGGTTACTGTCGAAAGGCATGTGACTGTGCTGGTTAATAGCACCGTGAAGCTGGATTTCGCTGCCTTTTACTGATTTTCTCTTTGAATGGGACATGCAGGAATTGCCGGCCAATACCAGGCAAAACCCTATGGCAATAAATACGGTGTAAATCGTTCTCACTTCAGCAAAGTTCTTCAATTTTTTGGAAACAGCAATGGGATCAACATATCCACTTTTAACTATCCGATATGGGAAGATTAATCCAGAATCCCATAGTTTTTTAAGTTCTGTTAGAAATCACAGACCAGTAAAGTTTTTTCGCTCTTCTGCAAGGCCTCTTCTGCAAGCTTTTGTGCGGTTATGTCCTGCAATGTACCATGCAATCCGAAAATATTACCATTGTCATCATAATCAATTACAAAGATTATAAATATAAACATAAAAAACGGAAAATCAACATCAGCCGGAAATTTCATAGTTTTGACAATTCATTTTTCGTTGTATTTCTTCAACCCTTGTCAGTGCAATGAGAATATCGCCCGTGAATGCCGGAATGATCGACCTGGTGATGTCAGATGATGATCACCTTGTCTATTATAATAACAAACCTTTACTAACAGCCGGAGGAAATGAGATCAAAACCGGGAACCAGAGGGTTCTCAAGCAACTGATCATTGAATCCTGCCTGCTGAATATGATCACTGATGAGAAAATCTGCTTTTTCGCCCTTCAGTCGGCAAATACTGATTTTCTTGGTTCGGGGAAGGATCCCTTTCTCGATCAGTTTGATGAACTGTGCAGCTGTGACCCCTTTATTCAGCTCAGGAAGGGAAGCATTACTGCAGGCGAGATCAGTTCCGGGGGGTCCCTGGAGTCGCTTCCGGATAAAGATCCTGTGCTTTTCAATATGATGTTCTGGGGTGTGAGCGGGGCGCTGGAGGCTTTTTCGCTCTTTTGCATTGATTTCAGGGAAACCACGCTGAATGGGAAAAAAATTACCGACTGGAATGGTTTTATAAAAAACGTTTATTCAGGGCTCCCTGATCATCAGAGAACAATCGTCAACCTCCTTTCCTTAACTCATCATTCGGGAGTGGTTTTACCTATGTTACTTGTCTGCGGATATCTTAACGGAATGGAATATGTGAACGGGCTTTCATCGATTCATTTTCGGATGGCTGAGGCCACGGCCGTTTCGCCGTTTTCTGTTCCCCGGGTAAGTGCAGGACGTTCTGATTTTCTGACCATTGTACCTTTGATCCTTGATGATGTACAGAAAGCCCTTCAATTTCTTGATTCATATAAACCTGTACGTTTGAAAGGCATTGCAGGCATTATCGGGAAGGGGGAAGGATATGATCTTGAATTTAAGTCCACATTGAGATGGGACCTGAAAGCCGGGAAAACAAACCAGCAGATAGAACGGGCCTGCCTGAAGACGATCTCTGCCTTTTTAAATTCAAGCGGCGGGATACTGCTCATCGGAGTAAGGGACGACGGGAGTGTCGAAGGGATTGAGAGTGACCGTTTCCCGAATACCGATAAATTTCTACTTCACTTATGGACTCTCATCAGGACTTCCTTCGGCACCGACGTGAGCCCGAACATACAAACGAAGCTTGAACCTGCAGAAGGTAAGACAGTATGCACGGTCAGGTGCAACCGTTCAGGCAGGCCTGTATTCCTGAGACAACCAGGTTTCGAAGAGGAATTTTATGTGCGAGTAGGCCCCGGCACCATTGCCCTCGCAGTAAGCGAAGCCCTGAAATATATTTCAGATCATTTTACCGGGAAATAGCAAACTGCCCATGGCGGGAAGAAAAAAACAGCATATATTTCAGGGCTGGGGGGAAAAAATGTTGTACATGGTCTGAGGAAGCCCTCCCCAGTTGAGGCCTTCGATACCATGATTATGTGCAGGAGCGAATGGGTTGAGGTTGTATGGATCCCGGCCCTGGTTCATCTCAAAACCAGCCTGTATAAATACATGCTTGCCCAACTTGTACTGGGCATTCACATTAAAACCCTGTGAACCCTGGCCTGCGTTATAACTATAAGGCGCATAAGCGATCGATCTCCCGGCAAGCGGGATCTCCTTATAAAACGCGCCGCTGATCGTAAGGCGGTCGCTTACGAAATACGTTCCGGCAGCAAACACCGTAATACTCGTATAATTTCCACTGTATGGCTCAAAGATATCCCCGGAATAAAGAGGACGAGCATTGAAATAATTAGTGTTGGCAACGGAGATCCCTCCGCTCAAGATAAATCTCTTCCCAAGTGCATAACTGACGCTGGGGGTCACATATTCTGTAAACCCTGAGCCATAACCGGAAGCTGTAAAGAAATCCATCCCGGCAGAGACATGATATTCAGGTTTTTTAATCTGATGAAATCCCCCGAACGGCTTTGATTTTTGTATGCCTGAAGTATCCTTTTCAACCGCAGCCTTTGGCATAATATCAACCGCCTGTCCGACACATTGGAGGATTATTGTCAGGGAGAACAAAAGAACCAAAAAAGGCTTCATAACGAAAAAACGTTTATTTGAATGCCATCGTATCTCTTGCTGTAATTTTTTCGCAATAATGGCAACGCAGCTTTAACTCATCCTTATTAACCACATCAAACCGGGTAATCACATCTTCGACATTGGTTATACAGTTGGGGTTAAAGCACTTGACTATTTTTTCCACTTTTGACGGGATCTCTACCTTCTTTTTCTCGCTAACACTGAAGTTCTTGATAAGGATAAGAGTTGCAGAAGGGGCAACAAGGGCGATCTTATTGATTTCATCACTTTTGAAGAATTTGTTGCTGACCTTGATGATTCCTTTCTTACCCATTTTCTGGCTTTCAAGGTTAGTGCCAATCAGGATCTGATCGTTGTACTCCATCAGGTTGAGTATCCTCAGTACCTGGTAAACACTCTGAACAGGGATATGATCTATTACGGTACCGTTTTCAATTGCCGATACTTTTAATTCTTTTCTTTGTTCTGTATTTTCCATAATTCCTGCTTTTATTATTCAACCACTCCAAGTATAGCTGCCAGAATTGCCTGGCGTACAAAAACCCCGTTAAGGGCCTGCGTGAAATAATAGGCCTTTGGGTTGTCGTCAACATCATATGTGATCTCATTGACCCTTGGCAAAGGATGCAGTATCCTCAGGTTTGATTTTGCATTATCGAGAAGGTTGTTCCTGAGAATGTACGAATTCTTTACCTTTTCATATTCCATAGGATCCTGGAACCTTTCTTTCTGTATCCGGGTCATATACAAGATATCCACTTTCGGGATGACTTCGCTCATGTCGGTATACTGGTGATACGCAAGGTTACGCTCTTTGATATGAATTTTAACTGAACTGGGTAATTTCAGCTCAGCCGGTGAAACCAGGTGAAAGGTGGTATTATAATTGCAGAGCGCCATAGTAAGCGAATGAACTGTACGTCCGTACTTAAGGTCTCCCACAAATGCTATGTTAAGATTATCGAGTGTCCCCTGGGTTTTCCTGATCGAATACAGGTCGAGCAGGGTTTGTGTCGGATGCTGGTTTGCCCCGTCGCCTGCATTGATCACCGGCACCCGGCTCACCTCGCTGGCAAACCTGGCGCTGCCTTCCCTGGGATGCCTCATGATAATAATATCGGCATAATTACTTACGGTCCTTATGGTATCTCTGAGGGATTCGCCTTTTTGCACGCTTGAACTGCCCGGCTCGGAAAAACCGATCACCCGGGCTCCAAGCCTGGTTGCGGCGCTTTCGAAACTGAGCCGTGTACGTGTTGAAGGTTCGAAAAACAAGGTTGCAACAACGTAATCTTCGAGAATGTGCTGTTTGGGGCGCCGTTCAAAAGCTCCTGCCAGGTCCAGGATATGGATGTGTTCCTCCCTCGTGAAATCATTGATGGATACTAAACTTTTATTCTTCATACAATCGATGTTTAAGCATGAACAAATATCAAAAAAAAATCCCGTATGAACGGGATTTTTTTAATTATTTGATTTTATTCTTCTTTAAAAAATCATTCAGGATTCCAACCATATCGGGTTGGCCGATTTCCTGGAGATCATAATAAACCCTGGTATTGGGTTTCTTTATCTTGATCAGGCGGTTGAGATCAATAGGCGTGGCAATGATGACCGAATCACACTTTGTTTTGTTGACTGTGGCTTCGAGGTCTTTGACCTGTTGTTCGCCATATCCCATGGCGGGCAGGAGAGTGCCTATATTCGGATAGATACGGAATGTTTCGGCCAGTTTGCCAACCACGAAAGGCCTCGGGTCAACGATCTCGGCAGCGCCGTATTTCTGGGCGGCAACTATGCCGGCGCCTATCTTCATTTCGCCATGTGTCAGTGTAGGGCCATCCTCAATTACCAATACTCTTTTTCCGCGGATGATCTCCGGATTATCAACCCGTATCGGAGAAGCTCCGTCAACCACGATAGCAAGAGGGTTGAGTTTCCTGATGTTATTACGAACTATTGTGATATTCTCGATGGAAGCTGAGTCAATCTTATTCAAAACAACCACATCGGCAATCCGGATATTCACTTCGCCCGGATAGTAACCAACTTCAGCGCCGGGGCGATGGGGGTCGGCGACAGTGACCATAAGGTCAGGCTTGTAAAAGGGAAAGTCGTTATTGCCGCCATCCCAGAGGATCACATCACATCCCTTCGGGTCTTTCTCAGCAGCGCGGAGAATAGCTTCGTAATCAACCCCGGCATAGATCACATTGCCCCTGACAACATGGGGTTCATATTCTTCCATTTCCTCAATGGTGCATTTATGTTTTGCAAGATCTTTTACAGTAGCAAAACGCTGCACCTTCTGGGCAACAAGGTCTCCGTACGGCATAGGATGACGAATTGCTACTACTTTAAGCCCCTTCGCCATAAGGATCTCAATAATCCGGCGGGAAGTCTGGCTTTTTCCGCAACCTGTACGTGTGGCTCCGACAGCGATCACAGGTTTTGTGCTTTTAATCATGGTATCTTTGGGACCCAGCAGCAGGAAGTTGGCCCCGGCTGCGTTCACAACTGCACTAATGTTCATAACCCTTGCATAGGGGACATCGCTGTATGCAAAATTGCAGATATCAACGTTGAATTTCCTGATGAGCGAGGGTAACTCAGCTTCTGCAAAGATCGGAATGCCTTTGGGATAAAGTTTTCCGGCCAGGGCAGCAGGATATTTCCTCCCGTCAATATCGGGGATCTGTGCAGCTGTAAAGGCTACTACATTGAAATTCGCGTTGTCGCGATAATACGTGTTGAAATTGTGAAAATCTCTTCCGGCCGCGCCGATAATAATTACATTTTTTTTCGTCATATAGTGTGTGTTATAAAGTTGTCCCGCTTTTTGCAAAGGTATTGATATTTGGGTAATTAAACAAAACCAAAAAACGCTACTTTTGCAAAAAATATTAAATCTGATGTTCGAAAAACGCCTTCTTGCTGCCACTGACAATGCCATCAGCAAATTGTATGGACCGGGGTTTGATTTATCCCTTCTAACAATCGAAAGAACAAAGAAAGAGATAGAAGGCGACTACACCCTGGTTGTATTCCCTCTGCTGAAACTCTCCCGTAAGAGCCCTGAGCAAACTGCCTCGGAACTTGGCGGGATGCTCTTGAAAGAACTTTCCGAAATCAGCTCATACAAGGTCATTAAAGGTTTTCTTAATCTTATAATGTCTGATGAATTCTGGATCTCTTTCCTTTCAGAGAATTATAACAGGGATGAGTTCGGTGTTTGTCCTGTCTTAAGCGAAGAAAAGGTGGTTTTTGAATACAGTTCACCCAACACGAATAAACCTCTCCACCTCGGGCATATCCGGAATAACCTGCTCGGACACTCATTGTCGCAGATCCTTACAGCCAGCGGTTTTCCTGTTATCAAAGTGAACCTGGTCAATGATCGAGGGATCCATATCTGTAAATCCATGCTGGCATACATGAAATGGGGAGAGGGCGAAACTCCGGCATCTTCAGGTATGAAGGGTGACAAGCTCATTGGTAAGTATTATGTGCTTTTCGATAAAAAATATAAGGAAGAGATCAAAGACCTCATTGAAAAAGGAATTACTGAGGATGAAGCCGGTCAGCTTTCACACCTGATGATTGAAGCAAGGGAGATCCTGAGGAAATGGGAAGACGGGGACCGGGAGACTGTAAATCTTTGGAAACTCATGAACGGGTGGGCTTACGAGGGTTTTGAAGTAACTTATAATAGGCTGGGGGTTGAATTCGATCATATATATTATGAAAGCGACACTTACCTCTCGGGCAAGGAGCTCGTAGTTGAGGGTCTCGCAAAAGGAGTATTGCGAAAGCATGAGGATCAAAGTATATGGATTGACCTGACTTCGGAAGGCCTGGATGAAAAACTGCTCTTGCGATCGGACGGCACATCGGTATATATGACCCAGGACCTGGGAACAGCCCAGATACGATATGATGATTATCATCCATCGCGGATGATCTATGTTGTAGGCAATGAACAGAATTACCATTTTGATGTGCTGAAAAGGATACTGCTTAAGCTGAATAAGCCCTATGCCCCTTCGATCTATCATCTTTCTTACGGAATGGTTGAACTTCCTGAAGGCAGGATGAAATCAAGGGAAGGTACAGTAGTTGATGCCGATGACCTGATGGAAGAGATGTACACCACGGCGGCTGACATGACCATCAAGCTTGGCAAGGCCGGCGGTTTCCCCGGGAAGGAAGCTGAAAAACTATTTGAAGCCATCGGACTGGGAGCTTTGAAATATTATATTCTGAAGGTCGATCCCAGGAAAAATATGCTTTTCGATCCGAAAGAGTCAATTGATTTCAACGGCAATACCGGGCCTTTTATTCAGTATACTTATGCCCGGATCAATTCCCTTATTTCAAAAGCATCCGTGATGTCGCAACTGCCCGGGAAAGATACGATTCTGACCGGCTTTTCACTGATGCCATCAGAAAAGGAAACCATAAAATCTCTGATGATCTATCCCCAGGTCGTCTCGCAGGCAGCTGATGAGCTGAACCCGGCAATTGTTGCAAATTATGTTTATGAACTGGCAAAAAAGTATAATCAGTTTTATCAGGAGATCCCTGTATTGAAAGAGGAAAATCCCGGGCTCAGGCAGCTACGGCTTATGCTTTCGGTATTTACCGCTTCGGTGATCAGGAAGTCACTTAATTTACTGGGTATAGAAAGTCCTGAAAGAATGTAATGCCCTCCGTGTAAAAAGCTCGCTTTTCGCTTTTCGCCTTTCGCTTTTTTTCATACCTTTGCACCCCAAAAGTAATTCCGATGTTTGAAGGACTAAGTGACAAACTCGAAACGGCCTTTAAGGTCCTCAAAGGCCACGGGCATATCACGGAGATTAATGTTGCTGAGACTCTGAAAGATGTCCGTAAAGCCCTGCTTGACGCCGATGTCAGTTTTAAGATAGCCAAACAATTCACCGACCAGGTCAAAGAAAAGGCCCTTGGTGAGAATGTTCTTACCGCAGTATCTCCCGGTCAGCTTATGGTCAAGATTGTTCACGATGAACTCGTCGAACTGATGGGAGGCCAGAAAACCGAGATCAATCTGAAAGGCGACCCCGCTGTCTTCCTTATTGCCGGACTTCAGGGGTCAGGTAAAACGACATTCGCCGCCAAACTGGCAAATTACCTGAAAACGAAGATGGGCAGGACTCCTTTACTCATTGCCGGTGATGTTTACCGTCCGGCCGCTATTGACCAGCTTAAAGTTCTGGGTGAACAGGTTGATGTGAAAGTATTTACCGAAGACGACAGCAAAGACCCTGTTAAAATTGCCAGGCATGGTATCTCCTATGCAAAGGATTACGGCCATAATGTAGTCATCATTGATACTGCAGGGCGACTGGCAATTGATGAGGCCATGATGGATGAAATATTCAACATCAAACAAGCAGTTAATCCTCATGAGATCCTTTTCGTTGTCGACTCAATGACCGGCCAGGATGCAGTGAATACGGCGAAAGCCTTCAACGACCGACTTGATTTTGACGGGGTGGTGCTGACGAAACTTGACGGTGATACACGCGGCGGGGCAGCTCTCAGTATCAAATCGGTGGTTAACAAACCGATAAAATTCGTGGGTATCGGGGAGAAAATGGATGCCCTGGATGTGTTCTATCCCGAACGAATGGCCGACCGTATCCTGGGAATGGGCGATATCGTATCCCTTGTCGAAAAAGCCCAGGAACAATTCGACGAGGAAGAAGCGAAGAGACTTCAGAAAAAGATTGCCAGGAACCAGTTCAATTTTGATGATTTCCTTGCTCAGATCAAGCAGATCAAGAAGATGGGGAATGTGAAAGACCTTCTGGGGATGTTGCCGGGAATGGGTAAAGCCATCCGCGACCTCGAAATCGACGATAATGCCTTCAAAGGTATCGAAGCGATCATTTGTTCGATGACTCCTTCCGAAAGGGCCGATCCGACTCTTCTGAACGGTGCCAGGCGAAAACGGATTGCAGCAGGGTCGGGCACTACGATACAGGATGTGAATAAGCTGATCAAGCAATTCGATGATACCCGTAAAATGATGAAAATGGTAACGGCGAACAAAGGCCGTAACATGGCTAATGTCATGCGGAATATGCGCCAAAATTAAATTTCCACCCTATGATCCTCCTCGACGGCAGAACATTATCGGAACAGATCAAATCGGAAATCGCCAGGGAAGTTAAAAAGGATTTCCTTGATAAAGGGAAACCTGCGCCTCACCTCGCCGCTGTGCTGGTAGGAGAAGATCCCGCCAGCCAGACTTATGTTACCAATAAGGAAAAATCCTGCAAAGAGGTCGGTTTTACATCTTCCGTTTACAGGTACCCCGCAAACTTCAGTGAGAAAAACCTGCTGGAAGTCGTCGATTTTCTGAACAATGACAATGATGTTGACGGTTTTATAGTTCAGTTGCCCCTTCCGAAGCATATCAGTGAACAGAAGATCATTGAAAGGATTAACCCTATGAAGGATGTAGATGGTTTTCATCCGGTCAACACAGGCCGCATGATGCTGAACCTTCCTGCTTTTCTTCCTGCAACGCCCCTTGGTATCATGACTTTGCTCGAACGATACAATATTGAAACCGAAGGGAAACATGTCGTTGTCCTTGGCCGAAGCAACATCGTAGGTACCCCGATCAGCCTGATGCTCTCAAGAAAAGCAAAAACTGCGAATGCCACTGTGACTCTTTGCCATAGCTACACAAAAAACATTAAAAAGTATGCACTTGATGCAGATATTTTAATCGTTGCCATGGGTAAATTAGGATTTGTGACTGCGGATATGGTGAAACAGGATGCAGTCGTTGTTGATGTGGGAATTCACCGGGTTCCGTCAAAGGATACAAAATCCGGCTTCAGGCTCAAGGGAGATGTACTGTTCGATGAGGTTTCGAAAAAATGTTCTGCCATAACTCCTGTGCCCGGCGGCGTGGGTTTGATGACCATCGTTTCACTGCTCATGAATACGCTGAAAGCTTCAAAAAAAGAAATCAGATAAACCTTTTGGATAACACTGCTGATAGTTTATTGTCCGAGGGAAAACTCCTTCCCGTAATGGAAGAATTTTACACTCTCCAGGGTGAAGGATTTAATACAGGGCAGGCAGCGTATTTCATTCGTATCGGAGGATGCGATGTAGGTTGCAGCTGGTGCGACATCAGGGAAAGCTGGGATGCACGGCTGTATCCCCCGGTTAACACAGATGAGGTTATTGCGAGGGCGGTTCAGTACCCTGCAAAAGCTGTTGTCATTACAGGAGGTGAACCCCTGAACTACAACCTCGGATATCTTTCGCAGGGACTTAGAAAACGCGGTATAAAAATCTTTATTGAAACCTCCGGTTCACAGCCTTTAAGCGGAACCCCTGACTGGATATGTCTTTCTCCGAAAAAAAACAGCCCGCCTCTGGATGATTTTTTTTTAAAGGCTGATGAGCTAAAGGTGATCATCAGGGATGCTGATGATTTCATTTGGGCGGAAGAAAATATGAAAAAGGTGAGGATGGGCTGCAGGTTATACCTTCAGCCGGAATGGAGCCAAAGAAATACAACAATGCCTTTGATCATCAGTTATATCAAGCAGAACCCCCGTTGGGTTATCTCATTGCAAAGCCATAAATACATGAGGATACCGTAAAGTGGATGTACAATGTACAATGTACAAATGACGAGGTAAATTTGGATGTATGACCTACATGGTAAGATGTACCGAGTACGAAATACGAAGGAATGTCAGCTCCTGCATACTCCTGCTGTGTTTATTATTCCTTGCATGCGCCACTTCAGCCCAGACTCCCGGAACCCAGCTATCCACAGTCAATAAAAAAGCTTTGAAGGCTTTCGATGAAGCGATGCAGGCATATCAGAAACGCGATTACCCAAGGGCTATTACAGAAGTCACCCTGGCTCTGCAGGCCGATTCGTTATTCTGTGAAGCCCTGATCCTTAAAGGCGACCTGTTTTCAGATTTAAAAAAGCCGGCAGAAGCGATCAGCTCTTATAAAAATGTACTCAGGATAAATCCTTCTTTTTCAAATAACCTTTATTTTATTATTGGCGGACTTGAGTTGTACCTCGGCCGCTATAAGGATTCCGAAGCTGACTTTACGATTTACCTTGAAGGCAGGAATGTGCCTGATATAAAACGTAAAAAGGCGGTGGCTCAGCTTGCTAATGCCAGTTTCGGTTCAGTTGCCGTCGAACATCCGGTCCCCTTTAATCCCGTAAACCTGGGTGACAGTATAAATACTTCTTTTGATGAATATGTAAATACGATCACCACGGATGAGGCGCTTCTCTATTTTACCCGCAAAGTTCCAAGAAATGAGAAGAATCAGGACCTGAAAGGGTATGAGGAAGATTTTTATATGGCAGTTAAAGCAGATTCAGCAACATGGAAAAGGGCGGTAAACCTGGGACCGCCTATCAACACTTCCGGAAACGAAGGGGCGCTTGATATTTCTCCCGACGGACAGTATCTTTTTTTTGCCGGATGCGAGAGGCCGGATGGCATTGGAAGTTGCGATATTTACTGGTCGAAAAAGAAAGGGGACAGCTGGTCAGAGCCTGAGAATCTTGGTCCTGTCGTGAATTCACCCAGCTGGGATTCACAGCCCAGCTTTTCTTCGGATGGAAAGACCTTGTATTTCGCGAGTAAACGCGGGGGCGGAAAAGGAAGCTCGGATATCTGGAAAACAGAGCTCCGGCCAGATCAAAGCTGGACTGAGCCTGTTAACCTGGGAGATTCCATTAATACAGCATTTGAGGAAATGACCCCTTTTATCCATGGTGACGGTCAGACTCTTTATTTTTCATCGAAGGGCCATCCGGGTATGGGGGGGTATGACTTGTTTTACTCGAGGATGAAGCCCGACAGCAGCTGGGGAACCCCTGTGAATCTCGGTTACCCTATCAACACTAATTCCGATGAAATAGTACTTGTTGTAAATTCAAAAGGCGATAAAGCCTATATTTCATCCGACAAATTCGGAGGAAAAGGCCGCCAGGATATTTATGAATTCTCCCTGTATAAGGAAGCCCGCCCCGTGAGTTCAACTTACTTCAAGGGAGTTGTTTCTGACAATGATACGAAGAAAATGCTGCAGGCCCGTTTCGAACTGACAAACCTCGAAGACGGGAAGACCGTTGCCAGGTCATTCTCGGATCCCGTAAGCGGGGAGTTCATGCTTGTTTTACCTTCCGATAAGGATTACGGGCTTAATGTTTCAAAAGACGGTTATCTTTTTTATTCGGAAAACTTCTCGCTGAAAGGCGTGCATGGCATCGATAAACCCTTTATTAAAAATATAGCCCTGAAACCTGTAAAAGTAGGGGAGGTGGTCATCCTGAGAAATATCTTTTTCGATACCGACAAGTATATCCTGAAACCCGAATCAATGACCGAGCTTCAGAAGTTGCTTGCACTGATGAAAAAGAACCCAACCATCAAAGTGGAACTCGGGGGCCATACCGACAACGTCGGTACGGCTGCCTATAACGTCGAACTGTCTAAAAACAGGGCGAAAGCAGTCTGCGATTTTCTTATCCTGAATAGCATTGCTGCAAGCCGTCTCAGCTATGAAGGTTACGGGCTCACCCGTCCCATCGATACCAACGATACAGAGCAGGGCAGGGCGAATAACCGCAGGACTGAGTTCCGGATCTCGGGATTATAAGGGAGTGAGCAAAGCGAAACCAGGGATGGATCAAATAAAATTTTGTCTTTTGAAAAGCCCGCAGAAGCCCCTGTATTTTGTCCATTGTACATTATTTCTTCAATCCTTTGCGTTCTTCGTTATTATTTGTAAATTTGCACCCCTAATTTGACAGAGGTATTCAATGATCCGAATTACTTTGCCAGACGGTTCCGTAAAAGAACACCCCCAGGGTGTCACCGGGCTGGAAGTTGCGAAAAGTATTAGCGAAGGACTGGCGCGTAATGTGCTGGCTGCTAAAGTTAATGATGAGGTCTGGGACGCCACCAGGCCCATTACCTCCGATTCCACACTTAAACTCTTTACCTGGAACGATGCTGAAGGCAAATCCACGATGTGGCATTCCTCGGCTCACCTTATGGCTGAAGCCATCGAACAGCTTTATCCCGGGGTGAAGTTCGGAATCGGGCCTGATATCGAGAATGGGTTTTATTACGATATTGACTTTGGCGACCGCACGATCTCATCCGAAGACTTTCCTGAAATAGAAGCTAAGATCCTTGAACTTGCAAGGGGAAAACTGTCATTTATCCGTAAAGATGTTTCAAAGGCTGATGCCATCGCTTACTTCACGAAAAAGGGAGATGAGTACAAGGTGGAATTGCTGAATGACCTTCCCGACGGACAGATTACCTTTTACGAATCAGGTCGATTCACAGACCTTTGCCGCGGGCCTCATCTTCCTGATACAGGTTTTATCAAAGCTGTAAAGCTGCTTAATATTGCCGGCGCTTACTGGCGTGGTGATGAAACGCGGAAGCAGCTGACACGTATTTACGGCATTACCTTTCCAAAGCAGAAGGAACTCGATGAACACCTTGCCCTGCTTGAGGAAGCTAAAAAACGGGACCATCGCAAACTAGGAAAGGAACTTGAGCTCTTTACTTTCTCACAGAAAGTTGGCCTTGGTCTTCCTCTCTGGTTGCCCAGGGGCGCGATGCTTCGTGAGCGCCTTGAACAATTCCTGAAAAAAGTTCAGAAAAAAGCAGGGTATGAACCGGTAATTTGCCCGCATATTGGTAATGTTGAATTATACAAGACATCCGGACACTATCAGAAATATGGTGAAAGTTCTTTCAGGCCAATTTCCACTCCGGTCCCGGGTGAAGAGTTCTTCCTGAAACCAATGAACTGCCCTCACCATTGCGAGATATATAAACATGCTCCTCATTCCTACCGGGATTTGCCGGTAAGACTCGCCGAATTCGGCACAGTGTACCGTTACGAACAGAGCGGGGAACTGCATGGACTTACCAGGGTACGTGGCTTTACCCAGGATGATGCCCATATTTTCTGTACCCCTGAACAGGTTAAAGATGAATTCAAAGGCGTGATGGACATCGTAATGCTCATCTTCAGAGCCCTTGATTTTAAGGAATTTATTGTACAAATTTCACTTCGCGATCCGAACAACAAAGAAAAATATATCGGATCTGATGAAAACTGGCAAAAAGCCGAGAGTGCTATCCTGGAAGTTGCTGCTGAATGTAATCTGAATACCGTCATCGTTCCTGGCGAAGCCGCCTTCTATGGGCCGAAGATGGATTTTATGGTTAAAGATGCCCTTGGAAGGAAATGGCAATTAGGAACTATCCAGGTGGATTATAACCTCCCCGAACGATTTGAACTGGAATATATAGGAGCCGACAATCAAAAGCACCGCCCGGTAATGATTCACCGCGCACCTTTCGGATCGATGGAACGTTTCGTTGCAGTGCTGCTTGAACATACGGCCGGGAATTTTCCTCTTTGGCTTACTCCCGATCAGGCTATCATACTGCCAATCAGTGAGAAGTATCATGATTATGCAAATAAAGTTTTAAATTTGCTGAATAATTCCGAAATTCGCACGCGGATTGACAGCCGTAACGAAAAGACTGGCAAAAAGATACGCGATGCGGAACTTTCAAAGATACCCTTTATGCTGGTAGTCGGAGAACGGGAGGAAATCGAAGGCAGCGTTTCGGTGCGCAGGCATCAACATGGAGACCTGGGCCCACAGAAAATTGAGGAATTTATTAATTATATAAAAACTGAAGTCGAAAAGGAATTGGGAGGATTAAGTTAATTTTTTAACCTGACCCCCAATCCCTAATCCATAATCCCTAAAAAAGGAGGACCTATAGCAACACCTTATCAACATCCGAGGAGGTATGTAAGACCGCAAAAAAAGGAAGATCTCCACAGCATCAACCAAAACATTAAATCGCCCGTAGTGCGGGTGGTTGGAGAGAATATTACCCCTGGTATTTATAACCTCAAAGAAGCGCTCATTATAGCGGAAAATCTTGGGCTTGACCTGGTTGAGATTTCACCAACCGCCAATCCGCCGGTCTGCAAAGTTGTGGATTATAAGAAATTCCTTTATGAGCTGAAGAAGAAACAAAAGGAAATGAAAGCCAAAACGGCGAAGATCGTAATTAAAGAGATTCGCCTGGGTCCGAACACCGATGATCACGATTTCAACTTTAAACTGAATCACTCGATCAAGTTTCTGAAGGATGGTGCAAAAGTGAAAGTAGACGTGTTCTTTAAAGGCCGTTCGATCATTTATAAGGAACAGGGCGAATTGATTCTCCTGAAGTTTGCGCAGGCGGTTGTCGATTATGGGAAAATTGAACAAATGCCCAGGCTTGAAGGTAAAAGAATGATAATGATCATAGCGCCAAAGAAGTGATTTAGCCATAATGGGTTATAACGTTATTTCGTTCAGCGTTAAATCGTAAATCGTAATTTGTAAATTGTAAATCGTAAATATAATTGTCATGCCAAAAATGAAGTCAAAATCCGGTGCAAAAAAACGGTTCACTCTGACCGGTACCGGAAAAATCAAGAGGAAGCATGCTTTCAAAAGCCACATTCTGACTAAAAAGTCGAAGAAACGCAAACGCAATCTCACTTATTCAACCGTTGTTGATAAAGCTGATTCAGCGAATGTAAAGGAAATGCTTCAGAGTTAAATTATGTCGAACTTGTATTCAGCTTTAAGATCTCATTAACCAGGGGCGCTGATACAAAAAAAGTAAAACAATGCCAAGATCAGTAAATGCAGTTGCCTCAAGGGCCAGAAGGAAAAAAGTCCTGAAACAGGCCAAAGGGCAGTTTGGAAGAAGAAAAAATATTCTGACCGTAGCAAAAAACTCGGTTGAGAAGGGATTGGGCTACGCTTATCGCGACCGCCGTACGAAGAAAAGAAATTTTCGCGGTCTGTGGATCACCCGTATTAATGCCGGTGTGCGCCAGTTTGGATTATCGTACTCGGTTTTCATGGGAAAACTTGCTGAGCAAAACATTACCCTGAACCGCAAAACACTTGCCGACCTGGCGATGAATCATCCCGATGCTTTTAAAGCAATTGTGGATGAGATCAACAAGTAGGTAAGCCGCTTTTTTTTAATTCTTATCTCTTTTTCGGTAATAATTCTCGAGAAATTTCTCGATCTGGTCAACGGAAAGCCGCTTGGCGATAATCTCTTTCTGCTCATTCAGAATGTAGATGACCGGTGTTGATGTAATATCGTATTGCCCATGGTATTCGCCGGTAAGTGTCCTGGGCCCGTCAACGTTGATCCAGCTCAATTTCTTCTTTTTAATGTAATTCTTCATCTTTATCATCGAGGAGTCGGAACAAACAGCAAAGATTTCGAGATTGTATTTTCCCCGGTTGTTATCATAGAAGTTTTTAAGTTTGGGAATTTCCTGCTCGCAATGCCCGCATTCGGGATCCCAGAATAGTATCAGCAGGGTTTTTGCATTGATATCATACATTGACACAAGCCGCAGACTTGTATCCTGCATGATCATATTGGGAGGGCGCTTGCCGATTAGAAGCAACTCCATCTTAGCAGCTTTTTTAATGATCTCCTTTTTCACGGTCTCATTCACCCAGGGCGTCTGATTCGTAACATAATATTTGTTTACTATATGAACAAAGATCTTGTCAAATCCCATGATCTCGGAGTTTTCGTACTGACGGGTGAAAAACCAGATCATATATTTGAACATTTCCGGGTTTATACGTGACTTCTCGATCATAAAATCAGCCTCACAAATTATTGTGTCGGGTGACTGCGGAAGGATTTTGTCGAAATACTTCACGAGCTTACTGTGAAATACCGGGGTGCGCAACGTACGGTCGTCAGTAAAATCCACATCATCCCAGAAATGATTCCTGTAATACCTGTAAGCAAAAGCAGAATCCTTGCGCCCATTTGGCAGGAGAGGAGACTCGGGGACTTGCGGTTCCTTCATGATATTGATCATAAAGGCAAGAAATGATCCGGGATATTGTTTCACTATATTCAGTTTGTACTGGATAATGAGATGGTTTAGCTTACCTATGCTGTCGGCCAGCAGCCTGGCTGAATCTGCATTCTTTGAATGCTTGTCCAACTCTTTCTGAATGCGTTGGACAATATCGAATTCCTTCTTGCTGAATGCAAGATATTCATAGAACAGCTTGTTCTCAGGAGAGTTTTTAATGACCATCGTATTCAGGGTATTGGCTGCTTCTGCATCCATGCTGAATTCCTTGTCGTTATTGATGATGAAGTCAAAGTAATTTTTATCGCTGATGATAAAAATATACATGCCCCTGGGCAGACCACCAGGGGCAGAAAACGTACACTTTCCTGTTTTATCAAGCTTCACAGTGTCTTTGACATAAGTGCCATTGCCGTAATAATTTGCAATCAGGCAAGTGCTGTCCTGCAACCCTCTGATGTGGAATTGAACTTTGTATCCCTTCTGGGCTGCTGCAGTGAATAAACAGCTGTATAAAAGCGCAAGCAAAATAGGTCTGTTAAAATATCCCATCGGTATTCTTCAATTACTTTTTTGTTTTTTTATTTTTCAGCTCAGTTTCATATGGCCGGAAAAACAGTTTCACGTATATTAAGCCGATTGCTTCGTTCATGACTTCCCGAAATCCTTTACTTGAATGCCACCAGTCGACAGCGTTGTAAAACAAATTTGGAAGGGAAATGATCCCAACCCTTATGGAATCGCCCAAAGCTGATTGGAACAATATTCTGGAACGGGCACCGTGAACACTCGATGTCATCAGGTTAACGGCTTTTATATCAGGCCTGTGGATTCGCAGCCAGTATTTAAAAGCAAGGCCGGAATTGTAGGTCCGGTCATTCATGATTTCATCTGTTTCGACTACAACCAACCTGGTCGAATCGAATCCAAGCTTCTTCAGGGATTCTGCTGCCACCCTGGCGGTGTTTTTATATTCCGACAATAAACCACCCGATTCGATAGGGGTTCCTGTAGTCACGAGCAAAGAATAATGGCCTTGCCTGAATTCACGGATTGCATCATCGAGGACATAATCGCTTACAAATCCTTCCAACGCCAGTATATCCGTCTTCTCTCGTTCAACAGGAGATAAAATCGAATACAGGTTCCTGAAAAAGAAAAAACCGGAGATGATAAATATAAGCAGCAATAAGGTCCATCCCCAAAAAGTCAGCCCCCATCTCAATTTCCTGCTTAGCAGTATATAATTTTCTCTCGATTTTTCCATATGCTGCTATTCTCTGATGTGCTCTTTCCGTAACAGATCATTTACAGTCTTTACGGGGTTAAAGGTGATGATCGGTACTTCAATGAAAACCGTGATCCACTCTGCCATTGCCCCGTTCCATAAGCCCGGACGCTCAAGGGCTTTTAAATTTTTACCTCCGGATGACTTTATTGATATAAAGCCCGTTTCTTCATCAACATAACGGGAAAGATCAAATTTATTGCCCTCGTAATCACGGGTCGAGCACACAAGATCAACTGGATTAAAATGTGTTGCTGATCGGAAAATGGATGCCTGTGCCGGATCCTTCATGTTTACCTGGGAAGATTCAACGATCTGGAGGGACGTCCCGCCCTGTTTATCCCTTACCCAGTATGGACCGCCTCCCGGCTCTCCTTCATTCTTTACCATTCCGCAAACTCTAATCGGCCTGTTTAATTTATTATACATCCATCCGATCTGATCTTCTATGATCATGCCTGAAAAATCTGAGGGTAAGGTGATCAGAAGATGTTTCCTGGCAAATTCAGTAATCTTCGAAATATCATCTGAATTGCAATTCCCGTTATGAACCTTAAGCAGGAATTCAAAACAATGTTTCCTTAACCATAGAAGATAACCCCCGATAAGTTTTTTATGTAAAACCGTTGGCTCTTTTAAACGGTCAGGAACAACATTGTCGATATTTTTCACAAAAATAATATCTGCATCAATATCATTCAGGTTCTGCAACAGAGCGCCATGGCCGCCAGGCCTGAACAGAAGGCTGCCATCGGCATTTCTGAAAGGATTGTTCTCTTCATCAACAGCGAGGGTATCAGTTGAAAGCATTTGAAATGAATAACTTACATCAAATGTGACATTCAATTCAGATTCATGGAATGCCCTGACGTTGCTCACCATATATTCGAACCTTGACCTGTGTTCCGGAGAAATCGTAAAATGAAGCCTGGCAAGCCCGCTGCTGTCGCCTGCATATAACGCTGCTTCGACCATATGTTCCTCTGCCGAAGTCCTGGCGCTTTGACGGTAGTCATGGAAACGCACCAGCGCTTTCGGAAGGTTTGAATAATCAAGGCCCTTGTCTGTAAGGACATGATCAATTATTGTATTGTAATCATGGTTGTTGAGAAGTTGGTCAGGATCGAAGCCGCTACGCTCAAGCCTCAGTGATAATTCACTGTAGAATGCAATTTCTTTAAGGTGATTGATAAAATACCAGACTGAATTAAATCCTTTATCCCTATTAAAGAGTTCCTCTCCTGAAGAACCGTTACGGTATGTATTTCTGAACTCGAATAAATGCTTGAACATCCTGCTGGCAGCTCCGGAAGCCGGGACAAACTTCATGATCTTCAGATCTTTAATATCCTGCTCAAATAATTTGATGAATTTTTTCTTTTCTTCATCCCCGGGACAAACAATGCCATTCCCTGAAATGGCCGGGGCTGCAAGATCAATGAAAGGAAAACCCTGAATAAAATGGCTGATCTGCCTTTCAAGAGCTTCAACGCTCATTCCCCTCTCCTGAATTTGCCTGAGGTCGTAAGTGGAAAACATGCAAATAAATTTATTGCGAAGATACAAAACGGCTTTAAACTGTTGGTGCCTTTGTAAAATACCGGAATTAAAATAGATTTTTTATCAAATCTGCAATATCTCGCATGATTTTTGATGTTGTTTTACTTAAATTTTAACATGAAATACCCATAAGGACATGTTCATACAAACTCCGAATGTTAATTATGGGTATTCCATTTGACCATTAAAAAACAAATTATTGACACATGAAATACCCATAAGGACATGTTCATACAAACTCCGAATGTTAATTATGGGTATTCCATTTGACCAATTTGCAAAAAACAAATATCAACAAATGAAACGAATAATTACCCTTGTCTTCTTAATAGCAGGATTCACAATATCCGCACAAATAGCCCCGCATAAATACTTTGTTGAGTTCAAGGATAAAAACCAGAATCCATGGTCGCTTGACCATCCCGAACAATTCCTTACGCCAAGGGCAATACAACGCCGTCAGGCGATGGGAATAGGGTATGAGCAAAATGACCTTCCGGTTACTCCTGTTTACCTGCAAACAATTCAAAACCTTGGCGCTCAAATTCTTAATCCAACAAAATGGCTCAATGGCACCACGATATACCTTGCTGATACTTCCCTGATTGATACAATTAAAAAGCTGCTGTTTGTAAAATCGGTTGTGAATCATTCAGGGGTTTCTTTAAAGGTTTCGGCTCCATACGATAAATTTTATATTGAAAATCAGATTGTTCCGGTATCACGGCCATCATATTCGGTTAAAAACGCATCCGGGTTTGATTATGGTGAGTCATATGCCCAGATTCACCAGGTTGACGGGGATGTCATGCACCAGAATGGTTTTCGGGGGCAGGGTATTGTTATCGCACAGTTGGATGCAGGCTTTTACCATGTTCCTCTTTTGCCTGCATTTGACAGCCTGAGAGCGAATAATCAGATACTTGGTTATAAAGATTTTGTTAAAAACGGCCTGCCGGTCTTTGACGATCCAAAGGACGCGCATGGGATGTGGGTGCTTTCAATCATGGGAGGCTTGATTCCCGGACATTTGATTGGTTCTGCGCCTAAAGCCTGTTTTTGGCTTCTGAAAACCGAAGAGTATCAGCATGAGTATGAGACCGAGGAATATAATTGGGTATCAGGGGCTGAATTTGCCGACAGTGTCGGGGCTGATATAATAACATCATCTCTTGGTTACACTTTATTCGATTCAACGTTCAGGGACCATACCTGTGCTGATATGGATGGCCATACAACGGTTTGCAGCAGGGGTGCCAACACTGCTTTCAGCAAGGGTATAGTTGTAGTAGTTAGTGCTGGAAATGAGGGAGATAAGCCATACTGGAGATGTATAAGTGCACCTGCGGATGCAGATTTTGCGATAGCATGTGCTGCTGTTGATTCTGACGGAAAAAGAGTCTCTTTCAGCTCCTTGGGAGTTGATACCGGAGGCCGGGTTAAACCAAATGTTGCTGCAATGGGTTATCTCACGGTTATACAGGATGTTGGAGGTAATATCACCAGGGGTAATGGCACATCGTTTTCTGCTCCTATTATTGCAGGCATGACAGCCTGCCTGCTGCAGTCGCGTCCCGCTTATGCCAATACATTTATTAAGAATGCCATTGAAAGGGCCGGCAACCATAGTTCAACACCTGACAGCCTTACAGGATACGGAATCCCTGATTTTGTTAAAGCAATGAATATTACAGGAATAAAAGAAGATAGCAGAAGCATTAATTTAAGTGCTTTTCCAAACCCCGTTTCCTCCGGGCTAAGCCTGAAGTTCAATTCAAGCCAGGCCGGGACTTCGGAAATTAAAATTATTGATGCCATCGGAAGGGCACATATGGTAAGAATTATCTCGGTAAGGGAAGGGGAGAACAGTCTGATCATTAATAACCTGACAGGATTAAAGCCAGGTATGTATATTATAACACTGAATTCAGAGTTCCTGCATGCAACCTGCCAGATGATCAAATTGCCTGAGTAGGGACTGGTCCTTTAAGGGTATATTTTTAAACCCGGTTGAAGATTTTTTCAGCTGGGTTTTATTTTTATTAAATGGTATGAACCCTGTGGGAAGTCCCGGCCCCAGGTCAGGCATCAAGCTGAAGGGAATTTACCTGGATGGATTAAATGTTTACAGTTGAAATTACAATTGTAAACCAATTAGATGGTATTCACCGAGAGGCAAGCCCAGGCCCCAAGCTCGCCCGGTAGGCTGAGCGAAATTCAGGCGAAGAACGGATTAAATAAAAGGCAATTTGATACTTACAAAGAACGGACAAGTCTTTGTTTATGTTTTGTTTTATTCAATTCAGCGAATCATATCAGTAAACAAATAATTATAATGTTTACAATTCTAAATTATGTATATTTACAATACGATTTAATAAGATTACATATGTAAATCAATTATACTATTTAAAAGTTACAAATGTAAATTAATTTATATTTTGAATTAAATATTTTCTATAAGACAATAAACCAGTCAGTTAATGAAGATTAGTTAAACTTATAAATGAAGTAAGTATGATTGAGAGGCTTAAGAGGTTAATGCAGATAAAAAACCTGTCACCTTCGCAATTTGCGGATGAAATCAAGGTGCAGCGTTCCGGGATTTCACATTTAATTTCAGGCCGGAATAAACCAAGCCTGGAATTCATTTTAAAAATTTTGAATCATTTTCCGGATGTTAATCCTGATTGGCTGCTTTTTGGAAACGAACCTGTTTATCGGGACGGGACTTCAAATTTGTCTTTTGAAGAGAAACCTGAAATTTCAACAGACAGTACTAAGATATCCCGGAATGAAAATAATCCGGTTCCACAACCTTCATTCATGAATGGATTATTCAGTGAATCAGGCAAAGCGGGTTTTGATAATGAGAAAGCAATTATGCAAACACCTAAAGATCAGACGACCCGGCAACGGCAAACCCAACTGAAAGACACTGCAAACGGGAAAAAAGAAGCGTCAGGAGAGGGGCAAACTGCGTCAAATCCTGGTAATGAGGAAGAAATTGAAAGGATTATCATATTTAATAAGAACAAGACCTTCGTCCAGTATTTTCCTCAGTAACATATTATCAGACGTTTTCAATCGAAGAGAAAAAGAAATTCCCTTCCCTTTCAGCAGTTGCATCGGCATCTGAGCCATGCACTGCATTTTCTGTAATACTTTTACCATAAAGGTTTCTCACAGTTCCTTTTTCGGCTTTTGCAGGATCCGTGGCACCGATCAGCTTACGGAATTCGGCAACTGCATCGTCCTTTGCAATTATTGCCGCGATGATAGGGCCGGAAGACATAAACCGGGTGAGATCTTCGTAAAAGCTTTTGCCGTTGTGTTCTGCATAAAACAAGCCGGCCTGGTGTCTGCTCAAATGGATGAGTTTCATTGCAACTAACCTGAATCCGGCTTTCTCGATCATCGCAAGGATATCTCCTGCATGCCCGGCAGCTACGGCCGAAGGCTTTATCATTGTAAATGTGAGTTTCCCTGTCATAGTGACATCTTTAAAATTAGGTGGCGGCAAAAGTAAGACTATTTTTAAAAATATGTACTTTTGTCCCTTCATTCATGGAAAACTATTTAGAAAACTCAGATTTCATTCAGGTTCGGGAAATCCTGGACAAATCAGGCAAGATAATTATCTCGACCCATACAAATCCCGACGGAGATGCGATAGGAGCGAGTCTTGCCCTGTTTTTGTATTTAAAAAAGCGGGGATTCGTCGTCACGGTTATAATTCCAGATCCCTACCCTGAATTTCTTGCATGGATGCCCGGTGCAAAAGAGATTAAGGTCTTTGAAAGTGATCAGGAAAGATGCAAGGAATTAATCGGGGAATCGGACCTGATTGTATGTGTTGATTTTAATAATTTAAGCAGGCTGAATGAACTTCAAACGGAAGTAAGGAATTCCGGTTCCGGGAAGGTGTTGATAGATCATCATTTAAATCCTGCTGATGAATTCGATTACAAAATATCATTTAACAAGATATCATCCACCTCTGAAATGGTTTATGATTTTATCGGTGAATCGGGTTACAGGCACTTGATTGATAAAGAGATTGCGGAATGCTTATACACAGGTATTGCCACCGATACAGGATCGTTCAGTTACTCATGCAATTACGTTAAAACATACCTTATAACAGCTGAACTTTTCCGCCTGGGCATTGACGGGGAGCATATTCACCGTCTGATTTATGACACATATTCTGAAAGCCGTTTAAGGCTCCTGGGATATGCCGTCAGTGATGGTCTTATCGTTCTTCCTGAATATCATACAGCATATATTGTTCTTACAAAAGACGATCTGATCCGATTTAACTACGAGGTTGGTGATACCGAAGGGGTTGTTAATTATGCTCTTTCAATCAGGGACATCAATCTTGCCGCTCTTTTTATGGAGAGGGATGACCAGGTGAAGGTTTCCTTCCGTTCGAAAGGAAATTTTTCCGTTGATCGCCTTGCACGTGAACATTTCGGAGGGGGAGGGCATCGTAATGCTTCCGGAGCAAATTGCTTTATGACCTTAACAGAGACTGTTGAGAGTTTTCTTAAACTGCTCCCGGAATTCAGGATCAGCCTTAAAAATGTTTATAACGACTGAGGATGTCAGATTCCAATCATCCTTTACTTTCATCGGGTCGCAGGATGCTTCTCCTGGCTTTTTCAGCCATCTGTCTTTCCTTTGTACTCTTCTCATGTGAACCTGAAACAAGACGGGCCCGTTCAACAGACCATATCCTCATGATGGACGCTAAACTGATCGGGTATAATCAGCAGCTTGTAAAGTCAGAGAATAGTGAAATTGAGGATTATATCATCCGGCATCATTGGAAAATGCAAGAGACCTCTACAGGTTTGAGGTATATGGTCTATAAGAAAGGAAACGGCAGAAAGATCATTTCAGGAGATGTAGTCAGACTGAAGTACAGCCTTTCCCTTCTTAATGGGAACACAGCCTACAGCTCCGATTCTCTCGGCCCGAAGATCATTTGCCCCGGAACCTCGGAAGGGGAAACCGGTTTACAGGAAGCGCTGTTACTTATGCAGCAGGGTGACTGTGCAAAACTGATAGTCCCATCGCACCTGGCATTCGGGCTGCTTGGAGACCTGAAAAACATACCTGCCGGCGCCGCCCTGGTCTATGATATTGAAATCCTTTTACCTGCCCGTTGAAATCGTTAATAACCTTTATAAAAGTGTTAATAAGTAGCCTTTTTTTTATGGACCCTGTTGTTACCAACTTTACTATCTTGTTCAATCGTTAAGAAGGGATAGGAATACAATAATAAGTAAATTAAACTGTTAAAATAGAAGCAATTAGTTAATTTTAATCCAACCAGGTTAATTCCCCCGCAGTCTGCTGCGAAACCTGGGGCCGGGGCTTGCCCCTGGGTTAACACCATTCAATTGTTAAATATTTTTCTTTGTCTAAATAAATAAAAACCATTAAAAACAAACACATGAAAAACAATCTTTTTAAATCGTTGGTACTTTTATTACTGTTGGCCCTGACAACTTTTGCCTGTTCCTCGAAGTATTCAGGGTTTGATAAAACAGCTAATGGCTTGTATTATAAAATTATTAAAGAATCGAAGGATACCATTAAACCTAAGTTAGGTGATTGGGTTTCCTTGCATATGAGCTGGCAGTACAAAGATTCTGTTATGTTTGACAGTCGCAAAGCTCAGGGCGGCAGCCCAATCAGGTTCCAGTTGCCTGCTTCTGATTTCAAAGGCGATATTTACGAAGGCTTAAAACTGTTATCAGCAGGCGACAGCGCAGTTCTCCTGGTAAATGCCGATTCACTGTTCCGGAAAACCTTCCGTCAGCCCAGTCGTCCTAAGTTCGTGGATACTAATGCTGTTATTACCTTTCATATTAAATTACTTACAATTGACAATCCGCAGAATCTCATGAAAAAAGAGCTTGAAGAACTTGCAAAATATATTAAAGAAAAGAACATTACAGTTCCGGCTGCTCCCTCAGGCATTTATTTTATCGAGACTGCTGCAGGAAAGGGAATGAAGATTGATACAGGCGCATGGGTCTCTGTCCATTTTAAAGTCTTCCTTATCGAAGGGAAGCAGCTCTTTTCCTCGTATGACAGGGCAGAACCGATTACTTTCGAGTTCGGGAAGCATTTTGACACCCCGGGTGTTGAGCAAGCCATAGGGATGATGAAAAAAGGCGGTAAAGCTACAGTGATAGTTCCTTCGAAACTTGCTTTCGGAGAAGCAGGAAGAGGCGGTATCGTACCTCCCTACTCAACGATGATTTATGAATTGGAAATCGTTAATGTGCAAACAAAGGCCGAGCATGAAAAATCCCTCGCAGCTGAAAAGAAGGCAGCCGAAGAAAAGCTGAAGAAAAACAAGAGTGAGGAAACTGCTAATCTCAGCAAATACCTGAAAGAGAAAAACATTACTGCCAAACCAACTCAAAGTGGAATCTACTATATTGAGAAAGTGAAAGGAAGCGGAGCGAAAGCAGCAGCCGGCAAAGTCGTGTCTGTTCATTATACTGGAACTTTGCTGAACGGGACCAAATTTGACTCAAGTCGTGACCGGAACAAACCTTTTGAGTTTACTCTCGGCCAGGGACAGGTAATCAAAGGATGGGACGAGGGTGTCGCTCTGATGAACGTTGGCGGAAAAGCAACGCTGATCATTCCCTCCGGTATGGGATACGGCGAACGTGATATGGGAACAATCCCCCCATATTCAACATTGGTTTTCGATGTCGAACTTCTTGATGTAAAAGATTCAAAGCCTCCAACTCTTAAGAAGTAAGGTCCGGAGATGAGGAAGATCCTGCTGGCAATCATAGCATTGGCCTGGTTCCTGCCCTCCCGTGGGCAGGAACTTGTGGTCAACTTCACCTATGATACAGTATGCCTCGGAGACAGCACTCATCTGACAAGTAATTGCAGAATTATTGATACCCAGATTCCCCCGAGAGACGAGATAGTTGCGATTGCCTGGGATGTGAATTGTGATGGAAAGTTTGATGAGGGAAAAGACACTGCCAATTATTCATTCCGTTTTAAAGATGCCGGATATCATTGTGTCGGATTAAAAGCAATCACAAAAAACGGCTTGGCAAAGGCAGCTTCCAATTTTATTCCTGTTAATTACCTTGAGCCATCTTTCTCAGCAAAGTCAGGATGCTTCCAGGATACGGTTGTCTTCACAAACGAGACGATAATTCAGGGTGATCCCCATGTCCTCTACGATTGGGATTTCGGTGACGGATCCGCAACTGATACCAATACTAACCCTCATCATAAATTTATTGACTATGGCCAGTTTCAGGTTGGTTTAACTGCCCGGTTCAGTGTTAACTGTGGTACAAAAGTTTATAATTCATGGGTCACTGTGAAAAACAAACCTGTTGTTGTTGTGAATTTCGCAGGGGATACGATCATGCATGCAGGTGACACTCTCATTGCAAGTGTCCAGGGAACCTATGACAGTATACGCTGGTTACCGACAAAAGATACAACCTACACGATACTGATCACTCAGGGAGGTTATTATTCCGTCAAAGCCTATGACGGAGCTTGTCCTGGCCAGGCTGGTTTCAATGTAACTGTGAAAGAGCACGGCTCTGATCCTGTTGTCACTAACCTGGTCACACCAAACGGCGACGGGTTTAATGACCGCTGGAAAATTTTAAATCTCGCTGATATTAAACCCTGCCAGGTTAATGTCTTTAACCGATACGGGACACAGGTGTTTTCAAGCAGCGATTACAAGAACGACTGGGACGGTTCCTTTAACGGGAAACAGCTGGCCAATGATACATACTATTATTTTGCCCGCTGCTATAATCAGATTCTGTATAAAGGAAACGTAACTATATTAAAATGATCAGATGAATTCCCGAGCTATGAGTAAATGCCGGTTGTTGTTTCTTTTCTTACTGGTTACCCCGGGAATTATCATTGCCCAGCAATATCCGGTGTTGGATGAGTACCGCATCAACCCGGGCATCCTTGCTCCGTCCTTTACAGGAAAGTCTTCTTTGTTCCAGGTATATTTAACCCAGCGGAATGAATGGACAGGCATCCCCGGTGCCCCGGTGACAGGAGCTGTCAATATTGAAGGTTCACCTTTTGAAAACATGGGGCTGGGAACAAATATAATGCTGAATAAAGCAGGAATAGTCAGGTATTTCTCCTTCAGTATTAATTATGCTTATCACCTTCAATTAGCCACCTATCATTTTCTTCATTTCGGTGTCAGTCCCTGCCTGTACCAGAATTCAATTGACCTGTCAAACCTGGTTGTTGCTGATCAAAACGATCCTGTGCTCAATGCATCCGGAAAAATTACAGAAACATATATCAACTTCGGTGCAAGCCTTATGTATTCCTATAAAACACTTAATATTTGCTTTGCATTCCCGTACCTGTTTAACAACAGGTCGTTATATCAGGACCCTCAGTATTCAAACTACCTTACAATGGGGACCAACTTCCAGCTGTATTTGAATTATATGCTTCTATTTTCAAAAGACTGGGGTTTGCAATTTGATGTATTATACCGTAACATGCAATATACCCCCTGGCTTATCGATGCGGGAGTCATGATCAAGTATAAAGAAAGTTACTGGCTGGGACTTTTGTACCGCAAAGGAAATACCTTTGCAGTGAACGCCGGATTCTGTGTTGCCAATACTTTTGTACTAGGATATAATTATGAGTTCTCGGGTAGCGCTATGATGGGAAAGAGCGGAGGAACCCATGAGGTGACGCTCGGATACTCTTATCAGGGGAAACATAAGAAGAAAGCCCTTCCTTTAAAGGTGAAAGACTATTGAAAATGAAGCTAAAGGAAAAAATATACAATATTCTTCTTATCCTTGTCCTGGGAGGGCTGATGCCAGCTGTTGCGTTCGGCCAGAACTCGAATAAGCGGGGAGGTATTGGGTTCAGGATCGATGAAAATCCACCTGTAAACAAAATACATTCCTATGATTCCGTTTTTTCGATTTTTGGCCAGAAATATTCATTTGCTGTAACTTCCTACGTACTGCCCCTGGTCCCTTCTTATACAGATACCTTAAAATCGCTTGCCCAAAGAGGTATCGAACTTATGGACAATACCCCCACCCATTCCACACAGTTTTTTAATGTTCTGAATTTATCCGAGCTCAATCAGTATATAAACAATCCCGGGGTGGACCACTTCAACGGACAAAAAGTCTGCCTTAAATATGTTTCATGCGACACTGCAAATCCACATGGCGAAGGGTATGTAAATGTTTTTCAAAATAAGGTGATCAGCTATGAACCCGGTGAATTCCATGACCTGCTATCACCATCGCCCTATTTTGCTGTTTACCTGGATGTCCCGGTCAACCCTTTATGCCTGTTCTACGACATCCAGGCAGTCAATAGATCTGATCCTGATACACTCTATATCAAGTCTTTCTGGGATGAAACAATCAGCCTCACTGATAATTGGCATATCCATTATCACAAGATTCAAAACAATGAGGTAGTCATGCATGATACAGCGGTTAAAATCCTTGGCCAAAGGTCATTACATGTCTTTGATTCTGTGAACCTTGCAAGACCATATACATGGATCCAACCAGAAGGTCCATATCCCTGGATTAACCCGGTTAAATTAAAATCAATCCTTGGAGATAAACTGAATTATAAGCAATCAACCTCATTTATCACTCCTTCATGGTTTTGTTATAATGAATATAACCCACAAAAGATTAAGCAATTCGCAATCAACAGCGAAGTTCTTAATATGGAAACAGGTACATTCACTTCAACTATCCATGTGATCGCGAAAGCTATTGCGAAACATTATGTGCTTTTTGATGTTGCAAGATTAGCAAATCCGACCGGAGGGTTTAATGCGTATCTTCAGAGGATGGACAGCCTGCTTTCGTGGTGTACTTCCAATAATATCCCGATTCGTACATATTCACAATGGAAATCAATATTATATGACAGCATTCCACAAAAAATCACGAATATTTTTCCACAACTGAATGTAGATCTGGACCAGGATAATTGGCCCGATGGTTTTAATTATGGTTTGGGTGGTGTATTTGATCAGACTGATGGTGTGGAGGAAAGCGGCAATAAGTGCTTCAGGCTGGATTCATTATCAGGCAATAATAAAATATGTTTTGTCGACAGCCTGGCTGGTCTTGAAAAAGGGAAAAACCTCTTTTCCATTTGGACGAAAGGCCTTGGGAAACCAGGAAGCAGGATTTTATGCCATATCAGGTTCCAGAATCAATTGCAGGATATTTATATTCCTTCCGACAGCAGTGGATGGAAACAATATACCTATGTCATTTATGTTCCTGCTTCAACCAGCATTGCGGACTTTGAATTTTATGGAAATATTCCCGATAACCATGATATTGTGAAAATCAGCGGAATGAATTTCCGTTCTGCCGGATTTCTTACAAGTACACCGATCCCCTTGCAAGTGGAAACTGCTAATGTGCTGTTTCCGAAAATCAACCTGAATAATCTTGTACTGGATACTACATATCCGCCTTCAAGTTTAATCTGGACCTTCAAACACAATCATCATATGCGGTTTTCGAAGGATTCGCTCGGCATGATGAAATCAAGCAGACCAACCTCCTTCTGGTTAGGAAAGGACAGTGTTTATGCGATTGCACGAAGGCCCGACATGCTTACCGACAGCTGCTTTTTCAGGTTCAGGTCAGATTCCGTCCCTTCGGGTTGTACGGGTGAGAGTATCAACATTGCAATTCTTGACACCATTACAAGTTTAGACTATGTTGTGTGGACTTCCTCGCCCTATGACTCGACAATGAGCGATACCACGATCTTTAACCCGACAGTCTCTCCTAAGATCACAACGCATTATTATGTCAAAGTATACAACCTGCTTGGAAATATATTTCATGACAGCATCGTGATCAGCCGTTATCCTTATCCGGTGCCCGGTCTTTTCAAAGACTCGACAATCTGCTTTGGAGATTCAGTCGTCCTCACTGCCCATCAAGGAAATCATTACCTGTGGAGTACGGGCGATTCTACGGCTACAATAACGGTTCGACCGGATACAACAACTGTGTATACGGTCCACGTTACAAACCAGGGGCATTGCTCGGCAGATGACACTTGCACAATCTCAGTTGATAAGATTCCGGATGTGAAAATTTCAGGACTGCTCACACATTACTGCGCGAATGATACTTGTATTCTGATGCAGGGTACTCCCTGGTATGGGCATTTCGGCGGCAGTCCGGGAATTGTCGGAAGCCAATTCTGTCCCAAACAGGCCAGGATAGGCAGAGATACTGTGTGGTACGCGGTCACCACAACGCACGGATGTTACAAAGCCGATACGGTCTTTGTTAATGTCAATGCATCACCTGAACCTGGTCTTTTTAAAGACTCAACCATCTGCGAAGGCAAATCGGTAATTCTTACCGCGAAGGGAGGGACCAGTTATTTATGGAGCACAATGGATACAACGGCATCAATTACTGTCAGCCCAGGTAAGGATTCCGTATATTCTGTCAAAGTAACAAATCAATGGGATTGTTCGGCAGGTGACACAACCACTATCTTAGTTGAGAAAATCCCTGTCGTTAAAATTCAGGGTCTCCTTCCGCAATATTGTGCCATTGATACCTGTTACGGTATGCATGGAACTCCGGGGAACGGTTTGTTCGGGGGCAGTCCGGGGGTGGTAGACAGTACATTCTGCCCAAAGCTGGCCGGGCCAGGAAGAGACACAGTATGGTATCAGGTAACAACTCAGCATGGATGTTATAATGCTGATACGGCCCATGTCGTGGTTAACCTGCTTCCCGTTATTCCGAAATTACCGGATACTACCCTGTATGCCGATAAAACAATATTACTTGATGCAGGGCCAGGCGCTGATAACTACCTCTGGTCAAACGGGGATACAACCTATTATACCTCGGCAGATACTTTGCATCATGGCCTGGGTCTGCTGGAAGTTTGGGTCTATGTAACGAAGGAGGGTTGTGTTGCCACGGATACAGCCAGGATCATTTTTATTAAAAATCCGATCGGTATCAATGATATAGCTGCTGAAGACCTGTTTAAGATTTTTCCAGTTCCTTTCAATGAAAGTATAAATATAGTCATGAAAGAGAATCCGGCAACAGGCGATCAGGCAAGATTAACAGACATGAAGGGAGAAATAATCGCTTCTGTTCAAATGGTGGAAAGGATCACGAAATTACCTGTGACAAATATTGCAAAGGGCGTTTATATATTACTCCTCAGGCATAACAACAGGGAGTATTACGTAAAGGTTGTCAGGCTCTGAGCTATTGGATGGCCAGCGAATCGATGACATCGCTGAGTTCTTTCGGGCGATATGGCTTTGCAAGATATTCATCCATACCTGCTGACAGGCATTTTTCACGGTCAGTCATGATAACATGGGCTGTCACTGCAATAATTTTAACCGGAGGTTTGGCACTGGCAGGATCTTTTTTCATCTGCTCTTTCTCATAATTCCGGATCACATGGGTCGATTCTATCCCATCCATTATCGGCATTGCAATATCCATGATTATCAGGTCATATTGCGTTTCGCGAAATTTCTCAAATGCGATTTTTCCGTTTTCCGCGATTTCAACGTGGTGGCCTGACCTGCCCAGGGTAGTGGCTGCAAATTTCTGGTTAAGGATGTTATCCTCTACCAATAAAATGTTCAAAGGCCTGCTCTTCTTTATTACCTTTTGTTCCTGCTTGATGTTATTCCTGAATGCTTCTATATCGCCAACCGCATACAATAAAGTGAACCAGAAAGTCGAGCCGCTGTCTTTTTTACTGATCACTCCGATTTTACCATTCATCAGATCTATAAGATTCTTTGAGATCGACAAACCCAGTCCGGTGCCTTCAAATTGTTTTATCAGGGGACTATCCAGCTGTGCATATTCCTTGAACAGATTTGGTTGTTCTTCTTCAGGAATTCCCACTCCGGTATCACTTACTTCAAATTTCAAGAGTACATGCCCCGGAGGAAGGCTTTGCATGGTCAGGATACTATCAGGTAAATATTCGGTAAGTCTGAGGTCATCAAGCCGGCTGGCGTCAAGGATCTCGACTGAAACTACTACAGATCCCTCAATGGTAAATTTCAATGCATTGTTTGTAAGGTTTACAAGGATCTGATGCAAACGGACAGCATCACCGATTATACATTCCGGTACTGACGATTGTATCCTGTATGAAAGTTCTACACCTTTGCCTTTTGCCCTGAGAAATAACATCTTGATTATCTGGTGAATTTCTTCATGGAGCAGAAATGGCTTGCTTTCGAGTTTCAGCTGCCCGGCTTTGATCTTTGAGAAATCAAGAATATCATTTATTATCGCAAGCAGATTATGACTGGATATATTAATTACTTCAAGAAGTTCGCGCTGTTCCGGGCTGAGGTTGGTCTGGTCAAGGATATTGTAAATCCCGATAATACTATTCATCGGGGTCCTGATTTCATGGCTCATATTGGCCAGAAATATTGTTTTCGTGCGTTCCGCATCGTAAGCTATTATCCTGGCTTTATCGAGATCTTTTAAAGCCCGGGTGTATTTGTTTTCAAGTTCCGTAATCTGGGACTCCAATTCCTGAATCTTCAACTCTTTCATAAAATCAATACTTATTCAGCTGGTTTTTCATAATTGAATATAATTGCTGCTGGTTGATCGGTTTCGAAATATAATCGTCAAACCCCGCTTCCAGAAGGGTCTCACGGTCTCCTGCCATAGCATAAGCAGTTTGCGCAATAAAGGGCACTGACCTGTATTGCTTCCATTTTTTTCTGATCTCCTGCATCAGCTTTATCCCGTCCCAGGGAGGAGGGAGGTTGATATCGAAGAGCATGATATCGAAAAACTTGTCTGCGGCGGCTTTCTCATTGATGATCTTCAGGGTCTCGTCCCCGTTAACAGCTGCAACAACACGGCCCATCGCCTTCGTCATTTCAGTCAGAACGAGCTTGTTCATCATATCGTCTTCAACAATAAAAATATCAAGGTCGTGAAGGCCTTTTGCTTTTTTCTTTACTTCCTGAGGAGGATGCGCTGATTCTTCCACAACTGCGACAGAAGCGCGTATATAGAGTGTAACCGTAGTCCCGATTCCTCTTTCAGAATTGATCTCAAGCGATCCCTCCATCATTTCGAGCAGACTTTTTGCAAGAGGAAGACCTAATCCGGAACCTTTCCCTTCTTTTGAAAATCCTGTAGTATCGCTTTTGAATGGAGCCAGTAGTTCAGGTAAAAACGCGGGGTCAATTCCAACCCCTGTATCTTTGATCCTGATGGATATCAGATGGGAATCTTTATTGTAATCCGTCGAAATATTGATAAAGCCCTGCTCGGTGAACTTTATTGAATTATCCAGAACGATACTCAAAGCTTTCGAGAATCCTGTTTCATCAGCCAAACCTTCAGGAACCTCACCTGGTTTGAAATTCAATTTCAGTTTTTTCTTATTTGCCTGAAAGAGATATACCTGTATCGTGTTAGCGACGATCACATTCAAAGCGCAGGGTACAGGTTTCAAAGTAAAGTCATTCGACTCAACCCTGCTGATATCTATGATGTTATTTAAAAGATGGAGCAGTCTGTCACCGCTTTCGAGTACCGCATGGGCATAGTCGAAAAGTTCCTTATTTTCCAGAACAGAAAGCTCAGCCTCAAGCAGGCTCGCAAAACCGATGATGTTATTTAAAGGGGTTCGGATCTCGGAACTCACATTGGAAAGAAAAGAGTTCAGAAGGAAATTGGCATCTTCAGCTTTTTTTAATGCTTTTTTCAACATGATATCCCGATCCCGTTTCTCTTCATATTCCTCTTTTATAGCCATCATCCGGGTATTCACCTGCTTATCTACCTGCTGTTCATACTCTCTGATCTTTTCAGAGGCTTTGCTCAGTTCTTCTTCTTTCTCTTTCAGCAATATGATGTGTTTTGATGTATGTTGTCTGAATCTCAGAAATAAAAATGATGACAGGATCATCAGTAACAGTATCATCAAAATAAGGAAAACGCTCAGAGTAGTCATACCGGGAGTTATTTGTAAGCAATAAACAGATCTTCCAGTGGATTGATCGCAAATCTGTCCAGTTCCAAAGGCCAATTGTCTTTATAAGGGTTAAAACGTTTCACAACAAAACCACTGTACTCTAACCTGCCGGGGTAATCCTGTCCATAAATCCGGACATGATCAAACTGGCCGTATATTTTTTCCCTTTCTTCAGCTGTTGTCACTGAAGGATCTTCAAATGTCTTTTCAAGTATTCCGGAGATAGGAACCTGCAAAATTGCCCAGCCGCCTGGTTTAAGCACCCGGTAAAGTTCACTGATTGCTTTATGATCGTCAGGAATATGCTCCAGGACGTGATTACAAATAACCACATCAAATGTGTTATCTTCAAACTCCAGTTTAGTGATATCAAGTACAGCGGTATTTTTATCATAATAAAATCCCTGATGATATTTCATCCCGGCCTCGTATGTAATGTTTGGAAGTTTCGAAAGCATTGCCCTGATACATCCTTCCGGAGCAATATGAAAAACTTTAAGAGGTCCGCTGAAAATATTCGTTTTATGGCTAAGGAACAAATATATCAGCCTGTCCCTGTCCAAAGAATAACAGCGTGGACAAACATCATTAAGCCTGTATCCTGCACCTATTATTTGCTTCTCATAAATCACCGGTAAATCAATGCCACCGGGACGGAACTTGCGGAAGGAATGATTGCAAAACGGGCAGGTATAAGCATCACCTTTGTGAATGAGAGCTGATAATTTCTGATAAATACCCCTTAATTTTGCAGCTAACCAGTAGGGGATCAGGTTTTTGAATGGAAAATTCATCGTTTATTTTTTTATTAAATCATTTCCTGATTGAAGAATGGGTATCTTTCGTGATACCGTATAAGCCTCAAACCGGAAAATACAAATATAGCATGCTTCAGGAAGAGGGCCTAAATATTTTTCTATTTCTGTTTGCCCTGGCCCTTCTGCTGAATTGCTTATCGTTGCAATCTGAATGCCAAGCATTGAATAAAGGTCAATGTTAAGAACATTCCTTGCAGCCAGGTTTAAAGAGATCTTCAAATTCCCGTCTTTAAAAAGAATTTTAGTGATCAGCAAATCGCCGGTATTTGATTTTTCAGGTATTTCAAGCAGTGAGGAGTCATGGCATTCATATGCGCCTATATCATATTTAACAGGCCATGGCCTGGTCCTTCCGGCAATATCTGAGTTTAATGAAAATCCGTCTATGGCTGAGCCTGTATTTACAGCGGGGGAGGAGGGCTGAAGGTCATATTTATCTTTGCCCGGATCAATGAATTTAACATCGCTGGTATCAGGAACCAACAAATTATCCTGCTGTGCGAGGGTTGTCCCTGCTGCTGTTTTAATATAGGATCCCCCGGGGTTAGCTATAATATTATCATATGCAATACTATTTACGGCTGATGAGCTTCTGAAATCAATACCGTTTGTCAGGGGCGAAACGATAGTGTTAAATACCAGGTGATAACCTCTTCCTTCTGCAGGAGATTGGGTGCCAATGAATATGCCGTGTTTCTGACCTGAGCCGGAAAAACTGTTACCCGGATTAACGATCAGGTTATTATAAATATAATTCCCTCCCTGTCCGAGTTCATCTATACCATCGCCTTTCCCCTCCTTAATAAAGTTTGAAAAACAATTGCAGGAAGACCCTCCTCCAAGTAGAAAACCGCTCATTTGCCCACTGACTTCCGCCTGGCTGTCGTGAAAAATAGTATTATTATTAGTATAGCAGGCTGAGTCGGCGCAGGAAACCTGAATCCCGTCCCATCCGGTATTTTCGACCCTGTTATTGTAAACATTCAGGCCCCTGATAAAATGAGGGTAAACTACTGTGTCTTTTTGATCGCAGTGCAACGTATAACCGTAATAATAGGAATGCCCGATATACATTCCTTCATTGGCAATTTCATGGAGGTAATTATCATGAATACTTATATTTCTCATAACAAAATTGTCCCTGGTCGACTTAAAGCTGCAATCAGGATCTGTTTTGGCAACGATACCTGTCCAGCTTGCATTGTAAATCTCAACGCCTGCAAGCTCGATACACGTACTGAGCCCCCCTATACTCACACCGGCATTTGTCGTACTGATGATAAAACCATAGGTGTTACCTGAAGGATTTCCGATAACCCTGACCCATGAACAGGTATCAAACTTGATCCCATAACTGAAGTTACTGAAGCTCACCTGCCCCTGGTAATTCTGAACGAGAATAGGGTTTGATTCAGTCCCATGAAGGTTTCTGAGGATCAGGAACTGCCGGGAGGAGGCCGAAAGATAAATAGTATCTCCTGGTTTCACCGCGGAGGCATTATTCCGGCCGTCAATAACCGATTTATCCGGCCCGAAAATAAATTGACTGGCCAATCCGGTAAACGGCAACAGCAAGAGCCATGTCGTGGCCATCAGATATATATTGAAAATCCTTTTTCTCATAATCGGATTCATGATCATCAGCTTCTTTTTGCTCTTTCCCAGTTTACTGACTGTTGTTTCCTGATATACCTGGCAAATCCAAGGTAAACAGCAAGATTCATAATGAAAAAGTAATATGGTACAAAAAAGATCTTCAATTTGATTTTTCTCTCTTCAAGAAACCAGCCGAACAAAGCCACCATATAAAAGAGTATCTGACCCCAGAAAAGCCAGATGTATATATTCCGGAAATTGAAAAATCCCGCTTCAGCGGCAACAATTCCTGAACAAACCAGCATAATCAGTAAACCAAGAGGGGCCAGCGTCCATCGAAGCACGCGGTGTGAAATGTACTGGAATGAAAGCAGTCCGAATTTAAACGGATTAAGCAGTTCCTTCAGCCTGATCACCGACTGTATGCCTCCGGCAGAAATACGGATTTTTCGTTTCAGCTCCTCCCTTACACTGACTGATGGGTTCTCAATTGCATAGGCTTCAGGATCATACTGAATGGTATATCCCTGTTCAGCAATTCTTAAGGATATAATAAAATCATCAAGCAGGGTATCAGGTTCAACAGGTCTGAACAGCTCCGTTCTTAGGGCAAACAGTTCTCCTGCTGCGCCGACAACTGAATATAGTTCAGCATCCCATCTTTTCAGCGTCGATTCATATTTCCAGTATATCCCTTCTGTGGCGGCGACGGAATCCTTATTAAATATCCTTTTCTCACCAGACACACAACCAACTTTCAAATCGCTGAAAAGCGCGACAATCCTTCGTATTGATTCTTTTCCGAGCAGGGTGTTCCCATCTGAAAAGATTGCTATCGGTGTTTTTACAAACTGCATTCCTCTGTTCATTGCTGCAATCTTTCCTGCCCGAAGAGGCTGGTGATAGACTTCGATCCCTTCATATTCTTTTAATAGCTCGGGAGTCCCGTCGTCAGAACCGTCGGTAACCCATACATGCCTGACTTTTTCTTTTGGATAATCAAGGGAGAGCGAATTTCTGATTTTAGCATCAATAAAATCCTTTTCATTATATGCTGTTACGAACAGCGTAACTTCAGGTTCAAAGCCTTTCACTTCGAGCTTCTTTTTCTTCCCTGACAAGCGTTTTAACCGGATCAAAATGAACAGGAGTATCCCATATCCAAGGTAAGCATAGAAGATTATGATGAAAAATATCCAGATAATAATTTTTAAGGCCAGCATAAGAAGTATTTTACGATGAACAATTAAACCTTACGTTCCCATTGCCTGGTTTCCTGATTATAGTATTTCAATACTTTGGCCGGATTACCGACTACGATTGAAAACGGGGGTACATCCTTGGTCACTACACTTCCGGCAGCGATCACTGAATGCTTCCCCACGGTGACTCCGGCGACAATTACCACATTAGCGCCGATCCATACTTCGTCTTCAATGACTATCATAGAAGTTGATTGTTTCTGCCGGCTGATGGGCAATGAAATATCCTCATAAGTATGGTTTAGCCCTGAAATGACGATATTCTGGGCAAACATCACATCGTTCCCGACCCTTACAGGCCCTATGACGGTGCACCCAATCCCGACCCTGGTATTATCGCCTATATAAACAGGGCCGGCTCCGTTATTCACAGTGGCAAAATCTTCAATGGTTGAATTTACCCCAAGCACAAAGGGATTCCAGGGAAACACGTCAATGCGGGTCCTCCTGCGTATCCGTGAATGACGGCCTCTTTTGTGTTTAAAGGGATTGTAGAAAAGTTTGACCCATAACCTCGGCCTCGCCTGATTTTTGGGAGTGAGTAAATTAATTGCAAGCCTCTTAAGCCTTGGATTAGCCTTTATTTTACCTTCAATTGAATAGCTGTCTGTAATACCGGCAATCTTTGCTTTGTCTTTTGAAACAATCTCAATGGCCTTATAAATCTCATTTAAATTGGCTTCCCAGGAATGACTCCTTGCAAAAGCTTCCCTTGCCGTTTCTTTTTCAGGAGTGTTTTCTTTGAGGGCCAGTTCAACGAACTTGAGGTACTCTTCTTTTGAACCGGCCAGGTAGGTGTAGCCTTCAAAAACCGACATTGCCTCCGTTCTTGTAGCTACAGTAGGTTTGCCCATTGCCAGATATTCATCAATTTTCCTCGGATAATTCCCGATAGTGACTTCATTAAGGATCTGTGGGTTGATTGCCACATCGAAACAATTCAGATAAAAAGGAAGAGTATTGGGGGGCTTGCTGCCAAGAAAATGGACGTTCTGAAGTTTATGAAGGTCAGAGTTAATAAAAGCTTCATCTTCCGGGCCAATTAAAACGATGCTCCAGTCAGGTCTTTGACTGGCCAGATAAGATATAATCCCGATATCAAGCCTTAATTTGTACAGGGCTCCTATGTATCCGATGACTGGCCCCCTGATATTTTTAATGTCTTCGGGAATTTCATTTATAAGCTTTTTATTGAATGCAGTAACATCACAGCCCTGGCCGACATAATAGGAATGCGGGTTGAATTTCCGGCAATAATTTGAGAGGAATACGGAATTTGCAAGAGCAAGGTCAGATTTGTGGATCAGCGCCGCTTCAATTCTTATACCTTGCTTTTTCCACCAGTTCACCGCGATCAGGTTATCTCTCGAATAATAAATATACAGGGATGCGTTTAACATCTCTTTCAGGTAAAAACTCCTGAACATGTCGCTGTCGTTAAAGATAACAACATCGGTAAACCCAAGGACATCGGTCGCCTTTCTGATCTCCTTTGCCAAACGCTTGTTATTGATGCGGTTCAGAAAATCAAATAACCATGGGTTGCCGATCTGGCTTATTGATTCCAGAATTGTTGCCGGGTACAGGTTCCACATGCTTTCCTGGACCTTTATCAGGCCATTCTCTTTTCCTTTTACAACGTTGACTCTCTTTATAATTTTCGGATCATTTCTCTCACGCCACATTGTAAAGCGGTCAACAGGGTAGTTGACATATAAGACCCTGTGATGTTTTGCAAATTCATAGGCAATGTTGATTGAATTACTGCCGATATCACTATCAAGAGACTGTAATCCTGTTACGACTATATCCATAATTAATATTAATGAGTTTGGCTGGTTTCAATTTCTTTATAAATAGAAAGTACTTTCTCTGCCATGGCTTTCCATGAAAATTTCAATGCATTCTTAAACCCTTTGTTAATCAGGTCTGATCTCAGGGATTCATCCCTGAGAAGTTTTTTCATGGCTTCGGTGATCTGCTCAGGTTTAAAGGGATCAATATATAATGCAGCATCACTGCCAACCTCAGGCATAGAAGATGTGTTTGATGTTATCACAGGAACACCGCAAGACATAGCTTCCAGCATAGGTATCCCGAAGCTTTCCCTTAGCGAAGGATACAGAAATATTATACAAAGGGAGTAGATGCCTGGTAATTCAGTATTTGGGACATACCCGGTAAGGGTAATATAATTAATGAGCGCCGGATCGCCTGTTTCGTTAATCAATTTTGAAAGTTCCTTAATGTCGTAGTCCAGCATAACCAAATGAAGTTTTTCATCCATTTGTTTATTGAACAAAGAAAGAGCCTGAAGAACACCAATCGTATTCTTTTTAGGGTCTGTATTCCCGAAAAAGAATACAAACCTGTCGGGCAGATTATACTTAATTTTCAGGCCCGACAATTCGACCGGGTCCGTTACCGGTTTAAAATGATCGCTCACCCCGTTGTAAACCGCGGAAAGCTTATGCTCATCAATGTGAAAGAAATCTGCAATACGCTGTTTCTCAAATTCCGATACAGTTATCAGCTTTTTGCATTTTCTGACGACCCTGGGAACAACCATTCTGCGGTACATATTCCCGAATTTCTGATAATTTGAAAACCCTTTCCCGAAAATACTCAGGCTTTCCATATAAATAATATCATGAAGGGTAACTACCAGGGGAATTGATGTAAAAACAGGGGCCGTATTGCTGGTACAATGCAGCAGGTCACAACCGGCCTTTCTTGCGGCAGAAGGAAGTGTTTTCTGCTCCCACAAAGGGTATGGCCGGCTTTCGAGTTCGATTACATGGAAGTTCCCCTCAGATGCAAGACAGGGAGATTCTCCTTTTTTAACAAAAATAAAATACTCATTGCTGTGATCAATCGCCCGAAGATTATTCACCAGTTCGAGAGCGACCATATCCATGCCATGTTTCTTCTTGCGGAATAGCCTTTGACCTTCAATCCCGATACGCATTTTCCGGTTTATAAATGTGACTGATAATGATGTTCAGTATGAATAAACTGCTTATTGGCTTTCCTGATTTTAAAAAGGATAAAGAACATCAGAAGGAAAGCTTTAGGCAGTGAAAACAATGCTTTCAGCGTTTCTTTCGTATAAAAATAATAGGGTACTGAAAACAGGATAGCAAGAATACAAACGATAAATACAGAGAGCCATAAAATTGCAAATAATGGCGGGGCAAGAACGAAGTTTAGCAGGCTCATAAAGAAAAGGAATCCCAGTAACATAACCCTTGGAAATAATGAAAACTGCATCGTTTTATCAAAATAGTTAAAATTATTTTTTGAAATCAGGGCTCTGATGCTGGGAAAAATATCTTTTCCGAAATAAAACAACTGTGAGGCGATCCAGCGCCTGCGTTGTTTATAGAACACTTTTGAATTCTGGACCTTTTCATCCAGAACATATGCGTCAGGAATATATTCAATTTCAACAGATGAACTTAACAGCTTTAACTCAAGTTCCTTATCAAAACCTCCTATAGCAGTCAGGCCGGGAATGAATTCTTTGAAGATATTCACATCAAAGGCCATAGCTGAACCAATCAAAGCAGAGGATAACCCAAGGGCCCTGTGGCCATCACGGAATATATTGTTGTTTACTTCTTCGCTGATCGCGTCGAGCAGAGCAAAGGAAGTATCTGTGTTTTTTGCTGAACGGTGACATTGGACAACTTTGAAACCGGATTCAAATGCAAGGTTGAGCTTCCGGAGGCAGTTTGTTTCCATTACGTTATCCGCATCCAGAACGATAACAATTTCGGTATATGAGGGCAGATGATCCATCGCAAGCTGCAACGAATGTACTTTAGTACTTTCAGCGAAATCAGCGATAACAAGGTTGATTGGATAGGCTTTGAGGGTATCAATGGTTTCGGAAGCAAACGAATCAGCAATCAACAGAATATTGATGTTTTCTGCAGGATAGTCCTGCTGGAGTGCAGATTTGATAATGGCTTCAATAATTGAGTCCTCTTTGTAAGCAGTTATCAGAAGGGTGATGTGGCGGAACCTGGAGAAAGAGGCATAGGAAGGTTTTTTCCTGAAAATACCAGCGATAGCGAAAATAAAAATATATAAAGCATTTCCCGACAGGTAGACCAGAAAAATGATATCTATGACTTTTGCAATGGTATAAATTATCTGCATGTCTCTGTGTTAATACGATCTATCGTTTCTCTGTCTGGACACCATGCGTTGTATGACCCCAGCTTTTTTTTGCTTTATATATCCTGATAAGTGAAAAGAACATAAAAATAAAGCCTTTCGGCAGAAGGAAGATTGCTTTGAATGTGCTGTATGTATAATATTTTCGGGGTGTGGAGATCAGCAGGGTGATACCGCAAATCAGTGTCAGGGAGAGCCAGGCAAAGGTATAAATGAACGGATTGAATAATATGGAGAGTACTGATGTAATAAACAGGAACCCGATTAAAAATATTCTGGGAGGAAGGAATTGCTGGATCACTTTGTCAAAAAGGTCAATATTTCCCTTCGTAATCAGTTGCCTGACACTCCATCCAAAGTACTTCCTGGCATAAATAAACTGATTGGCGAGCCATCTGGTTCTTTGAACCATAAAAACTTCTGATTTCTGTACCTTCTCATCATAAATATAGGCATCATTCAGATATTCAATTTTTATGCCGGCATTAATTAACCTGATCTCAAGTTCTTTATCTTCACCCGTTGAGTCTATTTCCGAAAGGGAATTTTTAAAAAGCAGGTAATCGAACGCCATGCCGGATCCAATAAGCGCGGAAGATAACCCCAGCACCCTGTGGCCTTTGCGAAAAATATGATTATTAATCTCTTCACTCACTGAATCAAGAACAGCAAAAGCAGTATTCCTGTTCTTCGCAGTCCTGTGTCCCTGAATGGCTACATACCCATTATTCATAGCTTCATTCATCCTTTTCAGACAATCATTGGCCATGATATTATCAGCATCAAGGATCATGGCCCCTTCATAATCGGGAAGTATCGACATCGCTTTATTCAGGGCCCTCGATTTTGAGCTTCTTTCGAAAACCACCTCAATGACTTTGATCGGAAGTTCTTTTAACTTTCTTATCGTCTCTGGCTGAAATGAATCAGCAATGACGGCGACGTCATAACATTCTTTGGGATAATCCTGTTCGAGGGCCCTTTCTGCTACATTTACGATAACCAGATCTTCTTTGTATCCCGGGATAAGTACAACAAATCTTTTCGTTTTTTCAGTAAGGGGAGACGGTACATGATGTGTAAACAGGCCTGCGACCGAGAAAATAAGAAAGTATAAGGTTGAAAGGGCCAGGTAAATGAACACTATCGCCTCTGCGATGGTCAGAGCATATGTAAGGATTTCTTTAGCCATATCTGCCGTTCGTCTTTATCTGCTGCGTATCATTGCAAATATAGTCAAAGATGCTCCAAATTCAAAATTGACTAAAGGTATGGGTTATCGTGAATATGATGGTTCAGCATGTTTTTAAAATGCCACCCAATTGCCCTGACATAGGCATAGAAATACTTCATCTTCCCTTTAATAAGGTATTTCAGGGCATTTTTTGGAATGGCAACGCAGAGCTGGTATAAGGTTCCGAGGTAAAAATCTTTTCCCTGGATATTTCTCCTCATAAATACCAGCCTGTTACGGTTCTGATAATAGATTTTTAATGAACTGATCTTCCCGACGGCGATTGATTCTTTATGATAAACCAGTGAATTATGGACATACCAGATGGTATAGCCGGCTCTGAGGATACGGTAACTCCAATCAGCTTCCTCATAATAAAGGAAAAAAATATATGACATGATACCTACTTCCCTGATTGCTTTCATGGAAACCATCATCGCAGCCCCATGTGCATAAGGAGTTTCCATATCGGTATCATATTGCCCTTTGTCTTTTTCATTATATCCGATCGCAAAACTTCTCATAGTCCGGTGGTTGATCGGCGTATAGCCTGCGAACTGGATTACGGAACGGTCATAGTAGAACCGGAGCTTTGAACTGACTGCTCCAATCCTGGGATCTGACTGAAATTTCCGCACCAGGGGTTCCAGGAAATTTTTTTCAACGATCGTATCATTATTAAGCAAAAGAACATATTCACCTCTGGCCCTCATAATACCCAGGTTATTCCCTCCGGCGAACCCCATGTTAATATTGCTTTCGTAGAGTACGACTGAAGGATATTTTTCCTTGATTACCCTGGGGGTATCGTTTTCAGAGTGATTATCGATGACAATAATCTCAATATTGGGATAAGTAATGCGGGTCAGGGATTCGATAAGCTCAAGAGTGTCAACAGAACCGTTGAAGTTAACTGTGATTATCGAAACAAGAGGATTCCCGTTGGTCTGCACTTCAATTTAATTTAGGGTTGACATGAAGAGCCCGGTTGAATGTATTCTTAACATGCCACCCAATGGCATTTTTATATGCTCTCAGCAAAGAAAACTGGCCTTTTAACAAAAACATCAGGGCATTTTTTGGTATGGCAATAAATGACTGGTATATAAAAGCCGGGAGAAATGCAAGCCCATGTACATTTCTGCGCATGTATAAAATGCGGTTACGGTTAAGATAATAGATCTTAAGCGGACTCAGTGAGCCTGTGGTGATTGAATCTTTATGATAAACAACCGAGTTATGGACATATCCGATTTTATAACCTGCATCCTTGATCCTTTGGATCCAGTCCATTTCCTCATAATAGAGAAAGAAAATATCGGCCATCAGGCCGACCTGCTTCATAACTGAAACAGGAATCATCATGGCAGCGCCGAAAGCATATTCAGTGAAGTAGTCCCGGTCATACTGACCAGTATCAATTTCCTGAAATCCGATTCCTCTGTTTCTTGCTGTGAGTAGATGGATGGATGTAAACCCTGCATATTGAATAAGCTCAGGATGATGGAAATAACGAATCTTCGGGCTTACAACTCCCAATTCGGGATTCTCTTCAAGTTTCTTTACGAGGGGTTCTAAAAAACCCGGTTCGACCTCAGTATCATTATTAATCAGCAAATGATATTTCCCTTTCGCCGCAAAGATTCCAAGATTATTGCCACCTGCAAATCCGAGGTTTTTGTTGCTTTGGATAAATGTAATATCGGGATGTTTTTCTTTGATGATAAGTGGATTGCGGGTGGGGGAGGCATTGTCGACCACGATGACCTCAAAATGCGGGTACGAGATTTTCTTTATTGAATCGAGAAAAGCTATCGTTACTTCAGGCTGGTCATAATTCACAGTGATAACAGATACAAGAGGTAGTGGATCCATATTTAATCATTAATCAGAAGATGTTTCGTTCCTGTTTTCCCCGTGAGTAATTTCTTTCATTTGCTGTTCTTCCCGTTCCAGCTTCTGATCCCGTTGATCCTGTACAAAACCGGCAATAAAGCCAACAGGGATAAAAAGAACCATACCAATAAGTATATGTACAATAATTCCAGTCATGGTTTTATACTATAATTTCCGGATCAGCTGTTACAATAAGATTCTTGCGGCTCAGGATCATTTTATCTAAGTAAGGCCCCATAAATACATATGCCATACTGGTATATACAACAAGCCCGGTGGGGAATTGCCCGAGGACTGCGTTACCATAACTGGCACCAAGTATACCAAAGATCCCGCAGTGGAGTGCCGCGATCTTGATCTGAAGGTCCGGGTCCCTGATCCGGAACATGCATATATACAGTCCTTTACCAACTATATAACCCAGAATGAAGAGATGCAGGTATAATCCCAGAATACCAGCTTCAGCCCATATCAGCACAAACCAGCTGTCGGTTGCAACACTTGAAAGAAAGGTGTTGCCTGTATATGCTAAAGCATGGCCACCTGCATGGCCAATTCCTCCACCAAATGGCCTGGTTTTCAAATATTCTTCGAAAATAGCCTGGTTCTTTAACCTTACCTGAAAGGATGCATCATCTTCCGGGGTAAATGCTGATCTCATTCGAAAAATCTGGTAACTGCTGTTCCCAATAGTCGTATACCTGAAAAAGCTGTAGACAAAGGTCAGCAGTATCAATCCCACAACAATGACCCGGACATTTTTCCTTATGATAACATATAAAGCAAGACCTGCAAAAGGCACGAAGATAGCGCCCCGCGTCCCGGAAGATGACATACCATAATACCCGGCAATCATGCATAACAACCAGAAAATACGCTGTTTAAACCGTTTCTCATAAAAGACCATGATCGTTGCGACAAGTCCGATCTGGCCCTGTGCCGCTCCAAACTGACCAGCATCGGTATAGAATGAAAAAGCCCTGAGGTTACCCCAAAGGATATGTGTAACCGCACCTACTTCATCCAGCCATTTTTGCTCCCAGGGGTCGGGGCCTATATTCAATTGCATCCAGGCTTTAACAGAAGCCAGGATAGACAGGATTCCCCATATTTTCAGGAATTTGTCAAGGTGTTTCGGGTCATTATAAAGTAATTGAACAAGAGGAACAGCCAGTACCATATAAAAACCAATACCGCGCATCGATGCAAACCAGGCTGTTTTGCTGATTGCCTCCGGATTAAAAAACTCAGCAAGAATATAAATAAACCAGATGGCCGACAGGTAAGTAAGATCATTATTAACCGGGGTAAGGTCCAGTTTTTTATTAAAATAATGAAAGAATAAGGCAATATATATAGAAATCAGCAAAATATCCATGACATACCCCAATTTGATTGGAAGGTACCTCGTGAGTCCCATGATGATGAAATTCAGTATCAGGGCAATGGTATATCCTTTAGATGGATCCTGGATCAACTTGTAGAAAGCAAAAAAGAGTAAGGGAACAGTGATCACGATAGCTGCAACGATCAATCCGGCCTGGGCGATAGCATACCCTATAGCAATCGTGCCAACGAGAATAGTCCCGATGGCCAGCGGATTTCGCAATTGATCGGATCCTGTCGGAATATTAAAAGGATTCCCCATCATTTATCGGTCAAAACTTTTTTTGCCTTATTCGTATCAACAATCCCTTGTAGAAGTCAATCCCCTCAGAGAAAATTTTCGTAAACGAGATATCTATTTCCTTTTTCAGGAAATAATATCCTATGAAAAGTCCGATAAATGCAAAAATTATAGAAGCAAGTGCAACGAAAAGCAATATTGTAGTGACTGACCAGGAAGGGAAAAAATGATGAAGGCCAAAAACGGCGAAGATATCTCCCAGAATGTTGGCAGTTGTCATGACGACTACTTTTTGAAAGTTTTTATCGGGCCGGTTCAAACTGTCCAGGGCTACGCCGGTAAACCGGTCCAAAGGAAGAAGAACACAATAAATAATAAAAGAGATAAGTACAAATGAGATACCGGGATATAATGTGAGATACTTATGACCACCCATGATCAGAATAAAATAGTTGTGAAAGACAAGGCTGATGATTGCAATAAAAAAGAAAAGAAACACCAGAGGTCCTGTATATGCATAATATATTCGTTTGAATTCTTCCCTGTTGCCTTCCATACTTGCCTTTGATAATTTAGGGAAGGCAGTTGTTGCGAAACTCAGTAAAGGGATCTCGACCAGTTCAATGTATTTCAGCGGAATAGCGTACAAAGCTACACCCAGGGGGCCAAGAAAAGCGCTGAAGGAAATGATGAAGCTGTCAGCACCTTTTAAAAGGCTTGTACCAATCCTTGTTGCCATTGAGTACCTGCCATATTTAAGGATCTCAATCACTTTTACTTTACTTACGCGCCTGATATACTGAAGCCCGGCCCATTTTTTAATTATACAAAATATTGAGGTTGCCAGGTTAGTTGCTATATAAAGGAAAACAACCGTCTTGACATCAATTTTAATATATAAATATGCAACAAAAAGGATCACAAGGAAAGAGCAGAGGTTAAAGAACCTGATCCAGAATATTTTCCCAAAATCAACTTCGGCCTGGAAAATTGACCAGGCATAATTCCATGGAAGCGTAACAAGGCCGAGCAAAGGGTACCAGATAAAGAAAAGTGAATAACCACTTGCACGCAATGGCTGAGGAATCGTTAACGCCAGAGTCCATAAGATAATTGTTATTCCTGCCAGGATCACCAGGCCCACGACCCATGCAGATCCCAGGTAATATTTTTTATCTTCCGAGGTACTCCCCGAAAGATATCTGACAAGCGCTTCTTTTGTAATTCCAAAACGAAGCATATCAATGAGAGACGATGGGGTGGTAAATAATACCCAGACACCAAAATCAGGAATGGACAGCATCCTGAGCAGAATCATATAAGAAAACAAACTGGCAAGAGCAGTGGTCAGATTGCCTGCTAAGGAAAGAAAATTGGCATCTTTAAGGATATTAACTATCGTTCGTTTTATTCCTGCCCACATGATAATACTCTTATGACGCCATGCTAAGAAATGACATTGTCCTCACGAAATCTGAAAGTCAAAATTTTCTTGACAGTACGGCGAAATTTGGATCTTTGTTTTGGAATTTCCCCGAAAACTGAATCAAGAAACATCAATTCAACTCCGTTAAGAACAATCTGTGTAGGCTCTTTTGATAAGGACAGAAATCCATTTAAAGCTGTTTTATCAGCATCAGTCCAGGAACGGTTTGCTCTGACCACCAGCAATGTATAATCAGACTTCTTGATAAGATCTATAGGATATGCGTTATTGATCAATGAAGGGATCTCAATAAAGATATAATCACAGGTTTCAATGTCGATATGTTCATATCCTTTAAGCAGATCCATCGTATCCTTTGTTTCAAAAAAGTTATCCTGGATAATATACTGCAGCTCGTCATCAGTAGGCGGGATCAGTTCTCCGCCAGGGAAATCTTCAGTAGGAGTGGCATTTTCTTTTAAGTAATTCAGGAACAGGGCATTTTCGCCAAAGGATCTGAACTTTCTAGTTAATTCCCTGCCAATTGTAGTCTTTCCTTCCGAATCCCGCGTACTTATAAAAAGAATGACTGCAGGTTTCTTTTCTGTACCGTCCAGGTTTTTATGTATGTTTAACTTAATATTCTGGGCAATTATTTCGACAAGCCTTGGCAGGATAAATCCGATATCCACGTTATATATTTGCTTTACGATCTTAGGATAAACTCCTGCAAGTTTAAGTTTGATAAACCGCTCGGCTCTTTCAGGTGTTTTAATCGTGGTATCGAAAAATTCCATTGCAAGAAGGATGATAACAACCAGCAAAAATCCGAGCAAGGCAGCGGCAAGCACAAGCAACATAACTTTTGATCTTAATGGATGTAAAGGATAAAATGGTGAATCCACAATTTTCAGGTTTGTTGATAATTCATCATCCTGCTGCCTGAGTTTCGCGAGGTTCAAATCATGCAGCAGCTCAAGAAACTCACTTTCCGTAACACCGATCAGTCGTTCAAAACGTTTCTGCTGGGCTCCTAATGGTGCAAAAATTTCATAGACCTTCTGGAAATATATTTTGCGCGCTGAAAGGACTCTCAGTGCTGCTTTACTTTCTTCGTATGCCACAACATTAGTCAGCCAGGCGTTCAGCAGATCTTTTAAAGGAAGTCCTTCAACGGAATTAGTCACAAGGTACAGCTGGTCCAGGTTGTCCTTTAATGCCGCCTTGATCGATTCGACTTTCCCTTTTAAAACTGCAAGCGTTTCAATTGTAGCCGAATCATTTCCAAGATCGATCTCAAGATTGGCAATCTGCATGGTTGTGTTCGTCAGCTCATTTCTCAATCTCAGGATAGAGCTCGTATTGAGGGAAAGCTTCGCATGATTTTCAAGTTTTTTCTCAATAATTTTAATTGCGGCATCTGAAGATGCAAGGGCAATCTGTTTATTCTGGAATTCAACATCAAGTTCTTCTTTTGTCGTAGCTATTACTTTAGTCTGCTCATAAAAGTTGATGATGTTGTTTTTTGAGTTAAAAACCAGCAGAGCCGATTCGGCTTTCTGAAGCCTTCCCATTGCATTGTCAAGCTCTCGCCTGAAATACGCAATAACAGCATCGGTCTGATTCTGCTTCAGTAATTTATATGAACGTATGAATCCTTTAATGAGAAAAACAAGGGTTTGCTGTGCAATCCCGGGATCTGAAGTCTTATAAGACAATTTCAGCAGGTCACTACTCTGTATTCTTGTTATTTCTATAGTTGACAGGGCATTAAGGCTGTAAAAAGGGTCAGAAGTAGAATTCCACAGCTGATATATAAAATTGTAGTCATTCTGATGGCCATAATTGATAAGCCGTTTGACCAGTTTGTCAAAAGCGGATGTATCGCCGATAGCATTGCGGATGGCAACTGTGCCGGTAGCTGTATCAAATTGGGAGTAAAAATCTGAAGGGAGCGAAGTTGAGTCCACAAGTCTCTCAGAGCCGGCAGTTCTGACAGGAGCCGGCTCAATGTTACCTGTTTCAGTCGGATATGCAGCAGGCTCAGGTACTTGTTCCGCTGCAGAGATTTTGAGTTTTTGCCCTGTAGAAATATGATTTGATCTCAGCCTGTTATAGCTCATCAGTTCACTAACAGTCATTCCATAGGAACGTGCGATAGAGAACATGGTTTCACCCGGGGCGACTACATGGAATGATCTCCTTGAAGAAGGTGCCACATAAGCTGTTTTCTCCGAATTGATGCGGGAATCAGGCGAATTGAGTGAGGTGTCGGAGAAAGAAGTCCTTCTACCCGGGGATTTAAAAAATTTAGGGTTGGCATGTTTGGCTTTTCTGACAATATCCATTACGTCAGGTGGAACTCTTGCAATAAGATCGTCCCAGTGTTCTTTTGATATATACCGGTCATCGTAATTATCAAGAAGAAGGTGTTGTGCAAGGAGGGAAGCCGAAACTTCTTCGAGGGTCTGACGGGAGCGGATCAGGTTTATCAGGTTATCATAGATTGTCGTTTTGAGCATGATATCAGAGAACGCTTGTTGCTGCACCGAATATCCCGATGTGACTCCTGTATAGATTGTTGCCTCCGAGACATAACTCCATTGATTCTTCCTTGTCAGGAAGAACACAATAGCTGCCAAAAGCAAGGGGACAAGTATCAGGAGTAACACATGGCGCTGCAGAATCTTGACAAAGTAGATAATCTTCATTATTCTATTTTGTTGATTACGTTGAACTTAAATCCGCATAGCTCCTGAAGAATCATATAGGAGTTATAAAAAGCATTTCTTGATGTTTCGTAATTGTAAATGGCAACACGGTACATTTCCATAATATAAGCCAGGTCATACAAAGTATTCTGACCGTTTATAAATTCCTTATCGCCCATTTCCTTGTTCATTGCGCCGGCGATCACACTCTCGTTTGCATTTTTCAGAATTTTCTGATTGACGCTTAATTGATTATACTGGGTGATTATTTGCTGTCTCAGTTCAACGATCTGGTTTTCCTTCTGGGCCATTGACTTTTCAATTTCCTTCGTTGCCGTTTTGACCTGATTCTTTCTGTCCCAGAGATCTTCCATGGGGAGCCTGAGGCTTACACCGGCTATACCCCTGTAATTATTCTGGTTTGACCATTGGGGATTCCAGTTTATTTTATCAGAGGAATTGTCGGTATAGGAATTCCAGAAATCATTCTGAATACTGGCATCAATGTAGAAGTTTCTCATCCAGAAACGGCTTGCTGTTTTGACTTTGTACCTCCATTCGGCAATGTCGGCATCATAATACTTTAATAAAGGTGCGTGGACGATGGCCGAATCGATAAGGTCTGAAAGCGGCGGAATGCGCTGTGTGATATCTTCGATGAGCGGGTTGAAATAGTATGTGGTATCTTTCTGCTGGCCAGAACACAGTAAGGGTGTTCCAAACACACAGATAAACACAAGGTTAAAAAACCAGTGTTTTCCTGTGAGTTCATAAGTGGCCAGAATTTTCATTTAGACATTCTCCTTTTGAAATATTGCGCCGAAGGTTCTGAATATTATTATAATGTCTCCCCAGAAGGAGTTATGTTCGGCATAATAGTTATCAAGTGCAAATCGTTCTTCTTCCGATATTGGTCCGCTTCTTCCTCTTTTTTCGACCTGCCATAAACCTGTTAACCCGGCAGCAGCCCTAAACCTGCGGCTCCATTTCTTTTTTGTCAGGGCTTCAGCTTCATTCAATGGTAACGGGCGGTTCCCGACAATAGACATATTTCCTTTAAGTACATTGATCAATTGTGGCAGTTCGTCAATGCTTGTCATACGGATTATCCTGCCGACTTTCGTAATTCTCGGATCGTCTTTAATTTTAAGAAAAGCTTTTCTGGCGCTCCTTTGCTTGTTTGCGATTCTTTCGCACATCTGTTCGCCGTCATAATATACAAGGGGTGAACAGTACTGGCCTTCAGGTAATTTAGCACATTCGGCGCATGTCACTTCCACCGTTTCACCAATATACTGGTTAAGATGCTCGACTTCCTTCAGCCTTTTGTCTGCATCGGGATACATTGAGCGGAACTTGTAGAAATCAAAGATCTTGTAATTTGAACCCACACGTTTTGAAAAGTAATATACTTTTCCCTTCGATTCAAGCCTGATCGCAATCATCGTAAGAAGCATCAATGGAGAAAGTACCAAAAGTGCTGTTGCAGCCAGGAGTATGTCAAAAGTTCTCTTGATGATCGGCGTTTTATATGCGTTAAAGCTGACATTTGTGTCTACCGATATTGTCTTATTCTCAAATTCCGATTTGAATTTCTTTAATAATTTTATCCTGTTGTAAATATTCTCAGGGTTAAGCCCCTTGTGATAGAAATCGTCAATGCCAAGCGAATAAGCATTCTTCTTCGAATTATAATCCATGAAAAAAGAAATTACCATGAACGGTGTCTTCTGGTAGAGCTTATTCAGCTTTAAACGCCTGAAAAACGAAAAAGCATTGATCCCGGGAAGAAGCAGTTCACAGATTATTGCGTCAATGGATTGCTTTTCTTCATATTTGATGTCGAACCTGGTATCTTTATCGAGATCGAAAATTTTAAACTGATTGTCGGTCAGCCAGTATATTGCCGCAAGCGGGTTCCCCATGACCGTAACGTTAAAATAACCTGAACTACGGAACAGATCAGCCACTGACTGATCTTTGCCAATATAAAGGATATTCATAATCGGGATTTCTTTCTCCATCGGTCTTACTGACTGTTTTTGCTGCCTGAGAAGGCTACGGATGTTTCAATCCGGCGTTTAACTCGTACTATCAGTTCCCTGGGATTAAATGGTTTTACAACGTAATCATCAGCTCCCATTTCAAAACATTTGATCTTATCAGCGCTTTCCTCTTTTCCCGACAGCATAACCAATGGGATTTCATCAAAAAATCCACTTTCACGAATGCGTTTGATAAACTCGAACCCGTTCATAACCGGCATTTCCACATCACAGATAATGACATCCGGCAGGTTTCCCGACTGGATATAGTATAAAGCATCCATCCCGTTACTCAGGGTTGTCACTTCAAACTCCTTGTTAAAGGTATTTTCTATGATAAACCGGATACTCTTTTCATCGTCTATTGCGAGTATCTTTCTTTTCATTCATATATAATTTTGGTAAGCAAATATATTCGAATTTGATCCAACCTCTAAAAATAGATATTAACAAAAAATCGAAAGTTATTAAGAGAAGGGCTGACGGCAGTTTACTGCTTGCCTCCCTCCGAAACTGCCTTTTTTAAAGCTACAAGCTCATCCCGTAACCTTGCAGCTTCAAGAAAATCAAGTTGTTTAACAGCCTCTTCCATTGCTTTTCCTGTTTCTTTAATTAGTTTTTGGATTTTATCTTTTGGCAGATACGCAATCACCGGATCTGCGGCATGATCAAGATTTTCTTTTTCGATATACGGACGTCCGGTCCCTGATCCCTCGTAATCCCTGGCCCTCAGATCAAAAACTTTTCTCATATCCTTCGTGATCTGAACAGGAGTGATGTTGTTTTTCTCGTTGTAGGCCATTTGTTTCTCCCTTCTCCTGTTAGCTTCCGAAATCATTCTTTTCATTGAATCTGTGATCTTATCGGCATACAGGATTACCCTGCTGTTGACATTCCTTGCAGCCCTTCCGGCTGTTTGGGTAAGGCTGCGTTCAGATCTCAGAAAGCCTTCTTTATCAGCATCAAGGATTGCAACAAGGGAAACTTCAGGAAGATCAAGCCCCTCCCTCAGAAGGTTCACTCCGATAAGCACGTCGATAGTGCCTGACCTCAGGTCCTGCAGGATATCCACCCGGTCCATCGTCACGACATCCGAATGAATATACCTGGTTTTAATATTGAGTTTGATGAAATACTTAGCCAACTCCTCGGCCATTCTTTTAGTCAGCGTAGTAACAAGTACTCTTTCGTTAACAGTCACCCGTTTATCGATCTCATCCAGAAGGTCATCGATCTGGTTCAGGCTCGGCCTGACTTCTACCATGGGATCAAGCAAACCCGTAGGGCGGATAAGCTGCTCTACCACCACTCCTTCAGCTTTCTGAAGCTCAAAATCGGCAGGTGTGGCGCTTACGAACACAGTCTGCCCTACAATGGCTTCAAATTCATCAAATTTAAGAGGCCGGTTATCCATCGCCGAAGGGAGTCTGAACCCGTATTCGACAAGAGTCCTCTTACGGGAACGATCGCCACCGTACATTGCCCTGATCTGGGGAATAGTAACATGACTCTCATCAATGACCATCAGGAAGTCATCAGGAAAATAATCAAGAAGACAGAAAGGCCTGGAACCGGTAGTCCTTCCGTCGAAATATCTTGAGTAATTCTCAATGCCGGAACAATAACCCAGCTCCCTCATCATTTCCAAATCGTAAGTGACCCTGTCCTCAAGCCTTTTTGCCTCTAAGGCTTTCCCTTCATTTTTAAAATATTCGACCTGACGGAACATATCATCCTGGATGCCGGTCAGCGCTTCCCTCATTTTATCCTGTGAAGTAACAAAAATATTGGCAGGATAAACCTGTATAAATTCAAGAGGTTCGTAAGTTCTGCCGGTCAGAGGATCAAACGATTCCAGTTTCTCGATCTCATCTCCCCAGAAAATAATACGGTAGGCAACATCAAGATAAGCCGGGAAAATATCAACAGCATCACCTTTAACACGAAACTTCCCCCTTGTAAATTCCGATTCTGTCCGTGAATAAAGGCTGTTGACAAATTTCAGTAACAGATTGTTCCTGCTTATCTGATCACCAAGTTTAAGTTTTACAATATTCCCCGTAAAATCATCCGGGTTGCCGATACCGTAAATACAGGATACAGAGGAAATAACGATGACATCCCTTCTGCCTGACAGCAGGGCGGATGAAGCGCTTAGCCGGAGTTTCTCAATTTCAGCATTGATGGAAAGGTCTTTTTCGATGTAGGTATTTGTGACCGGTATGTACGCTTCCGGCTGATAATAATCATAATACGAAACAAAAAACTCAACCGCATTTTCCGGGAAAAACTCACGGAATTCACCATATAACTGAGCTGCAAGAGTTTTATTATGACTCAATACAAGTGTGGGTCTCTGGATCCTTTGAACAACATTCGCAATAGTGAAGGTTTTCCCCGAACCTGTAACCCCTGCGAGTACCTGCGCCTTATCACCACGGTTCAACCCTTCCACAAGCTCCCTTATAGCCTCAGGCTGGTCTCCCGTGGGAACAAACTCCGTGGTAAGTCTGAATTCCATATTCAATGGTTAAACATAAATTCTGAAATAACCGGGTAATGATCTGAAAGATTTACTTCTCTCTTACGGTATGATAAGGCAGTAAAAAAATCATCATACAGCATATAGTCTATCCGGAAAGCGGGGAAACGTCCTGCATACGTGCTTCCGATCCAGTCATTTCCGGCTTTCACAAATGCATCATCCCTGTTCCTGGATAAAGTATGATAGGCATACGAAGAAGGCGTATCATTGAAATCCCCGCAGATCAGGACAGGGTAGGGGCAATACTTCATATGAGACTCAAGCATATCTACTTCCATTGCTCTTAACACGAAGGCTTTTTTAAGTTTCCATATCATTTTCCTGGAACCTTTGGCCAGATTCTTTTCATCAGCTCCCGGGTCAGTAAGCTTCGAATAAAAAGAATAGTCATCGTTCCCGAGCCGGATCGATTCAAGATGCAGGTTGTATACCCTGATCGTATCGAGATGAACAGCTATATCAGTAAAAATGCAAAACGTACTCTTTTCCCCCAGCCTGAAAAATCCCTGGTTTACTATGGGGTATCGTGAAAAAGTTGTAATCGCATTGATCTTCGTCTTTTGCCAGAAATCCCTGTAATTCTTAAAGAAAAAATATTCGAGCCTGATAGAACGGGAAAATTTATGCAATGTTTTCATGTATTCCTCGCCAATCGCGTAAAATTCCTGTACACATACAAGGTCTGCGCCTTCTGCTGCAAGGAAATCAGCCACCTGGCTCCTTGCCTCTGTTAATGAATTGTCAGGCTGGTTGCCATAAAGCCTGTCAACATTGAAGGTCACTACTTTTATCATTTGCCGGGTATGGGTTTTTGGAGAACCGGTCCGGATAGGGAACATTGTGGTTAAATTGCCAAATCCAAGGAGTATTGCGATCAATGAAAAATAAATGTATTTATTCCATAAAACCAGCCAGAGAAGAACGAATAGCAGGTTGATGATGAGAATCACAGGATATGCGATCCCGAAGAATGCAAAAGGCCAGAAAGAAACAGGACTGATATACGCAGCTGCGCAGGAAGATAATAAGGCGACCACTGCAAAGCAGTTCAGGATCAGCAGAGAGATCTTCACCCATCGTCTATTTTTGCCCGTTTTAGTCATGATCCCTGTAATATCAACGTTTACCTGAAGATCTGAACAAGAAATCCTTTTCATCCTTGGTCAGGCTGTCGTATCCTCCTTTCGAGATTTTATCAAGGATATCGTCCATCCGCTTTTGCTTCTCGGCTTTTAGTAAATTATATTCTTCGTCCCGCAAAGGACGGCTGCCGGGATCGTAAGAACCGGCCTGCATGGTTTTCTTTCGAAAGAACCCACTCTGTCTCTTACGTTCCCTGTTTCCGGTCCGAAAAGATTTTGCAGTCAGCTGAATATAAAGGAATCCGAATAATGCCCCGCCGATATGCGCAATATGCCCCCCTGCATTGCCTGTGGGTATCATAAAGAAATCGAATACAAACAAGGCAATCGCAAGATAAAGAATGCGAATTCTTCCAAAAAATAAGAGATAAACGGAATATTTTGGCACTTTGAAAGAGATCGCTGTAACTATTGCCATGACGGAAGCAGATGCTCCGAGAGCATAAGACTGGGGCAGGGCATAGGAAAAGACCGGGAATATATTGAATGCAAGGATATATACAAAAGCTCCCGAAATTCCTCCCAAAAGATATACTATCAACAACTTCCTGCTTCCGAGGTATTCCTGGAATATCTTTCCGAACCAGTAAAGCCAGAGCATGTTAAACAGTATATGCCATATGTCGATATGAAGAAACATATAGGTAACAACAGTCCATGGTTTATTAAGCAGGGAAGGGAGGGAAGCCGGGACCCCGAAGATCCTGATGATGGAGGTTGTGGCCAGGGCAGCATCAGGCTGGTTATACAGGAAGAAAATGATCCGGAAACCCTGGATAAGTATCCAAACAGCTACATTAATGATGATCAGGTTAGCCAGGACAGAACCTTCCCTGAAGAACCGTTTCAGATTATCAGCAAGGCTTGGTTCGGTTGCATTTGGATACATATCAGTTAAATTTTGCTTTTCGTTTCCAGTACATAATAAGGAAAAATCCAAAAATCATACCACCAAGATGCGCAAAATGTGCGACATTGTCGCTGGGGTTATTCGAAATTCCAAGAAAAACTTCAATTGCTCCATAACCGATCACAAGCCATTTGGCTTTTATCGGGAATAAAAAGTAAAGAAATACAAGCATATTGGGGAACATCATTCCAAAAGCAAGCAATATTCCAAATACTGCTCCTGATGCGCCAATTGTTGATATATCCATTTGCTGCCTTATCAGGTCATAAACATAGACCACCGATTGTTGCTGGTAATTAACTTCGCCTGACGAACTCTGCCATTGAGAAAGAAGAGTATTCATATTGTCGAGAAGTTCCTGACTCCTTGGCGGGCATGTTTTTACGAAAGCCAGAAAGGCATCAGGAGAAGGAGCGGACGAATAGGCAAGAGCGGCGGCTTCATAGCCTGAAATATGCCAGTAATTGATTGCTGTCTGGACTAATGCAGCACCTATTCCTGTAATCATGTAATAGGTCAGAAACCGTTTTGGCCCCCAGACGTTTTCAAGCAGGTATCCGAACATCCATAAGGCAAACATATTATAAAGGATATGCTGAAAATCTGCATGAAAAAACATATAGGTCACAAACTGGTATGATCTGAACAAATCCGATTTGAAATAATGCAAGCCGAAAATATTAGTGAGATCGATCCTGAAAGCGCTTTCCAGCGACATCGTAGCAACAAAGCAGAGCAAATTGATGATCAGAAGGTTCTTGACAACCAGTGGAAGAAACTTGAAGCCTGAAGGACTGTATTGTTCTAAGGTCATGTTGTAGTTTAGGTTTTAAATTTTTTAGAGAGTTCATCAAACGAAAGCATGAAAAACGCAGGTTTACCGTCGGGTGAAAATTCAGGAACTTTACATTCAAACAACTTCTGATGGATGGCTTCCATTTCTTCCTTTTTGAGTGACTTCCCCCGCCTGACAGCTGAACTCTTTGCCAATGATTTTGCGATGATCTGCTGTTTCCCTGCATGTTTCCCTGTAAAATCATTTTTCAGCGCTTCAAGCGCCTGTTCAACGGCTCCGTGATAATCGGTATTTGCCAGGTCGACGGGAATGGAATGAAGGACAAAATCATGATTTCCAAATTCCGAGATATCAAATCCCAGGGCATTAAAATCTTCGAGAAGATCTTTAATTAAAACCGCGTCATCAGGTGAGAATGAAAGGGTCACGGGTATAATGCCTGACCTGGGGTTTTTATCCGTGGAACCCTGAGCGATAAACTTCTCATATAAAATTCTTTCATGAGCTGCCTGTTGGTCGATGATAAGCAAACCCCCGGAAGTTTCCTTAAGAATGTATGAATTTGAGATCTGGAATACCGCATGGGGTGTTTTATCATGCTCAAGGTTAAGACTGAAGTTATTTTCAGCATTGAGATTGTCGATAAGTTCCGCAAGCGGGGCAGATGGGATGTTTCCCGGATGTATAAAGGACGACGGTATATTTTCCCTCCATTCGCCTACTTTTGATTTTGATCCCTGGTTTTCAAACCTGAGACTTGGCTGGAACTCCTTTTTCTTTTCAAATGGATTATAGTCCGGGTTTATAGTGATCTGAGGCTGGTTTATTGTTTGCCCGGGTTTCAGGGGTGGGATTTCCATACTTTGCTCCTGTTCGAAATCCAAAACGGTAGTCAGGTTATATTTCCCAAGAGCCTGTCTCACTGCAGCCTGAAGGATGGCATAAATACTCTTGCTGTCGGTAAAGTTGATTTCTGTTTTGGTAGGATGTATGTTGACGTCAATATTTGCCGGATCCAGCTCAAGATAGAGGAAATATGTCGGGAAAGAATCCTTTGGTATAAGTTCCTGGAATGCTGCCTCTACAGCATGATGCAGGTAGGGGTTACGGATAAACCTGCTGTTTGCAAAGAAATATTGTTCACCTCTTGTTTTTTTAGCGAACTCAGGTTTACCAATAAAACCGCTGATGTTAACCATTACTGTCTGCTGTTCAACCGGGATCAGTTTCTGATTGTAATTCGAACCAAAAAGAGCCACAATACGCTGACGCAGATTTGCCGATGCAAGCTGAAACAACACTCTTTCCTGATTGAACATGGTAAATGTAATATCAGGATGGACCAACGTTATACGAAAAAACTCATCAAGTATATATTTCAGTTCGGATGAGTTTGATTTCAGGAAATTCCTTCTCGCAGGTACATTGAAAAACAGGTTCTTCACCTGGATGTTTGTCCCGTTCGAGGTGTTGACGGCGCAATGGGTTTTGACCTCCGATCCTTCAATAATAAGCTGGGTGCCTATCTCATCTTCAACCTTCTTTGTCCTTAGTTCTAACTGAGCCACAGAAGCGACAGATGCCAGGGCTTCTCCCCGGAATCCAAGAGTCCGGATTGAAAGAAGGTCATTTGCCGTTTTTATTTTAGAAGTAGCATGTCGCTCAAAACACATCCTGGCATCCCTTTCCGACATTCCACAACCATTATCCACGACCTGGATCAGGGTTTTGCCCGCATCTTTAATGATCAGCTTGACTTCAGTTGCTCCCGCGTCTATTGAATTTTCAAGCAATTCCTTAACTGCTGATGCGGGTCGTTGAACAACCTCCCCAGCAGCTATCTGGTTTGCAACTGATTCAGGCAGCATCCTGATGATATCCGGCATAAGTAAATAATGTATCTGATCAGATATCTGAATAAAACAAAAACCGGCTTATTCCTCCCTTCAGGCGAAGAAAGGGGATCTGGCAATTTTTTTGCAAAATGCGGCCATTGATACGGTCTTCAATGACGAGAAGTACGTTATTGTGTCTCAGAATTCCATCTTGCTCCTCGAAAGAAACGAGGAAAGTTGTCGCTAAAACCTTGACCTGTCAAGTACGGGAAACCTCATCTGCATCAGATAAAAGGCTCCGTATAATACGGCGCTGAAAAACGTTGTTCCGAGGAGGTCATTCACCAGGAATGAGAAGCCATTTGATGTATCCCTGAAAAATGCCAGGCCTGCGGTGTAACATTCAAGAAGGCCCATTAAATTTTTAGGATATAAGCTCATGGCAAGCCATGAAGAGAAGTTTGTGATCAGGAAAAAGATCAGAGCTGAAGAAATAGAAGCCATGAATACTGATCCAACTGAAACTTTCTTCCGGATAGCCATACCCAGAACAACCGTAATGGCAAAACTAAGATAGACGGCAGGCATATTTGCGTGCAAACCTATAATGAGGTCGCTTATGAACATCGCGGCGACCGGAATGGCGAAAGCATATTGCTTTCTGTCGAAATAGGTACCTGCAAATAAAGCCATAGCTGCGATCGGTGTGAAGTTTGGCCAATGCGGCAGCAACCTTAACATGGCTGCAGTAAGAATTACTGAAAAAACAACAATAAACCTAGGTGTAATAGATTTATATAGCATTAATATATCGGGTTTATAATAATACAAAAATATGAAATCCTTTGTATATAAGTCAAGTTTTGGAAAAAAATCTTTTCTACTTTTGAAAAGCTCAATCAAATTCAGACCTTTGGCCTATGAAGAAAAAGTTATTAACACTGATTGTACCTCTCTTTTTTGTGTTTTATTCCTGCAGCCTTATGAAAACAAAAACCGACTTTGTCCTTTATAATGCAAGGATCTACACCCTTGATTCTGTGCTTACAGTCACAGAGGCAATGGCGGTGAAAAACGGGAAGGTACTTGCAACAGGTACATCGAAGGAAATCCTTGCGAAGTACAAGCCTGGCAGGTTGCTGGATGCAGGGGGAAAGCCTGTTTATCCCGGATTCATTGATGCCCATTGCCATTTTTACAGCTATGCCTTAAGTTTCAGGCATATTGTTTTGAATGGATGCAGATCTTTTGATGAAGTCTTGAGTCGTATTAAAAGATCGGGGGAATATAAAACCGGAGACTGGATAGTGGGGCAGGGATGGGATCATAATCTCTGGAAAGAAAAAGTTTTTCCGGACTGTAAAGCCCTGGATGATCTTTATCCGGATAATCCTGTTGTTCTGTCACGGATTGACGGCCACGTTGTTCTTGCAAACAGCAAAGCTCTCCGGATTGCGGGAATCGGTGTTCATCATGCGTTTAATCCCGCGGAGGTTGAAATAAAAAACGGCAGGCTTACCGGGATACTGAGTGAAATTGCTGCTGATCACATGAAGCAGGCGGTTCCGAAGCCTGGCCCCGGGGAACTTGGAAAACTCATCAGCAGGGCCAGGGAAGACTGTTTTTCGGTTGGGTTAACCACGGTCAGTGATGCAGGTCTTGATTTGGCAACGGTTGGCGTGTTTGACAGCCTGTGTTCCGGTAAAGACTCAGCATCAATGATAAGGATTTATGCGATGCTTGAACCCAGCAGTGAAAATATCATCAAATACGTCAGTAAGGGACCTTACCACACTCCCCGTTTGCTTATAAGTTCTGTGAAAGTCTATTCCGACGGCAGCCTCGGAAGCCGAACCGCTCTTTTAAAACAACCTTACCAAGATATGCCCGGACAGCAGGGCATCCGGGTGATATCGGCTGATTCGCTTCGGGAAATATGCAAGTTGTGCTTTGATCACGGCTACCAGGTCAACACCCATGCCATCGGGGACTCTGCCAATAAATTCGTTCTCGATATTTATGGTGAATATCTCAAAGGGGAAAATGACCGGAGGTGGAGGATTGAGCATTGCCAGGTTGTGGATCCTTCGGATCTGGGCAAGTTCAAAAAGTTTTCCGTTATTCCTTCGGTACAGGCTACGCATGCCACGTCAGACATGGGATGGGCTGAAGACAGGCTTGGCCCTGGAAGGGTTAAGTGGGCATATGCCTATAATGACCTGATGAAGCAAAATGGATGGCTTGCTAACGGGACCGACTTCCCGATCGAGAACATCTCGCCGATAAATACCTTTTATGCAGCTGTAGCGAGAAAAGATGTTAAAGGCAATCCCCAGGGAGGTTTTCAGCCCGAAAATGCACTAAGCAGGGAAGAAGCACTTCGTTCAATCACAATCTGGGCGGCGATGGCAGATTTCTGGGATCATGAAACAGGCAGTCTTGAACGCGGTAAAAATGCAGATTTTGTCATTCTTGACAGGGATATCATGCAGGTAAATGAAAATGAAATTCCTTTGACAAAGGTAATGTCAACCTATCTTTCGGGCAAGCAGGTTTATGAGAATCCCTGAGACGGATAGTATGGGATAAAAAAGGCTGCCTGGGTAAAGGCAGCCTTTTTTATTGCTGTTTAAATTAATCTATTTCAATTCTTTACAAACAAATTTACCAAGGGGTTTGGCAGCACTCTCATAAGCTTCAATAATACGCAACCCTGTATCATAGGTCTCTTTGCTAACAGGGACACCGCCGACTGTCGTTCGGGTAGTGCTTCCCTTGCCTTTGGTCTCAATGGTGGCGACCACCTTTTCGGGAGCTTTTGTTTCTACGATGTCGATAAGAAGATCAACCTCCGATGCTTTTGTTCCAATATAAGCTTCTACACCCTGCTCAAGAAAAGTAGTATGAACGATCATAGTATAGGTTGCATCTGATGCATTTTCCTTCAGTTCCAGACCGCAGTCATCGGCCTTGCCGTTAAATGTCTCAGCAAAGGCCGGTGGAAATCGTTCCGTTTTATCACTTTTCCATTTCACTGCCCAGGCATCGCCGGTACCTTCTTTCTTACTATTCCTGTCTGCAATCCCTTTAGTGATATATTCCTCTTCATTATCAAATTTGCCGACTTTCATTTTTGCATAATCAAACTGAAGATTGACCACTTTCTGACCTTTCAGAACAGACAGACTCCCTGATTTCAGTTTCTGGGAGAACACCTTGCTTCCGGATAGAACCAGGAAGCACATGAATAAAAGAATGCCGATTTTTTTCATATGCAATAGGTTTTAAGTTCTTGACTAAGGATTTTAACCTTGCGAAACTATAACAAAAAGAATGTTTTTCCAAATTTTTCCTGCTCAAAATCTCATGTTCATCCCCGCAAACCAATTCCCCGCTATGTTCGGCGGACTTAGTGATTTAAAAATCAAATTCCTGCGGGGTCGAAGAATCCAGGCTGCTTGAGGCGGGTTAAGTGCTGTAAAATCAGATTTCTTTTGGGTTAAAACATCCACGCTGCTTGAGGCGGGCTTCCTTTATCAGGACCGGGTTGGTGCTTTCCTTTTATCGATAAATTTAATGGCTTTGCGGCCGCCTTCCGGGAACTGGACTTTATGTACTTCCTCAGGTTTCAGAAACCGTATTTGGGGAGCCACTCTGAGCCTGGCCCTGAAATGGTCTTTGATATCCTTTTCAAGTTCAGAGTTTACCTGGTTCAGGCCTGCATTGATAATTATTTCATCAGTCCCGATAGAGTTGGTATATACTTCAACATAATAATTCCTGATATACGGGATGTTATCAAGGATATCATACAGTGCCGGAGGGTACAAGGTCGTTCCCTTGAATTTGATCATCTGTTTTTTACGTCCGATGACCGGCCCAAGCCTCATTGATGTCCTGCCGCAGGAACAGGGTTTGTTGTAATGGATGCAAACATCTCCTGTCTTGAATCGCAAAAGCGGCATTCCTTCAACTCCCAGGGTTGTAATCGTTACTTCACCAGGCTGTCCTTCACTGACAGGCTTATTATTATCATCGAGGAATTCAACAATAATAAGTTCAGGATGATGATGCCCTCCGGTACCTTCACTGCATTCTGTAAATGTTGTAGCCATTTCGGTAGAGGCGTACGTAGAATAAAGCCTGATCGGCCATTTTTCCCGGATTTTCCTTCCGAGGGCATTCAGGCTCAGATCAGGATTCCTGAGAGGCTCACCTATGCAGACTGCCTTAGTGATGCTCGAAGAACGATAGTCAATGCCATGCAGTTCGGCATATTCAATGATCTTAAGAATAAAGGATGGTACAACGATGATGGCATTTGGTTGAAACCTGCTGATCGAATCCCACTGCAGTTCAGGGATACCGTTGCCCACCCTGATGATCGACGCTCCCAGCATCCTGATACCTAAAAAATAGGCCATGCCCGCCATAAACCGTCGGTCCAGTGTCGTCATTAACTGGTAGATGTCATCCACCGAACCATCAGCGCATGTAAAAGAAATGGCTTCGTTGTATGCAAGGCGGTCAAGGTCACTGTTGGTCATTGCCACAGTAACCGGGTCACCCATTGTACCTGAAGTTGTTATATAGTCGACGATCCTGTTCCCTGGTACGCAAATAAAATCCTGGTTAAACTTTTGAAGGTGAGCCTTGTCTGTTACCGGTATATGTGCCAGATCCTCCAGATAAAGAATCTTGCTGACATCAACGGAGTATTCTCTGAAAAGCCTCTTGTAATAAGCTGAATTGGATTCTAAATACAACAATAAGTTTCTCAGTGCTGCTTCCTGGAACTTCTTGATCTCCCCCTCGGATTTACGTTCAATCTCAGGGAAAAAGGATTTATCCATCAATTTTGCTATATGAACTAGAATTTAAATCCTATAAGAACCCGGTATGTAGAATTATCAACCAGGCATTTCAGGCTGTTGTCATTATTATAAGTATAGTTGACTTTACCCCAGTTATACTGGAAACCAAACATTATCACCCTGTACCTGATCCCAAAGCTTACCTCATTTAATGCGAGATTCATTCCCCACATATTATTGAACCATGCTGCTGTTGCATTGATCTTGTATGAAAGATCAATCATCAGGTAGTCGACAGGATTGATGGTGAAAATAGGACCAAATTTCTGACCTGCGAAATAATACCAGTATTGGAGTTTTTTTGTAGATGAGGAACCTGATGCAAGGTTCTGATCCGAGGGATTGAATGACATGGCCAGAAAGGTCGCATCCAAACCGGCTCTCAGGTGATTTTTTGCGAAAGCGGGGCCAAGATAAATAATGTAGCCAAGCTCAAAAACACCACCAAACTTTCCACGGTTGAATGCTATTGTATCGGTTTTTCCCTGGTCATTATATAACTGCTGGTTAGCAAACTCGCCCATCGGAAAAGAACCTCCCAGTTTGATATAAAAACCGCTTTTAATATGGTTTTGATGTGTCGGTTGCCGGGATTGGACTTGCTGCTGCTGAGGAGGTTGTTCCTGCGAATAGGACAATGTGCTGACAATAGTAAAACATACAAGGGTCAGAAAAAAATTTTTCATAAAAACGGGTTTACCTTTCGATTAAAATTCCTGTTACTTTCACAAAGATACAAAGGTATCAGGAATAAGAATATTTTCTCATATAGTCATTTAATTCTGACTCTATAACTTCCTTATCACTATCCGAAAGGAGGAATTTGTTTTTGGCAAAGTTCCGGTTAATAGCCATGAATTCCTTGATCCTGATTTCAATGCCCTCAGGAAAATCGAGCTTTAATACAGCATATAATTTTCTTAATGTATTTACTGGATCATGTTCGAGGTCTTCAAACCTGGTCTCAGCAAATGATCCTTCCGGTAATGCAGCGGTGCCGGCGCTGATATTCTCCGATATAAGATTCATAACCCTGCAGGTCTCTGCAATTCCGTGCTTATGCAGCTCATTGTTAAGCGCATTCTCCCTCTGCAGGATATCCCACATGTTTATCGTTGAGGGAACCACCGAAAAGGGATGCCGGTGGATCTGAATAAACCTGGCTTTTGGAAAAGTCTCCATCAGCATTCTGATCCTGAATGAATGAAATGGGTTTTTTGACAGGATAGTTCCATTCCGATGGTAATTGATTTTAGTAAAAAAAAATTTAAGCTGTGTTTTGATTTGTTCTTCGGTTTTGGATAAGGTTTTGCATTCTGCAAATTTCTCCAGGAAATATTCTTCCCTGCAGGGAAATACCAGTTGTTCGAGAGGTGAACAAGCGGTCAGCCGGAATACAGCATATTCGTCTTCCTGAGGTTCATCCATGCCTATCCTGACATTATCCATAGGCCTGGTTTCCCCGACCAGGGTTTTCATTACAGGTTTATAATAAGCATGGGATGTGAGCATGCTGTCAGGCTCAGCTACCTGGAAAAGGGTAGGAGCTGTAAACTGCTCATCAAGGCTCATCAGTTTAAACAGCAAACTGGTTCCTGTACGCCAGTGGCCAATAATGAAGACCGGGTCATCAGGACATGGCATAACCTTAATAAGCTTGCCGTAACGGAATTTCTCAACTGTAGCAAAAATGCTTGACCAGACCGAACTTTGCAATAAAAAAAGTATTCGGCCGGAAGTCTTTAAATTCCAGCTGATGTTATTTCGTGAAAGGACTCTGATCAGCCTGCCGAACGTCATCCCGGCAGTAAGATAGGAATGCTTCAAGAATTATATTATTAAGATTGCTTTCCCTGCTCTGAAACAAGGAATTCAGCAATTGTGTTAATGGAGACGATGACCGAACGTGCAAGGTTCTGGTCAGCAATCCTCAGATTATATTTGCGCTGTATTGCCATAATGATCTCCAGGGCGTCGACAGAATCCAGAGTAAGTGTATTCTCACCGCTAAACAAGGGTTTGTCATTGTCGATCTCACCAGGTTTAATCTCTGTTATTTGAAGTGTCTCCAAAATAAGATTTTTAATCTCAGTTCTAAGTTCTTCCGTCGGTATCTGGTTCATTGATGTTGATTTATTTTATCGTTTTTGATAGTCGTTTAAAAAAATCCTCTTCCTTATCGGCCCTCTGGTAAATGAGGCTGCTCATCTGTTTAAATTTTTCAGGGCCAAGGTCGCGGTTTTTTCCGATTCTGGCAGCAAAAAGCGAAAATTCCCGCCAGCCGTCACCTATTTCCATGAGTTCTTTTGCAAACTCCCTGAGTTCGGGTTTATCGATAATTTCCGAGGCCTGCTGAAGAAATGTCGCGTACATAAAACGGAATCCTGCTCCGCCGGTTCCCTGGTCCTCTAAAAGGATGTTGATCTTCATGACTTCATGCGACAGGTGTTCGGTATCTCTCGCCATCGCAGGCCAATCGGTTATTTTTTTAGCAAACATCCTCATGCCCTTGATGCCAAGGAAGGGGATAGGAATTTTTAACATGTAAAAGCATGCCTTTTTGATCCCCTTACGGATTGCCTTTTCGTAATCGAAGGTCTCAGGAACATATCTTGGATAAAAAATAAATCCCCTGGGTGACATATTTCCATGAGCAAACCGGGCATTGTTCATAGATTTCACAGGCAGGTCGACAGGCTGAGGAAAATAGCTGTCGCTTACCTTGTATACATCGTTCTCCTTTCCGATGACAACCAGAAAATGTACATTGATGTGAACACGTTCCCAGGAAGGCACATAATCAAGGTAAAAAAAATCTACCTGAGTTGCAGCGGGAACCCCTTTCGAAATAAGAAGGTCCAGTGCTTCCTGACCGGATCCCTGGTCTTTGAAGTCCCTGGTATTAAACCTCACCCCTGTCCTTTTTTCCAGGTTTTTCCTCATTTGCCCCGGTTTATTCCTCACGATGAACGTTGGGAATGTAAAGGATTTCATGTTGTGGAAATAACCGAAGAAAATTCCGGAGGAGATACCAAACACCATAGGCTCGGTAATCTTAAGACCGGCATGGTTAAGTAAAGAAGTAATCGAACCCGACTCGCAGTGGGCCGCCATTTTATGATGATAATTCTCAATGATCATTATCCTGTTTTCTGTTTTCTGACTGCTTTCTCACAATTTCTTCGACCGGAACATTAAAAACCATAGAATATTTCTTTAGTGCAGATTCACTGATCCTTGAAAAGTTCCCGGCTTTCAGGTGCTTTCTCACATTCCACTTCAGTATGCCTGTTCGTGCAGCAAGCTCTGAAAAAGAAAGGTCTTCCATTACCATAAAATACCCGATGGCATTGATCTCACCTTTTTCAATCTTCTCTCCGAGCATTTTTTCAAGATTTTTTCTCTTTAGGAAAAAATCGTCAAGATAATTAGCCGAAAGATACGATCCGGTTTGTATGGCTTCATACTTCCCGTCTTCCTTTTCGACATATAGTATTACCTGCTGCTCAGGGCATTCTGAATATCCATCCTTCTCTTTCATTAATCCCCCGGTACTAGAACTTGGTTTTTCTTACTGCAAAAATATAAATGCTGGTGATCATTGCAAAAATGAAAAAGGTAAAGAGGAGCAGGCTCCTCGGTAAAATATCAATAATGCCGCCCCCGCGGATAAAAACATCCAGGTAGTTATCGATTCCCCAGCGCATAGGGGATATCACACTTATCATTTGTATTGCTCTTGGCATCACATGAACGGGAAGGAAGGTCCCGCTGATCACACCAAGAAGCACGACCATCACGGATCCGAACAGAGATGCCTGGGCCATGGTTCCGGCCGCAGAACCGACCAGAATACCAAAGCCAATAGCTGCCAGTGAAGAAGCAGTTGTTGCAAAAAGAATTGCCGGTCCATTGTTTCCAACCTGCAATGGGGGCATCTGAAGTAAGTTCGGGAATATCCACAGACCGACCAGCATCATCAGGAGAAACTGGATCATGCATACTATAAAATATACTAAGACCTTAGAACCCAGGATGACTCCATATCCCACGGGAAGTGTGTGCAGCCTTTGAAAAGCACCTTCGTTTTTTTCGCTGATAATACTTGCGGCAAGTGGTATCACAATGAAAAACATGGCAAATAAAATGAAGCCCGGAACTATGTTTTGAATAGCGGTAGGTTTAATTTCCCGGAGTTCAGATCCGGCAAAGGATTCCCGGACCACTGGCAATTTGCCGGTGGATTCTTCAATTGCTTTATCTATCAGGGGTTTCATATCGCCGGCCGAGACTGCCAGCATTTCTTCTATCATATAACTGGTCTGCGTTCCCCTTACAAGATACTTAAGTGGAGTGACCAGGTTTGAACGATAAGGCCCTGAAAGAGCCGGGTCGGAAATAATTTCGATGGCCGAATCACCCGGACCTATATACAAGCCGGCAGAGTATTTTCCTGTGCTGATGATTGCCGCAGCTTGTCTTTTTGTTACAGCTTTACCTTCAGCCAGGGTATCTGTATCGAAAAAACCGCTTGACAGAAGGTTCTTATGCAATGAATTTGAGAAGCCTGTATGACTGTCGTCAATAAACAGCAGCCTGGTTTTTCCCATTTCGTTTCTAAGGGTGAATTCCTGGGCCATAATAACCACGGTCATCAGCAAAACAGGCATAAGAAAGAGTATAAGAAGGCCGGGAACATCCCGCACAATAAGGAGCACCTCTTTTTTTGCTGAAAAAAACAGTTTATTCATTGGGCAAAGGTAAATTATTCCCTGACTGTTTCCAGTATAGACAGGGGGGTTATGGTCTGTATGATACGTTTAAGCCGGTATCCTGACTTTTTGAGCAGGATTTCATATTCCTGTGCAGTCCTTTCCTTCCCGCCCGGCATTGTAGCCAGCATCTGCATATCGACCATCTTTGAAAATGACGGGATATTCGGGCCGGGTATAACCATTTCAATAATCAGCAATGTTGATCTTTTAATCATTGTTTTGCCCAGGTTCAGGAGGATCCTCGCCCCATGTTCATCATCCCAGTTGTGCAATACATTTTTCATCAAATACAGATCAGCCTGAATATTGACGGGTTCGAGAAAACTACCGGGGACGAAGCTCATACGCTGGTCAAGGCCTGAAGTATGAATAAATTCTTCTGCTTTAACGGAGTTTTCAGGCAAGTCAAAAAGTATTCCTTTTGTATCAGGAAAATTCTGAAGGATATTTGCAAGTAAAAACCCTTCACCTCCTCCAATATCTGCAATGGTTCTGCATTTCGAGAAATCATACCGGGAAAGCAAAGGATTTAAGGCCAGTGCAGTAAGATCCGACATTGACTTTTCAAAACGGCGGAGTTCATCCTGATTATGCTGCAGGTACAGATAGATGTCCATTTGAAATATGCCCTTAAAAGCGCTCTCATTTGTTTTCACAGCGTGCAAAAGATTGCCATTGGCAGACCAGTTGATTTTTCCCAGGTGGTGAAGGATCATGTTCCTGATGCTCCCGTCTCCATCGAGCAAGGCTCTGGCGCGGGAATTCAGCTTAAAACGCTTTCCATCCAGCTCCCTGAAGATGCCTGAAGATGCAAGTGCCCTGAGTACCCTGTAAAGGGGTTCCGGATGTGAATTTGTTTTTTCAGCCAGTTCTTCAATCCCGAGGGGTTTCTCTCTCAGATGTTCTGAAATATTCAGTTCAGCGGCAATATACAGGGGCTGAAGCAACCAGAACGACTGGAATTGCTCATACAGGACCACTGATCCGGGAAACATCTTATTGTGCAGGTTAAGCAGCATGCCCCTTAAGCGGCTGATTATTTGAACCATGATAAAGGGTGGGAATTTTTGTGAACTGTTCATTGTTGTGATGTTAAAATTGAATTCTCCATGTTGCCATGGGAAAAAACCCCATAGTAAAAAAGTTCCGGATTTCACCCGTGCGGGGATCGATCCGCTGAAGATACACATTTGTATAATTTGTCCTGTATTGCAGATCCAGAATAAACTCGATGTTGTAACCCGGAAGGTTCCTTTTCAGCCCGAATCTCAGCGAAGCCCTTTTGTAGTCAGGATAACTCACTGCAAATGATGCTGGCCAATCCATCATAGTCTCGCCGGAAGAAACTGTTGAATTCACATCGAAAGGTATATAAGGATTTCCGCCTGCATAGGTTGCCCTTAACCCCAGCGAAAGTATTCCCCAGCGGCGTTTCCCGATCACGAAATCATATCCTCCGACCGCATTCAGCACATAATTCACTCCATATGCCGAATTCCTTATGACATGATCGCTGGCAGTATATGTTGAACTGAACACTGAAGCCGTGAACAGGAAATAATATTGTTTGCTGTAATATCTTTCAAAAGTAAATTCGAGCCCGTAATTGGAAGCTGTTCCCTGGTTCACCAGGCTATCGGAATACTGCCTGTTCAGAAAGAAGTCATGCCCTTCATTGACCAGCGAATACTCGGGAATCGAAGCTTTCACCGGCAGGTTGTAAAGGTATTGGTAATAGATCTCGGTTTTCAGATGAAGCTGATGGTTTGGTTTTAAATCGTATGAAAATGCACTTTGTAACGATCTTATGAAATCCAGGTTCCGGTTCGGCTCAAACACTGTGCCACCGGGTATCCTGTTTATCAGGAAATAGATCACATGCGGAGGCATCTGGCTATACATACCCGCACCGAAATTCAGCTCATGTTTCTCCGAAATACGCCAATCCAAACCCAGCCTGGGCTCTGCGGCCCAGGAATTATTCATCGGAAGCCATGATCCGTAAATTCCGGCTTTGAGATCGACTGAAGGTGAGAGACATTGAAGCCACTGGCCGTAGGCTCTAAAAAAATCCATTTGTTCCTTTGTACCGGTATTAACCTTAAAAGAGCTTTTAAACATCATGCTGTCGGCAAAATGCATAAAATAATGATCGTAGCTGAAACCTGACTCTAAAGAGCTTTTAGCGGAAAACTTTTTGTAAATCCTCGACGAGAATGCAAGTTTGACTTCCGAGCTGCGTTCGCCCGCCCACAATGAAGGCGTTATGGCAATATTTGAAAATGTATCCACACGTGTATATGCAAGCGAACCGACCGCATAAAGCATTGTTTTTATTCGTAATCCTTTTTTTAATGCGAGCTGATGAGTGAGCCCGAGAACTCCGAGGTTTGAGCCGTTGGCAAGATCCTCACCATAGTCAGGGAACATCCAATCCGACGGCCCCTTCCGGCTGTCGAAAAGCTTGATATAACTTAGTCCGCCCATACCGGTAATAGTAAGGATACCGGCTTTCTTTAAGGGCAGGCTTATTTTCAGGCTCAGGTCCTGATATTGGGGCACCACATCCATTTTCACTCCGGTATAGCTCAGTAACTGCAGTATGGATATCCTGTAAGAGAAAATATAAGATGCATCGCTTTTTTTTGAGAACGGGCCTTCAGAACCAAATTCCAGGCCATTCCATCCCATTCCGAACCAGAATTCATGATGATCGCTGTTGCCTGTTTTCATCTTCAGGTCAAACACACCGGCCGTGGTGTTGCCGTACTGGGCCGGGAAAGAACCTGTAAGGAAGTCCGAATTGGTCAGTAGGTTATCATTCAGCACTGTCACGGGCCCCCCGGTGGTCCCGACAGCGGCAAAATGGTTGGGATTCGGGATCTCCATATCATCGAGCCGCCATTGAAGCCCGGAAGGTGAGTTCCCCCTGACGATGATATCGTTACGGTTATCAATACCCGAAGTGACCCCTGCAAAATTCTGGGCCATTCGTGCCGGGTCGTTGTAGGTCCCTGGAAACCTGAATGTTTCGTCGACACTGAACGGCCGTATGCTTACGGAGGCCATCCTGTTCAGCGTTTCACCTTTTCGGTAATCCCCTTTAACTTCGACTTCCTTTCCGTTAATGCCGGTTTGTTTAAGATAAATTACGACATCTGCATCTTTCCCGCTGCTGATGACGACCGGATCTGAAATCACCGTGGTATAACCGATAAAACTCACTTTAAGTTCGGCGATGCCGATAGGTACTCCTTTAAGCCTGAAGCGGCCTGTTCCATCCGATGAGCATGCAATCACAGGGTCGGAGCCTGCAAGCAGTATACTGGCGCCGGCCAGAGGTTCAAGTGAAGCTGCATCCATTACGATGCCTTTAACTGAGGATCTAAGTACAGGCTGAGCGGCCGTATCATCCGCAGTCATTAAAAGAAAGAAAAACAATATCAGGGCAGTGGGGAAGGAACGATAAACAGGGCCTGGCATGCTGTAAAGATAGGAAGATTTTATTCTTCCATTAAGCTGTCAACCCATTCCTTTGTAAGCCTTGTCCAGACCGGATTTGAAAAGTTTTCGCCATTCCAGTCAAATTCCACCCTGTCGAAAGTTTCGCCATAAAAACTTAGTTTGCTTCCGAGGTCGGGGGTATGCTCGATAAAGATAAAATTACCAGGACTTTCACCTGTGATCTTCAGGATCCGGGTTGCAAGCAGGGCGACCACTTCAGTTACAGGGGAACCCGGGTTTTGCCTGTATATCTCGGTTGCTATGGCTAGTGTTTTCCCGTCTTTCCTTTTGACCAGCCTCAGCCCGCATTTCGAAGGACTGTCCCAATGGCCGGGGTAATCAAAGTAACTGTCCATGTATTTGTTGAATGCGGGATTTGTTTCCATGGGTAAATACTGAGGTAGCGAGGTAGCGAGGGAGCGGAATTATTGAATTTTATTTATACAATATCAGTAACTTTTTTCCCGAAGCTTATATCAGCCAGGTCGCGGCGGCGGGGAGTGAATGTACCGTCCGCGAGTTCTTTTGACATCACTCTGTTGATGAGGTTGAACATTTTCATCGTCTGTGGTTCGTCCTTGTAGAAGGTATCCCAGGCGTATTGATAAAGTTCGGCCAGCCGTTCAGGGCTCATATGCTTTGGGTAATAAACGACCTTCCCGGCATTGTAATGATTCCAGTCTTTATCAAAGATGCGGTTCTGCTTCAGCAGGTCGCTGTATGCTTTGGTATGGGGGAAAGGTGCAAGAACCGTGAATTCGGCAAGGTCAAGGTCTATTTCCAGCAGAAAATCGATAAGCCGTTTGATGTCATCTTCAGTCTGGTTATCAAGGCCAAGCAGGATAGTTCCCTCAACGGCAATACCGTAATCATGATATTGCTTTATGCGGTTCCGTATCACGTCGGAAGTGTCGAAAACAGCCTGGTAAACATACCATGCTCCGGCCTGGGCTGCAAGGTCAAGCACTTCATTTTTATCTTCTATTGTATGGCTGACCCATTTCTTTTTAAGCGGGATCATTGCCCTGAAAAGATCCTTTTCCCATTGGGTGTCAAGAGCCAATGAATTATCAACAATAAAGAGGCGGTTGTTATCCATCTGTGAAAGTTCTTCAACAACACGCTCAATAGGGCGGGGGCGGAAGCCCCGGCCACCAAGATACCTTACCGCACAGGGATAACAGTCGTAAATACATCCGCGTGAAGCATGAAACAGGTCTACCATTCTGAATCCTTTATGGTAATACAGGTCTTTCTTCAGTATCTCCCTGTTTGCCGGCCCCACGAGGTTCATATCGGGGGGCTTGCTGAGGAAGTTGTAGGACTTTTTCAGGTCGTTTTTACGAAAGTCTGAGAAAACCTGATGAAGGCGGCCTTCCACTTCGCCAAGAAAGACGGAGTCGGCATGAAGCATGGTTTCTTCTGCATGAAGCATCGTGGAAATACCCCCGAAAATAACCTTCTTACCTAATGCCCGGTATTCGTCGGCGATTTCCCAGCCCCGTTTCACCTGGGTGGTCAGCATCATCGAAATACCAACGAAATCAGCAGAGTCATCAATAACAAGATCTTCTACGTTCTCATCGGTAAAATCGATTTCAACATCTTCAGGTACTTCCGCTGCCATAACAACAGGCCCGTGAGGAGGGAGATTAAAGATTGTTTGTCCTTCGAGTTTTTCCCAACGGGGATATATCAGTTTGAACTTCATCTGTCTTTGTTTAAGCTGTAATTTCTTTTTAACCCGGCACTGCATTCGGCAATACGCCTGATTATTTTCTGTTTCTCCTGCATTGCCGGCACTTCACATTGAAGAGCCTTGTAGTAATATGATCTCGCAAGAGCCGTTTTTTTCATCCTGTAAAAGTACTCAGCGGCAAGAAACCAGGATTCATAGTACCCGGGATTGGTATGAATAAATGCTGAAACGAAAGAACTCTCGTTAGTCAGTTTACTGCCACTTTTTATACAATTAAAAAGGATTCGCTTCATGCTCCTGAACTCAATAAAAGCTTTGTATCCGTTTGACTTCAGGAAGATATCGGGTTGAATCGCCTTCGCAGTCTCATCAATTTCCATCCCCTGATCTGAGGGTGCAAAATTATGAAAAATTTTTCTCAGGTCGAAGCATTTATAAGCGCCTAATTGCCATGGACCTGTTGAAACCCATACCAGCAGCCGGGATGGCATGAAAATAACAGAATGGTGGGCAATAAGCTGATTCATTGCTTTTTCATTTCCCAAGCCTATGTCCCGGCCCTTTAATCCTGCCCGGTCCCTAAGTATCCAGGCTGCTTTTTCGACATTTAATGGTGCCTGAAGATTCATATCCTCACGCAATCTTCTCATCCTGTATAAAGAGGTACCAGACCTGATGTTTTGCTGATTGAGGGAATCCCCTGCAAAATCTGCCGATTGAAAATGATTGGTACATAATACCGTGGTTCCTTTTGGTTGCAGCAAGGCAGTTTTAAATGGTGATTTCTCGATGATGGCCGCCCGCCCGTCTTTGGCAGAGCCAATGAGCAGGGATTCAGATACGAATGTGTGACGTTTTTCAGCAATGGCATATGCTTCATAAACTGTTGAAGCATATTGAAGTATTTCCCTGGCCAGAAGAGAGATTGGTGTTCGAGCCGAGAGAGGGATTTTCGACCGGGCCGCGTTAATGGTTACTGTAAGCCCCTCTTCATTCATGCCGGAAACGGCGCCTATCATGCCTCCCCAGGTAACCATCATGAAAGCATGTCCACTGTCGGGCTGCTCAAAACAAACGATCTTGTTCCTTGCGAACTCATCACCCATATAAAAATCAAAATTTCTCCCCAGGATAAGGCTGCCGTCGGCAGAGGAGTTCCCCCATGCGGCAAAGGATGTACATCCAACAAGGCTCAGCTGCTCCAGGGCATGGCCAATATCATGAGCCGAATGATAGTTTAACATCCGCTGATAATTGTTGCCTATAAAAGCAAAGTCATCACTCGCACTCCGGCTCACTCCGAAGATCTCCTGCTTATATTCGAGAGGAACGTAGGTGTCGAGATCACGGTTGAACCAGTAAATAAAATACCTCAGAAAATGGAGATAGAAATCGGAGGGGATCATTTTCCTGATCTGGGAGATGAAAGCTTTTTCCTGGGTATATATAAGGTTCCGGGCAAGCCTGCCGTTTGTAAGGCCGCATTGGTAAGGACTTCCCTTTAAGTACATCAGCCAAAGGCCTGACGAATCCTTTTTTAGCCAGGATTGTCCGCATCGGCTCATCTCGTCAGTGAGTTTTATGACTTTTAAGGTATCTGAGGAACGATCTGCAACAGCAGGGGGATTGATGTTAATGGATATCCTGAACCATGACCAAAGGCTGAGAATGATGGCTGCCAGGATGAAAATTGTCAGCCAGATACGTCTTTTCCTGCGAAATCCATTATTCTGCATCCCGAATCTTTTTAAACAGATACTCAAGCCCCAGTATTTCAGCACAGGTCATGATCGCACCGATTGTAACTCCCGGAGCTCCATGCATATTAAGGTTCTGACCCGTAAAATAAAACCCGGGAATTTTTGTATGCGGCAGTATCATTGTCCTCAGAAAATTTCCTGATTCTTTTCTGATGCCATACATTGAACCTTCCGGGCTGCCGGTATAGTCCCGCCAGGTGAGGGGTGTTGAGATTTCGATAGTATTTATTAATGAACGCAGGCCGGGGAATTTTCTTTCAACCAGCTGTAACAATGTTTCAGCATGTTCCTTTTTAAAGGTCCTGTAATCCGGCCCCCTGCTTCCCGTCAGCGTATTTTCCCAACGCCGGACCTCATCAAACCTCATATACGACAGGATGCACAAGGCTGATGCATATTCGCCGCTTTTTGCAGTGGCAGGTGTATAAGCAAAATACATTCCAGGCCATTGTTCATTTCCGGCTTCGGAAGCAGCCCAAACGTCCTGACCACGGTGATAATACAGGTTATTATTAAAATAAGGAAAACTGCCTGGTTTGAGCCCGAGATACAATCCGAAAGAAGAAACCGTATTCTCCATGCTCATGATCCTTGAACGGAAGGATTTTTTGACCAGGGAAGGTTCAAGAAGCCCGATAACTGCCTGAGGATGAATTCCTGCAATGATCCGCTTTGAAACAAACATTTCATTTCCGGAGGTGTCGACCTGGAATTTATCTTTCAGAGGTGATATTTTTTTAACTTCTTTACGGGTCAGGACCTGGCCTCCGCTTGCAGTAATGGCAGAGATAAGATGGCCGGCGATTTGCATACTGCCTTGCCTGAGCCTCCAGGCACTGCTGATAAAGGAATGGTTGATGAGAGCGTACTGATGCCAGGGGGTTGATTGTTTTCGCCCTGCGTATAAAAAATTATTGCCCGACAGCACTTCAAGAAGCCTGAGGTTTCCCGGATCAGAACCAGCCATTGATTTCAGAAAATCCCAGGCATTGATACCCATCCAGGTATTTTTTGTAGGACTGTCGTTCAGTTCAAAATTATATAAAGGGAAAGCAGATACAGTTTCCTTAAGCGAATCAACATAGCGTTTAAGAAAAGTCCCGGATGATGGAAAATGACCTGCCAGTTGTTCGACAAAATTGTCGAAACCCTGGGCCAGGCGATAATCTTTTCCATCAATCGAAATCATATCGAAGCAGTTTTCATTCAATCTTTCAATATTGAGCATTCTTGACAGCCCGAAGTACTTCCAGTAGGAGTGAAGGGTCTGTCCGGGTAGCATACTGCCTATATAATGGATCCCTGTGTCAAAAAGATTCTCCCCTCTCCGGAAACTTTGCAGGCAGCCTCCCGGGACTGAGTGTTTTTCAAGTACGCACACACTGAATCCTTCTTTGCTCAGAATATACCCGCAAAGTAAACTCCCTAATCCGGACCCGATTATTACAACGTCATAGCGGTTCATGCATCCTGAGCTTTTTGTAAGCTCTTTTTTATAAGAAAATACGTGTTTGAACTATATGTTTTCGAACCTATGATATCAAGGCTGAAGCCGGCCTGTGAAGTGATCAACTCAAGGAATTCAGCGGACAGAAAGTGCAGGAGGTGTCTGTCGTCGTATGTTTTATTAAACTTCATTCCTGTAGAAAAACGTTCAGTCAGCTTAGATCGGAAATGCCCTGTTTTACGGTTTTCATCGGCATCACGGATTAAAATCATCCCTCCCGGTTTCAGGTTTGACATACATTTCACCAGTATGTGTTCCTGATCTGAAGGCGGAAGATAATGAAGAACATCGCTGAGAATGATACAGTCCTCCGGCGAAAATTCAAAGGACCTGATATCGGCAGTTTTAAAAGTCAGCTGTTTCGACATGAGAAATCCGCATTCAGCCACCCTGATCTTTTCCGCGTCAAAATCAATTCCTGTAATATTTCTTTCTGCGGATGTAAGAGCAAGGATACAGCTGATAAAGCCGTATCCGCAGCCAAGGTCAAGGATATCACCCCGCTTTGGTACATATTGGTCGAGGAGCTGATAATTTTGCTCGAGTCTCAGTTTGATCCTGAGGTACCACTCAAGCAGAGGGCCTTTATAGATATAATTCAGGATCAGCCTGCGCCGGTAATATGATGTATTGCCTTCTTCTGCACGGAATAATGCATATTCATGTTTATAGTACCGGCGGATAGCTTTTGTCCTTTCCTGATAGCCTGCCCCAAAAGAAATATCATCCGGAGATATCCTTTTAAAGACCTTTTGCCTGAACATGTTCGGCCTTCCCCAGAATTCACCCCGTTCAAGAAAGTCTCCGCTTCCGAACATCATCAATGGAAGGATGTCCAGTTCTAATTGCTGGGCGAGATAAAACGCCCCCCTGTGAAACCTTTGTATTGTATGATCTGTCGAACGGTGAGCTTCAGGGAAAATAAGGATGGAGTATCCCTGATTCACTTTTTCCTTCAGCTTTCCGATGATGGGATCAAGTCCGTAATCAACATTATAAAAGCTTGCCAGCCTCGCGATAGGTCCGAAAACAATCGATTTGTGAACCCAGGTCCTCGTGAGGATGATGATCTTCGGATACAGCCTGAGCATAGCAGGAGTTTCGATCAGCGACTGGTGATTGCTGATAATCACCGCAGGCTTTTTAAAATCTTCACGATAAGGATTATATAATCTGCGGTTGGGGAATACAACAAATATATACAGCTGTGAAAGCCGGCAGAACATATAGTGAAAGGCGGTCTCCTTCCATCTGCGTTTCACCGGAAGCAGGAAATACATCAAAGAACCAACTACAGTCAGGATTAAAGCGATAAACACAATATTGAACCAGGTAATGATGGTCTTAATAAAAATTCTTGCCGTGATTGGGAAAGTGTGTTTCTTCAGCCTGCCGGTCATGAACCAGCCGGCAAGCAGAGGCTGTATGCTGAATGTGATCAGAACAAGAACAACTATCCCGAATACCGAAATCAGTGCGATTGAATTCAGTGCAGGATGCTTCGCTGCAAATAAGGCAGTAACTCCAAAAAGAGTGGTTGCAGAGGATAGCATTACCGACACCTTGTATGATGAAATATTTTGGGTCCCGTATTTGTAATCCTGCATAATTCCTCTCATCATTAAAATGCTGTAATCAACTCCCAGCCCGAAAATAAACGATGAAATGATAATATTGAAAATATTGAAGCGTATCCCGCCTGCCCCCATAAACCCAAGGGTTATCAGCCAGGAAAGGTACATCGGCACGGAAGTGAACAGGGCAAGTTCAATACGGCCAAAGGAGAACCATAATAAGAGACTTACAAAAACCATCGAAAGTAAAACCAGCCTGTCAAAATCGCGTCTGACACTGTCAACAAAGAGCTGGGTCAGCTTTTGCCTGTCGAAGACCACAATGCCGGGCAGGCCCCTGAATTCACTGTAAATCTTTTCAATATTTACTGGTTTCACCTTTGTGATACTTGTGATCATCGACATTCCGGCCTGGTCGTTGAGCCATTCTGAAAACAATGATTTCCCGAATCCTTGCGTAAACTTAACGTCAGCTGGCTGATATGATTTCCTGATCTGAGTTGAAAACCCCTGAAAAGCTCCGGTCGCAAACCCGGTTTTTTGTGCAGCTTGGCCGACTTCAGAAATAAGCTTTTCCGACTTTTCTGCACAAAAACATGTTTTCCATCTGTCGAGGCGGATCTTTGTGAGAGAATCAGACAGAAGCAGGGTGCGCACTCCCGAGCAGCTTGCAATGGTCCCGTTTTGAATAAGCATGTCAAGCCGGGACTGTATGCGTTCGTTCAGCCGCAAAGCTTCTTCCCTGTTACTGCCGGTAGCGACAAGGTAAATGTTTTTAAGCTGTCCGCTTGACAAGCTGTCCAGGTCTTCGCCAGCTTTACGCAACCCCGGCTCCATATAATTCAGGGTGTTCATATCCGTTTCAAAACCAGCTTTCCTGAAGAAAAAGAGGCTTGCAAGGCAAAGGAGGCCCAAAACTATGATCAGGGGTGCATTTTGCTCGAAACGGATACGGCCAACACGATCTATAAATGAAGAAAATACTGAAGGACGTTTTTCACGGAAACCTGCCGAAAACATCTGTGGCAGGAAGACCAGGGCAAACAATGCCGCCCCTGCAACACTTAATGAAGCGAACCATCCCAGGTCATGAAGCACGCTTGACTCGAGAAAAACCAGGCAAAGAAATGCGGCTGCAGAGGTTACAGCACAAATGACGATACTCTGTGACATTTCCCTGAGAGTTTGCTTTACGTCCCCGCAGCTCCGGTACTGGTTGATCATGTATAAAGAATAGTCGATGATCAGCCCCAGTATGACTGAACCGATGCCCAGGGAAATGGCAGAAACAGAACCCTTAACCAGGGCCAGGACCGTAATTGCAAGGCCGCCGCCGAAAACGGCAGGGAGAAGGCCGAGTATAGGAACCATGACCGATCTGAAATAAAATCCGAGCAGCAGGAAGATGGCAACAAATGCAATCCCCAGCGTCAGCATGATATCTTTTTTCAGACGTTCTGCGTTTCCGACGGCAACAGCTGCCGCCCCGAAATATTCCGCCCTGAAGGTATGTCCCGAATTGATTTTTTCGTCGAGGATCTTATCCAGCTTTTTCAGGAACTCCCCATTCTTTCCCGTTTCTCCGGGCGGGTTTGAAGGCGTAATGAATATCAGGAGGTGTCGATGATCTTTGCTGAGAATATATCCGTTGTATGATTCGTACTGATCACTGCCCTGTAATTTCCGTAATTTCTTTAATGCAAGGCCCTGTATCCCCAGGGGATCATTCAGGACCTGGCTTCTGATTGCTATCGAAGCAGGGGATATCAGCTGCCTGTAAGACTTTTTGACCGCTTTTTCAATATTTACTGCGGATGTCATAGTATCTATGCCCCGGTAATCGTCTTCTTCAAGAAACAGAGGGAGATACTCCCGGGTGCACCTCATCAGTTCAGTGAATAACGAATCATCAGGCTTATAAAACAGTTTGCTGATATTCTCACTGCATTCCCTGGTAATTGTTTCTGCCAGGGAATCGGCTGCGAGGCAAAGACCGGCTTCTGACCCTTTTGCTGAGTTATTTACATATGACAGGGTGATGACCAGTTTTTCGGCAAACCGGAAGTGGCTGAGGACGACATTAAAAAGTTCAGAATTTTCGGGATTTGCAGAGCTTCCTGAGATGTCTTCAACAAACCGCATCCGCGAAACGCCAAACAGAATGACAGCAAGGCTGGCTCCAATTGCGATAAAGAAGAGCCATCTTCTTTTAGCAAATAAGTTATATATGTTAATAAACAGCGTTGACATCAGCAAAAAACGTTCATACCATCAAAAGAAGATGATTAAGATTCTGTCCGGTTTGGCTTCCTGAAGATCTGCAGCAAAAAGTAAGTAAGGCCGCTAAGGGTCAGAGATAACAAGACACCAAAAATAACACTTCCCACAATATATTGAACGAAGTTTGCCTTGAACCACTGTAAATCAAATCCTGATGAAAGGTGGCCCGCGGAAGTATTCGTCCCAAGCACCCAGCCTCCGGTCAGATAGCTTAAGTAGAGTACCAGCGGGAGCATCGGGGGAATACTGATATTTGATGCACTTACAGTCACGAATTTATTCAGCCTGAGAACATGGGCAAGGCCGAATGCTGCCACCATCTGCCATCCCCATATAGGAAGGATTCCAATGAAAACGCCGGTCATCACAGAAAGAGTAATTTTTTTGTTCGAATCAGAACTGTCAACAATATATTCTTTTATAAAGCCCGTTACCGATTTTTTCTTTAAGCCTTTTGCAAACATAAATGGCCTTACCCATAGCAGTGCCATGAAAACAAGTATGGCATTCAGGACGCTGGTCCGGGTAAAATCAGGTCCCTTCCGGAAATGAGAAACCCTGGTTTCCTTCGGGGCGTAATAGACCTCGATCGGTACAGAGAATATTTTAACTCCCCTCCAGGCAAGGCGCACAAGGATCTCTACCTCGAATTCATAGTTACCGGTATAAAGTTTCCCTATTTCCTTTATCTTCTCAAGAGGGTAAAGGCGGAAACCAGTTTGTACATCGGCTATTTTCAGGCCCGTCTCTACCCTGAACCAGAATATGGAAAATTTATGACCGAAGCGGCTTGAACGAGGAACAGAAGGGTCATCCATGTTTCTGGCACCCACGATAAGGCTCCCTTCTTCCTTTTCGATCAGTTCGATAAACAGGGGGATATCGGCTGCCATATGCTGCCCGTCACTGTCGATGGTGATGGCGTATTTGAACCCTTTGGTCATTGCCAGAGCAAAGCCCTGCTGAAGCGCACGGCCTTTGCCATGGTTGACAGGCAAAGTGACAGTTACGGCTTCAGGCATTCCTGCCAGGATATCAGCAGTCTGGTCGGTAGAACCGTCATTTACTACAATGACATTGCCGGTCAGGGACAATACATCACGAATCACCTTCCCGAGCGTTTCCCCGTTGTTATATGTCGGGATAATGACACAGCATCTGAGATCAGCTATCTTTTGGCGGACTTCCTGGTTGGTTTGCATTTGCTGTGGTATGGTTTCTGGCAGATAAGACAAAAATAACAAAAATCAGTAATTTTGGTGAATGAAAATTCTCCTGATCAATACGCCGCGTTCTCCCGAAAACAGGATTCTCAGGTTCGCACCTGAACCGGCAAAACCTTTTATTCACAGGAGGCTTATCGGCCCTCCCCTGGGGCTGATGACAATTGCAGCAGCCGTTAAGGACCATGATGTAATGCTTTTTGACACAAAAGGAGAGTTTGACCTCACGTCTGAGCCAACTTCACTTGCAGGTCTGGTCAACAGGCTGGTCGGTGAATTCAAACCGGATATCATTGCAAGTTCAGCGATAACCTCTGAGCTCTATTATGCCTTCGAAATATTCTCGGAAGCCAAAAAAATCGATCCCGGTATTATTGCTGTTTTGGGCGGATTGCATCCCACGCTTCTTCCGTACGATTGTTTTCACCCTGCGGTGGATATTGTTTGCCCTGGTCAAAGCGCTCATATATTCAGGGATGTGGTTGACGCGATCGAAAAAAAGTCCCCACTGGAAGCCATCCCCGGCATTTTACTGAATAACGGAATAACGTTAAAACGCACTGCAGGCAAGGTCCGCATGCTGGATCCGGCGAATGCCGGCTTCCTGATGCCTGAACGGGCTGCCCTGAAAAAATGGATCAGCACCTACAAAGTCGGCGGCAGCCCTGATCCAAGCACTTATGTGTACACATCCCTTGGCTGTCCTTATAAATGTACCTTCTGTTCGATCTGGCCGCAGTTTAAGGGCAGGTACTACCAGAGGACCATCGATAGCCTGATCACAGAGCTTCAATCCATTCCCGATTATCCTGTAGTGAGGTTTGCAGATGCAAATACTGTTGTCGACCTCAATTTCATGAATGCCTTGTTCGACCGGATACTGGAAGACGGAATAAAAAAGACTTTTGTGATGGACATCAGGGCCGATGTGGCGGCACAGAACCCTTCAATCATCCGGAAAATGGCAAAAGGGGGGCTTAAAGTGGTCATCTGCGGGTTCGAATCATACAGAGATGAGGATCTTAAAAAATATCACAAGGATTCTCCGGCCAGTGACATTGCAAAAGCTATAAAGGTATTTGATGACAATAATATCATGATCAGGGGTAATTATGTTATCCCCAACGATTATTCGGAAGATGATTTCAAATCACTTGAAGAATATTCATCGAACAATCCCGTGGTCTACGCAGGCTACACGATACTTACACCCATGCCCGGAACGGTGTTTTACAAACAGGTAAAACACCAGATTATCGATCATGATTACCTGAAGTACAACTTCTTTAACTCAGTGATGCGTACCACACTTCCCTACGAAAAATTTCATGAACGTGTAGGCAGCCTCTGGCTGATTAAAAAAGGGAAAGATGTGATATGAAAAAACTTTTACTGATCAATACCAACACGGAAAAATCACCGTATCCCATTCCGCCTCTGGGCCTTTGCCAGATCGCTTCATATCTGCAAGGCCTTTATGAAGTAAGGATTTATGATGGGATGTTCGATGAAGGCCGCAGCCTGGGTTCGGTCATCAGCAGTTTTAATCCTGATTTTATGGGATTCAGTATTCGCAATGTGGATGAGATGATCCCCGAGCGAAGTACATTTTTTATTGAAGGCGTTTACCGTAACTTTATCAAGCCGGCGCGTAAACTTACAAAGGCCCCCTGCATCCTGGGCGGAAGCGGGTACACGATGTTTCCTCGGGAAATCCTTGAGTATACAGGAGCCGATTACGGTATTGCAGGTGAAGGCGGAAAATCCCTGCATGCATTGCTTCAAAGCCTTGAAAGGGGAGAGGATGTAAACGGAATCCCGGCTGTATATAGCAGGGACGGGCAGGGTGCACGGCTTCCGTGGACCAATGGAGATAACATTTTAAGCCTTTTTTCTGAGATTGACCGGAAAATTGATTTTAAGCCCTATACGGAAAGGGGAGTTTACAGCATACAAACAAAAAGAGGATGTGCACTGAGATGCCTGTATTGTTCTTATCCACTCCTTGAAGGCAGCAAATACCGATTGCGGACTCCCGCACTTATCGTGAATGAAATTGAAGAAGCATCCGGAAGGCTTGGTATGGGCGTAACTTTCGAGTTTGTTGATTCCACCTTCAATGAGCCCAAGGGGCATGCCGAGGAGATCTGCCGGGAGCTCATCCGCAGAAAGCTGAAGGTTAAGCTCAGGACTATGGGAGTGAATCCCCGGAATACCAGCAAAGAACTGTTCAGACTTATGATCGAAGCAGGGTTTGTACAGATCGATGTTACCCCTGATTCCGCTTCACCCGCAATGATAAAGAACCTGCGTAAGGGGTTTAGCATTGAAGATATACGGAGGACTGCAGACCTCATCAACAAATTCAATCTCCCTTCGATGTGGTTTTTCCTGTTTGGCGGGCCGGGGGAGTGCCGGAAAACGTTTAACGAAACGATTGATTTTATTGACGGATATATAAACCCGGCCGACCTGGTTTATATGTCGGCCGGTCTCAGGATATACCCGGGAACCCCTTTATATAAAACTGCCTTGAAAGAGGGCATTATTTCTGCGACAGATAATTTGCTTAATCCTTCGGTTTTTTATTTTTCGAAGGCTGCTCCCAGGTTGGAGCTGAAGGAGTGGATACTGGATGCATGCAAAGACCGTCTGCATTGCCTGCCTGCTTATGAGACAACCCCTCCGGCTGAAATGATGCGTGAGGCTGTTGCTGTGCGCAAAGCTCAAAACCTTGCTGAACCCATGTTCCGCACGTTGCTGAGGATCAGGAAGGGATGGAAGTCAAAAGGGAAATTATAAATAAAAAATATTGTAAAACCGCGATCTGAAACGTTTTCTTCACTGTGACAGCAGGGAGTTCCAGTTGACAAATCTTCCGCAATCGGGAATAAACCTGGAATTCTTACGCAATGACTGAGACGGACCGCATTCGGTAAACAGTCGTATACCCGAACGGCACATCTGCATTTGCGTTGCCTGCCAGTTAAAGGGATTGAAAATATTATTCACGACCTCATTCCTGGCTCTCCCTGCATCAGTTATCAGATCCTGGTTCAACACGGAAATGATGGGCAATTCAGGCGCCTTTACATCCGAAGAAAAAACAGTCGCCGATAAAACCTTCGCAGCTTCCGCCAAAAGATTCGAATGGTAGGGGATAGTCACTCCCAGTGATTTTGAATTCAGGGCTCCCTCTTCCCTGGCTTTCAGAAGAAAAACATTCACATGAAAACTGCTTCCTGCCACGATGAATGAATAATCGCTGTTGCGGTTGACAATCATCAGGTCCAGGTTATGCTGAGATGCAATTTCTTTGATATCTTCCTCCTTCAGGCCGATCACACCGCCCATGGCGTAATATGTGTTCGGGAGAGTTTGCCTGATCGCTTCATAAGCTTTGTTAATGAACAGCAGTCCGGTTTCAAACGTTATGGACCCTGAAAAACATAAGGATGCATAAATCCCCATGCTGTAACCGGCAGTAATTTCAGGCCTGATGCCTGATTTCTGAAGAAGATCTGCACAACTGCAGCTATAGATATATGAAATATACTGGTTCCTTAATTCATCCTGGAGCATCGGATTGGATTCAGGATGAAAGGCAAGAAGCTCCTGGTCAATGAAGGATGCTGCCCTCGCCAGATAGCTTTGAAAAACAGGTCCGAAAGATGGTATCCCGCCGGAAGGATCATCCCGGTAGTCACTGATAAACGCCGGAAAAACGAAAGCGATCTTGTCTTCTGCCAATGGGAATTATTTATCCAGTTCGAGAAGCCGGTTCTCGTGCTCAATGATCAGCATCTGCATTTCAATGAGCTGGCCAATAGTATCAACCGGATGTTTAACTGCATATTTGCCAATTGTTTTCAGTTCAATATCCAGATTGTATTTCTTTTTGAAAATCTCAATGAGCTCAAGGAACATCAGTGAATCTCCATCAAGATCCCTGATTATATTGGTGTTATCTGTGATCTTTGATAGTTCAGCCTCACATTCTTCAGCAAAGAACGCAAAGACAATCTCTCTGACTTCATTCCGGGTCTTCTCCGTGATTTTTGCCATTTATATAATTTTTTTTTTGCAAAAATAATATTAAATTCCGGGATATTTCTTAAAAACAAGTGTTGCATTATGGCCGCCAAACCCGAAGGAGTTTGAGAGAGCAACATGAATTTCTTTTTGCCTGCATACATTCGGCACATAATCCAGGTCAAGTTCCGGATCCGGATCGGTATAATTAATGGTTGGGGTGAGCATGTTGTTCTTCAGGCTCAGGACCGTAATGATACTTTCAATTGCTCCTGCAGCCCCTATGGTATGACCGATCATCGATTTGGATGAAGATACGGGTATCCGGTATGCCCGTTCACCAAATACCTTTTTTACAGCCATGGTCTCATACCGGTCGTTGAGCTCGGTGGAAGTCCCATGGGCATTAATATAATCCACTTCAGATTTATCAATACCTGAATCGGTTATAGCTTTCTCCATTGTAGCAGCCATTCCTTCCCCGTCCCTCATAGGGGCCATGATATTATACCCCTCGCTGGTCAGTGCATAGCCGGCCAGTTCGCAATGGATGGGAGCACCTCTTTTCAAGGCATGTTCCTCAGATTCCAGAATTAAAACCCCTGCTCCTTCACCTATTACAAACCCGTCCCGTTTTGACGTGAAAGGCCTGCTGGCTGCTTCTGGCGGGTCATTTGCAACTGAAAGAGCATACAGGGCGTTGAATCCATTTATTTCCTCCGGGTTGATGATGGAATCAGAACCTCCTGTAATCACAATATCGGCCATATTATTCCTGATCATCTGCATGCCCATTGCAATAGCGTAGGCCGATGAAGCACAGGCTGTGTTGATTGCGAAACTGGGGCCCAGAAGCTGGTATTCAAGAGATATCCAGGCAGGCATCGAATTAGTCATGCTTTTGAATACAGTATTCTGGAGTGAAGTATCTTTTTCGACGCTGGAATTACCGGTGTTGACCACTCCCATGATGACTGCACAGCGGGACTTGTTCTCTTTCTCAAAATCCAATGCGGATAATGTTACCGCCTGTTTGGCTGCAACAAGGCACATCCTCGTAACCCTTGTCATTTGTCCGGCTGCGCGCTTTTTAACAAGGGACTTCGAATATTCTTCAAATTCTTTACAAACTTCTGCTGCAATCTGTGTTGCGCATGCAGAAGCATCAAACAGGGTTATTTTCTTAACTCCGCTTTTGCCTTCAATAAGGTTTTTCCAAAAGGTCTCCAAATCATAACCCAGGGATGAAACAATGCCCATCCCGCTTATTACAACTTTCACGGCCATTCTCAGATATTAATTGTTCAGTGACTTTGCCCAATTTTTAATTAAACCGACTTCGGCTTGTGTAGGAATATTATCGGGGTTGCTTTTCCGCCATTTTCCCGGGGGCATTGAGCCTTTCGAAAGCTCTTTACTGATATCAAATGCCTTGCCTGCTTGTTTTTTAATGTCGTATGTATTCCAGCTTGAAATATTTAAGTGCATTTTTGCCATGCTGCTTCCATCCTGGCCGTGACAATCCATGCAAGCTTTTTGGAAGACTTTCATGACAGAATCGGGAAGTTCGGGATTCCCTTCGCTGTATTTAACCGAACCGGATACGTTTACAGGTCTGAATGCCAGGGCCAGGAAAAAGATTACGGCCAGCGAGACTCCTATAAATGCAAATGTTGTTTTCATGTTGTCAAAGTTAATGTTAAGGCAAAGATACGCAATTAATCAAAGGGGCCTTTTTCTGTTCCGAAATATTCTTTCAGTGCTTCATTGAGTTCATCGATAGTCAGTCCCGAATGCATGATAAACCTCCGGGCTGCATTTTTATAGGTAAATTCGAGGTGGTTCCTGATCTCTTCAGCACTCACAGTCGCTGCCTGATCAGGTGAGAACCCGGGTTCACTTCCTGAATAATCGTAAAATCCCTGTCCGGATTTCCGGCCGAGCTTCCCTTTGGCTACCATCTTTTCAAGTCCGCTGATGAGAGAAGAATAATAATCGGCATGGGGGTATTCAGAGACATAATTCTTTATGCTCAGGAGCATCGTATCGAGGCCCACATGGTCGAAGAACTCAAAAATACCTGAAGGGAAGAGAGATTCCTTAACCATCTGATCAATATCTCTGAAGGTGGCATGCCCCTGATCAACAATCCGGTAGGCTTCATTCTGAACATCCAGAAATATCCTGTTAAGAATAAAGCCTTCGGCCTCATTCAGCAGGATAAAGTTACGTTTGATGGTATCAAGAAACGCTTTAAGCCTTGAGACCGTATCATCAGAAGTTTGAGGAGTCCTGATGATTTCAACTATATTCGAAAGGTTCACAGGGTAAAAGAAATGAAGACCTGCGAAGTTTTTCCCACGTTCTCCTGAGGGGCAAAGAAGCGAAGGAATGATCGATGAAGAGTTGGAAACCAGGATCGCATCCTTGTTAACAACTTTATCGACAGATGTAAAAATCCGTTTTTTCGTATTCACGTCCTCGTCCACAGCTTCTATAACAAGCGTGCAACCAGCAAGAGCAGAAATGTCTTTTGAAACACTTGATTGCCTGAGCTGTTCATATTTTTCCTGGCTGATGATGCGGTTCTCGAAAAGCCTCCTGAGCTTTTTATCGACATTTTTCGACAGTTTGCCCAGGTCAGCCTTCGGGCTTGAGATCCAGTGAACTGTAAATCCGCAGTCAAGAAAATAATTAAGCAGGTTAATGCCCATTTTACCCTGGCCTATGATTCCTATTGGTCCTTCCATTATGATTTGTCCTTCCATTTGCCTGTATCCTGGGCCATAACCATTTTCCGGTACTCATTCATCCTGGTATGGTGCCGGAGTATATGCCGGTGGTAACCCAGCATTGACAAGAGAAACCCAAGCCCCTTGTCTATTGCAATCTGTTTCGAAATGATAAGTTTGAAAATAAAGCTGAATAATGCTCTTCGGTCTTTGTCGGATGTAAGGATAAACTCCTTAAAGGTGATCCAGGAAAGCCGGGCTTTCAGCCAGGCCGGTATATCTCCGCCCGGACGGGTAAAAGCCCCGTTACTGAACAGGGCAAAGGCTTTCTGTCGTATCACGGGGAAGGAATACATCCTTGTGATAGTTTCCATGTATTTGTCGAAGATCCCGATCTGTGACATATTCATGTATTGAATGGTAGGGAAGTGGCCCACGCCCATTTCAGGATCACAATTCACGAGTCTTCCTTCAGCCCTGAGTTTTTTATGTGTTTCAGTGCCCGGAGGGGCATTCAGGAGGTGCAGGTTAACATTTGGAAGATTATGTTCGAGGGTAAAATTGAAAATTCTTTCAAATTCATCCTCCGTATCATGATCAAAGCCAACGACAAAACTTGCATTGATATGTATACCTGCTGCATGTATTTTAGTGATTGCTTCAGTGTATATCGAACCTCCCCGGTTATGGTGTTTCCTTGTTTCGTCCAGGCTTTCAGGATTGAGAGATTCGAATCCCACCAGGATGTTGAAGCAGCCTGCTTCCGCCATAAGCTGCAGAAGTTCGTCATCGGTAGCCACATCGAGACTGCACATGCATCCCCATGAAATGCCAAGGGGTTTAATGGCTTTCATCAGCTCCTTTGCATAACGTTTATTGATGGTCAGGTTGTCATCGACAAAAAAGAAATATTTTGAAGGAGCCGACCTGATCTCATCCACGACATTATCGATCCCCCTGTACCTCATTTTCCGGCCAAAGATCTTTGAAACAAGGCAGAAATCACAGTTAAAAGGGCATCCCCTCGAAACCTGGATTGCTACCTGAAAAATTCTTTTCATATTCACGAGGTCCCAGCGGGGAGGTTTTTGGGACCGGTATTCTGCATAGGTTGTCGATTCGTATACCTGCTTCAGTTCTCCTTTTTCAAAATCGGCAAGGCATTGTTCCCATTTGCCTTCAGCTTCTCCTACAACAACAGCATCACCATGCTTCAGGGTTTCATCGGTGGCAAAAGAGGCGTATGGTCCTCCGAAAATAACTTTTGCCCCGAGGCCGCGGTAATGGTCGCCAAGCTCGAATGCCCTTCTGGCTGTTGCAGCCAGCGTGGTGATCCCAACGATATCAGGTTTTATGTTTTCAGGGATATCCTCTATCTCTTCGTCATAAATTGCGATCCTGTAATGAGCGGGAGTAAGTGCCGCGATGGTAGGCAGGGCCAGAGGCACCATGAGGCGTTTCTTCCCGAACATCCTGGCCATTTCAGAATGGGCAGGGTAGTTAATATAGCGCTGCCTGGGGCTGAGCAGGAAAAGAGTATATCTGTATTTGTCTGCCGGCATGTTGTTTTATTAGTAAATCAGAATTGACGCCAGCTCATGACATAACCTGCCTGCATGAACTTGCTTACCTCTGTGACAAAACTGAGAACGACATCCCTGTTTGATAATTTTTCTTCTTTTAATATTTTGTCAAGGCACAGAAAAGCCATCGGGGGGCCCAGGTATCCCATCGCGGACATTTTCGAATATAACGCATCACGACGGATGCCAAGCCCCGTGCATTCGTCCATGACCAGCTCGGAGATATGCCTTGAAGGAAAATTTACCTGGAAAAATTTCACCTCTTCAGGATCGACAGGATATTGCTTTAACATTCGTTTGAGACCGTTCACAAAAACCGTTCCTTCCGCTTCATGAAAATTCTGCCTTAGTTCCTCCTGGAACATCTGGGCCAGGTGGTGATAGCCTTTTTCAAACTCTTCTTTAGGGTTCATCCAGTAAGCAGGCCGTTTGTTACCCATTGCTGAAGGCTTGTTCCCGCCAGCAGATTCCATGTAAACATGGTCAATGTACAGTCCTGATTTTTTATCCGGGGCGGCCTTTAATAAAAGTGCTGAGGCTCCATCCGATAAAAAATATCTCAGGAAAAGCTCCTCTTTCGTAACCAGGGGCTGGTTGTAATATTCTGCAACAAGTTCCGACGATGACATGCTGGAAGATATAACCAGGGCATTGTCATAACGGCCGTACCTGATCATATCCGAAGCAACAAGCAGTGCCTTGTATGCCGATGTACAATTGGCATGAATTGACAGCTCCGCACACCGGTCTATTCCCAGTGCTTCCTGTATCCTGACAGAAGCTGTCGGCATCTGGTCCTGGTGTGCGCTGCCATAAACGATGAGCTGAACATCCTTTGCATCTTCACCTGCTGACTCCAGAGCCAGTGTTGCTGCTTTGACCGACATGCTGACATTATCTTCCGTGAACTTCCTGCTAACAGGATCGATTGCAAAATGGTAAAATTCAACTTCGAGCAATTCAGCCATCAGGCCCCTGATTCTTTGAAGCCATTTTCGGATCTTCAGGGGCGCATCTGTAAGTTCCCCGAGATAATAGTCAACCTCTGCTTTAGGGACAGGATTTCCCGGGAGGTAAGAGCCGCTGCCGGAAACCAGCACAGGCCTTCTGATTTCATGATTTGAATCCTGTTTCTTCATGAAAAATATTTCTTGATATATAATCCCCGCTTTTCTACCCTGAAATCCTGCATCACCTCCCTGGCAAAGTTAAAAGCTGTTGGCATCAGCGCTTTTTTGGGAACAATTTTATCAATAATCTTGTATTTCAGGGCATCTTCAGCAGTGAAAGTACTTCCTTTTAGGACTCTTTCCAGAGCTAAAGCTTCTCCTGAAATGCAGGCCAGCTTATATATGCCACCAAGCCCGGGCACCAGGTTGAATGAGGCTTCAGGCAGACCGAAAACAGCATCTTCGCCGCAGAGCCTGAAGTGGCTGAACAGGGCAAGTTCAAGCGCCGAACCAAGACAAACTCCCCTGATGGCCGAGATTATCGGTATACTGAAACTCTCAAGCATCAGCAGTGACCTGTAATTGTTTGAAAGAAAATCCGGAACAACCGTCAGCCTGCCATGTTCATCGGTCTTTGTTTTTTCAAGAATTTCCTTCAGGAGAACCGGGACGTCGGCCCCGGAAGAGTAATGACGGCCATGGCCTGTGATAACAAGGGCTTTAAATTCCTGACTATTACTTATGAATTCAAGTACCGATGAGAATTCCGTAAAGAATTTCATCGTCATCGTATTTGAAGGAGGTGTATTCAGCTCAAGCCTGCCAATACCTTCATCAATCTGTAACAGTATCGTGGAATACCCTGGTATGTTCATTTCTATGATTCTGAGGAACCGTTTCTCCGTTTGGCTTCAGCAAGAGCAAGCTCGCAAAACATTCTGGTTTCCTCTTTCATTGCCTCTTCGGGGCTGAGCGACCTGGCATTTTTCAGGGCTTTCATGACGGCGTTTATGACCGGCAAAGGCCTGTCCCTGGTCAGTTTCTGTAAAAAGGTGAAAGAAAAATCAAACACCTTTTGTTTGCTGACAATAAAATCCACCAGACGCATTTCCATCGCATCTTCGGCGTTGATCATATCGCCGCTCATAATGAATTTAATTGCTTTCGGGAATCCCGTTTTGGCCGGGCATCTCACTGTCCCTCCCAATCCGGGAATAATTCCCTGGTTTATTTCAGGGAAGGCAAATAAGGCATTTTCGGAACACACCCTGATATGGCTGGCAAGAGCGATCTCAAGCCCTCCTCCGAAACATATCCCCTGAATAGCTGCAACAACAGGTATGTCAAGGTTCTCAAGATGTTCCAGGACGGCTTTCCCTTTTCCCATTGTTTCACTGATCGGCTCTTTGTCACCGATCATTTTAAAAAGATTCTCGAGCTTGCCTCCGCCTGAAAAATGCTTTCCGGCACCACAGATCATGATCCCTTTGAGATAATCATAGGAAGTCCATTTCTTAAGTGTTTCAATAGGAACAAATTCGGGTTGCACAAGGTAGTTCTCGGGAGGATTCACTAATGTTATGATCCCGATATCATTCCTTATTTCCCAGCTTATTTTATTTATAGTTTCCATCAGGTTTTTCAGACAATAAACGGCCTTTCATTTTCATAAAAACACTATCGCCGGAGTTTATTTCGGCAGAAACATCAAATTCATCCGGCCCGATATCAGTAAATTTCAAATTTACCAGGAGCCGCGGATCTTTTACCGGGTTGATCAGGCTAAGGTATTTGACCTGGCCGGCCTGCGACAGCAGAAGCTTCCGCTCAAGTATTTCCCCTGCAAGTTCCCTCACTATTTCAACCTGGCAAACACCAGGCAAAACAGGGTTTCCGGGAAAATGTCCCTTGAAAATTCCGTGATTGCCGTCGAGACTCAGAGTCACACAAAACCTTCTTATTGCAGGACTCTCCCCATCCTTCGGCGTCTTCTCTATTTTATTTATCCTGTATAATTTGCCTTTCAACATTATTGCAGATAAGGTTTCGGAATGCGTAAAAGTACAAAATTATGTTAAAATACCTCGGTCATCCCCCGCGTCAAGTCAGCTTTACATGTTGTATAATGATGAATTCAATGACCCAGCACGTTAAACGTAAGTGTCATCCCGATTCTTGGGTTCTCTATCTGAATCTCACCGGGGAATCCATTTTCGTATTCCCTGAATTTGACGATGATCGCATCAAAGTAATTGCTCCATCCGGCAAGCCCTGTCAGGGTATTCTGCCGTATATCCATCCATACGTAAAGGTTCAGCCCCAAATACATATAAACTGCTTCCCCCGAGCCCTTCTGTATGTATTTGCGCGTTGGCTTTCCTTCCGAAAAGCTGAAAAACAAAACCGAAAAATCCCTCTGTAAAACTTTCAGAAAAGATTTTTTGTCCAATGGATCAAAAATATAATCAGGTTTGAATTTATTCCGGTATAGCTCCATATCAAAATATGTCATACCGATCTCATTGGCAAAAGTGAAATGGAAACTGCTGTCGGAGGTTCTTTTAATAATTGAAATCCCCGTCAAATGCTTGTCAGCAATATTCAGAGAAGTACGGAATAACGCTTTATTATATGCTTTCAGGAATGGCGAACTCCAAACGGGAACCTTAAACGAAGTTTCCCCGGATGAGCTTAACTGGGATTTATTAACCGGGTTACAGGCGGTTAGACACAGAAAAAGAATAATATTAAGGGATAATAAATTTCGCATCTGAAATATCCTGGTTTACCTTCCTGTCGCTGAATTCTATTTTTGTGTAATCTCCCGAAACTTCCCTCATAACAAGCTTGTCGACGGTATAGTCATTCTTGTTGAAATACAGAATGATTTCGCTCAGGGTTTCTTTGATGCGCGGGCTTAATGGAACCATCGTTGCCTGGAACTGGTTGCCCAGGTCGATGATACTGCACTGAAAATTCTTTGTATCGGAAAGCAGGGTTCCCTGAACAGCACCGATCAGTATATTATTCACTTCCCTGAAAACCTTGTTCGACTGAAGGCTGATGTGGTTTTCCTTATCCTCATCCTTCACGTAAATCCGGTCGTTGTTGAGGATGATCAAATATGGAAAAGGATCAGTATACTCCCACCTGAGAAGCTTCTCCTTTTTAAAATAAAAATCCCCCTTTGAAATGATCTTTTCGCTTATAACACTGAGTTCTTTTGTTTGCGTGAACCGGGCTTCTACTGAACTGACCGACTTCGCTGCTTCACTTATACTTTTTCTGACATCCTGGGCATCGGTTGGTGAAAGAAGCTTGCCCTGGGCCTGGCCCGATATGCTGCCGAGTAGCAGGATCATGACCAATAATAAACTTTCAGAGTGTTTCATAGGTTTGCAACTTAAACATTTCATCCAGCGAAATAAAACTAAATCCCCGGCCCTGCAATGATACAATTATTTTATCCAGGATTCCGGCTGTGAGCTTCGAGCTGTCATGAAACAGCAGGATATCGCCGGGTCTTATGCCGGCAGTGGTTTTTTTAAGCAATGATTCAGGGCTGACGGAAGCAGTATCAAAGGATCTGAAGCTCCATCCAACAACCTTTACTCCGGTTTTGCTGATCGCCTTGGCCACCATGGGGTTGATAACCCCGTAAGGAGGCCTGAACAGATTCATCCTTTTACCGGTAATTTTTTTCGTTTCAAGAATATTCTGCCTGATTTCCTCAGCCATTCTTCCTGCAGAGTAGAAATCCCAGAAAAAACTATGCGACCATGAATGATTCCCTGTAATATGTCCTTCATCCGAGATCCTTTGAAGCAGTGCCTCATTGCCAGCTATCTTTTTCCCGATAATAAAGAAAGCCGCTTTGATTCTATGTTTTTTGAGGATGTCAAGTACTATTGGAGTTGACCCGGGATCCGGCCCATCATCAAAAGTCAGGGCCAGTAAAGGTTTACTCCGGTCTCCGTGGGAAAGAACATTGCTGTAGTGAAATCCGGAGGATGAAAAAAACGCCATACCCACTGATATTCCAAGGTAAACGAAAACAAGACCCAGGTAAAACACTATGGGATTGTTACAGAAAGCCGACAGGAAGCATTGTCCGCATGGACAGATAAAAATACGGCTGATCGTGAAAATACCGAACAGCAGAAGAAACAGCCTTGATGTATTTCTGAAATTCAGGATCTTCACGGTTTTTTAATCAGGATGAAGGAATGATTGAGATCGAGGTAATGATTATAAATAAGAATTGTCCTGATCGGCCTGTCTCCCTGTGGCCTCATCAAAGCTGCTTCAGGCACATTCTGATATTTCATGATCATTGAGGCCATCCAAAGCCCGAAGGCAGAGGAGGTCATGTACTCACCGCTGAGATGTTTCCAGGCAGCAATTCCGGCTCCTGTAAGTGAATCTGTAAGCTCCTTATATAGTTTGCCGGATTTACTGTCCCCGTTCATCCCGCTGACTACAAGGTCAACTTCCCCGGGCTTCGTACCCGAATTTTCAAGAAAATCTGAGAGGATTGAATGTAATGGCTTGCCCGCAGTTTTACGGTTAAACGTGAGGATGTCGGCTAATACGGCATATGTTCCGGGAGAAAATGAGGAGGAAAGCAGGAAAAAGGCCGATCCTTCACCTGCCACACTGCCCCTTGCAGAGGAAGCAAGCAGATCAAAAGTATCGACCGGTTTTCTTCTCCAGTGACCCAGTCTTTCCGTGATGGCAAAGGAGCCATTGGTGATTTCGTCGAAGCCCCCGGCAAGCACGTTTGAAGCCCGTCCATTATTTAAATGGATCAGAGAATCTATCAGGGCCGATTCAAATGACCAGCCGCGATGGACATAAGTGAAGTTATAATTATGACATTTCAGCAATAAAGCGATCTGGGCCGAGACAGTATTATGGGTCGACTGTATAAAGGAAGTGGGAGTGAGCAATTCCTCCTTGTTCCTGATCAGGGTGGTAAGAAATTTCTCTGTATCTTCCAGGCATCCCAGCCCCGTTCCGGTAATGATGGCATCAGGCATTGCACAGCCTGCATCCTGAAGGCATATCCTGGAAGAAGCCACACTCATCTTGATCAGCCTGCCCATTCTGCGAAGGATGTCAGGACTGATAAACTCCCTGTAGTTGGGCTCTATGCAGGACAGCCGGTTGGCCTGTACCCTGTTCACGTCATCAAGGAAATGGCTGTTATCCGTAGTTTTCTGGGGTGAAACATTCCCGAGGCCGTTGATATATATGGCTTTTGTTGAAGTCATCGAATGGTCAGGAATTATATTTTGAAAAAATCAGGGATGAATTATTTCCGCCAAACCCGAATGAATTTGATAACACATGTTCAACAGCGACATTCTGCCGTATTGAGGTCACCGGGCAAATCCTGAGCTCCTTCATGGGTGTTTGCCATCTGAGGTTGGAAAAAACACAGTGATGATTAATTGCAAGCAGGGAAATAACGGCTTCAATGGCACCTGCAGCCCCCAGGGTATGGCCGGTAAAAGATTTGGTAGAGCTGAAAGGAGGCACCTTCTCCCCGAAAATTTTCTGAACTGCCATACCTTCACTGAGATCATTATTCTGGGTCCCGGTTCCGTGAACGTTGATATAACTGATATTTTCGGGTAAAAAGCCGCTCATTTTAATTGCTTTGTCCATAGCCAGTGCTGCGCCCGTACCATCGGGTGAAGAAGCAGTCTGGTGGTAAGCGTCATTTGCATTTCCATAGCCGCTAAGGACACCATAAATTGGTTTACCCTGCCTCAATGCCCGTTCGGATGTTTCCAGAACAAGAAAAGCAGCTCCTTCTCCGATAGTCAGACCGGCCCGGTTCTCATCGAAAGGTTTGCAACCATCCTTGTCCAATATCATCAGGGTATTGAAGCCGTTGAGAGTGAACCTGGTCACTGCATCTGTTCCCCCGGCAATGACACGGTCGAGCATTCCCGCTTTGAGCATCTCAGCTCCCAGCATGATCGCATTTGCCGAAGAGCTGCAAGCCGTGCTGATAGTCGTCATGAAATCAAAAACGCCCAGATATCCGGCTATTGCTTCAGTGCTTTCACCGCAATCATGGTTGATGACATCAGCCAATTTTCCCTTTGAGGGGTTCCCTAGAAACAGGGGATAGAAATCCTCGCTGCAGTCCATCCCGCCAACAGTAGTGGCTGAGATAAGCCCGGTTTTTAAGGCCTTGTCCAGTTTCAATCCGGCCAATTCAGCTGCCTGGCGTGCAGCTGCAATCCCGAGAAGGGTGGTACGGGTATATTTCTTTTTTGACTGCAGACCGCAGTTCATTTTTAATTCCCCGTTCGACTGTTTGACTTCAGCGAGAGGCAGCCTGCCTTTATGAATCGTTTCAAACTGTGTAATCCCACCAATGCCCGACTTGCCGCTGATCAATGAATTCAGCGCCTCCTCCGCATCCATTCCGATCGAAGAGATCATCCCGTAACCAGTTATCACAATAGGATTTGCCATGAAATTACCAGGGTTTCAAGGCTGCAAATTTAGAAAAAATCTGGAGGTATTATTTTCTGATCAGGATAAAGGCATGGTCGGTATTCCTGAAATGATTGTGGATCAGAATGTTTGTTAGTTTTTTTCGAGGGGATGGTAAAGTCAGAAGTGAAGCCGGGATGTATTGCTTTTTGAGGATGTTTGCCGCTATATACATTGCAAAACCTGAAACCGTATGGTATTCTCCGCAAAGATGCTTATATAATATACGGGCTGCGCCAGGCACAGACTGCATGATGATCTCATTGCATATCATGTCGTGTTCCGCATGACCATTATTGCCCATAAGAACAATATCCACATCACCAGGCAAGAGCCCGTTATCAGAAAGGAATTGTCTGACAAAAGAGGCAGTATACGATACGGATACCGGCCTGTATAAGGTTTCTGCAGCAGCAAGACGGGCATAGGTTTTTTCCGTCCTTTCCCCTGAAATCATAAAGTATGCTGAGCCTTCCCCTGCCAGGGCGCCTGGTGTATCAGTCGTCCACAGGTCCAGGTTCCTGATTGCTTCTTTTTTCCATAAACCGAGCCTGCGGATTATAGTCAGGTGATTCAGGGTCATCTCGTCAATTCCCCCGGCCAGGACATTGGTTGCAGAGCCTTCCCTGATCTGCAGAATCGCATCGGTAAGACAGCTTTCGAGCGAGAAGCAGCGATGTACAAAGGTAGAATTATACTGATGGCATTTCAGGTTGATGGCAATCTGGGAACTGATCGTATTGTATGTGGACTGGATGAAAGGAGTCGGGTTAAGAAATTTCTCCTCTTTCGTAAGCTCTCCCAATATCTTTTCGGTATCCTCAACGCTGCCCAGGCCGGTTCCTGTGATGATAGCGTCGGGCGATTGAATACCTGCGTCCTGCAGACAGATCTTTGCAGAGCTGATCCCCATTTTGATAAGGCGGCTCATCCTCCTGGAGGCGATAGGATCGATATAGGCCTTGTAAACGGGCTCAACTGATTTCATGAAATCGGCTGTTTGCACAACTACCGGTTCAAGAAAGCCCGAGCCGGGGAGAGTGTTCTGGGGAGAAATAATTCCGATTCCGTTAATGTATTCCATACTTTTTAAATATCAGGGAGCTGTCGTTCCCGCCGAAACCAAAAGAGTTGCTCATCACCACATTCAGTTCGCACCCCCTGATCATTTCTTTCACAGGCTGGAATTTCAATTCAGGCATGGGGTTTGAAAAGTTCAGGTTGGGCCAGATAATGCCATGAACAAGGCCCAAAATCGAAATAATTGCTTCTGCTGATCCCGCCGCTGAAGTCATATGCCCGGTCAACGGCTTCGTTGAACTGATAAAGGGTATTTTCCCTGTAAATAATCTCTCAATTGCACGGCCTTCAGAAAGATCATTGTTATCGGTACCTGTACCGTGGGCATTGATGTAATCTATTGAATCAGGGCTTTCACCGCTCATTTCCAAAGCTTTCTTCATAGCAAGGTATGCACCGGTACCGTCAGGGGAGGAGGCCGTCTGGTGAAACGCTTCACAGGCATTACCGTAGCCGGCGAGTTCGCAGATCACCTGGTTGCCTGTTTGCCTGTTTGCGTCCTCTGTTTCAAGGATCAGGTAAGCTGCTCCTTCACCCAGGTTGATGCCGTTCCGGCTGGCATCGAATGGCCGGCATGGCTGCTTGTCAAGGATCTTAAGGGCATTGAAACCATTCAGATGAAATTTTGTAAGGGATTCGGTTCCTCCTGCAATTGCACAGTCGAGTTTCCCGGCTTTCATCAGCCTGGAAGCAAACATGATTGAGTTGGCAGCGCTGGAACAGGCTGTGCTGATCGTAGTGAGGAATCCTTTTAAACCCAGGTAATCAGCAATCTTCTCGGTGCTGTCGGCACAGTCATAAATGTCAATAAAAGCATTTTTACTGTCATTGTTAAGAAAATCCTGGTAATATTTTTCACATTGATCCATACCACCCACGGTGGTGCCTGAAATCAGCCCGGTCCTCAGATTGTCATGCTCATTCAAACGGGCATGGAGAAAGGCTTCTTTCGCAGCGATTATACCGAGTAATGTGTTCCTTGAACAAGCCTGGCCGTCGGTCAATGCTGCTTCACGTATCAGTTCATCGTTCGTCTTTAAGACTTCCGAAACAACCAATTCATCCTTCAGGCTGGTCTCAATATGTCTGATAGGGCCAATCCCGCTATGGAGATGTAATAATGAGTTGAGGTTTTCCTGAACATTGTTTCCCAGGCCGGATATTAAACCCAGGCCGGTAACAAAGATCCTTGAAGGCATTTATGCTTTCTTTTGGTGTTCGGTGATATACTCGGCCATTGTACGGATGGAATAGAAAATCTTTTTACCGTCTTTGGGATCTTCTATTTTAATACCATAATTCTTTTCGAGGAGGACTATCAGTTCCAGAGCATCTATCGAATCCAGGCCAAGGCCTTCGCCAAACAACGGGGCATCGGGATTAATTTCATCCACAGAAATATCTTCGAGATTAAGCTGTGCAATAACTTCTTTTTTCAGTTTGTCGATCAGTTCGTCCATTTTTCTTTTTTCAGTTTACTTTTATTAAATCATTAAGCGAGGCTTCAGTAAAAGGCAGGGAGTTAAACCCGGTTTCCCGTGAGATGGTGTTTTCATTTTCCACAAGAACCATCATTGCCCTGAAATTGTTCTGAAGTACTTCAACCCAGCCGCAAATACATGCTTCTGCCCGTTTGTTATCTATAATATCCGTGACATAATCATAAAGTTGTGACGGATTGAATTTCTCACTGACCAGAAATGCAGTTTCCCCTGTCAGTCTATGCCTTATGCAAATCTCCCCGATCACTATATTGGCCAGGGTATAAACAAAAACCGAAGGGCTCGGAAAGTATGCCGAGCGGTTCCGTATACTTTCCTGGTGAGCCAGGTCGGTATCGAGGCTGGAACTCGAATTAGCCAGCACTACTGCAAGCGATCCGGGTTTAAACCTTTGTGAGTTTTCATTTCTGATCAGCAGTTCGGCACACATAAATCCAAGTTTACTCAATGCATCCATCTTGTAGAACTTGGGATATGCAATCTGTTCCTGCTTATACAGAGCCTTGATAAACCCCGCAAAAGTAGGAATTTTTTCCTGATAAAAGATAAGGTTCTTATTAACAACCACTTTACCTTCACCGATATAAGTATATGCCGTGATCAGTTTCTTCATGCTCAGGTCTTCTGAAATACAAGTGCTGCATTACAACCACCAAATCCGCTGGCGGTTTTCAGGCAGTTATTAACAGGTTTATATATCGTTTCTGCCGCAATATTTATTCGTTCAGACACTCCCGGGGTCTCAAAGCCTACCGATTTATAAATGCAATTCGTTTTCATCGATCCGATCAGGGCTGCCGATTCCATGACACCTGAGGCGCCAAGCGTATGCCCCCAGTAACCCTTGAAACTGTTTACAGGCACATCATTAAGATTGCACAGTGACAGGGCTTTTGCTTCCATCTCATCATTAAAAGGAGTAGCGGTGCCATGAGCCGAAATATAATCAAGCCCGGCTTTTTCAATACCTGATTCATTCATGGCCCTGGTTATTGCCATGCTGAGTTCCTCGCCTGTCCTCGACGGCCCGGAAATATGATTCGCATCATTGCTCACCGAGCCTCCCATAAGCATGATCCGTACATTGGTGTTTTCAGGCGGATTTGAAGACAGCACTATAGATCCGCAGCCTTCACCAAGCGAAAGCCCGTTCCTGCGAAGATCGAAAGGTTTGCATGGTTCCGGGCTCAGAGCCTGGAATGACTGAAAACCGGAGATCACGAATTCCGTGGCAATATCGCCACCTGTAACTACAGCAGAATCATATGTTCCGGAGCGAAGAAGCCTGCTCGCAGCAATCAGTGCGATGACCCCTGAAATACAGGCATTACTGATGATAAGGGGAGTATTTTTGAATCCGAAGAAATTCCTGATGACAGAAGCCAGGGCCCAGAGATACACCCGGTTATGGTCGAACTTTGCCATAAAGCGGTCTTCCAGAAGATCAATATTCCCTTTCGTAGTCGAAAGGATAAGAATCGTCTTTTCATTTTCCGGGTTGATAGAAGATCCGCGTAAGGCATCAGCTGCTGAAAGTATCAACATCTTTTCGAGCCTCGTAAAGAATGCAGGGCTATGCTGTTTTTTATACTCAGCAAGAACGCTTTCAAATCTCTGTTCAAGCTGAACCGAATCCACAAGAGAGAGCGGAACAGGCTGTGGATAAAGCGTCTCGTTATGATGGACTGTTATCCCGGTCTTTCCCGAAAGCAATGATTCCAAATTCTCCCGGGAAGTAAAACCAAGGGAAGAGATAATGTTTTCCGAAACAGCGTAAACAGTTTTCATCAGTAAAACTTATTCGATCCCCCATTTCCTTTTCCACCCGGTATAAAATTCCGGAGAGTTTAAGAGCAGTTCCCCATCGGGAGTAAGAAATACCTGGGTAGAACTTCCGGAGGCCATTACTTCATCGTCTTTCTTTCTAGTAATTGTATAAGAAAAAACGATCTTGGCTGCGTCGGTAGGGATATATTTGGTTTCAACGATCAAAACATCACCATATACCAGGGGCTTTTTATAGTCGCAGTTGACTTTAACGATGGGGATCATCACATTGTGCCGGTAAACATCAAGGTACCCAAGGTCATATTTAAGACCAAACGATTCACGCCCGTCCTCGAAATATTTCAGGTAATGTCCATGCCAGACGATTCTCAACGAATCGACTTCACTAAATCTGACAGTGATCTCTTTATTGTCGGTAAGTGTCATGTTCAGCTGTTTAAGGGAGAATTAATCCTGCGGTAGAGCATCGCGATCGAGATCATAACAATAAAGAATGCAAGAAGCTTTATTATCTGGGGGAGGATATCTGCTATTGTTGCCTGCCTGAGGAAAAGGTCGATAAAGCCGACATGGCCCCAATTCAAAGGGGAACACCCAGCTATTGTTCTCATTACTTCCGGCATAAAATAAACAGGCACCCACAAACCGCCTAAAGCCGTAAATACTACCACGGAAACCACACCAAAAGCTGCAGCCTGCTGATTGGTCCGCGCAATTGTGCCAACAGCAATAGCAAAGCCCAGCGCTGCAAGGCTCGAGACTATCATCATAAGCAGGATACCGATGTAATTTGACCCAATGGTAAGAGGAGGGATACTTGCCAGGGGAAGTAAATAGCGGCCGGCCAGCATCATCAGGATGAATTGAATGATACAAACAACAGTGTACACACCAACCTTCGCCATGAAAATTGTAAGATACGAAACAGGCATGGTATAAATCCTGATCATACTGCCTTCTTCACGTTCCTTGATCATACTTCCGCTCAATGGGATAACAATAAAAAACATTGCGAACAGGGCCCAGGCCGGGACATTATGCTGGGTTGTTGAAGGCACGGTTTTTTCATTCCTGCCTGATGGAAAAATCTCAGAAAAATATACGGTTTCCTTATAATCCATTTTTGGAGAACGGTATTGGGGGAACATTTTTTTCAGTTCCGAGTTGAATGAACTGAAGATCATCGAGGATTCGATGAACATACTGTATTCCTTCATCGTCGCCATAAAGGCGTATTTAAAAGTCCCTTTGATCCCCGGATCGAAATAGATTGCAATGTTGATCGAATCATTCGATTGAATGTCGAGAAAGGGATTGTCAAGGGGCATAATGATCCCTGAGACGATCTGGGTTACCATCACCTGGACTTTATGTCTGATGATCCTTGTGGATCCTTTCGGGATAATAACCGCAACATTATAGACTCCCTTTGCGACCTTTTCCTTTGCAATCTCACGGGTCAGTTTTTTTCCGTCAAGACTTGTATAAATTTTAAAAACATTTGAACTTTTCAGGCCTTCCCCGATTTTGGCGCCAAGAGTATCATGGTCTTCATCCACCAGCAGGACTGGTATCGATGGATCCTTTGTAAGAGAACTCCAACCTTGTTCCTGGACAAGTGCCAGGATCACAACCATGATCATAGGCATTATGAAAAGGAGGATAAGCCCGGCCATATCCCTGATCAGGATCAATGATTCTTTTCGGCAAGCGGAAAAAAATTTGAACATTACGTCTTTCTTATCCTGTTAATCTCTGAGATCCTTTCCTGTAAAGTGCAGAAAAATATTTTCAAGATCCTTGAACTCCGGATGTTCAGCGACAAGTTCACGGGGATTTCCCATAGACACAACTCTGCCGCGGTCAATGATGGCGACGCGTGTACAGAGTTTTTCTGCCTCCTCCATATAGTGGGAAGTATAGATGACGGTAGTACCTGTCTTGTTAAGCTCTTTCAGATAATCCAGGATAACAACCCTTGACTGCACATCAATGCCAACCGTAGGCTCGTCGAGGAAAATAACTTTGGGATCATGTAAAAGGCCCGCGATCAGGTTGATCCTCCTTTTAATTCCACCGGAACAGTTGGCTATTTTTTTATCTGCATGTTTTTCAAGCCCGAATACGGCGAATCCTTCTGCTATTTTCTGCCTGAGCTTAGCCCCCCTGAGGCCGTACATATTTCCAAAGAAAGTCAGGTTTTCCCAGGCTGTGAGGGTAGGATAGAGGGCCACATCCTGGGGTACGACCCCTATAATATGTTTGATCTTATCCCGGTTCGAATGAATATCCATACCGTCAATACTGGCTTTCCCCCGGGTTGCATTAAAAAGGCCGCAGAGTATTGAAATAGTGGTGGTCTTCCCGGCGCCATTGGGACCCAGCAGGCCAAAAATCTCACCCTCGAAAATATCCAGGGATATGCCATTTATTGCAGGCTCGTCTGATCCCTTATAAATTTTAACAAGGTCCTTTATTTCAATAATCGCCTTTCCGGACATCAGATTTTAAGCTTTTCAATTGTTTTAAATACCTGCTCCTCCATACCTGCTATCTCCATCATCATATCTCCCAAGGTGTTATAATCTTCGGCCGGCTGGGACGACCTGTTCTTACAGTTCCTCGCACCAAGGTAAGTAAACTCCCTCCATTTATTTGCAGTGCGGCCCATGATATCCGAGGCTTCCAGAAGCTGACTGTTATTGAACATCTCCCCGCTCTCTTTCAGGAAAGCTCCGTAAATATATCGGAACCCTGCGCCTCCCGTCCCATAATCCTCGGCCATCCTGAGTATCTGCCCGAGGTAAAATGCAGCTTTTTGATTCCCGTGTTTTTTAGGCCACTTCCTGATATCCTTTGCCATCACACGCATTCCTTTTATCCCTATGAGCCAGAAAGGCACCTTTGTCATTTCATAAACACTCTTGTCAACACCCAGCTTGACAGCTTTTCGGATATCAAGTTCCCCGGGCATCGAATTAATCCAGTACATTTTACCTTTTGGAGCAAATGCGCCTTTGGCCCAACGCACCCTTACCAGGTCTTCATAAGTTAATGTCTGCGGATGTTCCATTACCGTATCGCTTACGTGGTAAAGGTTCCCTTCCTTCCCGAAAACGACCATATTGTGCATATTATAATGCTGGCGGTATTCGGGAGGGAAAAAGGTAAGATTGAACACCCCGACCTGCACGCCTGTAGGAATGCCTTTTTCAAGGTTCCTGTCGAGGGCATCCATCGAATCCTTTACATTGCTGAATTTCCTGATCACGGTGGAATCAACCCCGAGATATTTCGTCGAACGGCGGAATACCGTATTCGGCAGGTTCCTGAACGACATCATCGGGGCAAACATCAGCTTGATAAAGGGGAGGTAACTGAAATAAATGCCTGTTCCAATACCAAAAGCCATGGGCTCTGACATCTTAACACCATAAAAATTAAACAGATTGGAGGTGGCGCCGCTTTCGCAATGACCGGCCTGGCGGTGTGTATAATTAATCATTACAGGTTTGCTGTCCATCATTGTTGTTTTATTATTCGATGTTTTTTAACTGATCAATTGTAATATTAAATGCTTCGGCATATTTTGCCAGTGTTTTATCGCTGAGCCGCTTGAAGAAAGCCGGCCTGCAGTGCAGTTTGAGCTTCCATAGCGACACTCCTGCCATCATCGACAAACCCATGGGATCGGCCAGGATCTTTTCCATATAATATACAATGGGGCTTGCTTTTCCTGCCAGGACCTTCTGCCGTGCTTCTTCAATACGTTCGTTAAACAGGTCCCATGCCTGTTCAAGAGGTACCCTGGTAGTTGTCCCATGGAAACCTACCGATTTTTGAAAGTTCCCGTTCTCATCATAAGAATAAAACAATTCACGGTACTGACCATAATTTTTATTCTTATATACAGGGTCTGTGTTTTCTTCTGAATTTTCCATCCTGTTTCTTTTATTGAAGTTTGCGAAATTAATTAAAATTTACTTTTCAAGAAATATCCTGAGCTCGCATTCAGCAATCAGTTCATCATGCAATATGATCTGCCCTGCAACCACTGTGGCATTAAGGATCTCATGCGTGACTGTCACCGTGGTTCTGATCTCATCTCCTGATTTCGGAAGTTTGAAGATCTTCAGTTCCCTGATAGCTCCTATAAATCCCGTTTTAGGCTCTTCATCCGCATTGAGGGTCACAGATGCTATGCCTGCTGCCGCACTTTGTGCAATATTTTCAATCAGTCCGGGTTCCCTGAAGAATCCATCCTCAAGAAAAACATTGTCATCCCTGATCAGAAAAGTGGTGACAGTTTTCTTGCCGATGATCCCAATGATGCGGTCGACCATCACCATGGGTGGCTTCTGAGGGATATTTATTTCTTTAAATGATGCCATAGTGATCCTTTACGGTTTCTGCTTCTCATGCGGTTCATCGATGTTGACACATCCTCATCGGCGAAAACCCAGCGACGCCCGGTCTTTTCAGCTCTTTCCTTCAGGGTTGCATAATTTACCGACTGTGAAAGATAAAATACGGGTGCGATGATGGGATCATCGGGAGCGATCAGCCCTTCTGCAATGCTGATTTCGTGCAGTTTTGTCCCGGGGTAGATCCGCATTCCCACATATGGAAAAAATACAGTGTTTTCAATGCGCTTTGAGTTCTCAAAGCTTTCATTTACAGTCTGGTCGGTTTCACCGTATCCGCCAATGATCATAAAATGGCAGAAATAAACATTTGATTCGTTGCAGTAATCAGACACTCTGACCACTTCATCCACATCAAAGTGCTTGCCATAAGCCTTGAGGGTGGTATCCGACAGGGATTCCGTGCCAAATTCAATATGGGTAAGGCCGGCCTTTGCAAACAGCCGAAGCACGTCCCTCGAAAGATTATAAGGCGAGAAATAGGCTCCCCACTTAATCTTCATGTTCGATTTGATGATCTTTTCGGCAAGCTCAATATTGAAATTATTGCTGATATTGAAAACCGAGTCGGTGAAAAAGTAATAATCTATATTATGGTGATAGTACAGGTCGCGCAGTGTGTGAAGGATGCGGTCAGGATCAAGATTCCTCACGTTATGCCCTTCGATAAGGGGATAGGTGCAATAAATACAATTGAACGGGCATCCGCGTTTCGTCTGAATATTGATCATCCCGCTTTTCTGCCAGTAATACTGCACCATGGCCGGGTCAAATGACAGTTCTGGTGTTTTAATGAACATATCACGGCCGTTCAGCTTTGTCACTCCATCTTTTCTCCAGACAAGCCCCTGGATGCCCAGGTCAGGAATACCCGTCTCAAGTGATTTTAAAAGCCTGTACAGACTTTCTTCACCCTCGCCTGTAATTCCAAAATCAGGTTGTAAAAGTTCAAACAATTCCGTTGGATAAATAGAAAATGCGGATCCTCCAATGATAAAAGTTGTAAGAATTCCGGATCCTTTTATAATATCGGCAATTGCTTTGTACCCTGCCACGAAGCTTTCCTTCGTATAGAAATTGACATCATCGATATTTCTCAGTGAAAGTCCGGTATAATCGGGTTTGTAAGAAATCAGGAGGTTTTTAAGGTCATCATTTCCGTTAAGATTAGAATCAAATGAAAGGATGTCGAGATCAGGCAATCGCTCACTCAGGTATGAGTATAGGTATGAAAGGCCAAGTGGATAAACCGGGTATGGGTTTGCATACCGGTTAGCGGATATCAGAAGGAGTTTCCTGTTCCTTTTTTTTTTGATTTCTGTATTATCGCCTTTCGGATTTCCTAAAGGAAGATTAGGATCCCGCGCCACTGGCTGCTGGTGCGCAATATCGGGCAGCTTCCAGAAATCATAGTAGTTAAACCATTGTAAAGGATATTTATATACCACCGTCTCAAAAGCATCTGCAAATTTTATCACTGCAGACGCCAGGATTGCATCCCTTTTCTTCAGGTTATTTGAAAATTCTATATACTGAAGAGGGGTCGAATAAAAATGGTAATGTGTATTGGTTTCCTTGACTGCAAAAACATAGGCGGCAGGTACATTGAATCTTGCAGCAAGGTTTACAGGGCCTATTGGGAAAGCCGCATTTTTACCAAGGAATTCAGTGACAACGGTCTTATTTCCTTCGATATAACGATCGCCATGCATGGCAATGATCTCACCTCTTGAGAAAGCTTCCTTGATCTCCTGAAGATGTGAATAATCTTCCCTGATAATTATAAAGTGAACGTTTCGCTGAAGCACATCCGCCAGGTAACCCTTAATCTTCTGATGTTCTGCATCATACATCAGGATGTTGATCTTTTTTTCAAGTCTTACAAGAAGTTGCCCGGCAATTTCCCAGTTGCCTGCATGGCCGCTGATCAGCAATCCCCCCTTATCCATCTGACGAAGGTATTCCTCTCCTTCAAAATCAAACGTGAACTTATGCTGAAAACCTGCAAGCAATGCAAGTTTATCGACCAGGATCTGGCCAAAAACATAATAATTCCTGTAAATGCTGATGAGGGATTTCAGCTTACCGTAGTTCATCCTCTCATGAAAGTACCGGTAAACTGCCCTGAAGGCTTTGCCTGAGGTAAAGATGAAATACGATACAACGAAAACTAGCAGAAAATAGGCAAAGGAAATGCCAAAGTTCCTGAGTGTCCAGACAAAAATTTTATAACCAAGGACTCCTCCGCGGGTTTTACCTTCCCAGGATTCCATCACTGCTAATTTGAACGGACACGGTTAATGATATAGTCGTAAAAGTCCTGCAAACTCTTAATATCAGCCATTTCTTCAGCTTTCATTTTCACTCCGAAGTTACGTTCGATTATGACAAACAGATCAACAAAGTCAAGGCTGTCAATTTCAAGATCTTTCTTAAGATCAGCATTGGGGTTGATTTTTTCTTCCTCAATCTCTATTTCATCCACCAGTAACTGATTTATCTTAGAGATAATCTCGTCGTTTCGCATTTTCAGGACTTCTTACAAAATGCAAAAGTAAGAAAATATTTGAGAATCAGAAAGAGGCCTTCTTAACGACGAGTGAGGAATTTGTTCCCCCGAACCCAAAAGAATTTGACAGGAAAGCATTGATCTCATGCGGGATTGTTGCAGTTGCAAGGTTAAGGCATGAGGTGGCTTCATCAGGGTTTTCAAAGTTTATATTTGGCGCCACAAAGTTATTATGCATCATTAATGTGGAATAAATGATCTCACTTGCTCCTCCCATCCACATTTCATGCCCTGTCATCGATTTTGTGCTGCTGACAAGGGGCATTTCTTTTCCGAAGATCTGGTAAATTGCAAGGGCTTCATTACCATCGCCTGCAGGTGTTGAGGTGGCATGGGCATTAATGTAGTCAATGTCCTTAGGGCTTATCCCTGCAGCTTTAAGCGACATCTGCATGGCCCTGGCGGGGCCTTCAACATTTGGCAGGGATATATGTTCTCCGTTCGAAGAGAAGCCGTACCCCACAACCTCTGCAAGTATTGTGGCACCCCGCTTTTTTGCCGATTCGTAGCTTTCAAGTATCACTGTTGCTGCGCCGCCGCTTGGCACCAGCCCGTCGCGGTCGCGGTCGAACGGCCTTGATGCTTTCGTGGGTTCTGATTCGCGGACCGAGAAAGCATTCAAGGCATCAAAACTGGCGGTAGACTCCGGGTTGATCTCCTGAGCGCCTCCACAAATAATGACATCCTGCAAACCCTGTTTTATCAGGAGGTATCCAATCCCGATCGCATGTGAACCGCTGGCACAGGCGCCGCTCACGGTGAAATTGATGCCCTTAAGCTTAAAGATCACCGACAGGTTCATCGAAACGGTTGAGTTCATAGACTGGAATATGTATCCGGAACCTATGAGCATCGTGTCTTTTTTCTTTCGGAGAATGTCAACGGACTCTACGACAGGAACCGCGGAGCTGTCATTTCCGTACAGGATCCCGGCTTCGTGCTGATCAAGAAACTTCTGGTCAATACCTGAGTTCTTCAACGCTTCAACTGTAGCCATATAGGCATATTCTGCCTGTACAGGCATGCCGACGCGCATGCGGCGGTCAAGAATACCTTTAAGAGCGGGGCGTTCAACCATTCCTGTAAGTGCTGACCGGAATCCCAGTTCTTTCCGGCTCGCATCAAAAATAATCCCGGACCTTCCATGCCATAACGAGTCTTTTACATCGGCAAGGTTCCTGCCAATGACAGAGTAGATGCCCATTCCGGTGATGACGACGCGGGTCATAGTTGAAAAGCGAAAAGCGAAAAGTGAAAAGCGAAAGGCGAAAAGTGAGAAGCGAAAGGCGAAAAGTGAAAAGCGAAAGGCGAAAAGTGAGAAGCGAAAGGCGAAAAGCGTTTTGGAAAGCCAAAATGAGCAAGCAAATGAAATAAACAATAGCTGCGAATAGAAGCGAAATTAATCATATCCAGGCTTTATGTGTATAAACCGCCATTGACGTTGATTACCGAGCCGGTAATGTATGAGGCTTCGTCGGATGCGAGGAAACGCACAGCTGCCGCAACTTCTTCCGGTTTTCCAAACCGGCCCATCGGGATCATCATTTTAAGCTGGCCTTCATCAAGATCTTTCGTCATATCAGTCCTGATGAAACCAGGTGCCACTGCGTTCACGGTCACATTCTTTTTTGCAATCTCCTGCGCCAGGGCCTTCGTTGCTGCAATAACCCCACCTTTCGCGGCAGAATAGTTGGCCTGGCCCGGAAGCCCTTTTATACCGCTAAGGGAGACTACGTTGATGATCCTTCCGAACTTGTTCACCAGCATGTCTTTAATCAGAAACCTCGTGATATAGAAGAAACTGTTCAGGTTTGTATTCAGAACATCATGCCATTCCTCGTTTTTCATCCACATCACAAGTGCATCTTTCCTGATGCCTGCATTATTTACAAGCACATGAATGTATTTGCCTTCATTCCGTTCCTGCCAGGCCTGAAGGGCCTTGTCAGCTGCTTCCTGGCTTGCAACGTCGAACTGCATGATTTCACCGCTGCCCCCGTTTTCACTGACCATGGCCAGAGTGCGTTCAGCTTCTTCAGTATTTGAATTGTAATTGATGATGACGTAAAAACCATCTTTTGCCAGGCTTGTACAGATAGCCCGTCCGATTCCCCGGGATCCGCCAGTCACTAATGCATATCTCATCCAGGAACTGTTATTCAGGTTTGTACTTTATTCTTCGACGGAAAACTGAGGTTTGTTCTCCATAATGTACTGTTCAATATTCCAGATATCCTTATACTTGCTGGTATCCTCGGTGAAAACCGGGACTATTTTCCTGAGGTCTTCATATTTGCTCCTCGAATATGAAGAAAGTTTATCCTTTATATTCAGATAATCTATTGCCTGCAATATGGATATCATTTCGATGGCAATCACCTGATAGGTATTATCAATTACCTTCATCGTAATTAAAGCTGCGTTGGTTCCCATGCTTACAATATCCTGGTTGTCGTTATTATTTGTGATACTGTGCAACGACATCGGGTAGGAGAGGGTTTGGTTTTCAGCAACAGTCGAAACGGCCGTAAACTGTGCGCCCTGCATGCCAAGGTTCAGGCCCAGTTTTCCCAGGTTAACAAACGGTGGCAATTTCTCATTCAGTTTCGGGTTCATCAGGTAATTCAGCTGACGCTCGGCAAGCATCGACAATTTTGTTATTGCGATCTTCAGTTTGTCCATTTCAAGAGCAACATAATCTCCATGAAAATTCCCTCCATGATACACATTATGGTGTTCTCCGTCAATAATAGGGTTATCACTGGTTGAATTCACTTCATTCATGAGGATATGGGTGGCATAAAGGATCGTATCCTGAACCGGGCCAATGACCTGGGGAACACAGCGAAGGGAATAATATTCCTGGACCTTATGTTTGAACACTTCGACCTCTACAGCCTTGTCATCATTATAAAGATGATCGGCACGCCGGCGGATCAACTGGCTGTCTTTGAGGATATACTTCATCGTCCTGGCAACAACTCTCTGGCCATGATGGGTCTTCGCACGGTTGAGCCCGTCAGAAAAATGATCATCATAGGACTCCACGATCTCAGTAATCATCGATGATGCGAGGATGGCCCAGTCAGCAAGGTTCCTGGCATGGATCACATTGATCATTCCTATGCCTGTCATTGCTGATGTACCGTTAATGAGTCCAAGTCCCTCGCGGATATGCATTGAAATAGGAGTAAGGCCTTCAGCTTTAAAGACATCTGCAGCTGGAAGTGTTTGCCCTTTGTACAAAACATCACCTTCTCCTATAAGATTAAGGGCCAGGTGGGCAAGCTGAACAAGATCGCCGCTGGCGCCAACACCTCCATGTTCAGGAATATATGGGTTGACATCGCGGTTAATGAATTCCTTTAAAAGGTCAACAACCTCGATATGGATACCCGACTTGGCCTGGACCAGCGAGCTCACCCTTGCGAGCATAGTGGCTTTGGCATAGAGAGGTGGGAGAGGAGAACCGCATCCTGCAGCGTGACTGCGGATAAGGTTGTACTGTAGTTCAAGCTCTCTGTTGCCATTGATCTTAAACTGGGCCATTGGCCCAAGACCGGTATTAATTCCGTAAATAACTTTTCCCTTGGCAAATTCTTTCAGAAACTCATAATCTTCTTCAACTTTGCGGCGTGCTTCTATATCGATATCGATTTTCTCACCCTCAAAAAGGACTTTAAAGAAATCATTGACCGTAAGTTTCCTGCTTCCGACTGTAATCATGTTCTTTTATTCACTGTTTTAACTTCAGAAAGAAATCCTTCTAAAGCCATTTAATGGTGCAAAGGTAATTTTTTTTACATTAGCGGGACATCAATTTCTTACTTTTGATACATAGTATAATAAAATGGAAGTCAGCATTATCGGAGCGGGAGTGTCAGGGTTGATTGCAGGGTGCTATCTGCAGATGAGCGGTTTCCATTCTAAAATTTTTGAACGTCATACAAGTTCAGGAGGACTTTGCACCAGCTGGAAGAAAAACAAATATACGTTTGAAAGCGGCTTTCAATGGCTTCTGGGATCCGGGCCTGCAAATCCATTTTACGAATTGTGGTCAGAATTACTGGATATGCAATCCATTCCGTTCATCACTCATGAAAGCAGGATGGATATTGAAGTAAAGCATTCCTGCAGTCCTGGCGGAGACAACGTTTTCCACCTTTACACGAATCTCAGCAAACTCAGGAATTATCTTATTGAAAATTCCCCTGATGATGAACGCGTCATCAATAAACTCATCCGTTCCATACGTCAGATACAATCCTTTGAGATACCGCCAATGATCAAAAAGGTGCCCGGGATATTGCCCCTGAAAGAAAAGATAGTGTATATCCGTTTCCTTCCGTTACTCTGGTTCCTGAATAAACTGAAAAAGGAGACCAATTATTCTTTTGCGAAGAAACTGAAAAGCCCGTTTCTAAGGGAAGCATTTGAATTACTGTTCGATGGCGATGAGTTGCCTTTGATGATCATAACCATGCCACTGGCCTATGGTGATCTTAAGGCTGCGGCCTATCCCGTAGGCGGTGCAAGTGTTTTTACAAGCAGGTTATTGCAAAAGTACCTTTCACTGGGCGGCCGGGTTCAATATCAGTCTCCGGTCAGAAATATCTTGCTGCAGGACAATCACGCAACCGGAATCCAGCTTGAAAACGGGGACAAGATACTCTCAGATCTTGTGCTGTCGGCCGCCGACTGGCATTTTACCGTATTTCAGGCGCTGGGTGGCAGGTATGTCGACAAAACAATCCTCGAGCTGGGAAGTCAGAAGAAATTAGAAGTATACTATTCACTTTTCATCGTTTCTTTGGGAGTAGGAAGGAGTTTCGAAGGAGAACCTCACTTCCTCAGGTTCCCCCTGGATCAGGACCTGGTCTCACCTGATCATACAAAATATTCCCGGCTTGAAGCTCATATTTACAATTATGATCCGACCCTGGCACCTTCAGGAAAAACGGTTGTTTCAATCAGCTTCTATACCCGCAATGCTGATTTCTGGATCAATCTCAGGGAATCAAACAGGGAAGAGTATGATAAAAGTAAAAGGGAATTTGCCACAGAGGTAATAGATATCATCGAAAAGAAGTTCGGGAGGATAAAGGAATTCATTGAAGAGACAGATATTGCGACACCTGCGACATTTTACCGGTATACCAATAGCTGGAAGGGATCGGCTCAGGGCTGGCTTCCCGGGAAAAATCTGATTGCCCGCTCACCTGTTGAATTTACACTTCCGGGGCTTAAAAATTTCTATTATTCGGGCCACTGGTGTATTCCCGGCGGCGGATTACCCGTTGCGTTAAAATCGGCCAGGGACGTTGTACAGACCATTTGCCATCAAACAGGGGTAAAGTTTGGGGTTGATCAACAGGCAGTTACCGGCTAAGCCTGGCATAGACATATAAAATTCTCTTGCAGTTTTATTGAAAATTCATACCTTTGCAGCACAAAATGGCCTCGTAGCTCAACTGAATAGAGCATCTGACTACGGATCAGAAGGTTACAGGTTTGAATCCTGTCGGGGTCACTGAAAATCAGCCACTTACAAATAAAATGTAGGTGGCTTTTTTTATTAGTACACATAAAAGTACACATCAAAGTTTTGGATTACAATATTGTTTTTCGAAAGAGGGATGTGATAAAATTCTGCAAAAATATTGTGGTCTATAATTGAACTGGAATACTTTATTATCTTTGCTTTACTGACTATACCGGTGCAACCAGCGCCACCCATTCCGGTCGAACCAGCGCCAGTGATTCCGGCGCAAGCAGCGCCACCCTTTAGGAGCTATTTTTTAGCTCAAAAAGGAAGAATCGAAGAATTTTTGACCTGACATTCCGGCATAAGCAGCGCCACCTACAAAAGCGGATTTGTAACAACATAGTATCTTTTCTCAAAAAGGAGATACGATGTCTTATCCACCAATTACGATGTTACAAATCAGACGCATTCTACAACTTTTAGAACAAGGCCAGTCCAAACGGAAGATATCCCGAGTACTTCATGCAAGCCGTCATACCATTGATGGTTATGTCTTGAAGATTGAAGAATCCGGCTTAAGTTTACCCTTGTTGACCAAGCTTTCAGATGCAGATTTAGGAACCCTTATTTATTCAAGTAACAATGATCCACAGCCGGATCAACGATATGAGGATTTAAAAGCAAGGCTGGATAATTTTCTTAAAGATCTTTCTCGCACCGGGGTTACGAAGCTCAGGCTTTGGGAAGAATACCGGGGGGAAGTCCCTGAAGGTTATGGATACTCCCAGTTCTGTGAGCACTTAGCGGCTTACAACCAAAGGAGTGCAGCCACAATGCACTTTGAACATAAACCGGGTGAACGTGTCCAGATCGACTTTGCCGGTAAACCCCTTTCATATATTGATTCATCCTCCGGTGAAATTATCACTTGCCCTGTTCTTGTTTGTGTTTTGCCTTTCAGCGGGTACTCTTACGTTGAAGCTTTGAAATCCGCTTGCCAGGAACAGCTCTTTCCTGCATTGGGCAGGTGCATGAGCTATTTAGGAGGAGTGCCTCAAAATGTGTTAAGCGACAACATGAAGCAGTACGTTCACAAAAGCAACCGGTATGAGCCGCTTTTTTCAGAGGTCTGTGAGCAATGGTCGTTGCATTATAACACCACGTTGTCAGCTACCCGCGTAGGAAAGCCCAAAGACAAGCCCTCGGTTGAGAACACAGTTCACCTTACCTATATGCGGGTGTATGCACCCTTGCGTAATGAGACTTTTTACAGCCTCCAAGAACTTAACCAGGGCATCCTCTCCGCCCTGATCAAACATCACCGCACCCTCTTTCAAAAACGCTCATACAGTCGCTTAGATCGTTTTACTCAGGAAGAACAGCCGCTTCTTAAACCCCTTCCCGATGAGCCTTTTGTCCTCAAACATAGAGTCATGGCCAAGGTTCAGAAGAATTACCATGTTATCCTCGGAGAAGACTGGCACCAATACAGTGTTCCCTATCAACTCATTGGCAAGCAGGTTAAGATCATCTATGACAGTGATGAGGTTGAAATCTATCTTGGGATGCAGCGGATCGCTGCACACAAGCGGGATTACCGTAAGCATGGATATACGACCCTTGCGGAACACATGCCGGAAAAACATAAAAAGTATCATGAAACCAAGGGCTGGGATGCTGATTATTTTCTACGCAAAGCCAAGGAACTGGGTGAGTGTTCTTTTGAGATCATGACACGGATCCTTGAGGCCAGGACCTTCACCGAACAAGCTTACAATGCCTGCCTGGGTCTTTTAAGATTAGCGGACCGCTATGGGAATGATCGTTTTGAAAATGCCTGCAAACGGGCCATCCTGGCTCCCCGGGTAAATTACCGGCTGATCGATAACATCCTGACCAATAATCTTGACCAACAAGCGGAAGATCAAATCACCCTTTTTACGGTAATACCGGATCACGAGAATCTGCGTGGTCCGCAAGCATATCTCTAACCCTTAAAACAAAGCCAACATGAACACACAAATCACGTTAGATCAGTTGAAACAGTTAAAATTGTTCGGCATGGCCGATGCATACCAGGCTGTCTTGTCACTACCTGTTCAGGACCAGCCTTCGATCCATCAGTTTATCGCCCGGTTATCAGAGGCAGAAATCCAACACCGGGTTCACCTTAAAACCGAGGCTTACATTAAACTAAGCAAACTCCGTTACCATGCGGTGATGGAACAGGTCTATTGCAATGCGGGGAGGAATCTCACCCAGGATCATCTTATGACCATTGCTGACTGCGGCTTTATTGAACGTTCTGAGAACGTCCTGATCACTGGTGCCACAGGTTGTGGCAAAAGTTACCTGGCTTGCGCCATTGGACGACAGGCATGTTCTTTTGGTTATAAAACGCTTTACCTCGGAATGACCCGTTTTCTTGAAAAAATCTCCCAGACTAAACTGGATGGCACCTATATCAAGATGCTCAATCAGATCGAAAAAACTCATTTATTAATCCTGGACGACTTCGGCCTTCATCCAATGGAGAAAGTTACCCGGCTTGCTTTACTTCAGATGCTTGAAGACCGGTACGGAAAGAAAGCAACCCTTATATCCTCTCAACTTCCAGTGGACAAATGGCACCAGTATATTGGAGAAAATACCATCGCCGATGCGATCATGGACAGATTGTCAGGAAATGCACATCGGTTCGATCTGAAAGGAGACTCTTTAAGAAAAAAAAGAAATGAAAAAAATGATTAATATTGTATAACAGATCCGCCCATTGTTAGGTGGCGCTGCTTGCGCCGGAACGGTGGCGCTGCTTCGTCGGAATAGTCAGCTTTACTGAAACATCACTAAAGATAGCATCTTTGGTCCGACGCTCCGAAAGGGGCGTTTCTCATTTATTTTCTTCCCTTTTAAGGTCAATCGGTATTTTTGAAACCGGCTTCGAGGTTTCTCAGAGGTTAAATCTTATTCCCTGGAATTCAAGGGATCGATTTTACTTTCTACCGGAAGCAGAAATTTCCCTGGAGGTTTTTGCACCCGCAGGGAAATAACAATACTGAAGCCAAGGGAAATTACCCCCAGATCATGTACCGTGGAGGCTGATTAAGCCGGATGAAGTTCATGGCCTCATGGATATTGAGGAACCTGAACCTTGAAGCTTCTTTACCGGTTGGCGAAAACAAGGTGACCTTAATTGTTGAGGACCAGTTGATGGGCTGGCCGCTATGGTGCAGGATAACCTGACCAGATTCGGTGACATGATAGCCGCAGGTTAAATCATTGATAACCTGATTTGATAAATGATTGGACTGAATTAACATACAAACCTCCGCTTTTAAGTGTTACAAATGGTTTAATGCATAAAATGCAAATCGTAAGCACCAAACAGCGGAGTAAATTTTAATACGCAAGGCTGCCGGTCATTTTTTTACCCCGGAAGATATACAATGAAAAAAAATGACGGCACCCGGAGGGCCAGGGCCTTGAGGATTATAAATTTACGGAGATACCTTTGGTGAGATTTGCATTGAAGCAAATGATTTTTCAGCAAGTAGCTTGGCACCTGTTTCGGCTGAGCTTGGCACCTTTTTGAAAAATTCTTTTATGAGTACTTGATAATCAACATCGTTTTCAAAACCGACTTGGCACCTGTTTAGGTCCAATATAGCACATGAGGCTATTATTTTAGCAACTTTTTCCCTTTTTCGGTCAAGCGGTATTTTTGATAGCGACTATTGGGTTTATCCGGAATTGTCAATTCGATAATTTTATAATCCAACAAAGGTTTAATATATGAATTGAAATTCTTGGTGTGATTAATCAGACCAAAATGATGCAAAATTTCGGCACGGGATTTTTCGTTCGTAAGAAAATCGATAATGGCTATTGACTTAGACACTGACTTAGACACTGACTTAGACACTTTCTTAGTTAATTCCTGAGCGTTTAGCCTATTCCTTATTTCGTTTCTGACTTCACTGATGTCACTTTCCAATAGATCGCTTAATGTTTGCAAATCAATACTTTCAGAGAAGATTTGGGCAATAGTCTGTTTAGTTAATTTAGCCCCCTTCTTAGTTAATATCTTAGTTAATGACTTAGTCCCCTGTAGCTCGGGATGACAGGGGAGAGTGACCATAAAGAGGACCTGATCTTTGTCGGTATGGAATATTGGCACGGGGCTTCCGTTGGCGGCCATGGCGTCGCGAATGATCGGGAATCCGGTGGATTTGCCTTCGGTGAGATCGAGCTCTTTGAGGAAATCTCCAATACGACGGTTTCGATAGGCCCGGGAAACTACTCTCCGCTGCTGTAAATCGGTATTGGTGATTGGCGGCATGGGGCCAGGATAACTCAGAACGGTGATTTTATCGGGGAATACCTGTATTTCGATCGGCGCTTCTTCGGCATAACTTTTATGATAGACCGCGTTACTGATCACTTCCTCCAGTGCATTATAGGGATAATTGCTGATGGTTTTACTTTCGGCCTGGCCTGTAATTTTAAGGACTTCGGTACGGATGACTTCCTTTTTAAGGTAGGCGAGGCTGTTGCGGATTTGATGGTGCAAAGGCCCTTTGAAGGTTTCGGTGATAAAATTACGGCCCGTATCGTCAGGATGAATGGCCAACTCAATCCAGGCACGGTTAAAAAACTTGTGAGGCTCCCGGTTAAAGAACATGAGCCCGACATTCACCGGCCTTAAAAACTCGGCCGGGCCCCGGGAAATCTGCATCTGCCGACATAATTCAGGAAAAGGAATCTTCACACTTTCATCGAACAATTCGCTACCGACCTCCTGCAGAAACTCACGGATCAAACCAAGATCAAGATCGTTGAGCTGGGCCTGCTGGTTTACACGATCATCGAAAGGAACCTTTGCCGTAAGCTCAATAAGCCGGGCCAGATTATCACCATGAGGCACAATGCTGCGGGAACCAGCACGGATGTAATATTGCCTGCGGGCATCGTTGCCAAGGGTTGAAGGACCGGAATACGGACGCAGATCCCCGGCCGGGGCCCAAATGACCAGGATATGCCGATCATCAAGACTATACGGTTGAATTATCGGCAGGTAATTGGGTTGAATCTTATAGCAGATGTTGATCAATTCACCCTGGATGGCATCGATACTATTCAACGTTAATCCGACCGGAGGGAACTGAGGCACACCATCGACCGTTGCAATACCCACAATAATATAGCCACCGCCCCAATTGTTGAAATCATTAGCAAACGCACAGATCGAATGCAGGAAATCTTCGGGATTCCAACCCGCCTTAAATTCCAGACGTTCCCATTCCACAACCTTTCCGTGAACTAATTCTTTAATGTTGATAGGGAGTGCCATAGATAGTTAAGATTGCTCGATAATTTTTATCTCTTCCTCGGTCAAACCGTACAAGGAATAAACCAGTTGGTCAATTTCTGCTTCAAATGAAGAAACATCTGCAGCAGGATTAGAACCCTTAATAATAAGAATTTGGTCAACTAATTGAATCAAAACTGACCTGAATTCAGAAGAACTATATTTGATTGGTAATTCTTTTAACTCATTTATCTTTATTTTGGGGAATAAATCATTTTCTTCCCCATATACTGTTCTAAAATACCAACCGATTAATTTTGAATTAATTATCGCTAGGATAAATCTCAATGAAACCTTGTCGTTTTCGAGGATCATATGAGTAGTATCATTTGTAAAGTAGCCCAAATAATCAACACCAGCTGTTATTGTTTTTCCAGAAACCTCTCTAACTATTATTTTGGGATTAATAAAATACTCACGTTTTTTTGGAGACATTAACCAATCACCCCATTTAACCCATTGCTTATTAGGAGTGATATAATATTTATGAATATTCTCACCTTTAATATCTGGGTAAAATGTTTCATCAATTTTGGCTGTTGAATGATAAACCCTGTTTGAAACATCTTCGATAGTTTGAGGAAAATCCCCTTTTATCGATTTGCCATAACCTACTTGATACGGTTTGTAGCCACCTATTATAAAATAAGACTCCCCAAGTCGAGTCGATTCATCCTCAATCTTTTGAATTATTCCAAAAATATTCAAATTTAACCCACAGTTAAATTTGTCAAGTAAAATCCATATATCTTGACCAATGATATTATAATCCTTGAAAGAAAGGATGTTCTTAGGAGAAATAATATCAGAAACTAAAATCTGATTTGTCTTCAATTCTTCTTTTGAAAAAATGATAATTGCCGTATCAATATTAGCATCTTCAAATACTTGTTCACGAAAATTTACACCAATGTTGAATTTATAGGATTTAATTTTAGATCGAAATTCTTTACCTGATTTTCTATTCATCCAACTATTCGGAATTATTAATGCTGTAAATCCACCTTGTTTAAGTAGCTCGTAGGATTCTAAAACAAATAATTGATAAGAATCAAAATTTGTAATAAGATCAAATTTGTCCTTAAAATATTGAGATTCTTGAATTTTAACGCCATATGGTGGATTTCCAATCACTACATCAAACCCAATAAAATCCCCTTCATCGTTAATTACTTCCGGGAATTCGAAACGCCACTCAAAGGCATTCTCATAGATTATATTGTTCTTGATCTCTTCGAGTTCTGTTTCGAGTTTCTTGATTTTACCAGCGAGATCACTTACTTTTTTATTCCATTCGGCAAGTTCTTTTTTTGATCGCTCAAACAGGGATATTTGATTCGTTAGGGTGAAAAGATCACCATTAAGTTTTCTCAGTTGAATTAATCGTTTATCGTTGGCAGCTACTTCGGTTTCAAAATCAGACTTAATGGAAGCTATCAATCTTTCCATTTCCCTTTTTTGCTCTTTGCTGGTGGCTTTGTGATAGGTCTCCACTGCCAACCGGTAGCTTTCAATACTCCATTTGCTTTTCTTCAATGCCTGTTTAATATCGGCATCCAGAGCATAGCGGGAGATGAGAGAATTACCGCATTTAATGTTGATATCGATGTTAGGAAGCGTTTCAAGCTCGGTATAACTGCTTTCGGCCATGTAATATGAGCTCTTCAGCAATTCAATCCATAACCTCAATCGGCATATCTTAACAGAGTTTGGATTGAGGTCGACACCAAACAGGCAATTTTCAATGATCGTTTGCTTTTCATGAAATAGTGTTTCCTGAATTCTCTGGCTCTCGGGATTCCGGGGATTATACTCAAACAATTCGCCATCTTCATCGGTAATGATGAGTTCATCATTGGCAACCTCTACGTGGTATTCTTTTAATCTCCTCCCATCACTATCTGATAGTATTTTCATTTCGCTTTTGATGGCAATTATCTCGTTCAGGGCTGAAACCAGGAAATGCCCGGAACCGACGGCTGGATCACAAATCTTAAGCTGGTTAACGATATCGTTAGCTTCCTTTCGGTCTCCGCATTTATCATAAACTTCATCCAGATTCGTGCAACTCCAGCCTTTCAGATCATTAAACTTCTGAACAACTGCCCGGCGGATGGTTTCGCGGCACATATACATGGTAATGAACCCCGGAGTAAAGAATGAGCCGTCTTTATACCCATTGATCTTTTCAAAAATAAGGCCGAGAACCGAAGCATTGATTAGGGTTTTATTCTCTTCCTGGATCTCTTCGGCACCTTCACCTGAAAAATCATACGCCTCAAGGAATGCAAATAGATAATCTATTCCTGATAAGGAACCGGTGAGTCTTTTACCTGTATTATTCTTCAAAACGGTGCCGGAATAAATCGGGATGAGACTATCATCCTGCAGGTTACTGATAAATATTGTTTCCCGCTCAAGATCTGTCGGGTCAAACAGGGAACTGTTCAAATAAGGAACCTTTTCAAATAAGGTCGCTACACCAGGATCCCGTTCCTGAATCTTTTTTGCGAGTACACGAAAAAACAGGCTATCCAGGGCATCATATCCATGGATTTTATCAGTGGAAAGGAAAGAGTAAGAGGAATCTCCCTTATGATATTTGATCAGTTGAGCTTCGAGCAATTTCAGGAATAGTACCCGATTCATCCATGTGATCACCAATTCAAGGGAAACATTGAACAGACGGTCCTGGGAGGTTGCACCAAACCGGGAAGGTTTACTGACCCGGCTTATCATATCCCGGCTTTCGATCTGGATCATGGCGTTCTCGATGAGGGAACCGGGATCACGCTGTACTTCCGGCTTTCGGCCAATCAGCTTTTTACTGCCATCTTTTGTTTCGGATAACCCCATGATGTGAAGCAATTCCGTGTAGAATGCTTTATCAAGACTATTGCTATCATTCGCAAAGGGAAGCTTTAATAAATGTTCAGGTGATAGAAGCTTATAAAGTGCTATTAATTTGGAATCATCTTTTTTATCATCATTTCGCAGAGGCTTCTCATACTCCCTGAAATCGAACCATGTGAAACAAAGATCGGCAATTATCGAGGTCATTAAAGGTTCGGCAATCTCCTTATAGAAGAAGTCAGTGGTTTTACCGGCCAGCCGGCCTTCCTCAAAATCGGTGAACTGCTTTACCAGAGTCTTGTTTTGAGCGAAAGTCTTTTCGAAAAAATTGGCATCGAACACGTACCATTCGTAGACATTGGTGGCGATGAGATGCTTTATCTCAAGGTTGTGATTCGTAATCCGCTCGCGGAAATAGTACAGGATAAGTTCATGGAAAGCTTTTGCATTCAGGTTATCGGGCCGGATCATCTCGGCTTTATTCGATGGCTTTTTGGCTTCGATCAGAACTGCAGGGAAACTCTTTGAGTCAGGGCCATTATGGATCACGAGATCGGTGCGATCTTTGGTATTGATATAAAATCTTGGATGGTAGAAGGTGTTCTTTAGAAAGTCGCCCAGGTCATTTTTGTTGTGCTCCTCAGTTTCCGTTTCATCGAGACCATCGAGCAAGCCTATCAGGTTTTTCTTGAACAATTCAATTTCACTCCTGGAGGGTTTTACCTTGAGGTAGGCTTTATTAAGGGATTTGCGGGGGGATAACAGAGTTAAATTCATGTTTAGCAGCCTTGATAATTAGGTAAGCCGATAATATTTTTGTTAACAGCCAATAAAGTGCATGTCATTTTAATGTTTCTCTAATCAGCTTAGTAAAGTCAGTTTCACCTTCCTTGAAAAGTGCACATCTAACCCGGATTAACTTCTGACCAGCTATAGCTAAGATATTATCTTTCATTTGATCCCTTAGAAGTTGATCCTCATTATCATGGTAAATGCTATCAAGTTCAATTAATCGAATTGGTTTAAAGTTGTCCTCAGTATCAATGACAGCACAATCTATAAGCGCTTTAAAGAAATAGCTTTTCTCCTCTTTTTTTAAATCGTCTTTGACTAGAGCAAAATTTATTATTGCTGAAAGTGCAACATTTGGAATTACAAGAAAATTTGGGAATACCTCAATAGTTGATCGATAGAACTGATACTCCTGCCTGGATTTAAAGAGCCCGATTCGTGCATCAATTTTCCTTACATTTTTGTTTTCAGTTACTTGAATTTCTCCTTCTTGAGAATGTTCAACATATTGAGATAGTAGCTCATTATATTGCTGGATTATTTGTTTGCAAATCAGCTCTTCCGGAAATAATACTGCATACTTATAGGCATAATCAAGAGATTTTTCGACTTCAACTATTTTTACAATTAACTTTTTGTAGTCGTCTTCTTTAAGGTTGAATTTGAATTTTCGATTGCTATGCAATATGGAAAACTGTTCCAAATAATGTTTGTAAGCCGGATCATTATTTAAATTGGAACTGCTTAATAATTCGGTCAAAAAATATTGATCAATTATAGGCATTAATACTGTATCAGAGCATATTGAATCGTAAGTGTCATTGTCTTTAAACACTTCAATCAGATTCGGCCATTCTTGCTTATTTACGAATTGCAATATCTTTTCCCTGTCAAAGATTTTCTTCATTGTAGAGCATTAAAGTATTAATTTTCAAGCAAGTACTACATGATTGCCCACTTTTTAACTTTGTTAAATTGCTACTGACAAGTTGCCTCTAAACGCAGCAAAAGTTTAGCCTTTGATAAGCAACTTTGCCTGGCATTGTTGCGATTTAGCAGTATTTTAAGGCATGCTGAATTTTAATTTCTCAATAGTCTTTTTACCTTTCTCTGATATATGAATGCTAATCAAATAGTTATTTTCAATTTTAAATTTAATAGGTTTCTTAGGAACTGATGGGAAAAAACCATTAAATCCTTTAATATTCAGACTATCTATTCTATAACGATTAGAATTGACCTTTAAAATTAATGAATCGTTTTTTATAAACCAGGTTCCATTCAATATATTCCCACAAGTTGAATACTGGAAAGAAGAATCAATTCGTAAGTTTATTTCCGAACCAATATAAGCACCTCTGATTCCTTTAAAAACAAGTAAAAGTCCCAATTCAATTTGGCTATATTTTACGGATTTATATGAGCCTAATTTTATAGAATGTTCAGAATGACAAGCAATCAATAAAGAACAGATTAATATTATGACCATCCATTTCATAATTCAATGTGCCCTAACTTGTTAACAGAACCAATACTTTTACTTATAGCAAATTATGGATTTGGTTTTGGTGGCGGCGGTGGTGACGGTGGCGGTGGTGGAGGCATAGGATTATTTCCTTCCTTGATAAGTCTGTCCGGCGGTGGGGGGGGCGGTGGCGGGAAAGGAGGATTTTGCTCGTTTAACATAATCTTCTAGTTTTAAAATACGGTTATTAAGAGAATTAAAATCTTTTTGTTGAACATTATCAGTTTTTTCAGTATGCTTGAAGAAATTATGCATGAAAGGCGCAAAAGCAAGCAGAATTGAGAATATTGAAATAAATATGTATCTTCTAGAGGAATGCAGTGATTTTGATTTGCAGTCATTATTATAAGCATTCTGATCAATATAGGTTACATACTTATTGAGTAAATACTTTTCAAATTCCTGTTCACCATTAATCCCTGGAAAGTTAGCTGCATGATCTTTATAATATTTTATTAATTCTTGTTTATAGTTTAACAATTTTGATGGATAAGGAAGACCTTTGTATTCAAAGCCTTTATATATATTATGATATGATTTTAATAAATAAAATGTAGTAATTAAGTTGGAAATAAAGGAAATAGCGATAAAAGAGATGAGAAAATATTTTGCGACATTGGATGAATCCTTGTAATCAAATTCTTTGATTAAAAAGAATTGTAAAATAAAAATCGCGGTTAATATTCCAATAGGAATGTTCAGTGAATTTTCAATGGAAGTTCTTCTTTCTTCTTCCTTGTTATACCAATTAAGATAAAATTCCAGGTCATTCATGTCGGCATTCATTATTGCTATTAACAGTTGGCTATAAAAACATACTCATCTTTCTCTTCCAAGTAAAAAAAATACACAAGCAGCAATATAACCGGGTAAAGTTACAAGATAAATCAATATTACAAAACCCTGATTATTTGAGGAGCCAGCCTAATCTAAGGCTGCCGTAAAAGCCATTGAAGTAACAGCCTCCAGCAGATATTGTGAGTTGATCCTTGATGACAAGCTGGGCGCCGGCTTCGAGGCCGGGAAATCTTTGGAAGGAGTTGAGGGATACGCCGACGTAGGGGCCGATGCGGAAAAGGGGTTGTTTGGGGATGGGTTTGGTGATGCAGGTATCTACCTGCCGGGTGATGGTGATGAGGTCTTTGGGCCAGGTAAAATCGGAGAATATGATGGATTGAATGTCGCCTTTGGCTTTCCAGCGGAAGCGGATGCCGGTTTGGCTGAATGTGGAATCGTACCAACATTCTCTGTAAGGGACCAGGATAGTGTCGTGGATGATTGTTTTAACTGGAATGGGTTTGATGATGAATTGGCCGGGCTCGTGAACGGTATCGTGGATCGTATCTATGTGAACCGGGGCGTTTTTGAATGCTGAGATCAATGCGGCCTGATCACGAAGTATCTTGTTTCGGGATGCGTCGTGCAATACTCTCTCCAGTACCACGGCTCCAATGAGCAGGAGAGCCAGGATGATGGATATCCATAGAAGGGGGCGGTTTATTATTCCGGAATTATTGAATGAAACGACTGGATTGGCCACGATCAGAAGTATTTCAGTTCGTTGTGGATGTATAACCAGGCTTCGGACTTGCGTCTTTTGGTGATGCCTGATGAATCTTGCTTTTCGCCGGGTTCGTCGATCTGGCCGTCGTGATCATCATCGATGCCGGGAATTCCCGGGCATTTTGTGTACATCAGGAAGGCATATTCAATGGAGGTGTTGGTGTCCCGGGCGTTGACATACCTGAGCAGGGAGGATTTCCGGAGGGCGTTACAGCCTACATTATAAGCAAAGGATACCAGGGCATCGAACTGATATGGCATGAGGCGGATTGTTAGCATTTCGCTGAGCTGGTATTCGATTTTGCGGAGATCGTGCATCAGGTAGTCTCTGGCTTGCTTATAGGAGATCCTGTCACCTTCTTTAACAGGAGTTCCGTCGGGATAGATGGTTGTGCCGATCCCGATCGTCCAAACACCGGCAGGACAACGATAGGCCTGTGAACGAAGACCTTCATAATGCTCGATGAGGGCAAGGCCTTTTTCGGAAATGGTCATTTTTCGGTTTTTAATGGAAAGCCCTGGCTATTGGTAAGGAAATTCTTGATCAGATAGGCAATCCCTGCGGCCAATCCGGTTAAAAGGATGGGTTGGAAGAATGCCCAGGTGAAAGTCAAAGTTCCGGCCTGAAGGGCCTGGTAAACTGCTGTGAGGATTGCGCCAATGACGGCAACGAGAAGACCTTTGAGAAGGTCCATCCAATTTAGGGTTAAGAAACTAGAGTTCATGGTTTGACTATTGTTGTTGACTGAAATAGGTTGACTTTTTTCAATAACTATTAAACTCTTTTGTTGTTTGTTGACTTTTTTCTTTTTTGCTACTTTTTTCTTTTTTGTCAATAACTTCGATATTTGTTAATACGTCGTTTGACCACTTGAA